>NZ_JADIKI010000007.1:0-1157 GCF_044904605.1 Dyella humi
AGCGTGCTCAATCTCTGGCGCGGGCTGGAGCAGACGGCCTTTGCCGGACGTCCGCTTGCCACCGTGGGATGGAACGCGCCGTACCAGTTCGACGCCTCGGTGAAGATGCTGGTGCAATTGCTGTCGGGCCGCAGTCTGGTGGTGATACCCACGGTGGTACGGGCGGACGCCGAGGCCTTCTTGAACTATCTGGCTATTCATCGGGTGGACGTCGTCGATTGCACGCCCCCTCAACTGGAACTGTGGTTGGCGAACGGACTGGCCGACCCTCGTGGGCCATGGCCCCGGGCTCTTCTGGTGGGCGGCGAACCGATTAACCCGGCTACCTGGGATCGTTTGCGAGACGATGATCGGATCGACGTCCATAATGTCTACGGTCCCACCGAATGCACGGTGGACGCCACGCTGGCGACGCTCGGCCGCGATGCTGCGACACCGATCATCGGTCGCCCGCTCGCCAACACCCGCCTGTATCTGCTGGACGGTCATGGTCAACCGGTGCCACGAAGTGCGGTGGGCGAGTTGTACATCGGCGGTGCCGGCGTGGCGCGTGGCTATCTCAACCGGCCCGAGCTGACTGCCGAGCGGTTCCTTGAAGATCCGTTCTGCACGACACCCGGCGCACGCATGTACCGCACGGGCGATCTGGCTCGCTATCAGCCTGACGGCAACCTCCAATACCTGGGACGCGCGGACCAGCAGGTGAAGATTCGCGGTTTCCGCATCGAACTGGGCGAGATCGAAGCACGTCTGGCCGAGCATGCGGCTGTGCGCGAGGCAGCGGTACTGGCACGCGAGGATGTGGCCGGCGAGCAGCGCCTGGTCGCCTATGTCACTACCCAGCCGGATGCAGTGATCGACGCTTTGGCCCTACGCGGGCATCTGGCTCGGCAATTGCCGGACTACATGGTGCCCTCAGCGTTCGTGCAGTTGGATGCCATGCCGCTCACGCCCAACGGCAAGCTCAATCGCAAGGCACTGCCGGCGCCGGACGCTGAGGCCCTGGTTCATCGCGTTTACGAAGCGCCTCTCGGTGAGCGTGAACAGCTCATCGCCGGCCTCTGGTCGGAGCTGCTCGGCGTCGAACGCATCGGCCGCCACGATCACTTCTTCGAACTGGGTGGCCATTCGTTGCTGGTCATACGCATGATCGAGCG
>NZ_JADIKI010000003.1:0-794 GCF_044904605.1 Dyella humi
AGCGTGCTCAATCTCTGGCGCGGGCTGGAGCAGACGGCCTTTGCCGGACGTCCGCTTGCCACCGTGGGATGGAACGCGCCGTACCAGTTCGACGCTTCGGTGCAGATACTGGTGCAACTGCTGTCTGGGCGTTGTTTGGTGGTGGTGCCGACGGCGGTACGTACAGACATCTCGGCTTTCCTGAAGTATCTGGTGACCCATCGCGTCGCCGTAATCGACTGTACGCCCTCCCAGCTGGAACTATGGCTGGAGAACGGGCTAGCCGGCTCGACCGCACCGTGGCCTCAAGTGTTCCTGATGGGCGGCGAACCGATTGGCCAGTTCACGTGGAATCGTTTGCGGCAAGACAGCCGGCTCAACGTCTATAATGTTTACGGTCCCACCGAATGCACCGTGGATGCGACACTGGCAGCCCTCAATGGCGGACCAACGATGCCGACCATCGGCCGCCCTCTTGCCAACACCGCGATCTACGTACTAAACCACTACGGGGAGCCGGCTCCGCAAGGGACAATCGGCGAGTTGTATATCGGTGGCGCCGGCGTCGCTCGTGGTTATCTCAACCGCTCGGAACTGACCGCAGAGCGTTTTCTGTCCGATCCGTTCGTGGCCGATCCCTCCGCACGGATGTACCGCACCGGTGATCTGGCTCGTTATCGGCCAGACGGCAATCTTGAGTTCCTCGGTCGTAACGATCAGCAGGTGAAGCTCCGCGGCTTCCGCATCGAACTGGGCGAGATCGAGGCGCGCCTGGGCCAGCACCCGGCGATCCACCAGGCCGTCGTCATGGCCCG
>NZ_JADIKI010000004.1:0-734 GCF_044904605.1 Dyella humi
CTAACGCCGAATGCGCTGGATGCAGCGGACGCCAATCCCGATCCGCACGCCTTGGGCCTGAGCTCCTCACACCTGGCGTATGTCATCTATACCTCAGGGTCGACCGGCAAGCCTAAGGGCGTGATGGTGGAACATCACAGCGTCATCAATTTTCTGCATGCCATGGCCGCTGTGCCGGGCCTCGCCCAACAGGACCGGTTGCTTGCCGTCACCAGCATCTCTTTCGATATTGCAGCGCTGGAACTCTATCTGCCCTTGAGCAAGGGCGCACAAGTCGTCCTGGTTCGCCAATACGACCATAGTGATCCTTATTTATTGCGGGATCTGCTCGTCACCCAGCGAATCAGTGTCATGCAAGCCACGCCGGCAACCTGGCGCAGCCTGCTCGATATCCGATGGCCACCGTCCTCCACGCTGAAGATCTTGTGTGGCGGGGAGGCAATGTCCGCTCAGTTGGCGATCCAGTTACGGCAACAGGGGCAGTCGGCATGGAATCTCTATGGTCCCACCGAGACCACCATCTGGTCCTCGTGTTCGCAAGTTCTGAGAGACGATGTGAACCCGACTTCAAGCCAATCGATCGGTCGACCGATCGCTAACACCCGCCTCTACCTCCTCGACGTACACAGCCAGCCAGTGCCGCTGGGTGCCGTGGGTGAGTTGTACATCGGCGGGGCCGGTGTTGCCCGTGGCTACCTCAATCGTCCCCAGCTCACTGCCGAGCGTTTTCTGAC
>NZ_JADIKI010000008.1:0-1409 GCF_044904605.1 Dyella humi
CCGGACATGCTGCCGCTGATCACGCTGTCCCAGGCCGACATCGACCGCATCGTCGGACTGGTGCCAGGGGGCGTGGCCAATATCCAGGACATCTATGCCCTGTCGCCGCTGCAGGATGGCTGCCTGTTCCACCATCTGCTGGCCACCGCCGGTGATCCGTATCTGATGGTCAGGCAGATCGCCTTTGCCGACCGCACGGTGCTGGATCGCTTCCTAGATGCCGTCCAGCAAGTGGTGGACCGCCATGACATTTTGCGCACGGCGTTTATTTGGGAAGGTTTGTCCGAACCGGCCCAGGTGGTATGGCGCAAGGTGCCCTTGTCGGTCACCGAATTCCGCCTGGATCCCCATGCCGGCACCGCCAGCGAGCAACTGGCCCGACACTTTGATCCACGCCATACCCGCATCGACCTGACCCAGGCGCCGCTGCTGCGGTTCTTCATCACCCAGGAGCCGGACAGCCCACGTTGGGCGCTGCTGTCTTTGCAGCATCACCTGGCCAGCGATCACACCACCACCGATATCCTGCTCGACGAAGTGGCAGCGATCCTGGCTGATCGGAGCGACACGCTAGCTCCACCGCAGCCGTTCCGGAATTTAGTGGCGCAGACGCGCTTGGGCACCGACGTCCACGAGCCGTTCTTCCGCCAGATGCTGGGTGACATCGACGAGCCGACCTTGCCGTTTGGCCTGAGCGATGTGCATCGCGACGGTCACGGCATCAGCGAGTGCCATCGCCCGCTGCCGCAGACCTTGAACGATCGCTTGCGCCACCATGCGCGGCGCCTGGGCGTGAGCCTGGCGAGTCTGTGCCACTTGGCCTTCGGCCAGGTGTTGGCACGCTGCAGCGGCCGCGAAGCGGTGGTGTTCGGCACGGTGCTGTTCGGACGCATGCAAGGCGGCGAGGGGACTGGCCGCGCGATCGGGCCGTTCATCAACACCCTGCCCCTGCGGCTGGATCTGGACGATACCCCGGTGGAACAGAGCGTGCGCCGGGCGCACCAGCGGCTGGCCGATCTATTGCACCACGAGCATGCATCCCTCGCGCTGGCGCAGCGCTGCAGCAGCGTGGCCGCCCCCACGCCGTTGTTCAGTGCGCTGCTCAACTACCGTCATAACCGTCTATCACAAACGGCTGCGAATGCAGCGCCGACATCGATCTTGCCGTTCCACGGTATCGAGGCGAGTGGCGGACAGGAGCGCACCAATTATCCCTTCACCATGTCGGTGGAGGACGACGGCCAAACCCTGGGATTGACGCCGCAGGTGGTGGACAGCGTCTCGCCCAAGCGCGTATGCGATCTCATGCAATGTGCCCTGGAAAGTCTGGTTCAGGCGCTGGACGATGTGCCGGCCATGCCGGTGCGACAACTGGAGGTGCTGCCCGCCGCTGAACGCGAGCTGCTGCT
>NZ_JADIKI010000009.1:0-4061 GCF_044904605.1 Dyella humi
GCAGGTGGTAGGCCACGCTCGCCGCACGATCCAGTTGGTCCAGAAACCATAGCCGCTGTTGAGACCAGGATAGGCGCAATGGCTGATCGCGGTCCGCATGCACAATGGCGGGCTTGCGCTCCGGAACCAATGGTGTCGCATTTCGCTGAAGTCGCCGAAGCAGTAACTCCCGTCGCATCGACTCAATCTTGGCCAAATCCATCTCAGACATCGTTTTCCCACTCATCCCCAGTTGCAGTAAAAAGGCGACGGACCGTCGTTACCCGCTTATCTCGTCATGATCCTTGGAATCAAGCAGGGCTCGGATATCCTCAGCCGAAAGATCGGACAATTCACCGCTAATTCGGTCAATGTCGTCGGTCGAGAAGAGTTCGATTTGCCCATTCATAACGATGAGCGCCAACGATGCAATGGTGGGCGCATTGATGATTTTGGCCAGTGGAATATCGATCCCGAAGTTGTCCCGCAGTCGCGTAAAGAGCTGGATGACCAGCAGCGAATGACCGCCGAGCTCGAAGAAATCATCGTGGCGGCCGACGCGCTCCACGCCCAGCAGTTCGGACCAGATCTCGGCCAGGCGTTGTTCGATTTCCCCTTGCGGGGCTTCGTACGCGCGGTGGGCCAAGGCTTCGCCGTCCGGCGCCGGTAGCGCCTTGCGATCGAGCTTGCCGTTGGGAGTGACTGGCAAGACATCCAATGGCACGAACGCGGACGGGATCATGTAGTCCGGCAACTGCTGGGCCAGATGTCCACGCAAGACCAAGGCATCGATCGCCGCATCAGCCTGTGCGGTGACATAGGCGACCAAGCGCTTATCACCCGGCACATCCTCGCGGGCAAGCACAACCGCCTCGCGCACGGCCGGATGTTCGGCCAGGCGCGCCTCGATCTCGCCCGGTTCGACGCGGAAGCCGCGGATCTTCACCTGCTGATCCGCACGTCCGATGACTTCAAGACTGCCATCGGGGCGATGCCGCGCCAGATCACCGCTGCGATACATACGCCCACCGGGTTGAGCACAGAACGGATCCTGCAAAAAGCGTTCGTCAGTCAACTCGGGCCGATTCAGATATCCGCTTGCTACGCCCACTCCACCGATATAGATCTCACCAATAGCGCCCGATGGCACGGGTTGACCGTGATGGTCCAGCAGATAAATACGCGTGTTGGGGATAGGGCCGCCGATGGATGGAAGTGCCTGCCATGTATCCACCGCTTCCGGCATGGTGAATTCGGTAACAACATGGGATTCGGCGGGTCCATATTGGTTGTGCAAACGGCAATGCGGCAGCCGCTTGAATAATTGCTGGATGGCCGGAGTGATTCGTAATTGTGCTCCTGACGTACTGACGTGCCTCAACGCTGGAAAATGTGCCCCTGTATCCATCGCTGCTTCAGCGAGACTTTGCAACGCGACGACGGGAAGGAACAGGCGTTCGACATGCTGGCTTTGGGCATATCGAATCAATTCGAAGGGGTCTTGACGTATAGCTTCATCGACCAAAACCAGGCAGCCACCGGCGCATAGCGTGGCTGCGATTTCCTGGAAAGCGACATCGAATCCGAGCGCTGCAAACTGCAAGGTCCGCAACTGGCCTGATGGATGAGTGACCGCATGGTTCTGCCAGTGAATCAAATTGACCAAGGGCTGATGTGACATGGCCACACCCTTGGGGCGGCCAGTGGAACCGGAGGTATAGACGACGTACGCGAGGTGAGAGGGCGTGAGCGCATGGATGTCCGGATCGGCGCCGGCGTCACTTGCAACATCACTGCAAACGCCATCATCCAGTGACAGATTGAGAAGGCCGCTTGCAGCGTCATCCCCCAAGGCTCTGCGACCGTTCGTATCCGTGAGGATCAGCAATGGCTGCGATTCGTGCAGTACTTCGGCCAAGCGTTGAGAAGGATAGCTGGGGTCCAGGGGCACGTAAGCCCCACCGGCCTTGAGGATGGCCAGCACTCCGGCCACCATGTGCGGATGGCGGTCCGCGCAAATGGCCACGCGGCTATCAAGTCGTACACCCAGGCTGATCAGGCGGTGGGCCAGCCGATTGGCCTGCGCATTGAGCTCGGTATAGGTGAGCTGGGTGTCATCCCGTACCACAGCGATGGCATCGGGCGTCTTGGCGACTTGCTCCTCGAACAGGTGCTGGACGCAACGGTCAGCCGGGTAAGGGGCCTCGGTCTGGTTCCAGGCGTGCAGCAGCAGTTCGCGCTCGGCCGCGGGGAGCACTTCGATCTGCCGCACTGGCTTGGTTGGGGCATGCTCCAGGGCCTCGGCCAGATGCTCCAGGGCGCATTGCATGAGATCACACATGCGCTCAGACGACAGACTGTTTACGACGCGAAATGTCAGCGCTAGCGTTTGGCCATCGTCATCAATGTTCAAATCAAAGGGGTAGTTGTTGTGCGCCTGTCCGCCGAAGAACTCGATACCTTGGAAGAGGTGGCGGGCGGCGCCGTGGTTGGACACACTGGCATCGGTAGCGCGGTTGTGCCGATAGTTGAGCAGGGCACTGAACAAAGGCGTAGGTGCTACCACATTGCTGCAGCGTTGCGCCAACATCAGCGAGGCGTGCTCGTGCTGCAGTAATTCGGCCAGGCGCTGATGCGTTTGGCGCACGCTTTGTTCCACTGCCGTGTTATCCAGATCCAATCGCAGCGGCAGCGTGTTGATGAACGGACCGATTGCCCGTTCAAGCCCCTCACCACCTTGCAGGCGCCCAAACAGCACCGTGCCGAACACCACCGTTTCGCGATTACTGCAGCGCGCCAGCACTTGGCCGAAGGCTACATGGCAGAGGCTGGCCAGGCTCACGCCCAGGCGTCGTGCGTGATGGCGTAGACGATCGCTCAAGGTCTGCGGCAGCGGGCGGTGGCATTCGCTGATGCCTTGTCCATCGAGATGCACGTCGTTCAGGCCAAACGGCAAGGTCGGCTCGTCGATGTCCCCCAGCATCTGGCGAAAGAAGGCCTCGTGGACGGCGGCATTAGCACCGAGCCTGACCTGCGCGACCCGATTGCGAAACGGCCGTGATGGCGCCAGCGTGTGGCTCTGACCCGTCAGAATGGCGGTCACTTCGTTCTGCAGCGTCTGCATTGTCGTGTTGTCGCCAATCACGTGGTGTTGCATGTACACCATCACCCAGCGCGAACTGCCTGGCTCTTGGGCAATGAAAAACCGCAACAGAGGCGCCTGGGTCAGATCGATACGGGTATGCCGCGAGTTGAAGCGTTGCGCCAACTGCTCGCTGGCAAGGCCACTCTCCGCGTCCAGCACGACTTCGGTGACTGACAACGGAGCGTTTCGCCACACCACCTGGGCCGGTTCGGACAAGCCTTGCCACACCAAAGCCGTACGCAGGATGTCGTGGCGGTCTACCACCTGCTGGGCTGCGCCCAGGAAGCGGTCCAGTACGTCGCGATCAGCAAAGGCGATCTGGCTGACCACCAGATAGGGGTCGCTGTCGCTGGTCAATAGATGGTGGAACAGGATGCCCTCTTGCAGAGGGGACAGTGCATAAATGTCCTGGATATTGGCCACCCCTCCCGGGACCTGAGCAACGATGCGGCTGATGTCGGCGTGGGTCAGGGTTATCAGCGGCAGCATGTCTGGGGTGATGCTGGTAGTGGCCGGGCCTATCGCATTAGGCGGCACATTTATTTGTGAATTTTCGTCTTGGTTATTTGATAGAAGGTGCCCAGACCTTAGTCGCTTTAATAGTTCATCTTTATGCTCGCGCAGTGATGCACGTAAGGATTCAGTCAAGACGCCATCCGGCGAGCTGACTAGAAGCCGGTCCTGTTCGCACCATATGGCGATATTGTTATCCGCCAGGTTTTTTATCAGCGCTTCTACATTCATATCAAAATTCCTCAAATTGCCGCGTCACTCGCGCCAACTCGGAAAGCGTTGAGTGAGTGAAAAGGGCCTGCGTAGCGACATTTAAGCCTTGTCTTCGCAAGCGCTCGATCATGCGTATGACCAGCAACGAATGGCCACCCAGTTCGAAGAAGTGATCGTGGCGGCCGATGCGTTCGACGCCGAGCAGCTCCGA
>NZ_JADIKI010000001.1:0-541 GCF_044904605.1 Dyella humi
TGGTCGGAGCTGCTCGGCGTCGAACGCATCGGCCGCCACGATCACTTCTTCGAACTGGGTGGCCATTCGTTGCTGGTCATACGCATGATCGAGCGTCTGCGTAAGGCAGGGTTCGATGTCACTGTGCGCACTTTGTTCACTCATCCAACGCTTTGCGCACTATCTGAATCCTGCGAAGAGATGGACGAGTTTCTGCTATGAATATAGAAGAACTGCTGGATGCATTAGTTGGCGCCAAAGCATCGCTGAAGCTTAAAAATGGCACTCTCGCCGTAACTTCGCCGAAGGGACAGGTCAGCGATGCCCTTAAAGAGTCATTGCGCGAGCACAAAGAGGCTTTAATCGAGCTACTGGCTTCAGGGCGACCATTTCGTGTCTATACGGGCGGGTCCGGCAATACCTTCATTCCAGCTAATCGGATCCGTCCGGACGGCGTCGCCATTACCCCGGACATGCTGCCGCTGATCACGCTGTCCCAGGCCGACATCGACCGCATCGTCGGACTGGTGCCAGGGGGCGTGGCCAATATCCAGGACATCTA
>NZ_JADIKI010000002.1:0-702 GCF_044904605.1 Dyella humi
AACGGATCGGTCAGAAAACGCTCGGCAGTGAGCTGGGGACGATTGAGGTAGCCACGGGCAACACCGGCCCCGCCGATGTACAACTCACCCACGGCGCCCAGCGGTACCGGCTTACCCTGAGCATCCAGCAGATAGATTCGTGTGTTGGCAATGGGACGGCCAATCGGAATGAACCCGGTTGGCGTCCCGTCAGTGACTTCATGAATCGTGCAGCCAACGACGGTTTCTGTTGGCCCGTATTCATTGATTATGCGTGCATTCGGTGCGATAGCCTGCCAGAGGTCAACGGTAGCGCGTGACAGGTTCTCACCACCCACGACAAACAAATGGGTTGCAGCGGCGAGCCGATCACCATCCACATGTTGGCTCAGAGAATCCAACAGGGACGGCGTAATCTTGACCAGTCCGTGATCGGTACCCAGCCAATCGGATAGGCCGTCGATCTCTTGCTTCTCCCTTAACACATGAATCTGTCCGCCACCGACCAAAGGCGTCAACAAGCTGGTGACAGTGGCATCAAACGACAACGAGGAAGACACGGCGGAACGGCATGGTGCATAGGTGCGACTGGCCCAAGCGAGATAATTGGTGACGCCGCGATGCTCAACCATGACACCTTTAGGCGTACCGGTGGAGCCGGAGGTGTAGATGACATAGGCCAGATGACGGGAGGTCAGATCGGCCACCTGCGGATTGGCATCG
>NZ_JADIKI010000005.1:0-912 GCF_044904605.1 Dyella humi
TCGACGTTGGCCACCGGGATGCCATCCATCCAGATGTAATCGCGGTTCGTCGCACCGTATTCGCCGATCAGCTGCCCGGCTTCGTCATAGACGTAGCGCTCGGTTTGGCCGTTGGTAATCTTCTGGATACGCTGCCCGAGGGCGTCGTAGGTGTAGCTGGCGACGGTGCTGCCAGCCAGCTGCACCACTGTCATCCTGTTTCGGTCGCTGTACCCGAAGCCGTACGTGCTATTGGCTTCGGTGACGGCAGTCGTGTTGCCATTGGCATCCACGCTTCGTGCTGCGTTGCCGGTCGCAATGAGCTGATGCGTGTTCGGGTTGTAGCTGTACGCGCCCGTAGCAAGGCCGTTGCCCGTCTTGCTCAATCGATCGCCCGTCGGGTTGTACGTCACGCTCTCCAACACGCTGCCGCTGGCTTCCGTGACGGCCGTGAGGCGATACAGCGGGTCATAGCTGTACGTTTCCGTCGCCGGGTTGGCACCGGCGGCGTTGCCGATGGCGATGATGTCGCCCATCGCATCTCTTGCGACGTGCAGATTGAACGCCGGACTGGTCAGGTCGGTGAGTCGGTAGTTCGCATCGACCACCCGCGTAATGGTTTGACCATTGCCCAAGGTGTAGCCGCTGACCGGCCCGAACGGCTGATAGGTGACGTTGCTCACCACCGTGCTGGCACTTCCACCCGGTAATGTCACGCTCGCGCTCTGGATACGTCCATCGCCATCGCGCGTGTAGCTGAGCAACGTGCCACTCGCATACACGACGCTACTCAGCCGTCCTGCGGTGGTGTAGCTGTAACCGGTGGTGTCCGTGCCGGCCGCCGTGATCTTTTGCTTCTGAATCACTCGGCCCCAGGCGTCGTAGCAGTACACGGTGGTGACGGCGCTCTCGATAATCCGCGTGAGGCGGCCG
>NZ_JADIKI010000006.1:0-957 GCF_044904605.1 Dyella humi
CGATGCCAATCCGCAGGTGGCCGATCTGACCTCCCGTCATCTGGCCTATGTCATCTACACCTCCGGCTCCACCGGTACGCCTAAAGGTGTCATGGGATGGCATCGGCCGGTGATCAATCTCATCGAATGGATCACCCGGCAATTCCAGATCGGTCCGCAGGACACGGTGCTGCTCACCAGTTCGCTGTCGTTCGATTTGTCGGTGTACGACATCTTTGGTCTGCTGGCGACCGGCGGTTGTATCCGCGTGGCCTCGCACAGCGAAGTGGCGGACCCGCAACGATTGGCGCAGATCCTGTTTGAAGAGCCCATCACGTTCTGGGATTCGGCCCCCGCCGTTTTTCAGCAACTGGTTTTTTATCTGGACCACGCTGCTAGGCAGGCCGGCATGCCATCGCTGCGTCTGGCGTTTTTCAGTGGCGACTGGATCCCGATGGAATTCTTCGGCGTACTCGGCCGCTTCTTTCCGGCCAGCCGGATGATCGGCCTGGGCGGCGCGACCGAAGCGACGGTATGGTCCAACTTCTATCCCGTGGAGCATATCGACGAAGGATGGGTGAGTATTCCGTATGGCCGTCCAATCCAGAATGCGCGCTATTACGTGCTGGATGCGTCTTTGAATCCCCTTCCCGTGGGCGCGCGCGGGGATTTGTATATCGGTGGCGAATGCCTGACGGCGGGGTATTTCCAGCGTCCGGCCCTGACCGCTGAACGCTTCATCGACGATCCGCACTATCCCGTGCCGCAGGCGCGGATGTACAAGACGGGCGATCTGGCGCGCTATCTTCCCGATGGCAATCTGCAGTTCCTGGGGCGTGCGGACCACCAGGTGAAAATCCGCGGCTTCCGCATCGAACTGGGTGAGATCGAGGCGCGCCTGGGCCAGCACCCGGCGATCCACCAGGCCGTCGTCATGGCCCGCGAGGATGTTCCGGGCGATAAACGCCTGGTTGCCTA
>NZ_JADIKI010000016.1:0-3406 GCF_044904605.1 Dyella humi
TGCCGCTGACCGTGACCAATGTCGGCACCGGCGAGACGGAACTGTCCAACACCTACGACCCCAGCACCGATCTACTGCAATCGCGCTCGCGTTTCGGCGAGTTCATGATGAGCTACACCTACAACAGTGCCGGTCAGCTCGCCAGCTTCACCGATGGCAATAGTCAAACGACCAAGCTAAGCAACTACTACCGCGGCATTCCGCAGGAAATCGACTATCCCGACAGCGGCACCGAAACGCTGACAGTGGATGACCTGAGCGAGATTACATCGATCACGGATCAGAACAGCCATACCACGCAATACACCTACGATCCGATCGGCCGCATTCATCAAATTATTTATCCGACCAACGATACGGTGTCCTGGTACACCAAAACCTTTGTCTACACACCCACGAGCGCGACGGAACGTGGCATCTCCGGCTTGCATTGGGATCGCACCACGACCGTCGGCAACGCTGTCACCACCACCTATTTTGATGCCAAGCTGCGCCCGATCCTGAGCGACACCTCCAACGGTAGCCAGGACATCACTACAGCGAACAGCTACGACTGGACCGGCGCCACCACCTTTGCGTCCTATCCCGTGTATGGGCAGCCGGATATCACCGCCATCACCACCGGTACGCATCACCTCTACGATGCCCTGGAACGGGAATACCAGACCCAGGACGACAGCGAGCTGGGTACGCTGACCACCACGACGACCTACCTGCAAGGGCAAGGGGCTGCCAAGCAAGTCACCGATCCGAAGACCAACGTGACCACCACGTACTACCAGGTCTTCGACGAGCCGGCCTACAAGGATCCAATCCTGGTCAATGCCCCGGGCGGCATCACGCAAACCATTGTGCGTGATATCTACGGCAATTCCACCGCGATCACCCAATCTGGCGCCTACGGCAGCGAGAACGACAGCGTCACCAAGACGCTGCTGTACGACAGTTACCACCGCCTGTGTCGTACCACCGAGCCGGAAAGCGGCAGCACGGTGATGGCCTACGACGCGGCCAACAATCTGGCATGGAGCGCCCAGGGACAAACCATCACCGATGGCACCTGCGGTCAGAGCGATGTGGCGACGTCCGCGCAGACCGTGCGCACGTACGATCCGATGAATCGCGTGTTGTCGATCACGCCGCCGGCCGGTACACAAGCCACCAACTACACCTATGACGCAGTCGGCAACATCCAGACGGTCAGTTCGGGTGTGACGCAGCAGCAGTTCGGCTACAACACGCGCAACTTGCTCACCACCCAGGCGCTTTCCGTGCCGGGTTATGCCTGGGCACTGGGCTATTCGTATGATGGGTATGGTCACGTCAGTGCCATCGGCTATCCCTCGTATAACGGCACCAGTGAGGGCGTGGCGTACAGCCCGGACGCCTTGGGTCGCGCGACCCAGGTGGGCGGCTATGCCAGCGGCATTGCCTATTTTCCCAATGACCAGGTGGCCGGCTTCAACTACGGCAGCGGCGCCAGCTACACCGCGCAACAGAACGCACGTCAGTTGCTGAACAATTTCAGTTACGGCGTCGGCAGTGCGTTGAACGTCAACGAGGGTTACACGTACGACGCCGACGGCAACATCACCAACGTGAACGATCAGGTCAACGGCCAGCGCACGAAAGCTTTTGGTTATGACGCCCTCAACCGCCTGACCAGCGCGACGGCCAGCAACCTCTATGGCGCGGAAAGTTACACCTACGACGCCCTGAACAATTTGCGCAGTCGCGTCACTGGCGGCACTACACTTACTCTGAACTACAACGCCAGCAATCAACTGGCGAGCGTCGCGCAGGGTGCCAGCACCACCACGGTGTACGGCTATGACACCCAAGGCAATCGCAGCAGCCTGAGCAGTGGCGGCACGACCACCACCTACACCTTCGACGCGGAGAATCAGCTGCTCCAGGTCTCGGGTGTCGAAAGCTACGCCTACAATGCGGCGGGCCGTCGCGTCACCAAGACGGGCACCAACGGCGCGGTCACGGCCTATTACTTCTACGACCAGGCCGGCCAGTTGATGTACGAGTTCGATCCGAGCGCTGGCACGGGTACGAACTATGTGTATTTGGGAACGAAGCTGATCGCCAAGCATGCGACGCAGCAGCTTGCGGTGCCCACCGGCATTGTGGTCAACCCGAATCCGAACAATGGCAACTTCACCGTGAGTTGGAGCGCGGTCACCGGCGCGACCAGCTACACGCTGCAAACCACCAACGGTCTCAGTGGCACCACGGTGGTGTACAGCGGCAGCGCGATCTCGACCGCGCAGACGGTGAGCACCGGTGGCACACAGTTCTATCAACTGCAGGCCTGCAACAGCGGCGGCTGCAGCGGTTGGGCGGATGTGTCGGTCGGCGTATGGCCGGCCATACCCACTTTCACCGGCTTACCGACCGGAACAGACAACGGTGGTTATACCGTGAGCTGGAGCGCGCCGGCGGGTGCGAATACCTATGACCTGCAGGTATCCGTCAACGGCGGTGCATGGACGGCACTTGCCACCGGTACCACGGCCACGTCATTCCCGCAGCCGGGTAACGTAACGGGCACTTACACCTATCGGGTCCAGGCGCATAACCGAACGGTGTCCGATACGGCAGGTTGGGGGACCTCGGCGACCGTGACGGTCAATACCAATTACGGCGTGGTGCCGACTCCGACGCCCACGCTCACCGTTCCTGCAACCAGTTACACCGGCGGTGCAACTATCACGTGGACAGCTGCGACGCCGATTACCGGTTACACGTTGCAGCAAAGCGCCAATGGCGGCAGCACCTGGACCACGGTACCTACGGGTACGGGCACCACGGCCACTGTGAGCGGACTCACGAATGGCAGCTACGTTTACCAGCTCAAAGCCTGCAACACGGCCGGCGGTGGGTCGGCGTGCACAAGCTGGGTCACGGCGGGCCCGATGGTGGTCACATTACCGCCCTCTCCCGCTCCAACCGTATCCGTGCAAACGACCTTGAGTACGAACGATACATACATCGTCGACTGGTCTGGCAACAACGAAGCCACGTATTACCTGGTACAGATGCAGGTCAACGGCGGTGGCTGGAGCCAAGTCCAGAAAGGCTCGGGGACGGCCTATGATGCGTCAGGCCAAGGATCTGGTACCTACAATTACGAAGTGGCGGCATGCAATGTCGCAGGGTGCAGCCCATGGAGCGCGCCCAGTCCCACGGTCACGGTGGAGCTTCCTCCCACGGCGCCCTCGCTGAGTGGCGGCGGAACCAGTAACAATGGCAGCTATGGCGTGAGTTGGAGTGGGGTGGCCACGGCGACCAGTTACATCCTGCAGGAGAACGTCAACGGTGCGGGGTGGACCACGGTGCAGTCGAGTGGTGCAACGAGTTGGAACACCAGTGGTCGCGGCAACGGGACGTATCAATA
>NZ_JADIKI010000010.1:0-1863 GCF_044904605.1 Dyella humi
AGCAGCAGCTCGCGTTCAGCGGCGGGCAGCACCTCCAGTTGTCGCACCGGCATGGCCGGCACATCGTCCAGCGCCTGAACCAGACTTTCCAGGGCGCATTGCATGAGATCGCATACCCGTTCGGGCGACAGGCTGTCTACCACCCGCAGGGTCAGCGCCAGGGCATGGTTGTAGTCGTCCACTGACAAGTCGCAGGGGTAATTGTTGCGTGCCGCGTGGCCGCCGAGGAATTCGATTCCTTGAACGGAGTGGTTCGATGTGTCTTGCGTGCCGATTCCGGCAAGGCGGCTGTGACGATAATTGAGCAGTACGCTGAACAAGGGCATGGGCGCGGCCACGCTGCTGCAGCGTTGTGCCAGCGCCAGTGATGCATGCTCGTGCTGCAACAGTTCGGCCAGGCGTTGGTGTGCCTGGCGCACACTTTGTTCCAGTGGGGTGTCATCCAGATCCAGCCGCAGCGGCAGGGTGTTGATGAACGGCCCGATGGCACGGTCGGCGCCTTCACCCGTATGCATGCGCCCAAATAGCACCGTGCCGAACACCACTGTTTCGCGGCCGCTGCAGCGCGCCAGCACCTGGCCGAAAGCCAGGTGGCACAGACTGGTCAGGCTCACGCCTAGGCGCCGGGCGTGGTGGCGCAAGCGATCGTTCAAGGCCTGCGGCAGCATTCGGCGGTACTCGGCGATGCCTTGCCCGTCGCGGTGCACATCACTCAGGCCAAACGGCAGGGTAGGCTCATCGATGTCGCCCAGCATCCGGCGAAAGAATGATTCCTGCACATCGGCACCGGCACCGAACCTAGCCTGCGCTACCAGATTGCGGAATGGTTGCGACGGGGCCAGCGTGTCTCTCCGACCTGACAGGATCGCTGCCACTTCGTCCTGTAACATCTCACTAGTTATGTTGTCGCAGATCACATGATGCTGTAGATACAACATCATCCAGCGCGAGCTATCCGGTTCCTGGGCGATGAAGAACCGCAGCAGGGGCGCCTGAGTCAGGTCGATACGGGTATGCCGCGGGTTGAATCGTCGGGCCAACTGCTCGCTGGCGGTGCCGGGGTCCAGGCTGACTTCGGTGACCGACAGCTGGGCGTGGCGCCATACCACCTGGGCTGGCTCGGATAAACCTTCCCATGCCAAGGCGGTGC
Source organism: Dyella humi (assembly GCF_044904605.1). Classification (NCBI taxonomy): domain Bacteria; kingdom Pseudomonadati; phylum Pseudomonadota; class Gammaproteobacteria; order Lysobacterales; family Rhodanobacteraceae; genus Dyella; species Dyella humi. The sequence continues at coordinate 1,151 of NZ_JADIKI010000010.1, forward strand.
GCAGGATATCGTGACGGTCCACCACCTGCTGCAGTGCGTCCAGGAAGCGGTCCAGCATCGTGCGGTCGGCAAAGGCGATCTGGCTGACCATCAGGTAGGGGTCGCCAACAGTAGTCAGCAGGTGGTGGAACAGGATGCCGTCTTGCAGTGGCGACAGGGCATAGATGTCCTGGATATTGGCCACGCCCCCCGGCACCAGTCCGACGATGCGATCGATGTCGGCCTGGGACAGCGCGATCAGCGGAAGCATGTCCGGCGTGATGGTGGCGCTATCCGGATAGATCAGATTGGGCGGCACACTGATCTGCGGGGTATGGCCGCTGTCACGTGAAAGTAGGCGGCCAGACTTCAGTCGCTTCAATAATTCGGCCTTATGCTCTCGTATTGATGCGCGCAGTGAGTCGCTCAGGCCACCATTGGGTACGCTGACGGAAAGTTTGTCCTGCTCAGACCATATGGAAATATTATTATTTTCCAGAGTTCTAATCAGCGTTTCTATGTCCATTTCAAAAACTCTCAAATTGTTGTGCTGACTTGGCCAGCTCGGAAAGTGTTGGGTGGACGAACAGTGTGTGTGCGGCGACGTTGAGTCCTTCTCTGCGCAAGCGCGCAATCAGGCGCACGGCCAGCAGCGAATGGCCGCCCAGTTCGAAGAAGTGATCGTGGCGACCGATACGCTCGACGCCGAGCAGCTCCGACCAGAGGCCGGCGAT
>NZ_JADIKI010000014.1:0-1640 GCF_044904605.1 Dyella humi
AGGAATTCAATCTGACCGTCCGGCAGGTAACGCGCCAGATCGCCGCTGCGGTACATGCGTGCACCGGGCTCCGTGGCAAACGGATCGGTCAGAAAGCGCTCGGCGGTCAGCTCGGGACGGTTCCAGTAGCCGCGAGCGACACCCGCGCCACCGATGTACAACTCACCCGCAGCACCCCGCAGCACCGGTGCCCCATGCTCATCCAACAGGTAAATGCGAGCATTGGCAATCGGACGGCCAATCGGAATGCGTATTTGCTGATTCTCAATCGTCCTGACGTCCAAAGCGGTGACGAACTGCGTAGTCTCCGTGGGCCCGTAGGTCTGTATTAGATGCTCGGGTGGTTGCGCGCTCAGAATTCGGCGCAATGAAGGTACGTCGGCAACATCTCCGCCCGTGATCAAATAGCGAAGTCTTGGAAACCGGGTGGCGATGGTTTCCGCATACGCGCGCAGCAATCCCGCAACCAGGATGAGTACCGTCACTCGTTCCATGCGCAGAAGATTCGTGAGCGCCTCCGGATCGAGCAGCACCGGCTCCCGAACCACCACGATGCTTGCCCCGCGAAGCAACGGTGCCCAAACTTCAAATGTCGATGAATCGAAGGACGGATTCGACGCAAATGCGATCCGGTCATTCGCGTCCAGCTGAGCATATGCCTTGTTCAGAACCAGATTGATTACCGAGTGATGCGATATGACCACGCCCTTGGGTTTGCCTGTCGATCCGGAGGTGTACATCAAATAAGCGGATTCGCGCGCGCCCTGCATGATCGGAGGATTGGCTTCGGGGAGCTTACAAGCGAGAACCACTGTGATAGCCACCACCGGCACATCGGTGATCAGCCCTTCGCTCGTTTCGTCCTGTATCAACACCAGACGTGCTTCGCAGTCGGTGACTACCCATGATTTCCTGACAGCGGGAATCTGCGGATCGATCGGCACGTACGCCGCGCCCGCTTTGAGGATGGCGATTTGCGCGATGATGATCGCTGCCCCGCGCTCCAGTACGGTTGCCACATGGTCTTTGGGCTTGATCCCTTGCGCAATCAAATAATGCGCGAGCCGGTTAGCCTGGGTATTGAGTTCGGCATAGCTCAAGCTCTGCCCGTCGAACACCACCGCCACAGCATGGGGCGTCTTGGCGGCCTGTTCCTCAAACAGTTGATGGACACAGCAGTCGGTCGGGTAGGGTGCCGCGGTGCGGTTCCAGGTGTGCAGCAGCAGCTCGCGTTCAGCGGGAGGCAGCAGATCGATACGCGCCACCGGCTGGTTCGCGTCCGCTACCATGGCTTCCAGCAGTCGCAACAGGTAGCCGCGGTGACGTTCGATGGTCGTAGCATCGAACAGCGCCGTGGCATAGCTGAAGCGCCCGACAATTCCGTCGGCCGACTCGGAAAGAATGAGATCCAGGTCGAACTTGACCGCGCTCAACGGCCCGCCTGCCGCCTGGATCTGCAATCCCGGCAGTTCGAGCACTGGCTCCTCATTGTTCAGCCAGTTAAACATGACCTGGAACAGTGGGGTGTAGGCCAGTTGCCGCGATGGCTGGACGATCTCCACCACCTGCTCGAAGGGCAGGTCCTGATGATCCTGCGCCGCCAGGACGGTCTGGCGCACGCGTCCCAGCAGATCGGCGAC
>NZ_JADIKI010000015.1:0-1137 GCF_044904605.1 Dyella humi
GGTCACGTGGACCACGGCAAGACGACGCTGACGGCGGCGCTGACGAAGATCGGTGCAGAGCGTTTTGGTGGTGAATTCAAGGCGTACGATCAGATTGACGCGGCGCCGGAAGAGAAGGCGCGCGGGATTACGATCTCGACGGCGCACGTGGAATACGAATCGCCGACGCGCCACTACGCGCACGTGGATTGCCCAGGCCACGCCGACTACGTGAAGAACATGATCACGGGTGCGGCGCAGATGGATGGCGCGATCCTGGTGTGCTCGGCGGCCGACGGCCCGATGCCGCAGACGCGTGAACACATCCTGCTGAGCCGCCAGGTGGGCGTGCCGTACATCGTGGTGTTCCTGAACAAGGCCGACATGGTGGACGACGCCGAGCTGCTGGAGCTCGTCGAGATGGAAGTACGTGAGCTGCTGAGCAAGTACGACTTCCCGGGCGACGACACACCGATCATCAAGGGCTCGGCGCTGAAGGCGCTGGAAGGCGACCAGTCGGAGATTGGCGTGCCGGCGATCATTGCGCTGGTGGATGCGCTGGACACCTACATTCCCGAGCCGGTGCGCGTGCTGGACAAGGCGTTCCTGATGCCGGTGGAAGACGTGTTCTCGATCTCCGGTCGCGGCACGGTGGTAACCGGTCGCGTGGAGACGGGCATCATCAAGGTCGGCGATGAAGTCGAGATCGTGGGTCTCAAGGCCACCGTCAAGACCACGGTGACCGGCGTGGAAATGTTCCGCAAGCTGCTGGATCAGGGCCAGGCGGGCGACAACGTGGGCCTACTGCTGCGCGGTACGAAGCGTGAAGACGTGGAGCGCGGCCAGGTGCTGGCCAAGCCGGGTTCGATCACGCCGCACACGGACTTCGAAGGCGAGATCTACGTGCTGTCGAAGGAAGAGGGTGGCCGTCATACCCCGTTCTTCAGCAACTACCGCCCGCAGTTCTATTTCCGCACGACGGACGTGACCGGTGCGATCAAGCTGCCGGAAGGCACCGAGATGGTGATGCCGGGCGACAACGTGAAGATCACGGTGACCCTGATCGCCCCGATCGCGATGACCGAAGGCCTGCGTTTCGCGATTCGCGAAGGCGGCCGCACGGTGGGTGCGGGCGTCGTCGCCAAGATCGTCAAGTAA
>NZ_JADIKI010000012.1:0-926 GCF_044904605.1 Dyella humi
CAAGCGGCCTTGGGCGTGGCCCTGCCCCTGGCCACGCTGTTCGCCCATCCCACCCTGAGTGCACTGGCCACCGCGATCGCGCAAGCCAGCGCACAGGCCCTGCCGCCGATCGAGTCGATCGGCCGGAATGGGCCACTGGCGCTGTCCTTTGCCCAGCAGCGGCTGTGGTACCTCGCGCAACTGAAGGGTGTCAGCGCTACTTATCTAACGCCCATCGGGTTTCGACTTCGAGGTCCGCTGGACCGGCCGGCGTTGCGGCGCAGCCTGGATTGCCTGCTGGCCCGGCATGAGGCCTTGCGCACGTTGTTCCATATCCATGAGGGCCAGCCGCGGGCCACACTGCTGCCAGCCGAAACCGGCTTTGCGCTGCTTGAGCAATCGGTCCACGATGACGCCACGCTGGCGCAGCTGTGCGCCGAGGAAGCCCAGACGCCGTTCGATTTAAGCACCGGCCCGCTGATCCGCGGCCGATTGCTCCAGATGGGGCCTGAGGATCACGTCGTTCTGCTGACCCAGCATCACATCGTCTCCGACGGCTGGTCGACCGCAGTGGTGGCGCGCGAGATCAGCGCGCTGTACCAGGCCTTTGCCGTCGGCGCGGCCGATCCGTTGCCGGTGCTGCCGATCCAGTATCCCGATTACGCCGTCTGGCAACGGCAGTGGCTCTCCGGCGAGCGACAGCAACAACAGGCGACGTACTGGAAAAACCAGTTGGCCGGTGTGCCCACGCTGCTGGAGCTGCCAACTGACCGGCCGCGGCCGGCGGCGCAATCTTTCGCTGGCGCCCGCCTGGACGTACGTATCGATGCCGCGCTGACCCGGGACCTGAAACGCTTAAGCCAGCAACACGGCAGCACGCTGTTCATGACCCTACTCACTGCTTGGGCCGTGGTGTTGTCACGCCTGTCCGGCCAGCAGGACCTGGT
>NZ_JADIKI010000011.1:0-835 GCF_044904605.1 Dyella humi
CTTCCCGAGCGGCGACTACCTGGTCGACGTATTGCGGCAGGCCATGGACCTGCTGACGCCGGGCGGCCGGATCTATGTCGGCGATGTTCGCAATCTCAAGCTGCTGCGTTGCTTCGCAACTGCCATAGCCGCTTACCAACCCTCGGATGATGCCGCTGCTGCCGACGAGAGCTTGCAATGGCGCATCAACCAAAATATCCATCTGGAAACCGAATTGCTGCTTGATCCGGATTTTTTTGCCGGACTGAAGGAAGACATCACCGATATTGCCGGCGTCGACATCCAACTCAAGCGGGGTTGGAGCCACAACGAGTTGACGCGTTATCGCTATGAAGTCGTCTTGCACAAGCAAGGCACTGCCACCGTGTCCGTGGGGCAGTCGCCGTTGCTGGCCTGGGGTAAGGACATTGGCGGTCTTGAAGACCTCAAAGGGCAGTTGCTAACGAAGCGCCCCGCGCAAGTGCGTATCGGCGCAGTGCCCAACCCTCGCTTGTCGGGCGAACTCGATACGTTGCGCACCGTATGGAGCACCAACAGCCCCGAGCTTCCCGCGACCGATCTGTCGACAGCCACAGGGAACGGTGTCGAACCGGAAGCGTTTCATGCACTGGGCGGCGCGTGCGGCTATCGGGTGGCCACCACTTGGTCGAGCATGGCCGCCGACGGCAGTTGCTACGACGTCGTTTTGATCGCACCGGAAACGATCGATACCCAAGCGCCGACGGACATCTATCTGGCGCAAGGCGTGGCCCGATCGGTGGCAGCCAACAAGCCCAGTTCCATGCGCTATTCCAAGACGCTTAACCAGGCGCTGCGCGCGCATCTGGCGCGGCAG
>NZ_JADIKI010000017.1:0-5711 GCF_044904605.1 Dyella humi
GGTGTTGACGGAAGCGTGAAGGGATGTAGAATGGGCGGCTCACCCGGGACGAAAGGTCTTGGGGCGATCGACAAGAGTCGGTTGCAAGTGATTGATCTTTGACAGTATGCGCAGGTGACTTGTGTGGGCGCCTTGCGGTAGATGGATGACTGTCCATGTATTGCAAGCGTCTAACCAAAGAGTCAATTCAAAAGCTTGACGTTTTAAGGTTAGGGTAAACGCTTCGGAAAGATAGATCGTCTTCGGATGATCGAAAACTTAAGTGAAGAGTTTGATCCTGGCTCAGATTGAACGCTGGCGGCATGCCTAACACATGCAAGTCGAACGGCAGCACAGTGGTAGCAATACCATGGGTGGCGAGTGGCGGACGGGTGAGGAATACATCGGGACCTGCCCAGACGTGGGGGATAACGTAGGGAAACTTACGCTAATACCGCATACGTCCTACGGGAGAAAGCGGGGGATCTTCGGACCTCGCGCGGTTGGATGGACCGATGTTCGATTAGCTAGTTGGTGAGGTAATGGCTCACCAAGGCGACGATCGATAGCTGGTCTGAGAGGATGATCAGCCACACTGGGACTGAGACACGGCCCAGACTCCTACGGGAGGCAGCAGTGGGGAATATTGGACAATGGGCGCAAGCCTGATCCAGCAATGCCGCGTGTGTGAAGAAGGCCTTCGGGTTGTAAAGCACTTTTATCAGGAGCGAAATACTACCGGCTAATACCCGGTGGGGCTGACGGTACCTGAGGAATAAGCACCGGCTAACTTCGTGCCAGCAGCCGCGGTAATACGAAGGGTGCAAGCGTTAATCGGAATTACTGGGCGTAAAGCGTGCGTAGGCGGTTTCTTAAGTCTGCTGTGAAATCCCCGGGCTCAACCTGGGAATGGCAGTGGATACTGGGAAGCTAGAGTGTGTCAGAGGATGGTGGAATTCCCGGTGTAGCGGTGAAATGCGTAGAGATCGGGAGGAACATCAGTGGCGAAGGCGGCCATCTGGGACAACACTGACGCTGAGGCACGAAAGCGTGGGGAGCAAACAGGATTAGATACCCTGGTAGTCCACGCCCTAAACGATGCGAACTGGATGTTGGTCTCAACTCGGAGATCAGTGTCGAAGCTAACGCGTTAAGTTCGCCGCCTGGGGAGTACGGTCGCAAGACTGAAACTCAAAGGAATTGACGGGGGCCCGCACAAGCGGTGGAGTATGTGGTTTAATTCGATGCAACGCGAAGAACCTTACCTGGCCTTGACATGTCGCAAATTCTGCAGAGATGCGGAAGTGCCTTCGGGAATGCGAACACAGGTGCTGCATGGCTGTCGTCAGCTCGTGTCGTGAGATGTTGGGTTAAGTCCCGCAACGAGCGCAACCCTTGTCCTTAGTTGCCAGCACGTAAAGGTGGGAACTCTAAGGAGACTGCCGGTGACAAACCGGAGGAAGGTGGGGATGACGTCAAGTCATCATGGCCCTTACGGCCAGGGCTACACACGTACTACAATGGTCGGTACAGAGGGTTGCGAGACCGCGAGGTGGAGCCAATCCCAGAAAGCCGATCCCAGTCCGGATCGAAGTCTGCAACTCGACTTCGTGAAGTCGGAATCGCTAGTAATCGCGAATCAGCTATGTCGCGGTGAATACGTTCCCGGGCCTTGTACACACCGCCCGTCACACCATGGGAGTGAGTTGCTCCAGAAGCCGTTAGCCTAACCGCAAGGAGGGCGACGACCACGGAGTGGTTCATGACTGGGGTGAAGTCGTAACAAGGTAGCCGTATCGGAAGGTGCGGCTGGATCACCTCCTTTCGAGAGCGACAGCACCGCTGCCGCAAGACGTCCACACAAGACACCTGCACATCCGCACGCCGACGGCGTGAGAGGCCTGCTCCGCAAGGAGCGGGGCCTGAAGCTTTATGGGTCTGTAGCTCAGGTGGTTAGAGCGCACCCCTGATAAGGGTGAGGCCGGTGGTTCGAGTCCACCTAGACCCACCATTATTTGGGATGCCGACCCGGACTTACGGGGCCATAGCTCAGCTGGGAGAGCACCTGCTTTGCAAGCAGGGGGTCGTCGGTTCGATCCCGACTGGCTCCACCAGTTTTAACGGTAAGCGGATGTGTAGCGCATACAAAAGATTTTGAAGCGAACTGGCGTTGAGGCCAGCGTCGTGTTCTTTGAAAACGTAAACGAGTGACAAGCGTCTTGGTTTGAACCAAACCGAGATGTGTCGTTGAGGCAAACGACGAATGCGTTGTTTGGGTATATGACAACGAATGGCCGCGAGGCGATTTGGGGTTATATGGTCAAGCGACCAAGCGTATACGGTGGATGCCTTGGCAGTCAGAGGCGATGAAGGACGTGGCAGCCTGCGAAAAGTGTCGGGGAGCTGGCAACAAGCTTTGATCCGGCAATGTCCGAATGGGGAAACCCACTCCGTAAGGAGTATCGCTCAGTGAATACATAGCTGAGCGAAGCGAACCCGGGGAACTGAAATATCTAAGTACCCGGAGGAAAAGAAATCAACCGAGATTCCCTGAGTAGCGACGAGCGAACGGGGAGCAGCCCAAAAGCACAGTATGTGTTAGTCGAACGGTTTGGAAAGGCCGGCCATAGCGGGTGATAGCCCCGTAGGCGAAAACGCACATTGTGTGAAATTGAGTAAGGCGAGGCACGAGAAACCTTGTCTGAACATGGGGGGACCATCCTCCAAGGCTAAATACTCCTGACTGACCGATAGCGAACAAGTACCGTGAGGGAAAGGCGAAAAGAACCCCGGAGAGGGGAGTGAAATAGACCCTGAAACCGTATACGTACAAGCAGTGGAAGCCCGCAAGGGTGACTGCGTACCTTTTGTATAATGGGTCAGCGACTTACTGTCAGTGGCAAGCTTAACCGTATAGGGGAGGCGAAGGGAAACCGAGTCTGAATAGGGCGCATAGTCTCTGGCAGTAGACCCGAAACCGAGTGATCTATCCATGGCCAGGTTGAAGGTGCGGTAACACGCACTGGAGGACCGAACCCACATCTGTTGCAATAGATGGGGATGAGCTGTGGATAGGAGTGAAAGGCTAAACAAACTCGGAGATAGCTGGTTCTCCTCGAAAGCTATTTAGGTAGCGCCTCGTATGAATCTTCCTGGGGGTAGAGCACTGTTATGGCTAGCGGGTCATTGCGACTTAGTAAACCATGGCAAACTCCGAATACCAGGACAGAATGTACGGGAGACACACGGCGGGTGCTAACGTCCGTCGTGAAAAGGGAAACAACCCAGACCCGCAGCTAAGGTCCCCAAGTTATCGCTAAGTGGAAAACGATGTGGAAAGGCATAGACAGCCAGGAGGTTGGCTTAGAAGCAGCCACCCTTTAAAGAAAGCGTAATAGCTCACTGGTCGAGTCGGTCTGCGCGGAAGATTTAACGGGGCTAAGCGATACACCGAAGCTCGGGGTGCACACTTTGTGTGCGCGGTAGAGGAGCGTTCCGTAAGCCTGTGAAGGTGAGTTGAGAAGCTTGCTGGAGGTATCGGAAGTGCGAATGCTGACATGAGTAACGATAATGCGGGTGAAAAGCCCGCACGCCGAAAGCCCAAGGTTTCCTCGCGCAACGTTCATCGGCGCAGGGTGAGTCGGCCCCTAAGGCGAGGCAGAAATGCGTAGTCGATGGGAAGCTGGTTAATATTCCAGCACTTGACTGTAGTGCGATGTGGGGACGGAGAAGGTTAGGTCTACCCGGCGTTGGTTGTCCGGGGGAAAGGCGGTAGGCGGTGATCTTAGGCAAATCCGGGATCACATACGCCGAGCACCGAGACGAGCCCTTAGGGCGAAGTGACTGAGACCACGCTTCCAGGAAAAGCCACTAAGCTTCAGCTACAGCAAACCGTACCGTAAACCGACACTGGTAGGCAGGGTGAGAATCCCAAGGCGCTTGAGAGAACTCGGGTGAAGGAACTAGGCAAAATGGCACCGTAACTTCGGGAGAAGGTGCGCCCGCCGGTGTGGTCACATGCGTGACTGAGCACTAGCGGGTCGCAGTAACCTGGCCGCTGCGACTGTTTATCAAAAACACAGCACTCTGCAAACACGAAAGTGGACGTATAGGGTGTGACGCCTGCCCGGTGCTGGAAGGTTAATTGATGGGGTCAGCCGCAAGGCGAAGCTCTTGATCGAAGCCCCAGTAAACGGCGGCCGTAACTATAACGGTCCTAAGGTAGCGAAATTCCTTGTCGGGTAAGTTCCGACCTGCACGAATGGCGTAACGACAGCGGCGCTGTCTCCACCCGAGACTCAGTGAAATTGAAATCGCTGTGAAGATGCAGCGTTCCCGCGGCAAGACGGAAAGACCCCGTGAACCTTTACTATAGCTTTACACTGAACGTTGAGTTCTTCTGTGTAGGATAGGTGGGAGGCTATGAAACCGAGACGCTAGTTTCGGTGGAGCCAACCTTGAAATACCACCCTGAAGTGCTTGACGTTCTAACCTAGGTCCGTAATCCGGATCGGGGACCGTGTATGGTGGGTAGTTTGACTGGGGCGGTCTCCTCCCAAAGCGTAACGGAGGAGCACGAAGGTACGCTCAGCGCGGTCGGACATCGCGCACTGTGTGCAAAGGCATAAGCGTGCTTGACTGCAAGATCGACGGATCAAGCAGGTACGAAAGTAGGTCTTAGTGATCCGGTGGTTCTGTATGGAAGGGCCATCGCTCAACGGATAAAAGGTACTCCGGGGATAACAGGCTGATACCGCCCAAGAGTTCATATCGACGGCGGTGTTTGGCACCTCGATGTCGGCTCATCACATCCTGGGGCTGTAGCCGGTCCCAAGGGTATGGCTGTTCGCCATTTAAAGTGGTACGCGAGCTGGGTTCAGAACGTCGTGAGACAGTTCGGTCCCTATCTGTCGTGGGCGTTGGAGATTTGAGGGGGGCTGCTCCTAGTACGAGAGGACCGGAGTGGACGTTCCGCTGGTGTTCGGGTTGTCATGCCCATGGCATTGCCCGGTAGCTACGAACGGAAGTGATAACCGCTGAAAGCATCTAAGCGGGAAGCACGCCCCAAGATGAGATCTCCCGAGACTTCGAGTCTCCTTAAGGCACCATCAAGACTAGGTGGTTGATAGGCGCGATGTGGAAGTGCAGCAATGCATTGAGCTAACGCGTACTAATGCGCCGTGCGGCTTGACCATATAACCCCAAGACGCTTCGTGGTTATGACCAACGAACATCTCAATTCACCAGACGCTTGTCACTCGTTTACCCTTTATCTCACGTGAGATCCGTCTCACGAGAAGAGTTAAAAACCGGCTATCTATGGTCGGACTCTTCAAAGTTGCGGAGCCGGCGCTAAAAAGCGCTGCTCCCACCCCTTCCCTGGCGGCTATAGCGCTGTGGCCCCACCCGATCCCATCCCGAACTCGGAAGTGAAACGCAGCTGCGCCGATGGTAGTGTGGCATTGCCCATGCAAGAGTAGGTCACCGCCAGGGGCTTTATCCTTAAAACGCCTTCCCGAGATCGGGAAGGCGTTTTGCTTTACAGCGATGGCAGCATGCGGCGCATCGATCACGGGCTTCGGTGCCCGCTTGGTGGATCAAACGCCGACGTAGGCGTGCTGCAGATGGTCATCGTGCTAGTTCTCGGTGTTGAGCATCCAGCCGTCGCTCTGTATGGCCAGTGCGAACTCCGTTGCATAACGCGAGCAGAATGAACCAGCTGTGCTCGTGCT
>NZ_JADIKI010000013.1:0-737 GCF_044904605.1 Dyella humi
GTCAGAAAACGCTCGGCAGTGAGCTGGGGACGATTGAGGTAGCCACGGGCAACACCGGCCCCGCCGATGTACAACTCACCCACGGCACCCAGCGGTACCGGCTTACCCTGAGCATCCAGCAGATAGATTCGTGTGTTGGCGATCGGGTGGCCGATCGGCACCACCTGTTCCATGAATCCTTCCGGGCAGGTCCACGCTGTGACATCGATCGCTGCTTCCGTAGGACCGTACAGGTTATGCACCTGCACCCATGGCAGCCGTGCTTGGCATGTCTGCACAAACGCGCCGAGCAAGGCTTCGCCACTGCAGATCACGCGACGTAACCGTTCGCAGCCCCCCACCCCTTCGCTGTGCAGGAACGCCCCCAGCATCGACGGTACGAAGTGCACCGTCGTCACACCCCAGCGGCGCATCTGCGCCACCAATACGCTAGCGTCCCTATGTGCGCCGGGCGCAAGCATCACCAGTTGCGCGCCGTACAGCAGGGTCCAGAAGAATTCCCACACCGAGACGTCGAAGCTGAAGGAGGTCTTCTGCAGAACCACGTCCGTGGCGTCCAGCCCGTATGCCTGCTGCATCCATTGCAACCGGTTCACCAGCGCACGGTGCTCGTTCATCACACCCTTAGGTGTACCGGTGGAACCGGAGGTGTAGATGACATAGGCCAGATGACGGGAGGTCAGATCGGCCACCTGCGGATTGGCATCGGACTGCATGGCCCAGGGGCTGTCGTCGTC
>NZ_JADIKI010000023.1:0-1137633 GCF_044904605.1 Dyella humi
CTGTTGTAGGTGTAGCTCATCATGAACTCGCCGAAACGCGAGCGCGATTGCAGTAGATCGGTGCTGGGGTCGTAGGTGTTGGACAGTTCCGTCTCGCCGGTGCCGACATTGGTCACGGTCAGCGGCAGACCCAGCACCCATAGCTTCGCGTCGTTGACGTAGACCGTGGTTTCTTCGATCGAGGACTGCCCGGCAATATCGTTGTAGCGCTTCACATCCGTAGGCTGCGCATACGCGTTGAACAGCATCGCTTGCCAGGTGTAGTTCTGGCCGTCCTGCGTGATCGTGCGAATGCTCACCGGCGAAAGCTCAGTGACTTGAGGTTGGTTATCTCTTAATAACTGATCGGTCCCATAAGCCGTTGGCCACGGGCCGCCCGTGGGATTGGCGTAGGTGTTGACCTCCGAACGCATCAAGGTGCCGCCGGCGGCACCGCTGTAGGTGTCCGTGCGTAGCAGTTGCCCTTCCGTGGCATCGAAGCGATTGCTATAGGTGTAACGGGTGTCGTTACCGTTGGGATCGGTGACATCGGTATACACCGTCGCGGGGCATGTGCCGCTGGTCGCGCAGGCGTCGCTACTCCAACTCTCATTCGCTGGCGAGTAGCTATAGCTCCAGGTTTGCGTGGGCATCCCCGCACCCGAGAGCGATTCGCCCACGATCGCTGGCTGAATGTACCACTCCGGATAGAAGGACGAAGGAGCGGTACCGTTCGAATTCCCGAAACAATATTGAGGCACGTAAGAACGGCCGCTCAGCTTCACCGAAAAGCTGAACGTGCCCGTGAGCCCGGAGGGCGCCGTTACTGTGCCAGTTCCCGCGCTTGTTACGGGGTAAGGAATCGGCGGAATTTCGTTGAGTTGACAGTTGCTATTCGAGGGATAGATGACCTCCTCGCCTATTGGAAGGTTATAGGACCAAGCACTTCCGTCGGGTAATTGCACGCCTGTCAACACGGGCGTTACGGTTGTTGGGCCGCTATAGCTGTACGTCCAGGTGCGTGACGCAACATTAGTCGTCTTGGCAGTGACCGTCTGGATAAGCGGTGTCCCTGATACGTAGGTGATGTCCACCTCACGTCCGTCGCTGGCCGTAATGCTGGAGAGATACCCCGTGTTGGGATCGTAGTTGTAGGTCAGCGTATTGCCAAAGCGATCCTGGATCTGCGTGACATACATAAAAGCATCTTGCCGCAGCAATATGCTGACCCCGCCTCCCGGGGCCACCATGGGCGTTACGTTCTGTGCCGAGACAGAGCCCGATTTAGGTGAGGACACCGCGGCAGCCAGAGTGCCACCGCCGGCCCCGCCTACAAGCGAGTTATACGGACGATAGACAAGATGCGCGAAGGTATAGCGCGTGCCATCGGGCGCAATAGCGAGGAACCCTTCGCCGCCGTCACTGGCGGTGACGCCGCAACCGATCATCCAATTGTTCTTGGTGACAATGGAAAAAGGTGTCCCGCTCATTATCGGAGAGAGGGAATTCGCGGTGCTTCGTGGCATTAAAAGTTGGCTACCTTCGCCCGGCACCAACAATTTGTACCCGTACCAGTATTGCTCCGCTGGAAATCCTGCGCCGCCGGTTGTGGGAGCGATACCCGGCGGTGGTTTGAAGTTCGTGCAACGCTGCGTTGTACCCTGCGTAGCGTCCGGAAACCCACCCGTTTGCCAGATGGCCGCTGAGACAGCACCACTTGCCCCTGTGATCGTTTCAATGCGTGGGATATCGAGATCCCAGTCGCCAAGAGGACGTTCAGGACCAATATTTGGATCGGGAATCCGCTGCCAAAATTGCAACGTTCGACCCAAGGTTATTGTCGGGCCGGTGCCACGCAAGGTGACGTCAGTGGCATTGAAAGAAAAGCTTCCGTCGTAGGTGTTGATGGTTTCACCAAACGGATGCTCGCCCAAAGGTTCGATGTTTTGATCGACCTGGATGAGCTTTTGGTATTCCTGATCCGGAGTCGCCGACTGGGCATGGCACGATCCCGCCAGCACCAACAACGCGGCCGCCCACAGGCAGCTCCCTTGCCAACGTGCACTCATCGAATTGTCCCCTTGGCCCTGCTCATTGCGCGCAGGCATGTTCTTACCAATAACGCGAGATCCCATGCATCGTCAATAGGCAAATTCTTGCCGCCTCATGACCCAACTGGTGTGAGCCGATGGCCGCCAAACTGCTACTGGCTCCCCGGCAGAGCCGAGGAACCACTAATAATACCTGGGTATTACGCCGTTAACCGCGATAGGTCCCTTTGGGTGAAAGCGGAGGGAATCGTTCCAAATCGTTAGTTCACTTGCACGCCAGGCCCGATATTTTTTTCGAGAAAGCTCTGCACGTGGTTGTACATGTCCACGAGATTCTCTTCCTTATAGAAGCCGTGTCCTTCCTTTGGTTTGGTCAGCCATTCGTACGGCTTATGCGCGGCTTCCAATGCGGCGCGCATTGCCTTGGCCTGTGCAAAGGGGGCGCGTTCGTCTGCCTCGCCGTGAATCAGTAGCACCGGTACGTCGATCTTGTCGGCAAGCTTATCGGGTGAATTGGCCGCCAGTTCGGAAGGATCCTTGCCAATGGCTTGCTCCAGGTAATTTCTTCCGGCCTTCCGATCCTTGATGTCACCCTTGTCGTACATCATGGAAAGATCGTAGATACCGGCCTCTCCGATCGCGCATTTGAACAGGCCGGGCGCGCGGATCACCGACATCATCGCCGAATAGCCACCAAAGCTTCCACCGTAAACGCAGACGCGCTTGGGATCGCCGTAATGTTGCGCTTCGGCCCACTTCACGCCGTCGATCAGATCTTGCTGAATGCGCGTTCCCCATTTGCCGTATCCCGCGTCGACGAACCCGGGACCGCGACCACCCGATCCGCGGTAGTTAACTTGCAAAACCAGATAGCCGCGACTTGCCAGAAACTGCGCATCGGTGTCGAAAAACCAGGTGTCGTGGATGTCGAATGGGCCACCGTGCGGCATCAGCACCATGGGCAGGTTGCTCATGGTGGCGCCGCGCGGCACGGTAAGAATCGCTTCCAGCGGCATGCCGTCACTGGCAGTAAAATGCATGGGCACACGCGAGCTCATCTTGTCGGGATCGATGCTTGCGTTCTCCGAGAATAATTTCCCTATCTTCCTGGCTTTCATGTCGAACAGGTAATACGTGCCAGGTTCGCGATCGCTGCTGACTTCGAAAATCAGTATGGTTCCGTCTTCGCTGAAGCTGGAAAAATTGACGAACTCGTTTGGAAATTTGCTGAGCAATACCTGATAAATCTGAGACAGCTGCTGATCGCCGTTGATGACGATCGACTTTGGAATGCCGGTGGTCGGCGCAGCGGCGATGGGTTCGTTTTGCGGCGTCCATTGCACGTAGCCGATGCTGCCGAAGTCGTCTTTGGCTAGCAGCTGTGTTTGGGTGCCGTCCCCATTCGTTTGCACCAGAGACAACGGGCCGCCTTTGACGTTAGTGAGCGCATACAGATGCTGCTTGTCTTGCGAGAAGGCGATGGGTTCGAAGCGGTCGCCGCGTTCGCCATTGGTAAGCTGCGCCCATTGACCGTTCTGCATGCGATAGACGACGTAGTTATTGTCTATGTCCCGGCCTTGCGCGTAGCGCACGTTGCCGTCCGGATCCATGGTGAAGTCCATGTCGCCCACATTGATCTGGCCTATCAGGTGACGGACGCCGTTGTCGGCATTGACGTCGTACAGCCAGGTGTTCTTCTCGTCGTTCCACATGTAGGTCTGCATGTAGAAGTGACCGTTGGCTTTCGATGGCAAGGCGGCGATGGTGGCATAGCCGTCGTCGGCGGCGCGCTCCAAGCCACCACGCCCGGCCTGGCCCCATTCACGATTGAACATGGGCTGGACCCGCGCGCCGTCCGCGTTGGCGGCGGTGATTTCGCCCAACCGTTCCGGGCGATCGAGCGAACCCCAAAATTTAGCCAGTTCGACCAATATGCGGTCCGGCCCCGTCCACTGGATGTCGTACGCAAGCTGACTCCAGGGCAGCCGCAGACTTTTCGGATGGCCCATGTCGTCGAGATGGTAGATCAGTACGGCATGGTCTTCGCCCTGCTCAAGGGCTACCGCCAAATACTTGCCGTCGGGCGAAAGCCTGGGCAACGAAAAACCACCTCGATGCGCGAAAGCTTCCACCGGTACTCGGTCGCCGGCTGCGGCGACGACAGGCATCAACAAACACAGCGCGGCCGCCAAGGCGCGCGCACGTCCATTCCCCATGTTTTATCCCCTGTTTGCACACGATGTGTCATACGGCTCGGCCAACCTGTTCCCCAGGGCCGCCCGCGTGGGGCTAGTGTAGCCAAACAATCGGAGGCTGACAGTGTCCTGATGTAACAACATGCGGCCGGTTACACAGCCGCCTTTGATGCTCACGGGCTCAGCCATGCCGCAGCCCTTTGTCGTGCACTTCAACCCCGTGGCCCTTCACCCGGGGCCGATCCAGATTCATTGGCATTGCCGTGACTATGTCGCGCGCGCCACGGCCTGCCCGCCTTTCGTGAAAGCGCACGTAAACCAGATGGCGCATTTTGCTGCGGCAGACTGAGCAACACCGGCACATCACCGGCGGCAACGCGGCCGATGGGTATCAGCCGAGTCCGTAGTCGACCAACGGCGATCATGCGTTGAGGCCGAACGCTGAGGATCGTGCCACTCCTTTCTGAATTTCGAACTCAGTAAGACAACGACAACGAACTCATCCAAGTTAAAGCCGCTGGTTGTTTCGGAGATGGAATCGGATTGACGGTATAACTCAGCTGATTGGACAGATAAATGCCCCGTCCCATACGATGGACATAGGACATCGCATAGTTACGGCTGAAATCCACGGCGGTGAAACCACTCGCCTGTCGCATGCGCTGAAAGGAGCGACTCAGTTGATTAAACGTATAGCCCAGCGCTAACACGTCATAGGGCTGCCCGAAAGGACCTAATACGTAGAGCGTAGCGCCGACATCCCCGGCATAGACGTTTCGATCAGGTGGCGCGTAGTCGGCCTTTACATTGATGTAAAAACCGCGGAACGGTTGTGCGGCATCGGTTTGGGACAACTGATAGTCTCCGACCAGGTAATAGGCATAGTTACTATCCGCGTAGCCACCTTGGAAGTTGGGGAATCGGCTTTCGTTGTACATCACGCCCTGGCGTATCCACATCATTCTTTGGTGAGGAGCGGCATCGATCTGGTAACCGAGTTCATTGATATATAGCGCCTCAGCACCGGGAATATGCCATTTCAGTCCCAAGAAATTATTACTGTCCCAATCGGCTTGGGGCCCCTTGGGGTCCACGCTGCGGGTGACGCCGAAACGCTCGTAAAAGTGCTTGCTCGCCGACGCCAGGCGTACATTGATCTCGGGCGCAGCCTTGTTAAAGATAAATCCGACTTCGTATGGGATGGAACTTCCGACACCCGCCGGCGACGTCGTCGAATTGGTTCCTAGGGAAAAGCCATAAAACTGGTTTGCGATTTCGTCAAAACCATATTGCACCTGCTCGCGCCCGTCATTGAAACGTTGACTGACATAAAGACTGTTGATGGCGAAACCGGTCGGATTTTCTTGGGCGTAGGAGAACGCTTGCACATTCGCGTTGAACACCAACTGCGATGCTCCAGCGAAACCCACCCGGGATAAATCGTAGGTCACATAGACAAACGCATTAGCCCTGTAGGTTGAATCTTGTCCAATATAGAGTTGGGGATGGGCGCTGTGGTTCAGCAGATCGAAAGTGCCACCAAGGTAAACGCCTCCTTCAATCAACCATCCTCGGTCCGCCAGCTTCTCGCGAAATCCGCCTAAGCCCGGCGACAGAGTTTCGCAGTTGCTGATCACCGGGCTGGTTGTGCCTTGCGGCTGCAATCCGTCATACCGATGGCAAGGGGCAACATCGGTGCTGACGCCTGGATCGGTAGAGTCCGTCGGGAGTAGATACTTGGCGTGCGCGTCATCGCAAACGGCTGATAAACCCAGCAACAATCCGCCTGCTAACACGAGCGCAAAACGATAAGAATTCTGAGACATAGTCGTCCGGCGTGCCTGCATACGTAACAGGCACGAAAAGCGCGTGGCATCGATGTGGGGAAACCTAGCCTCGGTCGCTACGGTAATTGCGCAAGTGGCCTATATACAGTGCCAGAAGGCATACCCAGTTCAGCAAATCGGACTTCGCCTTAGGTCGTACGCAGACGCGCGCTAACGTAGCGTCGCGAAGTCAATTCACCTTGGCACCCGTTACAACCCGTTTATAGTCGCTGACCGTCGCTACCTGAGAGGGGCCGCCGTTGTAAGAGTTCGTGACCTCTTCGTGAATCGTGTTGTGATCCGCACTCATCGTGGCATGAATGATTGTGTGCACTTTCTGGCCGTCGACTTCGCTATCTAGCGCAACAGTCCATGTGTTGCCATCAATGGTCGTCGTAAATTCGGTGCAACCTTGCATGTTGTCGCACCACACGCTCTTGTAGAGCTTGGCTTGAGGATCCCACCAGGCATAGCTTTGGCCGACGATGTGTCCGCTCGTGCCGCGCGACCAAAAGTCCTGGACGACCGAGAAACCACCCGGACCTTTCGTCATGGTCATGACGCCATGATCGATGCCTCCTTTTGGCGAAGTTTTTCCGGGTTCTGTGCGGATAGTGACGTTCCATTTGCCGATTCGCGGGTAAAGCGCGGACATCTCCGGAGGTGGCATGCTCGTTGCCGTCGAGGCAACGGATGCCGACGTTTTATCGCTGATCGGTGCAGGGGAAGCTGCAACCATGCAAGGCATGACGGACAAAAAACAGATAAACACAATCGACTTTTTCATATGCCACCTGTATGCAGCGGAGATGTTACGGCGTCCGCGGCTCCCTGATACCACGCAGCAGCAGCCACAAGCCGATGATGATCTCGTACAGGCCTGCCGGAGTGTCGAAATTCGCGCCCAGCGGATTATCAGGCCAAACGATGGCGGCGATTGTCCCTACTAACATCAGTATGTAGGTCAACAGCCCGAACCCCGACAGCAGCCGGGGTATATAACGGGATTTAAAAAACAGCCAGCTGAAAACAATGCAACCCAGCGATAGAAAGATCAGGCCGATGTTGTAGCCTGCATCGTGCGTGTCATTGAATAGCCAGACGAGATTCTGTAGCTGCTGACTTGAAAACACCGTGGCATATCGCGCATCGGTCAGCAGCTGCAACATGGTGAAGCTGTTGAGCGTAATGACGCCAAGCACCGCGGCTTCCGCTACTCGCCAAAACGCCGCAAGCAGGGCCAGATGCCGGCCGATCGGCCGAAGCAACACATACAGCGCAACCGCCATGGCGATATCACCGGTAAAGGCGATCAGATCGCTGACAATACCGAGACGAAACAGCAGCAGATGACCGGTGATTTGGGCCGCCGTCTTCGCCGGGTCGTTATCCGCGATCAGACTGCCGCGACCGTTGAATTCGCCGAACACACCACAGGCCATCAGCAGCAAATACAGAACGCCTGCCACCTTTGCGGCCGTGCGCTGGGACTGATCGATTGCGGTGCTTGCCATGACGCTCCCCTACGACGCCGACGATCGGCGCGTTATCAACGGGTAAAAACATTCCGTACGAGGACTTGGAACACGACCGACTACGCAAGGCTAGCCAGCCTTCCCCGCAGCAAGGAGTGCCGGAGGTCATCGTGATAGAGAAAACGTGTGTCTTCTTAATGAATGTCTTGTGTCGAAAACGGATGAGTTTCCGAACCCTCCACCTGTTCCCATAGGTATCTACACATCTTGGAGTAAAACCTCGTCTTGCCTCGTCGTCATTCCGGCGAAGGCCGGAATCCAGTTCAAATACGCGTCCGAAGGACACAACACCTGCTTTTGAGTGCTTCGCACGGCTTATTGAAACTGGATTCCGGCCTTCGCCGGAATGACGACCGGGCTAGTTCGAGCCTAACAAGAGATGTGTAGATATATGCCCTGCTCCTCAAGGAAAACCAAACATCAATCTTTCTTGCGCGATCTGGTGCGCTCGTCATCGGCTTGAACCCGGATTTTTCGCCTGGCCTCCGAACGACTCTTCACGTGATCAATAAACGCCCGCAGCTTCGGCATGATTTGTCGACGATCGGGATAGTAGAGAAACACTCCCGGCGTCACCGGTTCGAACGGCTCCAGCACGCGCACCAGTTTTCCTGCGCTCACCCATTCACGGGCAATCGGCTCAGGTACCTGCGCAAGCCCCATGCCTTCGACGGCTGCGCCAAGCATGGTGGGAAAGTCGTTGGCGATGAAGGGGCCGGATACGGCAATCTCGATCGCGCGGCCGTTGTCGTCGAATGACCATAGTGCGAGCGCACCGTTGGATCGCCGCCATCGCAAGCATGCGTGTTGGCGCAAATCGTCCAAGCACTCGGGCCGACCGCGGCGAGCTAAGTAGACGGGACTGCCAACGATGATGAAGCGAAACGGTGGCGTGAGCGGAACCGCGACCATGTCGGCGGCGACGAACTGGCCCATTCGGATGCCGGCGTCGAATCCTTCCGCCGCAAGATCGATCAGCTCTTCGCTTGCGGCGATCTCCACCTCCACCTCGGGGTAGGCTTGGCAAAAGGATGCGATGAGTGGCTCCAGCAGGATCGGCACCACCGCGCGCGGCACTGAAAGACGCAACAGTCCGGCAGGCCGCTGGCCGAGTCCGCGCGCGACCTCGCCTGCGGCGACAAGCTCTTCGAAAGCAGGTTTTGCGCGCGAGAGAAATCGTTCGCCGGCTTCGGTCAGGCCGACACTGCGCGTGGTGCGCATGAAAAGCGCTGCGCCGACGCGCGCCTCAAGTACGCGCACCGCCTGGCTGATCGCGGACGGGGTCACCCCGAGTTCCGCCGCTGCCCGGCGAAAGCTACGGTGCTGGGCAACGCTCAGGAACGCCTCGACGCCATCGAGTGCGCCCTGCCTGACTGTGAAGTTCTGCTTCATAGCCCGTCAACATTATGGTGAATAGTCGCTCACGCGAAGCGATGGTACACCTGTCTCCTACTTCCGGAGTCACGCCTGATATCGACTCCCAAGCTCCAGACAATCCGTTGAGGCATAGAGGAACCCAGCAATGAGCGATGTACTTGATGGCGTACGCGACCACTATCGCGCGACCGGCCTGACTGAGCGATTGAAGACCGTGCTTGCGGTTCTCGGGCCGGAGGATCAGCAACTCACACCGCAGCAATTGGGCGCTCTCGACCAGTTTCATACTCGCGGGCTCGCTGCGACCGCCGAGCTTGCCAAGTTGGCTGGGATCACCGCGGATATGTCGGTGCTGGACGTCGGTTCAGGCGTCGGCGGACCGGCCCGTTTTCTGGCTGCAACGTATGGCTGTCGCGTCACAGGTGTCGACCTCAGCGAGCCGTTCGTGGACGCCGCGCGGTATCTCACCCAACGCACGGGACAGAGCGAGCAGGTGTCGTTCCATACCGCAAGCGCGCTGGAACTTCCTTTCGATGACGGTCGTTTCGATGTTGTATTGCTGCAGCATGTGGCGATGAACATCTCCGACCGGGCGCAGCTCTACCGCGAGATCCGACGCGTGCTGAAGACAGGCGGCAAGTTTGCGACCTTCGACGTTATTTCTAACGGCAGCGAACCGCACTACCCCGTTCCCTGGGCGCGAACGCCGGCAACGAGCTTTCTCCTGACCATCACTGCAACGCAGGAAGCGATCGAACAAGCAGGTTTCCGCACGCTGGCATGGCAAGACGATACCGAGACTGCAAAGGCGTGGATCGCCCAACTGCGTGCGTCGGGACCGCCGCCTTCGCCCAATCTCAGCGTGGTGATGGGGACAGATTTTGCGCAGCTCGCCAACAACTTGGGTCGAAATCTGATGGAAGGTCGACTCGGCATCCTGACCGCGGTGTTCGAGGCTGCGCCCGCCAACACCTGATAGGAGGCAACATGTCGCCGGAATCTATTTTTCAATTACATCTTGTTCTGGGTTATGTCGCGTGGCTGCTTTGCTTCAGCGTATACGTCTGGCCCAGACTCAAGTCGATGGAGCCGTTCGAAGCGCAACGCGCCATCGCCACGTTGCATAGTTTCCGTTTCTTCGGGCTGGCCTTCATCCTGCCGGGCATCGTCAGTCCCGATCTGCCTGCCAGCTTCGCTACGTTCGCCGCGTATGGCGATTTGGCAACGGGAGTGTTGGCCATCCTGGCGCTACTCACGGCAAGGATACGTCCGCTCTTTTGGCTGTTCGTCGTCGCCTTCAATCTCATGGGGGCCATCGACATCATCGTCGACTACTACCACGCGATCCGGGCCGACCTTCCTGCGCGCGCGTGGGAGTTTGGCTCCATGTACGCGATTCCGATCATTTACGTGCCGGTGCTAATGATTACGCACTTCACAGCGTTCTATTTGTTGTTGCGTCGTCAACCCACGATGGCTCGGGCGCTCGTCAGCGATGCGATCAAATCGTAGATCGGCTTAATTTCGAGGCAATCCAGATTGTCGTTATGTCGACTGGCTGTTCGCCCACTCTCGCACCGCCTGCGTGAACAACCTGAGCGCAGTCGGAGGATGCCGATTGGAGGGGTAATAGAGGCATACCCCAGGTAATGAAGGACTCCACTCGGGAAGCAACTGGATCAGTCGACCCGATGCCAGATGTTCTGCCACGTGGTAGTCCGGAAGCCAAGCAATGCCGATACCGGCCAATGCTGCATCCACCA
The DNA here is from genome assembly GCF_044904605.1 of Dyella humi. Classification (NCBI taxonomy): domain Bacteria; kingdom Pseudomonadati; phylum Pseudomonadota; class Gammaproteobacteria; order Lysobacterales; family Rhodanobacteraceae; genus Dyella; species Dyella humi. The sequence continues at coordinate 10,727 of NZ_JADIKI010000023.1, forward strand.
TCAGGTTTGTATTGCCAAGCGTCATCGGACCGTCGACATCGATATCGACACTTGAACCGTGGCGCTCAAGGTTCCAGCGGTAAAGCGCGCCGCTGAGGAACCGGAAGCGGATGCACCGATGCTTGCCCAGATCTTGCGGTGTTTTCGGCGGCTCATAACGCGAGAGATAAGCGGGCGATGCTACGGCCGCCAACCGCATGTCGGGTCCGAACCGAATAGCGATCATGTCACGTGGCACATCATCGAAGAGTCGGATGCCAGCATCGAAACCATCGGCCACGATATCCACCAGTCGTGTATCCACAACAATTTCAACGTGTATGTCGGGATAGGTAGCCAGGAAATCCGGAAGAACATGCTGGATGAGCGGCTTGGCTCCCGCTTCCGCCGCGCTGATCCGTATCGAGCCCGAGGGCCGATTGCGGGCCGAGCCCACTTCGTTGACTGCATCTTCGAGATCGGCAATGGCCGGCTGCGCGCGTCGCAGAAGCTTTTCGCCAGTCTCTGTCAGCGCGACCGATCGGGTCGTTCGGTTAAACAATCGCGCATTGAGTCTTGCTTCGAGATTCCGCATCGCGTGACTAAGCGCCGAGGGTGAAACGCCTAGCTTGCGCGCGGCTGCGCGAAAGCTGCGCTCCTCGGCAATAGCGATGAAAGCCGTCAGTTCGGATAGGCCGGCGCGCAACATAGTTGAATTTCTCTCAACAACCCATGAAATGCTAGCCATATTGTTGAGTTACTTACAACACCCTACCCTTTCAAACGTTGAACGCCAACCACAGCGTTACCGGCAGCGGGGGTATCCGTCACGCACCGGCCCATCCATTTCAGTCAAGAACGGACCTGCTGATTCGATAGCGGGCAATCGTTCGCCTTCAACATTTCAAGAGGAATGATCATGGAAACGAACAACGCCGCGAGCAACAACATTGCCGGAAAAGTTGTCGTAATCACCGGCGCGAGCAGCGGTCTGGGCGAGGCAACCGCCCGCTATCTGAGCGCGCGGGGCGCCCTCGTCGCGCTAGGTGCACGGCGCATCGACCGCATTCAGTCATTGGCGGATGAATTGGTCCGCGGTGGCGGCAAGGCCATCGCCGTGGCAACCGATGTCACTCGCCATGAAGAGGTCAAAGCACTGGTCGATACGGCAGTCCAAACCTTCGGACGCGTTGACGTCATGATCAACAATGCTGGGCTGATGCCGCACTCACCCCTTGAGCGACTCAAGATCGACGACTGGAACCAGACGATCGACGTGAACATCAAGGGCGTGCTGTACGGCATCGCCGCAGCGCTGCCGTATATGAAGCAGCAAAAGAGTGGTCACATCATCAACGTTTCATCTGTTGCCGGCCGCAGCGTCCGGCCCGGTAGCGCCGTCTATGCCGCCACCAAAAGCGCCGTGCTGATGTTGTCCGAAGGACTGCGCCAGGAAGTAAAGCCCTATGACATCCGCACGACGGTGATCTCGCCGGGCGCGGTGGCTACGGATCTCCCGCACAGCGTTACCGAGCCCGATATCGCCGGCCACATCCAAAAGTTCTACGAGCAATACGCTATCCCGTCCGAATCCTTTGCGCGGGCAGTCGCCTTCGCGATCAGTCAGCCGCCGGACGTTGATGTGAACGAGATACTGTTCCGGCCCACGCGCCAGGAAGGATAACGCCGGCATAACTGCGAAGCAGGTGCGTCCGTGGTCATCGTTTCCGTCGAACGATGACCACAGGAAGGACATGTCCAAGTGCGTTGCAAAATCGGTTCGGATTTGACCTCATCACCACGCAAATTTATGTGCTACTTGCCGTCTTCCTAAGACGATGCCTGTGAGCAGCTTGTTTCGCACGATTGCCGCAAAGAGACATGCTGCACCAACGTCGCGCATGCCCTCGCGTGTGATCGGCAAACAGCAACGTACAAGTAGGCCCCTCGCACGCTTTTACATAAGAGAAGTCTTCCGTACAGACCAACTGCGCCATCGAATCTGCGATCGGAAGCAGCAACGCCTCCGGCGAAGTCCAGCGACGCATTGGGATCAAGCGCAACGACTCGTCCGCTTGAGCGACGATTTCGCCATACCTTTCGTCGCGCTTCAGTAGCTGGTTGAGAGGTTCGAGTTCGATCAGATCCGCAGGCTTCAGCGGATGTCCCTTGTGTTCGCGGACGAACGCCCGAAACCACTCCCTAAGCGCCCGTGCCTGATCCGCCAGTCGATCGATCTCGCCTGGAATCGCACGCTGCCGCATCGCACTGATCACTTCGTCCGGCACCAGCCGCGCCTGTTGAAGCCAGCTCAGCAGCCCTTCTCCGTCCTCGAGCCAATCGACCGGCGTATCCACCGGCGTGGCTACCGAATTGAGGAAGTCCAGCCCGAGTGAATCGGCCAGGAAAAGAGCGGGGATCGACTGTGTCATAGGGTTGTCTCCTATCCATCAAAGTAACCGCCTAAATAGCTCTTGACAAGTTACTTATTCCACAATAACCTCCTCAGTAACGTATAGACGGTTACGACGAACGCAAGCCCAGCCGTCGTCTAGTCAGCCCATACTGATCAGAGGAGTAGAGAAAATGAGCGCTAAAACGGTCACGACAGTGTTTGCCCATGGCGCATGGGCCGACGAATCGAGCTGGGACAAGGTCGTCAGACTTCTCCAGTCTAATGACATTAAAGCAGTTACTTTTCGACTACCGCTCTCGTCGCTCTCCGATGACACGGCCGAGCTGGACAAGGTACTGGAGCGCATCCACGGGCCAGTGGTGCTGGTCGGTCACGCCTATGCGGGTGCCGTGATCGCCTCAACACATAGCGCCAAGGTCCGAGCCTTGGTCTACGTCGCGGGCCTGGCACCGGACCAAGGGGAAACGGTGGCCGACGTGTTCTACCGCTACGAACACGATGACAAGGCGCCCAAGCTCGCTCCGGACAGCGATGGGTTGATCCGCCTTCCTGCCGAAGCTTTCAGCTCTGCGTTTGCCCAACATGCAACACCGCAAGAGCAGCAGGCACTCGCCGCAGCGCAACTACCCATTTCACCTGCGTGCATCACCGTTCCTGTTGGGCTACCTCTCTGGAAGCGCGTTCCAGCGTGGTATCTGCTGGCTGAGCAGGATCACATGATTCCCGAGCGAACCCAGCGCTTCATGGCAGAGCGCATGCAGGCGCGCATCAGTGCTTACCCCGTCGATCACATGCCCAGCGTCACTGCACCGGAGCTGGTCGCTAGCGTCATTGTCGATGCGGTGAAGCAAAGCAAGGTCTGACCGCATTTCGCGTGTCCTTTCCCGATATCCCTTACCTCTCTCATCCAAAGGAGAAGTCGCCATGTCTTCCATTCGCTATCGTCATGCTGACGTCGACGGTCTGAACATCTTCTATCGGGAGTCCGGCTCGCCCGGTAAACCCAAACTGCTGCTGCTACACGGCTTTCCGAGTTCGGGACACATGTTTCGCGATCTCATTCCGTTGCTGAGCGAAGACTTCCATATCGTCGCACCTGATTTGCCCGGATTCGGCCAATCCGATATGCCCTCACGCGAGCAGTTCAACTATACGTTTGACCACATTGCGGATGTCATCGACCGCTTCACCGAAATCCTGGGTTTTGATCGCTTTGCGATCTATGTTTTCGACTACGGCGCACCCACCGGTTTTCGTATAGCAGTGAAACATCCGGAGCGCATCACCGCCATCATTTCCCAGAACGGCAACGCTTACGAAGAAGGCCTGAGCGACGGCTGGAATCCGATTCGCGCGTACTGGGAAAATCCGTCGCATGCCAACAGAGAAGCCTTGCGCGGCTTTCTGGCACCGGAAGCCACGCGCTGGCAATACACGCACGGTGTTCCGGACGAATCGCTTATATCGCCCGACGGCATTGCGCTCGATAACTACTATCTTGCGCGCAAGGGATCTGACGATGTTCAGTTGGACCTGTTCCTCGATTACAGCAGTAACGTTGCTCTTTATCCGACGTTTCAAACTTATTTCCGGACTCATCGGCCGCGACTGTTAGCGGTGTGGGGCAAGCATGATCCGTTCTTCCTGCCGCCGGGCGCGGAGGCTTTCAAGCGCGATATTCCGCAAGCGCAGATCCAGTTTTTCGATACCGGCCATTTCGCACTGGAGACACATGCGAAAGAGATCGCACAGGCCATCCGTCAATTTTTCGCTATCTGAAATCTAATTCGGTACCGGGAGAACTGCATGTCCAACTCAACCGCCATCGTGACAGGCGCAAGCCAAGGTATTGGTCGAGCCACGGCGATTCGTCTCGCCCTGGACTTCAGTTCGTTGGTACTCGTGGCGAGAAACCGCGAGCATCTTTTGGAAACCGCGGAGTCCATAAAGGCGCATGGCTTTAAGGTTCGACTCGCTGGATGACTGGTTCTATGCTTCGCATGGACGGTGGAGAAGTCAAATCTGTTTAGTTTGGTTTATACGCAACAGGTGATTGGTATGAGCGACATATAGTTATGCCGCCTTGAGCTTATCTTCGGTCATCGCCTTGATCCGCCCTAGCATCTAGTCCGCACTTATTTCTGGGGATAGACCAACGCAGTGGACCCGATGACGATGATGCCAATAGAGCTGGAAAATGGCACGTCAAACATCTCTGCCTGCGTAAATCCCTTCGACTTCAGATTGTCTTGTATCGCTTGAGCAACCTCGGCTTGCTTGGTGTGCTTGGTTTTCCGAATCACCATGACGCGATGGGTTGGCAACCAGTTCGAGGAATACTCCATGATGCCTCCGCTCCCATTGCAATGAGCAAGGTGCGTGCCCGTTCTCCCGATGGCGATGACAGGTACGCAAGGCCCGAAGGAATCGGAAACCAAAGGTGTCTTGTAGGTCGTGTCGCTTGCAAAGCTGGCAATACCCACGCAAATACCGCGAAGCCCGCAAACATCCACTTGATGATTCTCCAACATCTTGCTGGTTGGAAAATAAGGTGCCTTTTGCTGGATATTGAGATAATAAAGTCGCCTTTGACTCAGTGATTTGTTCACCATCATCTGAACGCAATCGTTCAAGGTGCCGGACGTCTGCCTGGTTTTCATACGCTGTCCTTTTTTGCGCGTGATTTAGAAGACGAGAAAAGCGGACATTTCGCTGTTAGCTTTGGGCGTTTTTACAGAGACGGCTTCCCGAATAAGCAAGCTGGTATATTCCGGCGACTGCTCTTATTGCTGCCTTCGATCGGATCGGCAATGGGACTCCGATTTCCACAGCTTTGCACGCTTTGATATCAGGAGGTGAATCCATGGCGTTGCAAGCGAGCTCCGATCTGCCGGCCGTCCCCTCGACCGCTTTTAGGCACGGAACTTGCCTTGGTACCCCGCGATGAAAACACCGTCCCTATCGCTACCGAATGACATCCGACGCGGCAGTCTGGCCTGCGTCGGCCTGGGCATGACGCTAGGCTCCCACCTTACGCCGCTGGCACGCAGCCATATCGCGCAGGCGGATGTCATATTCGCCGGACTTTCCGATGGCATCGTGGAAATGTGGCTGGAGCGCATGCACCCGGATGTGCGCAGTCTTCAGCCCTATTACCAGGAGGGTAAGTCGCGGATGAAGACTTACCGTCAGTGGGTCGATCTGATGATGACCGAGGTGCGTGCCGGCAAGCGGGTCTGCGGCGTGTTTTACGGGCATCCCGGCATTTTTGCGTGGTCGCCGCACAAGGCCATCGAGGTTGCCCGCGCCGAAGGTTTCGAGGCACACATGGAACCAGGCATTTCCGCCGAGGATTGCCTCTACGCAGATCTTGGGATCGATCCCGGTCGTTTCGGATGCCAGCATTTCGAGGCCAGCCAGCTGCTTTTCTATGAGCGGCGCATCGATCCCGCCGGCTACCTGGTGCTATGGCAGGTCGGGTTGGTCGGCGATCGGTCGCTGGCTCGCTTGCAGACTGGGCCGGCGTACCGGCAGGTGTTGGTGGATCTGCTGAGCCGGGACTATCCGCTCGACCACGAGGTGATAATCTACCGCGGCGCAACGCTACCTATCGAGAAACCACGCATCCGTCGCATCCCTCTGTGCGATCTACCTCTGGTCCAATTGGCTGTCGAGGAAACGGTGGTGGTGCCACCTGCAGAAGCCTTGAAGCCAAACCTCGCCATTCAAGAGCGGCTGGAGGCACTGGACAAGGCGGACGCCTTGGAGTGATGTGAAGAGGCAACGAGGGCAAAGATCTTTCATGCAATGCCCGCCTCGGGGAAGGCAGGCTTCGGCAACAGCCTGCGCAACTTATAAGTATTGATGACTGCGGTCATCATGCTTTGTCACGCCGATGACAGTACAGCGTCGACGCGCCAGCTCTATCAAGCTGCTTTATGACGATCGAAGCAAACTAAGGGGGAAAAACACATGGCAGACACGATTGAATTATTAGAGGCCATCGGCCAAGACGCGTCGTTGCGTTACGCATCGACGGAAGAACTGACAAAGGTGCTTAAGCAGGTAAAGGCTTCCGAGGCTCTCTCAGCCGCCGTAGCACTCAGCGACAGCTCGCAACTGTCCCAGGAGTTCGGCCCCAAGCCCATGCAGGCGCCGCAAATCGTCCAGGCTCCCGCTCGCGAGGACGACGAGCCGGAAGAAGACGATATCGGGGAGCCACTAGATAGCCCGGCTTCCGACCGCAGCAACTCGTCTTCCTGTCGATAGGCGACGTCAGCATGCGCCGGCTGCAGAGCCGCTTCTGGTCATGGCCTGTATTAACGGCCATAGCTTGGATCGTACTTCTGCAGTCTGGCCATGCCGCCGCACCTATTACAGATCCGGCAGCATTTCTATACCAGGCAGAAAGCCTGGACACGAAAGATCACCCACAGTTCGTCCGGATGTTGCAGCAGATCCATCACGAAGCGATCCGCCTGACCCCGGAGGAGCAATGGCATCTGCATTATCTCGATGCATGGGAGACTATGTTCGAGGGCGACTATGCCAAGTCCGAGGCCCAGCTTCACGATGTGATCGATCACTCCGGTGACGCAACCCTGGCAACTAAGGCCTCGGCGTTGCTCTTGACTAACTTGGCAGCCAATCGACGCTATGAGGAGGCGTTCGCATTGGCCAATCGCGCGACGACTGGGCTACCCGGAGTTAAAGATCCGAAGGCTCGTTTCATGCTGTTGATGCATCTCTCGCAGATGCTGGATTTGGCCGGCCAAACCGATCTTGCCATTCAGTACGCACGCATGATGGAGAGCGCCATTCCTTCTGGCGAGACCCTGTGCCGCCCCCTCTACTTCCAAGCCGCGGCGCTCTACAACGGCAAACGACTCACATCATCTAGCCCGGAACTGCAACGAGCCATCGATACCTGTGTAGCCGCGCAAGAACCGATCTTCGCCAACGCCATGTGGCTCACCCTGGGCAGCCTCTATCTGGATGAAAACCAACCAGGCAAGGCTATGGCCCTGCTCAACCAGATTGCCCCAAGCATCCGCATTAACCATTACTACCCCCACATGCTGTCAGCGCAGGTACAACGGGCACAGGCCTACGCAAAACTGGGCAACGACACCGAAGCCAGAAAAGCCGCCCTCGCGGCCATTTCCATGGGCAATCCAGGCGATATCAGCATATGGCTGAAGGAAGCCTATGAGGTGCTCTATCAGATCGAGAAAAAGCAAGGCAATGCCGCCGCCGCACTTGCGTACCACGAGCACTACGTCATCCAGGACAAGGGTGATCTCAATGACATCAGTGCGAGGACGGAAGCTTACGAGGTCGCCCAGCAACACATGCTTGCCCAAAAACTCGAAACAGAAAGTCTAAGCAAGCAAAACAACATCCTGCGCTTGCAACAGGCCCTCAACACCAAGGCCGTCGAAACCAGCCGGCTTTATATCGCCCTGCTGCTCGTTGTGCTGGTATCCATCGTGTTCTGGGTGTTCCGGCTCAAGCGCTCGCAGCTTCGCTTCAAGGAGCTGTCGTGTCTGGATGGGCTTACCGGCATCTTCAACCACCAGCACTTCATCAGTGAAGCCGATCGCACTCTGCGCCTGCTGGAGAAAAAACACAGCGCCGCCTGCCTGGTGTTCATCGATCTGGACCATTTCAAACAGGTCAACGATACCCATGGCCATGCCGTGGGGGACGCCGTGCTGAGGCGCACTGTTGCCCTCTGCCAGAAGCAATTGCGCCCAGCCGACCTGTTCGGCCGCCTGGGCGGCGAGGAGTTCTGTCTGCTGCTGGTGGAGTGCTCCCGCGAGCAGGGTATGGTGATCGCCGATCGCGTCCGCATGGCCATCGAAGCGTTGCCGATTGAAGCGGACGGATGCGTCGTGTCGTTTTCCGCCAGCCTCGGCCTGGCCTCCACCGACACATCCGGCTACGGACTGCAGCGCTTGTGCCGGGAAGCGGATGCCGCGCTCTATCGAGCCAAGCGCGGTGGGCGCAATCGCGTCGTCGCCGATACCGAAGACGGCAGCCTGGCGGAAGCCTGAAACGCCGGAACGCCAGGCCGCCCTGGTTTGACCGACTTCTTGTGCCGCGAAACGTCACTTCTTGCAACGCAAGCGCCATGGCGGCGAAAGCGCGGCATGGTGCAGTCCTCTAGGTGTTGCCGCATGGACTGGGCGGTCCTCGCTCACGGGCTGCTCTTATCAACTTGGCGCCTGTTTCCGGCCGTGCTCGGCCGAGTTTCGCCATTTCCGGGCTTGCCAGCCTCTGACTCAACGCAAAACCGTGAAACAGCGCACACTCCAAGTGCGAACGTGGCGTGACGCATGCTTCCCACCTTACGAGGCCCGAAGAGGCCCATGTGCAGGGGGAATAGGGATGGAACAGATCGTTGAATGTCTTATTGCCGGCGGGCCCCAGCATGGCCTGGTGCGACGGCAACTATGGGATCCGCATTATCCGGCTCCGCCTGTCCTGGCATCCGGCGATGGAGCAGTATGCGCTGCCGCCGCACGTCGCCCGACTGGTGCAGGCAGCAATCGCTTTCTGCTGGTACATCCGCGCGCGACCGGCTCACAGATCCTGGCCATGATGAGCATGCTGTGCGCGCAGGCCATGGTCAATATTTCGCTGCGTTGCTAAGCCGCCACCAGAGCTTTCCGATCAAGCCCCCACCGGCACGTCCACTACCTGACGCGCACTCAATACCGTACCAGCCGAAGCCACGATAACCGCCGCGATCGCAAACCACTGCAGCACGCTCAGATGCTCGCCAAGAAAGATCATCCCGGCCATGGCAGCAAAGGCGGGTTCCAGGCTCAGCAAGGTGCCGAAGGTGCGTGCCGGCAGACGGGTCATCGCCATCATCTCCAGCGTATAAGGCAACGCTGAACTCAACACTGCAATACCCAGCGCGGACGGTAGCAACGCGAGTGACAGCAGTGCGTGACCCGCATGTGCAAAGCCGACCGGCAATGCAACCAGTGCAGCCACCGAAGTACCCCATGCCACCGCGTTGTTGCCGTAGACCGCGCCGGCCCTCTGCCCCAAGACGATATACAGCGCCCAGCCGACGCCTGCCGCAAGCGCGTAGCCCACGCCAATCGGATCGAGCCGTTGCGCCGAACTTCCCGGCGGCATCAGCAACAACAACCCTGCCACTACCAGCGCCACCCACACCACATCCAACCAGCGGCGCGAATGAAACAGCGCTAGCGCCAACGGCCCGGTGAACTCCACCGCCACGGCAATGCCCAGCGGAATGCGCTGCAAAGCCAGATAAAAAAGCAGGTTCATCACCCCGATGGACAAACCGTAACCCCACAGCACAGCTCTGGCGCCACCAGGCTGCCGAGACCGCCACGGTCTTTGCAGCAAAAGCAGGATCACCGCACCTAGGCCCAATCGATAAGCGGTTGCCCCTTGCGCACCTACCAATGGGAACAACTGCTTGGCGATGGCCGCGCCGCATTGATACGACGCCATGGCGACCAGCAGCACGCCAACTGCCAGCAACAAGGATGAAAGCGATGCAGCATGAGGCCGATGCATACGTAAAAGCCTAGCTCGCGAAGGCCGCTCATGATGCCTGTGGAAAGCAGAGCGCGCCAGCGCAAGACGAAAGCCCCGGAAGACTACTCCCGGGGCTTTTTTAGAGTCGTGCAGGGGGATACGTTCAGCGACCGCCCTGCACAGAGGCGCTCAGAATATCTCCGCCCCCTTGCACTTGAACAAGGGCCGCCGTGTTCAGTTCTGATGCCGATGAAGCTGGAAGCGAAAATGTTCTTTCGCTGCCGCTCCAGGTTCCAAGATGGACGAGTTCACGTACGACATTGCGTTGCGCCAAGGTGCGGCCGTTGTTCTCCCCGCCCCCAATGGCAACGTTCTGAGTCCGTGGATCGTATCGCACCAGCCATACGTCGCCTGCACTGTTCGCGCGAGAACTTGCCTTGATCGAAACGCTGTTTCCGGACCATTCGATGGCAGGCCCATCGCTCTGCGCCTGAGTGATGGCGGCTTCGAGTTGTGCCCGATCCGTTCCCACCAAGTCCGCATGGCCATTGACGTACATCTGCGGCGTCCAGACCGTATCGCGCCGGTGATAGTGCGCGTAGCTCCACTGGCGCTCCGTGTAGGTGCTGGTGGCGAAAGTGTCTTTCCAGCCGAGATCATCCCAATAGGTCACGCCGAACGACAAGGCGAGTACACCGGGATGGTCCGCCACGGCGTTGAGATTTGCTTCGGCCGGCGGACACGATGAGCAGCCCTGACTTTGGAAGAGTTCAACGACCACAAGCTTGTGCTGTGGAGACGAAGCGACGTCCTGCGCGTGCACCGTCATGTGCAACATCAAAAGTGCGAGTGCTGCGAAAACTAGCGCTTTAAATGATCGGTTTTTCATAAGGATGCCGTGAGGTCTGAGATCAGCGATTCAAAGACTGCTGATTAGTGTCGAGTCCCAGTTACGCTTTATCGTCGCCCCGACGAACGCCGGGGTCCAGCGCCATTGAGGGCAGTTCAAAGTCACTGGGTCCCGGCTTTCTCCGGGATGACGAGCAAAACAGTACGGTGATCTGAAGCTCGACCCTAATCAGAAAAAGTAAGCACTGAAGTTCCTTCGTCGCATCCCCAAACACGGTTACGTCCGCCAAAGCATACGTCCGCAAAAAAACATCGCCTCATCGCAATATGTAGAGATTTCGTGACGACGCAGAACACATCACCGTTCTTGCGCATAAATACATCCATCGATGTAACCACCTCGACTGTTCCCCCGAAGCACTAGAAGGCCGATGCGCACGGTCGTTCGGAAGTAACCATGCGCGGCAACCCGTGGTGCCGCCATTACCTAGGCTCATATCGAGGACCAACCATGAAAAAGGCAATTTACGGCTCAGCGCTGCTGGCGCTGATGGTGGCAAATGCTGTCCACGCGCAGCCCGGCTTCGGCTGGCACAGCGGGGATCTCATCGTTACGTCGTCCAACACGGCCAGCAACCAACTTCTTGTCTATGACACCAGCGGCAAATTGATCGAACAGATCGCGACGGGCGGCGCTGGCGGTGTCAGCGGCAATGCCGGCGGTATCGCACAGAATCACGATCTTCTCGCTGTGGTGAATTTCGGATCGGGCAATGTCTCGGTCTTCCGGAAATCGCCGGAGCATCACTTGCTGCAACTGGAGAAGCAGGTACCGGCCATCACCAATCCGGTAAGCGTTGCCTTCGGCCGCGGCCACCTTTACATCCTTACCGCCACGCATATTGAATCCCATTCCATCGATCGCTTTGGTGTGGCCTCCTCCGCCGATGGCGAAGCGCAGTTAGTCATCGCCGACGGTTCAGCAGCACAGGTAGGTGTGCTGAACGGCCAACTGGTCGTCGCTGAAAAGAGCAATGCGATCGAAACCGTCGACTTGACTGATGACGGCGCCGTCACCGGCTCAACGAAACTAGTCGCCAACATTCCCGCCAACGTCAACACGCCATTCGGGCTCGCCACGCGCGGCAACGATGCCTACGTGACGATCGCCCACGCCAACGAGATCAGCCTGATACGCAACGATGCGGTGTTGACGGTGACCGGCTCCGGCACGCAGATGGCGCCCTGCTGGGTCACGCTCGATGGCCCGTTCCTGTTCTCGGCGAACTCGCCCAGCCACTCCGTATCCCGCTACGCGGTGTATGGGCAGAAAATTATTCAAGATGCCGCGGTAGTGGCGACATTCAATGGCAACCCCACCGACATCACCTACCGCGATAGTTTGGCCGCGGTGGTGGATGCAAACGGATCGGTTTCCCATGTCTCCGTGTTCGACGTGGATGGCGACGGCAACTTCAACCTGAAGAGCAGCGCCACTATCAACAACGTGGCAACGAACGGCATCGCCATCGTGCCTTATGACCGTGATTCCAACGACTGATTCATACTGACAGCCGCAGCGAGGCGTGGTGACATCACGCCTCGCTGTGCGTTTCGGTCTCTGAGCCGCCCACGCGCTCGGCCCAGTTGAATTCCTCCGCGACATAGGGCGACACGGCGCCTGCCGCACGCCGAAGTCACGCGCACAAACAATGACCTCCGGCATTGGCATGGCCCATCGAACCCGCCGAGGCTAGGTTGCATCTTTCCCGTTGCGGGGCTTCTCCGTGGATGCATGGCGCCGGTCCCTTGTTGTCTTATTGCTCAGCCTCGCGTCTGCTGGCGCAATCGCCCAGCGCGCGCCGCTGCAGCAGTCGTTCGATCTGCGCGTACCGTGGATACCGCAACCGGTGTTGGTGGACGGCAAGGCATCACTGGTTTATGAGCTTTATGTCACCAACTATGCGCAGGCGCCGCTGCAACTGCAGCGTCTGATCGTGCTCGATCAGCAAAACCATGCGCTAGTCGAGCTCGATGCAGACCAACTCAACCATGCGCTCGGCCGCCCGGACCATCCTGCCGATCATGACTACGCTCGGCTACCGCCGGGAATGACTGCAGTGGTCTATCTGTCCGTGCCGCTCGCCGAGGGTGCAGCGGCTACGCTTCATCTCAACCATCGCATTCAGTACGCGACGGCTTCGGGACAGACTTTCAGTGTCGAAGGTGGCGCATTCGCGCCCGATACACGCAAACCGTTGGAGTTGGGGCCACCTCTGCGTGGCGGTCCCTGGGTTGCCATCTACGATGCACGCTGGGAGCGCGGTCATCGGCGTGTGCTCTATGCGATCAACGGCGCCGTGCACATTCCTGCGCGCTTCGCCATCGATTGGATCCGCTTGAGCAGCCATGGCGGTTACGCCCGCGGCGACGGGACCACGCCCGGACAATGGTTTGGCTATGGCGCCCAAGTATTGGCCGTGGCGGACGCCACGGTGGCATCCATCGGCGAAGGCATTTCGGAAGCCAGCACACTCGCGGCAGGCGCTGCGCACAAAGTGCCGCTGGAAGATGCCGCAGGCAACTACGTGGCGCTTGCACTGGGCGACGGGCGCTACGCGCTCTATGAACACCTCAAGCCAGGCAGCATCACCGTGAAGACAGGCGATCACGTACGACGCGGCCAGGTGATAGCGCAACTGGGTTTTACCGGCGAATCCACCGGACCGCACCTGCACTTCCACGTAAGCAATGCGAATGCGCCACTCGATGCCGAGGGACTGCCGTACGCACTCGACCATTTCCGCGTGCTTGGTGTCTATCCCACCATCGAGGCATTCGATCAAGGCAAACCCTGGTTGCCGTCGAACAAGGCGGGCGGCGATGCGCGCAGCAGTGAATTTCCCGGGCCGCTCACCGTGGTGGACTTCGGCGAAGACACCGCGCATTGACCAGCGCGGCATAGTGGTTCAAGTTCACACCGGTGTCGGGGCGCTCAGGGATGAGCGCCCCCATGTTGCGCTGCAACCCAGCTTGATATTGCATGTTTCACGACAGTTGAACGACGATGAAGCTATCTAGCGGTGCTGCAACCACACAGGGGCCTGCACATGGAGCGCTTGAAGGGGAAAAGACGGGCGGAACCGCTTATCCGCGCCGGCTTTCTGCTGCTGCTGATCGCATGCGGCCTAGCCACGTTCGCCACGATCAGCAGCGAGCGGGCCGACAAATGGGTGACCCACACGCTGCGTGTGCGTGAGGCGATCATCAAGCTCTATAGCGACGTGCGCGATGCGGAAACCGGGCAACGCGGTTTTCTCTTGACGAAGGATCCGAACTATCTGCAGCCGTACGCACGAGCACGTGCGGATATCCCCGCAACGGAATCGCTGCTGTCCTCGCTGATATCCGACAACCCGTCCCAAACCGCCCTGCTCACCCAGCTTCATACACTTATCGGCAAGAAGCTGGATGAGCTGCAACAAACGGTACAACTGAATACGCAGCGCGACGACGGCGCTGCATTGAATCTCGTCAAGACCGGCGCCGGTCGCCAATTAATGGACGACATTCAAGCCCTGACACAACAGCTGGATCAGAATGAAGCTGCTCTGCTTGATCAACGGCTCAATACATCACGCCGCACCCGGCTCATCCTTCTGATATCGACGCTATTCTCCGCACTGCTGGCCGGCTTGCTTGCCTATCGCGTGCACCGCGAAGGCGCAGCTCGCCAGCAGGTGATCGAGGAGAAAAATCAGGCTCTGGAGGAACAGATTCAGCAGCGCGAAACTGTCGAAATGCGGCTGCGGCAGGTCCAGAAAATGGAAGCCATGGGTCAGCTCACCGGGGGTATCGCGCACGATTTCAACAATATGCTGGCGATCATTGTCGGCAACCTGGAAATGTCGACTCGCCAACTCGGTAGAGGAGATGAAAACCTGCGGGACATGGTGTCGCGTGCCCTGAGCGCGGCCATGCGCGGTGCCGATTTGACTAAGCGCCTGCTGGCGTTTTCGCGCATGCAGGCGCTGCGGCCGAAATCGGTGGATGTGAATGACTGCGTGCGCAGCATGCTGATGATCCTGCAGCGCACGCTCGGCGAGGACATCCATATCGAAAACACGCTTGGCTCCGGGCTATGGCGTGCCTTCATCGATCGTCCGCAGTTGGAAAGCGCCCTGCTCAACCTGGCCGTGAACAGCCGCGACGCCATGCAGGGCAAAGGGCAACTGACTATCGAAACCTCCAACACGTATCTCGACCAGACATTCGCGAATGCGCGCATCGAGGTGACACCTGGACAGTACGTCATGGTGGCTGTCACCGACACCGGCAGCGGCATGACGCCGGAGGTGCTCCGACGCGCTTTCGATCCGTTCTTCACCACCAAGGAAATCGGCCAAGGCACGGGGCTTGGCTTGAGCCAGGTGCATGGTTTCATCAAGCAATCGCACGGCCACGTCCAGATCTATTCCGAGCTTGGCATCGGCACCACGGTAAAAATGTATCTTCCGCGTGCATCGGCACAGCAAGATGCGGAAGTGTTCGCTGAGACGATGGTTTTCACCCTCAATGCATCCAAGAAGGTGCTGGTGGTGGAAGACGACGATGAGGTACGCCATTTCGTGGTGGCCTGCGTCAACGAGCTGGGCTACGCCGCCATCCCGGCCGAAAGCGCCGATGTGGCGCAACAGAAGCTGGCGACCCATCCTGATATTGAACTGCTACTGACGGACGTCGTCATGCCGGGCAAGAACGGCAGACAACTGGTCGAAACTGTTCGTCCCTTCTATCCAAAGCTTCGTGTGCTCTACATGACCGGATATCCGAGGGATGCGATCGTTCACAACGGCATACTGGATAGCGATGTCAGGCTGATCACCAAGCCTTTCTCGATGCAGGAGCTTGCGCGTGAGCTGAGATCCGCTTTTGCGGCGGAAGTTGTCTAGGCACATTGGGCAAGACAGCGTTTTCACACCATCGTCCGATGCGAAGACTTGCAAAGAAAGTCCCTGAGTGAATTCCTCTCCCTCCCGGAGAGGGTGCCGGTAGGCGGGTGAGGGTTCGGGCGACGCATGGTGCTGACTTCTTCTGCAAGTCGTTGTGATCGCGCGCTGATCGTACCCTCACCCCAACCCCTCTCCCGGAGGTAGAGGGGTTCATGCTGCAAACTTCCCCGGATGGCTGTGGGCTTTCCGGAACGGCGATCAGGCAAGATTAGACCGCCCTACCCGCGCACGAAGTCCAACAAATCCTGATTGATCACATCAGCATGGGTAGTAAGCATCCCATGTGGATACCCGGAATAGATCTTCAAGCTGCCATGCTTGAGCAACTTAGCCGACAGCAAAGCGGCATCCTTGTAAGGGACGATTTGGTCATCGTCGCCTTGCAACACCAGTGTGGGCACGTCGATAGCTTTTAGATCTTCCGTGAAGTCGGTTTCCGAAAACGCCTTGATGCCTTCGTAATGGGCCTTGGCCCCACCGTTCATGCCCTGGCGCCACCAGTTCTGAATGACGCCTTCGAGCGGTTTCGCGCCGGGACGATTGAATCCATAGAAAGGCCCCGCCGCCACATCCCGATAGAATTGCGCGCGATTCGCGGCGAGATCCCTGCGAAAGCCGTCGAAAACCTCGATCGGCAGTCCGTCGGGATTGCTGGCGGTTTTCAACATGAGCGGCGGTACCGCCGACACAAGCACCGCCTTGGCCACGCGTCCATTGCCGTGCCGCGCAACGTAGCGCGTCACCTCGCCGCCACCGGTGGAATGACCGATATGGATGGCATCTTTCAGATCGAGTGCCTCTGCGAGCGCCGCTACATCAGCCGCGTAATGATCCATGTCGTGCCCGTCCGACACCTGGCTGGAGCGGCCATGTCCGCGTCGATCGTGAGCGATAACACGGTAGCCCTGCAGCACAAAGAACATCATTTGCGCATCCCAGTCATCGGAACTGAGCGGCCAGCCGTGGTGAAACACAATGGGCTGACCGTGACCCCAATCTTTGTAGAAAATGGATACGCCGTCTTTCGTAGTGATCGTACTCATGAGCTGATTTCCTTCAAGGATGGAAGCCGAGGCCGGAACCATCGATCGGTGGGATATGCAACGCGAGCAGCAAGCGGCGGCACTCCATAAAAACGGATCCGACGCCGAGCCAATGCAATGTACACCCCGAAACGTTGCGGTCACTTTGCAAGCGCCGGGCTTCATCCCCGAGGATCTTTCAAAGACCATGTCTCAACGGCGCGAGCCGGCCGGACTTCCCGCCACCATCCGTCAAACGCAGGCCGTCGTAACGACAGACATCGAGATTCGGATAGACCATCTCCCGACCATCGAGGAATGTCACGCGAACATCGCGCAGGCATCCACCGGCGGGCACCTCCACCATGATCGACGTGAGCCCACCCTGCAGCGGCGTGCTGAACGCGGTGTCCTGAAAGGGCGCACTCTGCGCCGGCGCGAAAGCCAGCGCCGTCACGCTGTCGAACGTGGCGTTGACGAGATGGAAATGACGCGTGGGCTTGCGCGAGTCGCCCGCAGGCGTGGCACAGGCGGAAAGTGTTGCGAGCATGGTGCAGACCAAGACCGCAATGGCCGTGATGGACACGGTAAAACGGGGGACATGCATGGCGGCTCTCCGGGCAAATGGCGGTGTGGCCGCCGCGTGCCATACGTCATGCACGGACGACGGACACCGTTATCGAACCCGTTTTCCGCTACGCCTTGAAAGCGATCCGGGGCGAATCGTCGTAGCGCGGTGACGAATCGTAGTGGCCGTGCGACTTGCTTTTCTCCGCTGATCACGACGCCTAAGATGTAGCGACGATCCGCCAGGACAGACTGCGATGAAGGTGCGCCTTGGCAACACGGACATCGACCTGGCCCGCTACCTCGGCCTATGGACGGCCATGGTCGGGGTCTTCGCCGTGCAGGGACTTTTGCATGATCTGTTCATCAGCAGACAGCTCTGGTCACCCTGGGATTATCTGCGCTGGTCCATGATCCAGTGGTACACATGGGCCGCGCTCGCGCCGCTGGTATTTCGCCTGGCCGAGAAATATCCCATCCAGGCGCCCGTGCGCCTTCGCGGCCTCGGCATCCAACTGCCGCTGAGCTTTGGCGTGACGATGCTGGCGATGATCATCGGCGCGCTCATTTCCACGCTGTTCGAACCCAGCTCGTTTATCGAACAAATATGGCAATTCCTCGGCCAGCACTTTGCCACGGGGCTGCTTACCTATTGGACACTGTTTGCGATTCAACAAGCCATGGCGTTCTACGCCGAGAAAGCGCGCCGCGAACTGGAAGCGAGCAAGCTGGCAACCGAACTCGCGCAATCGCGCTTGCAGGCACTCAAGTCGCAACTGCAGCCGCATTTCCTGTTCAACACGCTGCACGCCATCGCCACCTTGCTGGACGAAGATACGCTGTCGGCCGAAGACATGCTGCTGCGCCTGAGTGATCTGCTGCGCGCCTTCCTGGAAGATTACGACGGCCAGGAAATCAGCCTGCGGCGAGAGCTGGTGCTGCTGGACCTCTACCTCGGCATCCAGCGTATGCGCTTCAAGGACCGCCTGACCACGCAGATCTACATCAGCCCTGACACGCTGCATTGCGCCGTGCCCAGTTTGATTCTGCAACCGATCGTGGAAAACGCCATTCGCCATGGCATCGGCGAACGCATCGGCGTGGACTGCATCGAGATCGAAAGCTGCCGCGAGAACGACAGCCTCTGTATCGACGTGCGCAACCGCAACAGCGTTCTGGAAACCGAGAAGACATCGACATCCGGGCACGGCATTGGCCTTTCCAATACGGCGCTGCGTCTACGCGAACTGTATGGCGATGCCGCGCAGGTGCGCCTGGAGATGATTTGGCCACAAGGCGTGGTCTGCCGCTTGCGCCTGCCCTTCCGTGAAATGGAAGAGCCCGACGACGCGCCCGAGGTGGTCACGGCATGACGATCACCACGCTCGTCGTGGACGATGAGCCGATCGCACGACACGCGATCGTTCGCTTGTTGCGCAACGATCCGGACATTGAACTGGCCGGCGAATGCGGCGATGGGGCCTCGGCCGTGCAGGCGATCCGCCAGTATTCCCCCGACCTGGTGTTTCTGGACGTGCAGATGCCTGCGATCACGGGTATCGAAGTGGTAGAAACCATCGGCGCCGCGCGCATGCCGGCCATCGTGTTCGTCACGGCCTACGAGCAATACGCCGTGCGCGCGTTCGAAGCGAATGCCGTGGATTACCTGGTAAAACCCTTCAGCCGCGAACGCTTCGCCGATTCGCTATCGCGCGTAAAGCAACGACTTGCCGCTCGCGATAGCGATGGGGAATTATCTTCCGCGCGCATCCTGCAGGCACTACAAGCCTTACGCCAGCGCGACAATTATCTCGAACGCGTTCCCGTGCGCATTGACGAGCACATTGTTTTCGTCGACGTCGACGACATCGTATGGATCAAGGCCAGCGGCAACACCGTACTGCTTCACTTGGCCGACCGCGTCCATGAGCTGCGGGAAACCATGACCGCGCTGTCCGCACGCCTCGATCCCCGCCACTTCGCACGCGTGCATCGCTCGGCCATCATCAACGTACGCCGCGTCCAGGCCATCCACCCATGGTTCAACGGTTACCACGTCGTCACGATGGATACCGGCCAGAAGCTGCGCATGAGCCGTTATCAGCATGAGGCGTTTTTACAGCTTGTTTCGACCAGGGACACGAAGCGGGAAGAATAGCTAGCCGCTTCCGGGCCAGAGTATCGCCTGGGCCACGATGACATGCTCGCCATTGAACGTCGCCGCCGGGGAGCCATACAGCTGGTAGCCAAGGCTCAAAGCTTCGGAAACGCGTTGGCAAAACGTTGCGTCGTCGTTGCCTGTCAACAATCGATAGCGCGGAAGACCGTCAGGGGGCAAGTCTGTCATTGGGATTCCTCTACGTTGCTTTGAGTCATTGGCGTCTACTTGGGGTCAAGAACGGCCATTGGCCCTTCCTACCCTGACCCCAGCAGCCTTCTACATTACCGCGCCGCGAAGCCGGCCTGACGCCCTGAGCACGTGGCATCTGCTTCGAAACACAAACCTGCGCTATTGTTCGCCCCATACCTGTAGCGCGCGCGGACGCGCCATACACAGGGACGTTCAGGCGAAAAGCATGAGCGAACAGGAGGCCAGGGGACGTTGAAAGTAGGGTCGGATAGCTCAGCGATCGAATCTTGGCGGGTTCGGAGCCGCTGGCGTAGAGCGGTGGTAATCGTTGCCTGGTTCCTCATGCTGGGGTTGGCCGCGTGCGCGCATGGCCAAGCCATCAGCCTCGCCTCCTTCACCCAGGCCCAGGGCCTGGGCAGCCTGGAAGACAACTGCCTGCTGCAGGATCGCCAAGGCTTCGTGTACGTGTGCACGGAGAACGGGCTGTTCCGCTTCGACGGCCATGCTTTTCAACGCATCGGTGCGGCAAGCGGTTTGCACGGCAACTTCATTTCGGCACTGCACCAGGACAGCGCAGGTCGCCTGTGGGTGGGCACGCGGTCGGGACTCTACGTAGGCGATGGCCAGCACTTCGCTTCCGCCGACGAACCGGCACACCTCCTGTCGACCGATCCAGGCGCCATGCTCGCCGATTTGGACGGCCATTTGTATGCGGTGAGTCAGCATCACCTGTGGGTGATCGAATCCACGGCGACGGGATGGCGCGTGCGTCCACGCTTCGATGCAGCGGCTCTGCACGCGACACCGGCGCTAGCGGACATCACCAGCGTCTTCAGTGATGGACATGCGTTGTGGTTCGGCTGCGGTAAATCGCTGTGCCAACTGGTCGGCACGCAACTGCGTGTTTGGGATGAACGCAAAGGCATTCCCGCGGACACCTGGACATCCTACCTTCGTACTCACGACGGCACGCTATGGGTACGCAGTCCGCGTTACATCCGCACGCTGTATCCTGGCAGCGTCACTTTTACGAACCATGATCTGTCCGGCGCACGCGTGGTTACTGCGTACCTGGACATGATCGAGGATGACCAGGGCCGCCTGCTTACTCGCGCCAACGACGGCCTGGCGCGTTGGGACGGCCACAGTTGGCGCATCTTCGGTACGGGCAACGGTCTGCCCGACATTGGCATCGATGCATTGCTGTACGACCGCAGCCACGTGTTGTGGATCGGCACCTACGGTCGCGGCGTATTGCAGTGGCGTGGCTATGAACAGATCGAAAGCTGGCAGGGCGCGCAGGGTTTGGATAGCAGCCCCAGTTGGGCGATCGCACGCGCCTCCGATGGTGCACTATGGATTGGCAATGAGCTGGGCGGCAGCATGCTCGCACCGGGTGCGTCGCGGCTCGTACCTTGGCCCTTGAAAGCGCCGCCGTTGGCGCAGGAGACCACTGGGCTGCAAAAACTGCCCGATGGCGACATGCTGGTCGCCTATTACTCGGGCGAATTGCTGCGTTATCACGCTCGACAGGGCATCACCGAGGAAGTCGCGCATTCGCCCGCCTACATCCGCGACATGGAGCAAGACAGCCATGGGCTGATATGGCTTTGCACCGAGCGCGGGTTGTACGTCTATGACGGCCACACACTGCGACATGCGGGCGACAACGTGGTTCCGGACGATGTGTTTTCCGATATGACGGAAGATGCACAAGGCCGGCTGTGGTTCGCTGGCGATACCGGTTTGTTTCGCCTCGAGCACGGTCGATGGACGCGTATACGCGTCATCGGCGCGCCATCCGATGGGGACTTCAGGCATTTGGATGCACCACCTGATGGTGGTCTCTACCTGTCCGGCAATTTCAACGGTCTGTGGCGTGGTCGCGTAACCAGCGATGACACGATCACGGTGCAACATGTTGCGGACAACTTGCTCGACGATACACGCGTCTATTTCATCGAGCACGACCGCCGCGGCTGGCTGTGGATCGGCGGGACTGACGGCGTGGAACTCTTTAACGGCCAGCGCTGGCGTCGTCTTACCGAAGACGATGGCCTGATCTGGGACGACATCGGCGAGAACGCCTTCTTCGAGGACAGCGACGGCTCGGTGTGGATCGGTACCACCAATGGCGTCTCACACATCCTGCACCCGGCCTCGCTGGCGGCACCCGATCCGTTGACCGTGAGTATCGCCGGCCTGAACCTGGGTGGCGTGGCGCAAGCGCCGGCGTCCACCTATCGCTTCGACTACGCACCCGAGCAGCCACTTACCTTGCATCTCGCCACGCTGGGCGCGCCTACGCGTCGCACCTTGCAATATCGCTATCGCCTGCAAGGCCTGGAACACAACTGGGTGAATTCAGATCGGCCACAAATCGACTATCCGCCGCTTCCGCCGGGCGATTTCGTGTTCGAACTAGCTGCCTACGATCCGGATAGCCGCCAGCTCTCGCCTGTCGTGCAATTACCGCTGCACATCGTTCCGCCATGGTGGCAACGGACACCGGCGGTGCTGGGTGGTTTGTTGCTGCTTGTACTGGGTATTGCGCTGGTCTGGCAGTTGCGCACGCAGAATCTGCGTGCTCGCGCACGCACGCTTGAACGCCTGGTGGCACTGCGCACGCGCGAACTGGAAGTGGACAAGCAGGCGCTGGAGCAAGCGCGCGCCGCGCTATGGCAACAGGCCACACACGATGCGCTGACCAGCTTGCCCAATCGTTCCCATGTGTTGGAAATCCTTACCGAGGCCATTGCTCACGCACGCAAACATGACGAACCATTGGCTGTAGCACTGATCGATCTGGATCACTTCAAACACATCAACGATCGCCATGGCCACCTGGCCGGCGACGCGGTACTGATCGAAGCTTCGACGCGCTTGCATGATGCGCTGCCAATCGGCGCCTCCCTGGGTCGCTATGGCGGCGAGGAAATCCTGGCTGTGATACCGGGCGTATCGTGCGACGATCCCGCTCCCTTCGAAACGCTGCGTCGGCATATTGCCGACCGGCCTTTCAGCGGTGACGGAAGCCATGTAGAAATTACCTGCTCGATCGGCATCGCCTGGCTGCAACAGCAGGATCGCGACGGCTTTGACGTGATACGCCGCGCGGACGCCGCGCTATACGTGGCCAAGACGTCCGGGCGCAACCGCGTAGTGGTCGCCGGCAAGCGCTGGGAGATGACGTGACGCATCGATGCCGTCACGTCAGCGTTTCACCGGGATCGGGCA
The DNA here is from genome assembly GCF_044904605.1 of Dyella humi. Classification (NCBI taxonomy): domain Bacteria; kingdom Pseudomonadati; phylum Pseudomonadota; class Gammaproteobacteria; order Lysobacterales; family Rhodanobacteraceae; genus Dyella; species Dyella humi. Next base: position 33,683 of record NZ_JADIKI010000023.1, read on the forward strand.
GCAATGCAAGGTAGAGGGAATAAGGCAACAGGGAAAGAGGTTGGTCGCCATCCACAGGACCGATATCGAGCCGGCTGCACATGGCAGCGGCGTCCAAGCGAAATTTGAAATAGGCGTGAATGGTTTCCTCGTCGCGGAGGCGAAGCATGCCATACACATCGCGCCCGTCGTTGTCGACACGCTCGATATCGGTGAAATGCATCAAGCCGATGTTGTCGCGCGTGAAGTTGAATATGCTCTTTCGCTTACCGCTGTCGAACAACTTGGCGCCCGCCGTAAAGCAGGTTAGCCAGGCAAGCTTGTCGCCGGCTTGTAAGGCGGCGATCGCCGTGCGGACCGTCGGATGTATGTAAACCCCTGCGCCTATGTCCATGGGATGCGACGAAGAAGCAATGTTATGCGCATGCTTGATCTTCACAAGGCAAGCCGAAGTGAATGACGTCAACTTGCACGCGACATTCATCTATTCATGACGCAACGAACGCGATTAGAAGACGCAGCTCTCACACTTCGTACACGCGACAGTCGCCTAGCACCGATCAGTACGTTCTTTACCGAGGGGGGTGATTTTCACTCGTCACACAGAACGTTTTTATGTTGCAGTGTTTCGCACAACATGTTTGTACTGGATTGCCCAGCTTCGCTGTTGAAAAGCGCCGCGGCGTTCGCCCATTGCTCCCCGGAAAAACAACGACCCGATTCGCTGTAATGCTTGATGATTCGTTGTCCCGACGAAAGCCGGACCAGCGCAAAGCGCGCAGAACGTCCGGGTGCCCTCTCTCGGGGTAAGCGAATGGCCTCCCGCCAGCACGGTCGGAGTGCGGCAGGCTGCCTTCAGATGAGAACCATTCGTATTGAATCGCGCAAGAAAATGTATGAGAATGCGACCTACTCTCATCTTCGGATAGCTCAGGGGCCGCATGCATCGCGTTTTGAAAGGAAGACTGCCGGTGTGCCTGCTGGCGGCCGTTGCCACGCTCGGTATCACCACTACCGCGCACGCGGATGAACCTCTGCTCGGCTTTCTCTACACCACCGACTTACTGCCCAAGAATGCCCAGGAAATGGAGCAATGGGTAACGTGGCGCCACCAGAAGGCCGGCGGGCAGTTCGACCTGCTTGAAGGACAGACCGAATATTCTTACGGCGCCACGGATTCGCTGCAGCTGTCCGGTTATCTCATCTATGACTGGACGCAAGCCTATCGCAACGGGCCGGATGGGACGACCACGCCGCCGGAACCGTACTCTGCCTATTTCCCGAACCCGTATAGCCATTTCAACAGCACCAAGTTCATAGGCGCGGCGTTCGAGGCGATCTGGCGCGTGCGCAGCCCTTATACAGATCCCGTCGGCATTGCCTTCCTGTTCGAGCCGGAGATCGGCCCGCGCTTCCAGGAGTTGCAGGTGAGAGCCATCTTCCAGAAGAACTTCCTCGACGATCGCCTGGTGCTCGTCGGCAACGCCACTTGGGCACCGGAAGTCCGCGAGCTTCCCGGCAATCCGTCCGCTGCTCCTGGCAGCGGCGTCGATCGCCCTAACACCAATATCGAGACCGACGTGAATTTTGGTGTCGGCGCCTCCTACCGCTTCACTTCCAACTGGGCCGTTGGTTGGGAAGTACAGAACGAGCGAGAGATCAACCGATTCGATCTGTTCGACCATAGCCAATGGATGGGCAACGCCGTATATACCGGACCCACGATTCATTACGCGAATCAGCACTTCTTCGCGACGTTGACGTGGTGGCAGCAGCTTCCCATTGCGCACAACTATATGGACTCCAGCATGATCGTCCATGGCTACGACGACGACGTCGATTTCGAACATACCCGCGTTCGCCTGAAAATCGGCTATTACTTCTGATGGAAACAAAACATGAAAGCCCAGTTCCTGTTGGTGCCTGCCGTCGCGATTGTCGCCGTAGCGACGCCTGCCTACGCCAAGGTGTTCCTCAGTGTTGAACAAGCCCAACAACTGATGTTTCCTGGTGCCACTTTTACGCAGCAGCCGTTGACGCTGACCGACGACCAGGTGCATGCCATCGAGAAGGCGAGTCAGACGGATGTGTTGAGCCATCAGGTTCAGCTGTGGAAAGTTTCCACGGGTGGATGGGTCATCGTCGATCAGGTCGTGGGCAAACATGAGTTCATCCCTATCGCCGTGGGGCTGGATGATTCGGGCGCGGTGAAGAGCATCGAAATCCTCGAATATCGCGAGGCTTTCGGGGACCAGGTACGCAATCCGCAATGGCTTGCCCAGTTTTACGGTAAGCGCAATGGCGCCACGCTCACGCTGACCAAGGACATCCAGAACATTTCGGGAGCGACTCTTTCGTCCAAGCACATCACGGATGGCGTGCGCAGGCTTTTGGCGACCTATGCCATTGCCATCGCCTCCCATTGAACGAGCCAAGCCGCTGCTAGGCACGATTGTTCGTATCAGGGTCGATGGCCTGCCATCGCCCCTAGCGAATGAAGTCATCAGCGGTGCGTTTGATCTCATTGCCGAGATTCATCGCTTGATGAGTTTTCACGAGCCTGAAAGCGAACTTTCGCATTTGAACCGCGATGCTTCGTGTCATCCGATCCATGTCAGTCCACACACTCATGCGGTGCTGGATCATGCATTGAAACTCGCTGAGGTTTCGGAAGGACTCTTCGACCCGACGATCGCACATGTTCTTGCCAGGGATGGACTTCTCCCGACTTTGACGGGCATACCGCCATCTTCCAATGCGAGTTGGAAAGATGTCGCCGTGTCTTCCGATGGCGAGGTTTCTTTTGGCAAACCACTTTGGCTGGACCTTGGTGGCATTGCGAAAGGCTACGCTGTCGACTGCGCCTTCGAATACATCGCGTCTCACCATCCCACGCGCATCGTTGTCGAGGCTGGAGGAGATTTGCGACTGACTGGTCCTGAGCCAGAGCTTGTGTACCTCGCCGCACCCTACATGCAGGAAGCCATCCCTGCGGTCCGAATTGAAAATGCTTCAGTAGCCAGTTCTGGCAGCCAAGTGCTGCACGATGAAATGAGAAGCCAACAGTTAGTCAGCCCCCATATCGACCCTCGCACCGGAAATCATTGCAGAACGGATCGCTTCGTCACCGTGATTGCGCCCCGTTGCATAGATGCCGATGCGCTCACCAAGGTTGTGATGGCCGCCGGAGCAGCGTCGAGCTCCATTCTTGAGCGTTATCAGGCGCTGGCTTTCATGCTGGAGGGAACCACTTGGACTTCCATCGGCGCCAGCGCCCCGATGATGGCCCCTAGCGATCCATGACCTGATGCGCCTTACACATCCCATTCGCCTGACTCTGTATGTCATCAGTATCGGCCTCTGGCTGACCGGTGCGCTTTGGCTTGTCTTCCATTACTTCATGGTGCAGCAAACAGCATTCGGGCCATCACCACATCCATTGGAGCATTGGTGGCTTTCGCTGCATGGGCTTTTTGGCTTCCTCACGCTTTGGATGTTCGGTTGGCTGTGGGGACGTCACATCATCTGGGGGTGGAAAGCCAAGCGTCATCGCGTAACGGGGGGATTACTTTTTCTCCTACTTCTCCTGCTCGTGCTATCGGGCTACTTCTTGTATTACCCGCCAAGTGACAGCTCACTTCCAGTCATCGCGGTGTTGCACTGGTCGATTGGTCTTTCTCTAGTGATTCCATTCCTGCTGCATCGCTTTTGGCGACCGTCCCATAAGGGGCGGGATTAGCGCCACAGCGCAATGCGCTGACCGCACCTCAATTACACAACAGCTTCAACCTGTGAGCTGATCAGCAAGCGAATCCGCTCCGCATCCTCCGGCGTTGCAGGGTTGTCGTTCGCGATCGACATGCTCGTCCCGTTAGTAGTTATACCCGTAGTTTTTATACCTGTATAACGCCACTACTTTACCCCGATAGATCCACGCTCAAAAGTATCTCTGTCCACATCGGATTGGGAGAAATTTTCATGCGTGTTTTTGTTACAGGTGCTACCGGTTTCGTTGGATCTGCTGTCGTGAAGGAACTGCTCAGCGCCGGGCACAAAGTGCTCGGGCTTGTGCGTTCGGATACGGGAGCCGCCGCGCTAGCCGCAGCGGGTGCCGAAGTGCATCGCGGCTCACTCGAAGACCTCGAGAGCCTGCGCATCGGCGCGGAGGCCGCAGATGGCGTGATCCATACCGCCTTCAACCATGACTTCTCGAAATTCGTCGAGAACTGCGAGCTGGACCGGCGCGCGATTGAAGCACTCGGCGACGCGATTGCCGGCTCGAACCGCCCGCTACTGGTTACCTCCGGCATTGCCTTGCTGGCTAAAGACCGATTGGTGACGGAAGATGACGGCTCACCTGTTCCTTCAAGTTCGTATCCTCGCGCTTCGGAAGCAATGGCCGAAGCATTGGCGGCGCGTGGCGTGAACGCTTCGGTCGTCCGCCTTCCTCCATCGACGCATGGCGATGGCGACCATGGCTTCGTGCCGCGTGTAATCAACTTCGCGCGCGAAAAAGGCGTCTCCGCTTACGTGGGCGAAGGTCACAATCGCTGGGCCGCCGTCCATCGGTTCGATGCAGCCGTCGTTTACCGGCTGGCGCTCGAAAAAGGCATTGCGGGAGCCCGCTATCACGCAATCGCTGATGAAGGCGTGCCGTTCAAGCATATCGCCGAAGTGATCGGCCGTCGGCTCAACCTGCCCGTCGTCAGCATGTCACCCGAAGAAGCTCAAGAGCACTTCGCTTGGTTCGCACTGTTCACGGGCTTGGATATGCATGGCTCCAGCCAAAAGACGCGCGACGTGCTGGGCTGGCAGCCAAAGCAGCCAGGCTTGATTGCCGACGTTGATCGGCCGGCTTATTTCGAGCATTGAAGAAAGAAGCACAGACTTCCGACTATTTTTGTCATCAGGCGTGCACGAGCTTGCCCCAATTGCCAATTGCTTTAACAACTACGCGCAAATGGCCTCAATTCACTGAAACATGTCCCACCCAGATAGGCGGCGCACGTTACCGATTGCAGTAGCGTGCGTTGATCCGTTCCGCCGATGTAAATCATGTTTCCTCTCAAAAGCCGAGGTGCGTCGTACGTAAGAACGACGGCCTCGCACAAGCTTGCATGCCTGGTAGCACTACTCATCTATCTCGTCCTGGCACTCTGCTATTTCGGAACATCGGGCGCCTGGACGCACCACTATCTGGGTGAAGGCAACGATCCGGTCAGCTTTGTCTGGTATATCCATTGGTGGCCGTTTGCCATTCAGCACCATCTGAATCCATTTTTCAGCCACTACGTATGGCATCCGAATGGCGTAAACCTTTCATGGACGACGTCCATCCCATTCGTCGCACTGCTTCTGTGGCCCATTACGGCCGCGGCCGGGCCGGTGATGGCCTTCAATGTCGTCAGCATCATGGCACCGGCTCTTTCCGCCTGGACGGCTTTCTTGCTGGCCATGTATCTCTCGCGCCGATGGCTGTCTTCGCTGTTCGCCGGCTATTTCTTCGGCTTTTCTTCCTATGAGCTGGGCCAACTGCTTGGACACCTCAACCTGGATCTCATCTTTCTGGTTCCTGTTGCGGTGTTGCTTTGCATCGCACATGTTCGTGGAGATCTTCGACGCTACACGTTCGTTGCAGCACTCGCCCTCGTGCTGACCATTCAACTCGGTATTGCCACAGAAATACTCGCTAGCCTGTGCGTGTTCGGGGCGATAGCATGGGGGATCTTTCTCCTCTTTACGCATCCGTCGCAACGAGCTCCGCTGTGGCGGCTCGCCAAGGACATCGCCATCACGGCGCCAGTCGTGCTGATACTCACCGCGCCCTATCTCATCTACATGGTGAAAGGTATGGCGCATGGCCAACCGTTCCACACGTCGCCAACAGCCTACTCGGCAGATCCGCTGAACCTTCTTGTTCCCACGCGCGTCTCTTTGTTGGGCAGAGTCACTTCGGGATGGGCCGAGAAATTCGCCGGCAACGCATCGGAACAAGGCGCTTATCTGGGCTTGCCGTTGCTCGTGCTGATGATCTGGTACTTCCGCGATCACTATCGAGATCGCGTCACCAAGGCGCTGCTGGTTACAACGTGCGCGCTGGCCCTGATGAGTTTCGGCCCCCGGCTACAAATCGAACGCCACATTACCTGGCTTCGCCTTCCCTGGCATTTGTTCATGAAGGCGCCCCTGGTCAGCGAAGCGCTGCCCATACGCTTCATGATGTACGTAGCGCTCTGCGCAGCGATGGTAGCGGGGCTGTGGTTATCAGACGCAAAGACACGCACGCAAATGGCCGGCCGTGTCGCTATTGCACTATTGGCCATCGTTACCCTGTTGCCCGATCCCGCGGCATTCGCGTGGACGCCCTGGCCAGCGCAAGCGTTCTTTCAGGGCGATCACATCAAGCAAGTGCTGGGCAAAGACCCGAATGTGCTGATTCTGCCCTTCTCCGATCAAGGGCCCGGCATGGGATGGCAAGTCGATACCGGTATGGCACTCACCCAAGCCGCCGGCTATCTGGGGCCGGATCCGCAGCAGGAAGATGGCGATACGTTGAACGAACTTCGCCATGGCGAACTTTCGCCGGATTTCAAAAATCACTTGCAGGCGTTCTGCCTGTCGCACAACGTCGATTACATTCTGATTGGACCCAAGACGCCGGCGTCGCTTACGAATGCCATTTCAGGCTTGCCGTGGATGCAACACGTGGACCGGGGAGTCGTCGTGGTCAACGTACCGCCCATGTCAGCATTGAGTTTACGGTGAGCGCGAGCGCAGGTATCTGGAGAAGCTCAAACGTTCTTCCAGAGGAACTCGCTCAACTTGCGCAGCTCATCGAACTGGCTGGCCAGCTCGAAGCTGAGCAGAAAAATGCCGACGTAGAACGCGCCCTGGTATTTGACGGACCAGTCCAGCACTGGCCTGGCAATGCGCTCCCGGAACATGGCGTGATTGAAGATTAAACATATGACGATGCCGAGGAAGGCGCCGGCTAGCACGTCCGTTGGATAGTGCATCCCTAAGTAAACACGCGGAAAACAGATGAAAACGATCGTAAAGATAAACGCAATGATGCCAAGTCGCCTGGAAGCCAGGTAAATGCCGGTGGCCACGGCGCACCACATCATCGCGTGGTCGCTGGGAAATGAACTCCACGTGCGCATCATCGGCGCCTTGCAGGCGGAGAGTTCCGACGGGAAGCGCATCATCAGCTCCGGGTTGGCAAAGGGGCGAACCCGGAAAGGCAGGTAATGCGCAAGCAGCCTTCCTACGAAAAGCGCAACGATTGTGGCGACTGCAGTCGAGACGACGATCTCCCGATCGCGGCGCGCCGTTGGACCGTTGCGGAACCAGATCCACCACAGCAGACATATCAAGCCCAGACCGCGCGTGAAATAAAATTTCTCGATGGCCATCGCCATGTAATCGAGCATGGCGGAGCGAAATGCAAAGTGGTTGATAAATCGGAGGATGCTGAGATCGAAGTTATTCACTGGAAGGCAAGGATTGCTACAAGGCCATGACACCTTCCATGTACTGACTGCCCCGTCGTCCAAATGTGAAAACGCTGCGACGAGTACCTTTCAGAATGACGACGCAGCAGAATTTGGCACTGTTTCTGCGTGGCAAACGGCCTCTCACGGTGGATCTTTCTCGTAACGCGTGATCCCCTCCGGCAACTGCACCCATGCGTGCCGCCGGCACTCGTATACGGAATCTTGCGGCGCAGGAAAATCCGGATCGGCAAAGGCACCCACCGCTACCATCACGTACTTGTCTTCCCCTTCCTCGGTGTGAAACACGTTGCTTCCGCAGACGGGACAGAAACGGAAACGAAACTTTGCACCCAGGTCTCCGGTGCGCACGTATTCGGTAGCAGTGCCGGTGACTTTATACGGAGCGGCGTAGGCAGCCAGCGCCGCGAAAACGCTGCCGGTGCGCTGCTGGCAGGCAAGGCAGTGGCAAACGCCCGCCCCCAATGTTTCGCCCTGTACTTCAATGCGAAGCTGCCCGCAGCAGCAGGAAGCGGTTTTGCCAGACATGGCTATCCCCAATAGTATCCAAGACTTCGCGGATGGTACGACTCATCGACACGGGGATATACAGCACCGGCCCGGTCAAACCGGGCCGGTGTCTTCGACATTCCGATCAATGCTGTTCGACGCGCTCACCGATCGCATCGAGCTCGGCAAGCACTTCATCCGATAGCTTCAATGAGGCGGCCTGCAGGTTCTCGCGCAAATGCGCCAACGAAGACGTGCCGGGAATCAGCAGGATATTGGGCGCGCGATGCAGCAGCCAGGCAAGTGCAACCTGCATCGGCGTGGCGCCGAGCGACGCGGCTATGCTGGACAGCGTCGATGACTGCAGCGGCGTGAAGCCACCAAGCGGAAAGAACGGTACATAAGCGATGCCTTTGCTCGCCAGTTCGTCGACCAGTGCCTCATCGCCACGCTGCACCAGGTTGTAATGGTTCTGCACGCAGACGATTTTCGCGATGCCCTGCGCTTCGGCAATTTGCGTCGACGTCACATTGCTCAGCCCGATGTGACGAACCAGTCCTTGCTGCTGAAGTTCGGCGAGCGCCGCGACCTGCTTGGCGATCGATCCTTCGGACGGTGCATGAACGTTGCCCATAATCCGCATGTTGACAACATCCAACCGCTCCAGCCCCAGATTGCGAAGGTTGTCATGGACACCCCGCTCGATCTCCTTCGGCTCCTGCGCGGGAAGCCACGAGCTGTCGCTGCCGCGGACGGCACCGACCTTCGTCACGATCGTCAGGTCATCCGAGTACGGATGCAGCGCCTCGCGAATGATCTGGTTGGTGACGTGCGGCCCGTAGAAATCGCTGGTGTCGATGTGATTGACGCCGGAAGCCACCGCTTCGCGCAGCACGGCGATCGCGGTGTCACGATCTTTCGGCGGCCCGAACACGCCGGGACCGGCCAACTGCATGGCTCCGTAACCCATGCGATTCACGGCGCGACCGCCGAGTGAAAAGGTACCTGCGGCAGAGAGAAGCTTGGACATGACGGTCTCCATAGATGGATGGGTGGGGTGCGGAGATCACTATGCGGCCAGCCCGTTTGTTAGATAATCCCCCTCAATGTGCACAGGCTGTGCAAAGGATTAAACAATGGCCGTGGAGATCAACGATCTCGCCGCTTTCGTTGCCGTGGCTCGGGCCGGCGGTTTCCGCGACGCGGCCCGCTTGAGCGGCGTATCCCCTTCCGGCCTCAGTATCGCCGTGCGCCGGCTCGAATCGAAGCTGGGTGTACGCCTGCTCAATCGCACCACGCGCAGTGTGGCACCGACCGAAGCAGGTTCGCTTCTCATCGAACGCCTCGCGCCGGCGCTCGCCGAAATGGAAGCAGCGCTGGACGTATTGAACGGCTTTCGCGACCGGCCAGCCGGCACGCTGAAGCTCAATGTACCGGCTGGTGCCGCGCGCATCATACTGCCGTCCATTCTGGCCGGGTTCCTGAAAACCTATCCCGACATCCGCGTGGAAGTCACCGTGGAGGACAGCTTCGTCGACCTGCTATCCGCAGGGTGCGATGCCGGCATCCGCTACGACGAGCGGCTCGAGAAGGACATGATCGCGATTCCGATCGGGCCTCGCGTGCAACGTTTCGCCACCGCCGCGGCGCCCAGTTACCTGGATACCCATGGCCGCCCGCAGCATCCGCGTGAACTGCTTTCCCACGTGTGCATGCGGGGGCAATTCGCCAGCGGCACAATACCGATCTGGGAATTCGAGCGCGATGGCGAAGTCGTACACGTCGATCCTTCCGGGCAACTGCTGGTCAGGCTCGGCGCCGCCATCGATTTGGCGATCAAGACCGCGGTCGCCGGGCTCGGCATCATCCATCTTTATGAAGACATGCTGCGTCCGCATCTGGACAGCGGCGAACTGGAACCCATTCTCGAACCATGGTGGCAGAACTTCTCGGGGCCGTTTCTCTATTACCCGGGACACCGCCATTTGCCCACCCCGTTGCGGGCGTTTGTGGATTTCGTGAAGGAAAGCCATGCATCGAACACTTCGTTGTCTTGAGTAGCGACGATTCTTTCACTTCTCGGAAGATTGACTGCCGCATGGCATCGCTTCGAAGAGCATGCCGACGCGCGTAAAGTGATCGATGATTCGCGCGCAGCGACTACGTTTCAACCGTACAGGAGCCCTCATCATGGCGACTTCCCCTTCGCCCCTGCTCGATCTGCTTGGCATCGAGCTGCCAATCATCCAGGCGCCCATGGCCGGCGTGTCTTCACCGGCAATGGCTGCGGCCGTCAGCAACAGCGGCGGCCTCGGATCGCTAGGCGTAGGCGCCATGACGGCGAAGCAAGCACGGGAAGCCATTGGGCAGTTTCGCGAACACAGCAGCGGACCGCTCAACGTGAACGTGTTCGTGCATCGGCCGGCGCAGGCCAATGCGCAAAAAGAAGCGGCGTGGATCGAGCGATTGCGCCCCGAATTCGAGCACTCCAACGCCAAACCGCCGGAGGCATTGCGCGAGATCTATACCTCTTTCCTTGTCGACGACGACATGCTGGCCATGCTCGTAGAAGAAAAGCCCAAGGTGGTGAGTTTCCACTTCGGCGCGCCGCGCCCCGAGCAGATCGCAGCGCTGCGCAAGGCAGGCATCGTGCTGCTGGCAAGCGCCACGACGGTGCAGGAAGCCCGCTTGCTTGAGGCGGCAGGCGTCGATGCCGTCGTTGCGCAAGGTTACGAAGCAGGCGGCCATCGCGGCATCTTCGATCCGGACGGTGAAGACAGCCGCCTTGGCACCTTCGCGCTGACGCGGTTGCTGGTGCGCACGCTCAACATTCCGGTGATCGCCGCAGGCGGCATCATGGACGGTGTCGGTATCGCGGCTGCACTGAAGCTAGGTGCGTCTGCCGCGCAATTGGGCACAGCGTTCATCGCCACCGACGAATCGCTCGCGGATGCGAGATTTCGCGAACTGCTCTTCAGCGATGCCGCGCATCACACCGTGATGACGCGCGTCATTTCCGGACGCCCCGCACGCAGTCTCGCCAATGCATTCACGCGCTGGGGTGCCGATGTGCCTGACGATGCGGTGCCCGACTATCCGATTACTTATGACGCCGGCAAATCGCTCAACGCAGCGGGCAAGGTGGCTGGGCAATACGGTTACGGCGCGCACTGGGCCGGGCAAGGTGCGCCGCTGGCGCGGGCGATGTCGACGCAGGCGTTGATGCGGGTGTTGAAGAGTGAATTGGAGCAGGCGTTGGGTTGAGAGTGTTAGCCGCGCTTTTGTCTTCTGTATCTCGCGATCAGCTTCCTGTGCGGTCCCTCCCCCTGCTTGCAGGGGGAGGTCAGGAGGGGGTGAACCCTTGCGGGAAAGTCTCAGGCAAGTGTTCACCCCACCCCGGCCCTCCCCTGCAAGCAGGGGAGGGAGCAAATGCTTCTCGCCACTTTAAGGATTAGGGAGAAATTGCATATCCCGCGGACGTGGCCACCTGTAGCACACTCCTCAACGCGCTACCTATCAACCCGCGAGGCCTACCCATGGACCGCATCGACGCCATGAAAATCTTCGTCGCGGCCTTGGACGAAGGCAGCCTCGCCGGTGCCAGTCGCAAGACTGGGCGATCGGCCGCCGCAGTAAGCCGGGCCATCGCCTTTCTGGAAACGCACGTGGGCGTACCGCTGCTGCACCGGACGACACGCTCCATCAAGCTGAGCGAAGCCGGCGAACGCTATGCGATCGCGTGCAGAAAACTGCTGATGGATCTGGAGGAAGCGGAGCGGCAGGCAGTAGGCGAGCGATCCGTGCCGCATGGCACCTTGATGATCACCGCGACTGTGTATTCCGGCGTGGAGCTGCTGCGCCCGATCGTCGATGCCTTCATGCAGCAATATCCAACCGTGACCGTGCGCATGCATCTGCTGGAACGGCCGGTGAACTTGATCGATGAAGGCATGGACCTGGCCCTTCGCATTACGCATCTGGCTGATTCCACACTGGTCGCGCATCGCATCGGCGAAGTCCGCCGTGTCGTCGTGGCGTCGCCGCGCTATCTGGCAACCCACCCGCGCATCGCGGAGCCGGCGGACTTGAGCAAACACCCGGTCATTGCCATGCAGCACTCGGGCGTGGATTCGTGGAGTTTTCCGCCGTTGGAAAAATCCTCGGTGCCGCGCGCCGTTTCCTTCACGCCGCGCCTGGTGGTCAACAGCGTGCGTGCTGCGGTGGCATCTGCGGTGGAAGGCCATGGCGTTACACGTGTGCTGTCCTATCACGTGGCGGCGGAAATCAAGCAAGGCTTGCTGCACATCGTGCTGGCCGATGCGGAGCCCGCACCAGTTCCCGTGCATCTCGTTTCGCCGTTTGGACGGCTTTCCGTGCCTAAGGTACGCGCCTTCGTCGACTTCGCCCTGCCGCGTCTGCGCTCGGAGTTTGCACGTCGTGCCAAGGATGCCCAAACGCCACCCGAGCCGCCGACTCCACCGCGGCGCGGAAGAGTGTCTGCCGGATAGCAGGGATTCGCTATTGCGTATCGAGAGCCTAGATTGAAGGTGTCGGCGCCACTGGCCCGATCAGTTTCTCACTGACTCCCTTCATTCCTCGAGAGATACGCATATGAACAACTCACGCAAAGTCGTTGTCATCACCGGCGCTTCGCAAGGCATCGGCGCAGGCCTGGTTAAAGCCTTCCGCGATCGCGATTACCGCGTCGTGGCCAATTCGCGTTCCATCAAGCCGTCGAGCGATCCCGACGTCGTCACAGTAGCGGGCGATATTTCCGATCGCACTGTCGCCGAACGCATCATCCAGGAAGCGCTGTCCCGTTTCGGCCGCATCGATACGCTGGTCAACAATGCCGGCTTATTCGTCGCCAAGCCGTTTACGGCGTACACCACGGAAGACTACGCCAGCATTCTGGCGGTGAACCTCCACGGCTTTTTCCACATCACGCAACTCGCCGTGGCTGAGATGGAAAAGCAAGGTAGCGGCCACATCGTCAGCATCACCACCACGCTGGCCGAATACGCCATTGATGGCGTGCCTTCTGTGCTGGCCTCGCTGACCAAGGGCGGCCTGAATTCGGCGACCAAGTCGCTGGCCATCGAATACGCCAAGCGCGGCATTCGCGTGAATGCGGTGGCACCGGGCGTCATCAAGACGCCGATGCATGCACCTAAAACACATGCCGCACTGGCGTCACTGCATCCCGTCGGCCGCCTCGGCGAAATCAGCGACATCACCGATGCCGTGCTTTATCTCGAATCCGCGGGCTTCGTCACCGGCGAGATCCTGCACGTCGACGGCGGCCAGAGCGCCGGTCACTGAGCACGTTCGCTTCCATAACTACGAGGAGAACCATCATGCCTATCATCAACATTCAGATCACCCGCGAAGGCACGAGTCCCGCCCGCAACGCCGCCACCGCCGAGGAAAAGGCGGCCGTGATCAAGGGCGTCAGTCAGGTGCTGCTGGACGTGCTGAACAAGCCGCTCGATTCCACTTTCGTGGTCATCGAGGAAGTGGAGCTTGAGAACTTCGGGTGGGGCGGCTTGCCTGTGCCCGAATTCCGCAAGCAGCAGGCGAACAAGAAGTAACGCATACAGTTGCGCAGCCAGAGGCTGCGCAACTGCTATCTGAGGATCATGCACATGTCAGCGCAAGTAGGTTCAAGCATGTATGAGCTGAGCACCAAGCGAGCCAGTTATGTGGAACGCAATGCATCGTATTGGCAACGCAATTTGGTGGTGTGCGTGTTCGGCTCGTTTACTACGCTGGTGAGCCTCAGCATGTTGCTTCCCTTTCTACCGCTGTACGTGCAGCAGCTTGGCGTGACATCGACGGCTGCCGTCATCCAGTGGTCCGGTGTCGCCTTCGGCGCTACGTTTCTTGGCACCGCTGTCACCGCGCCACTCTGGGGCCATCTCGCCGATCGCTACGGACGCAAGCCCATGCTGGTGCGCGCGGCTATCGGCATGGCGGTGATGATGTCCTTGATCGGCTTGGCCCACAATGTAGTGGAATTAGTGGTGCTACGCCTGGTAGCGGGCTTAATCGGTGGCTATGCCGCGGCATCGATCGTCATGATCGGCACGCAGGCACCACGCGAACGTTCGGGCTGGGCGCTGGGCGTGCTGTCCACCGGTGGGTTGACCGGCAGTCTGGTCGGTCCGCTCGTTGGCGGCTTTCTGCCGACATGGGTCGGCATACGTGGCAGTTTTTTCATCGGCGGCGCGCTGATCGCCATCGCAGCCGCAGCGACGATATTGCTGGTTCGGGAAGATTTCGATCGCGAGTCGGATGCCAAGCCGCAGGTTGCCCAACATGCGGAGGCGACCGCGCCTGCCCATCGCGCGCTCGTCATCGCCCTGTTGATCACCGCCATGATGGTGCTGCTGGCCAACATGTCGATCGAACCGATCATCACGGTGTACATCGGTCAACTCGGCGTCCCCGACGATCACCTGGCGCGCATCGCGGGTATCGTCATGGCCGCTTCCGCGTTCGGCAGCATGCTGACCGCCTCACGACTGGGTGCACTCGCCGATCGCGTGGGCAGTTGGAAGGTGATCATCGGTGGCTTGGTGGCGACCGGTTTGGTGATGGTGCCGCAGGCGTTCGTAACGCAGTGGTGGCAGCTGGCGGTGTTGCGCGCGTTGATGGGCATGACGCTGGCCGGCCTGCTTCCGTCCATCGCAAAACTAGTACGTCAGATGGTGCACGAACACAGCACCGGCAAGACGCTCGGTTATCTGCAATCCGCGCAATTTGCCGGCCAGGTGGTCGGCCCGCTGATCGGCGGCCAGATCGGTGCATACGCCGGCTTGCGTGAAGTATTTTTCTTCACCGCATTGCTGCTGATCTTATGCGCAGCGCTCACTCAATGGATGCGCGTGCGGGAGACAAAGGCTTTGCGTTCCTGATCCGCCATCCACCTAGTACTCAATGGAAGATTCGACGCGGCTAGCGCGCCTAATCGATGGCATCGGGTGGCCGAACGCGGGTAGGAATGCGAGCACAATGTTGAATTCTTGCGAGAGTTCGTCACCCCGGCGAAAGCCGGGGCCCAGCGACTTTGATGTGCAAAGACACTGGATGATTCGCTTCGCTCACCCCTTCGGGGCCGTCCTTCGGACGTTCTTCGCGCTTCGCGCTATGTCCGGCTTTCGCCGGGACGACGAGAAAAGCCATCAACGCCCCACAAGCTGTTGCAACTGCGCCGGGTAACGCTCACCCACCACCGTGATCTGCGTAAGCGCCGACTGGATGGCAATCAGATCATCCTCCGTCAATTCGACGCCGGCAGCACCGATGTTCTCTTCCAGTCGATGCAACTTGGTCGTACCCGGAATTGGCACGATCCACCGATTCTGTGCCAACAACCAGGCAATGGCGATTTGCGCGCGCGTGCCACCTTTGCGCTCGGCAATGTGGCCGAGCACATCCACCAGGCCAGCATTGGCTTTGCGGTTTTCCTCGGAGAAGCGCGGCACGATATTGCGGAAATCGCTCTGGTCGAAGGTGGTGTTTTCGTTGATGGCGCCGGTGAGAAAACCCTTGCCGAGCGGGCTGAACGGCACGAAGCCGATGCCCAGTTCTTCCAGCGTCGGCAGGATGTCCTGCTCCGGCTCACGCCACCACAGCGAGTATTCGCTCTGCAACGCGGTAACCGGCTGCACGGCGTGGGCGCGGCGAATCGATTGCGCGCCGGCTTCGGACATGCCGAAGTGCTTCACCTTACCTTGCTGGATCAGCTCCTTGACGGTACCGGCTACGTCTTCGATCGGTACGTTCGGATCGACGCGATGTTGATAAAACAGGTCGATGCGATCCGTCTTCAGGCGCTTCAGCGATGCCTCGGCCACAGCGCGGATGCGCTCGGGGCGGCTGTCGAGACCTTGGTTCGGGTAGCCTTCCTTGAAGCCGAATTTGGTGGCGATCACCACTTGGTCGCGAAACGGTGCCACCGCTTCGCCGAGCAGTTCCTCGTTCGTGAACGGGCCGTAGACTTCGGCGGTATCGAAGAAGGTGACGCCGCGCTCGAATGCGCTACGAATGAGTTGGACGCCCGTGGATTTTTCAACCGCTGGGCCATAGCCGAAGCTCAAGCCCATGCAGCCCAGGCCGATCGCCGAGACTTCCAGGCCGCTGTTACCGAGTGTGCGCTTTTGCATGACCATGTTCTCCAAGCGATGCACGACGCGAAGAAGCGTCGTTTGATGCACACATGCTACGGAGGAGAACTGCGGCGATTAAGATCGCCAGACCGCATGGCCTTATGTGTGGCGTTCATCAATTCCGGTTTGATCAGTTTACAACGGCCCGTTGTAGCGCAACGCTTCGATCACCACCGCAAGAGCGCGCGCGGATTGGCGGCGACTCGGGTAATACAGGTGATAACCGGGAAACGTGGGGCACCAGTTTTCCAGCACGCGCTCGAGATGTCCCTCGCTCACGTGCCGCTGCACCATGTCGTCCGGCAGATAGGCCAGCCCGAATCCGGCCAGTGCCGCGCGGAGGATCGCGCTGCTGGTGTTGAACACCCACTGCCCTTCCACGCGCGCCTTGAGTTCGTGTCCTTTGCGCGCGAATTCCCACGCCATCAAGCCGCCATGCGTGGGCAACCGAAGATTGATGCAATCGTGCGCCGCCAAGTCTTGTGGCTTCTGCGGACGCGTCCGGCGCGCGAAATAGGCCGGCGCACCGACCACCGCCATGCGCATGTCCGGTGCGATACGCACGGCAATCATGTCCTTCTCCACCTGATCGCCCAGCCGCACGCCGGCGTCGTAGCGCTGCGCCACGATATCGGTGAGACCGTAGTCGACACTGATTTCCACCTTGATGTCGGGATAGTCCGGCAGCACCTTCGCTAGCTTGGGCCATAGCACGGAATTGACGGCATGTTCGGCGGTGGTGATACGCACGGTGCCCGCGGGTTTGTCGCGGAGTTCGCTCAAGGCAGACAGCTCCGCTTCGATCTCTTCGAAGCGCGGACCGACGGTGCGCAGCAATCGCTCGCCGGCTTCAGTGGGCGACACGCTGCGCGTAGTGCGGGTCAGCAACCGCAACCCAAGCCGCGTTTCCAGCGCGCGAATGGTATGGCTCAACGCCGACTGGGACACGCCAAGCTGTGCCGCCGCGCGCGTAAAGCTGCCCTCCCGCGCCACCGCGAGGAAGGCGAGCAGATCACTGAAGGTCTCGCGCGGCATTCATGAACCCCTTTCATGGGCGAGGCCGGATTATACGGCGCTACCCTGGCGGGCGGACTCGAGCGCCCGACGGCCTGCATTCACCCGCAGGACATCCGGAACCGGTGAGACTTCATGGTTTCAAAGCACCGTATCATCCAGAAAACAGGGAATGCTCGTGCCGTACCGCAATACCTTTCGACGCACTCTTTGCCGGAACGTGGCAAGCCTCTCGCTGACGGTAGCCTGTCTCGGCGCAACTCGCCCGGCTTATGCACTAAAAAGCGCGTCGCACGACGCGGCGCCCAATCAGCTCGCCACGCAGGTGAACGACGACCGCATGACGCTGAGCATGGCGCGAGTGCCGCAGGTTTATCTCTATGGCCCGATCGACATTGATGCGCCGCACCGGTTCGAAGCGCTGATGAAATCGGGAAAGATTCCGACTGGTTCGGACATCTATTTGAATTCGCCCGGCGGAAGCGTTGACGCGGGCATGGCATTGGGTCGGTTGTTTCGGCAAGGCTCGATGGTGACGCATCTGGGCACGCCGCGACTGCCCAAGGGCTCCAAGACCATCGTCAACAAATCCGCCATCTGCGAAGGCGCCTGCGCCTACGCCTATCTGGGCGGGCTGTACCGCTGGGCCGCCAGCGGCAGCGATCGCATTGGCTTTCCCACCTATCCGGCGCAGCGCGCACCCGAACAGGTCGACGCTTATTTGAAAGACATGGGCATCGATTCCGCAGCGCTCGCTGCAGTTTCAGCGACAGGAGCGGCCGACCCAGCGCTATGGCCGAATGCGGACGAGATGATCGCCAAGGGCCTGGCCAACAACGGCCGGCTCAACCTGGTCGCCACCTATAAATTCATGCAAGACGCACCGTATCTCGAGCTCAAGCAGGACGATCGCAACGGCGAGCACAAGATCACGTTCTTGTGCAAACCAGGCGGCGCGGAACTCACCACCTATGACACGATCGGCACTGTGCGTGCGCGGGAAACCGTAGCCCGCACGACGCACTCGTATTTCGAAATCAACCAGCAGGAAACGCTGCCACAGCAGGCCGGCGCCACCGCGGTCGACCAGTCCGTAGTGCTTCAACGCATCTATCCGCTGGATCAATTGCAGAGAGTAGCATCCGCGCAGGCAATGGGTGCATGGGTACGTGATCGCACCGGCCTTCGTTACGGCTTTGCCTTCGAAGTAGGCGGCGTACGGAAGGTGCTCAACGATTTCTACAACGCTTGTTCGTTGGCGACACAGCAACATTCCTGAAACACCCGCGACGGGTGTAGCTTGCATCTACCTGACAAGGCCATAGCGTTCTGATGCGCTATGGCCTTTTTCATGCGGCCACTAAGCAATAACTAAGACTTGAAACACAAGTGAGCTAGCCCCGACTCGCTTGGTCACTCTATATAGAAAAGGCGCAATCGGGCCGCTGGCACGACGCCAAACAACGCCCGCATGTCACCGTGTTGCAACAAAACACGCTGCTCGCAATGCAGCCATCGGCACCGCGCGCATGACGATCGGATTCGTACACAACCATCACTGTACTGCGTCTTTGAAGGGGATTTTCTTAAATGAGCACATGCACGCATGGCCGAAAGATTCTGGCCGCCCTCATTGCCATCGGCCTGATGGGCGATGTTATCGCTGCACCTTCCACCAACGACCAAGGCAGTGCACCACAGTCCCAGGACACCGCATCGGATCAGAACAGCTCGTCGGTGCAGACCTCGTCCAAGGACAAGGTTAAGCAGCTTGGTGGCATATCGGTGAGCGCCAACGTACAGAACGTTCCCCCGACCGCGGCGTACACGCAAAGCCTGATCGACGAAGACACGATCCGCAATCTATCGCCCGGGCCTACCCTGACCGTGCAGACCATGCTGAATCAGCAACCGTCAGTGTTCGCTTACGCCAACGGCCCGAACGGCGTCGAAACCACCATCTACCTGCGCGCGTTCAATTCCAGCCAGTTCTCCGAAACATTCGATGGCGTGGCGCTCAATGACTTGTTCAACGGCGGCGTGACCAATCAGGCGGAAAACCGCAACAATGTGCTGCTGATTCCTGGCAATCTGCAGACGGTGGAAATCTATCGCGGTATCAACAACCCCGCCGTGAACTCCTACAACTCGCTCGGCGGCACCATCAATTTCGTGCCGCGCCAACCTGACGACACGATGGGTGGCAGCGTTGGCGCCAGCTACGGCAGCTTCAAGAGCTGGGACTATCACGGCACCTTCAATACCGGCGATTGGAACGGCATCAAGCAGGTGTTCTCGTTCGAGCATTCGGCCAGTCGTGGCTGGATCGACAATACCGGTGATCACAACAACAACTTCTATTGGGGTCTGACTTACGACTTCAACGACAACAACCGCCTGTCGAACTATCTGCTGTTCAACAACAACAAGGGTTTCTCACCCTTCAACATGCCAGCGCCGCTGCAGCAGCAATACGGTCGCAATTACCAATGGCCGCTCAGCTGGACCAACTCGCCCATCAAAGACACCAACTGGATGGACATCGTCGACTTCAAATCGAAATTCAGCGATGACATCCTGTTCCAGAACAAGTTTTTCTTCGGCCGCAACGACTATCTGCGCACCTCGTTTTCGAACCCGCTCTTCCAGGAGAGCGCGACACAGCCTTATGGCCTGGAAGATACGCCGAGCTCCTTCGCGTTCTGGCTGAGCAATCCCAACGGCCCCACTTACGATCCGGCGTCAGTATTCGGCTCTGTTCAAAACGGCACCGCCTACCATTTCTATGGCTACACCACGAAAGGCGTCGGCGATACGCCAACGCTTACGCTCAAGCTGCCGCAGAACGAAATCGTCATCGGTGCGAATGCCACCTACGGCGAGCTTTACTCGCGCGAATACTGGTACGGCTCAGCCCCGGTACCGAAGATCCTTGGCTACAACGACACCTGGGACGAACACGACCGCCGCACGCTGACGTCCTTCTTCGCGCAAGACACCATCAGCCTGTTCGATAACACCCTGCACCTCACGCCGGGCGTGAAATACATCTACGCCAGCACGACTGATCGTGATGCAGTCGGCATCTACTACCCGATAGCCGGCGAAGTGCACGACACGGAACATTTCGTGTCGCCCACCTTCGGCATCAATTACCAGATCGTGGATGGCTTGAACGTCTATGCCTCCTACGGCAAAAATTTCAAGCTGCCGGATATCTCTGCCTACTACGGCGCCTTCCAGACGGATGCCAACGGCAACAACACCATCGCTCCGCCCCACGTGAAACCCGAGTACGTGCAGGATTACGAAATCGGTGTGCGCTATCAGCAAGACGGTTTCAGCGTGGCGATTAACGGCTATCGCGAAAACTTCCAGAACACCTTCGTCACCGTCACCGATCCTGTCACTTTGCTCAGCACATTCACCAATGGCGGCAGCTCGCGCTACCAAGGTGGGGAGCTGCAGTTGCAAAACAACTTTGGTGCCACAGCATTCGGTGACTTCAGTGCGTACTTCAACTATGCGCACAACCAGGCCAAGTTCACTTCCAGCTTCACCTCCGATTACGCGGGAACGGTGAACGCCGGCCAGCCGTTAGCGGGCGTGCCGCAGGATCTGATCAGCGCCGGATTCGTGTGGAAGTACGAAGGCTGGCGTTTCAATCTGGATGCGCGCTTTGTCGGCAAGCAGTACGTCGACCAGCTGTATGCGGGCACGCCGACGGCATCCACGATCAAACCGTTTGCGGTGGTCAACCTCGGGGTCAGCGATACGATTCGTTTGCGGGACTCGGGCTTCGGCAAACAAATCCGCGTCGGCTTGAATGTCGACAATCTGCTGAATCGCGAGTATTTGAATACGGCGTATACGGATACGGATTACTTCGGCAACAGTTTCATTCGCGGGATCATCGCGCCGCCGCGGACGATTACGGGAAGTATTGACGTCGATTTTTGAGCTTGCTGAGATAAACCCTCCCCTGCAAGCAGGGGAGGGAGTAGCTCGTGGCGAGCATAAACACTTCACTCAATCCATCACCGCCAACACGCACTCATCCGCACCAAAACTGCGGCAGCACACTTCGAAGATCGACAAACCCTGCGATGCAACAACCGGTCCAAGCAAACCCTCCAAGTAACCGCTGAGGAACTTGCAGCCGGAATGTCCATCTTCGGCGCACAACGGACTGTTGCGGATGTGCAACTGGTTGCCGGCGTATTCGACCTCAAGTAACGCGCTCAACGCAGGAACGCCTACGCGCGTCATGGCCGCTTCCAGATCCATTTTCGTATTCAGCGCATGCTGGCGTTCGAACACCCACGCGCCGATGCGCTGACCAGCCAGCAGGAGCGACGATTCACGCGCACCCGCCTCCACCGACTGCTCCAGCTTTTTCATCCCGGGGAAGATCTGCGGGTAATCGCCCATCAGCTTGGGCAGCAGTTTTTCCACCGCTGCCACGTCCGCATCGAGTTGGACCAGTTCCACGAAAGGCTCCAACACCGGCGCTGATACGGGCGCAGGCGCAGGAGTGCGGATAAAGACGAACTCCGGTTCGGGTTCGGGTTCCGGTTCCGGCACGGGTTGCGGCTTTGCTTCCGGCAATACGACTTCCGCTACCGGTGGCGCGGGACGAACTTGCGGCACGCCGGCCGTTGCGAAGATATCCGGTTTGGCCGCTGGCTTCTCCGCAGCTGGCGCAGGTGCCGGCGCGGGTGGCGGTGGCGGCACGTAGTCCTTGGCCACGGAACGCGATGCCGCGAAATGCGGTTTCGGCGATCCTTCCACAAACGGCGAGACCTCGAAGCTGACGATACGCTCGTGCGCATCCAGCGCAGTCTCCAGCGCACGCTGCTTGCGCTCGGGTCCACGCACGATCATGGTCAACAGCACGCCATGCGGATCATCTGCCAGGCGCTGCCGCACCAAAGCGAAGCCGCACGCGGCGGCGACTCGTCCGACGTCCATAAGCAGACCCTCTCGCGAAAGCGAGAGCGCCTGAAGTTCCAGCTCGATCATTAGGCCCCCCTGTGTCGATGCTGGTGATTGAGTGAAGGCCAAAAGTATGAATGATTTCGCCGGAAATTACCGTGATACGTCTCAAGCCGCATGCAGGCGCTCGATCGCGCATGGCGCACACCATGCCAGAACCCGTCTCTTGAGGCCAACGCCTGTCCGATCGTTCCCTCGGCCATGCATATAAAGCGCCATCGTCGGCCGTTTTCAGGCCGAGGGCGATCGATGCGCGGACTTTTTTAAGCGTGCGCCGGCCCGTGTTCACCGCGCCAGAAGGAAAACACCAATAGCACCGATGCCAGCGCCAGGTACGCGCCGGCGAACTGCAGGGCGATCGAACGCATGGCCGGTTCAAGCGTCCACGGCAGATACAAATTGCCGGCCGGCGTGACCGAATGAATCACGCCGAACAGCGTCAGCGCTCCGCCCAGCAGAGCGATCCACGCCGCCCGGCGAGGTTTGCCGTCAATCATCGCCACGACAAAGCTGGCCCAGACCATCGAGGTGATGATGAACCCGTTGCCGAGCACATTGATCACCGCCAGCTCGGAAATGCCTTGTGACGCATCGTTGTACAGCGCGGTGAAATGATCAGGCGAGACATACGTGGGATCACCCAGCTTGATCGCGACCATGCGCGCAATGGCCGGAAAGAAACTGAACACCACGGCCGCGGCATGACGCACCGGTGTCGCCTCGAACGCCTGTGCGGTGATGCCGATGGCGACGAAGATCAGGATCGGTGCAAGCACCGCCAGCGGCAGCATTTCCACCAGATTGGACAGATAACCAAAGATGCCGCCCAGGCCGATCACGATGCCGGTAACGAGGGTATAACCCGTGCGCGCACCCATCGTGCGATACGCCGGCTGACCGATGTATGGCGTGGTTTGCGCGACACCACCGCAGAAGCCGGCGATCAAGGTCGCCAGCGCTTCCACCAGCAAAATGTCGCGGGTGTTGTAGTCGTCGCCGGCGGCGCGCGCGCTTTCGGTGACGTTGATGCCGCCCACCACCATCAGCAGGCCGAACGGAAGAATCAGCGGCAGATACGGCACCGTCAGCGGCAGGCCGGGCAGCCACTGCAAGGTCGGCCACGGCAGCGCGAAGCGCCACTGCCATGCCGCCATCGGATGATAACCATGGCCCAGCAAACCGAGCGGACCCAGCACGACGTACAACAGCACGCCGACAACAAAAGCAACCAGCACGCCCGGCAGATTCCACGGCATGTGCCCGCGCGCCACCAGCGCGTACAGCACCACACCGAGACCCGCAAAGCCGACCACCGGCACCTTCATGATTTCCACCAGCGGTAGAAAACCCATCAGCACCAGCGCAATGCCCGCGATCGAACCCAGCAAACCTGCGCGCGGAACATGCCGCTGCACCATCGCGCCGAAAAAGGAAAGCACGGTCTTGAACACGCCCATCACCACCAGCGACGCCATGCCCAACTGCCAGGTGGCGATTGCCGCCGCATGCTCATCCATGCCCGCCTGCTTGTAGCTGAGAAACGCCGGACCCAGCACCAACAGCGCCATGCCGATGGTGGTCGGCGCATCCACGCCCAGCGGCATGGCAGTGGTATCCGCCTTGCCGGCACGTCGCGCCACGCGACGCGCCATCACCGTATACGCAAGATTGCCGAGCAGAATGCCCAGCGTGGTGCCGGGAAACATTCGTGTGTACACGAGATCGGCGGGGAACCCGAAGATGCCGATCAAGGCGGTGGCAAGAAAAGCCATCACGGACAGATTGTCCACCAGCAAACCCAGAAAGCCGTTGAAGTCGGCGCTGACGAAGAGAGGAAGTTTGTTGGTGGATTTGCTCACTAGTGATGTCTCAAGTTGCTCTTGCGTGAAATAGAGAAAGGAACCTCGGCGTCATTCCGGCGAAGGCCGGAATCCAGTCAAAACATGCGTGCGAAGCACACAACGTCGATTTGGAGTGCTTCGCACAACGTGTTTGTACTGGATTCCGGCCTTCGCCGGAATGACGTGCGCGCTGTAACAGACATCTAGGAAAACAAGGACATCTTCAGAACGACACATCCGCCGGCTGCGTCACCCGCAATACCGATTGATCGCCTGTGCGCTGTTTCCACGCCGCGCGAATCGCTTCGATCTTGCTGCGGTTGTCCGGCGTATCGGGGTAATAGATCACCAGCAGTTTTGAATGCAGGCGTTCGGGTGTGCTTTCCTGCTTGCCTTGCCACTGCCCGTAGACGTCGATCACGCTCAATCCATCCGGAAAACGCGGCGTGACTTCCTTATCCAGGAAGGCGCGCCATTGTGCTTCGCTGATGCCGTGCTCCGATTGATCGGCTGGCCCCAGGCCGAAGTAAAGCTTGGTATCCACCCAGTTCTGCGTTTGCGTCGGATGTGCCGCATCGCCGTGCAAGGTGGAAGAAGTGGAAGGCGCCGGCGCGGTCGCACAGGCAACGAGCTGCAGCGCAAGCACTGCGGCAAGCAGCAAACGATGGGTTTTCATGCACTCCCCTTGGCGAAACGTTTGGACGTCCAGATGCGTACGGCCTGCACGCGAGTATTCATGACGGATCGACGCTTTAGCAACCTGAGCATGCTCCTAGCCGGCATCCGTGTTTCAAACGCATCATTCGCAAAATGTTGCGTAAGCACAACGTAAGCCTTCTTGTAGGCATTTCCATCCTGTCTAGGCGACAAAAAATCTTATCAAGCATTTATTCCGTAAATTCAAAGGCTTTACTCCTACATCTCTGTACATGCCGCACCGTGCGACACGCATGATCTAGACAAGATCGCGTCATTACGATAAACAAATTGTTACATCGCAGCATAGGGAGGGAGCCGGTGTTTCAAGCGGCTTCTGCGGTGTTTTTGCTTGTCATCAAAGGCCAACAGAAGCGCCGGCAAAGACTGGGTACGCGGCGTTGGTCGGTATTTTTTTACTTTCCGGGGGAAGACCAGGCATGCATACATCCGAAGTTCGTCGTCACAAAACACTCTGGCTCGCATTGAGCGCAGCCCTGGCACTGAATACAGCCGGCGCGGTGCACGCCGACAACACGCAGGCGCCCAGCAGCAACGACGCGAACGACAAGACGCACAAGAGCACCACGCTTTCCACGGTCAACGTCAACGCGCAGGCACTGGCCGGCGGCCTGATGGCGGTGCAGGATCAGCCTAAGCAAGTGTCGACGATCACTGCGCAGGCGATCGCGCAGGTGCCGATCACTGCCGACTACACGCAGATCATCAACAGCGCGCCGGGTGTCAACTCCGCCTCCGGCGACGGCTTTGGGCTGACCGATGCCAGCAGTTACACCATCCGCGGGTTCAACGCGAGCGAAATCGGCGTCACGCTCGATGGCGTGCCGGTGAACGATGCCGGCAACTACATTCCCTACGCTTCGGAGTACGGCGAGGCGCGCAACTACGAATCGATCAACGTCTCGCAGGGTTCGGCCGATCTGGACATGCCGGATCTGGGTGCCGTCGGTGGCCACATCAGCTTCATCACCAAGAAGCCGACCGATGATTTCAACGTTTACTTGGGACAGACTGTCGGCAGCAACAACGCGCTGAGCACCTTCCTACGGGTCAATACCGGCGCCATCGGGCCGGTACGCAGTTGGATCTCGATATCGCGCAATTCCGACGACAAGTGGCGCGGCGGCGGCGACAACAACATCGATCGCATACAGGCGAAATCGGTGTGGACGATCGACGACAACAACAGCCTTACCGCCAACTTCAACCTCAATCGCGAGCGTAACTATTTCTACATGCCGCTGACCAAGGCGCAGGCGGCGCAGTACGGCTACAACTACGACTACAACACCACCTGGGTGCCCACGCCGGCCGGCGGTTTCGCCGCCAGCGATCTGTACAGCGCGCCCGCTACGCTTGCGCAGGTCAATTATTACCGGCTGTTCCAGAACCCATTCAAGTCGTGGGTGGCCAATCTTGATGGTGAATTCAAGTTCGGCAGCAACCTCTCGCTTTCGGTGATCCCCTACTTCCAGTTTGGCGACGGCAACGGCAGCTTTGCCGGATTCCTGCCGCTGCAATTCGTCAACGGCAAGCCGGTGGTGCAGGCGAACCAGTATGCGGACGGCCAATACGCGGTGTACGAAGCGTATCGGCCGATCACCTATCGCCCGGGCATCAATGCCAAGTTCACACTGGAACTGGGCCTGGACAACACGCTCGATTGGGGCATTTGGTACGAACGCTCGCGCCAGCTCGAATACATCGACGGCGCCTATGTCGATCCGCAGACCGGTATTCCCGAATCCATCTGGGGCGACAAGAATCTGCTCACCTACAGCAACGGGCAGATCTGGAAGAACTATTCCGAATACGACGTCACCACGGTCGAGAAAGCGTTCGTGGAAGACAGTTGGACACTCAACGATGCGTGGACCTTCAACGTCGGCGTGGCTTATCTGCACACCGAGCGCAACAACCAGTTCGTGCTCTATCCCGGCAATCCCGACGCTGCGGATTGGACGTCCGACCAGAACTCCGATCAACGCTATCACCGCTTTCTTCCGACGCTCGGCGCTTCGTGGAAGCTGGATGACAGCAACCAGCTCTACTACAGCATCACGCGCACTTTCCGCGCGCCGCCGGATGCCGCCACATTTGGCAATTCGCGGCTCGGCCTGCCGGCGCCGCTGCCGGAAAGCGCCTGGTCCAATGAACTAGGTTGGCGCTTCACCAAGGGACCGCTCGCCCTGCACACCGATGCGTACGTCGCCAACATGGGCAATCGCACGGCGGTAGGCCTCGACCCGAACACTTTCATCAACTACTACATCAACGCCGGGCGAGTGCGCATGGCCGGCCTCAATGCAGAAGGCACGCTGGATCTGGGCCAAGGCTTCAGCCTCTACAGCTCCTACACGTATACGCAGGCGAAGGTGCAGCAGGATCTCAACCTGCCAGCCACCGCCGACACAGCAGCCGCGTCCTATGCCACCAAGGGCAAGCAGTTTCCCGGTACGCCACGCAACATGGCGTATCTCGGCGCGCGCTATTCCGCGAACGGCCTGACCTTGAACCTCAACGGCAAGTTCACCGGCAGCGAATACGGCGACTTCATGAACTCCGAGCGCGTGGCGTCGAACTTCACGCTCAACGGCAGCGCCAGCTATGAGCTACCGGATTTCAGCGTGCTGCATAAGCCGACCATCGCGCTCAATGCGCTGAACCTGCTCAATCGTCGCTATCTGATGCTGCCGTCGAGCACGACGATTTCGGCGGAGGTGTCATCGCCGACTTATTACGTGGGTGCGCCGCGGCAGTGGTATCTGACGTTGAGTACGGAGTTGTTCTAACAGCTCGATGTCTCGCGGAAGGAATGCGTAACTTTACCTTGCCGTCATTCCCGCGAAAGCGGGAATGACGGCCGTAGGAGATGCAGTTATCGGCGAAGCTAACCCTCACGCCACTTCTTTCACGTCTTGCGACTGATGATGATGCGCGCCGCACGCTCGCCCTTGATGTAAAGCCAAAACCAGTTCAGTGCCACCAGCAGCCGATTGCGCACGCCGATCAGGAAATAGATGTGCGCAACTGCCCATATCCCCCACGCGATCCGACCGCGCAGCGTTACCTTTCCAAAATCCACGACGGCCGTGTGTTTGCCGATGGTGGAAAGGTTGCCGTAGTTGCGATAGCGGAACGGTCTCGGTGGCGCCCTGTTGCGAAGACGCGTTTTGATCACCTCCGCCACATAACGCCCTTCCTGTTTGGCCGCCGGAGCGAGGCCCGGCACCGGCTTGCCATTTTCCTGTTCAAGCAGGGCTGCGTCGCCGACCACGAAAATTTCCGTATGCGCAGGAACGCTGAGATCGCGCTCCACTTTCACGCGGCCAGCCTTGTCCGCCGGAACGTTCAACCATTGTGCAGCCGGCGATGCGCGCACACCGGCCGCCCAGAAGATGGCGCCGGCGCCGATGTATTGGTCCTTGCAGACGACGCCATCGGCACGGCATTCGGTTACTGGGTGATTGAGCAGCACCGTGACGCCCAGGCGTTCCATGGTGCGCAGCGCGTAATCGGCCAACGTCTCCGGAAAGCCAGACAACACACGCGGAGCGGCTTCGACCACTATCACTCGCGCTGTGCGCGTATCGATATGGCGAAATTCCCCAGGCATTTCTTCATGCGCCAGTTCCGCGATGGTGCAAGCCAGCTCCACGCCTGTGGCGCCTGCACCGATCACCACAATGGTCTGCAATGTCTGTCGCTTATCCGGATCAGGCTCGCGCTCGGCCTGCTCGAATATCGTCAGCAAATGCTGCCGTATCGATAGCGCGTCGCCCAAGGTTTTGAGCCCCGGCGCGTACTGTGCCCATTCGTCGTGACCGAAATACGCATGCGTGGAACCGGTGGCGAGCACCAGCGTGTCGTAGGGAATGCGCGAGTCATCGGTGAGCAGCACCGTCCTGGCAGCGACATCGACG
Source organism: Dyella humi (assembly GCF_044904605.1). NCBI lineage: Bacteria > Pseudomonadati > Pseudomonadota > Gammaproteobacteria > Lysobacterales > Rhodanobacteraceae > Dyella > Dyella humi. Next base: position 62,326 of record NZ_JADIKI010000023.1, read on the forward strand.
CCATTCACTTCGGCCATCAGCGTGGTGACGTTCTTGAAGCGATGCAGCACGTGCCGGATCGGCCATGCGATCTGTGAGATATCCAGCGCCGCACCCGCCACCTGGTAGAGCAGCGGCTGAAAGACGTGGTGATTGCTGCGATCGATGATCGTGACATCGACCTCTTCCCCGCCAAGACGCCTGGCCGCCTCGAGACCACCGAAGCCGGCGCCCACGATCACTACGCGATGACGGTGCGTGGTTGCGTTCAATGCAATTCTCCTTAGGTGGCCGCTCGCGAAAAACTGGTTCGTCATTCCTGCGATGCTATATGGCATCACATGACATGCTTGAACAATAGGTCATGCACGCGATGTCATGCACCTGCAATTTGATGCTCGGCCACTGGCATGTAGCGCTTGCGATATTCGGCCGGTGTGACGCCAACGTGTTTTGCGAACACGCGCCGAAACGTATCGACGCTGTGGAAGCCGCACTTGGCAGCGACTTGCTTGGGCGCGGAATATCCCGCCTCGAACAGCGCACGCGCTGCATCGACACGCGCCGCTTCGACCCAGGCCGCAGGCGTGACGCCTACCTCGGCATGGAATAGCCGCGCGAAATGGCGCGGACTCAAACCCGCGCGCTCCGCAAGCTCGGACACGCCGTGGTCCAGCGCGGGATGCGCCACCACCCAGCGCTGCACCTCCTGCAAGACGGAGCGCCCGGCAGGACGTGTCTCGCCCTTTCGGCTGAACTGCATTTGCCCGCCCGGCCGCTTGAAGAACATGACCAATTGCGAGGCCACTTCCATCGCCACATCGCGGCCCAGATCCTCTTCCACAAGGGAAAGCGACAAATCGAGCCCGGCGGTGACACCTGCCGCGGTGCGCAACTTGCCGTCACGCACGTATAGCGCGTCGTCGTTCACTGTCACCGAAGGGTAGGCGCTTCTAAAGCGATCCGCGGCAGCCCAGTGTGTGGTGATGCGCTTGCCCTTCAGCAGGCCGGTGGCGGCAAGCACGAATGCGCCGGTGCATACCGAGCCATATCGGCGAGCCCGAACCGAAGTACGGCGCAACCAGGCGAGTGCAGGCGCAGACAGCGAATACTCGGCGGCATGCGGCGCTCCCGCCACCAGCAGGGTATCGACACGATCATCCGACTCCCCCGCCACCCGATCCGGCAGCAAGCGCACACCGGACGAGCTCGTGAGCGGACCGCGTTTACAGGCGACGATCTCCAGCTCATAGAACGTGCTGCCAGTTTCGATATTGGCCTGGGCAAACACATCGAGCGGTCCGGAAACATCCAGCAACTGCACGCCCGGCAGCGCCAGGATCGAAATCTTCTTTGCCACGGCTGCGTCCTCCGATGTCCGTGATGCGCGGAGAATGGCAGTATATGACGTATTGCGCCGTTTGATGCCATGGCTGTCGGGGCTGACACTGAAGTCGCCTCACCTTTGGAAACTGCTCATGACACGCATCAACGGCGTCGACATCCCCGACAGCCAGCTCGCACGCGAGATCACCGACCTGGTGCGGGATACCGCATCGCCTCTGCTTTTCCACCATTCAAGCCGCGTCTATTATTTCGGCGCATTGGCCGGCAAGCGCCGTGGCCTGCCGTTCGACCCCGAGCTGCTGTATGCCGGTGCGATGTTCCACGATATGGGACTTACGCAGGAGCACCGAAGCGCCGATCTGCGCTTCGAAGTCGACGGAGCCAATGCAGCGCGCGACTTTTTGCGCAGCCATGGCATTGCCCAGGCAGACATCGATACCGTCTGGACGGCTATTGCGCTTCACACCACGCCGGGCATTCCGGAGCACATGCATCCGGTGATCGCGCTGGTGACTGCAGGCGTGGAAATGGATGTGTTGGGCCTGGACTACCACGGCTTCAGCGAACAGGAGCGCGAAGCCGTGGTCCATGCGCATCCGCGTAGCAGCCACTTCAAGGAAGACATCATTCAGGCCTTCTACGATGGCATCCAGCACAAGCCCACTACCACGTTCGGCAATGTGAAAGGCGATGTGCTCGCTGACAAGCAACCTGGCTTCCATCCCGGCAATTTCTGCAGTGTGATCCGCGGCTCGGCGTGGCCCGGATAAGCGCCGACCGATGAGCTCCTGCAGGCGCGGTGCGTAGACCAAAGGGACTACGCACCAACGGAGGTGTCTGTTACCGTCAAGCTCTGCCGACCATGTGGGGGAGCTCATGCAATTGCGCCATCTTCGTGTCTGGTTCGCCATCGCGACCAGTCTGCTCGTACTGCCCGTCGTTGCCGACACGCCCAAGGCCACGCCTACCGCGAAGGAACTCATCGCGAAATCCAAGCCGGAAGAGTGGCGCACGCCAGACCCGGAGAACCTGCTGTACATGCAATTGCCACAGGGTCGCGTGGTGATCGAACTGGCGCCCGACTTCACGCCGCTGCACGCCGCCAATATCCGCACGCTGGTGCGCGAACATTACTTCGATGGGCTGGCGATCATTCGCGTGCAGGACAATTTCGTCACGCAGTGGGGCGATCCCAACGACGACGATAACGGCGACAAGAGCAAGATCAAGCCGCTGGGCAGCGCCAAGCACACGCTTCCATCGGAATACACGCGCGCGATCGATGCCAAGCTGCCGTGGACGCCGTTGCCCGATGGCGACGTCTACGCGCCGCAGGTGGGTTTCAGCGAAGGCTTCCCCACAGCGCGCGATCCGGCCAGCAACCGCGAATGGCTGGTGCACTGCTATGGCATGGTCGGCGTGGCGCGCGACGTGGCGCCGGACAGCGGCAACGGCAGTTCGCTGTACGTGGCGATTGGCCAGGCACCGCGCCAGATCGATCATAATCTCGCCATCGCTGGTCGCGTGATCGAAGGCATGCCTTATCTCTCCGGGTTGCCGCGCGGCACGGGGCCCTTGGGGTTCTACACGCAGGCATCGCAACGTGTGCCGATTCTGTCGGTGAAACTGGCCGCGGACCTGCCACCCGCCCAACGCGAGAAGCTTCAGGTGCTGCGCACTGACAGCAGCACTTTCGCTTCCATCATCGAAGCCAAACGCAATCGTCACGACGCGTTCTACACACTGCCGGCCGGAAAGATCGATGTCTGCAATATCGATGTTCCGGTGCGTACGGAATCGCCTGCCGCGAACACCGCGCATTGATGAGGTGCCCGGCGAGCGGTCCGGGCAGATGAATCCGTGCTAAGCGCCGCGGCAGGGATATACGCGGTTTTCGCCCCGCTCATAGTTACTTGGGCCGACGTCAACCGTATCCTGCGCAACAGTTGGCGAAAAGGCGGAAAGTAATGCGGCTCAGCTTGAAAATACTGACCTGGATGGTGGGTGTGCTGCTGGTGCTGGTGATCGCACTGGTTCTGCTAGTGGCGCTGTTCGACTGGAACCGGCTCAAGCCCACGATCGACGACAAAGTCAGCGCAGCTATCGGCCGATCCTTCGTGATCGGCGGTGACCTGAGCGCGGCATGGCGGCGCGAGCCGAGCGAACCCGGCCTGCGCGGGCTGATGCCATGGCCCACGTTCACCGCGCGCGACATCCATATCGGCAATCCGCCGTGGGCCACGCAATCGCAGTTCGTGCAGCTCGATGCGATCGAGTTCCGGATCTCTCCGCTACCGCTATTGCTGCACCACATCTATGTGCCTACGGTGCAGCTCTCTGGCCCGCGCGTGGATCTGGAACGCAACAGCCAGGGCCAAGCCAACTGGCAGCTTGCCTTTGCACAAGATCAGCAGCCGTCACGCTGGAAGCTCACTCTAGGCACTATCGGCTTCGACAAGGGCGAGATCGCGCTGGACGATGCCAAGAACCACCTGAACCTGCACGTTGCCGTCACGCCGCTGCAGCAAGCCATCCCTTACGACCAGCTCATCGCGCAAGCCACCAGCGAGGCACGCGCGGATGTGGGACATGACGTGGGCAGGATGGTGAACACCCAGCAGACCAATCCTGACGTTTCCGCCAACGCCAAGCGCAGCAGCTACCAGTTCGCATGGTCCGCCACCGGCAGCTATCAGGGCGCGCCGGTGAACGGTAGCGGCAAGACCGGCGCAGTGCTCGCCTTGCAGCAGACCGATCAGCCGTTTCCGGTGCAGGCGCGCCTACACGTGGGCGATAGCAAGATCGCGCTGGTCGGCACGCTGACCGATCCCACGCATCTGGGCGCGTTGAATCTGCGTGTATGGTTCGCCGGCACCAGCATGGCCAAGCTGTATCCGATTCTCGGTATTACCCTGCCCGATACGCCGCCTTACGCAACGGAAGGTCATCTGTCGGCGGAGTTGCATGCGCAGGGCAGTCGTTTCAGCTATCGCGATTTCAGGGGCCGCGTCGGCGAAAGTGATCTGAGCGGCAACCTGGAAGTGGTCACTGGCGGCCCGCGCATGAAACTGAGCGGGGATCTGCATTCGCAACTGCTGCGCTTTGCCGACCTGGGTCCGCTGGTGGGTGCCGACAACCAGGCGCAGAAGCAGGAACGCGGCGACACCACACCGCAGCCCAACGAAAAAGTGCTGCCGGTGGAGCAATTCCACACCGATCGTCTGCGCAGCATGGATGCCGACGTGGTTTTCGATGCGGCGCACATCGAGCATCCGGCCTCATTGCCGATCGATGCGCTCAGTACGCATGTCCATCTGGACAACGGCGTGCTGAAGCTCGATCCGCTGCATGCAAGTGTGGCCGGCGGCAGCGTCGGGGGAAATCTCAGCATGGACAGCAACACCCAGCCCATGCATACAAACATCAATCTAGGAGCGCGCCATCTGCAACTGAAACGCTTGTTTCCGACCGTGCAATCCATGCAGACCAGCTTCGGCGAGATCAACGGTGATGCAAGCCTGAGCGGCAACGGCAGCTCCGTATCTGGCTTGCTCAGCAATGCGAATGGGGAGCTGAAGCTGCTGATGAACAATGGCGCGATCAGCAAGACGCTGCTGGAAACGGCGGGACTGAACGTGGCGAACGTGGTGATGGGCAAACTGTTCGGCGACAAGACAGTACAAATCCATTGCGCTGCCACCGACATGGTCGGCATCAACGGCGTGTTCACCAGTCGCCTGTTCGTGCTCGATACGAGCGATGCCACCATCAACGTGACCGGCACGATCAATTTCAACAACGAGCACCTGGACCTGGACGTGGTGCCGCACACGAAAGGCTTGCGGATCTTCTCACTGCGCTCGCCGCTGTACGTGAAAGGCACTTTCAAGGATCCGGACGTGGGCGTACAGCCTGGGCCGCTGATCTTGCGCGGCGGCGGCGCGGTGGCGCTGGCGGTGTTCGCTGCACCTGTGGCGGCTTTGCTCGCGGTGATCGTGCCTAGTCGCGGTGAGCAGCTAAATCAGTGTCAGCAAGTGTTGACGGAGCTGCGCAATGCGCCGCCTGCGAGTGGCGACAAGAAACCTTCGCATTGACTGCTTTGTGCTCATAGCCCCTCGCCCTCCGGGAGAGGGGCTGGGGTGAGGGTGCGATCAGCGCGCGATCACAACGACTTGCGCAAGAAGCCAGCCTTGCGCTCCGCCCGAACCCTCACCCGCCCCCCGATCGAGTCGAGGGCAGGCTTCTCGGCACCCTCTCCCGGAGGGAGAGGGATTCACTAAGGAGACTTTTCCTTACGTCTGTTTCCCTCATCGATACTTCCCGCCCGGCTAAACTGAGCGCCTTCCCCACTCTCCCCGCCGCCCATGCAGCCCGTCACCAAGGCCCGCCTGCAAATTCATTTCTGCGTGCTGCTATGGGGCTTCACCGCCATCCTCGGCAAGCTGATCACCTTGCCGGCGATGGCGCTGGTGTGGTGGCGCATGCTGCTGGTGGCTGGCGCCCTGTTGCTGATACCTCGCGTGCGGCACGGCCTGCGCGCCATGCCGGCCAGGTTGCGTTTGGCGTATGCCGGTATCGGCATGCTGGTGGCGCTGCATTGGCTGACGTTCTACGCGGCGATCAAACTGGCCAATGCATCCGTGGGTGCCACGTGCATCGCGTTGGGGCCAGCGTTTCTTGCGTTCGTCGAACCGTGGATCGCCGGACGGCGCTTTGACGCACGCGAGTTGCTGATCGCCATTGCGGTGGTGCCGGGCGTAGCGATGGTCGCTGGAGGCGTGCCGGGCCATATGCGTATTGGCATCGCGGTGGGCGTGCTGTCGGCGCTGTTCGTGGCGCTGTTCGGCGCGCTCAACAAGCGCATGGTCGATCACGGTGATCCGCTCACCGTCACCTGCATCGAGCTGGGCACCGGCACGCTCCTGCTCACCTTACTGGCGCCGCTGCTGCCGCACGATGGCGCGGCGTTCCAGCTTCCCGATCTGCACGATTCGCTGCTGCTGTTGCTGCTGTCGTTCGGCTGCACGCTGTTGCCGTTTTCGCTGGCGCTGGTCGCGCTGCGTCATGTGAGTGCGTTTGCGATGCAGATGATCACCAACCTGGAGCCCGTCTACGCCATCGTATTGGCGATGTTGCTGTTGGGCGAGCAACGCCAGTTGGATGGCTGGTTCTACGCGGGCGTGGCGGTGATTCTTGCCGCGGTATTCGCGCATCCGCTACTGCATCGCAAAGAGCAGATGCCGGTGCAGGCGGAATTGCTGGGGACGGCGGAGAGTCACAATCTCGATTGAACGCTCCGACGAGCCCCTCTCCCGGAGGGAGAGGGACTCACTCGAAAGCTTTCACCGACATACAGATCAGCGCTTCGCCAAACGATCCCGCATGAAGTCGATAAACGCCCGCACCTTCGCCGGCGGCTGCGGATCCGGATAGACCGCGTGGATGCCGCCCTCCAGCAAGTGATACTGCGGCAGCAGCACCTGCAGGCGGCCGGCGCGGATGTCGTCTTCCGCCAGATAATCCGGCAATACGGATACGCCTGCGCCGGCGAGTACCAGTCCGCGAATCGCCGCTGCATTGTTGGCCTGCATCACCTGGCGCATACGGACGATGCGACGCGTGCGACCACGGGTGAAGGTCCAGCGCAAAGGCGTGGCCAGCGCCGACATGGCGATCCATCCGTGCACAGACAGGTCCTCCGGTCGGCGCGGCGTGCCGTGCTCGACCAGATAAGCCGGAGAAGCCATCACGAACTGGCGGAAACCTCCTAGGCGAGTCGCACGCAAGCTGGAATCGCGCAGCCAGCCGATGCGGACTGCCATATCGAAACGCTCGGCAATGAGATCGTTGATCTGGTCGTTGATCACCAGGTCCACATGCAGCAGCGGATGCAGGCGGCGAAATTCCGCCAGTGCCGGCGCGAGCACCGCGGTGCCGTAATCCGTTGAAGTAGTGAGGCGCAGCGTGCCGGTGGGCGTGCTGCGCTGAGTGCCAACGCGCTCGATCGCGGCTTCCGCCTGTTCGAGCAATGGCACGCAATCGGCATGAAAAGCCGCGCCTGCTTCGGTCAGCGCCATGCGCCGCGTGCTGCGCACGATCAGCGTGATGCCCAGTTCACGCTCTAGCCTCAACAGGTGCTGGCTGACCATGGCCTTGGTCATACCTAGTTGCACCGCCGCCGCGGTGAACGAGCCGGCGCGCACTAGCGCCACGAAAACGGCCAGGCGATTGAGATTGACGTCGCGTCCCATGCCCTATGATTGTCAACCTTATCTTGACAGTCAATTGCGTATTAGTCCGCTTATCGATCCAATGTGAAAAGCGCATGCTTCCGCTCCATCGCTTTCCCACGGAGACAACGCATGAAACTGGTTCTTTTCGGCGCCACCGGCCACATCGGTCACGCCATCCTCGACGAAGCCCTGGCGCGTGGCCACGACGTCATGGCGATCGTGCGCGACGCCGGCCGGCTCACGCAGCAGCACGAGAAGCTGCATGTGGTGGTGGGTACCGTCGAGGAATCGGCCATCTGGTTGGCCTACGCCAAGCATGCCGATGCGGTGATCGCCAGCCTTTCCGCCCGCCGCGACGGCCATGTGGACACTATTCCAAATGCTGCGCAGACGCTGCTCGAAACGCTCAACGGCACCAATCTCAAGCGCTTGCTATGGGTAGGTGGCGCCGGCAGCCTGGAGGTTGCACCGGGCGTGAAAGTGATCGATGACCCACACTTCCCCGAAGCCTGGAAGCCCGAAGCGCAGGCGCAGGCCCGCGCGCTGGAAGTGTTCCGCGCCAGCAAGGCCAATGTGGATTGGACCTATATCAGTCCCGCCGCGCTGATCGAGGATGGCGAACGCACCGGCAAATACCGCGTCGGCGGCGAGCAATTGCTGGTGGATGACAAGGGCGTCAGCCGCATTACCGTGCCCGACTATGCGGTTGCGGTGCTCGATCGGCTGGAGAAGAACGATGCGCTTCGGCAGCGCATTACGGTGGCGTATTAAACTTCCGAAGTACGCCATTCTCCTGCACGCAGGGGAGCATGCTCTTCTCCTCCCCCTGCTTGCAGGGGGAGGTTGGGAGGGGGTGAACACTTGCGGGAAAGTTCGTCGCAAGTACTCACCCCACCCCAACCCTCCCCTGCACGCAGGGGAGGGAGCATGGCGACATACACGTCCCTCATGCGAGTACGCTGCCCGCCATGAACTACCGCCACGCCTATCACGCAGGCAACTTCGCCGACGTCCTCAAGCACAGTGTGCTGTTTGCGCTGATCCAGGCACTGAAGGCGAAGGACACGCCGTTCGCGCTGATCGATACGCATGCCGGCAGCGGCTGCTACGCGCTCGACAGCGAAGAAGCCGGCAAGACCGGCGAATACCGCGACGGCATTGCACGTCTGCTGTTTCCCGATTTGCAACAACATGCCGAACAAAGTGCGCTGCCGCCGCTGCTGCGTCATTGGCTCGATAGCATCCTCGCGCTGCCCGGCAACGAACACGGCCTGAAGCTGTATCCCGGGTCGCCATTGCAGGCGGCGCTCGCGATGCGCGCAACGGACAGCGCTCAACTGTGCGAATGGCATCCGGAGGAGGCTTCGCAACTGCGTGAACTATTCCACCACGATCGCCGCGTACACGTGCATCATCGCAACGGTTACGAAGCGTTGAAGGCATTGCTTCCGCCGAAGGAAAAGCGCGGCCTGGTACTGATCGATCCGCCTTACGAAGCGCAGGAAAGCGAATTCCGCGTGATCGAAGAAGCGTTGAAAGCAGCCTTGCAGCGCTGGCCGAACGGCATCTATGCAGTGTGGTATCCGATCAAGCTGCGCAGCCAAGTGCAGCCGTTTCTGCGCTGGCTTCAGCGCTGCGGCGCACGGCGGGTGCTGCAGGCGGAGCTGCTGGTGCGTCCGGACGATTCGCCATTGCGTCTCAACGGATCGGGCATGGTCGTTCTCAACGCGCCATGGAATCTCGATCAGGTGCTGCGCGAACCGTTGCAGGCCATGGCACGCCTGCTATCGCAGGAACGCGCGGCAACGTGGCGGTTGGACTGGCTGGCGCACGAAGACGACACGCCCGCCTCACATGTGCATCACGCAAGGCCGCTACCGCGACCGCAACGTCCCCGCTAAGCTCAAAGCAGGTTTGCACGTTCGCTGAAGGGACATCGCCATGAACATCCGCACCGCTTTCCGTCCACTCGCGCCGCTAGCACTTTTGCTGTTGGCCGCCTGCGCGCCAGCGCCGATCTACAAAGCCGCGCCAGGTACGACGATCACCGCGGTGCCGGCGCAAGTGGCGCACACACCGGAGCAATACGGCAACGGCTCGGTGATCTGGGGCGGCAGCGTGGTCAGCGTACGCAATTTCCCGGATCACACGGAGATGGAGATCCTCGCCTATCCACTGGATTCCTCACAGCGTCCGCAGCCGAATGCGCAGGGACTGGGACGCTTCATCGCGGTTTTCCCGGGCTATCTGGAATCCTTCAACTATCCCAACGGTAGGCTGGTCACACTCACCGGCCAACTCAGCGGCAGCCGTGCGGGCACGGTGGATCAGGCGCCCTACACCTATCCGCTGGTGACCGTGGCGCAGTCGCATCTTTGGACACCCGACGAGCTGCGCCAGGGACATCCCAACGTCAGCTTTGGTGTGGGCGTAGGCGTGGGTATTCACTGAGGTATGGCCGGTCACGCCAACGCGCTCAAGCCCATTCTGCTGGCGCTGGGCGCGAACTTCGCGATCTTCGTTTCCAAGCTAGCTGCCGCGGTGGTGACCGGCTCCGGCGCGATGCTGGCCGAGGCGGTCCATTCGCTGGCCGATTGTGGTAATCAAGGTTTGCTGCTGCTCGGCATGCGCCAGGCAAAAAGGCCGCCGTCCGATGACTATCCGCTGGGGTGGGGACGCGCGCTGTATTTCTGGTCGTTCGTGGTAGCGCTGCTGCTCTTCGCGGTGGGTGGGCTGTTCTCGATCTACGAAGGTGTGCACAAGCTTGCCCATCCCGAACCCTTGCGCTGGCCATGGGTGGCGTTGGGCGTGCTGCTGTTCGGCATCGTGATGGAAAGCATCTCCATGCGCGGTTGCCTACACGAGGTGAACCAGGCGCGTGGCGAGCAAAGTCTGTGGCGCTGGTTCCGCGAAACGCGCTCCAGCGAGCTGCTGGTGATCTTCGGCGAAGACCTCGCCGCCCTGCTCGGCCTGTGCCTTGCCGCGCTGGCCATCGGCGCCACCATGCTCACCGGCAATCTGCTGTTCGACGCACTGGGCACCATCGCCATCGGCGTGTTGCTAGTGGTAGTGGCATTCCTGCTGGCCATCGAGGTGAAGGCCCTGCTGATCGGCCAAGGTGTGGAGCCGCGCCGCCGCACGGAACTGCTCGTCTTCCTGCGCGGCAGGCCGGAAGTGGCCGAGGTGCTCAATCTGATCACGCTGCAAATGGGGCCGGACGTGATGGTGGCGGTGAAGGCACGCATGGCGCCGACACCCGACAATCTCAGTTTGATCGAGGCCATCAACACGGTGGAGCGCGAGATGAAAGCTCACTTCGCTGAAGTCCGCTGGAGCTTTTTCGAGCCCGACGTGGCTGATTGACTGTCCGCGACACTTTGCTGCACTGCGGGATATTGACGACAGCGTGTAACCTTCATTAGCCATTGACACTGCTTGATCAGGCAAAATAGGTCGCCGCATATTCATGCTGCAGTGCAAACAATACGCTATAGTATGGGGATGAACATGACCCCTGCCCGCGATTTCGACGCCTATACCCGCCATGCCCAGCCGCCGCCGCGCAGCCGCGAGCGCTTTGCGCCTTCGCCGCGTTCCGGTTCGCGTCATGGCGAGGTGGTGCATACCGCCGATGGACGCGAACTGATCTTGCGCGATATCGAGCCCGGCGACGTGGCTGCCGTGCAGCGCTGCTTCAAGCGCCTACCGCTGCAGGACGTACGCCGCCGCTTCATGCACGCCATGTCGGAGCTGCCTACGTCGATGGCACAGCGCCTGTGCCGCATCGACCCGGAGCTGGAAGCCGCCTTCGTGCTGATCGACGAAACCGTGAAGCCGACCGAACTACGCGGCGTGGGTCGCGTCTTCGTCGACGTCGCCAGCAACAGCGCCGAGTTCTCGGTACTGGTGGAACGCGAGTGGACACGCATCGGTCTTGGTGCGCTGTTGATGCAACGGCTGGTCGACGAATGCCGCCGCCGCGGCCTGAGCGAAATCTGGGGCTACGTGCTGATGGAAAACCGCCCCATGCTGGAGCTGTGCAAGGAACTGGGTTTCATCGCCAAGATGATGCCTGGCGAAGCGGGCACGGCGCAGATCAGGCTGAAGCTTTGAGCTGCCCCCTCACCCTTTTTGCATGGCCGTCATTCCCGCGAAAGCGGGAATCCATCTTGCTCTGGGGCGAAAAGCAAAATGGATTCCCGCTTTCGCGGGAATGACGGCCGTGAGGGATATTGCACATGGGGATGAGCAAGCGCTGCAGTGTGCAATTAACCCATACGCGGCTGTCGCGCCGTAAAACATGCCACTTTGCCATGCTGCATGAGTTCGACATCAACAAAATGCTGGCGTAATGCCTGCTCCAAACCTTCCAGCGTGTCGGCCCGGTTTCCGAAAATACCTTTCTTGTTATAGACGTCCATCAGTTTGCGGCCGAGCCCTTTGTGACCGGCAGCGTCGCCCAGGATGGTGGCGCCGTACACCACGCCGCCTTGCGCGAGATGCTGTTTCAGATGGTCGAACGCGTGGGCCTTGTCCGCCATCTCGCCGGGCAGGCAATGCAGCAGATAGAACAGCGCGATCGAGTCATACTTGCGATCGCCCAGGGCCGTCAACGGCTGCATCACGTCCTGCACGAACCAGCTCACGTCCGCGCGTCCCAGCCTGGCGGCCGCAGTGTGCAGGCTGTTCTCGTTCAGATCGAGCAAGGCCAGATCCTGATCCGGCCCGAACCCCGCATGCTCCAGATAGAAGCCCGTGCCCACGCCAACATCCAGATGTCGCGCCCCGATATGCCGGCGGTAGAACGGCAGCAATACATCCGCGGTGGAGCATTTCCATGCCCAGCGGTTAGAAACACCCAGCACCCACCAGTCATAGAGCTTCAGTACCCACGGTGAGTACACGCCGGCGCCGGCCTGGGTGTCGAGTGTGGTTTCGTCGGTGGTCATGGAAAGATTCCTGCTTTCGGAGCGTTGGCTGCGGGAAGCCGGTGAAATTTCGCATGTGATGCGGTGGAGCGCAATGTCCTCAGAGCGCTCCTTTCCCACCGGGAAAGGGTCTCGTGCCGCCCGCTTGATGAGTAGCCATCGGCCAACGCGCTAAACTTGCGCGCTCAATTGGCGCCCCTGCCCTGCGCCCTCCCACGCAAGATCCCTCATGCCGACCCCGATCAGTCATCCACCGCTCCCCACCAGCCCCAAGCAACGCCGCTTCTGGACGCCCCCACACGGCTCAGCGCGCGCCCTGCTGGTCGCCGAGGCTGCCAGGTCGCACGAAGGCCTGGTGGTCGTGGTGACGCGCGACACGCAGCGCGCGCATGCGCTGGAAGACGAGCTGCGCATTTTCGCGGGCACGCTGCCGGTGCTGCATTTCCCGGACTGGGAAACCCTGCCCTACGACGTCTTCAGCCCGCATCCGGACATCGTCTCCCAGCGCGTCGCCACGCTCTACCAGCTGCCCGGCGTGAAGCGCGGCGTGCTGGTGGTGTCGGCGGCCACGCTGATGCAACGCATCGCGCCGCGCTCACACATCACCGGTTCCGGCCTGATGCTGCGCAAAGGGCAAAAGCTCGATATCGCTACCGAGCAACGTCGCCTGGAGGCCTGCGGCTATCGGCATGTGCCGCAGGTGGCCGAGCCCGGTGACTTCGCCGTACGCGGTGCCTTGATCGACATCTATCCGATGGGCGCGAGCGAGCCATATCGCATCGAGCTATTCGATGACGAAGTGGAATCGATCCGCAGCTTCGATCCGGAAACGCAGCGCTCGCAGCAGCAAGTGGAAAAAGTAGAACTGCTGCCCGCACGCGAATTCCCCGTCACCGACGATGCCGCCAAAGCCTTCCGCAATCGCCTCCGCGAGCGCTTTCCCATCGATGTGCGCCGCTGTCCGCTCTATCAGGACATGAAGGAGGGCGTCACGCCCGGTGGCATCGAGTATTACCTGCCGTTGTTCTTCGACAACACCGCGACGCTGTTCGATTACCTCGGCGATGACGCGCTGTTCGTGCTCGGCGAAGGCGCGCGCGAAGCCTCCGAGCAGTTCTTGACGCAGACGGCCGAACGCTACGACCAGCGCGCGCACGACATCGAACGCCCTGTGCTGCCGCCCGCTGAGCTGTACCTTTCGCCCGAGCAATTGCGCGAACAGCTCAACCGGCGCCTGCGCGTGGAAGTAGTCGACAGCGGCCACGAACATGCCGTCAACGCCGGCACACAGCCCGCGCCGGAGGTTCCGCTCAACCGTAAGGGCGAGGAACCCGGCACCTCGCTGCGTCATTTCTTCGAAGCGTATCCAGGGCGCACGCTGATCGCCGCCGATTCGGCCGGCCGCCGCGAGGCGCTACTCGAACAACTGGCCACGACAGGCCTGCGTCCGCACAACGTCGACGGCTGGCAGGCTTTTCTCAACGATGCGAACAAGCTCGCAATCACCATCGCGCCGATGGAGCAAGGCTTTGCGCTGAAGCAGCCGGCCATCACCGTGCTCACCGAGCGCGAGCTATTCGGCGAGCGCGTGCGTACCGAGCGTCGTCGCCGTCGTGGCGCGGCGCGCGATCCTGACGCGGTGATTCGCGATCTGACTGAGCTCTCCATCGGCTCGCCGATCGTGCACATCGATCACGGCGTCGGCCGCTACCAGGGCCTGGTGTCGATGGAACTGGGTGGCATGACGGGCGAGTTCCTAGTCATCGAGTACGCCAAGGGCGACAAGCTCTACGTGCCGGTGGCGCAACTCGGCCTGGTCAGCCGTTATTCCGGCACAGCGCCGGAACTGGCGCCACTGCATTCGCTAGGCGGCGACGCGTGGGAACGCGCGCGCAAGAAAGCCGCCGAGAAAGTGCGCGACGTGGCTGCCGAGCTGCTGGCGATCTATGCACAACGCGAAGCGCGCGGCGGTGAGTCATTGCCGATCGATCGACAACTCGTCGAGGAATTCGGCAGCAGCTTCCCGTTCGAGGAAACACCCGATCAACAGCAAGCGATCGATGCGGTACTGGGCGATCTCGCCAAGCCGCGCGCGATGGATCGCGTGATCTGCGGCGACGTGGGCTTCGGCAAAACCGAAGTCGCATTGCGCGCTGCCTTCGCCGCGGCCACTGCCGGCAAGCAGGTAGCCCTGCTTGTGCCGACCACCCTGCTCGCGCAGCAGCATTACCGCAATTTCGCCGACCGCTTCGCCGACTGGCCCGTGAAAGTCGATGTGCTATCGCGCTTCCGCTCCACCAAAGACGTAAACGAAGCACTCAAGCGCATGGCCGATGGCCAGATCGACGTGATCATCGGCACGCACAAGCTGCTGCAGTCGGATGTGAAATTCAAGAATCTCGGCCTGGTAATCGTCGACGAAGAACAGCGCTTCGGTGTGCGTCAAAAAGAACAGCTGAAAAAGCTGCGCGCCGAAGTCGACCTGCTCACCATGACCGCCACGCCGATTCCGCGCACGTTGAACATGGCGATGAGCGGTCTACGTGATCTCTCGATCATCGCCACGCCGCCCGCGCATCGCATGGCGGTACGCACTTTCGTTTCCGCGTGGGAACCTGCGCTAATTCGCGAAGCCTTCCAGCGTGAACTGCAGCGCGGCGGCCAGGTGTATTTTCTGCACAACGAAGTGGAAAGCATCGAGCGCACCGTGCGCGAAGTACAGGAGCTCATTCCCGACGCGCGCGTCGGCATTGCCCACGGCCAGATGCCGGAGCGCGAACTGGAACAGGTGATGGCGGATTTCCATCGCCAGCGCTTCAACGTGCTGGTGTGTACCACCATCATTGAAACCGGCATCGACATTCCCACCGCCAACACCATCATCATCAATCGTGCCGATCGCTTCGGGCTGGCGCAGTTGCATCAGCTGCGTGGTCGCGTGGGGCGTTCGCACCATCGCGCGTATGCGTACCTGATCGTGCCGGATCGCCGAGCCATCACTGCAGATGCGGAGAAGCGCTTGGAAGCACTAGCCTCGCTGGAAGAACTCGGCGCAGGGTTCACGCTGGCCACGCACGATCTGGAAATCCGCGGCGCGGGCGAACTGTTGGGTGACGAGCAATCGGGCCAGATCCAGGAAATCGGCTTCGGCCTTTACACCGAATTGCTGGAACGCGCCGTGCGCGCGCTGAAATCCGGCAAGGTGCCGGACTTCGATCTTTCCAGCGAGCATGAAACCGAAGTGGAACTGCATCTTCCCGCACTGATTCCAGACGATTACTTGCCCGACGTGCACGCGCGTCTGACGCTGTACAAGCGCATCGCCAGCGCGCGCGATGAGGAAACGCTGCGCGAGCTGCAAGTGGAAATGATCGACCGCTTTGGCTTGCTACCGGACGCGGTGAAGAACCTGTTCGCGGTGGCCGGCCTTAAATTGATGGCCACGCCGCTGGGCATTCGCAAACTGGATTTCGGCGCGAACGGCGGGCGCATCACCTTCCGCGACAAGCCCGACGTGGACCCGATGGCGATCATTCGCCTGATCCAGAGCTCTCCGCGCGCGTACAAGTTGGATGGACAAGACAAGCTGAAGATCAGTCTGGAACTGCCTGGTGCCAACGAGCGGATTCGCGCGGCGCAGGATCTGCTTGGAAGGCTTGGGGCGCGCAAAGCTGCGTGATCTGCTCCCTCTCCCAACCGGGGAGAGGGACCAACCTCGCGATGAGGCCACAATCATGGCCGTCAGGTTGCACGTGGCTATATCGCTCGCGTGAGATATTGCAGACTAAACATGGCTTCCGGATCAAACCACACACGCTGCACGGCCAGTCCTGCCGTTGCCGCCAGCGCCGCAAAATCCTCCAGCGAATACTTGCAGCTGTATTCCACCAGCATCGCCTCGTCCTCACGGAACAGCACCTGCAGGCGCCCCACGCGCACACGCTGTTCGCGCTGGCTGATGATATGCGTTTCGATGCGCCCGGCCATGGCGTTGTATCGCGCGCGGTGACGAAACGCGCTCAACTCGAAATTGCAGCCCAGTTCGCGATTCAAGCGCGTGAGCATGTTGAGAGTGAAAGCGGTGGTGATGCCCGCGCGATCGTTGTAGGCGGCCTCGATCGTCGCGCGATCTTTCTTCAAGTCCGCACCGACCAGAATGCCGCCGTTGTCACCCATTTCGCCGCGCATCTTGCGCAGCAGTTGCGCGGCTTCGCGCTCTTCGAAATTGCCGATGGTGGAACCGGGGAAATACACCACCGTGCGGCGCGGCGCGCGCGGCGGCACCGGCAGCCGCAGTGGCCGAGTGAAATCCACCGCCAGCGGCTGGATCGGCAACTGCGGAAAATGCTTGGCCATCCCTTCCATGCTGCGTCGCAACGGTTCGGTGGAAAGTTCGATCGGCACCCACGCCACGGGCGTGGCCAGATGCTCCAGCAACAGGCGCGTCTTGACCGCATGACCGCTGCCGTATTCGACCAGCCTCACGTCCGGACCGAGCACTTGCGCGATATCACCAGCATGCTGGTTCAACAGCGCGATCTCGGCGCGCGTGAGGTAGTACTCCGGCTGCTCGCAGATTTGCTCGAACAAGGCCGAACCCTGTTCGTCATAGAACAACCACGAAGGCAGTCGCTTGGGCTGCGAACGCAGGCCGCGTTGCACCACTTGCAATAACACGTTATCCGGCGGGCGCTGTTCGTCCCGCACTGCATAAGCTTGCACACTCATCGGTCCTGTCCCAGTCGGATGCCCGCGAATTGCCAACGGGCATGGGGCGGAAAAAAATTACGATAACTGGCGCGGATGTGGTCGCGCGGCGTCGCACACGAGCCGCCGCGCAGCACCCATTGGCCATTCATGAACTTGCCGTTGTATTCGCCCAGCGCGCCCGGCAAAGGTTTGAAGCCGGGATAGCTGACGTAAGGCGAGGCGGTCCATTCCCACGCATCGCCATACATCTGCAGTAGGCCATCGCCTACCGGCACGGCGCAGGGGTGGAAGTGCTGGCTCTCCTGGAAATTGCCGTGCGCCGGCAGTCGCGTCGCGGCATCTTCCCACTCCGCTTCGGTAGGCAAGCGCGCGCCGGCCCAGCGCGAGAACGCATCTGCTTCGAAGTAACTGATATGGCAGACCGGCGCGTGCGGATCCAATGCCCGAACGCCAGCGAGCGTGAATTCGCTGGCCAGGTCTTCCTGCCAGTACAGCGGCCGTTGCCAGCCCTCGCACTGCACTCTTGCCCAACCGTCGGAGAGCCAAAGCCCTGCTTCCTGGTAACCGCCGTCGCGGACGAAGGCGAGGTATTCGTCGTTGGTGACCAGGCGATTGGCGAGCGCATGCGCGGACAACCACGTCGTATGGCGCGGCGTTTCATTGTCGTAGGCAAAACCGTCGCCTTCGTGACCGATGTCGACCGGCCCTTGCCGCCCGGGAAGAAAGCGCATCGACGAGGTACGGCTTTCGCCCGCTGCCGGCCCTTGGCGATATGCCGGCTTCAGCGGATTGCACCAGAGCGCGTGTTTGATGTCGGTAAGCAGCAGCTCCTGGTGTTGTTGTTCGTGCTGCAGGCCCAGTTCGATCCTGGCCGTCAGCGCGGCATCGACGCCACGCGCCAGGTGCTCGCCGATCGCTTCGTCGATGCGCGCGCGGTAGTCGCGGATCTCGTCGAGTGGCGGCCGCGACAATAGACCGCGCTGCGGTCGCGCATGCATCGGCCCTACCGATTCGTAGTAGGAATTAAACAGGTAATGCCACTCAGGATTCGGCGATCGGTAGGCTGGGTCGTGACCCAGCACGAACTGCTCAAAGAACCAGGTGGTATGGGCCAAGTGCCATTTGCCCGGACTGGCATCGGGCATCGACTGCACCTGCAGGTCTTCGCCGCTCAGCCCCGCGCACAGCGCAAGCGTCTGCCGGCGGATACGCATGAACCGCGCAAGGACGTCCTCGGTATATACGAATGCAGAGACACTCATGGCGCAGGCTCGGCAGGAACGGACTTGCTGCGAGACACCTTGTGGAGCGCGAGACAGCGGACGATCATACAGCCACCATGCCGCAGGCGTTGTTCACATTTTGTGATATGCGTATGGCGGGAATATGGCGAAGGCAATCCCATACTCAACACAGCCTTGAGGTGACTTTCCATGAAAACTGTCATTTCTGCAGCGCTGGCCTTTACTCTTGCAGCAACCGCACTATCTGCGTTCGCGCAATCAGCGCCTGCACGTAACTCCTTGCCGTATAAGGACTGCATTCGCCTTGACCAGATCAACGAGTGGCACGTGGTCGACCCGCAAACCGTGATCGTGCGCACCGGACCGTATCAGCGTTATCTGGTGAAATTAAAGGCAAGCTGCGACAAATTGGGCATCGGCAATCCGGGCGTGCAGTTCGTGCCGAGCGAGGCGGACAAAGCCAGTGCGCCACTTCGTATCTGTGGCGGTGTCGGAGAAAAGGTGCGATCGAAAATTCAACCACCTTGCGCGATCGACTCGGTCAGCCTGATCGACCAAGCCGCGTTCGATGGTTACCGTGCCAAGGCGCTGCATCACAGCGTGAGAACGCAGCAGCCCAGCAAAAATCCTTGAGGCGCACATAAAAAAAGAGCCCGGCCATGCCGGGCTCTTTTTGAATCAAGCTGCAATCAGTAAGCCGGACCGATGTAGCGCGTCTGGTACGGATCGTTCGTGATCACCGTGGTGGTCACTACCGGCGGCGGGGCGCCCTGATAGACCACTGTGCCCGGGGCGTACACCACGGTCGGCGGCGGCGCGTAATACACCGGCGGACCAGCCACAGCGCCGGCAACCAAACCAGCTACCGCACCGCCGACGATCGCGCCGGCAATCCAGCGTCCACCGCTCCAGTAACCACCACCGCGATAGCAGCAGCCACCACGGTAATAGCCACCGTGATATCCGTAACCACCATGCCAACCCGGGCCACCCCAAGGATGCGCCGATGCGCCGACCGGCACAGCCGCAACACCGGCAATCGCCAGGCCCAGCGCAACCATCTTGCCGACACTACGTTTGAACATGACACACCTCCGTCAGTACGGCGTGAATGGTGGTCCTCGAGCGCTTAATCTGTACTGAAGGGTTTCATTTCTTAATCCGGGCGTGATCCCAGGGATTTACTTGAACCTCAGCCGCATGCGGACGTAGCAGCCAGCAGTCGTGAATATTTGCGCGCCGCGTAAAATCAAACGGAATGCTGCCCGCACCCCAGTTCTCGATGGTGAGTTGCGATTCGAGTGCTTCGCGATCGAGCGAGAAGCGGCGAAAGTTGTTTGAAAATAGGATCACGCCATCGTGCGTGAGCCGATCCGCGCACGCCAGCAGCAGCTTCACGTGATCGCGTTGCACGTCGAAATCCTCGGCGCGCTTGGAGTTGGAAAAGGTCGGCGGATCGACATAGATCAAGCCATAGCGCTCACGCGCGTGCTTGAGAAAACTGGCAGCATCCTCTTGCACCAGTCGATGTTTTTCGCCGCTGAATCCGTTCAACGCAAGATTGCGCGAGGCCCATTCCAGGTACGTGCCCGACAGGTCGACACTGGTGGTATCGCGCGCACCGCCCGCGGCGGCATAGACGCTGGCGGTCGCGGTATAGGCGAATAGATTGAGAAAACGCCTGCCAGAAGCCAGCTCGCGCACTTTGGCGCGCACCAGCCGGTGATCGAGAAACAGGCCGGTATCCAGGTAATCGTAGAGATTGACCAGAAACGTCAGGCCACCTTCTTCCACTTCGATGAATTCGCCGCGCTGATCGAACTGACCATACTTGGAACCACCCTTGCCGCGCTCGCGCGTCTTGACGGCGATGCGCGCGCGCGGCGTGTCGAACACTTCGCTGGCCACACGCGCGATCTCTCGCATGCGCGTGCGCGCCACATCCACCGGCACATCGGCCGGCGCGCGATATTCCTGGATATGCAAATGCGTGGCGTCGGATGTATCGGCGTATACGTCAATGGCGGCGACGTATTCCGGTAGATCCTGATCGTACGCACGCCATGCATGGATGCCTTCGCGTTCCAATCGCTTGCGCAGATGCTTGAGATTTTTCTCCAGCCGGTTCTTTAGCATTTGCGCGCCGGGCGAGAGCGGCGGCTTTTCGCGTGGTGTTTCATCGCGCGGATGCAGTTCGAAGATCAACAGCACCGTTTCCAGAGCACCGTTGTAGAGCGCGTATTTCTTTTCCGCGCGCAGGGTAGTGGCGCGCCCAAGTTCCGCATCGCCTGCTAGCACGGCTGCGCGCCAACCAGTGAAGTGGTCGCGCAGGGTTTCGCCTAGAGCGCGATAAAGCTTGGGCAGGGTTTCGCGTTCGCCCAGCCGTTCGCCGTAAGGCGGATTGGTGATCACCAGGCCGTGCGTGAAGCCAGCCGGTGGCCGTACGTGCTGTGCGTCGTGCTTGTCCAGCGTGAAGAAGCCGGCAACACCGGCTTCCTGCGCATTGCGCTTGGCCATCTGCACCATGCGCGGATCCGAGTCGGAACCGAAGAAGCAACTGCGCAGCGCTGGCAAGCCGGCTTCCGCGCGACTGTTCGCTTCGTCGAGCAGGTTGCGCCACAAGGCAATGTCATGCTGCTTCCAACCAAGGAAGCCGTAATAGTCGCGACGCAAACCCGGCGCGACATCCGCCACCATCAGCGCGCCTTCAATCAGCAAGGTGCCCGAGCCACACATCGGATCGAGCAAGGCGCCGCCTTGCGCATAGCCCGCCGGCCAGCCTGCGCGTAGCAGCATGGCCGCGGCGAGGTTTTCCTTCAGCGGTGCTTCGCCCTGGGTTTGCCGCCAGCCACGGCGATGCAGCGGCGCACCGGCCAGATCGATCGACACGGTGGCACGATCCCGGCGCAGGTGCAGGTTGATGCGCACATCAGGCTCTTCCGTATCAACGTCCGGACGCTTCTGATCGCGCTGACGGAACTGATCGACCACCGCATCCTTCACGCGCTGCGCCAGGTACTGACTGTGCGTGAGCTTGCTTTGCGACGTGTTGGCATCCACCGCCAGCGTGGCGTTTGGTGCCAGATGTTCCGACCAGTCGATCGATTGCACGCCCGCGTATAACGCATCGTCGGTCGCGGCATCGAATTCGGCGATAGGCAGCAGAACGCGACTGGCCAGGCGCGACCACAGGCAGGCGCGATAGGCCGTTTCCAGGTCACCGGAAAAACGCACTCCTGCCAGCATCTCGTGCACGTCGGTGGCGTCCAGCGACATCAACTCATCGCGCAACAGGTATTCGAGCCCTTTCGGGCAGCTTGCAAAGAACTGCTTCAACGTTGTTTCGCCAGCTGTTCCAAAAAGAATCCGAACTGCCGGCCGATGGCATCGACGTGCTCGCTCAGGCGGTGATCGTCATTCACGATCAGCAGCGGTAGTTCACGACGGCCTGCAAATTCGTAGATCTCATCCAGCGGACAAACTTCGTCGCGCCAGCCATGGATCAACAGCGTCGACACATCCAGGCGCACATCGAACGCCAGGTCGTGGCCCGGAATCAGCGCCGGCGTGGCCAGCAGAAACAGGCCCGCCACTGGCAACTCCAGCGAAGCCTGGCCGGAAACGAACGCGCCCATGCTGGAGCCGACCAGCACCGGCGGCGCGGCGCACGCGGCGATGCGCTGATGCAGGCGGGCGATACGCGGTTCGACCGAGCCGGCATGGCCCAGCTTGTCGTCCTCGCGATAATCCGGCCGCTCTGTGCTCCAGCCCATCGATTCGGCGATTTTCGCCAGCGCGCTGACCTTGGTGGCATCCGGACCTGTATCCGAGCCATGGGAAAGTATGACGTGTCCGGGCATGGCAGCCTCCATGTGTGCTCAGCGGGACGTGCATGATAGCCGTAGGTGCAGTCGGTAGGCTGGGATGACAATCTCAGCTGTCATCCCGAATGGCTGGGATTGCCATCCCAGCCTACGCCATACTGCGGTCATGTCCATGTTGACCATCCACGACCAGCCCCTGCCCTACGTCGCCAAGCTACCGGAACGCCCGGCCAGCGCAGTGACGCTGGTGGTGATCCACTGCACCGAACTGCCCGACCTGGCGACGGCGCGCGAGTACGGCGAACGCGTGCTGTACGAAACCGGCACGGGCGCCAGTGGCCATTACTACATCGATCGCGATGGCTCGATCTACCGCTACGTGCCAGGTATCCGCGCGGCCAATCACGTGCGCGGTTACAACCCCCAATCGATCGGCATCGAGTTGGTGAACCACGGCCGCTATCCCGAGTGGTACGACTCGCATCGGCAGACCATGACCGAGCCGTACACCGTCGCGCAGATCGCCGCACTACGCGCGCTGCTGGCGCAGTTGCGAACGGAATTCCCGAACCTGCGCGAAATAGCCGGCCACGAGGATCTGGATACCGCCCGCGTGCCAGCCAGCGACGATCCGAACCTGGAAGTGCCGCGCAAGCTCGACCCTGGTCCGCTGTTTCCATGGACGGACGTGTTGGCCGGAAGCGGTTTGCAGCGGATCGACACCCGTCACTAGAAACGCGCCGGCTATACTTTCCGCCATTTCGTTCAGGGGTTAGCCGCATGCGGGAGACACACGTGCAGGAACTGGTTGAGCTGCTGCAGCTCGAACGACTGGAAGACAACCTCTTCCGCGGCCAGAGCCGCGACATCGGCACGCGCTTCGTGTTCGGTGGCCAGGTGCTGGGCCAGGCGCTGTCGGCGGCACAGCAGACGGTGGACCCGTCGCGCGAGGCGCATTCGCTGCACGCGTATTTCCTGCGTGCGGGGGATATCGACGCGCCAATCGTCTACAGCGTGGAGCGCGCGCGCGATGGCGGTACGTTCTCGTCCCGCCGTGTGGTGGCGATCCAGCACGGCCAGCCCATCCTCAATGGCTCCATTTCGTTCCAGGTTCCGGAAAAAGGCGTAGAGCACCAGTCCGGCATGCCCGAAGTGCCGGAACCGGAAGACGTGGAGCCCATGCATCGCATACCGACCGAAGAGCTCGCCCGCCTGCCGGTGAAGCTGCAGCGCTGGCTAGGCAGCGACGGTCCGTTCGAATTCCGCCAGGTATGGCCGCGCGACGAGCTGCATCCGGCCAAACTCCCGCCGATCCAGCACATCTGGTTCCGGCTCACCGCACCGGTCAGCGACTCGGCCATCCTGCACCGCGCGCTGCTGGCCTACGCGTCGGATTTCCACCTGATCGGCACGGCCACCCTGCCGCACGGCATTTCCTACCTCACGCCCAACCTGCAGATGGCCAGTCTCGATCACGCGCTGTGGTTCCACCGCCCGTTCCGGGTGGACGAATGGCTGCTGTATTCGTTCGACAGCCCCACCGCACAGGGTGCGCGCGGACTGGCGCGCGGGCAGATCTTCAGCCGCGACGGCCAACTGGTGGCCTCCACCGCGCAGGAAGGCTTGATCCGGTTGCGTGACGAGTAAAATCGCCCCATGCGACTTCTCTATACCTCTCCCCGGCAAGAAAACATCGATCGCGTGGCGGCCTTCATGGCCGAAAACGGCGTCGAGACGACCATCACCAACCGCTCCAACTGGAATCGACCCAGCTATCAGCGCTTCAGTTACTCCCAGCGCAGCGAAAACCGGGACAGCTGGCCCCAGGTCTGGGTGAGCAAGGCGGACGACTACACTCGGGCGCGCGAGCTGCTGCGCAAGCTCGGCATTGAGCCGGAAGTCCGTCACGCCGAGGAACTGAGGATTTCACGCGATCCCGTGGCCTCCTTGTATGTCCGCCGTGAACATACTGTCACCAGGGCGCGACGCATCGTGCTGCTGTCGATCCTGGGCGTGTTCATGGTGCTGGCGCTGCATTACCTCCACATCATTTAACTTTCAAAAACCTTGCCACGGCAGGCGGCGGCGGTCATAGAATCAGGCCATGCGCTCCGACCACGTCCGCCTGTTCCAGACGCTGCCGCACGCCTGCGGTTATTACCCGGGGCGTACCGCACAGAATCTGGTGATCGATCCAGCTGCCCCGCAGCTGGATCGGCTGTATGGCGCGGCGCTGGATCATGGCTTCCGCCGCGCGGGCGGACACCTGTACTTTCCGCACTGCCCTAGCTGCCACGCATGCACGCCGTGCCGCATCGATGTGGCCAACTTCAAGCCGGACCGTTCGCAGCGCCGCTGCCTGAAACGCAACGACGACCTGATCGTGCGCGAGTGCATGGCCGGCTACAACAGCGAGCGCCATGCGCTGTATTCGCGCTATCTGCGTACGCGCCACCCTGGCGGCGGCATGGACGAGGCCGAAGCCAGCGACTTCCGCCGCTTCCTCACCGCGC
The DNA here is from genome assembly GCF_044904605.1 of Dyella humi. Taxonomy (NCBI): domain Bacteria; kingdom Pseudomonadati; phylum Pseudomonadota; class Gammaproteobacteria; order Lysobacterales; family Rhodanobacteraceae; genus Dyella; species Dyella humi. Next base: position 87,104 of record NZ_JADIKI010000023.1, read on the forward strand.
CATGGAGCCCCACGGTATTCCTGGAACTGCACAAGGGTGATCGCCTGCTCGCGGTGGCCGTAACGGACGTGTGTATCACCGGCATTTCAGCCGTCTATACGTTCTACGATCCGGATGAACAGGATCGCAGCCTGGGCACCTTCGCCATCCTGCAGCAGATCGAGCTGGCGAAACGACGCGGCATTCCGTGGGTATACCTGGGGTTCTGGATCGAAGGGCATCCGAAGATGGATTACAAGCGGCGCTTCAAGCCGTTGCAGGTGCGCACGGCGGAAGGTTGGGTGGCCTTGCGGCAGGGTTGACGGCCCCGGGGAGACATCAAACCTTTTCAGCGGCCATTTCCGGATACGGAAACAGCTTCACCAACGGCACCGAAACCCCGTCATCGCCCATGACGCGACAATGTGTGCGATCCAACTCGCGCGGATCGTCCACGCCGCAGCTGTGCGCGATGATGCCCACTTCGTGCATCACGTTGTGCGCGTAATGCGCCACGCGCTCGCTCTTGTCCATCACCACCAAGCCACGCTGCAAGCGTGGGTTCTGCGTGGTGATGCCGGTGGGGCATGTATTGCGATTGCACTGCAGCGATTGAATGCAACCCAACGCAAGCATGAAGCCGCGCGCGGAGTTGACGAAATCCGCGCCCATCGACAGCGCCCACGCCACGTCGTACGCGGTAATGCATTTGCCTGAGCAGATCACCTTGATGCGATCCCGCAGGCCGCGTTCGATCAAAGTGTTGACCAGCGCCGGCAGCGCTTCGCGCAGTGGCAGACCCACACCTTCCATCAAGGTCTGCGGCGCAGCGCCGGTACCGCCTTCCGAACCGTCGACGATGATGAAATCTGGCGCGCTTTCGATACCGCGCTTGCTCACTTCATCGCACACTTCCTCGATCCATTCCATGCCGCCGAACACCGCCTTGAAGCCGGTGGGCTTGCCGGTGAGATCACGGATGTGCCGTACGGCATCCATCAGCTGTGGCACGTTGGCGATGTCCAGGTGGCGGTTCGGACTCTGCGAATCCTGGCCTGCCGGAATGCCGCGGATCTGGGCGATTTCCGGCGTCACCTTGGCCGCCGGCAGCAGGCCGCCCATGCCGGGCTTGGCGCCCTGGCCGAGCTTGATACTCACCATCTTCACCTGTTTGTGCGCGCAGATCGCCAGCAACTTTTGATCATCCAGCTTGCCATCCGGCGTACGCACACCGTACTTGGCGGTGCCAATCTCGAACACGATGTCGCAACCGCCTTCGAGGTGATACGGCGCAAGACCACCTTCGCCCGTGTCCATCCAGATGCCCGCCTTGGCAGCGCCGATAGACAGCGCGCGCACGGCCGGCGCGGACAGCGCGCCGAAGCTCATCGCGGAGATGTTGAAGAACGCCGCATGATCGTACGGCTCGCGCGTATACGGCCCGATGCGCACCGGCTGTGGTTTCACGTGCGTTTCGCCCAACGAGGGAAACGCAGCATTGACGAAGAACGGTACGCCTTCCAGGTGCAGATCGCGCGTGGAACCGAACGCATTGGTGTTCTCGGAATTCTTCGCCGCGCGATACACCCACATGCGTTGCGCGCGATTGAACGGCATTTCCTCGCGGTCGCTGGAATATAGGTATTGGCGGAAGAATTCGCCCAGATGCAGGAACCAGTAACGGAAGTGCCCAATCACCGGGTAATTGCGCAGCACGGAGTTGTGCGTCTGGTTGCGGTCGATCACCCACGTCACCAGCACGACTAGGATGGCGATCACCAGCAGCATCAGGAACAGCACCGCGAAGGTTTCTACCAGCACGACCAGCCAGTGCGCGAAGCCAGTTGATTCCATCGTTGTGCTCCGTTGTGTTTTTACTTCCTCTCCACGAGGGGAGAGGGAGTGGATAGGTATCGCCGATTCTACAACTCGATCCGAATCGCCTTCGCCGCCCGGATCGCCTTGGCCTTGGCCGCCTCGATATCGTTATCGCGCGCCAGTGTGACCGCCATGCGGCGACGTCCTTTCACCTCGGGTTTGCCGAAGATACGCAATTGCGTATCCGATTCGGCCAGAGCTTCGGCCATGCCGAAATAGCGCGGCGCGCGGCCCTCGCCTTCCATCAGTACCGCGCACGAGGCGGAAGGTCCCTGCTGGCGAATTGCCGGAATCGGCAGACCGAGAATCGCGCGGGCATGCAAAGCAAACTCCGACAGATCCTGGGAAATCAGTGTGACCAGGCCAGTATCGTGCGGTCGCGGACTCACTTCGGAAAAGATCACGCTGTCGCCTTTCACGAAGAACTCCACGCCGAATACGCCCCAACCGCCCAGTGCGCCGGTGATCGCTTCGGCCTGACGCTGCGCTTCGGCGAGGGCCGCCGGGCTCATCGGTTGCGGCTGCCAGGATTCGCGGTAATCGCCGTCTTCCTGGCGATGTCCGATCGGCGCGCAAAAACAGGTGCCGTCCTTGTGCCGCACGGTGAGCAGGGTGATCTCGTAATCGAAGGGAATGAAACCCTCGACAATCGCACGGCCCTTGCCGGCACGACCGCCGGATTGCGCGTAATCCCACGCGTGCTGCGCATCAGCTGCGTCGCGCACGATGCTCTGGCCTTTGCCGGAAGAGCTCATCACCGGCTTGATGACGAACGGATAGCCGATCGCCGCCACCGCCTCGCGGTATTCGGCCTCGCTGTCACAAAAGCGGTACGGGGAGGTGGGCAGGCCAAGTTCCTCAGCGGCGAGCCGGCGGATGCCTTCGCGATCCATGGTCAGCCAGGCAGCGCGCGCGGTCGGGATCACCTTCAGACCCTGCTGTTCCAGCTCGACAAGGGTGGGCGTGTGGATAGCTTCGATTTCGGGCACCACCAGATCCGGCTTTTCCTGTGCAATCAGGGCGCGCAAGGCGTTGCCGTCGAGCATGTCGATCACGTGACTGCGATGCGCTACCTGCATGGCCGGCGCAAGCGCGTAGCGGTCCACCGCGATCACTTCCACGGCAAAGCGCTGCAGCTCGATCGCCACCTCCTTGCCAAGCTCGCCCGCGCCGAGCAACAGCACTTTCAGGGCATGGTCGGAATGGGGCGTGCCGAAGGGCTTCATAGTGGGCTCCAGACAAAACGCCATTGTACGCGGCTGAGCTTGCCGCACCGCAGATTGACATGGCGCATAAGCAGGTATTCAGTAGCTTCGACTCCGCTCCCCACGGATCGCTTATGCGCAACAGGCTCGCCCCGCTTTTGCTGGTGCCGGTGTTGTGCTTTGCCCCCAGCCCGGCCAGGGCTGCTGCGGAGGCTGTGTCCCCCGCCACCACATGGATGACCGTGCTGCTCAACGGCCGCAAGGTCGGCCATGAGGAAATTCAGCGCGAACAGGTCGGCGATACCGTGATCACCACGCAGACACTGGTGATGGATATCGAGCGCAATTACAAGCGGGCGCCCTACACCAACGTCAGCCGCAGCGTGGAAACGATCGACGGGAAACCGATCAGTTTCAGCATGACGACGCAGTCCAGCACCGAGACAAGCGTGGAAGGCAAGCGGCTGCCCGACGGTAGCCTGGAGTTGATCACCACCGCAGCCGGAAACAGTCAGCATTCGACCACCGAATGGCCGGCCGGCGCCCTGTTGGTAGAAGGTCAGCGCGAAGCCCTGCAAGCCGCCATTCCGTACCCCGGCAAGCATTACCACTTGCTTGTGTACAACCAGGCCAGCCTGGAAGCCATGGATCTTGCCGTCGAGGTCATCGGCAATGAGCGCGTGGAACTTCCTGACCGCATCGAGACGCTAAGCCATCAGCGGGAAACGCTGCGCAGCCCTCAGAACACGCAAAGTGTCGATTTATGGCTGGACGCGCAAGGCAATATCCGCAAAGGCTCGGCCACCATGCTGGGCCGGCCGATGGACATGATCGCCTGCAGCGAAACTTGCGCTTTGGCACCCACGCAGAGCTTGGACATGATGGACTCGGCGATGGTCGATTCGCCGCGACTGATCACGCCGAGAATGCTGGCCGATTTCCTCAGCTATCGCCTGCATGTCACCAACAAGGCCATCATCAAGCCGTTCATCACCACGGACGAGCAATCGGTGGCCGATCTCGGCAACGGCGAATGGCAGATCAACGTCTACCGCGGATTGCTCGACGCACAGAGTCCTCCCACGCCTGCGGATACACAGCCCAACGCCTGGCTACAATCCGATGCGCCGGAAATCAGGCGGCTTGCGGCCATCGCTGCGGGCGATACGAAAAATAAGCTGCACGTGATGGGCAACCTCAACAGCTTCGTCAGCCGCTATGTCACACAACGAGGGCTGGATATCGGCTATGTCTCCGCGCTTGACGTGGCGCGGGATCGTCGAGGCGACTGCGCCCAGTTCGCCGTGCTGCTTGCCGCCATGGCTCGCGCCCAGAATATTCCGACTCGCGTCGTCATAGGCATGCTTTACACCGATCACTACAACAACAAGATGCGCGTGTTCGTGCCGCACGCTTGGGTGATCGCCTGGGTGGGCCGGCGCTGGCGCAGTTTCGACCCGGCCGCCTCGAGTTTCGACAGCGGTCACATCGCGCTCGATATCGGCGACGGCAACCCGTGGCATTTCTTCAACGCCGCTAATGAATTCGGCAGCATCCAGATCGACGAGGTGTATACGTTTGCCGAGATGTACGAAATTTCGCCGGCAAATATCTCGGGAGGCGCTGCGGGAGCGGCGGGCCGCAGTTCGAGGTAACCGCTATCGACTGGAAACCTTATCCTGACGCGATGATCGACTGCGTCTTCGCTAGCGTGCGTTAACTCAAACGCTGCTTTAGTGCCGTACCCAACGCAATCCAACCCAGGATGAAGGCCACGCCACCAAACGGTGTCACGATTCCCATCCACCGCGGCGCGCCCAACGCCAGCGCGTACAGGCTGCCCGAGAACATCGCGATGCCGACGACGAATGCCAGCATCGCAACGCGGCGTGCCTTGCCGGCATCGCACAACGCCGTGCCCGCCAAAGCCAAGGCATGCCAGAAGTGATATTGCACCGCGGTGTGCCAAAGCTCGCTATGTGACGTATCGAGCGTACCTTTAAGCGCATGCGCGCCGAACGCACCGAGTAGCACGGCGCTCGCGCCGGTCAAGCCGACGATCAGACCATCACGGTTTTGGGCAAGTTGTCGCATCGCGTGCTTTCCGGTTGCATGGCAAGGAATGGAACCGCCGCATGTGGCGTATCCTGAGCAGGTTCTACCGCACGGGATTCTTGCATGAAGCTCTCGCGTTTCGCCCGCATAGTCTGTTTCTCGATCGCGCTCACTGCCGGCATGCTACTCGCCGCCTGCCAGCAACACGACGAAGCAGCGCCATGGCAGCTCACCGATATTTCGGGACACATGCCCGATCTTTCGTTCCGGCTTACCGACGACCAAGGCAAGACGGTCACGGCAACCGACTACAGTGGCAAAGTCACCCTGCTCTACTTCGGCTACACGCATTGCCCGGACGTGTGCCCGTTGACGCTGGCACATCTGCATGTAGTGATGCAGCGGCTCGGCAAGCTGGCGGATGGCGCGCGTATTCTGTTCGTCAGCGTGGATCCGGCGCGCGACACACCCGAAGCGCTGCATGCCTACGTCACCGCGTTCGATCCTCACGCGATCGGCTTGACGGGCACGCCGGCGGATATCGAAGCGCTCACCAAGCGCTACCGTGCAGCTTTCAGTCGTGAGCCGGACAAATCGGGCGGCAGCTACGACGTCAGCCACAGTTCGGGCATCTATATCTTCGACACCAGCGGCCACGCACGCCTGCTTGCCACGCCGGACGATGCACAGGACAAGCTGGTGCACGATCTGCATCTGCTACTAAGCCCTGGAGGTGCCACGTGAAGCGCGTCATGCTGCTTGTGCTGCTGATGGCGCTGCTTCCACACTATGCGCTGGCAGCACAGGCGGATCAGATCAAGGCCAGCCATGCATGGATCCGGCTGCTACCGGGCGATCTGCCAGCTGGCGGTTACGTCAGGCTCGACAACCAGGGCGCCTCCGCCGCAACGCTGGTCTCCGTGCAAAGCGCTGCGTATGTGTCGGTGATGCTTCATCAAAGCGCCATGGATCAGGCTGGTAACAGCGCCATGCGCGTGCTCGATCGGCTGACCATCCCTGCGCATGGCGGGGTTGCATTGGCGCCGGCCGGCTACCATTTAATGCTGCAACAGGCAGCGCATCCCTTGAAGCCGGGCGACAAGATCGATGTCACGCTGAATTTCGCCGATGGCAGCCATCTGCAGGTGCCATTCCTGATTCGCCCGGCCAACGCGGTCGATTGAACTGTAAAGAGCATGCGCATTTTCGCGATTTCCGACCTGCACCTGGACTATGCGGCCAATCACGAATGGCTGCAGCAATTGCCGCTGCACGAATACAACGACGATGTACTGATGCTTGCCGGCGACGTTTCCGATCGCCTCACCCTGCTCGACGAAGCGTTCAAGGCTCTGACAAAACGCTTCGCCACCGTGCTGTATGTGCCCGGCAACCACGATCTGTGGATTAACCGCGAGCGCGTGCACAGCTCTTTCGAGAAGCTCGATGCTGTAGCCGCCGCGGCCGGCGAACACGGTGTTCGCACGGACATCTTTCGCGATGCGGATCTCGCCATCGTCCCGCTGCTGGGCTGGTACGACTATTCATTCGGTGAAGCCGACGACTATCTCAAAGCCGCCTGGGCCGATTTTCGCGCCTGCCGCTGGCCGGACTACGACGACGTCGCGCTGACGCGGTATTTCACGGACCGCAATCCCAGCTCATCTTCCCCTTCGCTGCAGGATGCGAAACAGATCATTACCTTTTCGCACTTCCTGCCGCGCATCGACCTGATGCCAGAACGCATTCCTCACAAACACCGGAAGATCTATCCGGTGCTGGGCACGACCGTGCTCGATGCGCAGCTTCGTGCACTCGGTTCGTGCATGCACATCTACGGACATAGCCACGTCAACCGCCGCGTGACGATCGACGGCGTCACCTACATCAACAATGCCTTCGGCTATCCAGCGGAGGCGCACTTCACCACACGCCAACTCACGCAGGTGTTGTAACGCTCAGCGGCTCACGCCACCGGCCGCCACGTTGGAAAGTGCTTGCGCCCGCGCCTGGCGCCGAATGCGCCCGCTGCGCGAAAGCCGAAGCCATTGGCGCATGGCCAGCAGGCCGCCGATGGTTTCGATCGTTGCAGCCGGCACCCAGATGATGATGCCGCCGATCAACTGACCCGTGAAAACGTTGAAGTTGAACGCGCGTCCGCAGATCTCGAAGATCGGATAAAGGTCGGCCTTGGAGAAGGTGATGATGGCGCCTGCCAAAATCTGCGGCGCCATGGTGAAGCCGGGCGACAGCACGCGCAGGCCGGGAATCATGCGCCCCGGCGGACGCGGCCGATGATCCAGCACCAGCCACCAGTACACGAAACCGCTGACGATCATCGACCAGTTCATGAAACGATAAATACGCCAGTCGAGCATCGCCATGGTCTGCATCGACGGCACCAGCCAGATCAGCACAAAGGCCACGAACAGGACGGTGGCGACAGCGGGGTTGAGCAGCACCGCGCTTACCAGCCGCCATGGCCAAGAGCGTAGCGCCGGACGCAGCATGCGAATGCGCCACCGCAACGGCAAACCGGCGCGCAGCACCGAACCCGGATAGGACGCGACGATCATCAACGGCGCCAGGTGATGCAGCAGCAATTGCTGGATGCGATGCATGAAGAATTCATGCTCGGCGTAGAAATCGAAATAAGTGTGCAGGCAAAGGTAGACGATCGCCAAGCCTGACCAGAACGCCAGCTTGCGCCCCACGCTCACCGGCAGCTTGCGGCAGCCACGCCAGTACAAGACGCAGGCGGCCAGGAAGCTCAGCAGGAAGACCCACGAGAACTCCCAGGGGACGATCCATTTGAGCAAGGTGGCGGTCATCGATACTTACATCGTCCCCGAGCAGCTACTCGTTGGCTGCAAAGCAACATCAAAGCCTTGTCGTCATTCCGGCGAAAGCCGGAATGACGACGTTGAACATAGCGCAAATGAATTGTTTCAGCGTAACGACGTAGAACAATACTCCTGCGGCATATCGCCCTCACCCCCGCTGCCGCCGATTCCGCCGCGTGCGCTTCCAGCCATACATCAATCCAAACAGCGTAATCAGCACCGGCAACATCACGATATTGATCACCTTCAACCGCGTGCCCAGCGCATCGATCTCGGCATTGAGTTGATGCTGCACATCGCGCAGCTCCTTGCTGATGGCGAGCTGGCGCTGCAAGAACTGTTCGATTTCCTGCTTTTGCTCAGCACTGGTCGACGTGTCGCGTGTGCCCTTGCCCGGTTGCAGTTCCTCCAGGCGGCGCTTGGTGTCAGCCAGCTCGCTTTCCAGTTCTTGTTCCTTCTGCAGGAACTTGCGGTCGGCGGCGCGCCGCAGCGCTTGCACGCGCGTGAAGGGGCGCTGCGAGGTGGAACGTCCGCGAATGGACAGCAGCGCCGATGAACCGCTGAGGTTGTCGACCATGTTGCTGATGAAGTCGCCGTTGTTGGCGAACGCGCTGAGCATCGGCTGGCCGAGGAAGCTCTGCGTTTCCACCCACAGGCGATCGGTAAGCAGATCGGTGTCGGCCACCAAGATCACCTCCGCGTTCGGCGGCGAAGCCGACAGGTGACCCGGCCGCTTGGCGAATTCCGGAAAGGCGCTGGCGAACGTCCCGCGCAGGCGCGCGGCGATCACGTAGTTCTGGTTCTGTGGTTGATAGCCGTCCAGCAGGCTGGAAGGATTGGTACTGGCTTCGATCACACGCTGCGTGGGCACCACCTCAGCATCCGAGCTGCTTTGCATCAGCGGGATCAGCCGTGTGGTCGCATCCGGCAGCAGATCGAAATGCCCGGGAGTGGAAACATTGACCCGTTGCAGGCTGGCGGTGATCACATCGTCGCGATTGAGTTCGGACGTGCCCAAGCCCAGCATCGCCGGATGTGCGAGATTGACGCCCGCCAGTTCGATCGGCAGCGCACGCGCACGATCGAGCACGACCTGGTCCGGATTGAACGATACGCCCCAGTCGGTGAACAGGCGCGGCAGGTTCGAGCTGTGGTTGTTGGTGGCGCTGGTGGTGTCGTCGACCAGCGGCGTGGGATCGGATTCGGAGTAGGGGTCCACGAACGCCACTAGATGCCCGCCGCCGAGCACGTACTGATCAATCGCGTACTGTACGTTGACAGGCAGGTTCTTGGGATGGATCAGCAGCAGTACCTGGATGTTCTTGTCGATGTGCTTGAGCTTGTCCGTATCGATCATTTCCACGTCGAACAGCTGCTGCAGCTGACGCATCACTGCCCATGGCTGCGTGCCCTGCCCGACGCTGCCCATCACCGGCAGTTCGGTAATCACGCCGATGCGCGGCTTTTCCGGCTCACTCAGCTGATACAGCAGCTTGGCGGCGTCGTATTCGAGGAAGGTTTCGCGATTCGGATCAAAGAACGGAATCGCCAACGTGCGATCGATGCGTTTTTCGCGGGCCTGCTGCGGATAATCAGCCCTGTAATCCGCCGCCGCTTCGTTGCTGGGCGGACGCGTGGTGCCGACCAGGCCGAAGAAGATGCGCTCACCATTGCTGCCGCCGTTCACCGCAGTGAGGCCGTTACCTTCCGCGCTGGCCTCGTCGTCGGAGTAAGGCACCGGATCGGCGATCTGCAGACGGATGCGGCCGTGCGAACGCGCGACGATTTCCTGCAGCATCTCCGCTACGCGCTGTTCGTAGCTGCGCAACGTCGGCAGATCTTTCGTGGCGTGCTGGGAGAAGTACAACGTCAACCAGAGCGGACGGTCCACACTGTCCACGATCTGCCGCGTGCCCGGCGAGAGCGTATACAGGCGATCCTGGGTCAGGTCGAAACGTTCCGGCGCAAGCCAGCGGCTGGTGACCAGCGTAAGGCTGCAATAGGCCACGATCAGCGCGATCAATCCGCTGATCAGCACGGTGCGTCGACGCAAAGGGAGACCGAACATCAGAGCCTGCCTACGGTTTCGGCGTAGCCCGCGTTGTCACAGTGCGTTCGCCAGGTGGTAGTGCGTGGCGCAGCGCTTGCCTGGCTGGCAAGCCAAGCCGCGCGCTGCCGCATGGCGGCCGCACCGTGGCAACCCTTCGGGCCGGGGCTGTTTGCCCGCCGGGCAGCGTCCTCACTCAGTTGTGTATCGACATACACGCCTTCGTTCCTCCTTGCCCGTCAGGCAAACAGATCCCGGCGCGGGCCACGCCGAAACCGTAGGCAGGCTCTTAACGGCTCCGCTTCATATCGATCACCAGCACGCCGGCAGTCAGCCACGCCACGATGGTGAGTACGAAATACAAGAGATCACGCACATCGAGCACGCCGCGTGCGATCGCTTCGTAATGTCGCAGCATGGACAGATGCGCCACGCCGTTCACCAATCGGCGCGGCAAAGTGCCTTGGAAAAAATCCAGCACCTGCGTCTGGCCAGCAAGAATCAGCAGCACGCACACCACGGCGGTGAGAATGAAGGCCACCACCTGGCTGCTGGTCACTGTCGAAAGGCACGCGCCGATTGCCAGGAAGGCCCCCGCCATCAGCCAACTGCCGACGTAGCCGGCGACGATGATGCCGTTGTCCGGCGAGCCCAAGTAGTTGACGGTGATCCACACCGGAAACGTGAGCAGCAGCGCGAGGCCGACGAAAAACCACGCCGCCAGAAATTTGCCCAGCATCGCCTGCCATAGCGTGATCGGCAGCGTCAGCAGCAATTCCAGCGTGCCGGCTTTGGCTTCCTCGGCCCACAGGCGCATCGATACCGCCGGCACCAGGATCAGGTAGAGCCATGGGTGCATCGCAAAAAACGGCTGCAAGTCGGCGATGCCGCGATCGTAGAAATCACCGACGTAGAACGTGAGGATGCCCGACAGCACCAGGAAGATCACCAGGAACACGTACGCCACCGGCGTCACGAAGTAACTGCGCAGTTCTCGGCGCATGACCGCTATGGCCGCGTTCATGGCTGCGCCTCCGTTTTTTCTTCCTCGCCGAGAGTGATCTGGCGAAACACCTCGTCGAGTCGACCACGTTCGAGCTGGATCTCGGAAATCTCCAGTCCCTGCTGACGCAGCAGTGCTTCAACCGGCTCCAGGATGCGTTCGCCCGGCTTGGGGAACACTGTGATGCGGCCGTCCAACGGATCCACCTCGATACCGGCTACCTGCGGCAGGCGCCCGAGCATTTCCTGCGACACGCCGCTGCCCTGCGCGCTGAAAGACACAGCGCCGTGATAGCGCGAACGCGCTTCCAGTTCCGCCGGTGTAGCGTCGGCGCGCAACTGGCCGCCGGCGATGATCACCACGCGATTGCACAGCGCGTGCACTTCCTCGAGCAGGTGCGTGGAGATCAGGATCGTGCGCTCGCGCGCCATCGCATCGATGAGCCGGCGCACGGCATGTTTCTGGTTAGGATCGAGGCCGTCGGTGGGTTCGTCCAGCATCAGCACCGGTGGATCGTGCAGGATCGCCTGTGCCAAGCCCACGCGCCGACGTAGACCTTTGGACAAGGTATCCACGCTCACGTTTAGCGCTTCGTCCAACTGCAGATGGCTCACCACTTCGTCAAAGCGACGACGGCCCACATCGGAACGCAACCCGCGCATGCGCATGATGAACACCAGAAACTCTCGCACTGTCATTTCGCCGTAGCTGGGCGCGCCTTCCGGCAGATAGCCGAGGGCGCGCTTGGCCTTGAGCGGTTCGCGAGTCACGTCATGACCGCAGACACGCGCGGTGCCGGAACTAGGCGTGAGGAAGCCGGCGATCATGCGCATCGCCGTCGTCTTGCCTGCACCGTTGGGGCCCAGCAGCCCGAGCACCTGGCCCGGTTCGGCGTAGATGCTTAGCGCATCTACCGCGGTCAAATGGCCGTAGCGCTTGGTGAGCTTGTCGGTCTCGATCATGTCCGCTCGCGAAAGGAACCGCAACGCAATGTACCGCAAGCGGGCGAGAAAGTTCTTGGAGAGCCGTAGATCGGGAATGGTGAAAAGCGCAGTCGCGGCGCTTTTACGATTCCCGCTTCACGATTTCCGCGCCCAACAAAAAGCCCTCCGCGAGGAGGGCTGTTTGTTTGGTGAAGCGTGATGCTTACTTCGCCGCGCTGCTAGCAGCAGCCGGCGCACTGCTGGCCGGTGCCGGAGCGGTGCTACTGGAAGCCGGCTGACCGTTCGCATTGAGCACGCCCGGCTGCTTGATGCCGGTCTGCTGCTCAGGCGTCTGCTGCGGCACGGTGGCACCGTTCGACGCATCCTGCAGCGGCAGGTACACGGCGAACTGTGCGTAGGTCTGGATGTTACCGCCGTTGTCCTTCACTTCCGGCTGCACGAGGATGTCGTACAGGCGGTTGGTCACTTCATCGAACTTGTAGCCATGCGTCTGCGCATAAGCCTTCAGCATGTCGCGCGTCTGGGGCACGCCGGCGGCGGTACCGTTCCACACCGCTTCCAGTGCCGGACCGCTGAACGCCAGCGTGGCGCGCACGTTGTTGTCCACGATCACGCGGCCGAAGCGATCCTTGCTGCCAGGTTGGGCGTTGTTGTCAGCATTGGCCGGCGCAGCGGCGGTGCTGCTGGAAGCTGGCTGCAACTGCTCGTTCAACGAAGGCGGCGTCGGCGGGGTGAGCGTCACACTCTGACCGGCCACGTTGAGCGTATCGGTGTCGATCGGCTCGGCCACGTCGAAGGTGTAGGTCTCGTCACCATAGTTGGTGGTGAAGATGATGCGCGGACCATTGGTATGCACGCCCAGCTTCTTGGCGGCATCCTGGATCTCTTTGATGGCGGCGTCGGTGGCTTCGTTCAGGCCATCCAGACCGTCCTTGCGCTTCATCGAGGTGGACACCAGCAGCACCGGCGTCGGCTTGGTCTGCTGGACGTACGGATCGAGCGCGCTGTAGTCGATGTTCGGCACGCCGGCCAGCACGTTCTGCAGGCTGTTCAAGCTGTACTGGATGAAGGCGTCAGGCTGGCCATGGATGTACAGATTGGAATAGCGATCCAGCAGGTTGAAGCCGTAGCTTACGTCATACGACCAGGTGATCTTGGTCAGCTTGCCGGTGTTGCCCTGACGCAGCAGATCCAGGGTGAAGTGCTTGTCGCTACCACGCCACTCGTTGTCCAAGTTCCAGATGATCTGGGCGTTGTTGACGGTGGGGTCGATCTTGCTGAAGTCCGGCTGGGTGCTGGCGATCGTCAGCTTGCCGTTGCCGACTTTCTCGTCCTGGCTGGCCCAGCTGATCTCGGAACCGGGACCATAGGCATTGCCGGAAAGGGTGTACTGGGTTTTCGGGTCGTACGCGCGCAACACGGCGTAGTCGGGGAAGGTGCGGAAATTAGCCACCACGTCGTAGACCTGGCGGAGGTCTTTGCTGACCACCAATGACCGCTCAACGTGGCCACTGCCGGGCATGATGATGCCCACCACGACGCCGACAACGACGACGATGATGAGGGCAACGATGAATTCCAGAACACGCGTCATTCCAGGGTTCTCCGAGACGTCTCTCTAAAGCGGTGGAAAGCGCAGGTCGGAACGGGACCGCCATAAGGAGTCTTCCCTCGAGGGAAACCGCATCAGGACGGGGGTTCGGCCGGCGCCTAAGCTGCCGATGGTACTTGCTCACGCGCAGGAACGCTACGGGCCGAGACAGCCCGCAGCCGCGTTGCGAAGCAGCATTTCCCGATGGGCTAAAGATGGGCTAAAGCAATCGCCCGATCAGACGATACCCAGCTCCAAAGCCTTGAGTACCGCGCGCGTTCGATCACGCACGCCGAGCTTGGACAGGATGTTGGAGACGTGGTTTTTGACGGTGCCCTCAGCCACCTTTAGAGAATTGGCAATTTCCTTATTGCTGTAGCCACCGGACAGCAGTCGCAGGATCTCCGTCTCGCGTTCGGTCAGCGGATCGGGCTGCTCCAGGCTGGTGAACTGGTTATGGATGCGGCTGACGCCGGCCAGCAGGCGTTGGGTGACCATCGGCGCCACCAGCGAACCGCCGTTGGCGACGGTGCGCACCGCTTCCACCAGTTGCTCCAGCGACACATCCTTAAGCAGATAACCGCGCGCGCCGGCCTTCAGGCCCTGCAGCACGAGCTGATCGTCGTCGAAGGTGGTGAGGATGATGGTGGGCGGCAGCTCACTGCGCGCCGACAGGGCTTGCAGCACTTCCAGACCGCTCATGTTGGGCATGCGCAGATCTAGCAGCACCACGTCGGGCTTGATGCGCGGAATATCCTGCACGGCCTGCACGCCATCGGCGCACTCGGCCACCACGCGAATATCCTCCGCCAGATCGAGCAGGGAACGCACACCCTGGCGTACCAGGTTCTGGTCGTCGACGAGACAAACGGAAATCATCGCGGATCCTCGCAGCAGGAATGACTCCAGCCATTGGCAACATTCTGGCAAGTCATCAGGTCAGGCTCAATGCAGGCGGTTCGAAACGGGAAGGCGTATGCGCCAACACCGACGGCTCGCCCAATGGAAGACGGATGCTGAGGGCAAAACCCTGCCCTGCTTCGCTCTCCATCGTGACGCTGCCGCCGAATTCGGCCAGTCGCTCGCGCATACCGGAAAGCCCATTGCCAGGCGTGATGTCGCTGACGCCGCGGCCATCGTCCCGCGCGCACAGGCTGAGCAGGGTCTCATCCTCATAGGTAAAGGTGAGCCACAGATTGCGGGCGCCGGCATGCCGTGCGGTATTGGTGATGATCTCCTGCACGCAACGTAGCAGCACCTGTGCCCGGCCTGGGTCTTCCACGCTGAAACGCGGCGGGATGTTCAGGTGCACGCGCAGGCTCGGCACGCCGTCGATCAGGCTTTGCAGGGCTTGGGTGAGGTCGATCGCATCGTCCTGGCGCAGCTCGCTCACCGCCTCGCGCACATCGGTCAGCAGCAACCGCGCCGTGCTTTGCGCCTTGCGCACGTGCACCGAAGCTGACTCGTTACTGAGGTGGCTAGCCACTTCCAGGTTGAGGCTAAGCGCGGTCAGATGGTGTCCGATCACATCATGCAGCTCGCGCGCGATGCGCATGCGCTCGGCGATGCGGGTGGATTCGGCCAGCAGCGCGCGGGTGGCGCGCAGCTCGGAATTGAGCCGCCGCTGCGCCTCGCGCTCCTCTGCCAATTGGCTGGCCACCAGCGAAGCCACGAAGCCGAGCATGGCGAAGGCGGTATAGATGAATGCCTGCAGCGTACCCAGCAAGATGCTGTGTTTGAGTTCGGCAAAGGTGGAAAACAACACGGCCATGCTGAGCGCCTGCAACACGATCCAGGCCACGCCCGCCCAGAACGGGACCAGCCATGGCAAGACCACCGCTACCACCACCAGCAGTGTGGCGGACAAACCACTATGGCTATACCAGCCCACCATCACCGCGGTGGCCGTAAGCAGCAACAGACCGATCAGCCGCGCCCAGATATGAGTGCGCGCGCCCAGGTTGTTGGTGATGAGCAGATACAGCACCCCGAATAGCAGGTAGGACAGTGTCCACAGCAGCAGCGAGAAATTAGGTCGCTGCAGCAGGTCCAGCCGCTCGGTCGCCCAGTTGGTAAACAGCGGCGTGCCATCGCAGAGGTAAGCGATCAGCCCCGTGATGCGCAAAAGCCGAGTGTGATTGAAATTGGTCATTGCCATGCCTGCATCATAGGGCTGCCTTGGGCCGACCGAATGCGCGGGAAGTCATGCGCTATCGTACGCCGCCCCGCTCCGGCCCGACCGCCCGCCTAGGCGTCGGTTTTACAAAGCTTTTACATGCGAACTCATGCCGCAATACGGGATGTGCCACCCGGTGTCGCATGCCATAATGCGCCTCGAGCTGGGCCGTCAGTCGGTCTTCATACCTAGTCACCATCACTGCGGAGCAACGAATGGCCCTTGCCATCCGCGACGTGCGGGAGCACGACCTGGATGCCGTACTGGCGCTCAACAACACCGCCGGTCGCTCCATTCTGGTCCTGGATGCCGCGCAGTTGCGCTATTTCTACGATCACGCCGATTACTTCCGCGTGGCCGAGATCGACGGTCATCTCGCCGGTTTCCTGATCGCCCTGCGCGACGGGCGCGATTACAAAAGCCCCAACTACTGCTGGTTCAGCGAGCACTATCCGGCGTTCGTCTACATCGACCGCATCGTGATCGCCAACGCGTACCGCCGCCACGGTCTGGGCCGCATCTTCTATTGCGACGTGAACAGCTACGCCGAAGTGCGCGTGCCATTGCTCACCTGCGAAGTGTTCCTGGAGCCGGCCGACGACGTGGTCGTGCTGTTTCACGGCACCTACGGCTTCCAGGAAGTGGGCCAGCAGCGCATGGGCGAACGCGGGCCGCAGGTGAGCCTGCTCGCCAAGGACCTGCCCAGCTACACCTACGTGCGCGATACCTATCTCGAACATAGCGGCCTGCCGGACCTGCCTTGGCTGGCTGGCCGCGATCTTCCCCTAGCCAATCAAGACTCTAAGACACGCCGCCTCGCTGGAGAGCGGCGTTCATGAATGCAAAGATGGATACTTCTGAAGCCTGCGATCTGCGTTTCGGGCAGGTCGGGATTGCCTGTGTGCGCGTGCGACGGCCCGATGCGGCGGCCTTGTGCGAGGAACTCGAACGCCGCGTGCGCGCCGCCCCCCAACTGTTCTCGCGCGCGGCAGTCGTTCTCGACCTGAGCCACCTGCTTAATCTGCCGGACGACGGCATCGTCGACGCTCTGCTTGAAGCGGTGCGCAGCGCCGGCATGTTGCCGGTGGGCCTGGCCTACGGCACCAGCGCCACCGAAGCGCTGGCACAGCGCATGGGGCTGCCGCTGATCGCCAAGTTTCGCGCGGCCTACGAGCCGGCCGACGGCGGCAGCATCACGCCGTCCGCTCCCACCGCAGTACCCGCGCCAGCGACGCCAGTGCGCGAACCGGTGCTGTCGCAGCCTACCGCTTCGGTCGGCGCGCAGCGTCACGATGGCACGGTGCGTTCGGGCCAACAGGTCTATGCGCGCGATCGCGATTTGGTCGTGGTCGGCACCATCGCCAACGGCGCCGAAGTGATCTCCGACGGCAGCATCCATATTTACGGCAGCCTGAAGGGCCGCGCGATGGCGGGTGCGCAAGGCGACGCGAAAGCACGTATTTTCATCTCGGACTTCCGCGCGGAACTGGTGGCCATCGCGGGCCACTACCGCGTGTTCGAGCAGATACCAAAAGACCTGGAAGGCCAGTCCGTGCAATGCTGGCTCGACGGCGAAAAGCTTTTGATTGCACCTTTGAAGTAATCGATGTACTGATTCGTTCAGAACATCCCAAAAAAATTATATATATCCGGAGATGAGCCTTGAGTGCTGAGATTATCGTTGTGACGTCCGGCAAGGGCGGCGTGGGCAAGACCACCACCAGCGCATCACTTGCCACGGGCCTGGCGATGAACGGCAAAAAAGTGGCCGTGATCGACTTCGACGTCGGCCTGCGCAACCTCGACCTGATCATGGGCTGCGAGCGCCGCGTGGTGTACGACTTCGTCAACGTCATCCAGGGTGAAGCCAACATCAAGCAGGCGTTGATCAAGGACAAACGCCACGAAAATCTCTATGTGCTCGCCGCCAGCCAGACGCGCGACAAAGATGCGCTGACGCAGGAAGGCGTGGAAAAAGTGCTCGACGAGCTGAGCAAGGACGGCTTCGACTACATCGTTTGCGATTCACCCGCCGGCATCGAGAAAGGTGCGCACCTGGCGATGTACTTCGCCGATCACGCAATGGTGGTGGTGAATCCGGAAGTGTCCTCGGTACGCGACTCCGATCGCATCCTGGGCCTGCTCGCTAGCAAGACGCGCCGCGCCGAGCGCGATAACGGCAGCGTCACCCAACACCTGTTACTGACGCGCTACAACCCAGCGCGGGTCGAACAAGGCGAAATGCTCAGCGTGACAGACGTTGAAGAAATTCTCGGCATCAACGTCATCGGCGTGATTCCCGAATCGGAAAACGTACTGGCCGCCTCCAATTCCGGCGTACCGGTGATCCTGGACGACAATTCCCTCGCCGGTCAGGCCTATCGCGATACTGTGGCCCGCCTGCTCGGCGAAACCCGCCCGATGCGCTTTCTCGACGCACCCAAGAAGGGCTTCTTCCAGCGCGTATTCGGAGGTTGAACGCCATGGGTATCCTCGATTTCCTAAAGCGCAAGCCGGAACCGACTGCCGTCGTGGCGAAGGAACGTCTGCGCATCATCGTGGCGCAGGAGCGCTCCACTCGCGGCGCGCCCGACTACCTGCCGTTGCTACGCAACGAGCTGCTCGAGGTCATTAAGAAATACGTCAACGTCGACCTGGAAGCAATCAACATCAATGTCGAGCGCGACGCCGGGCATGAAGTGCTGGAGCTGTCGGTAGCGTTGCCGGATGGCAAACCGGCGGCCAATCCTGCAACCTGACCAGCTACGCCCTCTCCTCGCCGGGGAGAGGGAATACACCATGGCTAGTTCCATCCTCCGCCTCGCCGATATCAACCGCAGCGCCATCGAATCCCTGCTCGCCCGCTACGGGTTGAGTCTGGCGCTTGTCCCGGAAGACCACGCTATCCCCGGCAGTTTCTGGGGTGACGACGAAGCCGGCATCATCGGCCACACCGTTTACGCGCGCGGTGATACACCCGTGCACTCGATCCTGCACGAAGCCGGCCACTTGATCGTGCTGCCGCCGGAACAGCGCGCCGAGGTGCACACCGATGCCACCGATTCCATCGAGGAAGAAGACGCCGTCTGCTACTTGCAGATCGTGCTGGGTGACGCGCTGCCGGGCGTCGGTCGCAAACGCATCATGAGCGACATGGATGCCTGGGGTTATTCCTTTCGGCTCGGTTCCGCACGCGCCTGGTTCGAACAGGATGCCGAGAACGCCAGGGCGTGGCTGATCGAACGCGGACTGCTTCCCGAACCGGTATAGTCGCCGTCGCCTTACCGCAACGAAGCTCACCGTGCTGAAGAACACGCGTTACTACGATCCCGTCAACGACTTTCGGCGCCGCATCGCGCGCCGGCTCATGCGCATGGTGTTCGGCAGCCATGGGCAGCCGACTTCGGAACCGCTACCGACCAAGGGCATCTATCGCATCCTGGTCTGCCACGTCAGCCACAGTCTGGGCAACACGCTACTGCTGACGCCACTGCTGTCGGAGCTGGAAAAAATCTATCCCGCCGCGGAGATCGACATTCTCACGCGCAGCCCGATCGCGGACGACGTCTACGGCCACTTCTTCAACGTGCAGCGCATCTTCCGTCTGCCGGCGCACGGCGTGGGTCATCCGCTCCAGTTCTTCGGCACGCTGCGGCGTATGCGCAAGATTCGCTACGACCTGGCGATCGATGCCGATCCCCTCTCGCAGACCGGCCGCCTGCTGATGCTGCTGTCGAACGCCACTTACACGCTCGGCTTCAGCAGCCCGAAGAAGCATGGCGAGATCACCCATCCGGTACCGCTGCCGACAGATATGGAAAGCAAGGGACGGCGTCCGGTGTATCTCCTGCGTCATGCAATGGGGCGCGACGTGACGGCCGATTACCCGGTGCCGGACATCCGCCTCGCCGCCCTCGAGCGCGAGCAAGGTAGGGCGGCGCTGATGCGTTCGCTTGCCGCCGACGGCATCACGTCGCCGGGCCGCGGCATCATCGGCATCTTTGCAAATGCCACTGGCCCTAAGCAGCTCAGCGAAACGTGGTGGATGCGCCTGATCACCGTGCTGGAAGCGGCGCATCCCGAACACCGTATCGTGGAAATCCTGCCGCACTCCGGCGAGTCGATGATCGGCTCGCGTTACCCGGCCTATTACTCCAGCGACCTGCGCAAGCTCGCCAGCGTGCTGTCCGGTTTGGACGTCTATATCAGCGCGGACTGCGGCATCATGCACTTGGCCTGCGCCTCGGACGTGCCGACCATGGGCATCTTCACCGTGACCAATGCCGGCGAGTGGGGACCGTATGGGCCGAGCCGGCATGTGATTGCCGCGCAGGATAAGGAGCCGGAAGAAGTGGCTCGCACCATTGCGGCAATGCCGGAGCTGGGCATGTAGGCTGGGTTGAAAACCCAGCATCACCATGTGCTTGTCGATGCTGGAATTGGCATCCCTGCCTACCCTCCGGATTGCGCATCGGCTAGCATGCCCAACATGAGGGAGATGGCATGCCTCCCGTTCCCCAGGACCGGTTCCCGTGGAACGAACCACCGCAAGGTTGATGATGCCTGCACCACCGGATTCCGGCGGCGCAGGCGTGCCTGTGTTGCCAAACCCTTGCACATGGGAGACAACACAGCATGAGTTGGACTGGCTTTCTTGCCGTCGGCCTCGGCGGCGCCATCGGATGCTGGATGCGCTGGATACTCGGCATCCTGCTCAATCCCGTTTTCCCCACCCTGCCCCTGGGCACCCTGGCCGCCAATCTCATCGGCGGCCTGATCATGGGTTGCATGATGGGCGTGTTCGAACATTTCCAGGCGCTGCCGCCGGAAATGCGACTGTTCGTGATGACCGGCTTCCTCGGCGGCCTGACCACCTTCTCCACCTTTTCTGCCGAAGCGGATACGCTGTTGCTGCGCGGGCAGCTCGCGTGGTTCGGCGCGCATATCGCCGTGCATCTGATCGGCAGCCTTGCCATGACGATCCTCGGCATCTTCCTGACGCGCGGGCTGTTGCGCCACTAGATACGGAGTCGACATCGTCATGAGCATCGACATCACCTTCCGTGACACACCGGCCAACGGCATCTTTCTGCGTTTCTACACCCACGTGCACGCCCGGCACGACGGACTGCTGATGTCCGAATGGCTGCTGGAACTGGCCAAACGCCACAAGCTCGGCGGCGGCTCGGTGTTCCGCGCTACCGCCGGCTTCGGCCGGCACGGCGTGCTGCATCATGAAGCCTTCTTCGAGCTCGCCGACGACTTGCCTTTGAAAGTGGAATTCCTGCTCAGCGAAGCGAATGCGCAGACCTTGCTGCGCCTGGTACGCGAAGCAGGTGTTGATCTGGTCTATGCATGGTCGCCGGTACATTTCGGCATCCTGAGCAAGGAAACAGATGCATGAGTTCGGATTCCCTGCGGCAGCGCGCCGCCGAATTGCTGGAAATGGCCGGCGTGCAGATCAACGGCCCGGCACCCACGGACATCCGTGTGCACGACGAACAGCTCTACGCCCGTGTGTTCGCACACGGGTCACTCGGTTTTGGCGAAGCCTATATGGACGGCTGGTGGGATGCCGAGGATATTCCCGGCCTTTTCACCAAGATACTTTGCAGCCATCTGGATGAGCACCTTAAGACGTTGGATACGTTGCTCGCGCATCTGAAGGCGCGTTTCGTCAACCTGCAGCGCGGCCAGCACGCGTTTGAGATCGGCAAGGTGCACTACGATCGCGGCAACGACCTGTTCAAGGCGATGCTCGGCAAGCGCATGGTGTATTCCTGCGGTTACTGGGCGAACGCCACGAACCTGGACGACGCGCAGGAGGCCAAGCTCGACCTGGTCTGCCGCAAGTTGCGGTTGAAGCCAGGCATGCGCGTACTCGACATCGGCTGCGGCTGGGGCGAGGCGCTGAAGTTCGCGGCGGAGCGCTACGGCGTGGAAGGCGTCGGCATTACCGTTTCCAGCGAGCAGGCCGAATTCGCACGCGAACTCTGTCAGGGCCTGCCGATCGAAATACGCCTGCAGGATTACCGCGAACTCGACGAACCGTTCGACGCCATCATGTCGATCGGCATGTTCGAACATGTCGGCGGGAAGAACTATCGCGAATATTTTGAAGTCGCGCGCCGCTGCCTGAAGGAGGACGGTCTGTTCCTGCTGCATAGCATCGGCACCAACCAATCGCCAGGGCGACCCGATCCGTGGATTGAGAAGTACATCTTTCCCAATTCGATGATTCCCGCCGCCAGCCAGGTCGCCGCAGCTTTCGAAGGCTTGTTTGTGATGGAGGACTGGCACAACTTCGGCGCGAACTACGACCGCACACTCAGCGCGTGGCGCGAGAATTTCGATGCGGCGTGGCCATCGCTTTCCGAGCGCTACGACGAGCGTTTCCGTCGTATGTGGCGTTTCTACCTATCGGTATCCACCGCCGTTTTCCGCAGCCGGCGCGACCAGCTCTGGCAGCTCACCTTAAGCCCGCACGGCGTGCCCGGCGGCTACCGCGTTCCGCGCTGAGTCTCTCCATGCCCCCATTCCGACGTCTATTAGTTCTTCTTTCGCTGCTGTTCCTGCTGTGCGGCAACGCATGGGCGCACCCTGCCCTGTGGCATGTCAAAAGCGGCGACAGCACGGTGTATCTGTTCGGCACCGTGCATGTGTTGCCGAACGATACGGATTGGCGATTTCCGGCACTGAACGAAGCCTTGTCGAAAAGCCAGACGCTGTACATCGAACTGATCGACGACGATCAGGCCAGCATGACCTCGCTGGTGCTGCGCTATGGCATGGACACGGAGCACCCGCTTTCCACGCAGCTGAGCGAAAGCGACAACGCCGCATTGGCGAAAGCCGCGCAATTGGCCGGACTACCCGGCGGCACCACAGCGCTGCAACCGATGAAACCCTGGTTGGCCGCTTTGACACTCGCAGTTGCCCCGTTGATGAAGGCCGGCCTCGATCCCGCCGGCGGCGTAGACAAGCAATTGCAGACGCAGATGACCAGTGCCAGCAAACCAGTGCACGGCCTGGAAACGGCGGAGCAGCAGATCCGCTTTCTCGCCGACCTGCCGAACTCACTCCAGCTCGCGTTCCTGCGTGACACCTTGCGCGATGTCGAAAAGGACAAGGCCGAACTGCTGTCACTGATCGATGCCTGGAAACGCGGCGACGTTGCCGCGATTGCGAAGCTGGAAAACGACGAGCTGAAAACCCAGGAACCCGCGCTATATCAGAAGCTGCTGGTGCAGCGGAATCAGGATTGGGCGGCCAGGATCAAGGACATGATGATCAGGCAGCCCGGCAGCACCATATTCGTCGCGGTGGGCGCAGCGCATTTGGCCGGGCTGGACAGCGTACAGGCGCAATTGGCGAAGATTGGTGTGACTGCGCAGCAGGATTGATGCCCGCTTTTCTCCCTCTCCCCGAAGGGAAGAGGGAGAAGACGCGCCGCACTCAGAACGACGCCGTAATCGCCTTCGGCCGGAACGGGAATTGCGGCATGTGGATCGTGTAGGAATCCATCTGACCCAGATCCTTGTACGAACCTGTCAACAGCGCACCGTTAAAACCAACGTCGATACGGTACACATGCCCCGCCTGCACGTTGTCGATGGTCACCTGCTGCCGATTGAGCTGATGCGAGTTCGACAGCGTAAGCTTGATTACTTGCTTGCCTGGCAGCACGCGCACCCACGGCGTTTTGCCGCCGTTGTATTTCTCCCAGGTAGCGACCTGGTTCACGCCGGTGATGCCGCAGATGTACTGTTCCTGCTCGGCGCAGACCACCAGAGCGGTATCCGCATGCGGATGATCCTTGTCCGTATATCCGATCAGCGGACGCCGGCCCGCAAAATGCGAGCAACCCACCGCAAACGTGCAGGCCATGGCCACCGCGGCAATGCGTAGATAGTGCATGACTCACCCGGGAATGCAGGAATGCGGGCATTCTAGCCCAAGCACCTCCGCATCTGGCACCATCTCCCCCGCCCGCGGCGCCCTTGCGCCCAGATGACTAACCCCATGAACCTGCAAGCCAATTACGAACAGATCCCGCTCAAGGAATACGCCGAGCGGGCCTACCTCGATTATTCGATGTACGTGGTGCTGGATCGCGCCCTGCCCTTCGTGGGCGACGGCCTGAAGCCGGTGCAGCGGCGCATCATCTATGCGATGAGCGAGCTGGGCCTGGCCGCCAGCGCCAAGCCGAAGAAATCCGCGCGTACCGTCGGTGACGTGATCGGTAAATTCCATCCGCACGGCGACAGCGCCTGCTACGAAGCAATGGTGCTGATGGCGCAGCCGTTCTCGTATCGCTATCCGTTGATCGACGGCCAGGGCAACTTCGGCTCGCCGGACGATCCGAAAAGCTTCGCGGCGATGCGTTACACCGAATCCAAGCTCAACCCGATCGCCGATGTATTGCTCGGCGAACTGGCCCACGGCACGGTGGATTGGGTGCCGAACTTCGATGGCACGCTGGAAGAACCGAGCTGGCTGCCTTCGCGCCTGCCGCACGTATTGCTCAACGGTTCGATGGGCATCGCGGTCGGCATGGCCACCGACATTCCGCCGCACAACCTGCGCGAAGTCGCCAGCGCCTGCATCCGCCTGCTGGAAGACCCGGACGCCACCGTCGCCGACCTGTGCGAACACGTGCGCGGCCCGGATTACCCGACCGAAGCGGAAATCATCACTTCGCGCAACGAACTGATGGCGATGTACCAGAGCGGCGGCGGCTCGATCCGCGCGCGCGCCGTGTACGCGCGCGAAGACGGCAACATAGTGATCACCGCGCTACCGCACCAGGTCAGCCCGTCGAAGATCCTCGAGCAGATCGCCGCACAGATGCGCGCGAAGAAGCTGCCGATGATCGAGGACCTGCGCGACGAATCCGATCACGAAAATCCAATCCGCCTGGTGATCGTGCCACGCTCCAACCGCGTCGACGCGGACGAGATGATGCAGCACCTGTTCGCCACCACCGATCTGGAAAAGAGCTTCCGTGTCAATCTCAACATGATCGGCCTGGACGGCCGCCCGCAGGTGAAGGATCTCAAGCGCATTCTCAGCGAATGGCTGAACTTCCGCATCGACACGGTTACGCGCCGCCTCAACCATCGCCTGGCCAAGGTCGAGCGCCGCCTGCATCTGTTGGAAGGTTTGCGCATCGCTTACCTCAATCTGGACGAAGTGATCCGCATCGTCCGCACCGAAGACGAACCCAAGCCAGTGCTGATGGCGCGCTTCCGCTTAAGCGAAGAGCAGGCCGACTACATCCTCGAAACCAGGCTGCGCCAGTTGGCCCGCCTGGAAGAGATGAAGATCAACGCCGAGCGCGATCAACTCGAAGAAGAACGCGCCAAGATCAACGTGCTGTTGAAGTCACCGGCCAAACTTAAGGGTTTGATCAAGGAAGAACTGCGCGCCGACGCCGCCAAATACGGCGACGATCGCCGCTCGCCACTGGTGCAACGCGAAGCCGCGCAGGCGCTGGATGAAAGCGCGCTCGTCGTCAGCGAACCGGTCACCGTGGTGCTGAGCCAGAAGGGCTGGATCCGCGCCGCGAAGGGACACGACATCGACGCCGAAGGTTTGTCGTATCGCGAGGGCGACAGCATGTTCGCTACGGTGAAGGCGCGCACCACGCAGCAGATTGCCGTGATCGATTCCACCGGCCGCAGCTATTCCACGCCGGCACACACGCTGCCTTCTGCACGCGGCAACGGCGAACCGCTTACCGGCCGCTTCACGCCGCCGGCCGGCGCACGCTTCGATGCAGTGACCGCAGGTGATAACGACACGCGGCTGGTGCTCGCCACCGACTTCGGTTACGGCTTCGTCACCCGCTTCGAAGCGCTCACCGGCCGCAACAAGGCCGGCAAGCAGATCATCACGCTGGGCGACGGTGCGCGCGTGCTGGCGCCGCAGATATGCGCCGATCCGGCGCGCGATCGCATCGTGGTCGTGACCACCGAGGGGCACCTGCTGATGTTCTCCGTGGCCGAACTGCCTGAGCTGGACAAGGGCAAGGGCAACAAGCTGATCGAGATTCCCAAGGCGAAGCTGAGCAGCGGTGACGAACGCGTGGTTGGTATTGCCGTCGTCACCGAAGGCAAAGGAGAAGTGACGATGTTCGCAGGTCAACGCAAGCTCACGCTGCGCTGGGCCGACCTGGTCGAGTACGGCGGTAATCGTGCCACGCGCGGCGGCGTGTTGCCGCGTGGTCTGCGCCGGGTGGAGCGGATCGAGACAACGGGTTAACAAGCGGGGAACGGGG
The DNA here is from genome assembly GCF_044904605.1 of Dyella humi. Taxonomy (NCBI): domain Bacteria; kingdom Pseudomonadati; phylum Pseudomonadota; class Gammaproteobacteria; order Lysobacterales; family Rhodanobacteraceae; genus Dyella; species Dyella humi. The sequence continues at coordinate 113,104 of NZ_JADIKI010000023.1, forward strand.
AACGGGGAACGGGGAACGGGGAACGGGGAACGGGGAACGGGGAACGGGGAAGTCTCGTGAAGCTGATCCCCATTGCAAGCTCGCCGGCAATTTTTTCTGGCCTCAACGTCCATACTTTGCATGCACTCCATGTTCCCCGGCCCCTGTTCCCCGCTCCCTGCTCTTGAAGGAACTTCATCCGCCCGCAAGTCGTCGAATGGACATGTGCACGGCAAGGCATTGCCGTGCGTTATGTGCATGACGTACCTCGGAGCACCTTGATGAACAGACGCGCCCTCACCGCCCTGGCCACCAGCCTGCTGGTTTCTGCCGCCTGGGCGCAGACGGCCAGTCAGCCGCTGAATCTGAAGCTGCCTTCCGGCGGCTATCAGGGCTATCCGGCTTCGAGTTCCACCGCAGCACAGCCGGCTTCGTCCGCTTCAACCGCCGGCAACGCGAAAGGTGCGGTAACCGTGAACGGCCATCCCGCCGCGATCAGCGCGGCGCCAGGCGTCTACTACGGTGATACCAGCGGCAGGCGGGGCAACGATGAAGCGGCGGTACCGGCTTGCGACGACTCCACCTACAACAAGGCGCAGGTGCACGGTTCGGTCGGTATGGGCGTAGTCAGCGGCAGTCATATCGGCACCGGCAGCTATCAATCAGGTGCAGTCAGCGTGGTGCAGAACACCGGCAGCTGTGACCATCCCACGGGCTCGGTAGGCTTTTCCATCGGGGTAAGCCGGTTGGGTGGGTTCAACGGGCATTGATGCTTTAGCCCTCTCACGTCGGGAGAGAGCCACGCAGCCCATGAATCGCGAGGGCTTGCGAAAGCGCATGGAAAGCCACTCCCCACACACTGCTGAACTATTCCACCCTTTAGTCCGCAGTCGAGACCCCTAGTGATTCAAAACGTCGAGTTCCGCTTCGAGGGTGGCCGTAGCGGCGTCCTGCTCATTCATGGTCTCACCGGTACGCCCACCGAGATGCGCCTGGTCGGCAAGGGGCTGAACCGCGCTGGCTTCAGCGTCTATGGCATGCAGTTGGCGGGCCACTGCGGCGATGTGCAGGATTTGCTCGCCACTGGCTGGAAGGATTGGTACGCCAGCGTGGAAGCCGCGGCGGACAAGTTCCGGCATGAAGTAGATCACCTGTTTGTCGGCGGCCTGTCGATGGGCGCGATCCTCGCGTTGAAACTCGCAGCGGAGCGTCCGGAATGGGTGCGCGGCGTGGGCGTGTATGGCGCCACCTTCCGCTACGACGGCTGGGCGATGCCGTGGTATAGCCGTTTCTCCTTCCTGTTGCCGTTGATCGGGCGATTCGGCATCGGCAAGCACCGTATGGTGCATGAGAACGAACCCTATGGCCTGCGCGACGAACGTCTGCGCGCGCAGATCAGTGGCCTGATGCTCGGCGGCGACAGCGCGGCCGCCGGCCTGCCCGGCAATCCTTGGCCGTCGCTGGCCGAGATGTATAACATGGCCACGGTGGTGAGGCGCGAACTGCCCAGGGTGACTGCGCCGTGCCTGGTCGCGCATGCCACCGAAGACGACGTGGCCAGCCTGGAAAATGCACACCTGGTGGCGCGCTCGGTATCCGGCCCGGTGGATATGCTGCTGCTGAAAAACAGCTATCACATGATCACCATCGATCGCGAACGCCGCCTGCTGGTGGATCGCTCGGCGGATTTCTTCTCCAAGGTGGCGGCAAGCTGCACGCCCGCTGCGCTCGCCGCAGCCTAAGCGCAAAGGTCCGCACGTGTCGCCACTCGTCGCCACGCTGTGGTTGATCAATGTCACGCTCGATACCGGCGGCCAACTCGCCTTCAAGGCCGCGGCCAGCGATCCGCGCGCGGGCGATGGCGCGGCGCGATGGCGTCATATGGCCAGCCGCCCGTGGTTGTGGCTGGGACTGCTGGCGTACGCACTGCATCTGTTGTCGTGGATCGCCTTTCTATCGTTGGTCGATCTCTCCCAGGGCATGCTGCTGGCGTCGATCAACATGGTGGCGATCATGATCGGCGGACGCCTGCTGTTCCGGGAAAAATTTACGCCGCTGCGCGTGGCCGGCATTCTGCTCGTGAGTGCGGGCGTGGCTATCGTAGGAACGGGCGGATGAGCGCCGCTCCGCACACATGGCGCTTCTATCTGGGTGGCTTCGCCTTGCTGCTGGCTTTCGATACCGTGGTGCAGCTCAGCTTCAAGCTGACCGGCGCGCACGCGTTTCCGCCGGAAGCAAATTGGGCCTGGGTGTTGCGCATCGTCAGCCACCCATGGATCTACCTCGCCCTGATCGGCTACGTCGGCAACTTCTTCACCTGGATGAGCCTGCTCAAGCACGCGCCGATCGGCCCCGCATTCGCGGCCTCGCATCTTGACGTGGTCAGCGTGATGCTGGCGTCCGCGTGGCTGTTCCACGAGTCGCTGACGCCGATGCGGTTGCTTGGCGCCGGCGTGATCATGCTGGGTATCGTGTGCCTGGCCTTGGCCGAAAGCGGCGCTACGCCTATCGAAGCCGTAGCGGCGCCGGATGCGGCGGCCTGCGATTAAGGATGTCCGAAGCGCCCGCAGGCTGCGCCTCGCTACACACCCTGTGAGCCTTCTGGATATCATGCCGCCTACGCAGGCTTGATCAGAGCATCCTTAAGTCATTGGCGAACTGCCAGGTTCACCTATCGCACGCGAGGATAGGCGCGACGCCATCGCGCCGCGGCACGGAATTTTACGCTGCCCGCTCATATGGACAATGCACTCGCGCTTCGTCACGCTTGTGCCAGCGGATCATCGGGGAAGTTTTTCATGAGCAACGTGCAGCAAGAAGTTTTCGAGATCATCAGCAAACAAGCAAAAATCGATATCGGCACCATCAAGACCGAATCGACGCTCAAGGATCTCGGCATCGCTTCGCTGGATGCCATCGAAGTGATCTTCGACATCGAGGAACACTTCAACATCAACCTGCCCAATGATGACGTCGACTTCGAGAATGGCACCGTCGGCCACCTGATCGCGGCGGTGGAGCGCCAGATTGCGCAAAAATCCACCGACAGCTGACATGCGCCGTATCGTGATCACCGGCATGGGCGGCATCTGCGCGCTCGGCCACAACGCTCCGGACATCTGGCAAGCCATGACCGAGGGCCGCAGCGGCATCGCGCCCCTGCAGCACTTCGATACCAGCCAGATGCGCAACAAGCCTGTCGGGGCTGAGATCAACGATTTCGAGCCGCTGGCCTATATCGATGAAGCGCGACTGCCGTTTCTCGATCCGCTAGCTCAATACGCCCTGGTCGCCGCCGGCGAAGCAATTCGGCAATCGGGGCTGGATTTTCGCAACGAGCGCGCCGCACGCACGGCCGTGGTGATCGGTACCGGCGCGGCCGGCGAGGAAACGCGCGATGGGCTGTATCGAAAGCTCTACGCCGAAAAGGCCAGCCGCTTTCACCCGCTGGGCATCGTACGCATCATGAGCAGCGCACCGGCCAGCCAGATCAGCATGGTGCACGGTATTACCGGCCCCACGTTCACCGTGGCGAGCGCGTGCGCGTCGTCCAATCACGCCTTCGCACAAGCTGCAATGATGATTCGCGCCGGCCTAGTGGACTCCGCGGTCGTGGGCGGCACCGAAGCCTGCATGACGCTCGGCGTGATGCTGGCGTGGGAAGCAATGCGCGTGCTCGCACCCGACACATGCCGTCCCTTCAGCGCCAACCGTCGCGGACTGGTGCTCGGCGAAGGCGCAGCGATGTTCGTGCTGGAAACGCTGGAAAGCGCGCAAGCGCGCGGCGCCACCATCCTGGCGGAACTCGCCGGCGTGGGCATGAGCGCAGATGCCGGCGACATCACCGCACCATCGGATGTCGGGGCGGCAGCGGCAATTCAGGCGGCACTGCACGACGCCGGCATGCAGCCGAGCGAGATCGACTACATCAACGCGCACGGCACCGGCACCGTGGCGAACGACTGCACCGAAACGCGCGCCATCCGCAACGTGTTCGGCGAGCATGCCGATCGCCTGGCAGTCACGTCCACCAAACCCATGCATGGCCATGCGCTAGGCGCAGCAGGCGCGCTGGAAATGATCGCGACAATCGGCGCGCTACGGCATGGCATCGTGCCGCCCACACTCAATTACCTCGCGCCTGATCCAGTCTGCGATCTGGACTATGTGCCACATGAAGCGCGTGCCATGCCTGTGCGTGCGGCGTTGAGCAATTCGTTCGCATTTGGTGGATTGAACGCGGTGGTAGCGGTACGCCAGGCGCCCTGATGCTTTGCCCTCCCTTACTGCACGTAGGCGAGGGAGCAGTTCATGGCGTCATGAAGCGCGCTGCACCCTGGACAACGAAGCACATGGCTTGATGGCGCATGCTCACAACCGCGTAAACGACCACGACTGCATGCGCCCGTCCTTGTACGGCATCACGCCGTGGAACGGTCGCGGATCGCGGTCGAACACCAGCGGCAGGAAGTGCCGATCACCTTCCCACATCGGCAGTTCCATGAGGCGATCCAGGTCGATCCATTCCAGCGTGCCTTCGGCGTTGTCCGTATGCGGCTCGCCGCTGAAGCTGTCGATGACGAAGATGAAACCCAGCCAATCCTCGCCCTGCTTGCCGAAGCCGGGCCAGTTGAGCGTGCCGCGCAGGTGCATTGTCTCGCATTCGATGCCGGCCTCTTCGTGGATCTCGCGACGCATGCAGGCGGCGATGTCCTCGCCAGGCTCCATCTTGCCGCCCAGGCCGTTGTATTTGCCCAGGTGCTGATCGTCGGGGCGCGCATTGCGGTGGATCATCAACACCTTGCGCCGATCCGAGGAAAGCACGTAACCGAGCGTAGCGACGATGGGTGTGTAGGGCATGGGCACTACTTTCCTGAGCTCAAAGCTGAAGTTTACGCGCTGAGGCGCTGCGGATGCTCTTGCATCCATCACGCTCGGCCAGCGACCATCCGTGAATGCGCTCGTCCACCCACATTCGACGGTTGCGTCGCCGCCCGCCGCTCGCCCTGCTGAGCGCGCTATGGCTGCTTGCCGGCTGCAACAGCCAGGTGCAGCCCATGGAAAGTCGCGAAGTCACCTTCCAAGGTCAGGATTTCACCGTAGTCAGCCTGGACCTGCACCGCGAAGCACTGACGTTGCATTGGAAGAATACCGATACGGGCCAACCCTTCGGTGACATCCAGAGCCTACGGGAATGGGGCGCGGCCAACGGCAAGCGACTGATGTTCGCGGCCAACGCCGGCATCTACGATCAGTCGTATGCACCGCTCGGCCTTTACGTGGAAAACGGCAAGACGCTGGTGCCGCTGAACCTGGTTCGAGGCAATCCGGCGGCAGGCAATTTCTCGATCCGTCCCAACGGCGTGTTCGCCATCTATCGAGACGGCCGCGCCGCCGTGCGCACCAGCACGGATTTCAAGGCGGACGCCAAGCCGGTGGACTGGGCTACGCAATCGGGCCCGATGCTGGTGATCGACGGCAAGATCAACGATCAGTTCATCCATGATTCCAACAGCACGAAGTGGCGCAGCGGCGTGTGCGCGCGTACGCCGTACCAGGTGGAATTCGTGGTGAGCGAAGCGCCGGTGAACTTCCACACCTTCGCACAACTGTTCCGCGACAAGCTCGGCTGCCGCGACGCACTTTATCTGGATGGCACCATTTCGCAGTTCTACATCGATGGCACGGGCTACGCCGGTGCTCCTACCTTCATGGTCAAGCCCTACGCGGGCATCTTTGCGGTGTTTGCCGAGCAATGACAACGAAACGTCGCTTCCGTTGGTTCCAGGCGCTATCGATACTGCTGCTGATCGCGGTGATCGGCCTTGTCGTCACCGGCTGGTGGCTGCTCGCCGGCAGCCGCGCGCAGCTTGATGGCCGTCAACGGGTGAACGGGCCGCAACACGCAGTGACCATCACCCGCGACGCGCTGGGCACGGCCACCATCACAGGCCAATCGCGCGACGATGTCACCTATGCGCTCGGCTACGTGCATGCGCAGGAACGCTTCTTTCCGATGGATCTGATGCGCCGCGTGTCGGCGGGCGAACTGTCGGAACTGGTAGGGCCTGCCGCGCTCGATACCGACATCAAACATCGCCTTCATCGTCTGCGTGCGGTGGCGGAAGCCGCCTATGCGGCGCTTGCACCGGATCAGAAGCGAGCGCTGGATCTCTATCGCGACGGCGTGAACGCCGGCCTTTCGAATCTGCGTGAGAAGCCGTGGGAATATCTGCTGCTCAAGGCCAAGCCGCGACCCTGGCGCTCGGAAGACACCATGCTGGTGGTCGCGGCAATGTACCTGGATCTCAACGACGACGGCCGCAACGAGCGCGAGCTGCACATCGCCCAGATGCGCGCGGTGCTGCCCGAATCGTTGGTGAATTTTCTGATCTCGCCCGATCCGAATTGGGAAGCACCGTTGAAGGATGGCATTTCGCCCTCGCCCGTCATTCCTGCGGCGGGCGTGTTCGATCTTCGCCACGTCGGGACACAAGCTGAGAGTACGAAAGTCGCCGCCACATCGATCTCTTCAGTGGATCGCACCTATCCCGGCAGCAACAGTTTCGCCGTGGCGGGTAGCATTTCGCGCACCGGCTCGGCGATTCTCGCCAATGACATGCATCTGAGTTTGCGCGTACCCGATATCTGGTTCCGCGCGCGCTTGCGCTATCCGGATGCTAGCGCGCCGAAGGGCGAACGCGACGTTGTGGGTGTCACCCTGCCCGGAACACCGGCGCTGGTGGCGGGCTCGAACGGCCAGATCGCCTGGGGCTTCACCAACAGCTACGGCGACTGGATGGATTGGGTGCGCATCCAGCGTGATCCCAAAAACGCGAACCATTACAAAGTGCCAGATGGCTGGGCCGCCATCGAACCGCACGACGAGATCATCGGCATCAAGGGTGCCGCGCCGCATACCTTACACGTGGAGGACACGCGCTGGGGGCCGATGCTGGCGAAGGACACCGACGGCACGCCGCTCGCGCTGGCCTGGATCGGCGATCAGCCGCACGCCTACAACATCGCCCTCATGCAGCTTGAGCACACCGGCAGCGTATCCGCAGCGTTGGACTTGGCGCCGACCTTCGGCATGCCGCCGCAGAATTTCTTGGTCGCGGATAGCGCCGGCCACATCGGCTGGACCATCGCGGGCAACAGCATTCCGATGCGCACCGGTTTCGATCCGCAGTTGCCAGCCGACTGGTCGCAGCCGAACACAGGCTGGACCGGCTGGGCCGCAGCGTCGCAGTACCCTCGTGTCGTCGATCCCGCCGACGGACGGCTGTGGACGGCCAACAATCGCACGGTCGGCAGCGACGAACTGGCCTTGCTCGGCGAAGGCGGGCACGACGTCGGTGCGCGTGCGCAGCAGATTCGCGACGACCTGCGCGCACGCGCGGATTTCGGCCCCGGCAATCTGCTGGACATCCAGCTCGACGATCACGCGCTGTTTCTTTCCCGCTGGCAGCAGTTGTTGCAGACCACGCTAGCGAATGCGCAGGATCCCGCACTCAACCAGCTACGCCAGCTCACCGCGGCGTGGCGCAATCAGGCCGCGCCGGACAGCGTGGACTACCGCTTGGTGCACGCGTTCCGCGATGAAGTGCACAAGCTGGTGCTGGCGCCGTTCGCCGCACAGATGCAGCAGCGCTTCCCGGATTTCGACTGGCCCCGCCCCGGCAGTCAGGAAGCGGCCGTGTGGATGTTGATCCAGCAGCAACCGGCGCATCTGCTCGACCCCGCGTATCACGACTGGCACGCGTTACTGCTGCAGGCCGCGCGCAACGTCGCTGACACGCTCGGCAAACAGCCGGGCGCACTGGCCGCGCGCACCTGGGGAGAAGAAAATCGCGCCGGCGTGCGCCACCCGCTCTCGCGCGCCCTGCCCGGCTTCATCGGGCACTGGCTCGACATGCCAGATGAACCGTTGCCCGGCGATCACAACATGCCGCGCGTCGCCGCACCGGGCTTTGGCGCTTCCGAGCGTCTGGATGTTTCACCCGGCCATGAGGACGAAGGCATTCTGGAAATGCCCGGCGGACAGAGCGACAACCCGCTGTCGCCGTTCTATGGCGCTGGTCACGAGGATTGGGTGCACGGACGGCCTACGCGGCTGATGCCGGGTGAAGATCGGCATACGTTGGTGCTGGAGCCTTCGCCGCAATGAATGGGCTTGCGACATCCCGCTCCCTCTCCCCTCCGGGGAGAGGGTCGGGGGGTGAGGGGCCAGCCTCGCCTCACCTGACCTATGTACGGCCGTCATTCCCGCGAAAGCGGGAATCCATCCTCGCCTTGCATCAAAGCAAATGGATTCCTGCTTTCGCAGGAATGACGGCCATAAGGTTACAAACGATTCAACAGCACGGCCGCAACAACATCCGCTCGCAAATCGCCAGATAAAGCTCCGGCAACCGCTCCAGCTCCGCCACATCGATGCACTCGTCCACCTTGTGGATGGTGGCGTTGACCGGTCCAAGCTCCACCACTTCCGCACCCATCGGCGCGATGAAGCGGCCATCCGAAGTGCCGCCGCCGGTACTTTGCTCCGGTTCGGTGCCGCACAGCTCGCGGCACACCGTTACCACGGTATCGCGCAGGCGTCCGCCCGAGGGACACAGGAAGGGTTCGCCTGAAAGCGACCACTCCAGCGAGTAATCCAAACCATGCTTGGCGAGAATGACCTCGGTACGTTTGCGCAAATCCTCTGCAGTGCTCGCGGTGCTGTAGCGGAAATTGATCAACGCGGCGAGCGAACCGGGAATGACATTGGTCGCGCCCGTGCCCGAATTGAGATTGGAAACCTGAAACGAGGTAGGCGGAAAATCTGCATTGCCTTCATCCCAGCGCTCCATCGCCAACTCCGTCAGCGCAGGCGCAAAAGCGTGAATCGGATTGAGCGCTTTCTCTGGATACGCCACGTGGCCCTGCACACCACGCACCGTCAAGGTGCCCGATAGCGAACCGCGCCGACCGACACGAATCAAGTCGCCTAGCTTTTCCTTGGAAGAAGGTTCACCCACCACGCACCAGTCGATGTGCTCACCGATTTCGCGTAGGTAACCGGCAATGCGGCGCACGCCGTCGAGATTGCTCGGACCTTCTTCGTCGCTGGTGAGCAGCAGGCCCACGCGACCGGGGTGATCCGGGTGCGTCGTGACAAAACGCTCCAGCGCCACCGTCATCGCTGCCACACCACCCTTCATGTCCGCGGCGCCACGGCCGTATAGACGGCCATCACGCACGGTCGGCTCGAAGGGTGGACTCTGCCATGCCTCCTCCGGCCCGCTGGGCACCACGTCGGTGTGGCCGAGAAAAATCAGCAGCGGCCCTTCTCCAGGCACATTGTTCGCGCCGTGCGTCGCCCAGAAGTTGTCCACCTCGCCATAACGAAGATGCTCGATGCGAAACCCCAGCCGCGTCAGCCGTGAACCGATCACCGGCAAACAACCGGCATCTTCCGGGGTGATGGAGCGGCGGCTGATGAGATCGGTAGCGAGATCGAATACTTCGGACATACTCAACGCCCTCAGCGCCCGAACAGTTTCTTGAAGCCGTTATCGGTGAACCCCACGCTGACCGCGCCATCGGGCTGTACCACGACCGGGCGGCGAACGAGTGCGGGATATTCCTTCAACAGCAGCGTCCACTCCGGATCGGTGCCGGGGTTCTTGCGTTGCGGCAGCAGGTTGCGCCATGTGGTGCTGGATTTATTGACCAGCTTTTCCCACCCTCCGATCTGCTCGGCCCAGATTTTCAGCGTAGAGGGCGGTACGGGATGGGCGCGATAGTCGACGAATTCGTGCGCAACTTCGAAGCGAGCGAGCCAGTTGCGCGCCTTCTTGCAGGTATCGCAGTTGGGCAGGCCATAGAGGGTGATCGTGTTCGCACTCATGTCACTCACCGCTGCGCAGAAGTTCGTTGATACCGGTCTTGCTGCGGGTCTTCTCGTCCACCTGTTTGACGATGATTGCCGCGTACAAACTGTGGCTACCGTCCTTCGCCGGGAGATTGCCGGCCACCACTACGCTGCCTGCAGGTACACGACCGTAGCTGACTTCGCCGGTGGTGCGGTTGTAGATGCGTGTGGATTGGCCGAGGAATACGCCCATGCCGATCACACTGCCGCGCTCCACCACCACACCTTCGACCACTTCGGAACGCGCGCCGATAAAGCAATTGTCTTCGATGATGGTGGGATTGGCCTGCAGCGGTTCCAGCACGCCGCCGATGCCGACGCCGCCGGACAGATGCACGCCAGCGCCGATCTGCGCGCAGGAGCCGACGGTGGCCCAGGTGTCGACCATGGTGCCTGCGCCCACATACGCGCCAATGTTCACGTAGCTGGGCATCAGCACCGCATCTTTTGCGATGTGCGCACCGCGACGCACCAACGCGCCGGGCACTACGCGCGCGCCGAGGTTCTCCAGGTCCAAATCATTGCCGTGCGCGAAGCGCAGCGGCACCTTGTCGAACGCCAGCGCCGGACCACCATCCACCACGCGATTGCCGTTGATACGGAAATACAGCAACACTGCTTTCTTCAGCCACTGGTTCACCAACCAGCCACCCTTGCCGTCTGGTGCCGCCACGCGCTGCTCGCCCGATTCGAGCAGATCCATCACTTGGGTCAGCGCAGGGCGCAGATGGGTTTCGATTTCGCTCTGGGTGAGGTCGTTGCGGCGTTCGAAGGTGTCGTTGATCAGGGTTTCGATGGACTGCATGGAGGGAGGCTCATAGATGGATCAATGCGAAGATACCCCACAAGCTGCATCTTCCCAAAATGACCGATTTTCTTCGGGTGGAGAACGAGCAAGCGTCACGTATCCGTAACAGCAGAAAAGCTCAGATGAGCGCCAGCACGATGGGAAGTACCGTTCCCGCCGCCAGCAACAGGCTGATCAGCACATGCTTGCGCGTATAGCGATAGGCCATGTAGAGGCCAAGCAAGGTCGACACGAACAACCCGAACGATACGAAGGCGGAATAAATCTTTAGCGGCAGCGGATGCCGAATCGGCGCATCGGACACTTCCGGTTTGGACGGCGGCGATGCCGGCGCGTTACTTGACTGTGTAGGCCTCGGCATACCAGGCACAAGTTGACGATTCTCCGCCTCCATCGGACGCGGCTTGTGCACGGGCGACACGTCGGTTTGTTTCTTGTGTAACTGCGCGGCAATCACCAACCATACCGGCGGCTTGTAGTCGTTGCCGCGAGAGGTTTCATGCAAGCCGAAAACCTGCAGGCCGCCGGTGAAGGCGAAAAACAGTACCGTGGGTGCAATAAATACGCCTACGTAAAGATGGATGTGTCGAGCGAGTTTGAGAAAAGCATGAGATGCGGGCATGGTTGCGCGGCCTTGCTTGGCATATTTCAGCCAAGAACGGAAAAAAGGATTGACGATGACGACCGCTGACGCGGCCTCGCGGGAAATCATCCCCTGCAAGCCGGCATAGCCACCGGGTGTATGCCTGGGCTATGCGGAGAGGCTCTGTGGTCCGATCCGCTCCACCAAAGCCTGCCACAAACGCTGTTGCTGTGTCTCGCTCAGCGGCGCATTGCGGCGATCGGTGAGCTGAAAGAAGTCTTCTACGCGTTCACCGAAGGTGGCAATGCGGGCATCGTGCACGCGCACTTCGCAGGCCACCAGTACCTGCGTGACGGCGGCGAGCAGGCCGGGGCGGTCACTGCAAACAAGCGCCATCTGCGTGCGGCCGTCGGACTGCTTGAAGTCGATGCGTGGCGTCATCTGGAAGTGTTTCAGATGCCGCGACATGCTGCGCCGTGGCGGCATGATCGGCGCCGATTGCGACAACGCGCGATGCAGGCGCTGCTGTAGTTCCTCGGCGCGTTCGGGGCTGGCGTGCTTCTGGGTTTCCGCCTCTAGCAGCAGGAAGGTATCCATCGCCTTGCCGTCCGGCGAACTCAACACGCGCGCCTCCATCACCGAAAAATGCAAACGATCGAGCATCGCGGTGACGTTCGCGAATAGACCGTCGCGATCGGGTGTGTAAACGAACAACTCAGTGCCACCGCGCACCGACAGCGGATTGACTGCAATCAGCGGCAGCTTGTCCTGCCCACGCAGGATCTCCGACGTCTGCCAGGCGATCTGCTCCGGCCGGTGGCGCAGAAAACTCACCATCGGGAAGCTGTCCCAGAGCTGCGCGACGACGTTCGGGTCGTTGCCATCGGTCGTGAGCAGGGCCAGTGCCTGCTCGCGACACGCCTGCGCACGCACGGCGGCGCCTGGCGATGGCTTGGCATCACGACGCAGCGCGTAGCGGGTCGCCGTGTAGAGATCCGCGAGCAGGCGATCCTTCCACGCGTTCCACAGGCGCGGGCTGGTGCCGATGATGTCGGCAATGGTAAGCAGGTAGAGCTGCGCTAGACGCTCACGTCCACCCACGATTTCGGCGAAACGATGCACCACATCGGGATCGGTGATGTCCTGGCGTTGCGCGGTGGTGCTCATCAGCAGATGCCAGCGGACCAGCCACGCCACGCGCTCGATGTCTTCTTCCGGCAGGCCGAGTTTCCTGCCGAAGGCGCGCGCGTCTTCTTCGCCGAGCACGGAGTGATCACCGCCGCGCCCTTTGGCGATGTCGTGGAACAGCGCAGCCAGCAGCAGCACTTCCGGCTTCGGCAGGGTTTGCCACACTTCGCAGCCGAGCGGGAATTCCGCTTGCGTGGCCGGATCGGCGAAACGCGCGACGTTGCGCAGCACGCGCAGCGTGTGTTCGTCCACCGTGTAGACGTGAAACAGGTCGTACTGCATGCGGCCGAACACCTTGCCGAAGGCAGGCAAAATCGCGGCCAGCAGGCCATGGCGATTCATGCGCCACAGCGCATCCACGGCCGGTGCGCCATGCCGCAGCAATTGCAGAAAAGAGGCGAGTACTTGGTTGTCATCGGCCAGCTGTGTACCCAGCGCCGCCGTCGCCTGGTGGATGCGGCGCATGGTGTCGGCGGTGAAACCGATCACGCCTTTCTGGTCCAGACGTGCAATAAAAATATCGATGAGCGCCGCGGGACGATTCACGAACAGGTCTGGATCGCGCACCGCCATGCGCCCGCCGTAGCGCACGAAGTCCGTACCGACGGGTTGTGCGTTGCTCGGCGGCTCCAGCATTTCCTCGAAGCGCTCGGCGATCTGCATGCCCAGTCGTTCCACCTGGCTGGCGGCGCGATAGTAGCCTTGCATGAATTGTTCGACGCCGAGGTTCTTCTCGTGCTCGTCTTCGAAGCCGAGGCGCGCGGCGAGTGCGCGCTGGTAGTCGAACAGCAGGCGCTCTTCCGCCCGCCCCGCTTCCAGGTGCAAGGCGAAGCGATAGCGCCGCAGTGTGGTTTCGGCCTGCAGCAGGGTTTCGCATTCAGCCGGGTCGAGCAGGCCTTCGGTCACCATGTCCGGAAAATCTGGCGCATGCGCGAGGCGTTTGCCGAGCCAGCGCAGCGAATCGAGCGTGCGCAATCCGCCCGGGCCATCCTTGAGATTGGGCTCCAAGTTGTAGGCCGTATCGTCGAAGCGCGCGTGGCGCGCATCGCGCTCAGCCAGGCGCGCCTGCAGGTAGGCGTGTGGCGGCCACATGTCTGGCGCGTCAACGATCGAACGCAGGCTTGCGTCGACCTCAGGATCGCCGGCCAAACGCCGCGCGTCGAGCAGACTGGTGAACACGCTGGCTTCGGATGCGGCCAGCGTGCGGCACTGCGCAGGATCACGCACCGCATGGCCGACTTTCAGGCCGATATCCCAGAACGTCGCGAAGCACTGTTCGAGCGCACGCAGGCGCGAAGCATCGGCGTTCTGCACCAGCGCCAGCAGGTCGATATCCGAATAGGGAAACAGCAGTCCCCGCCCGAAACCGCCGATCGCGAACAGCGCCGCGTCATTCACCTCGCCCAGACACGCGCCCCACACGTGCGCCACGATGCGCGTGACCGAATCGCCGCGCCGGCGCGCGAGATCGGTGGCGTCGGCGCCGTCCCGGAAGGCCACAGCGATGGCGCGGTTGAGGTCGCCGAGCAGTTGGCGCAGTGCGATGCGCGCTTCGGTGGAGACGCCGGAACGAGGGACAGCGACTGGGAGGCGGGGTAATGGAGGAAGGGGAGCGGCGGATAAGGTCATCGGCGATGGTCAGGTATATCCGCGATCCGGAAGCTTGCCATATCGTCATTCCGGCGCAGGCCGGAATCCAGTTTGAATACGTCGTGCGCAGCACTCAAAACCTTATATCGAGTGCCTCGCATAACATGTTTGTACTGGATTCCGGTCTTCGCCGGAATGATGGCAACGCAAAAATTACGCATCCGGCCAGGGCGTAAGAATCTCAAACCCATCATCCGTCACCGCAATGGTGTGCTCCCACTGCGCCGACAGCGAGTGATCCTTGGTGACAACCGTCCAGCCATCCGGCAACTGCTTGGTCTGCGGCTTGCCGGCGTTGATCATCGGCTCGACCGTGAAGGTCATGCCCTTCTGCAGCACCACGCCAGTGCTGGGCTTGCCGTAGTGCAGCACCTGCGGCTCGTCGTGGTAGACCTTGCCGATGCCGTGGCCGCAGTACTCGCGCACTACCGAGAAGCCGGCCGCTTCGGCGTGCTTCTGGATCGCGTGGCCCACGTCGCCCAAGGTCGCACCCGGACGCACCGCCTGGATGCCGCGCATCATCGCCTCGTAGGTGGTCTCGACCAGGCGCTTGGCCAGCACGCCGGGCGTGCCGACGTAATACATACGGCTGGTGTCGCCGTGCCAGCCGTCCTTGATGACGGTGACGTCCAGATTGATGATGTCGCCGTCCTTCAGCACCTTGCCGGGGCTGGGGATGCCATGGCAGATCACGTGGTTGACCGAGGTGCATAGTGTCTTCGGAAAGCCGTGGTAGCCCACGTTGGCCGGAGTCGCCTTCTGTACGTTCACGATGTGCTCGTAGGCCAGCCTGTCCAGTTCCTCGGTGGTGACCCCGGGCTTGACGTGCTCCTTCAGCATGGCGAGCACTTCCGCGGCCAACTGGCCGGCGATGCGCATGCCTTCGAGGTCTTGGGCGGATTTGAGGATAATGGCCATAGTCTTTGTAAATGTGGCGGCAAGCCGGCCAAAAACCAGCCAACTTGCCGCGAAGCGGTGATCCCGGCTACAATTTCCGGGTTTTGCAGACCGCTTCCGGCCACTTGATGGCCTGCACGGCGCAAAGCGAAGCGGGATTGTAACCGCGCTGCGGTACAACCCCAACCAACGCCACACACGTATCGGCACCGTCTTCGGGGTGCTGTAGCTGCCCTTCTTCAAGCCACGGGCGCTACGGTCGAAGCCGGGGATACGTGGAGGTCCCAACCCCTGGGCCAATCGAAAAAGGCCCACTGCAGGAGTACTACCATGGCTCAAGTCACCATGCGCCAGATGCTGGAAGCTGGCGTGCATTTCGGTCACCAGACCCGCTACTGGAACCCGAAGATGGCTCCGTACATCTTTGGCGCCCGCGGCAAGATCCACATCATCAACCTCGAAAAGACCCTGCCGCTGTTCACCGACGCGATGAACTTCCTGTCGGGTCTGGCGCAGAAGCGCGGCACCGTACTGTTCGTGGGTACCAAGCGCTCCGCCCGCGAAGCCCTGGCCGAAGAAGCCGCCCGCGTCGGCATGCCCTTCGTTACCGCCCGCTGGCTCGGCGGCATGCTCACCAACTTCCGTACCGTGAAGCAGTCGGTGGGTCGCCTGAAGGAACTGGAAGCGGCCGAAACCGACGGCAGCTTCGACAAGCTGGTCAAGCACGAAGTGCTGGCCCGCCGCCGCGAACGTGCCAAGCTGGAAAACTCCCTCGGCGGCATCAAGAACATGAACCGTCTGCCCGACGCACTGTTCGTGATCGATATCGGCCACGAAAACATCGCCGTGCAGGAAGCCAAGAAGCTCGGCATCCCGGTGATCGCCGTGGTCGACACCAACTACAACCCTGAGCTGGTGGACTACCCCATCCCAGGCAACGATGACGCGATCCGCGCCATCCAGCTTTACGCACGCGCTGCTGCCGATTCGATCCTCGAAGGCAAGGCCGCCGCTCCGGCCGCCGCCCAGGGCGACGCCAACGAGTTCGTCGAGTTGGACGAGGAAGGCAACCCCGTTGCCAAGGAAGCCGACGATCGCCGCGCCGCTGCACCGCGCCGCAACCCGCCGGCCAAGAAAGGCGCCGGTCGTGGCGACCGCGACGGTGGCCGCGGCAACCGCGGTGGTCGTGGCCCCCGCGTGCAGAATGACGCCCCCGACGCCGACTAAGTCTCACCCTGCGCCGGGCGTTCTGCACGATCGCCCGGCGCCCCCAAGTTTTCCGAGGATCCCATGAGCAATATTTCCGCCCAACTGGTCAAGGAACTTCGCGAGCGTTCCGGCGCCGGCATGATGGAATGCAAGAAGGCGCTGGTCGAAAACAACGGCGACATCGACGCCGCGATGGAATGGCTGCGCAAGTCGGGCCTCGCCAAGGCCGACAAGAAGGCCAGCCGCGTGGCGGCCGAAGGTCGCATCGTCACTGGCCAGGCCGACGGCACCGCCGTGCTGGTCGAAGTGAACTGTGAAACCGACTTCGTTACCAAGAACCCCGACTTCGTGAAGTTCAGCGACAACGTCGCCGAGATCGCGCTGAAGTCCGGCGCAAAGGATGTCGACGCGCTGAAGGCGGCCGCCTATCCGGGCGGCGGCACGGTTGAAGATGCCTCCAAGACCCTGGTCGCCACCATCGGCGAGAACATCCAGGTGCGCCGCATGGCGGTCGTGTCCAACAACGGCGTCATCGCCAGCTACATCCACGGCGGTCGCATCGGCGTGCTGGTAGCCCTGAAGGGTGGCTCTGAGGAGCTGGCCAAGGGCATCGCCATGCACGTGGCCGCGATGAATCCGCAGTTCGTGCGCGCCGAAGATGTACCGGCAGATTTCCTGGCCAAGGAAAAGGAAATCGCGCTGAGCCAGATGTCCGAGAAGGAAAAGGCCAAGCCGGCCGAAATCCTGGAGAAGATCGTCAGCGGCAAGGTCGCCAAGATCATTTCCGAGATCACCCTGCTCGGCCAAGCCTACGTGCTGGACACTAACGTGACCGTCGCCGACGCGCTGAAGAAAGAAGGCGCCGATGTGGTTTCGGTGGTGCGCCTGGCCGTGGGTGAAGGCATCGAGAAGGTGGAAGAGGATTTCGCCGCCGAAGTGATGAAGCAGGCGGGCCTGGCGTAAATCGCTGCGCTTCGTTTGTACGAAAGGCCGCGGGAAACCGCGGCCTTTTTTACTCCCTCTCCGCAGAGGAGAGATATCTAACTAAGTACGCCGCGGCTGCAACAGGTCCCACTTGTTGCCATACAGATCCTCGAACACCGCCACCGTGCCGTACGGCTCTTCGCGCGGCCATTCGAGAAAACGCACGCCGCGCGATCGCATCACCTCGTAGCGCGCGTAGAAATCATCGACGTGCAGGAACAGGAATACGCGTCCGCCACCTTGCTCGCCCACATAAACATCCTGCTCGGCGGTGCTCGCTTGTGCCAGCAGCAGGCGCGTCTCGCGCGAACCGGGCGGCGCCAGCAGCACCCAGCGCTTGCCGCCGCCCAGTGGCGCATCTTCGATCAGCTCAAAATCCAGACAACCGGTGTAGAACGCGATCGCCTCGTCGTAGTCACGCACCAGTAGTGCGATAGCGGCAATGGTGTGCTGCATGGCGAACTCCGGCAGTGACTACGCGGTGAGGCAGAAGTATGACGCGCTGACGTCCGCCACGCGCTCCGCTACAATGCGGTCGTTTTGCTTGAGGCATCCGAACGCGCGCCTGCCTCACGGTGCGTCGACGTGCCGCCTGCATTGCTAGACATCCATGCCAGATTGGCGATCCGGAAAACTTGCCTTCCAGCTGTTTCCGGCCTTTCATTCACCTATCCGGAGCCTTCATGAGCGACCCGTTAAAGTATCAGCGCATCCTGCTCAAACTCTCCGGCGAAGCATTGATGGGTGAAGCCGACTACGGCATCGACCCCAAGGTCATCGGCCGATTGGCCGATGAAATCATCGAAGTGCAACAGGCTGGCGTGCAAGTCGGCGTGGTGATCGGCGGTGGCAATATCTTCCGCGGCGCGGGCCTGGCAGCGGCCGGCATGGATCGCGTCACCGGCGATCATATGGGCATGCTGGCCACGGTGATGAACGCGCTGGCCATGCAAGACGCCATCGAAAAGCGCGGTGGCTTCGCCCGCGTGATGAGTGCCATCCAGATCCACGACGTCGCCGAGGATTTCATCCGCCGCCGCGCTATTCGCCACATCGAGAAAGGCCGCATTGCGCTGTTTGCCGCCGGCACCGGCAATCCCTTCTTTACCACCGATTCGGCGGCCGCGCTGCGTGCAGTCGAACTGGGTGCAGACCTGCTGCTCAAGGCCACCAAGGTCGACGGTGTCTACACCGCCGACCCGGCCAAGCACCACGATGCCAAACGTTTCGAGCGCCTCACTTACGACCAGGTGATCGAACGCAAGCTGGCAGTGATGGACACAGCCGCCATCGCCCTGTGTCGCGACCATCGCATGCCGCTGCGCATCTACGACATGACCGTGCCGGGTAACCTGATGCGCATCATGCGCGGCGAGCCGATCGGCACGCTGGTGGACGCCAGCTGACCACCCGCCTACTCCCTCTTCCGCTTCGTGGAGAGGGGGTTAAGAGTTACTGCTATACTTGCCGGCTTGCACGCCAACGGGTGATTTCACATGCTCAACGATATTAAACGCGATGCGCAGACCCGCATGGGCAAGAGCATCGATGCCTTCAAGCATGACCTGTCGCGCCTGCGCACCGGCCGCGCGAGCACGACGCTGGTCGATAGCATAAAGGTGCCCTATTACGGCTCAGACATGCCGCTGAATCAGGTGGCGGCGATCTCCCTGGCCGATGGACGCTCGATCGTCATCACGCCGTTCGAGAAGAGCATGGTCGCCCCAGTCGAGAAAGCCCTGCTGGCTTCCGACCTCGGCGTCACACCCACCACCGCCGGCACGGTAATCCGCCTGAACATGCCGCCGCTCACTGAGGAGCGCCGCCGCGAGCTGGCCAAGCACGTATCGCACGAGGCCGAGAACGCAAAGATCGCCATCCGCAACGTGCGCCGCGACGCGCTGCAGCACGTAAAAGACCTGCTCAAGGAAAAGAAGATCACCGAGGACGAGGAACGTCGGGCGGACGAAGAAATCCAAAAGCTCACCGACCAGTTCGTCAAGGAAGTGGACAAGCTTGCCAAAGCAAAAGAAGAAGAATTGATGTCCATGTAAGGCCATCGACGCGCGCTGGAATGTACGACCGGCACACGCCGTCCATGCCACCTGACGGAGGGGCAAAGAAGGGTGAGGGGTCCATCTTGCACTACCACCGTCCCCATGCGGGCTCCGGGCAGACTCGCCGAGTGAGCCCCGCTTCCGCCATCATTCTCGCGGCAACGAGGCAGGAAGGGGCCGACAAGTGGCCTTTCCCTGGCGAATGCGCTTTCGGTATGTGCTCCGACGAAGCAGGCGTCCCCGCCACCGTTACTCTCCATCCATGACCACGACCACGCACAACTACGTACCGCGCCATATCGGCATCGTGATGGATGGCAATGGCCGCTGGGCGAAAGCCCGCCACCGTCCGCGCAGCTTCGGCCACAACGCTGGACGCAAGGCCGTGCGCGAAGTAGTGGAGGGTTGCATACGTCACGGCGTGGAAGCGCTGACCCTGTTCGCGTTCTCCAGCGAAAACTGGCAGCGCCCGCCGGATGAGGTCGGCGCCCTGCTGGACCTGTTCATGCGCGCGCTCAACAAAGAAGTGGACGAGCTGGACGAAAACGAGGTGCGCCTGCGCTTCATCGGCGATTTGTCCGCCTTCGACAAAACGCTACAGAAGCACATGGTCGATGCGATGACGCGCACCGCCGACAACACCAAGCTGCACTTGAACATCGCCGTGAATTACGGTGGCCGATGGGATATCGTGCAGGCCGCGCGCAAGGCCGCCATGGCGGTGGCACGCGGCGACCTGACCGTTGATGCCATTGACGAAGCCGCGTTCGACGGCTGGACCAGCCTGTCCGAGGTTCCGCCGCTGGATCTTTTCATCCGCACTGGCGGCGACCACCGCATCAGCAATTTCTTGCTGTGGCAGTTAGCCTATGCGGAACTGTATTTCACCGAGACGCTGTGGCCGGACTTCAATCAGGCCTCGCTGCAGCTTGCCATCAATGACTTTGCCCGTCGCGAACGTCGCTTCGGCCGCACCGGCGACCAGGTTGCCCAGGCAGCGGTCCGTTGAACGGGCCTGCGACGTCCGCAAGGCCCGTGTCGGATCTTTTCGTACACCGGGCAAGGAGTAACCAGGGCGTGCATGCCGACATGCGACTTAACGAACATCCTGGCAAGTATGCGAGCCGCCACACACACGTGTGCCCGCAGCGCTCACGCTGCGCGGACAGCGCCATGAACAGGCATTAGGGAAAGTCCATGCTGCGACAGCGTGTTCTCACCGCCCTGCTCCTTGCGCCACTGGTAATCCTGCTGATCCTGCTGCTGCCGACCAGCGTGTTCGCCTGCCTGCTGGCCGCCGCGTTCCTGGCCGCCATCTGGGAATGGACACGGCTGGCCGGCGTGAAAAGTCGTCCCGCGCGCGGCGCTCTGCTCGGCGTCGCATTGCTGGTCTTCATCGCACTGTGGGCGCTGCGCACATCGACATGGCTGTGGCCAGCGCTGATCGTGGCCGGCACGGTCTGGTGGCTATTGGTATGCGTCTGGCTTCGCCACTTTGCCTTCGCCGCCGCGCCCACGCCCGAGAATCGCAACCTGAAGCTGCTGGCCGGCGCGTTCGTGGTGTTTCCGGCCTGGGTGGCCGGCGTGGAGATCCACGGTAGCCCGTCGTACGGTCATGTATGGACGTTCCTGGCCATGCTGCTGGTGTGGGCCGCCGACACGGGCGCCTACTTCGCCGGCAGTTATTTCGGTAAGGGCAAGCGCAAGTTGGCACCGCAGATCAGCCCTGGCAAGACCTGGACCGGCGTCTACGGTGCTTTCGCCACCAGCGCCGCGGTGGCCGCAGTGGCCGGCTGGCTGCTGGGTGTGCATGATTTGCGACTGCTCGGCTTGATCGTGGTCACGATCGTGACCGTCGCCAGCTCGATCGTCGGCGACTTGTTGGAAAGCCTGATGAAGCGGCACGCGAACGTGAAGGACTCTGGTGCTCTTTTCCCCGGGCATGGCGGCCTGCTAGACCGCCTGGACAGCGTGTTCGCCGCCCTGCCGGTGTTTGCGCTGGGGAAACTGTTACTGGGGCTTTGAGCGCCCCTCTTCGGGAAGAGGGAACCGCATTCAGCTGTATTCACGAATGGAACTGCGGCTCCGCGCCGCGGTCGATATCCAAACCCCGAGCGTACGCCACCGCGCAGTCTCCCGGACTGCCCGGCGGGTACTTCGCAACGCTTGCTGATAAGCTTTGAGTTCCCAAGAGACGTACTTGCTTTGATGAATCCTTTCCTCGGCTCGGTGTTCTGGCTGCTCGTCACGCTCGGCGTGCTGGTCACCTTTCACGAATTCGGACACTACTGGGTTGCGCGCCGCTGCGGCGTGAAAGTGCTGCGCTTCTCGGTCGGCTTCGGCCGCGCCGTCTGGAAACGCGTCGGCCGTGACGGCACCGAGTACCAGGTGGCTGCCATTCCGCTGGGCGGCTACGTCAAAATGCTCGATGCGCGCGAAGGCGAGGTCGATCCGGCGGAGCGCCACCAGGAATTCACTGCGCAACCGATCTGGAAGCGTATCGCCATCGTGGCCGCAGGCCCGGGCTTCAATATCATCTTTACCATTGCCGCGTTCTGGTTGATGTTCGTGCTGGGTCGCACGGATTACGCACCGATCGTCACCGCAGCGCCGCAAAGCCTGGCCGCCGAGGCGGGCATCCATTCGGGCGACCGGCTGCTGACGGTGGGCGGCGAACCGGTGACCACCTGGAGCGGCTCCTACGATGCCGTCGCCAATGCGCTGCTAAGCCGCTCACCGCTAGCGGTGACCGTGCGCGACGTGGACGGCACGCAGCGCACGCTGGTGTTGCCGCTGAACCGCTTGCCGCCCGGCGAAGACATTGGGCAATACCTGGACAAGCTCGGGTTGCAACTCGCTCCCGCGCCGGCCATCGCTGCCACCGTGTCGCCGGGTGATCCGGCTGCATCGGCGGGCATGCAAGCGGGCGACAAGATCCTGCGCATCAACGGCCACGCCGTGAAGGATTTCGGCGATCTCGGTGACCAGATCAAAGCCGCCGCGGCGAAGTCTCCAGTCTTGTCGGTGGACATAGAGCGGAACGGCAAGCCGATGACTTTCTCGGTCAAGGCGCGCATGACATCGATAGAAGGCGCCGCGCCGCAATGGGTGATCGGCGTGACGGCGCCAGCGGCCGAGATGGCCATCCAGCATTACGGCCCGGCCAAAGCACTTGCCGAATCGGTCTCCCTCACCTGGCAGCGCACCACCGACACCTTCAGCATGGTCGGCAAGATGATCTCCGGCGAGGCGTCGACGCGGAACATTTCCGGTGTGATCGGCATTGCGCAGGTGGCCAATGCCGCGGCGCAATTGGGGCTGGATCGCTTCCTGGAATTCCTCGGTCTGGTCTCGCTGAGCCTGGCAATCATCAACCTGCTGCCCATCCCGGTCTTGGATGGGGGCCATCTGCTGTATTACCTTATCGAGCTGATCAAAGGCAGCCCAGTCAGCGAGCGGACCATGATCGCGGGCCAGTACGTGGGCATCGCCTTGCTGTTCACGCTGATGGGGTTGGCGTTCTACAACGACATCCACCGCATCATCCTGCCCTCGTGAGACGGATGCGCGCCGCTTGCAACCTTCGGTTGAATGCTGGCCGCGATCGTCCTATTGCGTGGGAACCCATGTTTCATGCGCGGAATAACGCGAGGCCGGGATGATGCCGGCTTTGGAAAAAATGCAGCGGGGCAGCCGTATGGCGGCCCCGTCCGAATAACACAACGGAATCGACGATGAAGCGTATCGCCGCCCTGATCCTGCTTGCCTCCCTTTCTTCGAGCGCTTTCGCGCTGGAACCCTTCGTCGTTTCCGATATCCGCATCGAAGGTCTCAACCGCATTTCCGCCGGTACGGTGTTCAACTACCTGCAAATCAACAAGGGTGACCAGCTCTCCGCCGAGGAGGCCCAGCAGGCAATCCGCGCCCTGTACGGCACTAAGTTCTTCAGCGACGTGGAGCTGGAGCGCGACGGCAACATCTTGGTGATCAAGGTGGTGGAGCGTCCGTCCATTGCCAAGCTGTCCATTCGCGGCAACAGTGACATCAAGACCGACGATCTCAAGAAGGGCCTGAAGGAAATCGGCCTCTCTGAAGGCGAAACCTTCGACCGCCTCGCGCTGGACCGCGTGCAGCAGGAGCTGATCCGCCAGTACTACAACCGCGGCAAGTACAACGTGTCCGTGAGCCCGCACGTGACACCGCTCGACCGCAACCGCGTGGCCATCGATATCGAAATTCGCGAAGGCAAGGTCGCCAAGATCAAGGAAGTGAACATCGTCGGCAACACGGCGTTCACCGACAAGGAAATCGAGAAGGGCTTCGAATCGGGCACCACCAACTTGCTGTCGTGGTATTCGAAGAACGACCAGTATTCGCAGGATAAGCTTTCGGGCGACCTGAAAAAGCTGCAGTCCTACTACATGGACCGCGGCTACGCCGACTTCGGCATCGACTCCACCCAGGTGACCATCGCACCGGACAAGCGCGCGATGTACATCGCCGCCGATGTCGTACAGGGCGACATCTACCACATCTCCGGCACGCACCTGCTCGGCCAGCTGATCCTGCCGGAAGACACGCTGCGCAGGCTAGTGTTCGTGAAGGATGGCGACCTGTTCAACCGCCGCGCGATCGAAGCCACGTCGGACTCGATCAAGGCATTGCTGGCCAATATCGGTTACGCCTTCGCCAAGGTGAACTCGGTACCCAAGCTGGATAAGCAGAACAAGACCGTCGATGTCACCTGGTATATCCAGCCGGGTCAGCGCGTGTACGTGCGCCGCGTGATATTCCAAGGCAACACCCGTACCGAAGATGACGTGCTGCGCCGTGAAATGCGCCAGATGGAAGGTTCCTGGTACTCGCAGGCGGCGATCGACCGCTCGAAGATCCGCCTGCAGCAGCTCGGCTACTTCAAGACCGTCACCATCGACAAACAGACCGTGCCGGGCAGCGATGATGAAGTCGACCTGACGGTGAAGGTGGAAGAACAGTCCGCCGGCAGCCTGACCTTCGGCGTGGGTTACTCGCAGTACTCGGGCATCATCCTGTCCGCCTCGGTGTCGCAGAACAATTTCCTCGGCACCGGCGACCACTTCAGCATCGGCGCGCAGCGCAGCGACTACCTCACCTCGATCAACGCGGGCTACCTCAACCCGTACCTGACCGACAACGGCGTCAGCATCGGCTATAACGCGACGTTCTCGAAAGCCGACTACAGCAGCCTGGGCAGCCAGTACGCCAGCTACTCGAACAGCACCAAGTCGTTCTCCACCACGCTGGGCATTCCGGTCACCGACTTCGACCGCCTGAGCGGCAGCCTCGGCATCGGCAGCACCAAGATCAACACCTACTACGGCTACACGCCGCAGGTGCTGATCGATTACATCAACGCGTTGGGTCACGAGACCATACACACCTGGACCGGCTCGCTGAGCTGGGTCCACGACACGCGCAACTCGTACTGGGCGCCGACACACGGCGGCCAGCTCACCGCCGGCGTAAACGTGGCGCTGCCGGGTTCCACCGTGCAGTACTGGACCTTTAACGCCGAGGCCAATCATTACTGGCCGATCTACAAGGGCTTCGTGCTGTACCTGGATGGCAAGGTCGGCTACGGCGATACCTACGGCACTCAGAAGTACGCCAACACCACGGCTGATTACACCCCAGCCAGTGGCGGGAATCCCCAAGTTGGCTATAAGGCTGGTCAGACCATCGCCTTCCCGTTCTGGATGAACTTCTACGCCGGCGGCGTCACCGACCTACGCGGCTTCCAGGACAACACGCTCGGTCCGCGCGCCTGCGCAGGCGCTGACACCAACGGCAAACCCATTGTGCCCCTGTCCAACGGGTACTGCTCCGGCAGTCCCTATAGCTACGCACAGCCGATCGGCGGCGCGTTCAAGGTGCTGGGCACGGCCGAGCTGTACCTGCCGCTGCCATTCCTGAAGGACATCAACACGGCGCGCGTATCGCTCTTCATGGACGTGGGCCAGGCTTACCAGAACGTGCAGAGCTTCAGCGCCAGCCAGCTCGACGCGTCGGCCGGTGTCTCGCTGCACTGGCAGGCGCCGATCGGTCCGCTGATCATCAGCCTCGGCTTCCCGTTCCGCACGCAGGCGGCGGATCGCCAATACGAAGAACGCATCCAGTTCACCTTCGGCAGCCAGTTCTAAACCGGCTCGCTCGGAAGTTCTGCAGAAAGCGCGGCCATGCCGCGCTTTCTTTTGCGGGACGCTGCGGAATCGCAAAATGATGCACGCCGCCGGGAACGAACCCCTACAATGCGGCGATTGCCACGGAGCCTTGGATGAGCACGATCCAATACAGCGTCGCCCAACTCGCTGAACGCTTCGCCCTCGAATTCCGGGGCGACGGTAAGCGCCTCATCGACGGCGTGGGCACGCTCGCGGGAGCCGGCCTAACCCAGCTCAGCTTTCTCTCCAACAGCAAATACACCGCGCAACTTGCCGGCACACACGCGGGCGTCGTCGTCTTGAACAGCGAGGCCGCGGATAGCTGTCCTACTGCAGCGCTGATCGCACGCGATCCGTACGTCGCTTATGCCCACATCGCCGCCTTGTTCGAGCGCCTGCCATCCGCGGCACCCGGCGTGCATCCCACAGCCGTGGTTGCGCCGGGCGCTCGCGTGAGCCCATCGGCGAGCATCGGCCCGTGCTGCGTGATCGATGAAAGTGCCGTGGTGGAAGACGGTGCCATACTCGGCCCGCATTGCATCATCGGACAGGAGTGCATTGTCGGTGCGCAATCGCGGCTGGTCGCGCGCGTCACCCTGGTCACGCGCGTGACGCTCGGCAAGCGCGTGCTGGTGCATCCCGGCGCGGTAATCGGTTCGGATGGCTTCGGCCTCGCCTTCGATCGCGATCATTGGGTGAAGCTGCCACAGCTCGGTGGCGTACGCATCGGTGACGATTGCGAGATCGGCACCAACACCACCATCGATCGCGGCGCGCTGGATGACACCGTGCTGGAAGAAGACGTGCGGCTGGACAACCAGATCCAGATCGCCCACAACGTCCACATCGGTGCGCACACCGCCATGGCCGGCTGCGCCGCTGTGGCCGGTAGTGCGAAAATTGGCCGCTACTGCATGATCGGCGGCAACGCCGGTGTGCTCGGCCATCTCGAGGTGGCCGACCGCGTTACCATAACGGCCAAGAGCCTGGTGACTCATTCGATTCGGGAGGCTGGCGAGTATTCCTCCGGAGTGCCGCTGCAGGAGAACCGACAGTGGCGCCGCAATGCTGCGCGCTTCAAGCACCTGGACGAGTACGCGCGCCGATTGTCGGCGCTGGAAAAGGATAAGAAAGATGACTGACAACACCACCCCGATCACGCTGCCGGTAGGCGTGGAGCAGATCCGGCAATTGCTGCCGCACCGCTACCCGTTCCTGCTGGTGGATCGCGTGATCGAGATCGTGCCCGAGCAAAGCGTGGTAACGCTGAAGAACGTCACCATCAACGAGCCGTTTTTCGACGGCCACTTTCCCGGTCATCCGGTCATGCCCGGCGTGCTGATCGTGGAAGCCATGGCCCAGTCCGCAGGTCTGCTCACGCAGATCAGCGCGCGCCTGAAAGGCGCTTCGGCCAGCCCCCTGTTCTACTTGGCCAAGGTCGACAACGCGCGCTTCAATGCACCTGTAGTGCCCGGCGACCAACTGCGCATGGAAGTGAAGCTCAAGCGCTTGCTGCGCAGCATGGGCCTGTTCGAGGCGCGCACGCTGGTCGACGGCAAGGAAGTGGCCAGCTGCGAATTGATGTGCGCCGCGAGGTCGGATAAATGATCCATCCCACCGCGCAAATCGACCCATCGGCCGTCATCGGCAAGAACGTCAGCATCGGCGCCTTCACCGTGATCGGCGCCGATGTGGAGATCGGCGAGGGCACGGTGATCGGCCCGCACGTGGTGGTCCAGGGCCCCACCAAGATCGGCCGCGACAATCGCATCGCGCAGTTCGCCTCACTCGGCGGTGATCCGCAGGATATGAAATACGGCGGCGAGCGCACCGAGCTGGTGATCGGTGATCGCAACTTGATTCGCGAATTCGTCACCATCAACCGCGGCACCGCCGAAGGTGGTGGCGTCACGCGCATCGGCAACGACAACTGGTTGCTGGCTTACGTGCACGTCGCGCACGATTGCAACATCGGCAACCACACGATCTTCTCCAACTATTCGGCACTGGCCGGCCACGTCGAAGTCGGCGATTGGACGGTATTCGCCGGCTATTCCGGTGCGCACCAGTTCTGCAAGGTCGGCCCCCATGCCTTCATTGCCATGGGCTGCCTGCTCGGCGCCGACGTGCCGCCGTTCCTGATGATGGCCAACGATCAGAGCGGTCGCCCACGCGGCCTGAACACCACCGGCCTCAAGCGCCGCGGCTTCGAGCCGGAACGCATCACCGCGATCAAGCGCGCTTACCGCACGCTGTATACCTCCGGCCTGTCGCTGGCCGAAGCGCGCGAGCAATTGGTCGCGCAGGCCAAGGACAGCGAGGACGTGCGCGCGATGCTAGATTTCCTGGATCGCAGTGAGCGCGGGTTGGCGCGCTAACGATATGCGCCCCGCATATCGTCAAATCAGGCACGAGCTTTTAACCGCTGCATGGCCATGTCCACGGGCATAAAACCGCCAACCATCGCTCTGATCGCCGGCGAAGACTCTGGCGACCAACTCGGCGCCGATCTCATCGCTGCCCTGCGCCGGCATTATCCGCAGGCACGCTTCGTCGGCATCGGCGGCCGCCGCATGCAGGAGCACGGTTTCGAATCCTGGTACGACATCCGCGAACTGTCGCTGTTCGGCTTCGCGGAAGTGATTAGCCACCTGCCGCGACTGCTCAAGCTGCGCAGGGAACTGGTCGCGCGCCTACTGGCGGAAAAACCCGCCATCGTCGTCGGCATCGACGCACCCGATTTCAATCTTGGCGTGGAGCGTCGCTTGAAACAGGCGGGCCTGCGCACGGTGCACTACGTGAGTCCGTCGATCTGGGCGTGGCGCGAAAAGCGCGCGGACAAGATCGGCCAGAGCGTACATCGCGTGCTGTGCCTGTTTCCGATGGAGCCGTCCATCTACGCGCGGCACGGCATCGATGCGCGCTTCGTCGGTCATCCGCTGGCCGACCGCTTTCCGCTCGTTTCCGATCGCGTACCGGCGCGGCGCGCGCTGCAACTGCCGTTGGATGCGCCGGTGCTGGCGCTGCTGCCCGGCAGTCGCCATTCCGAACTGGAACGCATGGGCGCAACCTTCATGGATGCCGCGCGACGTGTCACCGCCGCGATGCCCGGATTGCGCGTGGTGATTCCCGCCGCGAATTCGCGCGCACTCGCCACGCTCAAGGCACAGCTTGCGCGCGGGCCGCGCGACGACTCCGCACCCATCCTGATCGATGGCCATGCCCATGAAGCCATGCTTGCTGCCGATGTCGTGCTGCTGGCCTCAGGCACGGCGACGTTGGAAGCCATGCTGGCCAAGCGCCCGATGGTGGTGGGCTATCGCGTCTCGCCATTGAGCTACCGCATCGCGCGCCTGTTCAACATGCTCAAGACGGACGTGTACGCGCTGCCCAACATCCTTGCCCGCGCCTGCGGCATGGGCAAGGACACGATGCTGGTCCCCGAGCTGATGCAGGATGATTTCACAGCGGACAAGCTGGCCCATGCCACATTGCAACTGTTCCACGACAGTGAGCGACGCGGCGCCATCGTTGCCGCGTTCGAACAAATGCATGAAGCCTTGCGCGGGCATTTGCCCGGACATGCTGGCGATCATGCGGCGGCGTCGATTGTTGAATTGATCGAGCGATGAGATGAAACTTTGCGCATACCGACTCCCTCTCCCCTTCGGGGAGAGGGCCGGGGTGAGGGGCCAACCTTGCCTTAGCCAATACATCGGAGCGTGCTTCGTATGAAAATCGAGGCAAGCCTTGCCCCCCTCACCTCAATCCTCTCCCCGAAGGGGAGAGGAGGCGAACGCGAAGAACACGTTATCCAAAGAACGGCGGGCGTCGACGAAGCCGGCCGCGGTCCACTGGCTGGCCCCGTGGTGATTGCCGCCGTCATCCTCGATGAGCAGCGTCCCATCGACGGCCTGGACGATTCCAAGAAACTTACCGAAGCCAAGCGCGAAGCGCTTTATCCGCTGATCGTGGAACGCGCGCTGGCTTACAGCGTGGTGGTGATCGAGCGCGAGGAAATTGATAACATCAATATCTTCCAGGCCACCATGGTGGGCATGACGCGGGCGGTACTCGGCCTGACACCGGCCGCCACCGAAGCGCTGATCGACGGCAACCACCTGCCCAAGGGCCTGCCCTGCCCCGCCCACGCCATCATCGGTGGCGACGCGCTGGAACCGGCCATCAGCGCGGCGTCCATCCTGGCCAAGGTCAGCCGGGATCGGCTGATGGTGGCGATGGATGCACAGTTTCCGGGCTACGGCTTTGCCGCGCACAAGGGCTATTCCACCCCCAGCCATCTCGCCGCGTTGCAACGACTCGGCCCATGCGCCGAACACCGGCGCAGCTTCGCACCGGTGAAGCTGCTGCTGGATCAAGGTCGACTTTTCTGAACGCGCTGAACGCTCGCGTGACGTTTTTTTCAAACTGCGCGACGTACTTCAGACCCTGCAACCTTACCTATTGCGCGCGCATCTGAGCAGGTATAGGAATGGATTCGGAAAGCCACTGCGCCAGCATGCGAAACAAGGCATAGCGGTCGTTCCGCAGGGACACACCATTACCGTCCGGTGCCCCGACAACCATCAGACATCGGACTTCCGAGGAGGGTGTCATGATGTTTCCTTTCCGCCGCCGCCCAACGCCGAAACCAACCGCCAAGAAGCGCGCGCCCAAAGTCGCCGTGCCGCCGCCCGATAAGCTCCACCTGAAGCGCCTCGACTACGACCTGCAGCCGCTGAATGTGGAAAGCCTTTCGCATTACATCGAGCCGATCGTGGAAGACGAAAGGTTCCGGGTGCATTGATTCAAAAGCGGGGAACGGGGAGCGGGGAACAGGGAACGTGAAGCTCGCGGTGAACTTGATGTTCCCTGTTCCCTGTTCCCTGTTCCCTGTTCCCTGTTCCCTGTTCCCTGTTCCCTGTTCCCTGTTCCCTGTTCCCTGTTCCCTGTTCCCTGTTCCCTGTTCCCTGTTCCCTGTTCCCTGTTCCCTGTTCCCCGTTCCCCTCGCTCTTGTCAATTCTTGCCCCCTCGCACCCACCCCGCTAGGCTGAGCCATTGCTTCGCGTGCGAGCCATGTCCGTCCGTTTCGCTCATCTGCATCTGCACAGCGAATATTCGCTGGTCGACTCGACCATCCGCATCAAAGCGCTGGTGGCTGCTTCCGTGCAGGCCGGTACGCCGGCGATTGCGCTCACCGACGAGTGCAACATGTTCGCGCTGGTGAAGTTCTACAAGGCATGCAGCGCGGCTGGCATCAAACCGATCGGCGGCTGCGACCTGTGGATTAGCGCACCGGACGATCCGCGCCCCTGGCGCATAACGGTGCTGTGCCAGAACCGCGATGGCTACCTCAACCTCTCCCGCCTCATCTCGCGTGCCTGGCGCGAAGGCCAGCATGGCGGTCGCGCCTTGGTCGACGCCGCGTGGCTCACGCCCGGTGCGACGGACGGTCTGATCGCATTGCTTGGTCGCGAAAGCGAAGTCGGGCGCGTCGCCGTCAATCAGGGCACGGATGCCGCCGCACCGCGCCTGCGCATGCTGGTGAATCTGTTTCCCGATCGCCTGTATCTCGAACTCACCCGTTGTGGCCGTGAAGGCGAGGAAGCGTGGAACAACGCCGCGCTGACGCTCGCCACCGGGTACGATCTGCCGGTAATCGCCGGCAACGACGTGCGTTTCCTCAAGCAGGAGGATTTCGAAGCGCACGAAGCGCGCGTGTGCATTCACCAGGGCCGCGTGCTGGCCGATCCCAAGCGTCCGCGCGACTACAGCGATCAGCAGTACCTGAAAACGCCGGAGGAAATGGCCGCGCTGTTCGCGGATATTCCCGAAGCGCTGGAAAACACGGTTGAGCTGGCCAAGCGCTGCAATCTCGAACTTTCGTTCGGCACTTATTACCTGCCCGATTTCCCGGTGCCGGAAGGCCACGACCTGGCCAGCTACATCCGCGAGATCGCGCGCGAAGGTTTGAAGGAACGCCTCACCAACGCGCCGCTCGCGGCCGGTTACACGCTGGCCGACTACGAAGCACGCCTGGAACGCGAGCTGGACGTCATCATCGAGATGGGCTTCCCCGGCTACTTCCTGATCGTGGCGGACTTCATCAACTGGGGTAAGCAGAACGGCATCCCGGTCGGGCCAGGACGCGGCTCGGGTGCGGGCTCGCTGGTGGCATGGGTGCTGAAGATCACCGATCTCGATCCGCTGCAATTCAACCTACTGTTCGAGCGCTTCCTCAATCCCGAGCGCGTGTCGATGCCGGACTTCGACATCGACTTCTGCATGGATCGGCGTGACGAAGTGATCGACTACGTCGCGCGCAAGTACGGCCGCGATCACGTCAGCCAGATCATCACTTACGGCTCGATGGCCGCGAAGGCAGTGCTGCGCGATTCCGGTCGCGTGCTCGGCATGGGCTACAACCAGGTCGACCGCATCGCGAAACTGATTCCACCGCGTCCGCTCGATCTCACACTGTCGGATGCGCTCGGTCGTTCGGAGAAGTCGAAGAAAGAAACCGATCGCGTCGTCAAGGAATTCTGCGATCTCTACGAACAGGATGAAGAAGCAAGGTCGCTGATCGACCTTGCGCTGAAACTGGAGAGTCTCACCCGTAACGCTGGCAAGCATGCCGGTGGTGTGGTGATCGCACCGACACCACTCACCGATTTCGCCCCGCTTTACTGCGAACAGGGCGGCGGCGGCGTGGTAACCCAGTACGACAAGGACGACGTGGAAGCCGTCGGCCTGGTGAAGTTCGACTTCCTTGGCCTGCGCACGCTCACCATCATCGATTGGGCGGTGAAGGCGATCAACGAACGTCGTGCGAAAAGCGGCGAACTACCGCTGGATATCGCTGCACTGCCGCTCGACGATCCCGCACCTTATGAGCTGCTGAAAAAAGCGCAGACGGTCGCCGTATTCCAGCTCGAATCCTCGGGCATGCAGCGCATGCTCAAGGACGCAAAACCCGATCGCTTCGAAGACATCATCGCGCTGGTCGCGTTGTATCGCCCCGGCCCGATGGACCTGATCCCCAGCTTCGTCGCGCGCAAACATGGGCGCGAGGATGTGGAATATCCCGACCCGCGCGTCGAGCCTGTCCTGAAAGAGACCTACGGCATCATGGTCTACCAGGAGCAGGTGATGCAGATGGCGCAGATCGTCGGCGGCTACTCGCTCGGCGGCGCCGACTTGCTGCGCCGCGCGATGGGCAAGAAGAAAGTCGAGGAAATGGCGAAGGAGCGCGCCAAGTTCCGCGAAGGCGCCGCCAAGGACGGACTCAGCGGCGACAAAGCCGACGCCATCTTCGACCTGATGGAAAAATTCGCCGGCTACGGCTTCAACAAATCGCATGCCGCCGCCTATGCGCTGGTGTCGTATCAAACGGCATGGTTGAAGGCGCACTACCCCGCCGAATTCATGGCCGCGACCATCTCCTCGGACATGGACAACACCGATAAGGTGGTGACCTTCCTCGATGAGTCGCGCGCGATCGGGCTGAAGGTGCTGCCCCCAGACGTGAACGCATCGGTGTTCATGTTCGAAGCGGTGGAACCCAGGGTCATCCGCTACGGTTTAGGCGCCATCAAAGGCGTGGGCCAAGGCGCGTGCGAAGCGATTGCCGCCGAACGCCAGCAAGGCGGTCCGTACAAGGAGCTGGCCGACTTCTGTCGCCGTGTCGACCCCACCAAGCTCAATCGGCGCGTGTTGGAAGCGCTGATCCTCTCTGGCTCGCTCGACGCTCTGGCGCCCACGCGTGCCAGCCTGATGCTGCAACTACCGGATGCCATCAAGGCTGCCGAACAGCATCTGCGCGATCGCCAGTCCGGCCAGAACGACATGTTCGGCGCGATGGTCGGCGCTGCCGCCCCCGTGGTGCAGGTGAACCTTCCCACCGCGCCGGAATGGCCGCTTGAGCAGAAGCTACAGGGCGAACGCGACACGCTTGGGCATTACCTCTCCGGCCACCCCACCGATCCCTGGCGCGAAGAACTGGCCCAGCTCGCCACCTGCCCGTTGGGTGAAATCGCCGACCGCTACCAACCGCCCCGTCCGCGTAAGAACGACGGCGACGATAACCGCTTCCGCCGCGGCCCCGATACGCCCTGGACTGTAGCCGGCATGGTGGTGGCCGTGCGCAAGCGCGGTGACAGCGACGCCTTCGTGCGCCTGGAAGACGGCACCGGCATCATCGAGGTGAGCTTCTTTGGCGAGTTGTACCAGCAGGTTGCCCCGCTGCTTACCCGCGACGAACTACTGGTCGTCGAAGGCGGCCTGCGCATCGACGACTTCTCCGGCGGCGGCTTTCAAGTCCGCGCGCGCAGCGCCTACACTCTTGCCGACGCCTGCCGCCGCTTCGCCCGCTTGCTACGCGTGAAGGTCAACGGCATCGGCCCCGACTTCATCGCCCAGTTCCGCCAAGCCCTCGCCGGTCACCGCGGCGGTAACGCCAGCGTGCTGCTCAGCGGCTATCACAACGCCACCGCACAGGCGGATTTCGAGTTCGGGCAGGAGTGGAAGGTGCACGCCATCCCCGAACTACTGCGCACGGTGCGTGGAATGCCGGGGGTGCTGGGTGCTGGGGTGCGGATCGTCAAAACAGGGAACGGGGAATAGCCCCAGCTTTCGCATTAAGGCCAGCCTCCGCCCCATGTGCTACATTTGTAACACGTAGCGCAAATGTAGTACGCGAGGCACGCACATGATCAGATCGAACACCAAAAATAGCCTACTTCCGTCCGTCCGCGTCGGCGCAGAACTGCGGCAGCAGGTCGAGAAAGTGTTGGCCGACGATGAAAGTTTGTCGGGCTTTATCGAAGCGTCAGTCCGCTCCGAAATCCATGAACGTCTAACGCGACAGGCATTTCTGCAACGCGGCCTGCAATCGAAGGCGCAAGCAGAGGAAACGGGCGTGTACTACAGCGCCGACCATGTGATGGACCGCCTCGATGACACCCTCGCCAACAGGAAGGCAAAAAAGGAGAAAGGGTGAGTTGCGAGGTCCGGTTTACCGAAATTGCCCTTGAGGATTTGTTGCGCTTGTACCAGTTCCTCGCCGATGAAGACCAAGAAGCAGCCAAGCACGCACGGAACGCCATCTACAAGGCAATCGATGTCCTGGCCGGTATGCCTTACGTCGGCCGGATGATCGACAGGGACCATCCTTTGATGCGAGAGCTGATCATTGCCTTCGGTTCGTCAGGGTATGTGGCTCTCTACGAGATAGAAACGGAGTCCTTGGTTACCGTCCATGCATTTCGGCATCAGCGGGAACGGGATTACTACATCTGAGCCAATGCCTCCCGCCCGGTCCCGGCTTGCCATACGCCACCGTTCCCGCCCCGTCACGCGCCCCGGGTATACTGCCCCGCTTCTGTGCCACCTAGTGCCCGAATGAATCCCAATTTCCTCGATTTTGAACAACCGATTGCTGAGCTGGAGGCCAAGATCGAGGAGCTGCGGCATGCCAGCTCCGGCCAGGCGTTCAATATCGACGAAGAAGTCGGCCGTCTGCGCGAAAAGCTCAAGGTGAAGACGGCGGACATCTTCCGCACGCTCACACCCTGGCAGGTTACCCAGCTCTCGCGCCATCCCGGCCGCCCCTACACGCTCGATTACATCGGCGTGATATGCGAGGAATTCCACGAGCTGGCAGGCGATCGCGCCTTTGCCGACGACGCCGCCATCGTGGGCGGTGTTGGCCGTATCAACGGACGTTCCGTGGTGATCATCGGCCACCAAAAAGCGCGCGACACCAAGGGTAAGGTGCGCCGCAACTTCGGTATGCCGCGACCGGAGGGCTATCGCAAGGCGCTGCGCCTGATGAAGATGGCCGAACGTTTCAAACTTCCGCTGCTGACATTGATCGATACGCCAGGTGCCTACCCCGGTGTCGGTGCCGAAGAACGCGGCCAGAGTGAAGCCATCGCGCGCAATCTGCTGGAGATGGCTGAGCTGAAAGTGCCGATCATCTGCACGGTGATCGGCGAAGGCGGTTCGGGCGGCGCGCTGGCGATCGGCGTGGGCGATCGCACGATCATGCTGCAGTATTCCACCTACTCGGTGATCTCACCCGAAGGCTGCGCCTCGATCCTGTGGAAGAGCGGCGAAAAAACCAAGGACGCCGCCGAAGCATTGGGCATGACCGCGCCGCGCCTGCTGGAACTGGGCCTTATCGACAAAATGGTGCGCGAGCCTCTGGGCGGCGCCCATCGCAATCCGCACTCGATGGCGGTGCGCCTGAAGGCCGTGCTGCTCAACGAACTGGACAAGCTCGAAGCCGTTCCGGTGCCCGAGCTGCTGGAACGGCGCTACCACCGCCTACGCAGCTACGGCGCGTATCAGGAATAACTGGCAGCCTTTCGGCTTTTGCTTAAGAATCGCCTGATAGTTCACTCACGCGATTCCTCCATGCTGGCTCACTCCCTTTTGCGCCGCGTCCTCGTCGTCGCGGCAATGACATGTGCGGCCCACGCTTCAGCGCAGGCCGTGCCGGTACCTGCCGATACCGCCGAGGCGCGCACCGCCAAAGCTTTCGAGACGGCGCGCCAGCAAGGTCCGCTCGCGCTGCACGCCTTTCTCGCCGCCATGCCCAAGGGCGGTGATCTGCACAACCATCTCAGCGGCGCGGTGTACGCCGAATCGTGGATCGCCCAGGCGGCTGCCGACGGCCTGTGCGTGGACGTCGCCAACTCGAGCCTGGTCGACAAGCGTGATGCCAGCGCGCCGAACTGCGGCAATGGCCGACGCCCCGCCGCCGACGCGCTGAGCGATCAGCATTTCTACGACGCGCTGGTCGATGCCTTTTCCATGCGCAGCTTCGTGCCATCCGCCGGCCGCTCCGGTCACGATCAGTTCTTTGACACCTTCGGCCGCTTCCAAGCTGTCACCCCGCAACAGCACACGGGCGACTGGCTCAACGAGGTGAGCGCACGCGCTGCCACGCAGAACGAGCAATACCTGGAACT
Organism: Dyella humi; assembly: GCF_044904605.1. Lineage (NCBI taxonomy): Bacteria > Pseudomonadati > Pseudomonadota > Gammaproteobacteria > Lysobacterales > Rhodanobacteraceae > Dyella > Dyella humi. The sequence continues at coordinate 149,551 of NZ_JADIKI010000023.1, forward strand.
GATGGTGACGCCGCCCTTTGCGCATGCCAAGGAACTCGCCCGCACGCTGGGCTGGCAAGACGATTTCGACGCGATGCGCCGGCAGCTGCTTGCGCATGGCCTGAAAGACGAAATGGCCGTCGACGAACAATTGCTTACCCTGGCCCTAACCGAACGCAAACGGCAACAACATTGCGACAGCGTCCACGCTGATGCCGGCTGCAAAATGCAGATTCGCTTTCTGTATCAAGTCCTGCGCGGCGCTGCTCCCGAACGCGTATTCGCGCAAACCCTGCTCGGCTTTGAGCTCGCCTCGGCCGATCCGCGCTGGGTCGGCATCAACTTCGTCATGCCCGAAGATGGTTACCTATCGATGCACGACTACAGTTTGCAGATGCACATGCTCGACTACCTGCATCGCCTGTATCCGAAGGTGCACATCAGCCTGCATGCCGGCGAACTTGCCCCTGGCCTGGTGCCGCCGGATGGCCTGCGCTTCCACATTCGCCAGGCGGTGGAGCTCGGTCATGCCGAACGCATCGGCCACGGCGTGGACGTGATGTACGAAGATCGCCCTGAGGCATTGTTGGACGAAATGGCCGCGCATCACGTGATGGTGGAAATCAACCTCACCAGTAATGACGTGATCCTCGGCGTAAGCGGGACCTATCATCCTCTGCCGATGTATTTGAAGCATGGCGTACCCGTAGCGTTGTCGACCGACGATGAAGGCGTCTCGCGCATCGACCTCACTCACGAATACGTGCGCGCCGCCGAAGACTTCGGCCTGGACTATTCCACGCTGAAACAGATGGCACGCAACAGCCTGAGCTACAGCTTTCTTCCCGGCGAAAGTCTGTGGACGTCCAAGGCATGCCAAAGCAGGACACCTGGCGACAATCACCCCGGCGCCGCCTGCCAACAATTCCTGGCTGGCAGCGAGAAAGCCACGGCGCAGTGGGAACTGGAGCGTCGCCTGCATGCGTTCGAGGAAGCGCACTGAACGTGGCGAATTGGCGATACCATCTCGCTACCGCCACCGGGAGCCACCTGCATGGCCAGTGACAGCCCCAAGCTCGCCGTCTTGATCGATGCCGACAATACCCAGCCAGCCATCGCCGATGGCTTGCTCGCTGAAGTGGCGAAATACGGCACCGCCCACGTGAAACGCGCGTACGGCGACTGGACGGGTAATCAGCTGAAGGGCTGGAAGGAACAACTGCTCACGCAATCGATCCAGCCGATCCAGCAATTCAGCTACACCAGCGGCAAGAACGCCACCGATTCGGCCATGATCATCGATGCGATGGATCTGCTCTATTCCGGTCGTTTCGATGGCTTCTGCATCGTCTCCAGCGACAGTGATTTCACACGCCTGGCGGCGCGCATTCGCGAATCGGGTTTGATCGTCTACGGCTTCGGTGAACGCAAGACGCCCGAACCTTTCGTCGCGGCCTGCGACAAATTCATCTACACCGAAATTCTCGCGGCCAAGCCCGACGAAGAACAGCCGCTGAAACCGCGCCCGCCCGCGCAACTAAAAAAGGACGGCGGCCTGATCAATCTGCTGCGCAACGCCATCGATGCTGCTTCCGACGACGAAGGTTGGGCGGGTCTCGGCGGCGTGGGTTCCATCATCACCAAGCAGCGACCGAATTTCGATTCGCGCAGTTATGGCTATGGCAAGTTGAGCGATCTGATCGCCGCGATCGATCTGTTTGAGCTCGATCGGCGCAGTCCAGGGGAAGGTCGACCCAAGGCGATCTATGTGCGCAACAAGCGGAAACCAGCGCAAAACTGATGTCTTTCGCACACCTTGCGACCTGAGCATGAGCCGGAACGACATCCTGCCAAGCACACTCACAGCAGCGCTCCAAGCGCAGCTCGACGGCAAGCTCTGCGTCGCCTACAGCGGCGGTCCGGATTCCACTGCCCTGCTGCATGCACTGGCACATCTTCCGCAAGCACGCGCACGCGAGTTGCGCGCGCTGCACGTGGATCACGGCCTGCATGCGGAAAGCGCACGCTGGGCAGCGCATTGCCGTGCGTTCTGCGCTGCGCTGGGACTTCCGTGCGACGTGCATGTCGTCAAGGTGGATCGCACCGGTGGTATCGGTCTGGAAGCGGCAGCACGGCATGCGCGTTACGCGATCTTTGCCGACCATCTGCACACGAACGAACGGCTGGTTTTCGGCCATCATCGGGACGATCAGGTGGAGACCGTACTGCTGAAACTGCTACGCGGAGCCGGACCGGAAGGCCTCGGCGGCATGCGTGCAGAGCGCCCGCTCGGCCGCGGCCTGCTATGGCGGCCCCTGCTGGACGTACCGCGGCAGGTGCTGCGCGACTACGTCAAGGCACATAACCTGCCCTGCATCCACGATCCCTCCAACGACGACCGGCTGCTTGCGCGCAATCACTTACGTCACGAAGTCATTCCGCTGCTGGATGCGCATTGGCCGCACGCCGCGATCTCCATCGCGCACAGTGCCAAGCTGTGCCGCACGGCTGCAGACACGCTGCAGAATGATTGGCTCGCCGCACTCGAAACCCTGCGTGACGACACCACCAACAGCCTCGATGCGCGTGGCTGGCTGGCGCTGCCTCGAGCTCTGCGCGATCCGCTGCTGGCGCATTGGCTGCATGCGCAAGGTCTATCCGCCCCTACGACTGCACAGCGTCAACAGATTGAACAGCAGTGCACGGCGCAGGATGGTCAATTGCCATGCATTCAATGGCCCGGCACCGAAGTGCACGTGTGGAAGAACCGCTTGTGGGCGATGGCTCCACGCAACAAGACGTCATCGTCGGCTGAACTGTCGTGGCAAGGTGAAGCGCTAACGTTGCCTGATGGCGGCTCGCTGACTTTGGAGCCTGCTGCGCAGCTCCCCATCGCGCTCGAAGTGCGCTGGCGTCGCGGAGGCGAGCGCATCAAGCCGGCCGGCGACCGGTATACGCGTGATCTCCGCGCGTTATTTCAAAGCGGAGCGATTCCACCGTGGCAGCGAGATGTCTGCCCACTGCTGTACGAAGACGATCAGCTCATTGCTGTTGCGGATCGATGGCTGAGCGCTCGCGCTGAAACCATCTTCAACGAAGTGGGTGTACAGCCGCGTTGGCGGCCTGGACGCTAGTTCCTCCCTGGCCGTCATTCCTGCGAAGACCCACTGTCGCTCGGGGAAATGTTCACGTGATTGCCGCTCTGGAGAGCGAAAGAGGTTGCCATCCTATCGGCAACCTCCTTCGACCTGGCGCCCCAGCATAGTTGCGCTGGAACAGCCTTCTGCGCAGCTCCTTAGTTGCTGAAGCTGCCGGTAGCTGCATTCATGAGCGTGCTGTTCGCGTCATCGTCTTCCAGCGAATACATCATCACGCCACCCAGCCCCTTTTGCATGATGTACGCATACTTGTACTTCAGAGAGAACGGCGTTTCGATGCTCCAGAAGTTCGTTCCGTCATAAACCCAGGAACTATCGCTGGTGGGATCGAAGTAGAGGTTATTGGTAAACGTGCCTGCTGATTCAAGTTCCTTGTAATCAACCACGCCAGGCTGCTGGGAATACTGGAACGCAGCTGTTGGCCCGGTTACGGTTTGGTAGAGTCCGTGCGTCCCATTGTCCGGCACGCCGGTCCATCCGCGCCCGTAGAAAGCAATGCCGAGATTCAGCTTGTTGGCGGGGAATCCGTTACTGATCCAACTATTGACCGAATCATCAATGGTGAATTTCGTGCCATGGGCCGGGCTTGTCGGCGAGTCGAAGAGCGGCGCCTGAAAGTTGGTAGGGCCGTTGGTTTCGAAGGCGCCATGGTAGTCATAGGCCATGAGATCGGCGAAATCCAGATACTGGCTCAAACTGCCCACCTGCACGTTCGCGATATCGCTCGGTCCCGCGGGTACTGCTGCCGTAAGCATATGGCTCCCACCCAGGGCATTGAGCTCCGAACGGAACTCCGCTAACAGGGCGGTGTAATTTGCAGTGTCCTGTGGACTGTAATGGTTCCCGACGTTGCCGTTCGCACTTGCGGGGAACTCCCAGTCAATGTCGAAACCGTCAAAGATGCCCGCAGCCGCACCCTGACCACCGGCCGGACTCGTGGAAAGCACAGGAAGATTGCCATTGATATACATGGCAATACACGAACTGACGAATTTCTTCCTCGATGCATCGGTTGCTGCTACATCAGAGAAGAATTTGGAGTAGGTCCATCCACCGATGGAGAGCAGTATTTTCAGATTAGGATACTTGGCCTTCAGTTCCTTCAGCTGATTGAAGTTTCCTTCCAAGGCCTGTCCCCACTGATCCGTGCTCCCATCAACGCTGTTCGCCGAAGTGAACCCCATCTGATAGTCGGCGTATGCATCCGAAGCACCGTCGTAGTTGGTCGGACTATTGGGATCTGTTCCGGTTGGTTGATTTGCCGCCAAGCAGGTCAGGTTCACCGGATCGATGTTCTCAAAGGCATAGATGAGCGTCGTGAGCCTCGATGCTATGCCCTGGGTATCGAGATTCTTGATATAGAACTTGTTTGCGTACACCGACCAGCTGTCAAAGTAAGCCACGCGATTTTGTGGCGCCTGGATAGGCCATGAAAGCAATTCGTCACTGATGTCCAGACTAGTCGCCGGAGCATTGGATGCCGGTTGAATACATGTCATGCCGACTTCGCATGGAACTGCCTGTCCGCATGGAACCTCATTGCCGGCTGCTGCTGAAGCATTACAGCTTTGGAACAATCCCTGGCACCGATCATTACCGTACCAGGTGAGGCAGAGCAGGTTTGCGCGTCTGCCATTGTCCTGCAGCGCCTTGGTCATGGTCAGATAGTCGTCCGTGGTTATCATGGTGTACGGCGCGCTGGTCAGCTGGAAAGTGAGATCCGCTCGCTGATCGTCGGTGTCCGATGGCAGCCCGTACGGAACACCGTCATAGAAGAAATTGTTGAGCTGCGCGCAGGGAGCACAACTGCCATCGTTGAAATATCCGGTCGACGTTTCAGGAACCGGTTGAAAGTTGGAGACGGTAAATCCTCGCGCGCCCACGTGTTGAAGGGCTCCCGCCAGAATGCCGTTTGGTTGCTTCAGGTCAACCTCCGCGCCAACAAGCATGTCGCTGTACCAGCCAGTGTTCCAGCTGTCAAAGTTGTTCCTCACCCAATATTCGGGATCAGCTGCAGGCGTATCTTGCTCAGACCCATACGCATACGGCGCGATGGCGCTTGTCTGATAGACCGGCATGATGTGCATGTACTGCCAGTCCCAGAAGAACAAGCTGATCTTATGTGTATTGAAGGTGTTTACCACGGTGCCGGGGCTGACGCCTGTTGAAGGAACCTTGAAGATCACGTCATCGACGAAATTCCCACCGTAGGTATCCTTGTTATTGAGGACTACCTGCGCTGCGGCATTGAATGCATTTTGATCTTTGATATCCAATGCAAGAGCCGCACCAATCTGATTTTGATTTACGAAGTCGATGACCTGCTGCAAGGTTGAGGGGGTCTCACTGACTTCGCCGTCAAACCCGCTTACGACATCTCTGAGCAAAATTCCGCCATTGGGCGAGCAATTGCTTGGCATCGACGCAGATTGCACATAGCTGAGCGGCAACGAATTGACCGCGTCATTCCGTCCGGTGTTTGTATTCGGGTTATACCCATTATTGGTGTCACACCCGATATTCGTTTCGCGCCCCCATTTCGAGTCATGACTGACAATGGGAACACCATCGGAGGTCAAGCGGATATCGACCTCGATGATTTCAGCACCATCCGTCGCAGCGCCGAGAATGGCTTTAAGAGAATTCTCCGGCACACCCCAATGCGCACCGGTGGATTGCCCATAAAGAGAGTGTCCACCTCGATGCGCAGCAACGAGTGTCTGGCTCCACCACGGCGATGCGACAGCCTGAACCACAAAGCGTGCACGCCACTGGTTGGGATTCGCCGCAGGAGGGGAAGCAAGCGGCGCTTGTTGTGCCATGGTGGCGTTGGATCCAAGCACGCATAGCAGGAGTAAACACAGCAAACTTCGAAAGCGAGTCAGCATGGGATATCCTCTTTCTGAGTTGAGTTTCGAGGCCTACGTTCCACCGCCGAAGAAAATGGCGATGGGGCGAGCGGTGTTGATCGTGATGAAGTGAAAATGGGTGTTGCGAGGTTTCCAACAACTTCTCCGCATCAGGCCGTCCTCAGCGCAAACTGCGGCGGAAATGCAAACATGTCGTTGAATAAGCAGTATTCGGGAGAGCCCAGCTCAATGACCGGCAGCTTGCTGCTGAGCTGGCGCAGCATCCTGCTGTATGCCGCGAGGTAAGCTGCCTCATCCGCCGCCGAGAAACGGCGCACGTAATAAGCGAAGCTGGTATGGAACCGGTAGTCGTCGTGATTGGCATGCCGAATACCGGTCGCCAGCGAAAGCTCGTCGCGCAACATCCTTAAACGGCGATTTTCCGCCGCGTCGACCGGTTTCAGGATTACCACGGTACGAACGCTGTCCGCTTCTTCCAGATCGATCGTCATGCGGATCGGTGGCGTGATACCGGCGCGCATGTGCTGCAGGTGCTCTCCCACATACTTGTTGCATGCATCCATGCTGGCATCGAGTGGTAGCATCTGCGGCCACTCACCCGGCCGGCGATAAGCGTCCGCTGCGCCGTCGAAAATGGTCGAATGGTATGAACTGCTCGGCAGCCACGTTAAGTTCGCTGCGTTCACGCTGGCGCGCAGCGCTTCATAGGCTTTGCATAGTTCGGCAAACGCGGGATTGGGCGCAGCGATCGGGCAGATGATGGTGTTGCCCGCATAGTGCTGCACTTTTCCTTCGCTGCTGAATTTTTTTCCTGGCCCGACATCCGCAGGCCAGGCGGGAAACTGTTCCGGGCATTCCGCAGCCTTCGCAGGGTTCCATCGCCCGATCATGACGGCACCCGCACATGCCAGCGAACTGCCAACGAGAAAGTTACGCCGAGTTCGATCCACACTATCCTCCAATGTCTTTGTTGTTTTCCGGCACCATCAACCTGCGACGTACGGCATTAGCATTCGCTCATGCGCGTACGCCGGACGATGACGCACGAAGCACGACGCAGGTGACCGATCTGTCAGAACTTGTATTTCGCCTGGAAATTGACTTCTCGCCCTTCGATGGAGCGCGCGAGGATCACACCGCCGGTGCTGGCAGCGCCGAGCACACGGCTGTTGCCTTCGGTCAGGCCGATCTGATTGGTGACATTGGTGCCCTGCAGCCGGTATTCCCAATGCTTGCCCACGTCGGCCACGACGCCGACGGCAAGATCGTAGTAATGCCCTAGCGGCTGCAGTTCCTGCTGATCGCTGTAGTGGCTGCCGATGTATTCATAGGTAACCCATGCGCTCAACGAACCCCAACTGGTTGGCATGACGTACGAAGGTGTCAGGCGCGCCTGGAACGTCGGTTGGCGCGCCAGCTGATAGCCGTTGAAATCGTTCTTGGAACTGCACACCACTACGAGCGTTGATGTCTGGTAGGTGTAGCAACCGTCGCTGTGCGTGTAGTGCGAGTCCTGGTAATCACCGGACAAGGTCACCGAAACATGTTCGAGCGGTTTGATCGTGGTATCGAAGTTGACGCCTTTGGCGTCGGATCCATAGATATACGACACGTTTTCTGTCGTATTGCCCACGGCCACCAGCAGGCTGTTGCGCGCACCGCTGAAGATACGGCGATAGGCGGTGATGTCGGCATAGATCCAGTCAGCCTGATACTTGAAGCCCACTTCCATATTGTGGATTTTTTGCACCGGCACATCGAGGCTGGTGAGCAGATCCGTAAAGGCCGGGAAGTGCACGCCGTCGTTCACGCGCACGTAGGCGCTCATGTTGGGATTGAAGGTGTAGTTGGCACCGATCGTCCAGGAAGGCGCCGTCTTGCCGAGATAGGTATGCTGAGTGCCCGGGGTAAGATGCAGCGCATTGTTGTTGTAGAGCGTGTAGGGATCATCATCCAGATCACCGGTGGCAGTATTGGCCTGGACGACTTTGACGTACTGGTATTCGTCGCGCACACCGGCATCGAACAGCCAGTTGTCCACTTTCCAGCTATCGGTGAGGAAGAAGGCCGTGTTGACGGCGGAACCTTGCATGTCGAGCACGAAGGTCGGGCCGGTGACAAACCCTTGGGGACTGGCAAGCTGCCAAGTTTGAGCGCCATTGCTCAGGCTCACCGCGATGGGCGTGGGATTGTTCTTGGCCTGCAGCAGCATGTCGCTGCCCTGGAAAGCCGTTTCGTTAGCGGAGTAGCTCGCGGTGTAATTGCCCAACGTCAAAGTATTGCCGTCGAACAATTCCTTGCTGATGTGGAACTCATTGCTGAAAACATGGAAGCGCTGCTGGACGTAGCGCAGCTCCATGGGCACCACGTTCTGGTTCATCGCCGCTGCGCCACCGGTGGTGTAGGTGGCCGTGGCGGCTAAACCCGCTGGTAAGTGATCCGCTTTTTCGGCATTGGCGATGTAGGTGGACAGTGGCAATGGATTGCTGCCCGTACTGAAAAACGCGAGTACTCCTTCGGTGCCGCCATTGAAGCCAAGCTTGTCGGAAAGCGTCCAGCCGTTGCCAAAATCCCAATCGAAATTGGCGCCAGTGAAGAACACCTCGGGACCGCGGCCATTGGCCAAATTGACGTTGACGCCGCCTGGCGTGCAGCCGGCGGTGTAGCAAGGCGTGGTTTGCAGGAATTCGTATTGGTCCGCCTTACTGCCCAAGGTGCCGGTGAGCGGATTGAACCCGGGATACGCGGAGAACTGGCCACGGCTCGGATTGAGAATCGGCGTATCGACCACGAACTGGTTTTTGTCGTTGACATAGCGTCCGAAGAACATCAGCGAGCCGTTGTCCCAGTCGCGCGTCAGAGTTGCTGTCAACTGGCCGCCTTTGTCGGCGGTGAATTGCGGATCGCGCACGCCATCGGACTGGCGAAAGAAGCCGCCGACGCTGCCGTACCAGTTGCTGCCTTTGCTGAGAGGAAAGCCGACGAAACCGTCGACGCGCACCATGCCTTCCGAGCCCACCGTCAGGCCGACGTCACCGGAAGGTACATCGGTACCTTGCTTCAGGATGAAATTGGCGAACAAGCCAGGCTGGCCGGTGCCGTACAACACAGCCGGGCCGCCCTGCACCAGTTCGGCGCGCTCGATGGTGTCGTCCAGGCGCAGCAGCGAACCTTGCTCCAGATTGCCGAGCCCTGCCATCGGATAGAAGGGCACACCCTGCAGACCGATCGTGACGTAAGGCGAGCCACCGCTGCCAGGAAAGCCGGCCACTTCAATGTTGGCGCCGGTCTGGCCACCTGACGATTCCACGTGGAGGCCCGGCGATGCCTTGAGCACGTCGTTGGCGCTGGTCGTGTTGAGTTGGTTGATCTGGTCCAGGCTCAACGTGGTGATCGAATAGCTGGCGTCGAGTTTCTTGACGCCGCCGAACGCTGCGTTGCCGGTGACGACGACCTGTTGCAAGTCCTTGATATTGCCGTTGTCCGTGTCGGCAGGGTGATTCTTATCCTTATGGGCATCGCCTTGCGGTGATGCCGTATTTACCGATGCGGCCTCTTGCGCCCAGGCGGGGCTGAGGGCGCCCAGGATGGCGACGGCAAAGAGGGTTCGCGGAAGCAGCGCGCGAGTGGCGAGCCTTGTCATAGTTATCCCCAAAGTCAGAAGCTGAAGTCAGTCGAATATATTTAGCTACTTTAAGTAGATTATTAGCAACACTTTTCAGCTTCGTGACAAGCATTTCGGGGCTAAAATCTAGACAACTTGTAGAAAATCCAAACGATAGGCACAATAATTTACGTACAAAAGTAGATAAATGACCGAAATGACGATGAACTGCGACCTGGGCTTCAACGAGCGACGGATCCTCGACCTGCTGCGCAGCCGTGGACCGATGTCACGCGCCGACCTGGCGCGCATGACCGCTTTGACCACGCCAAGCCTGACCCGGCTGGCCCAAACGCTCTCGGATAACCAACTGCTGTTGGAATTGCACAAGGTGCGCGACGGCCAGCGCGGCAAGCCAGCGCAGCTCATCAAGCTCAATCCCGATGGCGCGTTTGCCGTGGGCATTGCCGTGCAGTCGGAATACCTGTCGGCCTGCATCATCGATTTCGAAGGCCAGCCGCGCGCCACCGTCACTCACAATCTGGCCGAGGCCGATCCGGATGTCGTGGCGACGCTTTCGGCCAACATGCTCGATCAACTGCTCAGTGATGCCGGCGTCTCGCGCAAGCGCGTGCTCGGCGCCGGCATCTGTATGCCGGGCACGGCCATGGGTGAATACGGCACGGGCCTGAAGTTGGCCAGCAAACATTCCTTTCCGGCGGAATACAGCGCTTGGCTGCCGCTCGACATCTCCAAGCACTTCGAACAGGCCTTGGCGCTGCCTTGCTGGCTGGAAAACAGCTCCAAGGCATCGGCCCTGGCCGATATGTATTTTGGAGCAGGCCAACGCCTGCGCAATTTCGCCGTGATCCATATCGAATATGGCATCGGCGGTGGCCTGATTCTGGAGCGTCGCCACTATCGCGGCACCCTGGGACGCGCGGCCGAATTCGGCGGGCTATATCCCTATGACAAACCCCGGCCGTCCGGCCGCGACCTGCTGCTTTTTCTGGCCGGGCGGATGAGCAAACCGCCCAAGCTGATCCGCGACCTCACGCAAACCCATCTTCCCGATTTGCTGATCGCCGAATGGGTCGAACGGGTCGGGCCGCAACTGCTTGAGCTTTCCCGCTATCTCAGCGTCGCCCTTGATATCGAGGCCATCGTGTTCAATGGCCTACTGCCGCTACCCGTATTTATCCATATCGCGCGCATGCTGCGCGAGCAACTGCCGCGCAACATGCCCCCTGGCCTGAGCGTGCCGGAGATCATCGTTTCGCAACATGCCAAGTCGGGTCTTGAGCTGGGCGCGGCAAGCCTCCCGCTGCACTTCATGACCTCCGCGGCGTCCCACAAGGCATAGCGGCGAGCATGGACCGGGCAAGCCAAAAGCGCGGGGCGAGACGCATCAGCCGATCGACCACGGACGCTAATCCATGCCGCAAAATGGCAACACGCACCTGATACGGTTGCTTATTCAACGAAGCCATCGTCCGCAGCTCCCGTGCAACTCGTCTACCGTCATTTCATCTGGCGCTACGCGCTGGCTCATTACGGAAAGAGTTTGTTCTGGTACGCAAGCGAGCTGCTTTTTCCTTTCTACCTGACGGAAATCGGCCTGTTCAGCGGGTGGATCATGGGCCTGGTGATCGGCTCCAGCCTGATGTTCAGCGTGTTGGCGGATCTTGTCGTTGGATGGCTGAGCCGGCGCTACCTGTCCAGCGCGCGCCGAGCTGGGCGTTGCCAGATCGTCGGTGCCTCGTTGAGCGTCGTCTCGATCCTGAGCTTCTTTGCCTGCGTGTGGATGCCGTCAGCATGGCGCATCGAATACGCCATGGCGTCACTGCTATGTTTCCGCTTTACCTACGCACTGTATGACATCGCCCAGGACGTGCTGGTCAATCTGGCGACGAACGGGCGCGCCCAGCGTTCGCATTTGTCCGGCGTGCACTTCACCTTCAGTGGCATCGCATCCATCACGGTAGCGACGCTCGTGACGCCGATGGCCGCTATGCACGCCGGCAAGACGCATGCCGAGTTTTTCATGCTGGCAGCGCTCCTTTCCGTCGGCGCGCTGGCTTCGTCCTTGCAGCTTGGCAGCTATCTGAAGCGGTCCGGAGAAAATTCGGGCGAACTCATACGTTCATCCAGCCAGCATCAAGACACTGCACCGCCGATGTTCTACTTCGTGCTGACTTTCTTGCTGGCGCTATGCGGCCCGATGTTTGCGAAGGTTGCGCCGTACTACGGCACCTACGCAATGCACCAACGGTTTGCGGGAACCATCATGGTCTCCCTTTACTCGCTGGGCATCGCCTTGGCTTTTCCCTTACTGGCGAGCGCCATGCACGGGATGCCGCGCAGGTTAGTCATGGTTCGCGCCGCGCTCTTCATGGTGGCCGTAAGTGCCGTCATCGTGGGCTTGGGATGGGTCGACGCATACGTGCTTTACGGTGCCGCTTTCGCATTGGGCATTTCGTGGGGCATCCTTTGCATTCTATGCTGGTCAGGGTTTGCCGATGCCATCTCGCGCAAGCAGACGCGTGCAGTGAGTTTCGACTATGCGCAATTCCTCGCTTCGGCCAAAGCTGGATTGCTGCTGGCGGCAGTCCTGATCGGCGCGACGCTCTCGTCGCTGGATTACAAATCCACACAGGCCCATTACCTGATGCCCTTGATGGCCACGCCGTCGATCGTGGCCGGCGTGGCGCTGGTACTGTTGGTTTGCTGGAAGCATCGCCAAACCGCGTGGGCCGGATCGATAGGCATCGAACACAGCCCCCAATAACACGATCAACGAAGATGGATTGACCAACTTCGCTGTCGAAAAGCGGTTCCAGCTTTCGCTGGAATGACCGTCGCGTGGAGTACGTGCAGGAAGGTCATCAGCAGATCATGCAGCGTTACAACTCCTGACTGACCTTGTTTTCCAATGCCTGCGAAGAAGCAGCGGCAGCCGCGCCCATCACCTGACGGTTGACGAAATACATCAATACGAACGATGCCAGCGTCGTGAACACCAAAATGTCACCCAGCACGTCGAAGTGCAGCAGCCTGCCGTCGCCCGTTTGGACCACGACCATGCCGCCCAACATCGCAGCAAGGCCACCGGACATCTGCTGCAACGAAGAACTGATCGACATGTACGCGCCGCGATCGGAAGGTTTCGGCAGACCGGACATCAAGGCGGACGAGGAAATGATGCGCGAGAAAATGCCAACCTGCAGCAGCGCGCTCACCGTGATCAGCGTCCACAGCGGCACGTTGGAAAGCCGCGTGTAGATCAGCACCATCACGATCGTCATCGCGCAGCCGAAGGCGAACACGCGGAACTTGCCGAAGGTGTCGCTGGCCCGCCCCAGCAACGGCCCCATCACCGCCGACACCAGGCCCGTGATCAGATACACCACCGACAGCATCTCGATCGAAATACCGACGTTGTGCACCACAAACAAAGTGGAGTACGGCATCAGCATGAAGCCGCCCATGGTCAGCAACGCCGTGGTGATGAAACCAATCAGATAGGAACGTGTCGTCAAGGTATGCAGCAAGTGATGCAGTGGATTCTTGTCCTGACGCAACGCCAAGTGCGCATTGACTGGACGCAGGCGCCCGATGATCGCGCCACCCACCACCGTACATACCACCACGATTAGGAAGAACGGCGCATTCCAGCCCCAATGGCTGGACAGATACAGGCTCAACGGCAAGCCCAATACCGTGCTGGCCGCGAATGCCGACTGGATGAAGCCCATCACGCGTCCGCGCATCGACAGCGGAAACAGGTCGGTGACGATGGCCATCGATGCCGCGCCCACTACTCCCGCGAACATGCCGGTCACCATGCGCGCCAGCAGCAGCAGCGTGTAGGTGTGGGCAAGCGCGCAGAACAAGGTGCCGAGCATAAAACCGCTGTAGAAGATCAGCAGCAGCTTTTTCCGGTCAAAGCGATCGGCAAAGCCCGCCGCGAGAATGCCCGACACGCCTGCGGCGAACGCATAGGCCGATACGACACGACCGAATTGCTCGGGCGTGATGTGCAGGGCCGGCACCACCAGCGCGCCCAATGGCGCCAGCAGCATGAAATCCAACACGATGGTGAATTGCAGGAAGGCCAGCGCGGCCACCACGAATTTCTGATAGCCGGAAAAACCCGTGCCGCCCGGTTCGGCGGCATGCAGCGACGAAGAACTGGTCACAACGACTCCTATGGCGACTGCTGTCGAGCGCCAAGCGGTTGGGGACAAGGTGTAAGATATAATTTAGATATATCGAAATCAAGTGCCACGTGACCGGCCGAACCGGATTGCCGCATACCTGCACCACACAAACACCCGCTGCATCACGTTGGTCCACAGCGGCGATTGATTCCGCTCTTGCGCTGCGCTAGCGTTGCCCGCCATGGCAAAGCCCACTTCCGCTCCCGCTGAAACCACCTCGGTCGCCGACTTCGAGCACTCGCTCGACGAACTGGAACAACTCGTGGCACGCATGGAAGGGGGCGAGATGAGCCTGGACGAATCGCTCAGCGCCTTCGAACGCGGCATCGGCCTGTATCGCCATTGTCAGCAGACGCTCGACCAGGCCGAACTGCGCGTGCGCTTGCTGCTGGATCCGGATGCACCGGACACAGCCGAATCGTTCGAGCCGGAAGCCTGATTCGGCCCTATCCCCGGTTGCGTCATACGCATAGCCGCCATTCCGCGAAAGCGGGAATGACGGCTATGTAGGATTGGGCGCGCTTGCTGATCCTCGCCTACTTGATCAAGCGCAACGCATACGGATAGCGATAACGCACGCCTTCGTTCGCCTTCACGCCGGCGATGATCGTGAGCACCAACCACGCGATGCCGATGATCACCCACAGTGGAATCGCGATGATCAGACCGATGCCGAAGGTGATCACCGAAAGTATCAGCAAGACCAGGGTGGCGATCGCCACGGTGATATTGAAGTTCAATGCCTCTTTGGCCTGATCAGCCACGAAGGGCATGGTGTCCTTCTTCACCAGCCAGATCACAAGCGGGCCGATGAAACATCCCCAGCCCGCGCCGAGCGAAGCGGTGAGCAAAGCCCCAAGCAAGGCCGACAGATGCGCGAACATGGCCCAGGTGCGCTCTTCGGCGGAAACATCCCCACCGATGGGCTCGCTCGGTGGAGGCGGTACAACGGACTCGGGCGGAACGCTCATGGCGCATCTCCTTTCAAGTCGTGCAAACGCCGGCCCATGCCGGTGCGAAGCATCCTAGCAGGGTGCGCAGGAACTTGCCGTCATGCTTACGACCTATTCGCCCGCGATGGTCATGCGCTCTAGCAGAATCGAGCCGGTTAGCAGATGCGAGCGCTGATCGACGTCGTTGCCCACCGCCACGATGCTCATCAACATGTCGCGCAGATTGGCGGCAATGGTGATCTCTTCCACCGGATAGGCGATCTCGCCGTTCTCCACCCAGAAGCCCGCGGCACCGCGCGAGTAATCGCCAGTGATGGTGTTGACGCCCTGCCCCATCACCTCAGTGACCAGCAGCCCCGTACCGAGCCGGCGCAGCATGCCGTTGAAGTCGTCCGCTGCGCCGCTGTCGGCGTGGCCCGGCTCGACCACCAGGTTGTGAATGCCACCCGCGTTGCCGGTGGATTCCAGCCCGAGCTTGCGCGCGGAATAGCTGCCCAGGACATAACGGGCCAGTACACCGTTCTCGATCAGCACGTTGTCACGCGTGGCGACGCCTTCCGCATCGAACGCGCCGGAGCCTTGTCCGCGCTGCAGATGCGGGCGCTCCACGATGTTGAACCATGCAGGCATGATCTGCTTGCCGGCGTGGTCGAGCAGGAAGCTGGCGCGGCGATACAGCGCGCCGCCGCTCACCGCGCTCACCATGTGGCCGATCAGGCTGCGCGCGATTTCCGGCGCGAACAGCACCGGACATTGCCGCGTAGACAGGCGTCGCGCGCCCACGCGCGCCAGCGTGCGCTCGGCGGCTTTATCGCCAAGCGCCTGCGCGTTCATGAAATCGCCGGCGCTGCGCACGCTGTCATACCAGTAGTCGCGCTGCATGCCGGCATCGTCGCCGGCGATCAGCGCGAGCGACAGCGAATGTCGCGTGCCGCGCTCGCGCCCCACGAAGCCGTGCGAGTTGGCATATACGGACAGGCTCTCGCCCATCTGCACGCTTGCGCCATCGGAATTGGTGATGCCAGCGTGCGTGCGCCCGGCCGCTTCGATTGTCTGGCCCAGTTCGATCGCATCGGCGGTGTCGATCGCCCACGGATGCCATAGATCCAGATCGGGAAATTGCGTGGCCATGCGCGCGGCATCGGCCAGCCCGGAGGCCGGGTCTTCTTCCGTGTAGCGCGCGATAGCACAGGCCTGGTCCAGGGTGGCCTGGATGGAATCGGCATGGAGGTCTGCCGTGCTGGCCGAACCCTTACGCTTGCCAAAGTACACGGTCAGGCCGAAACCGCGGTCGCGCGTGTGCTCTACCGTTTCCACCTCGCCCAGCCGCACGTTCACGTTGAGGCCGGCGTCGATACTGGCCGATACCTCGGCCTGGCTGGCGCCAGCGGCACGGGCACGGCGGATCACGTCTTCGGCCAGTTCGGCCAATCGGTCGAGTTCGCGCTGGCTGGTGTCCTGACTAATGGCAACTTCGCTCACGTGGGTGTTTCCTGCGGGTTGGTGGCTACAAAATGGATACAATATGTGGACATGGGGCCGCCCAGACCCATTGCCAATGTTCGAATCCAGAAGGTTGCCACAGGAGCGGCCATGTCTATAACCACCGGCATCTACCGTCACTACAAAGGCCAGAGTTATCGCGTGATCGGCACCGCCCGGCACAGCGAAACCATGGAAGAGCTAGTCGTCTACCAGGCGCTCTACGGCGACTACGGCCTATGGGTGCGGCCGGCCGCGATGTTCGCCGAATCGGTAGAACTGGAAGGCGAGCCGATTCCCCGCTTCGCCCTGATCGAGGCCACGCCACCGGGCGATGTCGCTCACGCTGACCGGAAAACCCCGTGAACCGCACCTACACCGACGATCCCGAACACGACTACGGCCCCACACGCACACAGCAGCGGCGCGACGCGTTGGCCGTGCTGGCGTTCGCCTCGCAACTGGTGGAGCTGCCGCCGACCAAGCTCGCGCGCGCCAACCTGCCGGAAGACGTGCTGCGGGAAATCGATCATCTGCGCCGCATCACCTCGCACATCGCTCGCAAGCGCCAGCTTGGCTTTCTTGCCAAGGTGATGCGCCGGCACGACGACGAAGTATTCGATGGCGCGCGTGCGTTGCTCGGCGAAAACCGCGACCAGCAACGCAAGGAAACCGCGGCGATGCATCGCATGGAGGCGCTGCGCGAACGCTTGCTGGATAGCGACGACGCTTTCCAGGAACTGATCGATCAGCATCCCGACATCGATCGCCAACACCTGCGCTCGCTGATCCGCCAGGCACGCATCGAGCGCGAGGCAAACAAATCGCCGCGGGCGTATCGTGAAATCTTCCAGTTGCTGAAGCAGCTCGCCGACGAAGCAGACAATACGTAACAAGCGCAGCCGTCTATAGCATCAGCTCCCGTCGCACGGCCGTATCCTCAGCAAACCGCAACACGGATATATCACCCAAACGCGCGTGATAAAGCGCCAGTGTCAGCTCATGGCGGCCGAACGTGACGTGCGTTTGCGCGCGCCTCGCAGCCGCGCTGCATGTCTTCCGCGATGGCCGGATACTCATTCATCCACCACGATGCGAACAAGCCCTGCATCGCAGTCATCGCCTGCAGCGACGGTCGTTTCCATCGACATGGTCATGCCGAGCTAACTCAGCTCCGCATGAATTTGCTCGCGAACTTTATGGCGCCTTCATGGACAAACCAACATGAACGCCATACAGACGAAGTAGATGTTACGCACAGCGTCAGGCGCTTGTCCTTGATATAACGCTTTCAAAAGCCCGTAGCACGTTGACTTACTAAGGATGGCTCCATGCCCCCGATCGAGCTGCTTGATTTGGAACTTGCTCCCGGCCTGTCCCCGTTGGAAACCTTCATAGCGTGTGCCCACCAGATGCTCGATCCGGCCACTCCCGAGCACGTATGTCGGGCCATGGAGCCGAGGTTGCTGGCACAGCTCCCCGTATTGCGCGCGCTGGGTGTGTTCGAATTGCTTGAGGTACGCGACCCTGCCATGCGCGCCTGGCTCAACGACGAACTAACGGCACTGGTGACGCGCGTGCCGCAAATCGTGTCAGCATGAGTCCGCCCGCCCGGTCGTTGATGACGCGCCGATCGATGGAGTAAAACATCGCGGCTGGCTGCCAAGGCAACGCGTGCAATGATGGTATGCATGCGGGATGGGTGACGGGCTTGCCTTGGCGAGTACCGCCTCGCGGTAATGGACGCCACACAGCATTTGACCAAGGGCTGTTCGATGTCTTCAGAAGACGATTCATCACCCATCGCTGCCGCAAGAGAGCACGCGCTTACCATCATTGCCAGTGCAACGATCTTGGCGCTGCTGTACGTCGGCAGAGCGGTGCTGATCCCGATCACCCTTGCATTGCTGTTCAGCCTGCTAATGGCTCCGCTGGTTCGTGTCTTCCGCAAAGGCGGGCTCGGGCATGGGCTCTCCGTCATGATCGCCGTGCTCGCCCTGGCGCTCTTTGTAGGCGGGCTTGCAACCACGATCGGCTCGCAAGTTGTGCGCCTGGCCATGAGCCTTCCGCAATACGAGGCGACGATCAGCGCCAAGGCGCAAACCCTGCGCGAGATGTCCCTGGGGCGCATGCAGGCGATGCAAGGCGAAGCAGGCAAGGTCCTGCGCCAATGGAGCGGCGAGGAAACCGGGACGCCGGCGCCAACGGCGGCAACTCAGAATCTTGTCTCTTCCACTCGCCTCGTGCCGGTGGAAGTACATGCACCGCAGCCCAGTCCGCTGGAGATGATCACACGCGTTTTTTCCTCGGTTTGGGCGCCGCTGGAAACGGCGGGCATTGTGCTGGTCGTGCTCGTCTTCGTGCTGCTTGAATATGAAGCGTTGCGGGATCGTTTTATTCGTCTCGCCGGCGGCACCGATCTGCGGGCGACGACGATGGCCATCAACGATGCCAGTTCACGGCTTTCGCGATTTTTCGTGTCGCAGTTTGCCGTCAATTTTGGCGTGGGCGTGCTGATCTTTGTGGGTTTGGAGATCATCGGCGTGCCCAACGCACCGTTGTGGGCCACGCTCACCGCGATCATGCGATTCGTGCCGTATGTGGGTGTCTGGCTGGTGGCGATTCTCGCCACCGTGCTGGCGGCGGCCGTCAGCCCACATTGGTCGTTGATGCTTATGACGCTGGGGCTGTATGTGGTTATCGAGATGATTGCCGCAGAACTCGTAGAGCCGCAGTTATATGGGCACAACACTGGACTGTCGCCGCTTGCGGTCGTGGTGGCGGCGATTTTCTGGAGCTGGTTGTGGGGGCCAGTCGGGCTGGTGGTGTCCACGCCGCTGACACTGTGCCTGGTGGTCGCAGGGCGTCATGTCAAAGCACTAAGCATGCTGGATATTCTGTTAGGCGACATGCCGGCGCTCACTATGCCGCAGCACTTTTATCAACGCGCGCTATCAGGTGATTCGGATGAAATCATCGCCAGCGCGCGTGTGTTCCTGAAGCGACGTACCTTTGCCGCATACTGCGATGCAGTGTTGCTGCCGGCGTTGCAGCTCGGCTGGATGGATTTGTCGCACAAGACCATCAGCCCCACGCAGCAGGTCAAGCTGCGCGGCGCCATCGTGAGGGTTATCGAGTCGCTCAGTGGCGAGACGCCTAAGGCATCGCGCTGGAAAAGATCCCGCCCGTCGGTGCTGAGCGATTCCAGCGTTGGCCGCGTGCTGCGCCAGCGGCGCGAAAGTGAGAGCGGACGCTGGCAAGGCTCGCTTGCGGTGGCGCCAGGATCGGTCGTGCTTTGTGTGGAAATAGGCGGGCCGCTGGATGACTTGGCGACGGAAATCCTCGCCCGCGTCCTGCGCGGCCTACGCATCGATGCCCGCCATCTCTCGGTCGAGGACATGAACGCGTACGAGGCGGAGCCTCATCCGGAAGCCACGCCCAACAGCGTATCGATGGTTTACGTCGTGAGCGCCTTGCCGAGCAAGGAATGGGAAAAGGGCGACAACCTGGCTGCCGATATGCGCCGTCGATTCCCTGACGTGTGCCTCATCAGCGTGCTGTTGCCAGAGTTGCTGGCGATCCCCGCGGCACAGGAGGCGTTCGCCACCGTTAACCACGCTGCCCATTCGTTTGAGGAAGCGGCGCAACAGGCCATCGCCCGGTTTCCCGATAACACCAAGCAACCAAAGAGAGCAGCTTGATCGGCGCGTGTGGTCGGTGACACCACGTTACTCATCCACGCAATGCGCGTGAATCAGGATGCAGTGCCACCCACTGTCATGCTCTCCACGCGCAGCGTCGGCTGGCCCACGCCCACCGGTACGCTCTGGCCGTCCTTGCCGCACACGCCGATACCTTCGTCGAGTGCGAGATCGTTGCCGATCATCGACACGCGCGTGAGCACGTCCGGGCCGCTGCCGATCAGGGTGGCGCCTTTTACCGGTGCGGTGACTTTGCCATCTTCGATCAGATAGGCCTCGCTGGCGGAGAACACGAACTTGCCGTTGGTGATGTCGACCTGGCCGCCGCCGAAGTTCACCGCGTACAAGCCCTTCTTCACCGAGCGGATGATGTCCTGCGGATCGTGCTGGCCGGCCAACATGTAGGTGTTGGTCATGCGCGGCATCGGCAGTTGCGCGAAGGATTCGCGACGACCGTTGCCGGTAGGCGCCATGCCCATCAGGCGCGCGTTGAGCTTGTCCTGCATGTAGCCCTTGAGAATACCGTCCTCGATCAGCGTGGTGCACGAGGTGGGCGTGCCTTCGTCGTCCACACTCAACGAACCGCGACGACCCGGCAAGGTGCCGTCGTCCACCACGGTCACGCCCGGCGCGGCGACGCGCTGGCCCATGCGGCCAGCGAAGGCGGAACTGCCCTTGCGGTTGAAGTCGCCTTCTAAGCCGTGACCGATCGCTTCGTGCAGCAGCACGCCGGGCCAACCGGGGCCGAGCACCACGGTCATGGTGCCGGCCGGTGCGTCGACGGCGTCCAGGTTCACCAGCGCCTGTCGCACGGCCTCTTCTGCGAAGGCGTGGGCACGACCGTTTTCCAGCAATTCGCGATATCCATAACGGCCGCCACCGCCTGAATAACCCTGCTCGCGGCGTCCGTTCTGCTCGACGATCACCTGCACGGAAAGGCGCACCAGCGGGCGCACGTCCGCCGCCAGCGTGCCGTCGGAGCCGGCAATGAGCACCGTGTCGAGCGTGGCGTTCAGGCTCACGATCACTTGCTTCACGCGTGGGTCGCGCGAGCGCGCATAGGCATCCACCTCGCGCAGCACGGCGATCTTCTCGGGGTTAGGCAGGCTATCGACTGGATCGATCGCCGGATAGAGCGGCTTCACGCCGTTCACCGCCAGCGGCCGGCCTGCGCCGTTGCCGCCCTGCGCGATGGCGCGCGCGGCCTTGGAAGCGTCCAGCAACTGCGGCAGTACGATCTCGTCAGAGTAAGCAAAGCCGGTTTTCTCGCCGCTGATCGCGCGCACGCCCACACCTTGCTCGATGGAATGGCTACCGTCCTTGACGATGCCCTCCTCCAGCACCCACGACTCGCTGCGCGAATGCTGGAAATAGAGGTCGGCAGCGTCGATGGACGGCCCCATCAGCTGGGTGAACACGCGCTCGAGGTCGCCGGTGGCCAGGCCGCCAGGAGTGAGCAGGCGACTTTCCGCTTGGGCGATAAGGGGATTCATGCGAGGGCCACCGTGGCGTTCAATGCTGGAAGAATGAAAGTATGGGCGAATCGGGCTGCTTAAAGTGCACACTCACGAAGAGCAAGCTCACGGCTGCGCCGATGAACTGGCGCTCGCTGGCGCGCTCACCGAGCTGGTCGACGCCGGCGTGTTCTGCGGGCTCTCGCCGGCGGACGTAATCACCGGCTTATCCCAGCTGCCCGTGATGCGATAGTGCTGGATGGCCACGTGATTGAGACCCTTGCCCAGCACGGTCTGCACCGCCAGACCTGCCGCCGCACCGATCGGACCACCGACCACCGCACCGACCAGCGGCAGGCTGTTGCCGATGTGCGGAATCACAGTCATCTGCTGGTCGTAATCCTTGTTGCGCAAGCCGGTGCGGCCGTTGATGCGGATCTCCGCGGCAGGACCGTGGATTTTCAGGTTGTCGGTCGTGGCGTTGCCATTGCCGAGTTTGAAGTCGCCCTTGATCAGGTCAAAACCGAAGCCTTTGCCAAACACGTCGCTGAAATTGAACGACAGGCGGCGCGGCAGATCGACGATGGATGCGAGTCCGAACAAACGGCCGACGCCGGGCGATGCCTTGGGAATGTTGCCGTTGGTGACATCCACGCTGAGCGTGCCGTCCATATTGCCAAGCTCGAATGTCCATGGCCCACCGGGCCAAGTGGCGTTGAGCTGAGACTTGGTCTTGCCGCCGTCGAAAATGCCAGCAAAGCCGAATGCAGTCAGCATGTCGCCCAGGTTATTCGCGGTGAAATCCACGCGCAGATGCGTGCTGCTCTTGGTGGGCGTGCCGTTCCAGTCGCCGCTGCCGCTGACCTGCGCGCTCCGCGATTGCGTGGAAAGCTGATCGATGTGCATGCCGTCGGGCGTCGGCCAGGTTTCCAGCCGCGCTTCGCCGAGCTTGGCTTCGTCCAGACGCAAATCGTGCGCCCAGAAATGCAGCGGCGGAATGCTGCGCGGATCGATGCCCGTGCTGGCCGGATCGGTAACAGGCACGGGCACCGGCGCTTCACCCGGTTTCTTAGCGGGCACGGTCGGCTGCTTGGGCCAGTGCATGCGTTGCAAACGCGCGGTGATGCCGCGCTTGTTCAAATCCACCGTCGGCACGCTGAAGTGGCCGGAGGCAGCGGTGCTATCCACATCCAATTCCAGCGTGTCGAGCTTCGGCTCGGCAGTGACGTGCATCTGCGCGAAATCGCGACCGAACACTTCCGCATGCTCGGTGGTGACATCGATCGTCTCCAGACTTATGCCGTCACCATGGGCGCTGCCGCCGATGGATTGCTTCACCCAGCCGGTCACATCCAATTGCGGCGCATCGCCGCGAATACGCAGCCCCTTGGCCGGAAGCTCGTCGGGCATCTGGTCGCCGAATGCGAACGTGGCGGCGAGCGGTGATTGCGCACTGTTCGGCAGGCGCAACCGTCCGCGCACCATCGAGCCCAGTACCACTTGCACTTCCGTGCCTGCGGTCGGCAAGCCGAGCGATACATGCAGCGGCAGCGTGCTATCCGCCGGCTTGTTCAGCGGCACCGGAAAATCCAGGGTTACGCCGGATAATGGCGAATCGATGCTGAGCGTTTGGACGTCCGAACCGCCATCACTCCCATGCGCAAGCTGATAGTCGATGGTGAACTGGCTGCGCCCGCTGGCCACGTTGCCCAGCCAGTTCAATTGCGGATAGTCCTGCAGCAGTTCCGGCACGGTGTAACTGCCGTCAAGTTTGGCAACCAGCGGCACATTCGGATCGCCCGTCGCGCCGGCGATTGCCAGATCCACTTGCGTGGGTTCGCCGTGGAATCCACCTGCAAGTGGTCCGGCATGGAAACCATGCTTATCGAACGTGGCCGGGCCGTTGAGCTTGTCGAGCTGCAGCTTCCACTCCGGCGCGCTGAGATCCACGTCTTTAAACTGCGCGGTGCCGTCAAGCAGAAAATCATGCATGCTCTTCATCGGCAGCGACAGGTGAAAATCGAAGCTGCCTGTGCCGCCCAGTTTCAACTTGGCGAGCACATCCGCATGCTTGTTCGCGATAGGGCTGTTACTGACGAAGTTGAGTAGATCCGAAGCATTGCCCTCGCCATTGAGGTTGAGATCGAGCGTGGAATGCGCCAGCTCGGGAATCACCGCAACGGCACGATTTATTTTCGCGCCAAGTGAGCTGCCACTCGCTTCCACCAGCAGTCCCGCATCGATGAAGTTGGCGACGCCCTGCACGTGCTCGGCCACGGGCCAGTTCTTGCCATAGCTCAGCGTAAGGTCGCTAATGTCGAGGCGTGCCTCGAAGCGGCCCTCGTTGTGATGGAACGGCCAGTTGGCCAGGCTGCCGCGCAACAGCACCGCTGCGTCATCGAGGTGACCGGCGACGAAGGCCTGGTCCAGCCAGTCGATGACGTGCTGGTTCAACGAGTCGCTAGGCCAGAACAGCTTGGCCGCGGTGATATCCCCGTGCGTCAACGCGAGATACAGATCGACAAAGGGACGCCCGCCCGTGATGGGCGTGGCGATCTCACCCTGCGCGTTGCCGCCATATCCCTCGCCTTCGAAATCCAGGTTCGCAATGCCGATGTGGGTGTCTTCCGCATCGCGCCAGGCTGCGACGTCGGCGGCCAGGTGACTCATCACCAGCGGTTTGCGGAAGGTGTGAGGAGCGTTGATCGTGACGGCTTGTGGAGGCAACTCCAGCGATGTGGCCTCCGCATCGCCGCGTACCTCACCGTGCAGGTGATCCACGCCCGGCACCTTGCCGACGGATGCAATACCGAAGTCGTCGAACACGGCATCCAGTTGTTGTGTCCCCGCCGCAGCACTCCAATGGAATACGGCATGCTCCAGCAAACCATGCGGCTGTCCCTGCGCCAGCGATTGCAGCAATCCCGGCGGAAGCCAAGCGCGTAGCCCCAGCCATGGCATCAGTGGCGCAAGCTGCAGCTGCTTTGCGGTGCCGGTAATCTCCGCCTGCGGCGTGCCGAGATGATTGATGTCCACGCGCAGCGCGCCGCCATCGTGATCGGCCCAGCGCACGGTATAGCCACCACTATGGCGACTCAGTTCGGCCAGCCCGTTCAACTGCGTGACGCTCGCCTTGATGCCTTCCGGATTGGTGACAGCGAGATTGCGCACATCGAGCTGGAACAGCTCGCGCACGACCTGGCTGTCGTGCCAATCCATCCACACGGCAATGTCGCCCTGGCCACTGTTGATGGCGTAGCCGCCCATATCGAAACCGGCCGCCATGCCATGCAGATCGGCGTTCTTCGTAGAAAACCAAAGCTGCCCGCTGGCACCGTCATCGCGGAAGCGGCCGGCGGCCTGCAGCACGCCGGTGGCACCGAGCCGATGCACGCGCGCGCCCACATGAATGTGGCTGCCCTGGTGTGTCAGGCGCAGTTGATCGGCTAGCAGCGTGTAGTGCTCATTAATGAGCTGGTCGTTGATCTCCACCCGCAGGTTGTCCAGCCACAGTTCGACCGATAGATGGCCCAACGAAATGTTCTGGCGCTGTGCACCGCCTGCGGTGCCGATGCCGTTGATATGCCAGCGGCCGTCCGCATCGCGCGTGAGATCCACCTCAAGCCCACTGGCCTGCATATTCAGCAGATGGCGCGAAGGCAGCAGCCAGCCGCCAAAATCCAGCTTTAGATCTACCTCTGGCACGTGCAGGGGCGTGCTGCCCTCGACGGCTCCGAAGGTGACATCGCGCATCATGAAGCGCGGGCCGGATGGCTCCCAGCGTCCTTCCAATGAGGTGAAGCTCACCGGCCGCTGCAACCTGGCACTAAGCTCCTGCGCCACCCACTGTGGATGCTTTGCCAGCAGAGGCAGCAGCACCTGTGCCAGTGCCGCAGAGATGGCGAGTGCAATCACCGCCACGCCGACCGTCCAACCAAGCACGCGCGTGAGACGACGTGTCCATGCTTTCCACTGCATGCTCACCGGATACCCACGCTAAGAGTCGGTTCGGTGTCTCCGCGTAACCCGCGTTGCGTCTGAGCGGCCGTCAGGTGGTAGCGCGCGGCACAGGCCAGACTGGCCTGGTCAAGTCGCGGGCTGCCGCATGACGGCCGCTCAGGCGCAACCCGAAGGGCCGAGGCTGTTTGCCCGCAATCCTGCGTCCTCGCTCGGTTACGTATCGACATACGCGCCCTCGCTCCTCCTTGGCTTGCGGGTAAACAGTCTCGGCGCGGGTCACGCGGAGACACCGAACCGACTCTAAAGTAGTACAACATCGAACTGTTCCTGCGAGTAATGCTCCTCCGCCTGAAAGCGAATGCTCTTGGAAATGAACTCTTCCAATTCGGCTACCGCGGCGGACTCTTCTTCGAGAATGCGGCCCACCACTTTGGGGCTCGCCATCACCAAAAGTTTCTGCGCGTTGAACTGTCGCACGGCGCGGGTGATTTCGCGGAAAATTTCGTAGGTAACGGTCTCGGCGGTCTTCACCGTGCCACGTCCTGCGCAGGCAGGGCACGGTTCGCACAGCTGGCGCTCCAGGCTTTCGGTGGTGCGCTTGCGCGTCATCTCCACCAGACCCAACTGTGACATCGGATATACCGTGGTCTTGGCGTGATCACGTGCAAGGCCTTTTTCGAGCATGCGGATGACTTGACGCTTGTGTTCCTCATCGGTCATGTCGATGAAGTCGATGATGATGATGCCGCCGAGGTTGCGCAGCCGCAGCTGGCGCGCAGCCGACTGCGCGGCTTCCAGGTTGGTGCGATAAACGGTTTCCTCGAGATTACGTGTACCGAGATAGCCGCCGGTGTTCACGTCAATGGTGGTCATCGCCTCGGTCTGGTCGACGATCAGATAGCCGCCAGATTTCAGCGGCACTTCCTTGCGCAGCGCGCGCTGGATTTCGTCTTCCACGCCGTACAGATCGAAGATCGGCCGCTCGCCGGCGTAATGTTCCACGCGGTCGTCCAGGTTCGGCATGAACTTGTGCACGAACTTGGCGACCTTCTCGTAGGTTTCGCGCGAATCCACGCGCACTTTCTCAATATCGTCGTTGAGCAGATCGCGCAGCGCGCGCAGCGGCAGCGAAAGTTCTTCGTAGACGCGATCGCCCACTTTCGATTTCGCAATATTTTCCTGTACGACGCGCCACACTTTGCCAAGATAGGTGACGTCGAACGCCAGCGATTCGGCGGACTGCCCTTCGGCATTGGTGCGCACGATGTAGCCCAGAGGGTTCTCGCCGATCAGCGGAGTGAGCACCTCCTTCAGGCGCAGCCGTTCGTTGTCGTCCTCGATGCGCGTGGAGATGCCGAGCGTGCGCGCATGCGGCAGCAGCACCAGGTAGCGCGAGGGAATCGACAGATGCGTAGAAAGCCGCGCGCCCTTGGTGCCGATCGGGTCTTTCACCACCTGCACCACGATCTCCTGCCCCTCGTGCACCAGCTCGCTGATCGAGGGCATGTGACCGTTGCCATTGCTGGCGCTGACCTCCGCGCCTTCCGGCAACGGCGGCCGCACGATGTCCGAAGCGTGCAGAAAGGCAGCCCGCTCCAGGCCGATGTCGACGAACACCGCCTGCATGCCGGGCATCACCCGTTGCACCCGTCCCTTGTAGACGTTGCCGACATACCCGCGCCGGGACGCCCGCTCGACATGCAGTTCCTGCAGCATGCCGTTCTCTACCACGCCGACCCGGGTCTCGCGCGGGGTCATATTGATCAGGATTTCTTCGCTCACTTAAATTCCCCAAAGCATTCCGGCATTTATAGCCGTTAGCTGAGAGAACTGTCGATGCGTAGTGCACGCCTCCTGCTGTACTGCCGAGTTCGGTAAAGTGGTTCTCATGCGCATATCCAAAGTCGTTCCGCCTTCATCCGACAGCCCGATCCTCCCTGATGTTCTGCGACCCGGGCTGCGCCTGGTGTTCTGCGGCACCGCAGCGGGCAAGCGGTCGGCTCAGGAAGGGGCCTATTACGCCCACCCGGGCAACATGTTCTGGCGCGCATTGTTCCAGGCCAGACTCACACCGCGGCTGCTGGTGCCGCAAGAATTTCCTCTGCTGCCCGAATTCGGCATCGGCCTGACCGACCTGGCCAAGCGCCATGTAGGCAACGACGACGAACTGCCCAAGGATGCCTTCGACGTTCCCGAGCTGCTAGCCAAGATCGAAACCTACGCACCCAACGTGTTGGCCTTCACCAGCAAGCACGCGGCGCGTGCAGTGCTCGGGGCTGACATCGGCTACGGTTTGCAGCATCGTGCATTCGGTTCGACAGCGGTGTTCGTGCTGCCTTCGCCATCCGGCCAGGCACGTGGGCATTGGGATCTTGCACCGTGGGTGACGTTGGCCGCACACGCAGCAACTTAGGTTAGGGTTCGACTGCGCCTCACCTCAACCTACCGCACCGACATGCGGATCGTGCAGGCGCATCGTCGAAGGTCGATCGTCAAGGCGCAGCATGACATCGCAAGTAGGTACGACAACATGCATTGCCTCCGGCATATGGTTGCCATCATGAAAATTGTCTAGGCTGCTATCTTCCCGGCAACCTCCTATAGTCAGTCGATGCGAACCACGTTGCGTTCGCGAGGCTGATGGAAAGCATCGGTTATGTGGATCGTCAAAATCGCGCTTGAGCGGCCGCTCACCTTTATCGTTCTGGCGCTGCTGCTGCTGATCCTCGGTCCGCTGGCGATTCTGCGCACGCCGGTGGACATTTTTCCGAACATCGATATCCCGGTGGTCTCGGTGGTGTGGGGTTATACAGGCCTGCCCGCCGATGATATGAACAACCGCATCATCTCCGGGTACGAGCGCGCGCTGACCACCACCGTCAACGACATCGAACACACCGAAACGCAGTCGCTCAACGGTGTCGGCCTGGTAAAGGTGTATTTCCAGCCGAACGTAAAAATCGACATGGCAGTGGCGCAGGTCACCGCGATTTCGCAGACGGTACTGAGGGGCATGCCGCAAGGCACCAACCCACCGCTGATCCTGGTCTATAACGCGTCCACCGTGCCAGTGTTGCAGTTCGCGCTGTCGTCGAAGGAATTGTCGGAAACCGCGATTTTCGACGACGCAAACCAGATCGTACGCACCTTCGTGACATCCGTGCGCGGCGCGGCCACGCCCTATCCGTACGGCGGCAAGCAGCGGCAGGTGCAGGTGGATATCAACCCGCAGGCACTAATCGCGCATGGCTTGTCGCCCAGCGATGTGGTGACGGCGATCGGCGCACAGAATCTGATCCTGCCCGCCGGCACGGAGAAGATCGGCGACACCGAATACAGCGTGAAGTTGAACGGCAGTCCTCAGCAGATCGAGGAACTGAATGACGCTCCAATTCGCACCGTCAACGGCATCACTACGTATATCCGCGACGTGGCGCATGTACACGACGGTTCGCCGCCGCAGACCAACATCGTGCGTGTAGACGGCCAACGCGCCGTGCTGATGTCGATCCTGAAAATCGGCAACGCGTCCACGCTGGATATCGTCGATAGCCTGAAAGGCATGCTGCCGGCGATCCGTGCGGCGATTCCGCAGAACCTTGAGATCAATTCGCTATCCGATCAATCGATCTTCGTGCGCGCGGCGATTTCCGGTGTGATCCGTGAAGGTGTGATCGCGGCCGGGCTCACCGGGTTGATGATCCTCTTGTTCCTGGGCTCGTGGCGCTCGACGCTGATCATCGCCATCTCCATTCCGCTGTCCATTCTCGCCTCGATCATTGCACTGTCAGCGCTGGGCGAGACGATCAACATCATGACACTGGGCGGCTTGGCGCTGGCGGTGGGCATCCTGGTCGACGACGCCACGGTGACGATCGAGAACATCAACTCGCACTTGGAAGAAGGCAAGGAGGTCTACGACGCGATCATGGAAGGCGCGCACCAGATCGCGATACCAGCGTTTGTGTCGACCTTGTCGATCTGCATCGTGTTCGTGCCGATCTTCTTCCTTGGCGGCGTGGCGAAGTACCTGTTCGCGCCGTTGGCCGAGGCAGTGGTGTTTGCGATGCTCGCCTCTTACGTGCTGTCGCGAACGCTGGTGCCGACGCTTTCGCTGTTCTGGCTGAAGAAGCATGAGCACAACAAGCAGGCGAGCGGGCCTCTCAGTCACTTCCAGCTCGCGTTCGAACGTCGCTTCGAGCGCCTGCGCGAAGGCTATCGCGGCGCGCTGGAAACCACGGAGCGTCATCGCGGCCTGTTCGCGATTCTGTTCTTCGCTAGCTGCGCGCTGTCGGTAGGTTTGCTGGTGCCGTGGCTGGGGCGCGATTTCTTCCCCTATGTGGATGGCGGACAGATCAAGCTGCACTTCCGTGCGCCGGTCGGTCTGCGCATCGAAGAAACCGCACGACTGGCGGACGGCATCGAAGGCGTAATTCGCGATACCGTACCCAAGCAGGAGCTGGCCAGCATCGTCGATACGCTCGGCATCCCCTACAGCGGTATCAATCTTTCCTATAGCAATACCGGTGTGGTGGGCACGTCCGACGGCGACATCTTCGTGACACTCAACGAGGATCATCACCCCACCGTCGATTACGTGCGCAGCCTGCGTCGGCAGCTCGCGCAGAAATATCCCGGTGTGATCTTCTCGTTCCTGCCGGCGGACATGGTCGGGCAGATTCTGAACTTCGGCGCACCAGCGCCGATCGATGTCGAGGTATCCAGCCACGATGCCAGTGCATCGGCCAAGGTCGCCACGGAGCTTTACGGCGATCTGCTGAAGATTCCCGGGTTGGTCGACCTGCGCATCCAGCAGGCGCTCAATCTGCCGCAGATCAACGTGAACGTGGATCGCACGCGCGCGAGCCTGATCGGGCTTACCACGCAGGATGTGGCAAGCAACCTGCTCACCGCGCTGGCCGGTTCCTCGCAAGTCAGCCCTACGTTCTGGGTGGATCCGAAGACCGGCATCAGCTACTCCATCGCCACGCAAACGCCGCAATACAACATCGATACTTTGCAGGCGTTGAAGAACTTGCCGATACGCAGCACATCCGGCAGCAGCGTGGCGAGCAGCAGTTCGTCCACTTCAGTCGTAAGCCAGACGTTGCAGAATCTTGCCGGCTTCTCGCGCAGCCAGGGCCCCGCGGTCGTCACGCACTACAGCACGCGTCCCACCATGGATCTGTACGCCTCGGTGGATCGCACGGATCTGGGCAGTGTGGCCAGCGACGTGCAGCGCG
Organism: Dyella humi; assembly: GCF_044904605.1. Classification (NCBI taxonomy): domain Bacteria; kingdom Pseudomonadati; phylum Pseudomonadota; class Gammaproteobacteria; order Lysobacterales; family Rhodanobacteraceae; genus Dyella; species Dyella humi. Next base: position 180,175 of record NZ_JADIKI010000023.1, read on the forward strand.
TGGTGGCGGAACATTCCAAGCATCTGCCGCGCGATGTGAACATCGACGTGCGCGGTCAGGTGCAGACCATGCAGGCGTCCTATCGCGGGCTGATCGGTGGTCTCTTGTTCGCGATCGTGCTGGTGTATCTGCTGATCGTGGTGAATTTCCAGAGCTGGCTGGACCCGTTGATCATCATTGCCGCCCTGCCCGCCGCGCTGGCCGGACTGGTGTGGATGTTGTTCCTCACCGGTACAACGCTATCGGTGCCGGCGCTGATGGGTGCGATCATGTGCATGGGGGTGGCAACCGCCAACTCGATTCTGGTGATCAGCTTTGCGCGCGAGCGGCTGGCCCATCACGACGACCCGGTACGGGCTGCGATCGAAGCCGGCTTTCAGCGTTTCCGCCCCGTGCTGATGACGGCGCTGGCGATGATCATCGGCATGGTGCCGATGGCGCTTGGCTTGGGCGAAGGCGGCGAGCAGAACGCGCCGCTGGGTCGAGCCGTGATCGGCGGCCTGCTGCTGGCCACTGCTGCCACCCTATTCTTCGTACCGACCTTTTTCAGTCTGCTGCACCGGCGCCGCAAGGCGCGTCGGGATGCGGCTGCAGCGTGAGAACCGATCATGTCCAGTAATCATTCTGCTGCCAAGCCTTCGCGCGGTGCCCGACTCGTTCTCATCGGACTCTGCGTCGTACTGGCCGCGCTGGCGATCTTCGGCATCGCCAAGCGTGTGCATGCGCGTCACGAGCTGGCCGAGGACACGCACCGCAACGCCATCGCCACGGTGGCGACGATCGCGCCGAAAGCCGCGCCCAAGGATCAGGCCCTGGCCTTGCCGGGCACCGTCGCCTCCTGGCAAGACGCGCAGGTTTATGCGCGCACCACCGGCTACGTCGCGAAGTGGTACGTCGATATCGGCGCCAAGGTGAAGAAGGGCCAGCGCCTGGCCGACCTGGATACGCCCGACGTGGATAACCAGTTGCTGCAAGGCAAGGCCCAGATGCGCACTGACCAAGCCAATGAAACGTTCGCCAAAGTTACCGCGGACCGTTACGCGAAACTGGCAACGCAAGGTTTGGTGGCGCAGCAGACGGCCGATCAATACTTGGCGCAGTACAGGGCGGACGTCGCTACGGTGCAGGCCGATCAGGCTAACGTGGCGCGCCTGCAGAATATGGAAGATTTCAAGCATATCGATGCGCCGTACGACGGCATCGTCACGCAGCGCAACTTGAACATCGGCGCACTGGTCGATGCGGGCGCCAGCGGCAGCAACTTGTTCGTGATCGCCGATACCAGCAAGCTGCGCGTGTACGTGGATGTGCCGGAAACCTATGCCGCCAGCGTGCACATCAGCATGCCGGCCGACGTTACCTTGAACACCTACGGTGCCAAACCCATCGTAGGCACTGTGGCGCGCACGGCCGATGCTCTCGATCCGAACACGCGCACGCTGCGCACGGAAATCGACGTGGACAATGGCGATCAGTTACTGGTGCCCGGCGTGTACGCCAACGTGAAGCTGGCGTTGTCGACGGCCACGCACAATTACATTGTTCCGGCCAACACGCTGCTGTTCCGCAGCGAAGGCTTGCGCGTTGCCCTGGTGGACGGACAACAGCACATTCACCTGCAATCGGTGACGCTCGGGCGCGATTTCGGCAGCACGGTGGAGATTACCGAGGGCTTGAACGACAACGACCGCATCGTGCTTAGCCCGTCCGATTCGCTGTACGAAGGGCAGCAGGTGAATGTCACCGGGCCGAATCAAGCACAGAAGCAACGGATGCCGTGATGTAGCTTCTCCCCTGCCTGCAGAGGAGCGAATACATCCATTCAATCGATCGGCGTATGCCGATACGTGGCGACATCACGCTCTTGTACCGCCGAAGCATGATTCGACCACGCTTGCCGGATATAGGTAACTACGGCGGCAACATCCGCATCGCTCAGCTGCTGCGCATACGGCGGCATGGAATAAGGCCGCGGATTGCCCGCGGTCACCGGCGGAAATCCACCCAGCAATACCACGCGCATCGCATTGATACCGGTTGGTTCCACCACCGATGTATTGTTATCCAGCGGTGGATACACACCCGGTATACCCGCACCATTCTTGCCGTGGCAATCTGCGCAACGTTCCGCGTAGACGGCATTGCCGCGATCGGCAAGCGATTTGCCGTCGAAACTTGCCTGCATGGGTACAGGTGTGGCGCGCGCAGGCAAGGACAGCAAGTAATCGGCGATGGCTTGCAGATCGTCGTCATGCAGGTATTGCGTGCTGCTTGCTACGACGTCCGCCATCGGCCCGACCGCGGCACCTTTTGCGGCTTGTCCCGTTTTCAGCACGTCGACAATGTCCTGCTTGCTCCATCCTTGCAGACCACCGTTGGCCTGCATGCTCAGATCCGGCGCATACCAATCCTGCTCCGGAATCCGCCCGCCAGATAAAGCCGTGTTCGCGCTCAAGCCACCCCATGCGTCACGCGCGGCGTGACATTCGTTGCAGTGCCCAAGACCTTGCACCAGATACGCGCCGCGATTCCACGATGCCGATTTCGACGGATCGGCCTGATACACGCCCGCCTTGAAATACACCGCGCGCCATCCGGTAAGCGCGCTGCGCTGGTTGTAAGGAAAGTGCAGCTGCAGCGGTGCATTCGACTGATGAACAGGCTGCAGCGAACGCAGATACGCGAACATCGCGATCGCATCATCGCGCGTGACCTTGGTGAACGAGGTATACGAAAACGCCGGATAAAGCGGCTCGCCGCTGCGCCCGATGCCTTCGTGCAAAGCGCGCCAAAAATCGCTGAAATTCCACTGGCCGATGCCGGTATCCGCGTCCGGCGTGATGTTGGGAGCCGGGATATTGCCGAACGGCGTGGGCAGCATCCGGCCTCCCGCATAGGGCTCACCGCCGCGCACGGTATGGCAGGAGGTGCAATCGCCGGCCGTAGCAAGGTAGCGGCCTTTGGCGATCACGGCGGGATCCTTCAGCATCGCGGCGATGGCTGGATCTTCCGGCGACACAACAATCTGCCGATGCTGTGGCGTCAGCCACCATCCGCCGGCCAGCACGATCACCAGCAGCATCAGAAGCATCCACAGCCAGCGGAGCCGTTTCATGCGCCACCGCCCTGCGCTTGCAGCACGCCGCAATGCAACGGCGGCGCAATCGAGCCTGCCGGTTGCGGATGCGTATCGGCAGGCACCTCGCGGCTCGCCAGCCAGGCGGATACAGCGCTGATATCCGCCGGCGCCAGGCGGTTGGCGATTTCTGCCATGCAGTCCGGCGCGGCAGACGCACGCGTGTGGGTTCGCCACGAACCCAACTGGGAGCTGATGTAGTCGTAAGGGAGGCCGACCAGTCCTGGCACCGAAGGCTCGGTGCCGGTGAGCTGCTTGCCGTGGCAGGCCTGGCAGGGTGGTATCTGGCGTGCCGGATCGCCGGCGGTGACCAATTGCTCGCCGCGCTGCATGGCCGATGGCGCCAGCGCGGGCACCGGCTTACGTTCGTAAGGTACCTGCTGGGCGGAGAAGTATTCGGCGATCTCGTGCATGTATTGCGGCGTGAGCAGGCGCACGGTGTATTCCATCGGCGCGTACTTGCGCAGTCCGTGCTGGAAATTCTGCATCTGCAAGACCAGATAACCGCTCGGCTTGCCGGCAAGGCGCGGAAAGAAACCGCTGCCGGAAGAACCTTCGCCATGCACGCCGTGGCAGGTGGTGCAGGCGGCGATGCGCTGCTGCAGCGTATCCGGCACGGCTGGTTGGTCGGCATGCGCAACGGCGGCACAAAGCAGCCACGCGAGAGCAACTACCCAACCCACGTGCTTCGGCAAGATTGATCGGCCCCAAGTACCCATGCCGGAAGTATAGGCGCGCGCCATGCGCCAACCGTGACGCCTGCGGTTATGCTGCGGCATCACGCCACACATCCTTGTTTGGGGAGGATTGCCATGTTCCGTCCGTCATTGTTGTGCGCCGCACTCACGCTTGCCTTGCTGCCCGCCGTTCCGCTTTTCGCCCAGGACAACCATGACGTGGCGTGGCAAAGCGTGACCGAACTGCAACATGACATGGATGCCGGCAAGCTCACCGGCAAGACGCTGGTGCAGGACGATATCGCACGCATCAAGCAGATCGATCAGGGCGGCCCCACCTTGCGCGCAGTGCTGGAGTTGAATCCCGATGCATTGAAGATCGCCGAGAAACTCGATGCGAAACGCACGTCTTCGCATGGCCCGCTTTACAGCATTCCGGTGCTGCTGAAGGACAACATAGACACCGGCGATCACACGCTGACGACTGCTGGCTCGCTCGCCCTGATGGACGCACCGGCGCCGCAGGATGCCGCCCTGGTGACGCGGTTGCGCAAGGCGGGCGCGGTGATTCTAGGCAAGACCAATTTGAGCGAATGGGCGGATTTCCGCTCCAGTCATGCCAGCAGCGGCTGGACCGGCCGAGGCGGGCAGACACGCAATCCGTATGCGCTGGATCGCAATCCCTGCGGCTCCAGCTCGGGTTCCGCGGCGGCGGTTGCAGCGGGCCTGGTGCCGGTGGCAGTAGGCTCGGAAACCGACGGCTCGATCATTTGCCCGGCATCGATGAACGGCATCGTGGGCATCAAGCCGACGCTGGGTTTGGTCAGCCGTAGCGGCATCATCCCGATCAGCCACAATCAGGACACAGCCGGACCGATGGCGCGCAACGTGACTGATGCGGCCATTCTGCTGAGCGCGATGGCTGGCAGCGATTCGCACGATCCCGCCACGACCGACGCGGACAAACACGCAACCGATTACACGCGTTTTCTTGATCCGAACGGGTTGCGCGGCAAGCGCATCGGCGTGGTGCGTCAGCTCGCCGGCAACGAGCCCAACGCAGATCGCGTGCTGGACGAAGCGATTGCGGCGATGAAGGCGCAAGGCGCGATCATCGTCGATCCAGTGACGCTGCCGCATCTGGCCGAACTCGGCGATCCGGAAATGACCGTGATGCTGTACGACTTCAAGCATGACCTCAACGCGTATCTCGCCAACCGAAAAGGTTTGCATGTGAAGACGCTTGCCGACCTGATCGCCTTCAACAAGCAAGAAGCGACGCGCGAAATGACCTGGTTCGCGCAAGATCTGTTCGAGCAAGCGCAAGCCAAAGGACCGCTCACCGACAAGGCCTATCTGGACGCGCTGAACAAGGCGAAACAGTTCTCGGGGCCGCAAGGTATCGATGCGGCGCTGCAGGCCAATCATCTGGACGCGCTGCTCTCGCCCTCGTGGGGACCGGCTTATCTCACGGATCTCGTACTCGGCGATCATATCGTCAGCGGTAATCCCACTATCGGCGGTGCGTCTCAGCCTGCGGCGGTAGCGGGTTATCCCTCGATTACGGTACCGGCGGGATGGGCGCATGAACTGCCGGTGGGTATCGTATTCTTTGGCACAAAATGGAGCGAGCCCACGCTGATTTCGATCGCCTATGGCTTCGAGCAGCACACGCATGCATGGCAGGCACCTAAGTTCTTGCCGACGGTGGATAGCAACGCGTATGCGCCGGTGCCTGCGCAGAGTCATTAAATGTGCATCGGGCTGACCGAAAACCGCGCGCTTCGGCCAGCCCCATCACGTAACGTGGCGCCTCCTTCTCGACACGGAGGTTTCCATGAAGCCGCTGTCTGCTCTTTGCGCGATGGTATTGGCATGTGCGATGGCTCATGCCGATACCACTGCCGCCGATTCGGATTTCCGCGCGACCTGGACACAGCCGCAAAAGCCGTTTCAGATCTATGGCAATACTTATTACGTCGGTTCGCATGGCCTTAGCGCCATCCTGATCACCTCGCCAAAAGGTCACGTGCTGATCGATGGCACGCTGCCGGAAAACGCGGCGATGATCGAATCGAACATCCGCGCGTTGGGTTTTCGCGTGCAGGACATCAAGTTGATTCTCAACAGCCATGCGCACGGCGACCACGCAGGCGCCATTGCTGCCTTAGCGCACGACAGCGGTGCACCGGTAGCCGCAAGTGCAAAGTCGGCAAAAGCGATGGAACTTGGCGGAGACGATCCCGATGATCCGCAGCACGGCATGGCGCCGTTCTATCCCAAAATCTCCAAGATTCGTATCGTGGCCAATGGTGAAACAGTCCGTATCGGCTCATTGGCTTTGCACATGCACGCCATGCCTGGACACACGCCCGGCAGCACCGGTTGGACCTGGCGTTCTTGCGAAGAAAACCGTTGCCTGTCGATTGTCTATGCCGACAGCATTTCGCTACTGAGTACGGATGACTATCGCTATACCGACCCTGCCCATCCAGAACTCCTTGCGGGCTATCGGCATACGCTTGCCATGTTGGCGGTACTGCCGTGCGACATTCTGCTTACGCCGCATCCCCGCGATGGTTTTTTCGAAAAAGCGGCAGGCATCGCGCCGGGTAAGTCTAATCCTTTGATCGACACGCAGGCGTGCAAAGCCTACGCGGATGAAGGACAACAGAATCTCGAACAGCGCGTACAGAAGGAAGCCGGAACACAAAAAGCCACGCACTGAGGCGTGGCTTGTGTGATCAGCTTATGCGCCCGGATTTGCGCACGATCAGCATCGCCAGTTCCAGCGATTGCTCATAATTGAGGCGGGGATCGACCATCGATTTGTAAGCACGCTGCAGATCGGCTTCGCTCAAATCACGCGCACCACCCATGCACTCGGTGACGTCTTCGCCGGTCAATTCCAGATGCACGCCACCCAGTCGCGTACCGACGGCAGCATGGATATCGAGCGCCTGTTCAAGCTCACCGCGAATATTGTCGAAGCGCCGTGTCTTGAATCCATTGGAGGTACTTTCGGTATTGCCGTGCATGGGATCGGCCACCCACAGCACGCGGCGGCCTTCGCGCTTCACCGCTTCAAGTAGCGACGGCAGCTTGGCAGCGATCTGCGCATGGCCCATGCGGTGAATCAGGGTGAGGCGCCCCGGCTCTTCTTCCGGATTTAACGCATCGATCAGCGGCAGCAGTTGTTCCGGCGTGACCGAGGGACCGATCTTCACCGCGATCGGATTGCGGATGCCGCGGAAATATTCCACATGTGCGCCATCAAGTGCGGCCGTGCGCATGCCGATCCACGGGAAATGCGTGGAGAGGTTGAACCAGCCATGATGGCGCGGCACCTGGCGCGTGAGTGCCTGCTCGTAATGCAGCAACAGCGCTTCGTGCGAGGTGAAGAAATCCACGCGTGTGAAGCCGGCGATCGGGCCGGCCAGCGTTTCCATGAAGCGCAGCGAATCACCGATGCCCGCCACCATTCGGCGGTACTCGGCGGCCAGCGGTGAGTGCTCCACCCAGGCCAGATCCCAGTATTCGGGATGGTGCAGATCGGCAAAACCGCCATCAATCAGCGCGCGCACGAAGTTCATGGTGAGCGCGGAATGCGCGTGCGCACGGATCAGACGCTGTGGGTCCGGGCGGCGCGCTTCGGTGGTGAATTCTGGACCGTTGATCACGTCACCGCGGAAGCTGGGCAGCGTGACGCCGTCACGTGTCTCGGTATCGGTCGAACGCGGCTTGGCGTATTGCCCGGCAAACCGGCCGACACGCAGTACCGGCTGCTTGAGCCCGTGCACCAGCACCAAGCTCATCTGCAACAGCACCTTGAGCCGATTGGAGATGATTGGGCTGGTGCAGTCCGCAAAACTCTCGGCGCAGTCGCCACCTTGGAGCAGGAAGCGCTTGCCTTCCTGTGCGTCAGCAAGTGTCTGTTTCAGCGCCAATACCTCCCACGAGGTGACCAGCGGCGGCAGGTGCGACAGTTCGCCAATCGCCTGGCTAAGCTCGGCGGCGTCTTCGTACTGCGGTTGCTGCAGGGCGACACGCTGCTGCCAGGAGGTGGGTGCCCAATTCAACGATTCGATGGAACGTGCAGTCTGGCTCATAGGAGCAACCTCGGCTTCGCGCGCTGCAGGGTGGCGCGAATCGCAAGTATCGAAAGAAGGAGGAACCACAACAGGGCCCACAACGGAATGGGTAGGCCCAGGATCGGCTGGATCTTGGCGCATTCACCGGAGCCGGTGAACACCATCTTCAAGACCTTTGCGAACGGAAAGGCATCAAACATGTATGCCAGGTTAGGGCCGCAGGCGGGCACCTCATCTGGCGGCAAGGACATGATCCACAGATGGCGCCCCGCCACCACGATGCCGAACAAGGCACCCAGTAGCACCAGCCCGGTATAGAACCAGCGTCCACCGGCTCGCGGCCCATGGATAGCACCAAGTAGAAAGAACGCGCCCATGACCATGAAGCCGATGCGCTGGAAGATGCACAGCGGACACGGCTCCAGGCCCCACTGATATTCGGCGTACAGCGCGAAACCGAGCAGGCCCATGCAAATCAGGAAGCCGATGAGAAAGCTGACGCGGTAGGACCAGCGAAGGGGATTCATGACGGAACGATCGAGGGATGGGATGCTGACATTACCCGCTCCCCGCGGCGCTGTCAGCAGGCGCTCGGCCCGATTTCAGAAAGCAACAAACCCCGGCGGGTGACCTGGCCGGGGTTTGCATTTGGACGTCCAAACGAAGTTTGAGACGAGGATTACTCGGCCGCTGCCTCGACGTGCGGACGATCCACCAGTTCGACGTACGCCATCGGCGCATTGTCGCCAGGGCGGAAGCCGCACTTGAGGATGCGCAGATAGCCGCCGGGACGCTCGCGGTAGCGCGGGCCCAGCTCCACGAACAGTTTGCCCACGGCCTGCTTGTCGCGCAGACGCGAGAAAGCAAGACGGCGGTTGGCGACGCTATCGCTCTTGGCGAGCGTGATCAGCGGCTCGGCGACGCGACGCAGTTCCTTCGCCTTGGGCAGCGTGGTGCGGATCAGTTCATGATTGAACAGCGACGACGCCATGTTGCGGAACATCGCTTCGCGGTGCGAGCTGGTACGGTTAAGTTTGCGTCCAGATTTTTGGTGGCGCATGGCTAAAACTCTCTCTTTGTCTATTGTTATGAAAAGCTGGCGATTAAATCCGGCTTCCCGCGGTTACCCGCTGTTAAAGCCCTTGGTGAAACGGGCTCTTATAAGAGCGCGGCCATGAATGACCGCTTCTAGTGTTTGGTGAGCGAGAACTTCACGCTCGCCAAACTTGCTGCATATAAGCGATCAAAGAGGATCGCTAAAGTAACTTGTGTGGCCATAGACGGCCTTTTCAGCTGCGTGGCGGGGGCGTTAGACGCCTACCCGCCACGACTTGCTTGGTACAGCGATCAAGTACGATCGCAAAATTACATCATCAGCCCAGCTGCATGCCGTGCGACAAGCCCGGCGGCGGCCAGTTTTCCAGCTTCATGCCCAGGGCAAGACCACGTACGCCCAGGACATCCTTGATCTCGGTGAGCGACTTCTTGCCAAGATTCGGCGTCTTCAGCAGCTCGACCTCAGTCTTCTGCACCAGATCGCCGATGTAGTAGATGCTCTCGGCCTTCAGGCAGTTCGCCGAACGCACGGTGAGCTCCAGATCGTCGATCGGACGGAGCAGCAACGGATCGAAACCGCCCTTCTCCGCCTTGTCCGTAGCGCTCTCGCGACGCGAGAAATCACCGAACACAGACAGCTGGTCGTTAAGGATTTCGGCGGCCTTGCGCACCGCGTCTTCCGCACCGATGGTGCCATTCGTCTCGATGTCGAGGATCAGCTTGTCGAGGTTGGTGCGCTGCTCCACGCGAGCCGCATCCACTTCGTAAGCCACACGCAACACCGGCGCAAACGAGGCATCCAATTGCAGGCGACCGATCGGACGTGCCTCATCGTCCGGATGCTGGCGCGCGCTGGCCGGCTGGTAGCCGACGCCGCGACGCACCTTCAGACGCATGTTCAGCGTGATGTCCTTGGTCAAATGGCAGATCACATGTTCCGGATTGATGATCTCCACCGAGTGGTCCACGGCGATGTCGCCGGCCGTGACCACGCCCTTGCCCTTCCTGGACAGGGTGAGGGTGACTTCATCACCCGTATGCTGACGAATCGCCACTTCCTTGAGGTTGAGCAGGACTTCGATAACGTCCTCCTGCAGACCTTCCAGAGTGGTGTACTCGTGCAGCACGCCATCGATTTCGACCTCGACGATGGCGCTGCCAGGGATCGAAGAGAGCAGCACGCGACGTAGCGCATTGCCCAGGGTGTGGCCGAAACCGCGCTCTAGCGGCTCCACCACCACCTTGGCGCGATTCGGTCCGAGCTGCTCGACGCTGAGGCCGCGAGGCCGCAGCACGCTAGTTGACGAAACTGCCATGCAGGGCTCCGGTTGATTACTTCGAGTAAAGCTCGACGATCAGCGCTTCATTGATGTCGGTCGGCAGATCGGCGCGATCCGGAACAGACTTGAAGGTGCCGGCGAACTTCTTGGCGTCGACTTCGATCCACTGCGGACGCAGGTCCATCGTGTCGAACACGGTGGCGGCTTCTTGCACGCGCAGTTGGGTACGCGCACGCTCGGTCAGCGCAATCTCGTCGCCCGGGCGAACCTGGTAGGACGGGATGTTGACCTTCTTGCCATTCACCAGCACGGCCTTGTGCGAAACGAGCTGGCGAGCCTGGGCACGCGTAACCGCAAAACCCATGCGGTAAACGACGTTGTCCAGACGGCTTTCCAGCAAGCGCAGCAGGTTCTCGCCAGTGTTTCCCTTGAGGGTGGACGCCTTGGTGTAGTAGTTGCTGAACTGACGCTCAAGCACACCGTAAATGCGCTTGACCTTCTGCTTCTCACGCAGCTGAACAGCATAGTCGGACATGCGCATGCGCTTATTGGCGCCGTGCTGACCGGGTTTGTTCTCCAGCTTGCACTTGGAGTCAATCGCGCGCGCCGGGCTCTTCAGGCTCAGGTCCGAACCTTCGCGACGCGCGAGTTTGCAGGTAGCTCCACGATAACGTGCCATGGTTATGCTCCTTAGACGCGACGCTTCTTGGGGGGACGGCAGCCGTTATGCGGAATCGGCGTTACGTCGATGATGTTGAGAACCTTGTAGCCGAGGGCGTTCAGCGAACGCACTGCCGACTCGCGGCCCGGGCCTGGGCCCTTGATCCGCACTTCCACCGTCTTCACACCGTATTCGCCAGCGGCACGGCCGGCCTTTTCGGCGGCAACCTGGGCAGCGAACGGAGTGGACTTGCGCGAACCGCGGAAACCCGCGCCACCAGCGGTCGCCCACGAGAGCGCGTTGCCCTGGCGGTCGGTAATAGTGACGATGGTGTTGTTGAAAGATGCCTGCACGTGAGCCACTGCATCGGTGACAACGCGCTTGACTTTCTTCTTGGTCTTAACCGGCTTTGCCATGATTTATTCCAATTATTTCTTGATCGCGCGACGCGGGCCCTTACGGGTGCGCGCATTGGTACGCGTGCGCTGGCCGCGCACCGGCAGGCCGCGGCGGTGGCGCAGACCACGGTAGCAACCCAGATCCATCAGGCGCTTGATAGCGATACCGACTTCACGGCGCAGATCGCCTTCCACGACGTACTTAGCGATTTCGTGGCGGATCTTCTCCACCTCGCCTTCGCTGAGCGACTTGATTTGTACGTTCGGGTTCACACCCGCGTCCACGCAGACCTTCTTGGCCCGGCTGCGGCCGATGCCGTAGATGCTCTGCAGGCCAACCCAGACGTGTTTCTGGACCGGCAAATTGACACCCGCAATGCGCGCCATGATGTACTTTCTCCGATGCTTTCTCGCGCGGTAAACGCGCAATTCTAACCTTAATCAAACTGTCAGGAAAGTCCTGCGGTGCCTGGGGCGCCGCAGCTCTCCGCCGGGACCTGCCTGCGCCTCAGCCGCGGCGCAGGTTGGCCTTCTTGAGTAAACCTTCGTACTGGTGGCTGACCAGATGCGCCTGCACCTGAGCCGTGAAGTCCATCACCACCACCACCACGATCAACAGCGAGGTGCCGCCGAAGTAAAACGGAACATGCCAAGCATTCTGCATGAACGTCGGTACCAAACAGACCAACACTAGGTAGAGGGCGCCAACGCCAGTCAGACGACTCATGACCGAATCGATGTACTCGGCGGTCGAGCGACCCGGGCGAATGCCCGGAATCAGTGCGCCAGAGCGTTTCAGATTGTCGGCCGTGTCCTGGGAGTTGAAGACGATCGCTGTATAGAAGAAGGCGAAGGTAATCACCAGAACCGCATAGATGATGTCGTAGAGTGGCTCGCCCGGGGTCAGCACCTGCACCGCGTTCTGCAACCAGCGGGACTGGTGACTGGCGTTGCCCCAGGTCGCCGCCATCGCCGGGAACATCAGAATACTGTTCGCGAAGATAGGCGGGATCACACCCGACATGTTGATTTTGAGCGGCAGGTGCGAAGTCTGGTTCATGTAAGACCGTTGTCCGCCCGAGCGCCGCGCGTAGTTCACGGTAATGCGCCGTTGCGCACGCTCCATGAACACCACGAACGCTGTCACCGCCAACACCAGCGCCACCACCATGACCAGCTTGATCGTGCTCAGCTCGCCGTTACTCGACATCGACAAGGTATGCGCGACCGCATTGGGTAAACCGGCCACGATACCTGCGAAGATCAGCAACGAAATACCGTTGCCGATGCCTCGTTCAGTCATCTGCTCACCCAGCCACATCAGGAACAGCGAGCCGGCCGTCAAGCCGACTACCGAGGACAGGATGAACCCAACACCCGGCATGTAGACCACCGGCACGCCGCCCGCGGTCTGTTGTTTCATGAGCGCCACGGCGATACCGAAGGCCTGGAAGGCAGATAACCCGACCGTGCCGATTCGGGTATACATCGTCAGCTGACGCTGTCCCGACTGCCCTTCCTTACGCAGCGCCTGCAAGCTAGGAATCACTGAGCCCATCATCTGCACCACGATCGAAGCAGAGATGTATGGCACCACGCCCAGCGCAAACACCGAGAAGCGGCCCAGCGAACCACCCGAGAACATGTTGAACATGTCCAGGATGCCGCCGCTCTGACCAATCAGGTTGGCCATGGCGTCGGGGTTAACACCCGGCACCGGGATGAACGAGCCGAGGCGGTACACGATCAGCGCACCGATCACGAAGAAGATGCGCTGACGCAGCTCGGTCAATTTGCCGAGCGATCCGACCGATGTGCCCTTGGCTGCGGCCACGAGTTACTCCACGCTTCCGCCGGCAGCTTCGATGGCAGCCTTGGCACCCGCTGTAGCGAGCAAGCCGGACAGCTTCACCGCACGACCGATTTCGCCCTTGGCGACGACCTTGACCTTCTTCGCGCGGCCGTCAATCAGACCAGCCTGATGCAGCACGACTGCGTCGATCACGTCAGCCTTCAGACTGGCGAGCTGATACAGGAAGACCTGCTGACTCTCAGCCTTCTTCTGCGAACGGAAGCCGACCTTCGGCAGGCGGCGCTGTAGCGGCATCTGACCACCTTCGAAACCGAGGCGATGAGTGCGACCGGTACGGGCATGCTGACCCTTGTGGCCGCGACCGGCGGTTTTGCCGAGGCCCGAACCGATACCGCGACCGACACGCAGACGCGTCTTGCGCGAACCAGCAGCCGGCTTGATGTCATTCAGACGCATGATGCTTACTCCTCGACCCGCACCAGGTAGTAGACCGTGTTGATCAGACCACGCACTTGCGGGCTGTCCTTCAGTTCACGGACGTCGTTGGTTTTGTTCAGGCCCAGCGCCTTTACGCTAAGGCGATGACGAGCCTGTACACCGCGCAGCCCCTTGACCAGGCGGACGCGGATGATTTTTTCGTTGTTAGCCATTGCCCAGCACCTCTTCCACGGTCTTGCCGCGCTTGGCAGCGATCTGCTTCGGCGAGGCAACGGCCTGCAGGCCCTTGATGGTGGCGCGCACCAGGTTGATAGGGTTGCGCGAACCAACCGCCTTGGCCAGCACGTTCTTCACGCCGACCACTTCCAGCACGGCACGCATGGCGCCGCCGGCGATCACGCCAGTACCTTCGGAAGCCGGCTGCATGTACACGCGTGCCGCGCCGTGGTTAGCCTTGATGGCGTACCAGAGCGTGCCGTTGTTCAAATCGATGCTCACCATGTTACGACGTGCCCGCTCCATGGCCTTGGAGATGGCCACCGGCACTTCACGCGCCTTGCCATAGCCGAAGCCGACCTTGCCTTCGCCGTCACCGACTACGGTCAGCGCGGTGAAGCTCATCTGGCGGCCACCCTTGACGGTCTTGGCCACGCGGTTGACGGCGATCAGCTTCTCGAGCAGGCCGTCTGAATTTTCGCGATCAGTAGAGGACATATCTTTTCCGTGTGCCCGGACCATCCGGGACTTTTACTTGCGGCTGAGCCGCTTGGAGTTGTTGTTGTTACTGCTGATTACTACTTAGAACTTGAGACCAGCTTCGCGAGCGGCATCGGCAAGCGCCTTGATGCGGCCGTGATAGCGAAACCCGGAGCGGTCGAACGCAACGGCTTCGATACCGGCAGCTTTCGCGCGCTCGGCAACCGCCTTGCCTACCGCAGCGGCAGCTTCGATGTTCTTGGTGCCCTTCAGGCCCTCGGCCAGCGACTTCTGCACGGTGGAGGCAGCCGCCACTACGTTCACACCCGAAGCATCGAACACTTGGGCGTAGATGTGCTGACCGGTGCGATGCACCGACAGACGAGGCACGCCGAGCTTACGGATATGAGAGCGCGTGGATTTGGCGCGGCGCAGACGGGCTTCATTCTTGTTCATCATGTGTCTCCAGAAAGCGGATCGGCTAGTTAGCGGTACAAACCCGCCATTACGCCTTCTTGGCTTCCTTCAGGGTGATCTTCTCGCCGGCATAGCGCACGCCCTTGCCCTTGTAGGGTTCCGGCGGACGATAGCCACGAATCTTGGCGGCAACCTCGCCGACCAACTGCTTGTCCGAACCCTTGATCAGGATTTCGGTCTGCGAGGGGGTCTCGAGGGTGATGCCTTCCGGCGCGTTGAACACGACCGGGTGGGAGAAGCCGAGGCTCAGATTGAGCGACTTGCCGGCCATCGACGCGCGGTAACCTACGCCGACCAATTCCAGCTTGCGCTCATAACCTTCGGAGACGCCCTTGACCATGTTGGCCAACAGTGCACGGATGGTGCCGCCGAACTTATCCTCGGCGCCTTCGGCAACCTGGACGTTGACCACGCCGTTCTCGACCGACACCGAAGCGCCCGGCAGCGTATGAACCGACAAGGTGCCCTTCGGGCCCTTCACGGCAATGCTGTCCTCGGCAACCTTGAGCTCGACGCCCTTGGGCAGATTGATGGGTTTCTTGGCAACACGAGACATCGAAAACTCCTTACGCGACCAGGCCGATGACTTCGCCGCCCACGCCCCTGGCGCGAGCTTGCGCGTCGGTCAACAGACCGCCGGACGTCGAAATGATCGAAATGCCCAGGCCGCCGAGCACTTTCGGCAGTTCGTCCTTGCCTCGGTACACGCGCAGACCCGAACGACTAATGCGCTCGATACGCTCGATCGCCGGACGGCCTTCGAAATACTTGAGCTTGATCTCGAGCACCGGCTTACCCTCCTGAGTGGAGGTCTTGGCGTCGAGGATGTAGCCCTCGTTCTTGAGAAGGTCGGCCAGCGCCACCTTCAGCTTCGACGACGGTACGCTGACAGCCTGCTTGCCCGTAGCCTGGGCATTGCGGATGCGCGTAAACAAATCGGCGATGGGATCAGTCATGCTCATGAAAACTTCCTTCAGAGTGCACCGATATCCGATAAAACCGGAAATCAATTTAGATTGTGAGCTGGCAGACGGACCAGCCTGCGACGTGCAGACCGTCAATCTTATCAGCCTTTTCCGGCTTTTGCGAATACTGATGCGACAAAGTAGTCGTAACCCTTACTTCCGTTTCTCCTGAGAGAGCTGGGGAGGTAAGGAGTCAGGCTTGTTGATTCCTGGGCTCAAAGCGAAGTCCCGGAGCCAACCAAATACTGGCGAGGTCAATCCCTCGCTCATCCCTCTCCCTGGACGGGAGAGGAATCATTGCGACTGGCTTACCAACTGGCCTTGCGCAGGCCCGGAACGTCGCCGCGCATAGTGGCTTCGCGCAGCTTGTTACGGCCGAGGCCGAACTTGCGGTACACGCCACGCGGGCGGCCCGACAGTTCGCAACGGTTGCGCTGACGACTGGGGCTGGCGTCACGCGGCAGCTTCTGCAGCTTGGTCTGCGCTTCCATCTTGTCCTCGTAGGAGGACTTCGGGTTCAGCACGATCGCCTTCAGTTCGGCGCGTTTGGCGGCGTACTTCTTGACGATTTTGGTCCGCTTGATATCGCGGTTAACCATTGAGGTCTTGGCCATGGATTCTCTCGCGTATCAGTTGCGGAACGGGAAGCTAAAGGCTTCCAGCAGCGCCTTGGCTTCTTCGTCGGACTTAGCGGTGGTGGTGATGGAGATGTCCATACCGCGCATCGCGTCGATCGCGTCAAAGTCGATTTCCGGGAAGATAATCTGTTCCTTGATGCCGAAGTTGTAGTTACCACGGCCATCGAAGGCCCGACCTGACACACCGCGGAAGTCGCGAACGCGAGGCAGCGAGATGTTGATCAGGCGATCCAGAAATTCCCACATCTGGGCACGGCGCAAGGTGACTTTGCAGCCGATCGGCCAGCCATCGCGGATCTTGAACGAGGCCACGGACACGCGCGCCTTGGTCGTGATCGGCTTCTGACCGGCAATCTTGGTCATATCCGCCACGGCATTCTCGAGCACTTTCTTGTTGCCCGCGGCTTCGCCCACGCCCATGTTCAGCGTGATCTTGGTGATGCGGGGAACCTGCATCACATTCTGGTAACCAAAACGCTCGGTGAGCTTCTGGATGACCTGTTCTTTATAAAAGTTTTCAAGGCGCGTCATGACTTGTGTTCCTTACGCGTCCACGACCTCGCCCGAAGAACGGTATACGCGGACTTTGCGCTCATCTGCGAGCACTTTGAAGCCGACGCGTTCACCCTTGTTCGTGGCGGGGTTGAACAGCTGCACATTAGAAATATGGATCGAAGCTTCACGCTCCACGATGCCGCCCGGCTGGTTGGCCTGCGGATTCGCCTTGGTGTGACGCTTGACCAGGTTGACGTTGGAGACGAACACGCGATCACCTTCAACGCGCAGCACGTCGCCGCGCTGACCTTTGTTTTTGCCGGTGATCACGATGACCTGATCACCCTTGCGGATACGGTTCATGGGTCTATCTCCGCTCAGAGCACTTCGGGTGCAAGCGAGACGATCTTCATGAACTTCTCGCCGCGCAGCTCGCGAGTGACCGGCCCGAAGATACGGGTACCGATTGGCTCGAGCTTGTTGTTGAGGAGAACAGCCGCATTGCCGTCGAAACGGATCAGCGAGCCGTCGGCGCGGCGCACACCCTTGGCGGTGCGAACCACCACGGCGTTGTACACCTCGCCCTTCTTCACTTTGCCGCGCGGAATGGCATCCTTCACGGTGACCTTGATTACGTCACCGATCGCGGCGTAACGGCGCTTGGAGCCGCCGAGCACCTTGATGCACATCAGTTCCTTGGCGCCACTGTTGTCGGCGGCGGAAAGCGTGCTTTGCATCTGGATCATGTCTGCACCCTCCCCTTACGCTTCGGCGCGCGTGACGATTTCGACCACGCGGTGATGTTTAGTTTTGGACAGCGGACGGCATTCCGCGATGCGGACCACGTCGCCCTCGTTCGCGCCGATGTCATCCTGCGCATGGAGCTTGGTGGAACGGCGTACAATCTTGCCCAGCAGCGGATGCTGCACCTGGCGCTCGATCAGTACGGTGACCGTCTTTTCCATTTTGTTGCTGATGACGCGACCCTCAAGGGTGCGCGCCTGCTTTTGGTTGTCGCTCATGTCGGCCGTCCCTTACTTCTTGCCGCCGAGCACGAACTTCGTGCGGGCGATATCGCGCCGAACACGGCGCAGTTGGTGCGGCTGATTGAGCTGGCCGGTGCCCTTCTGCATGCGCAGGTTGAACTGCTCCTTGCGCAGATCCAGCAGGTGCTGCTTCAGCTCTTCGGCCGACTTCGTTGTTAGGTCTTTGATGGCCATCACATCACCGCTCTGGTCACAAACTGGGTCTGCACCGACAACTTGGCAGCGGCCAGGCGGAACGCCTCGCGCGCGGTAGTCTCGTCGACGCCCTCGATTTCATAAAGCATGCGGCCCGGCTGGATCGGGGCGACCCAGAACTCTACGCCACCCTTGCCGGCGCCCATTCGGACTTCGATCGGCTTCTTGGTGATCGGCTTGTCCGGGAACACGCGGATCCACAGCTTGCCGCCGCGCTTCACGAAACGCGTGATGCAACGACGAGCTGCTTCGATCTGACGCGCGGTGAGTGCACCGTGTGTGGTGGCTTTGAGACCGTACTCGCCGAAGCTGACGAGATTGGCGCTGAAGGCCAGACCGTCATTGCGGCCCTTGAACTGCTTGCGGTATTTGGTTCGCTTGGGTTGCAACATGGCAACTCTCCTTACTTCGTCCGCTCGCGGCGGCCTTCGCCGCCCTCGCGATCGCGGCGCGATTCACGACGCCCTTCGCCACCTTCACGCTCACGGCGTGGTTGCGCGGACTGCTCTTCCTTCGGCTCCTGGCCGACCTGGGACAAGTCGAAGATCTCGCCCTTGTAGACCCAGACCTTGATGCCGATGATGCCGTAGGTGGTCTTCGCCTCGGCGGTGCCGTAGTCGATGTCCGCACGCAGGGTGTGCAGCGGCACGCGACCTTCGCGGCTCCACTCGGAACGTGCGATCTCGGCGCCGTTCAGACGACCGGACACATTGATCTTGATGCCCAGCGCACCTAGGCGCATCGCATTGCCCACTGCGCGCTTCATGGCACGACGGAACATGATGCGGCGCTCAAGCTGCTGTGCGATCGACTCCGCCACCAACTGCGCATCGAGCTCGGGCTTGCGCACTTCATTTACGTTGATGTGCGCCGGAACGCCCATCATATCGCTGACTTCTTTACGCAACTTCTCGATGTCCTCGCCCTTCTTGCCGATCACCACGCCCGGACGGGCAGTGTGGATCGTCACGCGGGCGGTCTTGGCTGGGCGCTCGATCTGGATCTTCGAGATACCGGCAGCAGCCAGCTTCTTGCGGAGCATTTCGCGGACCTTGAGGTCAGCAGCGAGATACTTGGCGTAATCGCCCTTATTGGCGTACCACTTCGAATTCCAGTCCTTGGCAATGCCGAGGCGGATACCGGTGGGATGAACTTTATGACCCATCGTCTACGTCCTCTTAGTTACCAACGACCACGGTGATGTGGCTGGTGCGCTTCAGGATGCGCGAACCGCGCCCCTTGGCGCGGGCATACATGCGCTTCATCGCCGGACCTTCGTCCACGAAGATGCGCGAGACCTTCAGCTCGTCGACATCGGCGCCGAGATTGTTTTCGGCGTTGGCGACGGCCGACAGCAGCACCTTGCGAACAATGTGCGCGGCCTTCTTGTTGGTGAATTGGAGCACGTCACTGGCTCGGCCCACGGACATACCGCGGACCAGGTCAGCTACCAGGCGTGCCTTCTGCGCTGAAATGCGAGCGCTGCGCAGGATCGCTTTGGCTTCAGTGCTCATCTCACTTGCCCTTCTTATCGCCGCCATGGCCCTTGAAAGTACGAGTGACCGCGAACTCGCCGAGCTTATGCCCGACCATGTTCTCGTTCACTAGTACCGGCACGTGCTGGCGACCGTTGTGGATGGCGATGGTCAATCCCACCATTTCCGGCAGGATCATGGAGCGACGCGACCAAGTCTTGATCGGACGCTTGGAATTGGTGGAAACCGCAGTTTCCACTTTCTTAATGAGATGAAGGTCAACGAAGGGACCTTTCTTCAAAGAACGCGGCATGACGGTTTCCTATTACTTGCGACGACGCACAATGAACTGCTGTGTGCGCTTGTTGTTACGAGTCTTGTAGCCCTTGGTCGGCACACCCCATGGACTGACCGGGTGACGGCCACCGGAGGTACGGCCCTCACCACCGCCGTGCGGATGGTCAACCGGGTTCATCACCACACCGCGAACGGTCGGGCGAATGCCCTTCCAGCGGGTGGCACCGGCCTTGCCCAGCTTGCGCAGACTATGCTCGGCATTGCCGACTTCACCGATGGTCGCGCGGCAATCCACCGGCACCTTACGCATTTCGCCGGAGCGCAAACGCAGGGTGGCATAACCGGATTCGCGTGCGATCAGCTGCACTGAGGCGCCGGCCGAACGCGCAATCTGTGCGCCCTTACCAGGCTTCATTTCCACGCAATGTACGGTGGAACCGACGGGAATATTGCGCAGTGGCAGGCTATTACCGACCTTGATCGGCGCATCGTGACCCGAGACCAGACGGTCGCCCACCGCCACGCCAGCCGGCGCGATGATGTAGCGGCGCTCGCCATCGGCGTAGCACAGCAGCGCGATGTGCGCGGTGCGGTTCGGATCGTATTCCAGACGCTCGACCTTGGCAGCGATGCCTTCTTTGTCGCGCTTGAAATCGATGATGCGGTAAGCCTGTTTGTGACCGCCGCCGCGATGACGCGTAGTAATGCGACCGAAATGGTTGCGGCCACCCGTCTTCGACTGACTTTCGGTCAACGGCGCGTACGGCGCGCCCTTGTGCAGCCCCTCGGTGCGGACGCTGACGGCGTCACGACGACCCGGCGAGGTTGGCTTGTGATTAATTAGTGCCATCTGTCGGAACTCCTGGCTCAGGCCTTAGCCGCCACGTCGATCGTTTGGCCTTCGACAAGGCGAACGTATGCCTTGCGCTTGCCTTGACGACTGCCCGCGCGGAAACGGAAGGACTTGGCCTTACCCTTGGCATTGACGAGATTCACCTGCTCGACTTTCACGTCAAACATTTTCTCGACCGCTGCACGGACATCAGCCTTGGTTGCTTCGGGGGCAACCACGAATACGTATTGGTTGTTCTCGGCCAAACGGGCCGCCTTCTCGGAAATGTGCGGCGCGCGCAGCGTATTCAGAATGCGTTCGTTGCTCATGCCAGCCACTCCTCGACCTTCTTGACCGCTTCAACAGTCATCACCACGTAGTCCGAGCCGACCAGGCTGACCGGGTTCAGCGCGAGCACATCCAGCACATGCAGGTAAGGGATATTGCGCGAGGCCAAGTACAGCGCTTCGTTCGCGTCTTCCGACACCAGCAGCACGCGACCGGATACTTCGAGTTCGGCCAGCTTGGCGACCATCGCCTTGGTCTTCGGGTGGTCGATGCCGAAGCCCTCGACCACCTTTAAACGGCCCTGGCGGTTTAGCTCCGACAGGATGGAGCGGATCGCCACGCGATAGGACTTACGGTTGACCTTTTGCTCATAGCTACGAGGCTTGGCCGCGAACGTCACACCGCCGCCCACAAAGATCGGAGCGCGATAGTCGCCATGGCGAGCACCGCCGCCCTTCTGCTTCTTGAATTTCTTGGTAGTACCAGACACGTCGCTGCGCGAAAGCTGCGACTGCGTACCGGCACGACCACCAGCCTGGTAAGCAACCACGACTTGGTGCACCAGGGCCTGCTTGAACTCACCGCCGAACACTTCGTCCGACACGCTGAGCGGCTTGGCGCCAATAACATTCAGTTCCATGCCGTCTCTCCTCAACCTTTGGTGGTCGGGCGGATGACGACGTCGCCGCCGGTTGCACCCGGCACCGCGCCCTTCACCGCGATCAGATGACGCTCGGCGTCAACCTTGACCACTTCCAGACCCTGCACGGTGCGGTTCACCGCACCCATGTGGCCCGACATTTTCTTGCCCGGAAACACGCGACCTGGGGTCTGACGCTGACCGATCGAACCCGGCGCGCGATGCGACAGCGAATTACCGTGGGTCGCGTCGCCCATGGTGAAACCATGGCGCTTGATCGTGCCCTGGAAGCCCTTACCCTTGCTGACACCGGCCACATCAACGACCTGGCCAACCGTGAACACTTCCTCAGCCTTGATTTCGGCGCCAACGACATACTTGCCGGCGTCAGCCGAATTCAGGCGAAATTCCCACAAACCACGACCCGGCTCGACCTTCGCCTTGGCGTAATGGCCCTTTTCCGGGTTGGTTAGCAGGCTGGCGCGCTTGACGCCCGCGGTGACCTGCACCGCGCTGTAACCATCGTTATCTTCCGTCTTCACCTGTGTCACGCGGTTCGGTGTCGCCTCGATCAGCGTCACCGGAATCGAGCGCCCGTCTTCAGTGAAGAGTCGGCTCATGCCGCATTTGCGGCCAACCAGTCCGATACTCATGTTCGTATCCTGTCTATCACTTAACCAAGCTTGATCTGAACGTCAACGCCAGCGGCGAGATCGAGCTTCATAAGCGCGTCCACGGTTTTGTCGTTGGGATCGACGATATCCAGCACACGCTTGTGGGTGCGGGTCTCGTACTGATCGCGAGCGTCTTTGTCGACATGCGGCGACACCAGAATGGTGTAACGCTCAATCTTGGTCGGAAGCGGAATCGGACCAAGAACCGTAGCGCCGGTGCGCTTGGCCGTCTCGACGATTTCACTGGCCGAACGGTCAATCAGACGATGATCGAACGCCTTGAGTCGAATGCGAATCTTTTGGTTCGCCATAACCGTGTCCTGTTATCTAAAGAACGAATTTGTGAATCGAAGTGGCTTCTCACCACCTCGCACAACCCTTAATTGCACTGCAAACCCTACAAGGAGCACCAGGCATTTCGATGCTCAGGAGACCTTAAAACGCCGGGCAGGCCGTTTTGCGGCCTGCCCAGACAGGTAACGTTATGCGGAACCCATTTGGCGACAGAGGTTTAGACTCAATCCCCGGGACCCGCAACATCCTTGTTAGCGAACTCGAAGCACTTCCTGTGCCTCATTTCGCGGTAGGTCGCCGGACATATCCGGCAACTAGAACTTGACAACTATAGCCGATTTACGGGCGTGTGACAAGCATCTTAAGAAATGCCGCCCGCGTGCGGGCGGCTTTCGACCATCAACTTACTTGACGATCTTGGCGACGACGCCCGCACCCACCGTGCGGCCGCCTTCGCGAATCGCGAAACGCAGGCCTTCGGTCATCGCGATCGGGGCGATCAGGGTCACCGTGATCTTCACGTTGTCGCCCGGCATCACCATCTCGGTGCCTTCCGGCAGCTTGATCGCACCGGTCACGTCCGTCGTGCGGAAATAGAACTGCGGGCGGTAGTTGCTGAAGAACGGGGTATGACGGCCACCCTCTTCCTTCGACAGCACGTAGATCTCGCCTTCGAAGTCCGTGTGCGGCGTGATCGAACCCGGCTTGGCCAGCACCTGGCCGCGCTCCACGTCTTCACGCTTCGTACCGCGCAGCAGTAGGCCCACGTTGTCGCCCGCCTGGCCCTGATCCAGCAGCTTGCGGAACATTTCCACGCCGGTCACCGTGGTCTTGACGGTGGCCTTGAGACCCACGATCTCGACTTCATCGCCGACCTTGATGATGCCCGTCTCCACGCGACCGGTTACCACCGTGCCGCGACCGGAGATCGAGAACACGTCTTCCACCGGCATCAGGAACGCCTTGTCCAGCACGCGCACCGGCTCGGGAATGTAGGTGTCCAGCGCATCCACCAGCGCAATGATCGCCGGCACGCCAATCTCCGACTGGTCGCCTTCCAGCGCCTTCAGCGCCGAGCCCTTGATGATCGGTGTGTCGTCGCCCGGGAAGTCGTACTTGCTCAGCAGCTCACGTACTTCCATCTCGACGAGCTCCAGCAGCTCGGCGTCGTCCACCATGTCGGCCTTGTTCAGGAACACCACGATGTACGGCACGCCCACCTGGCGGCTCAGCAGGATGTGTTCACGCGTCTGCGGCATCGGGCCGTCGGCCGCCGAGCACACCAGGATCGCGCCATCCATCTGCGCCGCACCCGTGATCATGTTCTTCACGTAGTCGGCGTGGCCTGGGCAATCCACGTGCGCGTAGTGGCGCGTCGGCGATTCGTATTCCACGTGCGCCGTCGAGATCGTAATCCCGCGCGCCTTCTCTTCCGGCGCCGCGTCAATCTGATCGTACGCCTTGAATTCACCACCAAAACGCTCTGCACCGATCTTCGTCAGCGCCGCCGTCAGCGTCGTCTTGCCGTGGTCCACGTGACCGATCGTGCCCACGTTTACGTGCGGCTTGGTGCGTTCGAATTTACCCTTTGCCATGGTTTGAACCTCTGAAAAAGAACGATGTTGTTTAGTAAAGAAAACCTTCTCAGGCCTTCTTCATAACTTGTTCGGCGATATTGTTCGGCGCCGGCTCGTAATGATCGAATTCCATCGTGAAGGTGGCGCGGCCCTGCGTCTGCGAACGGAGCGCAGTTGCGTAACCGAACATTTCCCCCAGCGGGACCATCGCATTGATGACCTTGCCAGACGGGGTGTCGTCAGAGCCCTGCAACACGCCACGACGACGACTGATGTCACCCATGACGTCACCGAGGTAGTCCTCCGGCGTCACGACTTCCACCTTCATGATCGGCTCAAGCAAGATCGGCTTAGACTGTTTCGCACCTTCCTTGAAGAGCTCCCTGAACGCGCCATAGGCAGCGATCTTGAAGGCCATTTCGGACGAGTCAACGTCGTGGTACGAACCGAACACCAGCTTTGCCTTCACACCCACTACCGGAAAGCCGGCCAGATGTCCGCTGGTGATGGACTCGCGCAGGCCTTTCTCGACAGACGGGATGTACTCCTTCGGAACTACGCCACCCGTGATGTCGTTGACAAACAGGAAGTCGTCCTTCACATCCGAGTTCTTGCGATCATCCTCGGTCATCGCCGAGAACTCGATCACCACGTGGCCGTACTGACCCTTACCACCGGATTGCTTTGCGTGTTTGAAGTCCGCCTTGTAAGAGCCTTGGATCGTTTCGCGATAGGCCACCTGCGGCTTGCCGACGTTCGCCTCGACGTTGAACTCGCGACGCATACGGTCGACGATGATGTCCAGATGCAGTTCGCCCATGCCGGAGATGATGGTCTGGCCGGACTCTTCGTCGGTGCGCACGCGGAATGACGGATCTTCCGCTGCCAAACGGCTAAGCGCGATACCCATCTTTTCCTGGTCGGACTTGGTCTTCGGCTCGACCGCCATGGAGATCACCGGCTCCGGGAACGTCATACGCTCCAGAGTGATGACGTGGTCCTGTGCGCACAGCGTATCGCCAGTGGTGACGTCCTTCAGACCCACCGCAGCGGCAATGTCGCCCGCGCGCACTTCCTTAATTTCCTGGCGTTCGTTAGCGTGCATCTGCAAGATGCGACCGATGCGCTCTTTCTTGCCCTTGACCGAGTTGTACACCTGGTCGCCTGCATTGAGCGTGCCGGAGTAGACGCGGAAGAAGGTCAGCGAGCCGACGAATGGGTCGGTCATGATCTTGAACGCAAGTGAGGAGAACGGCGCGCTGTCATCCGCAGGACGACTAGCCTCCTTCTCACTCTCATCGATGCCCTTCACCGGCGGACGATCGGCCGGCGACGGCAGCAACTGAATCACGGCGTCCAGCATAGCCTGCACGCCTTTGTTCTTGAACGCACTACCGCAGAAGACCGGAATCAGGGCATTGGACAGCGTACCCGCACGCAGGCCGGTTATGATTTCTGCCTCGGAGAGGTCGCCCTCTTCCAGGTATTTGTTCATCAGCTCTTCGGACGTCTCGGCGGCCGACTCCACCATGAAGCTGTGCGCCTTGTCGGCAGCATCCTTCAGATTGGCAGGGATATCCTGGTATTCAAACTTCATACCCTGGGATTCCATATCCCAGACGACCGCCTTCATCTTGAGCAGATCGATCACGCCTTCGAAGTTCTCTTCAGCGCCGATCGGCACCTGCATCGGTACGGGATGGGCACCCAGACGCGACTTCAGCTGGTCCACGACCTTTTCGAAGTTGGCGCCGGTGCGGTCCATCTTGTTGACGAACGCAAGGCGCGGCACGCCGTACTTGTTAGCCTGGCGCCACACGGTTTCGGATTGCGGCTGCACACCACCCACTGCGCACAACACGAACACCGCACCATCGAGCACGCGCAACGAACGCTCCACCTCGATGGTGAAGTCCACGTGGCCTGGCGTGTCGATGATGTTGAACCGGTGTTCGGGCAGAGAGCGATCCATACCCTTCCAGAACGCCGTCGTTGCCGCCGACGTGATGGTGATGCCACGCTCCTGCTCCTGCTCCATCCAGTCCATGGTCGCGGCACCGTCATGCACCTCGCCAATCTTGTGACTGACGCCAGTGTAAAACAGGATGCGCTCCGTGGTGGTGGTCTTACCAGCATCGATGTGGGCCATGATGCCGAAGTTGCGGTAGCGCTCAATGGGAGTAGTGCGTGCCACGATACTAACCTCGAATCCGTGCTGTCTTGCTGCCTTGCTTACCAGCGGTAGTGCGAGAAGGCCTTGTTGGCCTCGGCCATGCGATGCGTTTCTTCACGCTTCTTGATGGCGCCACCACGGTTTTCCGATGCTTCCAGCAACTCGGCAGCCAGCTTGCGCGGCATGGACGTTTCACCGCGCTTGCGCGCAGCCTCAATCGCCCAGCGCATGGCCAACGCCATACGGCGACCCGGACGCACTTCGACAGGCACCTGATAGGTGGCGCCACCGACGCGACGGGACTTCACCTCGACGGCAGGAGCGATGTTGCCGAGCGCCTTCTCGACCAGCTGCACCGGCTCGGCGTGCTTTTCGCCGAGGTGATTCAGCGCGCCATAGACGATGGCTTCAGCGACGGACTTCTTGCCGCTCTTCATCACCATGTTGATAAAGCGGGCGATAAGCTGGCTGCCATGCTTGGGATCGGGCAGGACCAGACGGGCGGGATGGGAACCTTTACGCGACATAGTAGATGTCCTTCAATTAGCTCTTCGGGCGCTTGGCGCCATACTTCGAACGAGCCTGGCGGCGCTTGGTGACGCCGGCGCAGTCGAGGCTGCCACGTACGGTGTGGTAACGCACACCAGGCAGATCCTTCACACGGCCGCCGCGGATAAGCACCACCGAGTGCTCCTGGAGGTTGTGACCTTCACCGCCGATGTAGCTAATGACCTCGTAACCGTTGGTCAGGCGCACCTTGGCGACCTTGCGCAGGGCCGAGTTCGGCTTCTTGGGGGTGGTGGTGTAAACGCGCGTGCAGACGCCGCGGCGTTGCGGACTGCTTTGCAGAGCCGGCGAAGCGCTCTTGTAGCTCTTCGGGCTGCGGGATTTGCGCACCAGCTGATTGACTGTCGTCATGCCTAGCTATTCCTGGGAAACATAAAGGCAGACCGAATAAACCGGTCTGCCGAGAAGCGGGAATTTAACATGGGCGCCTTACCTCAGGCAAGAAAACGCCCGCCATCCTTGACTCGAACACGAGGCGCATTCCATGCGCCTCATTTCGTATGTCGGCGAGTAAGCCGCGTGGCTTACTCGATACCTGCATCAGTGCCTACCGGCGCCTCCGCGAAGGAGACTTGAGAGGAACCGGAAAGGGTTTCCAGTTCCGAGGCGGTCAACCCGCCCTGGCGATGACGCTGTGCGTGATAAGCCAGACCCGTACCTGCCGGAATCAGACGGCCGACAATAACATTTTCCTTCAGACCACGCAAGGTATCACGCGTACCACGGACCGCCGCTTCGGTGAGGACGCGAGTGGTCTCTTGGAACGAGGCTGCCGAAATAAACGACTCGGTCGCCAACGATGCCTTGGTGATACCCAGCAACACTGACTGGAACTCGGCCGGACGCTCGTTACGGGCTGCTGCGCGATCATTCTCGAGGTTGATCCGCACACGCTCCACCTGCTCACCACGCAGGTAGTGGCTTTCGCCCGTCTCGGTGATCTCGACCTTCCGCAACATCTGACGGATGATCGTTTCGATGTGCTTGTCGTTGATCTTCACACCCTGCAAGCGGTAGACGTCCTGGATTTCCTTGACCAGGTACGCAGCCAATTGCTCGACACCCAAGAGGCGCAGGATGTCGTGCGGATTCGGCTCGCCGTCTACCACGGTTTCGCCCTTCTCCACGTGTTCGCCTTCGAACACGATGACCTGACGCCACTTCGGAATCAGCTCTTCGTGCTCGTTGCCGTCGCTGTCCTTGATGATCAGGCGCTGCTTGCCCTTGGTGTCCTTGCCGAAGCTAATCACACCTGAACGCTCGGCCAAGATCGCCGGCTCCTTCGGTTTACGCGCTTCGAACAAGTCAGCCACGCGCGGCAGACCACCGGTGATGTCGCGGGTCTTGGAGGTTTCCTGTGGGATACGGGCGACCACGTCACCCACACCCACTTCGGCACCGTTCTGAATCGACACAATCGCACCGGCCGGCAGGAAGTACTGCGCCGACACGTCGGTGCCCGGCAGCTTGAGCTCGCGACCCTTGCTGTCTTCCAGACGCACGATCGGACGCAGATCCTTGGCCGCGGTACCGCGACGCTTCGGATCGGTCACCACCGCCGATTCCAGGCCGGTGAGCTCGTCGGTCTGGCTTTGTACGGTGACGCCATCGATGAAGTCGATGAAGCGCACCACACCCGCCACTTCCGACACGATCGGATGGGTATGCGGATCCCAGTTGGCAATCGTCTGACCAGCTTTGACCGGCGCACCATCCTTGACGGTGATGGTGGCGCCGTACGGCACCTTGTAGCGCTCACGTTCGCGGCCGTTGGCGTCGATGACCGACACTTCGCCCGAACGCGACACCGCCACCAGATGACCCTGGGTGTGCTGCACGGTCTTCAAGTTGTTGAACTTTACTGCGCCGGTGGTCTTCACCGACACGTTGTCCACCGCAGCCGCACGCGACGCCGCACCACCGATGTGGAACGTACGCATAGTCAGCTGGGTACCCGGCTCACCGATCGACTGCGCGGCAACTACGCCCACGGCTTCGCCCATGTTCACCAGGTGACCGCGCGCGAGGTCGCGGCCGTAGCACAGCGCGCAAACGCCGTGACGCGCTCCGCAGGTGATGGACGAACGCACCTGGATGGACTGCACGCCGGCCTTATCGAGCTTCTCGACCAGCGCTTCGTCCAGCAGCGTGTCGCGAGTGACGATTGGCTCGTCGCTCTCGCCCGGACCGTATACGTCTTCGGCCACCACGCGGCCGAGCACGCGCTCGCGCAGCGGTTCGACCACGTCGCCGCCTTCCACGATCGGCTGCATGGTGAGGCCGTTTTCGGTGCCGCAATCGGTTTCGGTGATGACTACGTCCTGCGCCACGTCGACCAGACGACGGGTGAGGTAACCGGAGTTCGCCGTCTTCAACGCCGTATCCGCAAGGCCCTTACGAGCACCGTGCGTGGAGTTGAAGTACTGCAGCACGTTCAAGCCTTCGCGGAAGTTCGCCTTGATCGGCGTCTCGATGATCGAGCCATCCGGACGCGCCATCAGGCCGCGCATGCCGGCGAGCTGACGAATCTGCGCCACCGAACCACGCGCGCCCGAGTCGGCCATGATGTACAGCGAGTTCATCGACTTCTGGTTGACCGTCTTGCCTTCGGCATCGGTCACCTTCTCGGTACCGATACCGTCGATCATCGCCTTGGCGACCAGTTCGTTAGTGCGCGACCAGATGTCCACGACCTTGTTGTAACGCTCGCCGGCGGTGACGAGACCGGACTGGTACTGCTCCTGGATCTCGACCACTTCCTTCTCGGCTTCTTCCAGGATCGGCTTCTTCTCGTCCGGAATGATCATGTCGTCGATGCCGATGGAGATGCCGGCGCGCGTCGCGAAACGGAAGCCGGTGTACATCAGCTGGTCGGCGAAGATCACCGTGTCCTTCAGACCCAGACGGCGATAGCACGCGTTGATCAGGCGCGAGATGTTCTTCTTGGTGAGCTCGGTGTTGGCCAGCTCGAAAGGCAGACCTTCCGGCGTGATTTCGGCCAGCAGCGCGCGACCAACGGTGGTTTCCACCAGCGAGATGCTGCTGGTGCGCTCACCGTTTTCGTGCACATGCACCTGCTTCAGGCGCACCTTGATCTTGGCGTGCAGTTCGATCACGCGGTTGTCGTAGGCACGACGTACTTCGGTGATGCTGGAGAACACCATGCCAGTGCCCTTCGCATTCACCAGCTCGCGCGTCATGTAGTACAGACCCAGCACCACGTCCTGCGTCGGCACGATGATCGGCTCGCCGTTCGCTGGCGACAGGATGTTGTTGGACGACATCATCAGCGCGCGCGCTTCCAACTGCGCTTCGATCGACAGCGGCACGTGCACGGCCATCTGGTCGCCGTCGAAGTCGGCGTTGAACGCGGTACACACCAGCGGATGCAGCTGGATGGCCTTACCTTCGATCAGCTTCGGCTCGAACGCCTGGATACCGAGACGATGCAGCGTCGGAGCGCGGTTGAGCAGGACCGGATGTTCGCGGATCACCTCTTCGAGGATATCCCACACCATCGGCTCTTCGCGCTCGACCAGCTTCTTGGCCGCCTTAATGGTGGTGGCTTCGCCACGCGCCTGCAGCTTGGCGAAGATGAAGGGCTTGAACAGCTCCAGCGCCATCTTCTTCGGCAGGCCGCACTGATGCAGGCGCAGCGTCGGACCGACGACGATCACCGAACGACCGGAGTAGTCCACGCGCTTGCCGAGCAGGTTCTGGCGGAAACGTCCCTGCTTGCCCTTGATCATGTCGGCGAGCGACTTCAGTGCGCGCTTGTTGGTGCCGGTGATGGCGCGGCCGCGACGGCCGTTGTCCATCAGCGCGTCGACCGATTCCTGCAGCATGCGCTTTTCGTTGCGCACGATGATGTCGGGTGCATTGAGTTCGAGCAGACGCTTCAGACGGTTGTTGCGGTTGATGACGCGGCGATACAGATCATTGAGATCTGAGGTTGCGAAACGGCCACCATCCAGCGGCACCAGCGGACGCAAGTCCGGCGGCAGCACGGGCAGCACGGTCATAACCATCCATTCCGGACGATTGCCGGATTCGATGAAGGCCTCGATCAGCTTCACGCGCTTGGTAAGACGCTTGAGCTTGGTCTCGGAGTTGGTGGAAGCGATCTCTTCCTTTAGGCGGATCACTTCGCCCGGCAGGTCGAGCGACTTCAACAACTCGAAGACAGCCTCGGCACCCATGCGAGCGTCGAACTCGTCACCGTGCTCTTCCACCGCTTCCAGATACTGATCTTCGCTGAGCAGCTGACCGCGCTCAAGCGCGGTCAAACCTGGATCGATCACCACGAAGGCTTCGAAGTACAGGATGCGCTCGATATCACGCAGGGTCATGTCCAGCATCAGGCCGATGCGCGAGGGCAGCGACTTGAGGAACCAGATGTGCGCGACCGGGCTGGCCAGCTCGATATGGCCCATGCGCTCGCGGCGCACCTTGGCCAGCGTAACTTCGGTGCCGCACTTTTCGCAGACCACGCCGCGGTGCTTCATGCGCTTGTACTTGCCGCACAGGCACTCGTAGTCCTTCACCGGACCGAAGATGGCGGCGCAGAACAGGCCGTCACGCTCCGGCTTGAAGGTGCGGTAGTTGATCGTTTCGGGCTTCTTCACCTCGCCGTACGACCAGGAACGGATCAGCTCCGGCGACGCCAGAGCGATCTTGATCGAATCGAACTCCGGCGTTGTGCGCTGCTGATTGAACAGATTGAGCAAATCTTTCATTGCATAAGCTCCTGTAACCCGCGGGTTACTTGATCTCTTCCAGGTCGATGTCGATGCAGAGCGAACGGATTTCCTTCACCAACACGTTGAAGGATTCCGGCATGCCTGCCGCCATCTCGTGGTTGCCGTCGACGATGTTCTTGTACATCTGGTTGCGGCCCTGCACGTCGTCGGACTTCACCGTCAACATTTCCTGCAGGGTGTACGCCGCGCCGTAAGCTTCCAGTGCCCAGACTTCCATTTCGCCGAAACGCTGACCGCCGAACTGCGCCTTGCCGCCCAGCGGCTGCTGGGTGACGAGCGAGTACGGACCGGTCGAGCGGGCGTGCATCTTGTCGTCGACCAAGTGGTTGAGTTTCAGGTAATGCATGTAGCCGACGGTGACCGGACGATCGAACGCCTCGCCGGTGCGGCCGTCGTACAGCATGGTCTGACCCGACTGGGGCAGATCCGCTAGCTTCAGCATTGCCTTGATTTCTTGCTCCTCGGCACCGTCGAACACCGGCGTGGCCATCGGCACACCTTCCTGAAGATTCTTCGCCAGCGTGAGGATTTCCCCATCGGTGAGCGACTTCAGGTCGACGTGCTGCACGGCGCCTGCAACGTGGTGGTTGTAGATCTGGTCGAGGAACTCGCGGACCTTCGCCACCTTCTCCTGCGCTTCGAGCATCTGCTGGATCTTCTTGCCCAGGCCTTTTGCGGCCCAGCCCAAGTGCACTTCCAGAATCTGGCCGATGTTCATACGCGAAGGCACGCCCAGCGGATTCAGGCAGATGTCGATCGACGTACCGTCAGCCATGTACGGCATGTCTTCCACTGGCACCACGTTGGACACCACGCCCTTGTTACCGTGGCGGCCAGCCATCTTGTCGCCCGGCTGGATACGGCGTTTCACGGCCAGGAACACCTTAACCATCTTGAGCACACCCGGCGCGAGATCGTCGCCTTGCGTGATCTTCGCCTGCTTCTCCTTAAAGCGCTTGTCGAACTCTTCCTTGTGGCGCTTGACCTGCTCGGACGCACGCTCGAGGAATTCGGTGACGTCCTCGTCCTTGACGTTGACCTTGAACCAATCGTCCTTCTTCAGGCCGTCGAGGTAGTCGTTGGTGATTTCCACACCACGCTTGAGGCCAGCCGGACCGCTGTTGGCGACCTTGCCAACGAGCTGCGCGCGCATACGGTTGTAGATGGCGCCTTCGAGGATGCGGAACTGGTCGTCGAAGTCCTTGCGGATGCGCTTGATTTCCATTTCTTCGATCTGACGCGCGCGCTTGTCCTTCTCGATACCATCGCGCGTAAACACCTGCACGTCGATCACCGTGCCGTCCATGCCAGGTGGCACGCGGAGCGAGCTGTCCTTCACGTCGGACGCCTTCTCACCGAAGATCGCACGCAACAGCTTCTCTTCCGGCGTGAGCTGGCTCTCACCCTTCGGCGTGACCTTACCGACCATGATGTCGCCGGCTTTCACTTCTGCGCCGATGTACACGATGCCGGATTCATCCAGACGGGCCAGCGCCTGTTCACCCACGTTCGGGATGTCGGCGGTGATTTCTTCCGCACCCAGTTTGGTGTCGCGCGCGATGCAGGACAGCTCCTCGATGTGGATCGAGGTGTAGCGATCTTCCTGCACGACGCGCTCGGAGAGCAGGATCGAGTCTTCGAAGTTATAGCCGTTCCACGGCATGAAGGCGATCAGCATGTTCTGGCCGAGCGCGAGCTCGCCGAGGTCCGTTGACGAACCGTCGGCCAGCGTGTCGCCCTTCGCCACCACGTCACCCACGTTCACCAACGGGCGCTGGTTGAGGTTGGTGTTCTGGTTGGAACGGGTGTACTTGGTCAGCGTATAGATATCGACGCCGGCATCGCTTTCGCCGACTTCGCTCTCGTTAACGCGCACCACGATACGGCCCGCGTCAACCTGGTCAATCACACCGCCGCGCTTGGCTGTGACGATGACGCCCGAATCGCGCGCCACGGCCCGCTCGATGCCCGTACCCACCAGCGGTGTCTGCGAACGCAGCGTCGGCACGGCCTGACGCTGCATGTTCGCGCCCATCAGCGCGCGGTTTGCGTCGTCGTGCTCCAGGAACGGCACCAACGCCGCCGCGACCGACACCGTCTGCATCGGCGAGACGTCCATGTAATTGATCTCGGACGACGGACGCAGCTCGGATTCGCCACGGAAACGGCAAGACACGAAGTCTTCGACGAAGCCACCATCCTTGCTGAGCGGCGAGTTCGCCTGCGCGATCACGTGGTCGCCTTCTTCGATCGCCGACAGGTAATCCACCTGATTGGTGACCTTACCGTTCACGACCTTGCGGTACGGCGTCTCGAGGAAGCCGTACTGATTGGTGCGCGCGTACACGGCGAGCGAGTTGATCAGACCGATGTTCGGACCTTCCGGCGTTTCGATAGTGCAGACGCGACCGTAGTGCGTGGGATGCACGTCGCGCACTTCGAAGCCCGCACGCTCGCGCGTCAGACCGCCCGGCCCCAGCGCGGACACGCGACGCTTGTGCGTCACTTCCGACAGCGGGTTGTTCTGATCCATGAACTGCGAGAGCTGCGAGGAACCGAAGAATTCCTTCACCGCCGCCGCAACCGGCTTGGCGTTGATCAGATCCTGCGGCGTGAGGCTTTCGGCCTCCGCCAGCGACAGACGCTCGCGCACGGCGCGCTCCACGCGCACCAGGCCGATGCGGAAGGTGTTTTCGGCCATCTCGCCGACCGAGCGCACGCGACGGTTGCCGAGGTGGTCGATGTCATCGACCGTGCCGTGGCCGTTTTTGATGTCGATCAGCACCTTGAGCACATCGAGGATGTCGGACTGTTCACCCTGCGCAACAACTAGCGCCTGTGCGTCTTCATTCTTCAGCTCGCCGAAGTACTTGCGGTCATACAACACGCCGGGGCCGAGGATCTCCTTGCGGCCGACGCGACGGTTGAACTTCATACGGCCTACACCCGACAAGTCGTAACGGTCGAAGGTGAAGAACAGATTGAAGAACAGATTCTGCGCAGCTTCCTTGGTCGGCGGTTCGCCCGGACGCATCATGCGATAGATTTCCACCAGCGCTTCGAGCTGCGTCTTAGTGTTGTCGATGCGCAGGGTATGCGAGATGTACGCGCCACGATCGAGATCGTTCACGTACAGCGTGGGCAGCGTTTCGATACCGGCCTTGCGGAAGTTTTCCAACTGCTCGGCAGAGATTTCGTCGTTCGCCGAGGCCAGCAGCTCGCCGGTCTTCGGATCGACGATGTCAATGGCCAGGATACGGCCGATCGGATAGTCGTCCGGCACTTCCAACGCAGTAATGTTCTCGGCTGCGAGCTGGCGCACATGACGCGCCGTGATGCGCTTGCCGGCTTCCACCAGCACCTTGTCGCCGATCATCAGATCGAAGCTCAGCGTTTCGCCGCGCAGGCGCTCAGCGACCAGTTCGAGCGTGGTGCCGCCCTTCTTGCCGAGATGAAATACGTTGTGCTCGAAGAAGATCGACAGCATCTCTTCGTTGGTATAACCGAGCGCGCGCAGCAGCACCGTCACCGGCAGCTTGCGGCGACGATCGATACGGGTGAACAGCGCATCCTTCGGGTCGAACTCGAAGTCGAGCCAGGAACCACGATAAGGAATCACGCGCGCGGAGAACAAGAGCTTGCCCGAGCTGTGCGTCTTGCCGCGATCGTGATCGAAGAACACGCCCGGCGAGCGATGCAGCTGCGACACGATCACGCGCTCAGTGCCGTTGATGATGAAGGTACCGGTGTCGGTCATGAGCGGAATTTCGCCCATGTAGACCTCCTGTTCCTTCACGTACTTGACGGCCTTCCTCGAGGCCGGGCTGTCCTTGTCGTAGATCACTAGACGCACGGTCACGCGCAGTGGTGCGCCGAAGGTCATGCCGCGGTTGCGGCATTCGCGTTCGTCGAACGGCGGTTCACCGAGGCGGTAATCGACGTATTCAAGGGCCGCGTTGCCCGAATAGCTCACGATCGGGAACACGGACTTCAAGGCGGCGTGCAGACCTTTGTCTTCGCGCTGCTTGGGAGCAACGTCCTCCTGCAGGAATTCACGGTAGGAATCGGTCTGGATTGTCAGCAGGTTGGGCACGCCCAGTACGGGCGGACGCTTGCCGAAATCCTTGCGGATGCGCTTCTTCTCGGTAAACGAGTAGGTCATGGTCGGTGACGCCTCGGTTCGCTGTGGCGCCGGTGGTGCACACACCGGCTAAATTGGGAAAACTTGGATCTGGGGGATCGTGAATAGAGACTCTCGAGTCACAAAGTCCTATTCGCGATGCCCTATATCCAATGCGTCCTTGCCTAATGTTCTGAAAAAGGCTCCTGCCCTTTTCTGAATCGCCAAATCCAAGGGTCTTGGCTCCGATGAATCAGGTGCGCCAGGCACCTGATTCACGAAGAGCCATCCTTGGTTCTCAGATGACTGCCATGCAACCATCTGAAGCGGGCAAAGCCCGGGGACTTACGCCCCCAGGCTTGCGTAACGCTGGATCAAACTGACGGCGCGCAAGGGCGCCAATTACTTCAGTTCGACCTTGGCGCCGGCGGCTTCGAGGTCCTTCTTGAACTTCTCGGCGTCTTCCTTCGAAGCCTGTTCCTTCACGACACCACCAGCTTCGGTGAGGTCCTTGGCTTCCTTCAGGCCCAGGCCGGTGATCGCGCGGACAGCCTTGATCACGTCGACCTTCTTCTCGCCGGCGTTGATCAGGATGACGTCGAACTCGGTCTGCGCTTCGGCAACCGGGCCGGCAGCGGCCGGGCCAGCAGCCACGGTGACCGGGGCAGCGGCGGACACGCCAAACTTTTCTTCGATGGCCTTCACCAAGTCCATCACTTCCATGAGCGACTTCGCGGCAACGGCTTCAACGATCTGTTCGTTGGTAAGGGACATTTTGATTTACCTCTGGAAATGGATTCAGTTGGATCGCGTCGAACTTAGGCAGACGCAGCTTCGGCCGGAGCTTCGCCGCCACCCTGCTTGTCGGCCACGGCCTTGACGGCGCGCGCGAACATCGCAGCGGGTTCGGCCAACACGCGGGCCAGCATGGCGAGGGCCTGCTCGCGGGTCGGCAACGAGGCCAGCACTTCAACGTGCGCGGCCGGGAACAGCTTGCCTTCCACCGACACGACTTTCGCCTTCAGCTTGTCGTTGCCCTTGGCGAATTCCTTGATCAGGCGCCCGGCAGCACCGGGTTCCTCGGTCGAGAATGCGTACAGCAGCGGACCGGTAAGGGCGTCCTTGACGACCTCAAACTCGGTACCAACCACGGCGCGCGAAGCGAGCGTGTTCTTCACAACCTTCAAGAACACACCGGATTCACGAGCCTTCTTGCGCATCGCGGTCATTTGTTCGACCGTGGTGCCCGCATACTCGGCAGCGACCAAGGAGTGAGCCTTCGCGGCCACAGCGGCCAGTTCGGCGACTACTTCTTGCTTCTGAGAGAGATTCAGAGCCATGTTTCACTCCTCTTATGAACTCCGCTTACGGCTCCTGCCGCTTGCGGTCCTGAGCAACGTCGTCCGTGACGTCGGGGACTTAAAGTCCCGGGTGGTGGCCTTTCCAGATAAAACGCAATTCCAGAAGGGGCAACACCATCTACGCAGGCGAGGCTCGAAGGCCCGATTAAGCGATCCAACGAACGGTGACGGCGATTCCTTTGCCATAACGAGCTCCCTGCCCGTCGTCATTGCTTGCAGGATCGCACCTGCGGTCTTTGACGGCGGCTCCGGCACGCGACCGGGCTACCCTCAAAAGATGCCTGCGCGGACCTAGGCCCACGCAGGACTTGAATTTGCTTACTTGGCCGAGGCCGCAACCAGGGTCGAGGTATCGACCGGTACGCCCACGCCCATCGTGCTGGACAGCGCAACCTTCTGCAGGTACTGGCCCTTGGCCGTAGACGGCTTGGCCTTCATCAGGTCGGCGATCAGCGCATTCAGGTTGTCAGCCAGCTGCGAGGCTTCGAAGTTGGCCTTGCCAATGGTGGCGTGAATGATGCCCGCCTTGTCATTGCGGAACTTCACCT
Source organism: Dyella humi (assembly GCF_044904605.1). Taxonomy (NCBI): domain Bacteria; kingdom Pseudomonadati; phylum Pseudomonadota; class Gammaproteobacteria; order Lysobacterales; family Rhodanobacteraceae; genus Dyella; species Dyella humi. The sequence goes on from NZ_JADIKI010000023.1 coordinate 217,843, forward strand.
GGCCGGCCTTGGCGTTCTTCACAGCCGTGACGACGTCGGCGGTAACCGAGCCATCCTTGGGGTTCGGCATCAGGCCGCGGGGGCCGAGCAACTGACCCAGCTTGCCGACCACGCGCATCGCGTCCGGCGTGGCGATCACGCGACCAAAGTCGAGGTCGCCCGCTTGCATGCGCTCAGCGAGATCGTCCATGCCGACGGCGTCGGCGCCGGCCGCCTTGGCAGCTTCAGCCTTTTCACCGGCCGGGCAGAACACCGCGACCTTGATGGTTTTGCCGGTACCATGCGGCAGCAACGAGGAACCGCGCACGCCCTGGTCGGATTTCTTGGCATCGATACCCAGACGCACTGCGACGTCGACGGATTCGGCGAACTTAGCCTTGGCGTTGTTCTTGATGATGTTGAGGGCGTCGTCCAGGGCATAGATCTTGCCCGGCTGCACCGCGGCCTGAGCCGCCTTCATACGCTTCGTGAGCTTTGCCATGTCTTAACCCTCCACCACCAGGCCCATGCTGCGCGCGCTACCGGCGATGGTGCGCACTGCAGCGTCCAGATCAGCTGCTGTGAGATCCGGCTCCTTCTGCTTGGCGATGTCTTCCAGCTGCTTGCGGGTGATCTTGCCGACCTTGTCGGTGTTCGGCTTGGGCGAACCCTTGGCGACACCAGTGGCCTTCTTGATCAGCACGGTGGCCGGCGGGGTCTTGGTGATAAAGGTGAAGGTACGGTCCGAGTAGGCCGTGATGATCACCGGAATCGGCAGACCCGGCTCGATCTTCTGCGTGGCGGCGTTGAACGCCTTGCAGAACTCCATGATGTTCAGGCCGCGCTGACCGAGGGCCGGACCCACAGGCGGCGACGGGTTGGCCTGACCGGCCTTGACCTGCAGCTTGATATAACCGACAACTTTCTTTGCCATTAGAGGTTTCCTCGCGAGTTCAAGCGCCTTGCGGCTCCTCGCCGTGCACATTCCATGGTGAGAGGGAAACCCGCGATCCTGCGGATTCCAGAAATACGGACACGCCGAGTCGAAAGACTCCGGCGTGAACCGCGCAGTTTAGAGATGAAACGGACTTTAAGCAAGCCCTGTGCCGAAAGGCTCGCTCAGGCTTTCTCGACCTGCCCGAATTCCAGCTCCACCGGAGTGGAACGGCCGAAGATCAGCACCGCCACGCGCAGGCGACTCTTCTCGTAATTGACTTCCTCGACTACGCCATTGAAATCATTGAACGGACCGTCAATGACTCGCACCATTTCGCCCGGCTCGAACAATACCTTGGGCTTGGGCTTGTCCACGCCCTCACGGACGCGGCTGAGGATGGTGTCGGCCTCGCTGTCGCGGATCGGCATGGGACGATCAGCGGTGCCGCCGATGAAACCCATCACTTTCGGGGTTTCCTTGACCAGATGCCAGCACTCGTCGTCGATGCGCGGCGCCTTGCCCTCGGTGTCGGTTTCGATCTGCACAAGCACGTAGCCGGGGAAGAACTTGCGCTCACTGCGCCGCTTCTGGCCGCTGCGCATTTCCACCACTTCCTCGGTGGGCACCAGCACTTCGCCGAACCGTTCTTCCATGCCAGCACGGTGAATGCGTTCGGTCAGGGACTTCTTGACCTGGTTCTCGAACCCGGAATAAGCATGGACGACGTACCAACGTTTGCTCATTGCGGCGCTCCTTATGAACCCAGCTTTAGAAGCCAGTCGAGCACGACTGACTTCAGGATGAGGTCAATCAGGCCCAGCAGTAGCGAGAGCACGATGACCACGAGAATGATGATACCGGTGGTCTTGATGGTCTCGTCCCGCGTGGGCCAGACCACCTTGCGCATTTCGAACTGCGACTCGGCAAGGAAATGACGCGCGCGGCGGCCCGGCGCCGTGAAGGCGGCAATAGCCAGGGCCACGATCACAGCGGCGAGGATCGTGATCAGACGCAGCGGCGACGCGGCGCCGATGTTGCCGAGGTAGGTGTAGCCGACGATACCGGCCGCCAGCACCAGTACGGCCAGCACCAGCTTGCCGATATCGGCACCGCTTGTGCCTTTGGACTGTTCAGCCTTGGTATTCATGCGCGTCAAGCGGATGCCTCAAACACCGGCCATCAGGCCGTTACGACACATCCGCCATCATTCCTCGAAGAAGATGGCACGCCAGGAGGGACTCGAACCCCCAACCTGCGGTTTTGGAGACCGCTGCTCTGCCAATTGAGCTACTGGCGTACGTAAAAAAAGTTAACGGGACCCGGGACTCGGAACCCAGGACTCGGAAGGGCGTGAGTAAAGGCTTTCGCTACCTTCCGAGTCCCGAGTCCCAAGCCCCGATTCCCGCAATGATATTACTTGACGATCTTGGCGACGACGCCCGCACCCACCGTGCGGCCGCCTTCGCGAATCGCGAAACGCAGGCCTTCGGTCATCGCGATCGGGGCGATCAGGGTCACCGTGATCTTCACGTTGTCGCCCGGCATCACCATCTCGGTGCCTTCCGGCAGCTTGATCGCACCGGTCACGTCCGTCGTGCGGAAATAGAACTGCGGGCGGTAGTTGCTGAAGAACGGGGTATGACGGCCACCCTCTTCCTTCGACAGCACGTAGATCTCGCCTTCGAAGTCCGTGTGCGGCGTGATCGAACCCGGCTTGGCCAGCACCTGGCCGCGCTCCACGTCTTCACGCTTCGTACCGCGCAGCAGTAGGCCCACGTTGTCGCCCGCCTGGCCCTGATCCAGCAGCTTGCGGAACATTTCCACGCCGGTCACCGTGGTCTTGACGGTGGCCTTGAGACCCACGATCTCGACTTCATCGCCGACCTTGATGATGCCCGTCTCCACGCGACCGGTTACCACCGTGCCGCGACCGGAGATCGAGAACACGTCTTCCACCGGCATCAGGAACGCCTTGTCCAGCACGCGCACCGGCTCGGGAATGTAGGTGTCCAGCGCATCCACCAGCGCAATGATCGCCGGCACGCCAATCTCCGACTGGTCGCCTTCCAGCGCCTTCAGCGCCGAGCCCTTGATGATCGGTGTGTCGTCGCCCGGGAAGTCGTACTTGCTCAGCAGCTCACGTACTTCCATCTCGACGAGCTCCAGCAGCTCGGCGTCGTCCACCATGTCGGCCTTGTTCAGGAACACCACGATGTACGGCACGCCCACCTGGCGGCTCAGCAGGATGTGTTCACGCGTCTGCGGCATCGGGCCGTCGGCCGCCGAGCACACCAGGATCGCGCCATCCATCTGCGCCGCACCCGTGATCATGTTCTTCACGTAGTCGGCGTGGCCTGGGCAATCCACGTGCGCGTAGTGGCGCGTCGGCGATTCGTATTCCACGTGCGCCGTCGAGATCGTAATCCCGCGCGCCTTCTCTTCCGGCGCCGCGTCAATCTGATCGTACGCCTTGAATTCACCACCAAAACGCTCTGCACCGATCTTCGTCAGCGCCGCCGTCAGCGTCGTCTTGCCGTGGTCCACGTGACCAATCGTGCCCACGTTCACGTGCGGCTTGGTGCGTTCGAATTTACCCTTTGCCATGAGCGCCAAATCCCAAGGAGTCAATGAGTGAAGTGATTAAAGGAAACCCAGCGAGCTATCAGGCGATACCGCGGTGGCCGCATGCGGTGGTGCTCATGACTGGAATCGAACCAGCGACCTCTTCCTTACCAAGGAAGTGCTCTACCGACTGAGCTACATGAGCACAAAAACACAGCGACGAGATCAATGGAGCGGGAGACGGGAATCGAACCCGCACCATCAGCTTGGAAGGCTGAGGTTCTACCATTGAACTACTCCCGCCCAACGCGGAACTCGTCTGTCGAACCGCATCAGCATACAACCGCTTTTGCGTTCTGCCTTCCAGCCCTGACCACGGATACCCGCAGAATCGGCTGGTGGAGGGAGGTGGATTCGAACCACCGAAGGCGTAAGCCAGCAGATTTACAGTCTGCCCCCGTTGGCCGCTTGGGTATCCCTCCAACAAAGAACGGCTATTGTGTGGATCGGGGCTTGATGTGTCAACACCTTGACGAGCGAAACGGCCGGTTTTTCGAGAATTTTCCGGACGAAGCGAAGTGCTATTCAGTCGTTTCCCGCAGCGCGCGTATCCACCAGCTGCCCCATGCTCTTGGAAAGCTCCAGTAAGTGTCGCGCCTGCTCTTGCAGCCGGCGTTCGTTGTCGTCGCGCGGTGTCCACGACGGCACCGCCGTGGGTTTGCCGTCGGGTTTGTCCAGCGCCACGAACACCATCACGCAACTGGTGGCCAGACGTTCTTCGCCGGTACGCAGATCGCGAGCCAGCACATCCACCGCCATCTGCATGCTGGACGTGCCGGTGTAAATCAACTTAGCCCGCACGCTGACCAGGTCGCCAATCAAGATCGGCTTGACGAACTGAATGCCACTCACCGCCGCCGTCACGCAATACGCCCCGCTCCAACCCACCGCGCAGGCGTAGCCAGCCTGATCGATCCACTTCATCACCATGCCGCCGTGCACCTTGCCGCCGAAATTGACATCGGTAGGCTGGGCAAGGAAGCGGAAAGTTACTTCATGCTGCTGGCCTGACATGCGGTCTCCGGCGGATACGCCCAACGTGAAGGCGACATTATGCCCGCTTGACCACCTTCGCTGGCAGCCGCAGGGTCATGGGTGTGCTGAGTACACCGTTTGGCGAAGGTCTTTCCGGACCATCCGCGCGAAAGCCCAGACGAAGATAAACCGGCACCGCACAGCGTGTAGAGTTGAGCGTGAAGCGACAGGTACCTGCGCGATGCATTGCGTCTCGCCACGCACGCTGCCAAAGGCGCTTGGCAATACCCCGTCCCTGGTAGCGCGTGCTCACGAAAAAGTGCACAAGATGATGATCATCTCGCATGCTCGCGACTCCAACCAGCACCTCACCCAGAAAAGCCAGATGAGACCGCTGGCCTTCGATGATCTTCTGTCGAATCGCCTTGGCCGTCAGGCGCATGAGCAATTCCCGTCCGGCCTTGCGCGGCTGATCGGGCAACACCCATTGACGCACTACGCGGCGGCTCAATACGCCAATGGCGCGAGCATCATCAGCACGCGCGAGTCGCATGCGCAATACACCTTGAGACATGAACATCCGCTCCATGCAACACGCGCATGCTCGCATGAAAAAAGCCCCGCTTGTGCGGGGCTCATGAACTCAAACATTGAACAGGAAGTGCAACACATCGCCATCCTTGACGATGTAGTCCTTGCCTTCTTTGCGCAGCTTGCCGGCCGAGGCGGCACCGGCTTCGCCCTTGTACTGGATGAAATCGTCATACGAGACCGTTTCGGCACGGATGAAGCCGCGTTCAAAATCGGTATGAATGACGCCCGCCGCTTGCGGTGCGGTGGAGCCGCGCTTTACGGTCCAGGCACGCACCTCTTTTTCGCCAGCGGTGAAATAGGTCTGCAGGTTGAGTAGCTTGTAGCCAGCGCGGATTACGCGGTTGAGGCCAGGCTCTTCCAGACCAAGATCCTTGAGGAATTCATCACGGTCGGCATCTTCGAGCTGAGCCAATTCTTCCTCGATGGCTGCGCAAACCGGCACCACTTCAGCGCCCTCCTCTACCGCGCGCTGACGCACGGCATCGAGATGCGGGTTGTTTTCGAAGCCGTCCTCGCGCACGTTGGCGATGTACATCAGAGGCTTGAGCGTGAGCAGGAACAGATCACGTACCAGCGCCTTTTCTTCGTCATCCAAACCGAGACTGCGTGCGGATTTGCCTTCGTTGAGCGCGGCGGCAAGTTTCTGCAGCACGGGCTTCTTGGCCAGCGCTTCCTTATCGTTGGCCTTCGCGGCGCGTTCGGCGCGATTGAGCGCCTTTTCGACCGAATCCAGATCCGCCAGCGCCAGTTCGGTATCGATGGTTTCGATGTCAGCGATGGGATCAACCTTGCCGGCCACGTGCACGATATCTGTGTGTTCGAAGCAACGGACTACGTGCGCGATCGCATCCACCTCGCGAATGTGCGAAAGGAACTTGTTGCCGAGGCCCTCGCCCTTCGACGCGCCGGCAACCAGGCCGGCGATGTCGACGAATTCCACCGCGGTCGGCACCAGCTTCTGCGGTTTGACGATGGCGGCCAACTCGTTGAGGCGCAGATCGGGTACCGGCACCACGCCTACGTTCGGCTCGATTGTGCAGAACGGGAAGTTGGCTGCGGCAATGCCCGCCTTGGTCAGCGCGTTGAACAAGGTGGATTTGCCGACGTTAGGCAAGCCGACGATGCCGCATTTGATGCCCATGGTTTCTTGATCCGGAAATGGAAGTAAAAAACGAAATAGTAAACGGCAACGGGCTGTTCAGGGCTTCGCTGGCGTGTGCAACTGCTGCATGGCCTTGTCGAACTGCCCTTCGACTGCCATCGGCAGCACGTTCAGCGCGCGCGCGACACCCTCAAGCATGGCGTCTTCGTCCTTGGCCGAAGGGCGACCCAATACCCACGGCGTGACTTGATCCTTGTGGCCAGGATGGCCAATGCCCAGACGCAGTCGATGGAATTTGCCGTGGCCCAGATGAGCCACGATATCGCGCAAGCCGTTCTGGCCGCCGTGGCCGCCATCGAACTTCAGGCGCACCGTACCGGCAGGCAGGTCCAGGTCGTCATGCGCAACCAGGCATTCCTCTGGCTCGATCTTGTAATAGCGCAGCGCCGCTGCGACCGCGGCGCCGCTCTTGTTCATGAAAGTACTGGGCTTGAGCAGCCACACCGGCTCGCCACCGATGCGCAGCTTGCAGGTTTCGCCATGCAGCTTGCCGTCGAAACCGAAGCGCTCGCCCGCGCCGGATGCTAGGGCGTCAACAAACCAGAACCCGGCGTTGTGCCGGGTTCTGAGGTATTCGGTACCGGGATTGCCCAGCCCGACGATGAGTCGTAGACCTGCCATGGATCAGGTTTGAGTTGGCCGCAAGATGTGGTCCCTACCCGGCCCTCGCTCCGGAGAGGAGGGAGGGCGGGAGGCCAAAACGGCTTACTTCTTGGTTTCTTTAGAAGCGTCAGCAGCAGGCTGAGCAGCGTCGCCTTCGGCAGCCGGAGCTTCTTCGACTTCTTCCTGCACGGTCACGGCCGAAACCACCGTCACGTCGTGGTCGGCGCCCAGGTGCAGCGCCGGAATTTCCACATCCGTCGGCAGCTTGAGCTGCGACAGGTGGATGATGTCGCCGGGCTTCAGGTCGGCCAGGTCGAGTTCGATGAACTCCGGCAGATCCTTCGGCAGGCAGGACACTTCCACTTCGTTGAGGTTGTGCGAAATCACCACGCCAGCGGTCTTGCCAGCCGGGGATTTTTCCTGATTCAGGAAGTGGATCGGCACATTCACGCGAATCGCTTCGTTCTCGTTGATGCGCAGGAAGTCCATGTGCAGCATCTGCTGCTTGAACGGGTGCTTTTGCCAGTCGCGCACCAGCACCTTCTGCACCTTGCCGTCGACGTTTAGGTCGAGCACCGAGGAGAAGAACCACTCGTGCTTGGCGGCGAGCAGGATGGTGTTGTGCTCGATCTGGATGCTCTGCGCGGGCTGACCCGCACCGTAAACTACTGCGGGCACGAAGGACGCGTGACGCAGGCGGCGGCTCGCACCTTTCCCCTCGTCTTTGCGGGCCTGTGCCGCGATTTCATGAGTCTTGGCCATGTTGGTATTGCCTTGAGTGTTGAAAGCCGCCTCACGGCGACCGGACTGACTCTCCCGCGACCAGAAGAGCCGGAACGCCCGCGGATGCGGACGGAAAAGCGTGTAAGTATACAGAAAATCGGGGGGCCGAGGCCCACTCCCTCTCCCCGTCGGAGGGAGAGCAGGAAGCATGTGAAGCGCGGCGCCATGGGAGTTGAGGGCAAAGCTTTGCCCCTCACCTCGGCACTCTCCCCGGAGGGGGGAGGAGGAAAGACAACGCAATCAGTCGATGTAGAGCGAGCTGACCGACTCACCGAAGGCGATGCGGCGGATCGTCTCGGCCAACAGTTCAGCCACCGAAAGCTGGCGGATCTTGGCGCAGTTCCGGGCATCCTCGCGCAGCGGCAACGTGTTGGTGACCACCAGCTGGTCGAGCTGGGAACCTTCGATATTGCGAATCGCCGCGCCGGACAGCACCGGATGCACGCAATAGGCAACGACCTTGCGAGCGCCACGCTCCTTCAGGGCGGCGGCGGCGGCGCACAAGGTGCCAGCGGTATCGACGATATCGTCCACCATCACGCAGGTCTTGCCTTCCACGTCACCGATGATGTTCATCACCGTGGCCACGTTGGCCTTGGGACGGCGCTTGTCGATGATGGCCAGATCGGCGTCATCCAAGCGCTTGGCGATGGCGCGCGCACGCACCACACCACCCACGTCCGGGCTGACCACGATCAGGTCGTCCATGCTGTAGCTGCGCCAGATGTCGGCCAGCAGAATCGGCGAGGCGTAGACGTTGTCCACCGACACGTCGAAGAAGCCCTGGATCTGGTCGGCATGCAGGTCTACCGTCAGCACGCGATCCACGCCGGCAGTGCCGATCAGGCGGGCCACCAGCTTGGCGGTGATCGGCACGCGCGCCGAGCGTGGGCGACGATCCTGACGGGCATAGCCGAAGTAGGGAATGACCGCGGTGACGCTGGCTGCCGAGGCCCGCTTGAGCGCATCGACCAAAGCCAGCAGCTCAAACAGGTTCTCCGCACTCGGCGCGCCCGTGGGCTGCAGCACGAACACTTCCTGGCGACGAACGTTCTCTTCGATCTCGATCTGCACTTCGCCATCGCTGAACTTGCCGACCAGGGCCTTGCCCAGCGGTATGCCCAGGCGGTGAGCGATATCTTCGGCCAGGGCTCGGTGCGCATTGCCGGTAAACAGCATCGGGCTGGAGGTATCCACGGTTGTTTCCTCAGAACCAGGCCAATTGAGTCAGCTCAGCATGAAAGGTGTTTTGCGCCTTTCAACTTGCCCCTTCGGTACATGCCCGAGTGGAGCTCGAAAAACATCGGGCACACAAGTGCCCGATACGATGGCAATCCGTTTCGGATTGCGCAAACAGGGGGCCACTTAGCCCCTGTTCGAAATGGCTGGGGCGGTAGGATTCGAACCTACGCATGCGGGAATCAAAATCCCGTGCCTTAACCAGCTTGGCGACGCCCCAGTATTCGTTTTGGCATTTTGCCTCCAGCACAGCCCGCCCCGCTCGGGTGCGACGAGCAGGAGCCGCCGGAAGCAAAGAAGGAAAATTGTGGCGGGGAGCGCCATGCGTGTCAATTCAAAAACACACTCCGCACGACTGGCCCGCCCACGCATTCAGGGCGAAAGCGTGCGCGACATGAACACCCGCAACGCTTCCGGAAAGCCATTTTCGCGATCGCGCTCGCGTGCGTAGGCGTACGCCGGATCATTCTTGTCGACGACAACGAAACCATGCCGGGTATAGAACGGCGCGTTCCACGGCACGTCGGGCAGCGTGCCCAGATCGACGCGGCGATAGCCCTTCTCACTCGCCCAGGCACAGGCGTGCTCGAGCAACGCCGAGCCGATGCCCCGCCGATGAAACGCCGGCAGCACGTCGATCTCGGCGATGCCGACCACATCGCCATGCAATTCCACATCGAGCCAGATGAAACCCACCGGCTCGCTGCTTTCTTCATCCACCGCTACCCACACGAAGCCGCGCCGGATTTCCTCCGCCAGCAGGTCCGCGGGAATCGACATGCGGGAATAGAACCGCCATGCCGGATGGTCGCGAAACAGCTCCACGGCCGTGCGTTCGATGGCACAGATGGCGTCGACATGTGCAGCGGTAGCGCGTTGGATATGAAATGACACGGATCAGTTTTCCCGGGATGGAAAAGCAAAAAGCAAAGCGTTCATTGCATGCTCCACGACTCGATCGCCAGCCGCACTTTGTACGGCGGTTTCTCGGCAAACACCTTCGCCGGCAATGGCGGTTGACGCGTGGTATCCCAAAGGGGATACGTCACCGTCCAACCGTCCTGCTGCAAGGCCGAAGGCAGGCGGTTGTCGCCGAAACTCAGCTCGGCCTGCGCGCCCTGCGCCCGCACACCGAGCACCCATGCGCGTAGTTCGTCTAGCGGAACTTCCCAATTCAGCGCGCGGCGCATCAGCGCCTCGGCATCCGGCCCGCGCTGCGGCCCGCCGTCGGCGCCATCCAGTTCGGCACCGTCGGGGCCACCCGTCAGTCGGTAGCTTTTGCCCGTAATCGGCGTACGAAACACGAACTCGTAGTGATCGCCTTCCTGTGTCCAGGTGAAGCCGCCGCTGCCGGCATCCTGGCCGTTGGATACACCGAGCTTGCCCTGCAGCACCCAGTGGTCGGCGTTCGCCAATTGCCGTTCGCGTGCCTCCTGCTGCGCCAGCGCGGCGACATCGCCCTTGTTGCGTACGAGTTGCGGTGTTGTCGCGCACGCGACCAGCAACAGCGGCGCAAGCGCCGCGAAAGCGCGAAAAAGTTTTTTCATGGCTGCAGCCGCTTCAAGGTTTGTTGCAAGGTGACGTTGTGCGGATCCACGCGGCGCACTTCATCGAACACTTGCTGCGCCTGTTCGCGACGCCCTTGCTTCCACAGCACTTCGCCCAGATGCACGCCAACGTCGGCATCCTTGCCCGTCTGCCATGCGTTGCGCAGCACCTCGACAGCCTGGTCCAGATGACCGAGCCGGTATTGCAGCCAGCCCCAGGAATCGGCGATGGAAGGATCGTTCGGTTTCGCCGCCCGCGCCGCGGCAATCAGCCGTTCCGCCTCAGACAGATCACGTCCTGAATCGGCAAGCGTGAAGCCCAGCGCATTACTGGCGTCGATATCGTCGGGCTTGACCTGCAGCAGGCGGCGGAAATCGGCCACGGCCGGGTCGATCTTGCCGATCTCCGCGTACGCTAGCCCGCGGCCGTACAAGAGGTCCGGATCGTCCGGCGCCACCTGCAGGGCGTGGCTAAATGAATCGATAGCCTCGGTGTAGCGCTTCTCGCGCAGGTAGAGATCGGCATCCACCTCATACGCGCGGCGCAGTTGCGCCGGCTGGTCCAGATAATCCGTCTGCATTTCGGCCAATTGCTGGTGCGCTTCCGCGCTGCGCCCCAGATCCTGCAGCAAGATCGCGCTGCGCAAATCGGCGTCGAAGGCATGGTCGTCGTCGTCGGGCACTTGGTCGTACCACTTCAGCGCCTCGTCCTTGCGGCCGAGCACTTCGGCCAACTGACCAAGCAGATAGGCACTGGCATTGCGCACGTCGTCGGGTGACTGCGAGAGCTGCTTGTAGACCTGCTCCAGCGTCTTGTTGTCCTTGGCGTTGGCGGCCAGGGCGGCGCGCAGCGCGTAGGTCTGGGCGTTCTGCGGGCCCTTTTCCAGCAGGTGCGACGCCTGCGCGTACTGGCCGCTTTGGCCCAACAAGGAAGCATAGGTCAGGCGCAGGCCGATGTTGTCGGGGTCCTTCACCTGCGCCTGGCGCAGCAGGCTGAGGCCGCCGCTGCGGTCCCCATTGTTGAGTTTCAGCTGCGCGGCCCAGGCGTATGTCTCGGCTGTGCCAAAACGCTTCAAGGCGCCGTCGGCGATTTGTTGAGCGTAGGCATGGCGGCCCAATTGCTCACCCAACTCGCTCATCGCCAGCCACGCCTTGGGATCGGCCGGCAGACGGTCGGGTGTGGCCAGGGACTCCAGCAAATTGGCGGCGAGCGCCTGATCGCGACTGCCGATCAGCACGCGGCCGAACATGCGCCAGGCATCCTTGTCGCCGCTGGTGATCAGTGCCGAGAGCTGCCGGCGGGCTTCTTCGGTCTTCCCCTGCTCCACCGCAAGCTGGGCGCGCGCCTGCGCCAGTTGCGCCGGGGTCGCGCCTAGCACCTGCCAGCGGTCGATGGCGCGCTGTGCGGCGTCCGGATTGTGGATGGCGATGGCCAGCGCGGCGGCCTTGCCGGCCACTTCCGGGTCGCGGGAGATCATCATCGCCTTGTCATAGGACTGCGACGCGGCCTTGAGATCGGCGCCGGACAACGCCAATTCACCGGCCAGCAACTGGGCCAGCAGGTCGTGGTCCGGGTCGGGTGTGGCCACGACTATCCGCGCCAGCGGCTGCGGCGACGCCGTCGATGGAGTGGCTGTCCGATGAGGCACCGCCGCGCACCCGGTCAGGACAAGCACGAACCACCCATACGCAACAAACCGTCGCACTTGCTTGAACTCGACCGTCCTGCTCAGCACACTATTCCTCCAACCTCATCGCCGTTTTGGCCCGCTAGGGATACTCTAGTCTACGCCGGCCAACGCCCGTCGCCCTCACTCGCATCACGTCAATGAAGCTGATCGCCCTCGGGCTCAACCACCTCACCGCGCCGGTCAGCCTGCGCGAACAGGTTGCGTTCGACGATGATGAGACCGCCGCCGCCCTGCGTGAGCTTGCGCACGAACCCGGCGTTGAGGAAGCGCTGATCCTTTCCACCTGCAACCGTACCGAACTTTACGTCAGCGTAACGGCGGGCGCGGAAAACATTCCGCAAGAATGGCTCAGTCGTCATCACCGTCTGACTCCCGGCAAGCTTGACGAGTTCCTGTATCGCCATGATGACGAGGCGGCCGTGAGACATATGTTTCGGGTCGCCACGGGCCTCGATTCGATGGTGCTGGGTGAGCCGCAAATTCTCGGTCAGGTGAAGGACGCCTATCAGCAGGCGCGCGAAGCCAACGCGCTGAAGACCTCGATGGATCGCTTGCTGCAGCACACCTTCGCCGTGGCCAAGCGCGTGCGCACCGATACGCGCATCGGCGCACACACCGTGTCGGTGGCCTTCACCGCCGTACGGCTGGCCGAGCGGGTGTTCACTGACTTGCGCCAGGCCTGTGTGCTCTTGATCGGCGCAGGTGACACCATCGAACTGGCGGTGCGCCACCTTGCCGAAAAACAGGTGCGCCGGCTGATCGTGGCCAACCGCACGCTGGAAAACGCGCAGGAGCTGGCCAGCCGCCACGGCGGCTACGCGATTTCGCTGCACGATCTTCCGCAACATCTCGCGGAAGCGGACATCGTCATCGCCTCCACCGCCGCACGGCAACCGGTGCTGACGCGCGCGATGGTGGAAAAAGCCATCGCCGCGCGCCGCCGCAAGCCGATGTTCATGGTCGACATCGCCGTGCCTCGCGACATCGAACCTGCAGTCGGCGAACTGGGAGACGTCTATCTCTACGGTATCGACGATCTGCGGCAGGTCATCGATGACAACCGCCGCTCGCGCGAAACCGCCGCTCGCGAGGCGGACGCAATCATCGATCTGCAGGTCGAGCGCTACATGGCCTGGCGTCGTGCACTCACCGTACGCAACCCAGCCGTCGACCTGCGCGTGCATGCCGAAACCTATCGCGACCAGGTGCTGGAAAAGGCGCGCGCCATGCTCGCGCGCGGCAAGTCGCCGGACGAAGCGCTGGCGTTCCTGGCCAACACGCTGACGAACAAACTGCTGCATCATCCGAGCGCGCGGCTGCGCGAAGCCACGCTCAACGGCGATCATGATCTCCTGCATGCCGCAGGACGTCTGTACGGCCTGGACGAGGACGAAAAAGCAGGGACGAGCGACGAATAGCGAGAGCGGCTGGCTGCCGCGTTACGCACGTTCCATCGCTTTGCTCATCCCTCCTTAGCCCTCGTCCTTTTCATGACCCCATCCATTCGCCGTAAACTCGAAGCCACCGTCGAACGCCACGAAGAACTCGCCCTGCTGCTTGGCCAGGCCGACGTGCTGGCCGACAACACACGCTTTCGCGAACTGTCGCGCGAATACGCGCAGTTGCAACCGGTCGCCGACGCCATGCGCGAACTGGCTAATGCGGAGCGCGAACTCACCGATGCACGCGCCATGCTGGACGATCCGGAGCTGCGCGACATGGCTGCCGAGGATGTTGCGCGCCTGGATGCGCACACGGCCAAGCTCGACAGCGAACTGCAACTGCTGCTGATTCCCAAGGATCCGCGCGACGAAGCCAACCTGTTCCTCGAAGTGCGCGCCGGTTCGGGCGGCGACGAGGCCGCCATCTTCGCCGGCGACCTGTTCCGCATGTACACCCGCTATGCCGAACGCCAGCGCTGGCAAGTGGAAGTGCTGAGCGAAAACCCGGGCGAACACGGTGGCTACAAGGAAATCATCGCGCGTATCGAAGGCAAGGGCGCGTACTCGCGGCTGAAATTCGAATCGGGCGTGCATTGCGTGAAACGCGTGCCATTGACCGAATCGCAAGGACGCGTGCACACCTCCACCGCCACCGTGGCCGTGCTTCCCGAGCTGGATGAAATCGAAGCGATCGAGATATCCCCCGCAGACCTCAAGGTCGACACCTTCCGCGCCTCTGGCGCTGGCGGCCAGCACGTCAACAAGACCGATTCGGCGATCCGCATCACGCATTTGCCCAGCGGCATCGTGGTGGAATGCCAGGACGAGCGCAGTCAGCACAAGAACCGCGCGCGCGCGATGAGCCTGCTCAAGGCGCGCCTGCTCGACGAGGCGCAATCCAAGCAGACCGCCGAACAGGCGCAATCGCGCCGCCTTCAAGTGGGTACGGGCGACCGCAGCCAGCGCATCCGCACCTATCGCTACAAGGACAACCTGATCACCGACCATCGCATCGGCCTGGATCTGCACAACCTCCCGGATGTCATGCAAGGCCACCTGGATGACCTGTTCGGCGCGTTGACGCGGGAGCATCAGGCGGATGAGTTGAAGTCGCTGGCAGGGCATTGAGCACTGCGATTCGCGCTACGCTTGCACCAGGGGGAATGGGCTTGAGGGGGCCGTCTTGCGAAGAAGCCGCGTAGGTTGGGGTGAGGTGCAGCCGAACCCCGACGTCGTCATGCATGCATCTTCGCGTTGGGGTCCGCGTGCGCTCACCCCAACCTACTCATTGCGCCGGCATGACGGTGCTTGCCCGCTTTTGCTAATCCGATTCGTTTTTCCCCGATGACCGACGCCGCATCCACCAACATCGCCTCCACCTTGCAAAAGCTCAGCGAACTGCTACAGCGGAACGCCGACGAAGAAGCTGCCCAGTTCGCCGCAACGGCGCGGCGCCAATTTCCGGTGTCGGCTGATTTAATCCGTCTACATGGCGTGGCCCTGCTGCGCCTTGGTCGTCGACGCGAGGCGCAAGTGGCGATGAATCGCGCCGCGGAGCTGGCACCGGACAACGTCGAACTGCAATGCAATCTGGCCAGCCTCGCCATGGCCGACGGCAAAACCAGCGCCGCCATCGAACGGTTGCAGAAAGCGCTGGCGCGCACGCCGGGCCATCCTGCCTTGCTGCAAGCGTTGGGCGCAGCCTACATGTCCACCGGCCAGCATGTGCAGGGGCGCGATGCGTTCGCGCAGGCGTTGAAAAGCCTGCCGCAGCACCCGACCATCTGCCTCAACCTTGCGGCGGCAGAAATGGAACTGGGGCATCTGGAGCAAGCCGAACCGCTGGTACGCCAGGCCCTGCAGCAGGCGCCGCAATCCGACCTTGCCCACGCGATGCTTGGTCATCTGCTGCATATGCGGCGCCGTCCGAGCGAAGCCGCCGCCTCGCTACTGCAGGCCGGCAAGCTGGCGCCGAACAATGTGCAACACATGTTCCAGGCTGCGTTGATATTGGACGAAGCTGGCGATCTTACCGGCGCGCACGATGCTTTCACCGAATCGCTAGCGCGAGCACCCGATTCGGTGCCGGTCATGGGGCAACTGCTGTTCACTCGCCGCCGGCTTTGCCGCTGGCAGGATATCGATGCGCTCAGCGAGCGCGTGATCTATGCCGTCTCCGAAGGCGAAGCGGGCATTCATCCGCTCTCCTTCCTCGCCGAAGATGTCGATGCGGCGCTGCAATTGCGCTGCGCGAAAACCTATGCCGCACTGATCGAAAACCAGGCCGCCGCTTTCCGCCCGCAGCTCAACCTGCGCCACGCGCTGCCGTTGCCGGATGCACCGATCCGTGTCGGCATGCTGGCAGAAGGGTTCTATGAAACCGCCGTCGGCCATCACATCGTTGGCTTGATCGAAGCGCTGGCCGATAGCGATCTGGACGTCCATCTGTTCGCTACCACGCCCGACGACGGCAGTGCCGTGCGGCGTCGCCTCTCCGCGGCAGCGACGCTACATGACATATCCGCTTTGAATCGCGTGCAAGTTGCCTCACTGATCCATGGCGCGGGGATCGAAGTGCTGTTCGATCTCAATGGTTATCGCAGCCGCGGCAACGCGGAACTGATGGCCTTGTGCCCCGCGCCCATTCAGGTCGGCTGGCTGGGCTATACCGGCAGTTCCGGCGCGCCGTGGATGGATTACCTGCTCACCGACGCCGTCGTGCTGCCACGCGAACTGCGCGAGCACGTCAGCGAAAGAGTGATCCGCCTGCCGCGCTGCCAGCAGCCAAACGATCCGAACCGTGTGCAGACGCAAGCACCATCGCGCGCGGATTGCGGTCTGCCGGAAAAAGGCGTCGTGTTCGCTTGCCTGCATGAAACACAAGCGATCAACCCGGCGGTGTTCGCGCGTTGCATGCTGATCCTGCAGCAGGTTCCCGACAGCGTACTGTGGCTGCTCGCAGGACCGGCGAATACGGATGAACGGCTACGGCATGCGGCAAGCGCGCTCGACGTCGATCCGAAACGCCTCGTCTTCATGCCGCGCCGGTCCTACCAGGAATACCTGGCGTGCTACGCCCATGTGGATCTTCTTCTGGATACGCTACCCATCAACTCACGCGCCACCGCATCGGACGCCCTATGGGCCGGATGCCCAGTGCTCACACGCACCGGCGAAACCATGGCGTCTCGCACGGTCACCAGCTTGCTGCATCACCTTGGACTGCCGGAATTGATCATGGGCGACAACACCTCGTTCATCGGCATGGCGACCGAGCTGGGCAATAACCCGGAAGCGCTGGCGACGCTGCGGCAGCATCTCATGCAGCAGCGCAATGAAAGTCCTTTGTTCGACGTGCAAGGTTTTGCGGCGGATTTTCGCCGCGCGGTGCGGACGATCAGCGCGCGATATCGCATCGGGCGGCCGCCAAGCGATGTGAACCTGTAAGTCCCTACTCGGCTACGCGGCTAGAAAACAAAGAACCCTTTCTGCACATCGCCTTCGTACCGGCCGCGAATCACTTCATCCACACGCGCCGCCGGCGGCCCTTGCCGCAGCCATTGCTCAAGTTGATACATGGCGTCGTCGCTGCCGCTGGCGATCACCTCCACGCTGCCATCGGCAAGATTGCGCGCATGGCCGTGCAACCCGAGCCGCAGCGCCTCGTTGCGTGCGCTGGCGCGAAAGAACACGCCCTGCACTTTGCCGCTGACGAGGAAACGGGCGCTGCTCATGCCATCACTTGCCGATCGCTGCGCTCAAGGAAGCCGGCGTGATCGGGCCCATGAAATGTTTCGCCACCTTGCCGTCCGGCGCAATCAGATAGGTGGTCGGCAAGCCACGTGGTTCGTCGAAATCGGTTAGCGGCTTGTCCATGGTGACCTGCGCGACAGGAAAGCTCACCGGATGCTTGTCGAGGAATGCGCGGATGTCGGCTGCCTCGGTGTCGTCATAGGCAATGCCGATGGCACGCACGTCGGGGTGCGTTTTCACGAATTGCGAGATATCCGGCATTTCCTTGATGCATGGCACGCACCAAGTGGCCCAGAAATTCACGATCACCCAATGTCCTCGCTGCGCGGCCAGGTCGTAAGGCTTGCCGTCCAGTGTCGTCACTTTCAGTGAGGGCTGCGTAGGCATGGCGGCATAAACAGGTGCTGCCAGCAAGCATGCAGCCAGCAACAGGGACGATGCGAACAACTTCATGTTTCCGATTCCTGCGTGTGTGACACCGGACGCGAAGGCGCCGGAGAGATGCGGACAGGATAAACCTTGTCCAGTCGGGTACCCAGGGTGGCATCCAGCGTATGCGCCAGACGAGTAAGCAGCGACAACAGTTCCGACGGCAGCTCGATGCCGGATGCGGCCATCTGCTCGGCCGGATTCAACGGCAGTCGATAACCGCTGTGCTGGTAGACGTGCAGCAGATCGGTGCTGTCCAGGCTACGCACCAGCGACCAACCACCGGTCTCGTTGCGATGGATGAGGCCCGCACGTATCAAGTCATCGAAGTAGGTAGCGATTGCCTCGCTGCGTAGGTAAGGCTCCGCCTCGCGGATAGAAAGCGAATCCACGCAACGCCCAGCGCGCTGGGCATCTACAAAATGACGCAACACCACTAGCAAACCGAGGAATTCCGAACCTTCCGCCATCGCATCGCACGGCTTTTGGTATTCGAATGCGGACAAGGATGCCGCCAACGACGCGCACAAAATCACGATCACCCACGACAGGTAGATCCACAGCAGCAGTAGTGGAATGATCGCCAGTGCGCCGTAGATCTGCTGGTAGTTGTGCGCGCTTTGCACGTAGTTCGTGAAAACCCAGCGGGCAATTTCGAACAGGATCGCGCCCAGTGCGGCACCGATCGCGGTGTGCTTTTTATTGACGCGCCGATTTGGGATGGTGGTGTACATCAACCACAACGTGAGGAATGTCACCACCAGCGGCAACGCTTTCAACAACTCCTGCCCGATGCCCAGTTGCTCCCCGGCATTGCGCAGCATCGGCACGGCCGCCACGTAGGAAGTCACCGCAATACCGCCGACCACCAGCACCGGGCCCAGCGTAAGCGCGGCCCAATACAGCAGCAACCGCGGTCCCCACGGCCGATGCTGGCGCACCTGCCAGATGCGGTTGAGGCGGTCTTCGATGCTGATCATCATCGACACCGCGCTGAAGAGCATCACCAGGATGCTGATGCCGGTGAGCTTGCGCGCATTGGAAGCGAAGTCGAGCAGCGTCTTCTGCACCGTCTCCCCCGCTGCCGGCACGAAATTACTGAAGACGAAGTTGATCAACATGTCGCGCGCTTCCTCGAACATCGGAAACGCCGCGAACATGGCCAGCACGGCTACGGTAAGAGGCACCAGCGAGACCAGCGTGGTGTAGGAAAGGGCACCGGCCGTCTCGAAGCATTTGTCGTCGAGAAAGCGCCGCCATAAGAAACGGCCCAAGGTCATGGTGCGGTCGCGGTCGATACGCAGGTTCATACGTCTATCTGCTCAACATCCCTGATCTCACCCGTACACTACCCCATCCTGTCCAGACCGCCCAAGCCAATGAGCGACATTTTGATCCTGTACTACAGCCGCACCGGCCATACCGCACAGCTGGCGCGCCTGATCGCCCGCGGCGTGGAGGAAATCCCCGGCATACGCGCGCGCCTGCGCCAGGTTCCGCCGGTAGCCCCGGTTACTGAACTGGCGCAGCCGCCGGAGCCCGAGGAAGGCGCGCCGTACGTCACCCGGCAGGATCTGAGTGAATGCGTAGGGCTGGCGCTGGGCAGCCCCACGCGCTTCGGCAACATGGCTGCACCCTTGAAGCACTTTCTGGACAGCACCGGCGCCGAATGGGCAAGCGGCGCGCTGGTGGGCAAGCCGGCCGCCGTTTTCACCGTCACCAGCACCATGCACGGCGGTCAGGAATCGACGCTGCTGAGCATGGCCCTGCCCCTGCTCCATCACGGCATGCTGCTGCTGGGCATTCCATACACCGAACCGGCGCTCAGCCACACGTCGAGCGGCGGTACGCCGTACGGCGCCAGCCACGTGGCCGGCACCAAGGGTGAGAACATCATCAGCGAGCATGAGCGCGAACTGGCTCGCGCGCTTGGCCGGCGGCTGGCAGATACCGCGCGCAAGCTGGCGGCTGGCACATGAGCGTGACTCACCGCATTGGCATGACGGCGTGGATCGCACTGATCCTGCTGCAATGCGTGTGGTATGCATGGCTGTTCCCACCACAACGCGTGCCGATGTGGCTGGCCTTAGGGCTTGCGGTAGTACCGCTGTTGCTGCCGTTGCTGGCCATCCACAGCATGCGACGCGCCTTGTTATGGGTGGGAATGCTCAGCTTGTTCTATTTCTGCCATGGCGTGGCCGAGAGCTGGAGTTCGCCGCAGGAGCGTGTGCCGGCTTTGCTGGAGGTGTTGCTTACATTGCTGCTGATTGGCGCACTGGGAGCTGGTGTGAAACGCAGATCCAACTCCCTCTCCTCTCCGGGGAAAGGGCTGGAGTGAGGGGCCAATCTCGCGTGAAATTGCGCCTGCGCTGAGCTGGGGTGAACGCAAGCGGCCTAACATCGTCATGTGTACATCCATGTTGGGGTTCGCATACGCTCACCCCAACTTAGCTGGCAGCGGCCCCGAGGTGAGCACCATGGGATTCCTGCAAGACGCTCCACAGCTCGCACATCCGTATCGCAGCGACCGTTTACTGATCGCCTTGCTTGATCGCGCGCTTCCACCCGCACGCCGTGCTGCGCTGGATGTCGATCTCGACGCACTGAGCGATTACGCGTTGATGGTCTTCGAACGCAGCAGCCGCAGCACGCGCCGCAAACCGGTGCTAACGCAATGGGACGCGTGGGGCCGCCGCGTCGATCGCGTCGAATTGACCACCGCGTGGCTCGAAGGCCCGGAACTCACCACGCGCCACGCGATCCTCGCATCCGGACACGAACCTCACGAACACGCACGACTGGAAGAATTCGCGCGCGCCTACCTCTATCACGTAGCCAGCGAGTTCTATACCTGTCCGTTGGCGATGACCGACGGAGCAGCCACCGCCCTGAAGGCTTCCGGTAATCAGGCTTTGATCGACCGTGCCCTGCCGCACTTCCTCAGCCGTGACGCAAACCAGTTCTGGTTATCTGGACAATGGATGACCGAAAACGCCGGCGGTTCGGACGTAGGCAACACCGAAACCATCGCCCGACAGCATGCCGATGGCCAGTGGCGCTTGTACGGACGCAAGTGGTTCAGCTCCGCCGTGGTCGGCGAAGCCGCGCTGGCATTGGCGCGCCCGGAAGGCATGGGCGACGGCGCCGCGTCACTTGCCTTGTTCTACGTAGAAACGATGGACGGGCAAGCGCGCAAGCCGGAACTGATCATCGATCGCCTGAAAGACAAGCTCGGCACGCACGAATTGCCCACGGCGGAAGTCCATCTGGAAGGCCTGCCGGCATGGCCAGTGGGAGAACTTGCGCATGGTGTGCGGCAGGTGGCGCCGATGCTCAACATTACGCGTACGTGGAATGCGATCGGCGCCGTTGCGAGCATGGTGCGCGCGATCAGCCTTGCGCGCGATTACGCACGGCGTCGCAAGGCGTTTGGACGTCCATTACTCGAACATCCCCTGCACGCGCAAACGCTCGCCGACATGCAAGCCGAGTTCGAAGGTGCGTTTGCGCTCACGTTCGAAGTGACACACCTGCTGGGGCGCGTCGAACAAGGCCTCGCCACGCCGCACGAAACCGTTGCGCTGCGCCTACTCACACCACTGGTGAAACTGTGGACTGGCAAGATGGCGGTGAACCTATGTTCGGAAGCGCTGGAATGCTTCGGTGGCGCCGGCTACATCGAAGATACCGGCCTGCCGCAGTTGCTGCGCGATGCGCAGGTTTATGCCATCTGGGAAGGCACCACTAACGTGCTGTCGCTGGACAGCCTACGCGTGCTGGCAAGCAACGATAGTTTCGCCGCGCTGCGCAAGCTCATCGGCCATTGGCTGGGTACCGCGCACGACACGCAGGCTTCGTTTACCGTGCACGCAGCACTGGATGCCGCGGCCATGCACTTGGACGGGAAAAAGGTCGAACGCTCAATGCTCGAAGCGGGCGCGCGCGGCATTGCCCTCACCCTGGCGCGCTGCGCTGCCGCGGCGCTGCTGGCGAGGCAAGCGGCCTGGTCGTCGTCGCGCGGCGATGCCCGTCCGGCGGCGGCACTGCGCCGTTTCCTGGGCCACGGCCTGCTGCGTCTGTCCGACACCAACGGGGAAGACAGCCGCTTGCTGCTGGAATGATCGCCTACAGGTAAACTGCACGTTCCCTCTTGAGCCACCCCGACCATGCAGCATCTGACCATCGTCACCACTGGCGGCACCATCGACAAGATCTACTTCGACGACAAGTCGGACTACAAGATCGGTGCGCCGCAGATCGGAGAAATCCTCAGCCAACTCGGCGTGGCGTTCCAGTTCGACGTGATTCCGATCCTGCGCAAGGACAGCCTGCACATCACCGCGGAAGACCGCGCATTGATCCGCTCCACCATCGAAGCGCAACCGGGCCGCCACGTGCTGGTGACGCACGGCACCGATACCATGGTGGAAACCGCGCGGGAACTTGCTTCACTCAAGAACAAGGTGATCGTGCTCACCGGTGCGCTGAATCCCGCGCGCTTCCAGGGTTCGGACGCGGTATTCAACGTCGGCTGCGCGGTAGCCGCGGTGCAGACGCTGCCGGACGGCGTGTATATCGCGATGAACGGTCGCGTGTGGGATCCAGCCAAGGTGCGCAAGAATCGCGATGCGAACCGGTTTGAGGAAGTGAACGGCTGACCTTCCAAGCTGCCTGATCTTGCGTTGCTGTCATTCCGGCGAAGGTCGGAATGACGAGCTTTAAAGCATCCCCGTCTCGAGCTTCGCCGCGTCCGACATCATCGAGTGATTCCACGGCGGATCGAACACCAGGTCGACGTCTGCCTCTTTCACTGTGGGAATCAGCTCCAGCTTGGTGCGTGCATCGTCGATCAGCACGTCACCCATGCCGCAGCCCGGCGCGGTGAGCGTCATCTTGATGTACACCTTGCGCTCGTCTGGCGCGACGGTTTCCAGGCTTACGTCGTAGACCAGGCCCAGTTCCACCACGTTGATCGGGATCTCCGGATCGAACACGGTGCGCAATTGCTGCCACACCAGATTTTCCACGTCGGAGTCGGTGGCGTCTGCCGGCAATTCCAGCGGCCGCGGCGGCTCCTTGCCCAGCGCGTCGGCATCGTTGCCGGCGATGCGGAACAGATTGCCTTCCACGTACACGGTAAAACTGCCACCGAGCGCCTGCGTGATGTAGCCCACCTGACCGGCCGGCAGCACCACGTTTTCGCCCTGCGGCACCATGACCGCGCTGCAATCGCGCTCCAGGGTGAAAGGCTCGCTGCTAAGACTGAAACCGCTCATGCCATCTCTTGAGAATCGTTGAGGAAAGCCGGCCGGCGGCGTTCCGGCCCACTATTATGCCGCCCACTCGTAGGGCCTGTCCCCCACATCAGGCTGAATCGGCTGAAACTCAAGGGACGCCCGGCAGAGAATCCGTCTGGATCACGTTAAGATGCTCCGCTTTGTTATGCCTGTCAGGACATCGCGTGACCATCTTTCCAGCCAGTCCAAGTGAGCATCCATGATCGCGCGGAAGATCGTCGGCGAATGCTTCGCGCTGCTTTGCGCGGTGATGTTGGGTCTGGCAGCTGGCGCTTTATGGCTGTTGCCCTCCGTGTTCTTTCATCGCCCCCTGCCTTGGCTGGCGGTACCCGCGGGCTGGCTGCTCGCTATCGCCATACGGCAGTGGGTGCATGGCAAGCGCTGGAATGCGGCTCTGCTGGCGGCGCTGGCCACGGTGGTGGCAAGCGTCTATATCCACGTGCTGATCGCCACCGTGAACATCGCCGCGATGATGGGCTACGGCCTGGTCGATGCGATGCGCACCGCCGGGCCGTCGATGTTGCTGGATTTCGCGCGCATCTCGTTGAGCAGGCTCGATATCGGATGGGCTCTGGTCGGCATCGTGGTCGCAGTGGTGACCTCGCTGCGCTCGTCCGTCGCAACGCCGCGCAGGGTCGGCTAGGCGTCCAGCGTCTTCAGTTCCGTCACCAGTTGGCCTGCCGCGGCCTGGCCATCGCCGTAGAGCATGCGCGCGTTGTCGGCATAGAACAGCGCGTTCTCGATGCCGGCAAAGCCGGTGCCTTTGCCGCGCTTCACCACGATCACCTGCTTGGCGTTGGCAACGTCGAGGATCGGCATGCCGTAGATCGGTGAAGCAGGATCGGTCTTGGCAACCGGATTGACCACGTCGTTGGCGCCGATCACCAGCGCCACGTCAGTGACGGGAAATTCGGGATTGATGTCTTCCATGTCCACGATCAAGTCGTACGGCACGCCCGCCTCGGCCAGCAGTACGTTCATGTGACCGGGCATGCGGCCGGCCACCGGATGAATGGCGAACTTCACCTTCACGCCCCGCGCGATCAATGCCTGCGCGAATTCCCACACCTTATGCTGCGCCTGCGCCACCGCCATGCCGTAACCGGGCACGATCACCACACGCTCGGCATAAGCCATCATCACCGCAGCGTCGGCCGCTTCGATCGGTTTCTGGCTGCCGCCAATAGCCTGCGCCGATGCGCCCGCTGCTGCGCCGAAGCTTCCGAACAGCACGTTGCCGATCGAGCGGTTCATCGCCTTCGCCATCAGTTGCGTCAGCAGCGTACCGGCCGCGCCCACCACCATGCCGGCGATGATCATCGCCTCGTTCTGCAGCACGTAGCCTTCGAACGCCACCGCCAAGCCGGTAAAGGCGTTGTAGAGCGAAATCACTACCGGCATGTCGGCGCCGCCGATCGGTAGCGTCATCAGGAGGCCGAACAGCAGAGCCAGCACGAAGAACGCGCAGATCAACGCGAGAGTGACGTGCCCGCTGCCCAGCAGAACGCCGATCGCCACCGCGGCCGCCAGCACCAACAGGTTCACTACTTGCTGGCCAGGGAAGACGAAACGACGATCAAGCCAGCCCTGCAGCTTGGCGAAAGCGATCAACGAACCGGAAAAGCTCACCGAGCCAATCAGCGCACCGAGCACGCCCAGTGCCAGCGCCACTGGGCTGAGCGGCAATACGACGACTGCACCGTGCAATGGCGACCAGCTTTCCGGCATCAGTGGGAACGTATTGGGCGCGGCAATCGCAACATCCTGCGCATGGCTGACCAGTTCCGAAGCGCCAATCGCCGCAGCCGCGCCGCCGCCCATGCCGTTGTAGAGCGCCACCATCTGCGGCATGGCCGTCATTGCCACGCGTCGGCCGGACCACCAGGCTGCCGACACGCCGATCAGCACGGCCGCGATGATCAGCCCACGGTGTTGCATGTCCGGCAGCAGCAGAGTGGCCACCACCGCCAGCAACATGCCGAAGCCGGCCCACACGATGCCGCCGCGAGCGGTACGCGGCGAGCTCATGCGTTTGAGACCAAGGATGAACAGCAGGGCGGCGATGAAATAGCAGGCGTCTATCAGAGTCTGCGGCCAGGCCATCACTTGGCCTCCCCACGGCCCTGCCCGGGCTTGCTGGACTTGAACATCTCCAGCATCCGCTCCGTCACCACGTAACCGCCGGCGGCGTTGCCGGCACCTAGCAGTACACCGATGAAACCTATCGCAAGTTCGAACGGCGTATGCGCATGACCTAGCGCAATCATGGCCCCAACCAGCACAATGCCGTGGATGAAATTGGAGCCGGACATCAACGGCGTGTGCAGGATCACCGGTACCCGCGCGATGATTTCGTAGCCCGTAAACGCGGCCAGCATGAAGATATAGAGCGCCAGGAACCCGTCCAGCATGTCCTTCTCCCGCCAATCGGTCACATTCGCCGCATCATACGGTGGCCGGTGTGCTGCGAGCTATGCCGCCGTGCCGTGCGGCCGCGTATGTATACGCAGTAAAGGCGTCGTAACGTCAACCCGTGCGTTCCCCGCGCGTTGATGGCGAGAGTCGAACAGATGGAGCCCCAGGATGCTCGCCCTGACGATTCGGAGAACGCCGCCATGAACAGTGTGTCGGCCGTTTTCGAAGCGGAACTTCTTGCGCAGGAAGGCAAAGCAGTACCGGCCACGTTGGATGCCTTCCTGGCCGGCATGGAGCGGCGCGCCTTCCGCATGGCTGAGCTCCACCTGGGCAATCGCGAGGACGCGCTGGACGCCGTGCAGGACGCCATGCTTCGTCTGGTCAAGCATTACCGCAACAAGCCTGCAGAGGAATGGACGCCGCTGTTCTGGGGCATCCTGCGCCGACGCATCGTGGATCTGCAGCGCCGACGCAAGGTGCGCTCCATCGTCGTCGGTTGGCTGGGCGGCGGTCACGACGATGACGGCGACGAACTGCCAGCGTGGGAGCCGGCCGACAACGGACCGGATCCGCTGGAAAAACTGCACGGAGAACAGTCCTACGCAGACATGGCCGCTGCCGTGAAGAAGCTCCCGCAGCGTCAGCGCGAAGCCTTCATGCTGCGGGTGCTGGAAGGGCTGGATGTGGCGGAAACCGCCGCGGTAATGGGCTGTTCGGAAGGAAGCGTAAAAACACATCTCTCGCGAGCCATGCAGCATTTGCGGGAACAACTGGAGGAGTGGCGATGAACTCGTCCGACAAACAATTCGAACAGCGCGTCCGCGCGCTTTATCAGGAGGCGACTCAAAGCATCGACCCGGTCACCGCCGGGCGCCTGCGCGCCGCGCGCCGCACGGCCCTTGAAACCGCCACCGCGCATGCCTCGCCGCATCACCGCGCACGCGTGCTGCTGCCGGTCGGCGCATTGGCCGCTGTCGCGCTGGCAGCGCTGATGATCTGGCAGCCGGCGCCCCGACTGCAGAGCGAAGTCAAGCCGCAAACGGCCGCCGTGGTTGAGCAGGACAATGAATATCTGCCGCCGGGTGCCGATAAAGCGGATCCTGGCCTTTACCAGAATCTCGACTTCTACAGCTGGCTTGCCTCCAACGACGGTAGCCAGACCAAACACTAATCCATGCTGCTACGAAGATTTCGCCTGCCATCGCTGTTGACCTTCCTGCTCGGTCTGATGATCGCGGCGCCGTCGCATGCGCAAAACATTCACCCGTGGAACAGCCTGAGCCCCGAGCAGCAATACCTGCTTACGCCGCTGCAATCACAGTGGGATACGCTGCCGCAGGCCCGGCAGGAGCACATGCTCCAGCGCACCCAAGATTGGATGAAGCTGCCACCGGATAAGCAGCAAGAAATCCGCGAACGCATCGATCGCTGGCAGAAGATGACGCCTGAGCAGCGCGAACAGGCGCGCCAGAACCAGCATCTCTACGACACCCTACCGGCGGAAAAACAGCAGGAACTGCACGAAGCCTTCAAGCGCTTCCAACAGCTTCCTCCTGACCAGCGCGAAGCCTTACGCCGTCGCTGGCTGGAACAGTCGCCCGAGGAGAAGCGTCAATGGCTGGATCATCTGGGCCCGCGTTCCACCTTGCCCGCGGGACGTGCGTTCGGCATGCCGCCGCGTGGAAAGCACTGATCCGGCGCGTCGTTAGGCGTTCAACAACGCCTCGCCATTGCGCGTCACGCAGCTCTTAGCCACCAACTCATCCTCGAAGTCCGGCTGCAACGCGCCATCACGTATCAACAACTCGACAAAGTTGTAGATGTTGCGCGCATACATCTCCGACGCGTGCAACGGCGCGCCTGCAGCGAGATTGAGCGGCCCGAGAATCA
Source organism: Dyella humi (assembly GCF_044904605.1). Classification (NCBI taxonomy): domain Bacteria; kingdom Pseudomonadati; phylum Pseudomonadota; class Gammaproteobacteria; order Lysobacterales; family Rhodanobacteraceae; genus Dyella; species Dyella humi. The sequence goes on from NZ_JADIKI010000023.1 coordinate 245,201, forward strand.
CCACGCCGCCGTGCTCCACACGTTCTCCCGGGCGAGTAAGCTCGCAATTACCACCGCTCTCGGCGGCAAGGTCTACGATCAGCGCACCCGGTTTCATGCCATCGACCATCGCGGTCGTGAGGATCTTCGGGGCCGCACGCCCCGGCACCGCGGCAGTAGTCACCACCACGTCGAATACTTTCAGATGTTCGGCCAGCGCTTGCTGCTGCGCCGCGCGCTCCTCGGCGTTGAGTTCGCGCGCATAGCCGCCGCTGCCAGCGGCGCTCACGCCCAGATCCAAAAACTTCGCGCCCAACGATTCCACCTGCTCGCGCGTTTCAGGGCGCACGTCATAGCCTTCGATCTGCGCGCCCAGGCGCCGTGCGGTGGCGATCGCCTGCAAACCCGCCACACCCGCGCCAATGACCAGCACGCGCGAAGGGCGGATGGTGCCCGCCGCAGTGGTGAGCATCGGGAAGAATTTCGGCGCGTTCTCGGCGGCGATCAGCATGGCGCGATAACCTGCCACGGCGGCCTGCGAACTCAATACGTCCATGGCTTGTGCGCGCGTAGTTCGCGGCAGCAGTTCCAGTGCGAAGGCGATCAGCTTCTTTTGTGCAAGCGCCGCGATACGCGCTGCCGCGCCATGCGGTCGTAGTTGGCCCACCACGACGGCGCCTTCGCGTAGACGGCCCAGCGCGTCGTCGTCCGGCGATAAGACGCAGGCCAGCAGATCGGCTTGTGCCAGCACGTGTGCCGCATCGGCAAATTCGACGTCCGCATAAGCCGTATCCGGAAAACCGGCCGCGGCGCCCGCACCGTGTTCGAGCAGCACGCGCAACCCTTTGCCGCGCAACTTCTTCGCCACTTCCGGCGTGATCGCGACGCGCCGCTCGCCGGCGGCGGTTTCACGCAATGCGGACACGGTGATCGACATCGGCCATCTCCTGCGGATGAGGCTTACCATCCTAGCCTAAGCGCGGGTTAGACTGGCCAGCCCGAATCGGGGTAACGAGGAAACCCGATGCCCGAGCAGATCGTCGGCACCGCCCTGTTAGAGCTTGCACGCCGTGCCCGCGAACTGGCGTATGCGCCCTATTCCCGTTTCCAGGTTGGCGCCGCGCTGCAGACGAAGGACGGCCGCGTGTTCCCCGGCTGCAACGTGGAGAACGCCGCGTACGGCTTGTGCAACTGCGCTGAGCGCACCGCTTTGTTCAGCGCCATCGCCGCCGGCTGCAAGCCTGGGGATTTCAGCGCCATCGCCATAATCGCCGACACGCCCGAACCGGTTACGCCGTGCGGCTCCTGCCGCCAGGTACTGGCCGAACTATGCACCAGCGATATGCCGGTACTGCTGGCCAATGTTGCCGGCGCCGTGCGGCAGACGACGGTGGAAGCATTACTGCCCGATGGATTCCGGCTTGTCCCAACACGCTGAGCCTGCAGCCTACTCACCACGCATTGAATCAGCAGCCTTGAGCAGTTGGCTCAATGCTGCATCGAAGGCCTGCGGATCATCCACGAACACGGCATGACGCGTATTCGGCACCGCAACGAAATGCGCGCCGGGGATGGCTGCAGCCATGTCCTTTTGCGCATCGAGCAGCGGTGAATCCGCCGAGGCGATCACCAGCGCGGGACGATCGATCTTCTGCAACGCCGGCCGCCGATCGGCGCCAAAGATATCCGATACCAACATCGCCGCTCCGACGGCCACAGGCGTGCGCTGCGCCTGCGCGATCACCGCGTCGATATCGGCCGGCGGATGCCGGAAAATGGAACGCACCATGCCCGCGCTGTAATCGGCCGGCTGCGCCATGTAGCGCGACAGCCCCGAAAGAATCGCTTTGCTGAACTCCTTGCGGATATCCACTTCGTTCGTGCCTGCGGAAACAGGCGAATCCACGAACACGACACCGGCGAGCGAGCCGGTGCCGAACTGCTGCACATAGGCGGCGACATCCTGCGCGCCCTGCGACCATCCCACCAGTACGCAGCGATCGATATGCAGCGATGCCAGCAGTTCGTGCAGATCCCGCGCGCGACGCTCCGGCGTGTTACCGGTCAGCATGATCGACGAGGCGCCTTGCGAGCGCGAGTCCACGGCAATCACGCGCCGTTGCGACGAAAACCGTTGCAATTGCTCGCGCCACAATGACGCCGTCAAGGTCCAGCCGGGGATCAACACCAGGGCCGGCGCATCGTGGCGTTGCCCTGCTTGCAGGTAATGGATGCGCGCGCCATCGTCGGTGGTGACATAGCCGTCGCTGATCGACGCGGCGGCTTCACTCGCACGCGTGGCCGGGATCAAGGCGATCAGGAAGATGGCAATCAGGCCTCTTAGCATCTTCATACTGCGCACTCCTCGACAGGATGCGCGGATCGTAGGCTCATGGCCTGCGCGCGTCTGCGTGACTGAAAGGCATCGTGACTGGACGCAGACGGTTGTAGGATAAGCGTTTTCCCAGGTACGACTCCCCATGGACGATGCGCTTTCCCTGCTGCAGCAACGCCATTCCGCACCTTCGCGCCAGCTTGGCGAACCCGCGCCCGATGCAACCAGCTTGCGCAGCCTGCTGGAAGCCGCCATTCGCGTGCCTGATCACGGCAAGCTGGTTCCCTTCCGGCTGATCGCTCTGCGCGGCGAATCCAAGCTGAAGTTCGGCACCCTGCTCGCCGAGCGTGCGATCCGGCGCGATCCGGATCTGCCCGAATCCAAGCGCGAGAAGGAACGGCATCGTTACACCTTCGCGCCACTGGTGATTGCTGTGGTGGCCCGCATCGATCACGACGCCGGCATTCCGGAAATCGAACAGAAGCTGTGCGCCGGCAACGTGGCCTACAACATTCTGCTGGGTGCCTATGCGTTGGGATTCGGCGCGCAATGGCTCACCGGCTGGGCGGCGTACGATGCGGAAGTGGCCGGCCTGCTCGGCTTGGCAGCGAACGAATGCGTGGTCAGCTTCGTGCATATCGGCACGCCGCAAGCCGAAATTCCCGATCGCGATCGTCCCGCGCTGGACGATCTGCTCACCGAATGGAAGGGCTGAGCACGTGTCTGCGTTGCCCACCGCACACCTGATCGACGGCAGCTTGTACGTGTTTCGCGCCTGGCATTCGATGCCGGACGAGTTTCACGACGTCGACGGCCATCCGGTCAACGCGGTGCACGGATACACGCGCTTCTTGTGCGAAGTGCTGGAGCGCGAAGATCCTTCGCATCTGGCGGTGGCATTCGATGCTTCGCTCACCACATCGTTCCGCAATGCGATCTATCCCGCCTACAAAGCGAATCGCGAATTGCCGCCGCCGGATCTGGAACGGCAGTTCGTGCTGTGCCGCGCCGTCACCGAAGCACTCGGCATCCGCGTGCTGATCGATCACAGCTTCGAAGCGGACGACTTGATCGGCAGCACCTTGTGGAGCTTGCGCGCGCACGGCTTTCGTAGCGTGATCGTGTCGGCGGATAAGGACTTCGGCCAGCTGCTTGGCGAACACGATGAGCAATGGGATTTCGCGCGCAACCTGCGCTGGGGACCGGCTGGTGTGTTCGAGCGATTGGGCGTGCATCCGGTCCAAGTGGCGGATTACCTCGCACTGTGCGGTGACGCCGTCGACAACATTCCTGGCGTGCCCGGCATCGGCGCGAAAACCGCCGCCGCCTTGCTGGCGCATTTCGGCACCTTGGACGCATTGCTCGATCGCGTGGATGAAGTGGCGTTCCTGCGCCTGCGTGGCGCGGCCAGTTGCGCCGCAAAGCTGCGCCAACATGCCGATGCAGCCAGGTTGTACCGCCGCCTGACTCGTATTGCGCTGGATGCGCCCATCGATAGCGGCTTTGACGTGCTGGTTCGCAAGCGCGGCGTAGAAACGCTCGAGGCCTTGTGCGAACAGCTTCGCTTCGGCCCGCTCACACGCAATCGGCTGCGCGCGCTGACCAGCATCTGACTTCAAGCAGACATTCCCCATGAACGACATCAACCGTAAACCCGAAGACGCCAGCGCTCCCGAGGAAACGCTCTACCAGGGCCGCTGGCTGCGCCTGCGCCGCCGCGGCCGCTGGGAATATGCCGAGCGCAACAATCCCGGCGGTGCGGTGATCATTCTGGCGGTAACGCCGGAAGACAACGTGCTGTTTGTGGAGCAGTACCGCGTCGCAGTTCAGCGATTCACCATCGAAATGCCGGCCGGCCTAGTCGGTGATCTGGCGGACCAGCAACACGAAAGCGCGCTCATCGCCGCTCAGCGCGAACTAGAAGAAGAAACCGGCTATCGCTGCAGCCGCGTCAGCTTCGTGCACGAAGGGCCTTCATCATCCGGCATGAGCAACGAGATCATTGCCTTCGTGCGCGCGCACGATCTGGTGAAGGTGAGCGATGGCGGCGGCGACGTGACCGAGAACATCGTGGTGCACGAAATACCGCGCAGCGAAGCCGGCGCGTGGTTGGTGGCGCGTGCGAAGGACGGGTATTCGATCGATCCGAAGCTGTTTGCGGGATTGTGGTTCATCGAGCATGCCGAGGTGTTCGGCTGAGCCTCCTCCTCCCCTGCTTGCAGGGGAGGCAGCCTCACATTCGAACACCGGCAATATCACTGCAAACTGCCGGTTAACCTCTGGTGCCGTCGCCAACCTGCCACACCGCGCCGGCACTCTCGTCTTGTTCGGATAGACGCAGCTGCTGCAGATTTCTTTTCAGCACAAGCGCCCACGACTTGAGATCCTGCACGGCCAACGCGGCCTCTTGCTGCAGCAAGTCGCTGTCGTCATCTTCCACATGCGGCGTAGATGAAACGTGCATGGCAGCGGTCTGATGCGAATTCCCCATGAAGGCAGTCATCTCGGCACTTTGGATCACAGAGTCGATGACGTGGAGCATCTGAAAACCCGCCTGCTCCATCACGATGATGCCCTGACGGATGCGATCCACGCTATCGGCGATGACCGCGTCGATATGCTTGCACGAGGCCGAACCACGCTGGGCGTTTTTCAGAACCTGGCTGGCCAGCATGGAAAAATGCTGGGCTTCCTGATGATCCGCCGCGAGCGGCGAGACAAGTTTCGACGAAGTGTTTTCCACCTCGTCAATAAACCTCACCACATCATGTGACAGCTCGCTGAAGACCCGCGCGTTGTCGAGCAGCTCATGCCCGATGCTTCTTCCTCTATAGAACGGAGCTCCGGCCAATGCGGCCGATTTACTGCCTCTGATGCAGGCGTACTTTCTCGCTGCATCCGGCTCCTCGTGCGAGGAAGCGGCATGGGTTTGAAAAGCGGCATTCCTGGACCGATGACCTGGAGCGCCTCCATCCTCCGCCGCTCGAGTGCGCTTGAGCGACACTCTCCAATTCCGTACCAGCTTGAAACACTTTGCGTTGCGCATACTGAGGCGCCCCCGCTATGCATTGTCGATGACAGGCTCGTTCGAGCACCGACTGAGAAACAGGGGGAAGTCAAAAGGCCTCGCTCTATCACCCAGTTCTACGTCGTCCTCGGTTGAGGGTCCAAGCCGCCTTCGATGGGCTTGGCAGTTTCCGTGCACTGTCTGTGAGTGCCCCTTTCATCTCCACGCGATGCCGTTTCCGCTCCCTGCGCCATCGCCGCTATGTGTTCATTAGCGAAATGCGTGTTCATGGATGTTTTAGTCCAAAGTACGCTCCGACGCAAGCGGTTTGATGGCTTTTTCAGGAAGAACGCCTGGATCGCGTGCAAAAAATAACGCAACCACTTGTATTCAAAGAAAAAATGGAAGACGCGATTTATGTAACGACCATCAGCGCACGCACGCGCCAAATCGTGAGTGCCGCTCCAAGCACCGCAAGGGCGGCCCAGGCGGCCGCAAACGAGTTGTCATTACCCAGCCATAGCACCGCATCAACGGCGCCGATCACCAGCATGGCAATGCCAGGTGCAAGAATCAGGTCGACACGCTGGTAATGCCAGCGCACCAGCATCGTGGCACCAAGCGCGGCCAACAGCAGCGCGAGAACGCGTTTCAACCAGGAATATTCGGGGGGCAATGGCGAATCGGAAAAAATTTCCGATAGCGGCATCTCACCGGATTGCACCGCGAAGCCAACGCCATCCGTAGCGTCACCCGACGGCACGAGCTTGTTGCCATCCACCTTCGCCACGATGGTGACGGCTTGCACCGGCACCGCCTCCCACGCCACACGCAAATCGCCCAGTTGCGGGCGCGACGGCACCACACTGGTCACCAGGCTGTTGTCGTAAAGGCTGAAACTCGCGGCGAGATTGCTCGGCAAATTGCGCAAATTCGGCGTGACCGGTGCGCTGCCCGTCAGCGCATGCACCAGCGCCGGCGCGAGCACGAAACCATTCAAGCGCACCAGGCCCGCATCGAACTGCGCGCTTTCCAATGGAAACTTGTCCGGATTGGTATGACCTTCGGGCCGCTGAAAATGGCTGGAGTCGATGGGGTGGTCCTGCCAATCCATTTCGTAGGTCGGCGCGCCGCCATACTGAAGTTCGCGCCACTGGAACATCTGCACGTGGCGGATTAGCACCGGCTGATCGGTCTGCTGATTGAACTGCTTGTCGAGCGGCGCCTCCACCACTTGCAGCGCACCCACCACGCGCACCATGAAACCCTGTTCGCCCGCATCAGGACGGCCGTTGCTGCCTAGATCCAGCACGTCCCCGCCGTGCCGTTTCATCTGCGCGCTGTAATCGAGCTGCCCTTTTTCGACAACCGAACCCACGCCGACACCGATCAGCAGAAGCACGGCGCCCAGCGCGGGCATCAACAATTCACGGATGGAGAGTGGCTTGCGCTCACTGCTCATCGAGCCTCCGGAGACGGGTTAGATCAAACGATGCCGCGCAATTCGGGCCGTTCGTCTGCCGTACCATAACGCCCACGCTCGTCGCGTGTCACGCGCGCCATGGCGCAAGCATGATCGTGAGTGAAAAACAGTCGCACGTTGCGCGCGAGCTTGTCGTCCAGAAAGGTACGCTTTTCGTCGATCAACGCTTCCGGAAAGCGGTCGTAGCCCATGGTGATCGGCAAGTGCACCCAGGCACGCCCGGGAATCAAGTCAGCACAAAACACGACACCGGCCACTTCAGCCAGCATCAGTCCCGGTGTATGGCCGTCGGAAAAATGGAAGCGCACGGCCCGGCCCAGCGCCTGGGAGTGCTCGCCTGCCACCAGTTCCAACCGCCCACTGTCCTGCAGCAGCTGCTGCAACTCTGGAACGAACGAAGCGCGATCGCGCGGATGCGGTTTCAAGGCGCGTTGCCAATGCTGAGCACCCACCAGGAACTGCGCATACGGAAACAATAGTCGCGGCGTCTTGCCTTCCTCCCACGGCGCAAGCAGGCCGCCGGCGTGATCGAAGTGCAGATGCGAGAGCACCACCACGTCGATGTCTTCGTGCGAGAGGCCTAACGCGGCGAGCGAATCCAGCAACACATGATGGCTTTCCACCACGCCGTAGCGTTCGCGCAGCGAAGGCTCGAAGAACGCACCGATGCCGGTTTCAAACAGCACGTTGCGGCCTTCAAGATCTTTCGCCAACAGACAACGGCAGGCAAGCGGAATACGGTTGAACTCGTCCGGCTCGATCCAGCGCGACCACATCGCCTTCGGTGCGTTGCCAAACATAGCGCCGCCGTCGAGTTTTTGGGTGTTGCCGTTTAGGGACCACAGTTGCATGACGATTTTTCCGAAACGCTTGAGCTTGCCTTGCCGTCTTTGACCAGCGTGTAACGTAAGGAAAGGGGCGCTTACTGCACCTTGCCCAACCCATCATCCCTGCGCGGATCGCTCGCCGCATCGAGCTTGTTGGTGCGGCGATCCCAGATCACCACGTTCATGAAGCCCCACGGCCCACGTTCCTTCAGCGTATGGCCCATCTGCGTCAATGCGCTACTGGTGGCGTCGTCGAAGGCGCCAGGCTCAACCGACACGACATCCGGCATGTATTGATGATGGAAGCGCTTGTGCGCCGCCACCTCATGCGCATCGCCGCCGTCGATGAAAGCAAGAATGCCTTCCAGCACCTGCGTGATGATGGTAGAACCGCCGGGCGAACCGATCACCGCGGTGCGGTCGGCGCCGATCACGATGCTCGGCGACATCGACGACAGCATGCGCTTACCCGGCTCCGGCGCGTTGGCTTTGCTGCCTAGCAGGCCGTATACATTCGGCTTGTTCGGCACCAGCGCGAAATCGTCCATCTCGTCGTTGAGCAGCACGCCGGTGCCTTTCGCAACGAAGGTGGAGCCGAGCACGTAGTTCACAGTGGAGGTAATCGCCACCATGTTGCCGTCCGCATCGATGATCGAGAAATGCGTGGTGTGCATGCCCGGATCCTGACCGTTCGACGGTGCCAGCATCGAAGAGGGCGTGGCTTTGTCCGGCAGGATGGTCTGGCGCAAGCCATCGGCGTAGTACGGCGACAGCAGCATGTTCAGCGGCATCTTCACGAAATCCGGATCGCCCAGGTAATCGTTGTGATCGCGGAATGCGCGGCGCATGGCCTCGATCACCAGGTGCACACGATGCGCCTGATCCAGCTTGGTGAGATCGAAGCCGGAAAGAATGTTGAGAATTTCGGCGATAGCCACGCCACCGGACGACGGCGGCGGCGCGGTGATGATCGTGTAGCCGCGATAGTCGACCGTGAGCGGCGCGCGTTCCTTCACGCGGTAGGAAGCCAGATCCTTCAGTGTCCAGTTGCCGCCTCCGGCGCGTACCGCGTCGACCAACTTCTGCGCGGTTTCACCACTGTAAAACCCGGCTTCGCCGTATTTGGCCAGCATCTCCAACGTGTGCGCCTGATCTGGATCGCGCCAGATTTCGCCGGCAGCCGGCGCCTTGCCGCCGGGCAAGAATTTCTCTGCGGCAGCAGGCCAACGCTCGATGTTCTTCTGCTCCTCCTTGATGGAGCCGAGCAGCCGATCATCCGGCTTGAAGCCATCGCGCGCAGTGCGGATCGCCGGCGCCAATGAAGCGGAGAGCGGCAGCTTGCCGTAATGCTTGGCGAGCCACGCTAGGCCCGCCGGCTCGCCGGGAATGCCAGCCGACAGCGGCCCCTTCAACGCGGTATCGCGATTGGGCGTGCCGTCGGGGTTGAGATAATCCTTGGCATTGACCGCAGCCGGCGCAGTTTCGCGCGCATCGACAAACACGCTGTGCTTGCTCGAAGCGATGTACATGGTGGCCATGAAGCCGCCGCCAATGCCGGAGCTTTCCGGCTCCACCACCGACAGCGTGGATGCCACCGCAATTGCCGCGTCGAACGCATTGCCGCCCTTGGCCAGCACTTCAAAGCCCGCTTCGGTGGCCAGAGCGTTGGCACTGGCGATACCGGCATGGCCGGGACGCTGCGCAAGCTGCGTGGCCTGTGCGGTGGAGGTGGGCTTGTCGGCGGCGAATGCGCCACTGGTACCAAGCAGGAAACCCATCAAGAGCACATGCCAACGCAACGCAAGCTTCATCCCTTGGCCTCCATCAGATGTTTGTATTTGTCTTCGAGCTGCCCGTGCGTTTCGGTGTGCGCGGGATCGACGATGATGCATTCCACCGGACACACGACCACGCACTGCGGCTCATCGTGATGACCGACGCATTCAGTGCACAGGGCGGGATCGATGACGTAGTACTCCTCGCCGAGCGAAATCGCCTTGTTGGGGCAGACGGGTTCGCAGACGTCGCAGTTGACGCAGGTGTCGAGGATCTTGAGGGACATGCCCGGGTAGTTTACATGGGCCGGTTGAGGGTTGTGCGAAGCAGCAAAGGAACAACGACTTCCTTGTCCCATGCACAACCTCGATAAGCGGTGAAACGAAGTGCCGTGCAAGCCCCTCCCCCTGCTTGCAGGGGGAGGTTGGGAGGGGGTGAACCCTTGCGGGAAAGTTTGAGGCTAGTGCTCACCCCACCCCAACCCTCCCCTGCAAGCAGGGGAGGGAGCCGAATCCGGCGACCTTCAACTTATGAATGGATTGACGACTTAGAGACTTAGAACTGCACGTAGCGAACCGTCGCATCCGTCGGCTTCAGCACGTCGCTCACGCGCTGCTCGTCAGCCTTGTCGCCGATCACCACGATGATCACGCCCTTGAGGGACGCGGGCTTGGCATCCTTGAAGGCGGTGGTAACCAGGTCGGCCGTCTTGCCCGAATCCGGGCCGCCGAACGCCAGCAGGTTACCCGGCAGCACGCCGCGGGCCACGATGTCCTGCACATTGCTGAGCTGGCGATCACGGGAGTCCTTGGCGTCATCGCTCTCGCCGGCCGGGATCATGTAGGCATACGGCTGCGGTGCGGACATGCCCTGCATGTTCTTCTGCACGATCTGGCCGAGGTAGGCGCCCCAGGCCTTGTTGTCGTTCGGATCGGTGGGCTTGCTGACCTGCTGCGGCTGCGCTGCCTGCTGCTGGCCGTCCTGCTGCTGGTTGTTGCATGCAGACAGGGTCAGGCAGCCGGCAAACGCAAGGGCCGTGGCGATAAGAGTGAGTTTACGCATAGTTGTCCCCTTCGGTTTCGGGTTGCTTTTTTTGCCAGCGCTGCCGCATGGCTTGTTGGACCGCGGGATGCACGAAACCGGAAATGTCACCGCCAAGGCGACCGATCTCGCGAACCAGCGACGACGAAATGAAGCTGTACTGCTCTGCCGGCGTCAAGAATAGCGTTTCGGCTTGCGGAATGAGATGGCGATTCATGCTCGCCAGCTGGAATTCGTATTCGAAATCCGACACAGCGCGCAAACCGCGGATGATCACGCCGGCCCCAAGCTCGCTGACCAGCTGAGCCAGCAGGCAATCGAAACCTCGCACTTCCACGTTGGGCAGATCCGCCAACGCTAAGCGCGCCAGCGTGATGCGCTCCTGCATGGAGAAGCCCGGCCCCTTGCCCTTGTTCTGGCTTTCGGCCACGGCGACGATGATCCGTTCGAACAATGGCGCTGCACGTGCGACGAGATCCGCATGGCCATTGGTGATCGGGTCGAAGGTGCCCGGATAGATGGCGAGGCGTTGATTGACCGGCGGCTGGTTCACGAAGGAAAAAGCAGGCAGGGAAAGCATTAGCTTAACGGAACGCTCTGCGAGCGGCGATAGAGCGCATAGCGCACCTCACCCGCATGGCCCTCGCGATGCAGCATCCAGTTCGACGGCAACGCAAAGGACACGCCTTGCGGCGATTCGACGTAGATCTGCGCCGCCTCCGCAAGCCAGCCGCCCTGCTCCAGCCGTTGCGCCAAGGGCGCCCAAAGCTGCAAGGCGAAGGGCGGGTCGAGAAACACCAGGCCGAACGGCTGCGGCGTGCCCTGCAAAAAGTGCGAGGCATCCATCGCCGCCACCTCGCCACCGGCTGCTTTCAAGCGGGCGAGATTATCGCGCAGGGCTTGCACCGGCGCGCGCTCGGGCTCGACGAACTGCACAGCCGCCGCGCCGCGCGACAGTGCCTCGATGCCGAGTGCGCCAGTGCCCGCGCACAGGTCCAGCGCCCGCACGCCAGCGATGGTCGGCGCCAGCCAGTTGAACAGGGTTTCGCGTACGCGCTCCGATGTGGGCCGCAGGCCTGGAAGATCAGGCACGTTCAAACGCGAATTACGCAGATCGCCGCCGATAATGCGGATTCGTCCGGGCATGGCCTTCATGCGACGGCGCCCTCAGCGGACAGTACGGGTGGGGGTGTTAGCATGTTTAGCATTGTCTTCGAAGCAACCCCCTCATGCTCAAGTTCTGGAAAAAGAAGCCCACCGATCAGGGCACAGGCGACAACGAGGAAGCGGCTACCCAGGCGCCCACCGAGGCGAAGGCGCCGGAACCAGCGGCACCTGCACCGACCGCGATGCCGGAAAACATCCTGCCGGCCGAACCCGCCGCCGAAGCACCATCCAAGCGCAGCTGGCGCGAGCGCCTTTCCGGCAGCACCTTCGCGCGCGGCCTCACCTCGCTGTTCGCACGCAACCCCAAGCTCGACGACAGCCTGCTGGACGACCTGGAAACCACACTGATCACCGCCGACGTCGGCATCGAAGCCAGCACCTCGCTGGTGGAAAACCTGCGTCGACGCATGCACAAGCGCGAGTTCGCCGATGCCACCGAGCTACTGCAAGCCCTGCGGCAAGAATTGACCGCGCTGCTCAAACCGGTGCAGAAGCCGCTGGACATCGGCGGCCACAAACCCTTCGTCGTGCTCACCGTCGGCATCAACGGCGCAGGCAAGACCACGACGATTGGAAAACTCGCACGCAAATGGCGTGACGAACACCACCAAGTGCTGCTGGCCGCGGGCGATACCTTCCGCGCCGCCGCCGTAGAACAGCTCAAGACCTGGGGCGAGCGCAATCAGGTGCCGGTGATTTCCCAAGGCCAGGACGCCGACTCCGCCAGCGTGATCTTCGACGCGCTGCAAGCCGCGCGCTCGCGCAACGCCGACGTGCTGATCGCCGACACTGCCGGCCGCCTGCACACGCAAGGCGGATTGATGGACGAACTGGGCAAGATCGCACGCGTGCTCAAGAAACTCGACCCGGACGCGCCGCATGAGGTGCTGATGGTGATCGACGGCACCACCGGCCAGAACGCAGTGAACCAGGTGCGCCAGTTCCGTCAGATCGTTGGCGTGACCGGGCTGGTGGTGACCAAGCTCGACGGCACCGCCAAGGGTGGCGTGGTGTTCGCGCTGGCGCGCGAGTTCGGCTTACCGATCCGCTTCGTCGGCCTGGGCGAAACCGCCACGGACTTGCGCGTGTTCGACGCGGAAGCCTACGTCGACGGTTTGCTCCCCGCTGACTTCGCACGAGCATAAATGACGATACCTCGTCCACTGCGACTGCTACTGATTGCCTGCTCCAGCGTGCTTGGCGGCATCGTGCTGGTCGTGCTGGTGGCACTGTATCTGCTGCTGCAACCCGATCGCTTCACCGCGATGCTGAAAGAACAGGCAAACCAGGCCGGCCTGCGGCTCACGCTGTCCAGTCCGGCCAGCCCCACGCTGTTTCCGCGCCCTGCCCTGCAATTAGAAGGCATCACGCTGGTGGCGAGTGACGCCGGCCCGAGCGCGATGCCGATCCTGCTGGCCGCAAACGGACGGCTGGTGCTGCCGTGGCGTACGCTGCTCGGCCGCCAGGTGGTGATTTCGCGCATGCAGATCAATTCGCCACGCGTCGATCTGGATGCGCTGCAAGCGTGGCTGATGAATCTGCCGCCGCAATTGGCCACTGTGCCGGAAGAGATCCCGCGCATCGCTACCGGCGTGCGCATCCGCAATGGCAGCGTGGTACAGAACAACAGCGAGTGGCTGAGCAACGTTTCGCTCGACACCGGACGCCTCGCGCCGGGCCAGGCCTTCTGGGTGAACCTCTCCGCCAAGGAAACCGACGGTACACCGCTGCAATGGCAGGTCTCCAGCGTGCCGAGCATTGCCGCCGGCGTGTTGCGACTGGATGCCATCAACATCAATGTCTCCGACAGCAGCGCCACCTCGCTGCATTTGAACGGCCATGCGCGTTGGATGGGCGCGGCCAACGCATCCATGCAACTACAAGGCACGTTCCATCTGGTGGACGAAGGCGATTACGACGCCGCCGTCATGCTCACGCCTGCCGCACAGAACAAACCGCTACTGCTGCACCTGAAACTGCTCGGCGCCGACAACCACATCGATCTGGAACTGCCGCCGCTCGCGCTGGCACAGTGGTGGAATCAGTTGGCCAATCCACAGGCCCCCGGGCTGGCCGCGCCGCCCGGCAATGGGCAGATCGACATGGCCAAGCTCGACGTCGGCAAAGTCCATATAGAAGGGCTGAGCGTACAGACCGGTGATGCCGTGCCTGCAGCCGCTGAAAGCGCCGCACCTCCTGTCACCTCTCTCGCACCGAAACCGCAGTGACGCCATTCGCCTCCGCCCTGCTCGCGTGGTTCGATCGCCACGGCCGCCACGATCTGCCGTGGAAACATCCGCGCGACGCCTACCGCGTATGGCTATCCGAGATCATGCTGCAGCAGACGCAGGTGGCCACGGTCATTCCCTATTTTCAGCGCTTCGTGGCGAAATTGCCCACGCTGCCCGAGTTGGCCGCGGCCGACGAGGACACCGTGCTCGCGCTGTGGTCGGGCCTGGGCTACTACCGACGCGCGCGCTTTCTGCATCGCGCCGCACAAGTGTGCGTGGAAAAGCACAACGGCGAAATGCCGCGCGAATTCGATGCACTGGCGGCGTTGCCCGGCATCGGCCGCTCCACCGCGGGCGCGATTCTGGCGCAAGCTTATGGGCTGCGTTTTCCCATTCTCGATGGCAACGTGAAGCGCGTGCTGACGCGCTATCACGGTATCGCAGGACATCCGAGCGAGCGCGAGGTCGAGAAACAACTCTGGCTGCATGCGGATGCGCATACGCCGGCCGAACGCGCTGACGACTACACGCAAGCCATCATGGATCTGGGCGCGACCGTATGCGTACGCACGCGTCCCTTGTGCGCGATGTGCCCGATGCAAGGCGATTGCGTCGCGCATCGCGACAACCTCACCGCACAACTGCCCACCCCCAAGCCCGGCAAGGCGATTCCCACGCGCAGCACCATCATGCTCATCCTGCGCGATGGCGAAGGCCGCGTGCTGCTACAGCGGCGCGGCGCGCAAGGTGTGTGGTCGGGCTTGTGGAGCTTGCCCGAAGCCGATGACAGCGACGGCGCATGGCGCGAAGCGCAGCGTCATGCGCGCATCGACGACGCGCAATCGCTAACGCCCTTCATGCATGTCTTCAGCCACTACCGACTGCAGATCCAGCCACTACTGTTCGACGGCGCAGCAGCCGCGCACACAATCGCCGATAATGCCAACCTGCGATGGTGCGCCATAGCCGATCTGCCCGCCTTGGGCCTGCCCGCGCCGGTGCGCTCGCTGCTGATGGCGCTGCCCGAACCCACCGCGTTATAGACGAACAAGAGATAACCCGATGAGCCGTATGATTCACTGCGCCAAGCTCGGCATCGAAGCCGAAGGCCTGGATTTCGCCCCCTGGCCCGGCCCGCTGGGCCAGCGCATTTTCGCGGAGATCTCCAAGCCCGCATGGCAGCAATGGCTAGCCCACCAGACCATGCTGATCAACGAATACCGCATCAACCCGCTGGATCCTAAATCGCGCCAGTTTCTGGGCGGCGAAATGGAAAAATTCCTGTTCGGCGGTGAGGTGAAAAAGCCTGAAGGCTACAAGCCACCCGAAGCAGAGTCTTGACGTAATCCCTGCCATCCGATTTAATAATCGGCTCCATGCAACGCATGGCAGTCTTTTGGCCGGGTAGCTCAGTTGGTAGAGCAGGGGATTGAAAAGACTCCCCTCGGTCTTGAAGGCAAACGCAAAAAGCGATTCTCGCTCATCGACTTAGGCCACCCCACGCGGTGGCCTTTTTCATTCTGGTCTCCCAATGGCCCCCTCTGCGGTGACCATGACCAACGCTTATCCCCTCCTCGAAATTGCGACGTTTAGGGTGGCCCCCTATCCTCAATGCATGGGGAAAAAGTCGCTGGCCGAGCTCACGGTGGATCCGTTTTTACGCACCTTGGAAGGGCGAGACGATGCCCAACTCCTGACGGTTGAACAGACCGCTGGCTTCCTTGCCCGCTCCATCACCACGTTGGCCGAATGGCGCGCTTCGGGGAAACGTCCGCCGGGTTGGATTGACGACGCCGGCATTCGCTACCCCCTCGGTGAAGTTCGCCGCTATGCCCGCGAGCAGCTCGAACGGCTGGCGCTCACACCAACACCGCCCGCCCCCTCTCCTCCCCCAGCGCCAACCACCGCTGCCGAAGAGATTGCCAAAGCTGTGGATCAGCAAGCTGTGGACGACTATGGATTGGATGACCCCATCTTGACCGGCCGCCGACGCAAAGGAGTTCGCCACAATTCGTTCGCGGAGTTCGTCGCTCTTGGAGCCGCCGATGACGAATGGGTGTTCTTGATGGTGCCCGTCGCGCAGGGCGGTCATCGCCCCGTGGATCTGATTTCGACGCTCGATATATCCGCGGACCAAGTAGCCGAGGCCGCATGTGCGCAGATGTCATTAACCGAGTATCTGCGTCTTCTAAAAGAGCACCTCAATCGCTACCAAAACGAAATGACAACGACATCGTTCAGATGACCAATCGAAGAACGCTCTTGCTGGCGCAAAACGCAATGATGGCCACGCAGGAATACGGGGAGAACATACGTCGACTGGATGGTTCTTTTAATTCCAAAGCTCCGTAGCGCAACCATCGCCAATCCAATTCCCGTAAAAATACCTATTCTCTAATTTACTATGATTTTTTTACTGCAACTTTGAGCTTTGCGACGTAACCCGAGGAGGCAAGGACTAAACGCAGAATTTCAACTATGCCAAAGTTGAAAGTAAAGAAAATCCGAAACTGCCGACCATCGGGGGCATAGAACTTTGCCGACCGCAGATCATCCAGACCTTCTGCCTCCTCGCTTGCGAGTGCAAAATGTTCAGGGTTCCTTTTGATATGGCGTATGCATGCCTTCACCTTCTTACCAAAGGCGGCATGCTTTCTACCTCGTTCACGATAATGTGCGAGCCAGTCTTTAAAGTCTTGATCGAACCAATCTGGTTCGTTTGTCATCGATTGTTGGGCTTGTTGGGCTTGTGCGATACCGACATGCGCTCCGCAGATTCCTCGGAACTCCGGGGAGCTTTCCGTTCGCCACCCAACTCGCACTCTCGTATGGCCGCTTCAAAATAAGCATCGTCATACTTATCGATGTTTGTCCCCTTGCCTGGCTTGAAGAAGGCGCGGAGATCATCATTTGGTGAAGGGCGAGCGTTGTGCGCCATAGTGGCCACCACTGGGAGTCATTCTGATTTCTATCTTGAACTAATGCGCTCGATTGTCAAATCCTCCAGGTCGCCCTGCTCAACACGACAGTTGCGGTCAATTTGCATCCACCTCTGAATTGGGGGCTTCCGCTGTGGCAGCTTTTGGTATCAGGGCGAAACGATGTAGGCAGTCCGCACCACCCGCCCCTGTCCATTCAGCTCGATCATCCAGGCCTCACCCACCAGACTGAGCCGATTGAACCACCAGAGCCGCCGCACGCACGGCGCTACGCACTGAGGTGCCCCGTATCGAGGCACACTTCGGCCCCCTGCCCGTTCCTCATCGGAAGGCTGGCCCATCGCGGTGATGACCTGGACCTCGACGTCACCCCCCTTCACTTGGGCGAAGTCGCGTTCGTGGACGCGGGAAATGACCGAGCACGAGGTGATGTAGAGCAATGGCGCCAGCACCACTGCCCCGACAATCAGCTCGACGATCTTGCTCATGGGCGGAGAGTGACCTCTGCTATCAGTTCGATGGCGCCTGCGGAACGACCGCAACATTCGACCGCAACCTGAACCCCAACATGTTGCCACCGGCCAGGGCAAAACACAGCGAGCCGTCGGCCTGATTCGGCACCAGCCTGTCCACGTAGACCTGATAGGTGAACGGCGGCCCCTTTGTGATTGCGGCTGCGTATTCGGGAGTTGCCTTCGAGCTGGGTTCGATCAACAGCTTGTTCCAATAGAGCTGACCGACGTGGTGCCCGACGTTATCGATGACGCCATCCTTGCTGCACAAACCGAGAGCAAAGACCACGTTGTAGTCCTTGTTAATAGCAAGAGCCAAAAGATCCGTGCTGGTTGTGAAATCCACGCGCGAAATGATCTTCGATGGGTGTGGAGGCCGCTCCACGAAATCGATTTGGTTCTGATTTTTGTAGTCCACGTCCGTCACAGACGTCACCCGAATATCCCTCGGTCCACCGCCAAACGGCAACGAGCATGCGGTTAGGGATAACAAGCCCACGGTGACCAGAACGTTCTTCATCGCCGCCCTGAGAGTCATATCGCGTGTGGGCAGTTCGCCGAGCCATAAAAGGAGGACTGCATGGCATCCCTGAACTGTTCTGGGGACATCTGCGCATAGGCGGAATTCGTGTAGAGGCTCTGCAAGAGCTTCACCTCCACATCTTGATAGGTGCCACCCACCTTGCTGCCGTAGGTTCCCGCCAGCTTTCCCGCCATCGCATGGGTGGCCTCGACTTGTTGGTCGTAAGACTGCCCATGTTGCTTGGCTTGGGCGCCGAGATAGGCGCCGTCGACGATGAGTTGCGCCACCACGCATCTCGATGGCTGACCCTGTGCGTGCAACGCCACCGATGCCAGCAGCAGCACCACGCCGACCACAATGAGTTCCATCCGTCTAATCAAGGCTGCTCCGATGGCTCAATGATTTGAAACTCGGCCCGCCGGTTTCGCTGTTGGCCATCCGCTGTGGCATTGGTATCGATCGGGTCACTGCTGCCGTGCCCCTCAGGTGCAAGTAGCCTTTCGGCTGGAAAACCGTGCGAGAGCAACCAAGCGTTGACAAGTTGGGCACGGCGCAAAGAAAGAGCATTGCATCCATCACCCTGACATTCCTTGTCGTCGGTGAACCCAACGATCTTGACCTTCGCATTCGATTTGAGGCTCAGAAACGTTGATGCATTCGCATTTAATGCCGGAACCGCGTAATCGTTGAACTTCACGGCAGAATCGCTCAGATTGCCACCAGCGATCGGTTGCCCTGCTTTGAAATAGACATTCTTGAAATCAAGGGTGGTGGCATGAACATGCACACACACCAAAGCAGAGAACAAAATGAAGACAGCGTGTTTCGCTTTCATGGCGATCAATGACCCGTTTCAACACGGACAGAATTGGCGGCAGAGGTCTGGATGGCGTTCCAGTTGATGCCTCCGGACATCGTCCAAATATCAGTGGATCCCTCGGAATACTGCGCGGCTTGTTGGTAATAGGCCTCGGCGGTGTAGGCGTTGACTTCCGTGTCCATGAGGGCAAGCGGATACCCATCGGCAGCGCCTTCGAAGTCATCGGCCACATGCTGCCCTTCGTGGGTGACAGTTTTAGCCCACTGTTGAAGTTTCTGATTGTCGGACATGCCCAAATTCAGATTGTCGTCGTTGAACGTGACCGACTCACAATATTTCTTATCTTTCCCGGTCCAACCGCCCACTGAGCTGGTCTTGTCACCCTGGAAGTAGATCTGCACGCTCGGGTCGCCCTGTTGACCGTATGCGGCAAGAATGTTCGCCAACGTGGCCTGCTGTGCGGGATCCAAGTTGCTGCTGGTTGACGCTGCCGCAAGCGCTTGGAGTCCCCCTTGAAAAGACCCGCACTGCGAGGTGGTGCCATTGCAAACCCAAAGCCCATACGGATCGACGTTTCTGAGCGGGTTGTTCGCACCGTAGACATACAAGGGGAGGCCGCCTGCTTGCCCGCTGGGATCGGTCTGCGTGAAGCGGCCCGTGCTGCTGTCGAAATCGCGCTGGAAGTTGTGGGTCAACCCGCTCTCGACGTCGAAGTATTGACCGGGGAAGCGCAGGTTGTAGGTGTAACCGGTGGTGATGGGGGCGAGCTCGCCCCATGGATTGCCTTCATACGTCCACGCCCACAACACGTTTCCGCTGCCGTCGGTGATGGCGCGCGGCGTTCCCGTGTGGTCCGCCGTCACATAAGCGATCGAGGTGGTGGACCCATTGATGTCGATGTTCGCCACGGGAATGTCGTCCATATAGACGTATTCCCTGTTTGTGGCACCGTATTCGCCCACGAGATGACTGCCCACATCGTAGTTGAACGTGGTGGTGGCACCTCCCACTGTCTTCTCGACGCGCTCGCCTGCCGCATCGTAAAGGTAGTTGGCGATGGTGCTTTGATTGAGTTGCACCACGGACATGCGATTGCGCTGATTGAAACCAAAGCCATACGTGCTGCCGGCCCCGGAGATCGCTGTGGTGTTGCCATTGGCGTCCACCGTCCGTGCAGCATTGCCCGTCGAGATGAGCTGATGTGTGCCGGGGTTGTAAGCGTAGGTGCCGGTGGCCAGGCCATTCCCCGCCTTGGTCAGGCGATCACCAGCTTGGTTATAGGTCTCACTCTCAAAGATGCTGCCGTCGGCTTCCGTCACCGTCGTGAGGCGGTTGAGTGGATCGTAGCCGTAGCTCTCCGTGGCCGGATTGGCACCGGGCGCCGTGCCCATGGCCGTCACATTGCCCATCGCATCGCGCGCCACATGCAGCGCAAAGGCGGGGCTCACCAAATCGGTCAATCGGTAGTTGGCGTCATACGTGCGCGTCACCGATTGACCGTTGCCCAAGGTGTATCCCGTCACGGGCCCGAACGGTGCATAGGTCACATTGCTGACCACGGTGGCGGTGCCGTTGTTCGTCGTCACCGAAACACCGCTGATGCGACCGTTTGCATCCCGCGCATAGTTGACCTGATCGCCGCTTGGATGCGTGATGGCCAGCAACCTGCCTGCGGGACTGCGCGTGTAACTGGTCACCTGCGTCTGCCCGTTGATGGCCTGGGATTTTTGGATCACAAAACCTTGGGCGTTGTAGCAAAGCGTCGTGGTGACCGAGTTCTCCACCACTTGCGTCAAATGGCCGATGGGATAAGAGACCGAACACCCCGTGACGCCATTGGGCTGGTCGTAGACATAGGTGACGTTCTGCGTGGGATCGGCGTAGGTGCCGGTGAGCCTTCGATTGCTCGCGTCATAGGTGTAAGTGACGGTGTTTCCCTTCGCATCAACCGCGGTCAAGACGTTGCCCGCCGTATCATAGGTGCTCGCCTTGGTTCCCGAATCCGGGCTGGTCGAGCTGGTGGGATCCGACAAGCCATCGTATTGATACGTGGTGTTGAACCCACTTGGATCGGTCACCTGAGTGATGCGATCCAAAGCATCGTAGGTGTAAGTAGTTTTCGTGTTGGCCGTTTGCGCCAGCAACGGCACGGCAAATCCGATGGGCACGAACGCGCAAATGATTTGCGCCAGTTTCCTGACCTGCAACATCTCCATCCCCCTGTGGGCCGTCTCTGGCCCCTATCCCTGCGTGAGTGGTGCTGTCCCCATTGATGTTACCCAAGCCATGCGGCGATTTCATGGTCATCCCCGTCTATTTTTATCGCGCACACGTCTTCACATTTCCATCACGCATCCCTTGCGGTCCTGAATCTCGGCATCGGACTCACCAAATTTTGGCGGGCCGAAATGCTAGATTGCCCGTTCGCACAGGGCGGGCACCACCAATGAGCAAAGGGGATTTCTTATGAACATCAGCAAGCGTGCAGTGCTCGCCGTCGCCGTGGTTGTCGGTTTTTCCAGCGCCGCATGGTCGGCTGCGCCTTCCACAGGACTGGGACAAGCATGGCCCAATGCGGCCGACGTCAGTGTGAGTCCGCATTACCACGTCTACCGATTTGTGCTGGATGGCATCCAATACATCCAGGTCAACGATCTTGGGGGAACCGTGCATGCCGCGATCGCGGCGGCCAATGGCACCGTTCTCGTTCTACCGATTGGTGTGGATGCGGCCAAGGCGAAATCGGCCGTAGCGGGCACCTCCGCCACCGCTTCCAGCATCGCAGAGACCGTGTATCAGGACGCGACTGTGAGCGTGTCGGCCACACCACAAAGCGATGGCTCGGTCCAAGTCCTGGCCACCCCAAAGGCGGCCGCCGACACGTGCTCCAACCCCGGTGAGTGCAGCAACGTCGTCGCCAAACCTCAATGAGGGGTTAGGCGTCTGACAGGGCGATGGTGAGGTGACGCCATCGGCCCCGTGTGCGTTGACGCGCGGCGCCGCCAAACGTCGCCGCGCTGTCACGCAGTGACTGGAAGCTGTTGTGCCGGGACAGTTGCTGCAAGGCTGCCGTTCCCGTATGGGAAAGCGATGCCCCTCGCGCTTCTTTCCCCAGCACACGGAGCACCACCCACCGCTGTGAGCGGTATTGGCGACAACGCACGCTGATGACCACCTCGCCCAAATAGTCCTGTTCGGCCAATTGAGCGACGCTTGCGCAAATCATCCGATAGATGGCCAGGTGCAACGTGGTGGGCAGTGTGCTCACACCCCCATAGTAGGTCGCCCGGAACGGCACATGGTGCAGGGCCAGCACCTGCGCCAGGCTACCCTTCTGCACGGCATGGGGCAGGCTTCTTCCTGTGCCTTCCAATGGATCGCAGAACTCGATGAATTGCGACGCGGCCGCCATCAAGGGCTGCGCCCGCTGGTAGCCCTCGATCCGTGTGGTGTGACGCAGCCAAGTGGTCCCCATGGTCTGCATTTCACGCAACATGGTGGCCGCGCGGCGCAGCTGCTGTTCGCCTTCAAAGTAGTTGCGCTGAGCCAAAGCAAGGGCTTTGCGCATGTCCAGCTTTTCTTGCTGCTCTTGGCGATGCCATGCGGTGATCTTGGTTCCGATGATCAACATGGTCGGGAGCACGAACGCCATCAATGTCTGCGCTTGCACTGTGGCATGGTCATAGCGGGCCGGCATCAGCACCACGATGGCGATGCTCGCGGCCGACCCACTGATCGCAGCGCCGAGCCAACCGTGACGCAAGGCCAACATCACCACCGGCAGGAACATGGCTACCTGGGCAATGTAGCGCACGTCCGACCCCATGGCCGACCGTGACCCAATCCAGATCAACATGCCCAACGTCGGGATCAAGATGCCGGCGCTCTCCAACAGCAAACGACTGTCTTGGATTTCGGCCACAAGTTGGCGCAGCGATTTCCCGCGCATCGCATCACGGGCAGCGAGGATCAACGGGGTCAGCGTCAGAATGCCCAGGAAGTGACCGAGCACATAACGTAGCATCCACTCATGCAGCGGTTCAAAGCCCAGCGGACGCGGGGCAAACGACAGCATGAAGGTGTTGTAGCCCGACACCACCAAGGCGGCGAGCCCTGCGCACAGCACCAGCACCGTCGGATTGGCAAACTCACCCCGGCGCCCCAGCAAACCAAGCCGCTCACGGCACCCGAACACGAACGGCATCACGAAACAGATGGACGGGAACGCTTTGAGCAGTGCCCACGTCAAACCGAAGGAATTTACGCAATCAATGGCCACCGAGGCGGAGGGGATCATTTCGCCGACGGCCAACGCGAACCAGTAGCGGTAAGGCAGCAGGATCAGCGCCGCCAGTTCAAACCCTGCAAAGATCGACCAATGGGAAAACGAGATGGCGTGCAGCGCCGTATAGCCAGCCGCATAGCCCAGCAACACGGCGATCTGTCGCAACACGGCGTGCGCACGGAATGCTTCGCGCCACGGTCCTGTTCCCATCCCTGCCCCCCACTGACTGTCGGCAAATCCCCAACGGCGACCCACACGCCCCCTAAAATAGCGAACGATACAACCACCCATCCCGTGAAAGAGACGTGAGACGCTTTTACTTGCGAACGGTCCCCGTTCCGGGTGGATCAGCGATCATGTGAGGGCCGGGAAGTCCTGGCGTCCGCAAGGGGCCCCTTGCAGCATGGAAGCCGACGCCCGACCGTGCCGCCGCGAGGCGGCACGTTTCTTTTCAATCACGGTGTCAGGGTGATCTGCGGTGCGGGCGGTTCCACATAACGCCCCTCCTCCATCGCGTTCACGCGCAAGCGTTCCATACCCAGGCGCTCCTCGATCATCTCCAAGTCGCCCTCGGTGGCGTAAAGCTTGAAGTTTTCTCGATGCCGGGTTGCCGCAACCAAACCCAGATGCACATCCATGCGTTGTGCCGAAGCCAGAAAGAACGATGCGGTGACGGTCGCACCCTGCGCTTTGTCCACGGTGCACGCATAGGCATAGTCAAGGTCACCATACGTGGCCGTGTCGAACGTGATGAAAGAGCCATCGCCCAAATCAACAGTCAAAACACAGGATCCTTTGACCGTCTTTCGGATTTTAATGATGGTTCCGATGGTTCCATTCGTCACCCCCATTTCCTCATCGAACCGTCCGAATCGAATGCGCTCGCACCGAGACAATTGCCGGTCCACACGTTTCTTCCCTTGTTTCAGACGGACCCAATGTTCTTCTTGATCGGGGCCCCTGGGAAAAATTATCCGATCACGCACGGCCAAGTTCAGCGCGGAAACATCACGGTTCGTTGAGGCCATGATCAGCTTCTTTTCGGCATGGAGAGGGCAATCGAAATAGTCCTCCACGAGCTGATTGATCGCTTCCGCTTTCGTGTCGAAGAGTTCAAGCTGGTCCTGAGATATCAGGCGCATCAGGATGTCGGCCCCCAAAATCTGTTGTGCCTCCGGAGAAACGGTGCCCCTCTCTTTTCCGGCATGGGTATAAAAGGCTTCGGACGTTTCGACATCTTGTGTGTGCTTCTGTCGCCGGATCTCCGTGAGTTCCACGTCTCCCAATGCATCTCGAAGCAGGCGGAAAGCCTGACCGGCGGTTACGGGGGAAAGCTGTTGGGCATCCCCTTGCAGCACAACCTTGGCGCCTTTATCCGCATGCGTCAGGATCCGTGACACAGTCAAGGTATCCGCCATCGCCGCTTCATCCAGGATCACCACATGCCGTTCCGATAACACCAACTTGCCGTGGTCAAGTTCGGACAGCAGCTTGGCCGCCGAATACACACGATCCAGACCCGTTTCCTCGCCCAACTTTAACGCCGCGTTCCAACTTAGGGACACGCCGATCACTTCCCTTCCCTCGGCTCGAAACGCGCGCGTGTAAACATCGGCGACGGTGGTTTTACCGGTGCCGGCGCGTCCTGTCATGACGACCACGCCCGCACCACTTGTCACGTGTTCCACCGCCTGTCGCTGCTCTGCACTCAGGGTAAAGCCACGTTCGGTTTGGAACTGTTCGATGGCATGGGCCAGTGCCGTCTTGGACACAGCTTGGTGAGGCTCGTAAGCACGCTGCTGTGCACGGGCCACCATCTTGGTCTCAACATCCACGAACCAGGCGCGGGAACAATACCGCGGTGCTTCAAACTTCCTTACGGTGCGCCGACCGCTGTGCAGCGTTTCGGGTGGACGCTCCGGATTGATGCGCACCAAGTGAGCCTCCATTCGATCGAGGAAAGCGTCGGCCTCCTTGACGATTTCCGATACATCCATCAAGCCGACCTGTTCGCGCGCCAGTTGTGCGATCAATTGTTGCTTCGTCCACACCGTGTCCTTGGCTTGCAGTCGATCCAACACCTCATGATCCGAGACGGGCGCAAGTTGGCTGTCCAGCCCTTTCAGATCAGCCGCCAGCTTGAACATGGTGGGATCATCAGCACGGGCACGGTTCAACGTCTGTTGCCATAGCTGGTCCACTTCCTCGAAAGAGGGCTCCTCTTTCTGTTTGCGGGTTGCCAAGGCGGCCTGTTGCTTGGTCGTCCCGTGCTTCTCCACGTGTTCCAGGATTTGGCGGCGGCGTGTGGAGAACCGTTCACATGTGGATTCACTCACCCCAGCCAATTCGAAAGACGTTTCACCGGTGGGCCGCCCAAACAGGTCCAGTTCCGTTTTCTTGACAATGCCGTAGCCCAACGCTTCCAAATTTTTCGCAAACGCTGCTCGGGCCAATGCGCCATACATGGCCTGGTGCTCGAAGAAACTCAACGCTTCATAGCCGCCCCACTGACCGTCCTCACCTTGCCCGACCGCATACACCAGTATGTGTTCGTGCAACTGCGGTTCCAGTTCACGGCTCGAAAAATGGGTAAAGCCCGAAGCGACCAAACCACGCACACCAATCTTCCTAACACCGCCGTGATCACGTCCCGTCTCGACCTCGCCCTCCATGATGGCGAACGTCTGGGTGATCGCATCTCGCATGGCGTCCAGGATGGCCACACGCTCCTCTGGTGTGGCCGCCGCAAAGGCGAGCGAAACGGATTTCGGGGCGATTGAAAAAGTGCAATCAAACCCTACCCGGTGCCCGCCCCGCCATGTTCCTTTGGGCAGCCCTTGCTTGGTGAGCATGGGTTGCCCTGATGCATCAAGCTTCGGAACCCACTGCGCCGCACGACCGGCAGTTTGAGAAAGCGGGTCAAAAGTGTTGGGATCGAAACCATGCGCGAGCCGGTCCATCGACTCAGTGTCAACGGCGCCCTTCAAATCCAAGATCGCGGCGCCCTTCCCCAGCCATCGGGACGTTTGTCGGATCACCGTGGCGGCCTTCGGATCGGTGGCGTAGTAATCCACCGCGGGCGCGGCCGTCAATTGAAACTCCGTCTCTTTCAGATAAGCGAGCACGGCTGTTCCATCGCGGGATTGTCCGCGGGCATCAATTCGAGTGGGGCGCATCATGCGGCGATCTCCATGTTGGTCAGCCCGCTTTTCACGTGACGAGTCACATCTGCGACAAAGGGGCTCATGAGGTTGAGTAGGTCGGGGGTTGCGATCGTCGGCTGACCGCTTTCGCTTTCTTCATCCCCGTCATCGTGTGGCGGTCGTCCTTGTTCATGGGCCGCCAGCGTTTTTCCGTTGCCGGTGCCTGCGAACGCAAACGCTTCGCGGCCGAGTGCCGTCACCGAGGAAGGCGCTTCGATCCGCACCACCGGCACATGGGACCGTCGCTTCTTGGGCATCACCACACCGGGCCAATCCAGCACCCAATAGTCTTCACCGAGACACGCCATCGCGCGGATCGAAAAGCCGTGGGGCGCTTTCTTGTCTTTGCGGTAGCCCAGCTTCGTCGTGAGATCCGTGGGGGCCACGACCGCACGCATTTCTTCGTGCACGACCGGTGGGTGTCCCGGTCCTGCGCCGCGAGTCGTCCACGTGACCCGGCGCTCGCCCAACATCTTGGCCCACTGATCTCGGGTGGGGCCAATTTGCGTTTGCGTGTAGATATGCGTGCCCACCATCCCGGGCAGCGCCTTGGCAAACGCCTCACCTTGGCTGGCCGCGAGCATCGCCAAGTCCTGCACCCCCAGGATCACCGAGCACGCCTTGCTGCGCCCTTTGTCCACCAGTGGCACCAGATTTTTAAGGCGTCCCACCGCACTGATCTCATCGAGCGCCACCACAATCGCTCGGCCGTCTTCGGACACATCGTCCGGGAGCGCCATGATTTGCGGCACCAGCGTGTCGAGCACGGCTGCCAGGAACCGTTGGGTCAAACCGGGATCGGTTCCCGCCTGGGCCACGATGGTGGGACACCCTTCGTAGGTGTCTTGCGCCCATGCGACTAAGGACAGCCGTTTGCGCGGACGACCCTGGGCGTCTACGCCGGCTCCAAAGCTTTCGGCGAGTTGCGCGATCGTCCGGGTATAAGCCGACAACGTGGCCAGGATGTTGGCGGCGGTGCTGTCGCCAGCGGTCAGAAGCGGATGAGCTTTCGCATAGTGCTCTTCCAGCAAGGGCGCGAGCTCAACGACCGACAGATTCAACAAGAAGTCCAAGTCCGCCCAGGTCCACCGAACGCCCGCGCGCTGTTGCAACGTTCGAATGCACCCCGTCAACAGCAGGTCCGCTGCGGTGGCGAAAAAACTGTTGCTGCCTTGCTCCGTGGGAATCATCGCCGAGGCAAACGTCGAGGCCGCCGCCAAATCGCGCAAATCGGCTGCGATGTCCCAGTAGACGCTGCGGGCATCGAACGGGCTGAGGATTAGCGCGCGCCGAAGCGCCGAGGTGTAATCCCCCTTGATGTCCAGCACAAACAACTTCTTCTTGCGCCGAATGACAGACCGGACGATGGGGTAAAGGATCTGCGTTTTGCCGGAGCCGACACTTCCTGAGATCAGAACATGGCGGCACCAGGTTCGTTTGCTGAGCGGCAGTGACGGATGCAATCGTGCGAAACCGTGGACGTTCGACCCACCCCGCTCCGTGACCGAATACCGCTCGGCCGCTGCTTGGGCTTCCCGCCCTTCCAGCAGCCGTGGCCCCGACAGATGTTTCAACACCGGTTGCGGATGAAGCGCACGCTTGCCCCACCGAAAGGCGATCCATGCACCCGTGAGGCACGCGGGCAACAAACGAAGGTGCACCGCCACAGACCCGACTTGATCAGCCGCGGGATCATCAACCCAGGCGTCTGGGCAAACGCGCCCAAACGAAAGGGTATTGGCGAGCAACGATGGATACGTGGCCAAGTGATGCCATAGGCCACCATCAGGCAAGGGCGACCACGGCAGCGGTCGCCACAGAGCGTAAGCCACCGAAGCCGTGCCGATGGCAAATCCTGTCAAGGATGCCAAGACGCCATGGTCTAAACGGCGAACCGATTGCGAGGGTGAGGGAGGCACCACTGGGGCGCCAAAACTTTGAATGATCTGCATGTCCTTCCTCCGTGAAGGTATGGGTGGTGGATGAAGCACCTGCGCGCTGCACGTGCTGGGTGAAATTTGATTGCTGGGCGACCTCAACCGAACGGGGCAACAGTCGCCTGCGCGTGACCGGGCATCGCCGCCAGGAAGGCCGCGGTCATGGCTGCCACGCAGGTGGCCACCACGATGACAAAGAGCTTGGGCTGGTGGCCCAGGCATCCGCGAATGAGGCGCGCATGCCAAGACAGGCCGATGCACGCGAGCGCGGCAAAGGTTGCAAAGGGGCCCATCTGCCCTTCGATCTCGCCACTCAATGTTTGCAGGCCGACGAGTGCCACGAGCACGACAGCAAACCCGCGCGCCAGATGCTCAATGCGGTCAACGGTTTCCATTTCCATACTGCTCCTCCTTGTTCATGATTTGGTCGAACCGCGCACGCACACGGTCGCTGGTGGGGATGACTCCTACTCGTGCACTCGGCGGCGTAACACGCGCCAACAACTCCTTCAACAGAAGAAGGCAGGCGTGTTGCTCTTGGTGAAGGACATCAAGTCCGATCTTCATGCGCTGTTGTTCGTCATCCATAGCCAGGTATGTGGCCAACGCATCACGGACGATCACCGATGGCGTCGTGCCCAACGTGTTCGCGCGCCGAGCGAGGGCTTCGTCGATGTTGGGTGGCAAGTGGTAGGTGCGTCGTTTCATGACTTCAATGAAGCAGCGATGCGGGGTGGCCAGAAGCCCCCTTAACGTGACGTCCATCTAAGAAATCACACCGCACATCCCCTGATGTCATCAGGCCTTGCACGCAAAAACATCACTGGCTGTATGACAAATCGGTATGACCCGAAAACGCCAGGATTTCTTGGGGGTTTTGCTGCTGTTGCGTTGATTTTTGTCATACACCACGGTGCGTGACGTGTATCGCCAATACTTGACCTTTCCCAGAACGACGAACGACCCGCTTACTGCCATGTCCGGTCGAAGCGCAGACGTCACGCGGTAACGCCCTTGCCAGCGCGGCCACCTGTGCTTAGATGCCGATGAGCGCTTCGCGGGTCATAGGAACGCGGATCGAAGCGACACAGGGGGCGGCGATGGAAGAGCAAGCACAGGAGATCAATGACGACGAGCCGGCAGCGCGCGCGGAGGCCATGCGGGACAGTGATGCGACGGAGCACGTTGTGCCGTTGCACGCCATGGAGGCCTCCGGCATCGACGAAGCGATGGCGGCCGAGTCATCGGACGCCGCCCCCACCCAGCCCCCAACTGAGGCGCTTTCCACTTTTGTCAAGCTCATCGAGAACGCACGCTATCCATCGCCAAGACCACCTGCATGGTGGTTGGTCTCCGCGATCAAGAAGTTTGACGGGCTCTGTGCCTACTGCGGCAGAGATACCGGAAGCACCCCCGACGTGGATGCGGTGATTCCTGTGATCGCGGGTGGACCGCAACGCCCGGATGCTGCCGTGTTGTGTTGCAAGGCGTGCAAGCAGGAACGGCGCCGCCGGGATGTGTTGCTTTGGAAACCCGATGCGTCCGCCAAGCTGCGAGCCATGCGAGCGACCTTGGCACTCGACTCGTGGAACCACCTGTCACGTGATCCGGCTGCCATGCGGACACCCATGAAAGCGACCGAAGTGGTCACCGAGCGTTGGCGGCACCCCCGCTTCCATTGTCATGGCGCACTGCTGCCGATGGGTGGCTTCATCGGCTGGCGCGATGTGACCCAAGTGCCATCGGCGATCCAACTGCGCTTGGTCTTCGAACACGATGGCTGGCGGCTGAGGCAATCGTTGAAGCGCACGAACCGGCGCAACAACACCTCCGCGATCTTTTGGTTTCCCACCCGCGACGGTGCAGTGGACGCGTTGTGGGATGTGATCGGACAGAACGGCTTGGTGCGCCACGCTGATCTTGGGGCCGCGTCGTCATCCACCGGAGAAGCCCAACCGGATTCTGCGTCCGATTGGACCATGATGTTTCCAACAGTTGCCGACCTTGTGAGGCAGCGGTCGCGACAGAACCGATAGATCAAAGCGAGCCGTGCGCGAATGCATGGTCGTCCCCATGCAACAGGGCCGCGATTTGGGAGACAAGGTAAAACTCTATGTCCATGCCTGCGCCACGAACGACGACGGCATTATGCTTACCCAGATCACGGTCGAGCGCCTTCCCGGCGAGCCAGCTAAAAATCACGGGCGCCTTCGATGTGTCGTCCCAGAACAACACGTCGATCTCTCGCGTCATCCCTGACCGGCTGATCGAACGAAGGATGGTGAACACCGTAGTCCCTACCGGGAGCAGCTGACGCAATCGCTCAATGGCTTCGTTCCTTCCACGGTTGATCAGTCTATCCACTGCGGAGGTGCTCATTCGGTCACCTCTTCCTCTTCGTCGTCCTGTCCTTCGTCGTCTTCCCTTTCGGCAATTGCTTCTTCAAGCGCGAATTCGATGTGAAAGCCATAGGAATGGGCGTAGCTGACCAAGTCCATGGGTGTTTCACCTTTAAGGTTCTTCGCCAAGAGATTGGCCTCACGTTCGATCAGTTCTTTCACGGCGTCGTATGCCCCAGAAAGGACGGCTTCTTGCAACGCGGTATTACCAAACTGATCAAGCGCCTCGATGTCCATGCCGTGATCCAGGATGAGCGCCATGAAAGCCACCTGATCGGCCCCCGCCGCCCAATGAAGGATGGTGCTCCCGTGTTTGTCGCGGACACTGACATCCGCGCCGGCTTTGATGAGCTCGCGCCAGATCGGCCACGATTCATGCGGCCAGGGCCCCAGTTCGAAAAGCAGGGGTTCGTTATGCCTCCCACGCGTGTTGGGGTCAGCGCCTGCGTCCAAGCACCGACAAACTTCGCGCATGTCGCCGTGGTTGACAGCATCAACAAGCTGTTGGTTGAGGTCGAGCGGCTGCGTCGTTGCAACTTTCTTTGTCTGTTTCACGATTGTTCTCCGCCACCCGCACGCCATCTGCGGAATGCAGAGGGTCGCGGAGTGATGGTGAGAACGATCTCACCCGCCCGTCCTTCAACCGAGGTGGTGGGCGGCGAGATTCTTCGGGTTACCGAGGTGGCGGGAGAAGGCGCGAGATGGGTGGATTTTTAAACGGAGGCTGAGCACACCAGGCCCAACGGTTACTTGTTTGCGCCTTCCTGGCTCACCTGTTCAACCCGACGCGCCAGGTGTTCGACGTAATCGCTCAAACTGAGCCAGCGCACCTCGTCGTCCGGACCAGTAGTGCCCAGCACCGCCATCAAGTCCTCGATCTTCCCGTCGGAACGGACGACCACCGGCCATTCATCGTCGCCCCTCCCGTGCGCCAACCATTTCGAGAACGTCGAGGTCTTGAACCAAGCATCGGCGGCTGCCTTAGCCCGATCCAGTTGCCGGCGACGCTCTCGGGTGGCCTCCCGGTTCGCCTTTTGCACCTCGGTCAACGGGCGCTGATCGCCCCGCTGTTTTAGTAACCAGAGGGTCCGCTCTTCGAGCGCGTCGAGCACCTCACCCAGAAAGTAATGATTCCACCCCTTCGCGTTTTCCTTGGCCAGCTT
Organism: Dyella humi; assembly: GCF_044904605.1. Lineage (NCBI taxonomy): Bacteria > Pseudomonadati > Pseudomonadota > Gammaproteobacteria > Lysobacterales > Rhodanobacteraceae > Dyella > Dyella humi. Next base: position 276,828 of record NZ_JADIKI010000023.1, read on the forward strand.
GCGGGGTGGTCGGTTGGGATGGTTCTTGTGATGCGTTTTGAGTTGGTCGGTGGACCAACCCAAGATGACTGCCGCCTCAGGCCCGGTGATTTCCGTGTGGTAGTCATAGCGGGCGCGGAGGTCATCACGATGCCATGGTTCGGCAAAGTCAGGGCGGATCGCTCGGGAAGGCTTCGCGGTCATGAGTTGATTCTGACATGGGACCAAAGTGATCCTGGCAACCCATCAAGTCCGTCCCCCTAACGGTCAATATTCATCACCGGCCTCGCTGCCGGATGGGCGGGGCGACTTCCCCACACCTGGACCCAACCCATGTCAAAAAACCACACCGCGCATGGTCACGCCAACGCCGTGGACCACACCGAAGAGCAGCGCCAGGAACAGTCGGAGCATCGCTGGCAAGATTTTCTCAACAACAACTGGGGTGTCCTTGGCTTCCCGTTCGGGATCGGTTGCCTGACAACCAAAACACCGTCGGTCAACGCTTTCTTGGCCATCCTTGTGATCACGGCACTGTGGGCCCGAGGGCGACACCAGGTCCCCAAGCATTTTCTTCCGGAAAGTCGTGGCGGCACCCCGGATCATCGTCCTTGGTCGAAGCGCTGGAAGTTTTGGGCGGGCACCGTGCCGGCTTTGCTCGGCTATGGCTACCTGTGCTTCATTTGGTTGAGCCAACCGGTTGCGGCTTATTGTGATCGGACGCACGCGTGCAGTTGGTTCATCTGGATCGTCAACCACTACATCGGCGCTCCACAGTAACGAGCCTCGGAAGATGATGGGGGTGAGCGGCTAACCGTCCACCCCGGTGTCCTCAGTCTTCCCCGATCAGCATGATCGTCCCCACCGGTTCTCCGTTGTCCCCAGGGCCGATCACCATGTAAACCGGCACCTTCACCACCTCGGCGCGGCGCTCCTCCAACTTGACCGCATCCACCACGAAGTTGATCCGGTCCGCCCTTTCCTCGGAACCCAACTGTTGCCGACGACGCAGAGCCTTGGCAGCCGCAAGGGCAGACAGAAGCACGACTTCTTCACGCAAGCGGAGGATGTCCGGCAACTTCGGGTCGGGGTCTGGCCATGCGATGCAATCAGCGTAAGCCGCACTCGTGATCGCCACCGGCACCCGAAAGCCCATGGCCACGGCATAGGGCAGTTCCACCAACACCCCATCCCGCAAAGCATCGGCACGGGTATACGAATAAATCAGGTCGCCAAACAACTCAGGGTATTTGTTGCTCATGGGGTTGCTTCCTTCTTGGTTGCTGGCCCATCTCGTGATGGGCAGCGAGCGGTTCGCTCGCTGCCGATGGCAGCCGCCGTCGCACGACGGGAGGCGCGGTCAAGGAGGGTTCGCTGCGTGCGGCGAACAGAGAGGGCTGGCGCGGCCCGCAGCGCTTTTTGCGAGGACACGGGCCCGAACGGCCCTTGACCGAAGAAGAAGCCCGACGTGCTGCTTTTGATCTGGCTTGGGGTTCAAGCCAGGACAGCTCCAACTGTCGTGGCTGTGGTGGTGGGGCCTTTGATCTCGCCCTGAGGGGACGAAGTGGGGAGAGGCGTGTGGGGCGGCGGTGGGCAACGCTTGCGTTGTCCACGGGCGATCCATCCGGCTATCCCCGCGGTGCCGAAGGCATCGTCCGTGGCTTTGCAAGATCGCCTAAGCTGGATCGGGGCAAGCGCCCCCCAGAAACCACGCAGGAAGGAAAACGCGATGTGGCCAGCGGACGTCAAAGAACAAGCGTTATCCGCCTGCGGTCGATGCTGCTGTATCTGCCATCGGTTCTGCGGGACCAACATCGAACTGCACCACATCGAGCCCGAAGCCGATGGCGGCGCCTCGACATTGGAGAATTGCATCCCTCTTTGCTTCGACTGCCATGCCGACGTGGGCCATTACAACGACAGGCATCCCAAAGGAACCAAATACCGACCTGGTGAACTCCGCCAGCATCGGGATAGGTCGTTCCTGGCCGTGGCCGGTGCGGAGCGGTTAAGGCACGCACCGCAGGATCAAACACCGGCCCTTCCCGATGAAATTTACGACGGGCAGAGTTTGCAGTTCAAAGGCTACTTGTCCAGTCAAACCTTCGCAGGGGCGCCGAACTACGAAGATTTCCGAACCGACAGGCTCGAAACTTATTGGCTCCTCACCTTGCCCCAGCCGTTCCGGTTCACCTACCGGTCTGCTGAGCCGACGCAAGCGGAATCCATCGTCAAGCCCGACGTGCGAGTGCTCCATTTGATCTTGACGCCCGACCAATATGCAACGCACAGGGGCAAGCTCAACGGTGATGTCTATGTCACTGGGAAAGTTTGGCCGTGCATCACCGGCCATCACCGTGGTGATGCGCTGCTAGAAGTTGACGACCTTCAAGGTGCCGATCTTTATTTCGCCCCTCCACCGATCACTGACACTGCGTCGGGGGACAGCGACGATGTGCTGATCGTCCCCACGAAGAAGACGCCACGCAACCTCATCAAGTTCCTTGATTTAGAGACGCCGAAAGCAAAAATTCTGGAAACTTTGGGCACACCCGATCGCGTTCAACACGTGCCCACAATGAACTACGACCGTGTTTTCTATCGCTACAAGGACACACAAGTGGAGATCGGGTTTGAAAATGAGACCGTCGCAGAAGTGATCGTTCTGCTTGTGGACGGGGAAACTTGGCGGTTCGACATCGAAACAAGGGATCAGCCCATGACGTTGGGTCAACTTACCCTGGCGGACGTTTTGACTCTTGGCCCCGATGCCCGGCTCGACTATTCACCGGGCAATCATGCCAGCCAACTCCTGGTCGGGCTTCCATTCGGTCCCTCTGGCGGCTGGGACATGCATTGGTTTGGCGCCCTCAGAGCTCCCAGCAAAGCCGGCCGATTGCAGCACGTGGACTTTGCTTGGGATTACGTCGCAGGAAAGCCCAAGACCTCACCCAGTGACATCCTCGTGAACTGGATTGCAAAGACACGGTTATCGGCCAGCGTGCCGCCTTTTGGTTGGCACATTAAATAATTCCATCAGCGCCCCCGGACCGACTGTGCGGGCTAAAGACTCGGAACTACCTACAGTTTTTGGCAAACACCCCCAACAGAAACATTCGCCACTGCCTAAGAGCATGGCCGCGCCACGCCCCCGACCTGATACTTTATTCCGCTAAACCGAATCTTCGCAAAGGCTTAATCCTCTCTCTCCATATAATTTCTACAGCGCATTGCGTCACACCGCACTGCAAAACGGTGAGCCTTTAGTTTTGGAGCCATCGTAGAAGATAGGGGGAAATCAACTGTTGGTTCAAGGTCATTGGCATGACCTAAGTAAATCGATGAGCAATGCTTGCTCGTCGAAAAAACCGCACGCGCAAAATAAGGGGAATCCGCATGAAGTGTAAGCACTTGATTGCTGCCGCGCTGACAGTGACATGCTCTGGATGCGCAGGGATAGAGGTATCGCCATACAGCCAGGGCAAAGCAGATGTCAAAGGAGTTCCATATGTTTTACCCATGACATCCTTCACACTAACGATTACACGCCGAGTAGTGGATTGTAATCCGAAGAAGGGTGGATTGACTCCCGACATCCAAGTTGCAATTACATCGCAAACCGTTCCGGACCCGGCAGCGCGATTCACACTCACTTCGGATGGTTTTTTCGACACGAGTGACATCAAAGTCGCATATAACAGCAGTGGCACCACATCAGCAATAAACACATCCACTGCCGATCAAACGGGACCGTTGATCACCCAAGCAGCAACAACTGTTGCCTCCATCCTTCCGATCGCGATAGGAGGCAGCTCGAATCCCGAAGGATCTGGCAAAGGCGCTCCATCACCTGCCCCATCAACCGTATGCTCGAAACCAGTCATCACGGCGCTCGATAAAATTGGAAACGATGGCGACGCCACTCACGAAGCAAACCCGGGAAAACTGAAAGACAAAGTCGCCGCAGACACCACCATTCTCAATAATACGAACGCCGACATTACGCTTCTCTCAACGGAAATATCGACCCTTGGTAAAGATGCCACACCCTCTCTCAGAAAGCGCCTAGTAGATCTTCTAGAGGATCAAAAAAAATATCAGGATCAATTAAGTGCTGAACAGAGCGACTTGAATAAGTATCTAGCGGTCATCACCGACACGCAAACAGTCCAGTGGCCGGCTGATGGACAACACTGGGAGAGCGGCGACGATCAAACACTCAAACTCTCTGAAACAACATGGAAGCGCTGGACAGATGGAGCGAACGGCAAATACGACCCGAACGATGAAAATCTGTTTCAGATTTACTTGAAACTAGAACGTCAAGGATCAACCGGACAAGCCGCAAAGCCTGGCGACCTATTGGCCCAGGTAGATACCAAAGATGGCATACCGGTTCGTTTTCCAGTCCAAGCCATCTTGCATGTTTGCAGGGTTAGCGCATGCAACTCCACTTACTCGAATGAGATAGCAAAGTTTCCGGCACCCGTCTTACAGTTCGGACTCATCTACGAAGTTCCCGCAAAAGGCGGCATATTTGCGTCAACGACTTTCGCATTGCAGCTTGACCAAAATGGGATCCCCACATCTGTCGAGGTCGCCAATCAAACTTCTGTCGCCGCATCAGCCGCAACATCTGCAAGCACCGCCGCGACGCAACTAGCTGGAATCCCCTCAGCCATCAATAGCGCCAAACTGGCCAAGGTCACAGCCGAGGCAAACATCGTTAACGAAAAGAACTTACTTGCAACCAACGAAGCTAACGCCACAACCGTCTCTCAACTTGCGTCGAATCAAGCCGATACGCTGCTTTTGCAAGCACAAGCCGCACAAATTACCGCCCAAAACACACTCATCACTGCCAAAGCCACCGACGCTGATGCTGCGCAATTGGCTCCTATACAGGCAGAAACGAATCTCGCACAGGCTCAGACCGCACAACTTGCAGCGGCGAAAGCATTGGTCGCTGCGAGGCAAGCCATGGGCGCGGAGGATTGAAAGCCACCATGAACACGCCACAAGATGATCGCGCATTTATTGCCATGGTTGCACGCCTACGCGCCACCGAGGCAAATAGACCCATTTCACCCTCGCGTTTGCTGCGCAGACATACGAACCTATTTGACATCATCCTAGACGATCCGAACCCTCCGCAATGCCTCGCCAAGGATTGGCGAGACGCGGGCGTTGTTACATCCATCAAGGACCAAGGTAGCTGTAACTCGTGCGCATCTTTCGCCATTAGTGCAGTCATAGAATCATTACTTCGAATACGCAATCCCACAGACAAGACGGAGATAGATGCTGGGTTCATGCACGCCTGCACAGTGCTTGGTGGAATGCAAAATCCAGACTGCAAGACTAAAGCTGATCTTCAGCCTGCGCTGGATTGCGTCTGTTCCCAGGGCTATGCCGTTGCCGCCCCCGACTCCCCTTACCCCTATCCATCCAATCTATGTAACGCTAAAGCCATGGCGCCAATAACTTCATATAAGCAGCTGGGCGGCCCCAATGCTGTGAAGAACGCCTTAATGATTGCCCCTGTCGTTGCCGAGATATATGCATGGCAGGACTTCTACACTTATCGGGGAGAACCATCAGCGTATGAGCCATCGCAGGTAGGCGACTTCTTTAAACACTCTGTCTGCTTAATTGGTTTTAACGCCGATGGATGGATCATCAAGAACAGTTTTGGATTACTCTGGGGCAACGAAGGATATGCCGTCATTTCGTATGACAGCTGCGGAATATTTCAAGGTCAACCCCCCTTTCAAATATTAGGCGAGGTGTATTCGCTTTCTCTACCACCGTAATTTGACCGTATTCTTCTGCCTTCTGCGAGGGATGCGCAGCGCCCGGCGAGGGCCCAATAGAACAATCTAGTCGAAAAGTCGGATCGGTCAGGCGTGTGAACAGGGCCGTTGCAGCTCAACGTCTGCGCATGAGATCGGTATCGCAACGCGACAAATTTCAGCCCATGAATTTTCCGAAGATTGCCAAGAATCACGTGTGATTCCTGCATATCGAATGACAAAAATTACCACTCGATTCGATTCCGGAATCGGCGCCCGCGTCTAGTGAAATAAGGAACTGTGCACGATCGTGCATCGCAGCAAGGGCATGCTTGACGGCGCCAAAAATTTTGGTAGGTGTGGTGGCTATCCGCCTCCCCTGTGGGTGACCACAGTGGCGGATCCATCCCCCTTATCAATCGTCAGAGGTGCCCCATCCGACACGCTTTACGAGGCCCATAAATAGAGAAAGGCCGTGAGCTGTAACTCACGACCTCTCGAAGTGCCAGTAGTTTGGATCTCCGGCTGGCTTGTTATGACTCGGGTTTTCCCATCTGTCAAGCACTGGCCGTCCCTTGTGACGGGTGGCCGCGGGCACTCATGTCCGCGCGCCGAGCCACACCCCCGTGTGCGCATTCGAACGGTGCTTTGACTCCTCCCTTTCAACAGCCAGCAACGCCATGGCAGGACGCCACGGCGTGAGCACACATGGAGTGCCTGCATGAAGAAGACCCATCGCGGTTATGCCGACAAACGCCACCATGCCCTGAAACTCATCCTCGACCACTTGCCCCCGGGTCGCATCGCGCCTTACAGCGATCGCGAAATCGCCGGCATCGTGTGCATCTCGAAGACCACCGTGGGCAAGTTGCGCCGAGAAGCCGAGGCGAAGCATTTGACGTGGGCCGATGTTGCGCCTTTAAACGAAGCGCAACGCAATCGGCTGCTCAACAAGCCCCCGTGTGTGCCGCCTCGCAAGCGCCATCCGGATTGGGACCACATCCACGCAGAGTTGCAGCGGCCCAATGTGACGCGTCAGTTGCTGTGGGAAGAGTATCGGGCACTCGACCCCGTCAACACGATCTCTTATCAAAGCTTCGCCGCGCACTATCGGCGTTACCTGGGGACCTTGCCCGCGGTGATGAAACAAACCCACCCTCCGGGGGAACGGGTTGAAGTGGATTACAGCGGTGGTGGCACGTCCTACGTCGACGTGGGCAACAAGCGTGTGAAGGTTTCGCTGTTTGTCGCAGCACTCCCGTCCAGCAGCCTGATCTTCGCCGTGGCGTCGCCCTCTGAAAGCGTCAGTGACTTCATCGAAGCGCACGTCCGCATGTTTGAGTTCTTCGGCGGCCTGACTTACGCGATCGTCCCTGACAACTTGAAGGCCGCTGTGATCACCCCCGGTCCTCACCCGTATTTCAGTCGAGGCTTTCGCGATTTCTGCAACCACTGCGATGTCCAGCCGCTGCCGGCGCGCGTCCGTCACCCCAAAGACAAGCCCACCGTCGAGTGCAGCGTTCGACAGGTGAAGACACGCATTTTGGCGCGGCTGCGCGATCGCACCTTCCGTTCTCTGGATGAATTGAACCAGGGGATCGTGGACATGCTCACAGAGTTGAACGACCGGCCCATGATCAAGGACGATCGTTCCCGCCGCGAGCGGTTCGAGTCCATGGAACGTGCCACGCTTCGGCCCCTGCCCGATCACACCTATGCCTACCGCGAATTCATCGAGTTGCCGCCGGTGGGCACCAACTACCGGGTCAAAATCAATGGCCACGACTACTCCGTGCCGCATGATTTGATTGGCAAGACACTCGACGCACGGCTCTCAGCCACCACCGTGGAAGTCCTACACGAACGCCAGGTCGTCGCGTCACATCCCCGCAGCCATGAACGCGGGGGCCAGACGGTCAACCGCGACCACATGCCCCCGCATCATCGTGCGCAGGCTGACCGCAATCCCGACGGCATCCAGGCCTGGGCGGCGGAAGTGGGCGGCCCTGTCCAAACCTTCGTCACCCATCACTTTGCCACCGTCCAACCATTCCGAGCGCTCGTGGTGGCCGAAGACGTGAAACGCCTGGTGCGTAAACACAGCATCGAAACCGTCCAAGACGCCTGCCAGCGCGCCATCAACTTGCGGTGCCTCACCCTTTCATCCCTTGAACGCTTCATCAGCAACGGAGCCACACAGAAGCGCCTTCCATCGAGCCGAAGCAGGACGCGAACCGCTCGCCCCACCTCGGTGAATGAACATGCCCCTGAAAGACACGCTCAAACTGCTCCGCGATTGCGGACTCACGACCATGGCCACCTTCCTGAAACGGTGGTGCAAGAATCCCAAGAACCTGACCAAGTCCAACGTTGATTGCATCCACGCGCTTGTCCTGGACTTTGCCCAGGGCAAACAGGTTCGGCGAACGGACCGGTTCCTTCTCCGTGCTGGGTTCGCCCCCACCGTCGCCATGGCGAACGTGTGGGACGATCCGGCGCGGGGATTGTCCGCGAACACACTGGCCAACTTGAAAACCTGCACCTGGGTGGACGGCGGCGCGCCCGTCGTCATCACCGGTGAACATGGTTCGGGCAAAACCTTCCTGGCGGCCGCCCTCGCCCGAGAAGCCGCTCTCACCCGCCGTGCGGTTCGCTACAAGGTGCTCTCGCAGGTGCTTCATGGATTGGAAAACGCGAGTGCCGAGAAAGTGGCCCGTTTGCGCAAGACGCTGTGCAGCGCCAGCTTGCTGGTCCTCGATCACGTCGGTGAAGACGTGATCTCACCCGAAGGTGGCGCGTTCCTGCGTGACCTCGTGAACGAACGGCATCATCGGCAACGCGCCACGGTGTTCGTGTCGAGCCGGCATCCGAACGACTGGGTGCATGCGTTTGAAAACCCGGACGCTGGACACGCCATCGTCACCCGGGTGATGGACCACGCCTTGGTGATCGAGCTGTGTAAGCCACGCCAGAAGGTAGCCAAAGTGGAGTCCGCAATGATGGCCAGGAAGAAACCTCGGACGAAGCGCAGCGAATCTCGCTCAGGCCGTAAATGGCGTAGCGTGGACAAGCCATGGCCTTGTGCGCCGATCAAGCTTCGTTGATTGGCCCGTCTAAACCTTGTCCGTCAAAGGCGAGGAATGCTCAGGCGGAGCAGAAGGCGGTGACCAGTGCTTCGCCTTCAGCTCATCACGCGAACGATGAAAGATGGCCTTGAACCGTTTCAATGCATTGTCGAGAAGCACATTCGCGTTCTGATAATTACCGCTGTATCGGCCGGACTTTGAGTTGATCATCCAACCGGAAGCATCCTTCCGCAGCTCCCCACCGATCCGTGCCGGTTTGAAGTCCGTAAGTGTTGGATGCCCTGCTTGGTCAATTTCCTGACCGATGATCAAAGTTCCCTCGTGATCGATAACCCAGATCATGAAAGCGTTCAGGTCACTTACAAGATCGGGAAACAACTCATCCAGCCGCTCATCGACGGCTTCGTAATACGCGCACCGATGTTTGTTCGCAACAACGTTATCATTCTTGACTTCCTTAGCCTTCAAACGCTTGGGCGCACGCGGCTCCCCATATGACTCATCCAAATGATGATGCAATGTCCTTTCGGAAGGACGTGCGCGACGGAGGAAGGACGCCAAGAACGAACTGCGTTCAACATCGGCCAAAGCATCAACCCCCACACCACTCTCTTCAATGGCCGAAATCACGGCTTGCATGGCGAGTGGATCCTGAATGTAGATCGCCGATACTGCATGCCCTTGAGGAATATCCGTGGCATCCACAAGCATGAGAAAGGCAGGCTTATTCCCGTGCTTGAACCGAGCCACCCACTGGAAGCGAGCAAAGCCGTTGGTAAGAAGTGCGACCCGGCGGTGCTGCGCGTCGGTCAAACTGTCGGGCATCGTCGCCGCGTCCGGAAGCTCGACTTTCAACACCTCTTTCTTGATTTGAGTAAGCTCCATCAGGCTCACATCAAAATCCAAAGCAAAGTCTGGCGAATTGATGTTGTCAGGGGCAAGAACATTGATGCCATTGCGATATACGCGCTGGATCAAACGACAAGTGTTTAAGATAAGATCAATCGACAATCGCGCCTTCTTGTCCGTCATAGCAAATAATGTTTCGGGAACCAACAGTTCGTGAGGCTTGATCCAACGGCCTAGGTCGTCTTTCTTCTGGAGCACCAACCCCCATTGCTGAGGTTCGCGAACCTTGTAACCCACTTCACCTTCTGATGGGTTGAGGCGCACAAATCGCGCTCGCGCAAACGGGCCAAGCCGATCATCATGCACGTAAATGGATGGATCGCTGTCGGAAAAATCGAAGCCCACGATGGTTAACGCATGACCAGCCCGCTTCGTCAGCTCACCATTCCCTTCAATGGTGTAGACCTCCACACCCAAAATCAAAGGAAGCGCGCTTCGGATGTAGCACTGGATGAGGTCCTTTGCTTTGTCTTGAGAAGTATCTGTCAAATTGTGCGAGTGATGCCTCAATCGCTCCACATCCAGTGCGCGCAAGATCTGCTTGTTGGTGAGTTCTCGACTGGGAAAGCTGTTGCTCGATCCGGGAATGAAGTTGATGGCATTGGTGGTGATTTCACTGCATGACGGAATTTCGCGTAGCGAACGCCATTGAAGGGCATGAAGTGCTGACCAGATCGAGGTGGCTGCACACGCAGAAGTGACTTTGTCCTGCTCTTGAAAAGCAATCGAATCAACCGACAATTCGATTCCAAAGAGGTTGACGGTATACGTTCGCTTCAACGCAACCTTGGAGCCCGAATTTAGACCCTCATACAACTTCAAACACGTTTTCCCGATGACCGTCTTGGGCAGCGGCTTGATGACGACGAAACCCAGATAGTCCTTTTGAAGCTTTTGCAATTCGGAGTCTGGACCACCTTTGCCCAGACATGCCTCGATATGAAAGTGTTCCCACTTGCCACGGAAGAAGTGCAGTCGCGCACACTTATGGCCACGACTGCTGAACCGCCTGACATAGAACTTGGCGTAGTCATCCAGATAGTCCTTGTCCACATATTCGGACTCCAGGAGAACTGTCTCTGCCTTTAGATCATTCAAATATCTAAAAATGTAATCCACCTGATCCTTGCGGTTCACATCCAGGAATTCTGACCCAAAGCACTCTTTGATCAGGTTGCTGATCGTCAACCGACCGAATTCGCTAACAAGAAAAGGTGTCATGGTTCCCTCCAAAAAAAAGCAGCCCGAAGGCTGCTTTTTATCGATAGTTTTATGGATGCTTACAAGCTGTAGGCGCGTTCCAGACCCTGGCTTGTCATGGCCATGAGGGTAGCCTGCTCCTCAAACTCGCGCTGCGCGTCTTCGACCAACTTGAGCACAGCCTTGACCCGCTCCTCATTAACGGCGGATCCTCTTTTGGCGGCGGCAGCAATGATCATCTCGGCGGCGGTCATAAGGAGCTCCAATCGGCTCTGAACCAGGACGGGGCACACATCTACGCTAACTCACCCAAAGTGAGTCCACAAGCACCTGTCCACAAGGGGAAGACGGGAAAAACTAACCGCCTAGTCTAGTGACAGGCTTTTTGGGGTGTCAACACCCCGATTTATCGGCGGTTCCGTGACCAACTTAAATCCCTTATTTCACGCAATCTTCACGCCCTCCTCCTTGAGGGATACCATCCAGGGCCCCCGGAGTGGCCCGTGGCCGCGACGAGCTAGAACAGTGGTCACGGGCGACCTGACTGGGTGGTCAGAGGAGACTTTATTCCTCAACTGAATAGTCAGTTCACTCTGACCACCCAGTCTTGTTGGAGTGTGGCCACTCTATTGCTCTGCGCTGGCCACGGCGCGAACGTTCCGCCCGCATCATCACAGGTTGTTACTCACGCGTGATGGCAGTCTCGGTTTGACACCCAGCCCGCCAAATCGGTATTGACACGATCCAAACATTCGTTTGAATGAAAGAACAGCGCGGCCATGGATGACTGCGTTGGGGTGAGGCTGGTAAATGGATCTCCTGGCCATCATCACGCCGCGCACATCATGATGTGCGCGGCTCCTCTATCATCGCCTCGCATCGTTGCCATACATCCCCTCGCTAGACAACCGGATTGACGTCGGTGACTTCCTCGCGAGCGTCATAGCTCAACTTGATTTTCACCGTCTCCCCTTGGATGACCTCTGTTCCCGTGAGATCGATGAGGGTCTCGGTCGGATGACCGAACGCGGCACGATCCGCTGAACTTGTAAGGGGATAAAGGGGAACTTCAAATCGCTTTTCATCAAGATGTGCATCACGCTCAACCGAAAACAGTGGAACCTGATAGGCGTGATTGCCATACGCCAGCATCAGAAACATATAGGGGTAAAGTCCCTCTTCGCTCTTACGTCGAAACAGACCCGCACGAACACGATCGTTAGGCATTGGCCCTGGAAACGTGGTCTCGTATATCCAACTCCAAGTTCCAATGTGCGCGGCCTTGTGATTGGGGTTCTGGATCCAGGCCATCAGTTTCGAGAAATTTACGAGCTCGTCATCGGGCATCAGTGTGAGGCCGATCCGAACGAAGGCCTTCATCACACCAGCCGGCGTGTAAGGATCCCTGAGTATTTCCATGATGATGAGATGATTTTCCTCATCGACCTCGTAGGGCATAGCATCCCGGCGTGCGTTCACTTTAAGAGTCGTTCCGGACCCCTCTATCCGCCAAGGGTCTGGTCCCATGCCTATGATGGTCGGAACACCTTTTTGACCAGGAACACGCAACACCGCTCGATGCGGCTTCGTCCAGATGCCCAAATCATTTTCGATGCCGATGCCAAAGTTCTCATTGCAGACATCGCATTCGTAAACGCTCAAAAGGTTTCGGGCAGCCAGTAACTGTGGCGCAACATGGGCTTCTTTATTGAAGGTCACGGCAGGTGTTGTTTGACCGCAAAATCGACACACTCGACGGCTCTTGTCCCGAATATGAGTCTCGTCGCCGAGATAAGTTCGGTGTCCAAGCCCGATGGACCAGAATCCGATGGGGTGATAGGCCTGGTGAAACCAGTTGCCGCCGTTAACTTCGTTCGTTGAATCGGTCATGGGATCTCCCGCCAGACACAGCCTATGTGAAACCATTAAGAGACTGTCACGACCGCCAGGATACAAGTCAGTCCACTTACCTGCTTAGCTTCTTGCCATCCGTGATCGCCTCCATTTGCCATCCATGTATAACCCATGCGGACCTCATATCTCATCCTCGTTTCTAAAATGCTCTGGCCTGAGATCAATGAGGTGACCATCCGGGCTGATGCAATAACTGCCTTGTAGGTAGTAAGGACGAAGCAACAATGTCGCCGGCATGATGATGTCGACCGACTTGATCTGCCGAAGGTAGAGCATCAGAGCAACGAGCAACCCTGCGATGGCATTGAGGACGTTGAACAAAGTGGCCTGAGCGTAGTGTTCTGCCCGGCGATGTTTCACCTCGTTGTAGCCGCCCCACCAAGCGGGTTGCTTCCCGTCTTTCCAACTTGCCCAAGGCGTCAGCCGCAAGCCATGGCGTGGGATCGAAACCGAAGCTTCCGAGATGATGGAATAACGGCCGGCAAGCAACTCTCGACATTCACCCAAGTTGGCCACTTTCTTTGGCTCTTTCATGCTGTGCGGTGTCGCCAACAGCTTCATCACAACGTCTACTTCGGAACATGCAGCCAATAACAGACGGGTGCATTCGATCGAGAACACGTTGAAGTTTGGTTCTGCAAACTCAATCGAACGTGCCAAAGCGATCAAATCCTGTTCGAGGGAGAGAAAATACATCCAGTGCATGTCGTTCCGTTCGAAGACCGCCTTACGCATCATCATTGCTCCTTCAAAGATTTAACCTCATGGAAGAAAAGGTCGGCGCGGACCTGGCCAGCTGTCGTTCTCCATGACGAGTGCGAGGTCCACCGGTGAGAAGCGACGCACCGACGATGCCGCCACGAACTGGGCCGCGAGCGCGAGCCTCACCACGGCTAACCGCGACAGACCCACTGCCGTGTATCGACTCTCAACATAATCGGGGAAACGCTGCACCAGATCAGCGATCAACGTGTCGTCGCGATGAGGTCGTGCATCAGCCAGCTTGGATGCCAAGTCAGGCAGATCGTGCTTCTTTTTCGGTTCAAGGCCGGCGCAATGGAGCGCGGCTTTCAATGACAACTCGGCTGTCAGGCAGACCGGTTGAACAATGCTGTCCACGCCGGTGGCGGTCGGGAGGTTGTTGGCAACGTCGGCAAGATTGGATCCCGCCATGTGCCACCGATCTTCCGCGGCCTTGTTGGTCCTCCCCAAAGCGTTGAGGCCCGAGGCGAAATCGTAAAGGTCCGCGAGTGCCAGTGCCGTCTGTGCGGCGATCGCAGGGTCGTCACGACACCAGGCCCACCAAACCTGAGCATCGCGGAACCCAAGGGCTTGCCATGTCTCGATCGGACTTGGGCTCCCGAACGCCACGCCCAAAACGAGCCGCCTGACGTCGTCCCCGGATGCCGCTAGGCCGACGCCGGCACCCGGCCAGGTGTTGGCGACATGAGGGAACAACGCGTGATAGGTCGCCGTGATCCGGTCTGCTTCGGGATTGCCGAACGGCGACATCGAATACTCAGGGCCCAAAATTTCCCGCGCGGCCCAATAGGGTCGTGCATGGGGTCGAACGCCCGCCTCAGCCAGTTTCAGATCGAGGGCACGGAGGTCCGCTTCTGTCCACTTCACGATCATTGGTGCAACGCCCCAAACACGACAGGCCAGAGGGTAGCGCGGATCGAACTACCTACGCTGGATCCGTCAAGGCCGAGGTCTTCGGCGCGTCAAGATGGATGAAATACGTTTCCTCAGTCTTGTCGGCGCCATTGGTTCTTTGACTTATTGGCTCAGCGCCTAATGATTTGAGCAGAGACTGGCCAGCGTTACCTTGTATGGCCTTGGCCGTCAGTTGCCGAATGCCACGATCAACGCAAATTTCGAAGAATTGCCTACACGCTTCTTTCGCAATGCCCCTGCCTTGGAAAGGCGACAACACATGGACAGCTAACTCATTGTCGATGTCGAGAGATAGAACGCCAACAAGTTCATGGTCATATTCAATCGCGATCAAGTCTGGAAATCGGGTTTTGGCCATGTCAACGGGTGGAAACCCAGGAGGCATCACCTTGGAATTAGCGAGGTCTTGGTCCGTGAGGGGACGTAGAGATACTTGATGAGGCATTGTCATTCTCCGAGGATTGCATTTGTGGTGCCGAATGATCATCCAGGCATCGACACTGTTCCAGCAGAACTCTCTAAAACAATTTGCCGATGCGAAAATCGCCACCTAGATCTTCAAGATCGCCTTTGCCTTCGTTCGATACCATGGGTCCGCCTCGTCCAACTTCATCAAAATGACATCGCAAATTCCCGTGCTGACATCCACTCGCCACACACGTTGCTTTACTCCCGCCGGGAGATGCCAAAACTCGGACTTACTTGCTTCGGGTTCAAGGACAAAAAAGACAGAGTGCGGTCGATTTGATCCGCGCTTGCCTAGAAACAGCTCCGCACAACACAGTAATACATAAGGTAGGTATCCAGTATTGAAATCCTTGAATGCCCAAATGTTGTGTTGCGACGCTTTCTCCAAGAGCGATAAAAATTCAGTCCACATGAGTTCCGGACAAACATCTTTCGCCCGGTAATAAATGCTCTCGATGTTTTCCAATGCGTATTGCTTGACTCGGGCCGCCTCGGCAGCCGACACACGCTCGGTCTTGGTGAATCGCTCGAACGCTTTACCGGCTTCGGCGGTCAAGGGGCACCCACTGTTCTTCTCATGAGAAAAATGAGTGTTGACAGTGGGAGAGTTCGGAGCTTTGACCAAAAGCACTTGTTCGCAAACAGGACAGCCGGCCGTTTGTTGTCGTTTGGTGATCAACCAGTCCTTGATGTGGATCAGCCTTTTGGCCTGATCTCCATGCACAATCGCCTCATACATGTGGCACTTGCCTCCGTTTCTGTTCGACGAGATCGAGCCTACGGGGGCTGATGGTCGGATGGCAAGACCGCTTGGAACAGCAAGCGCCTCAGATCTGGGTAGCGTCCGGCAGCAGGTTCGTCTCTTCCCCTGCCTCCCAAACCGGCAACATCACATGCTGGACCCAGAAGACCAGACCTCTATCGTCAAAGATGTCCGGGGAACCGTCGTTCTCGAAAAAGAAGGGACTCTTTGGATTGAAGACAAACCAGTGTCGAGATCCATCGGGGCGCGCGTGCTCTTCCACGACGAAACCGTGTTTGGAAAGGTGGTCAAGGGAAGCAGCGATGTCCATCCCACGCTTTTAGCCGACACCGGTGTTCTGTCAAGCGGGTTACGTCAGCCGTTGCTCTGGTCCAGCCCACCTCCTTGACGGGCTGCTCCCTCCCCTGCTGTGATGGCTGCGCTGGCGGCTAACCGCCGGTTTCGTGGTGGGACACGACACAAGGGGAACAAGATGATGGATCATCGGATCGCGGCGCGCCTGGTCTGCGCGCTTGGCATGGGAATGGTTGGCCTGGCCTACGGCCAGCAGCAAGGCACGGTCACTTACGTTTACACGGATCCCCAGGGCACACCCTTGGCGGAATCGGATGCCCAAGGCAACATCACCAAGACGTTTGATTACACACCCTATGGCAGTGTTGCGACAGACACGGCGCCCAATGGGCCGGGCTATACCGGTCACGTCAATGACCCGGAGACGAACCTCGTCTACATGCAGGCTCGCTACTACGACCCTGTAACCGGTCATTTTCTAAGTGTTGATCCCGATAACCCGAAGGCGGGTAATGCCTTCAACTTCAACCGGTATGACTACGCCAACAACAACCCCATCCGATATACCGATCCGACGGGCAAGGTGGTGCATTTATCCGATCACCCCGAGACGATCGTCGCTCTCATCAATTCACGAGCCGTTGGCACGTTTGGCGTGGACAAGAGCGGAAATCTGATGGTCGTGAGCTCCAAGGGCGACACATCTAAATTTTCAAGCACGTATAGCAACGACCTGAAAGGGGCGATCAACGCCAAAGAGACCATTTCCGTGTCCATCAGCCCTACTTTTGAAAGCTCGGCAACCGGAAAAATGGAAAGCGTTGATACGGTGATGGGAGGCGGCGTCACCACTGGCGCTACGAAGGGTGGCAATCAAGCCGTGGTGATCTCAGGAAACTCGAACACCAATATCAAAGATGTCAACGGCGCCCCGCTTCGTGATGCGCCCGCAGATATTCTTGCTCATGAACTTGGCGGTCATGCCATCCCCCATGTGACCGGGGCGCAGTCGGGCAATGCGGTGACGGATGAAAACAAGATTCGAAGTGAGGTGCCCGGAAGTGGTCAACGCGCACCCGAACCCGATCATGTGGAATGAGCCATGAAAAATCGGATCTCACACATAAAAGCCGCGGCAGCGATGATCGTTGCACTCGGTTTGTGTTCCCCGGCGGCCTGGGCAAATCAATACAGGGAAGCCACGCTCGGGCAAAAGGTTGCCAGCTCGGATGTGGTGCTCATCGGTCAAGTCACCTCCACTTCCCCGTCTGATTGCTTGGCTTCATTCAATTGCGCAACCATCAAGATCGTCAAACAGCTCAAAGGTGGCGAGACGTCAAAGGTTGTCGTTCTATTTGATGGCCCGATCGCCGAAGAAAACCCACTGTGTTGTAAGACAGGGGTGACTTACCTGTTCTTCTTGAAGCGTGCAAAGGCCGGCTATTACGTGTCGGCCAATGGCCCTTACGGCATCTATCAGACGAACTGACTAGGGCCAGTCGGAGATACTCATGACGACGAATGAGAAAGCGTCTGGCAAGACGCCAGGAATCACTTGCCCGGTTTGCCAGTTCTTCGTGAGGCTGGCGGTGGAAGACATCCTGCGCAAGAAGGAAATCAGATGCCCGAGGTGCGGCAAGGTGTTTCTGATGGACAGCGCACAACCGGTGGATCAGCCGAAGGATCTGCGTTGATGGGCTCAGCGGATTTTCACTGATCTGATTTCGTGCAGCTCCGACGATCATTGACGTTTCATGGCCCCGGTCGCGGGAAAACATGGAACAGTCAACTCTTGGCGGCGATCAAAGCCATTGTTGTCGAGCGAAGGCGCGATCTCAATCTCCGCAAGCTGCACAGCATCACTGTGGGCTTCGGTCTCGATGCCATGCTCCGTGCCCACTACGCCTCATTGCAAGTATCCTCAGCCTTACAGCGTTCTCGAAGTAACAGGAACCGCGTCGGGGCTGCCGGCTGCGTCGCAGGAGTGATGCGCGACGGCCGGTATCTGAGCCAGGTTTTTCTCGATGCCACTCATCTCGTTGACCTGGTGGACGACCCACAAAAAGAAAGCTACGCGGCCAACATCGTGGCGCATGAACTGGCCCACGTCGCGCTCAACCATTGGCAAACCCAACCAACCTGGGACTATGTCTCTCCAACGCTCCGCCGGGATTGGCGGTATGAAGCCCTGAGCTATTGCACGTTGCACTTCTGGGACGAATACGCCGCATGCAGGCTCAGCGCACGGTTCGGTGATCCCAAGCTGGTTGCCCGCAACTTTATTGAGTGCCTCTTTCATCATACGGTGCAGCTCCCAAGGTTGAGGCTCCACAACCGAAAGCATTGGCAAACGCGCCGTGCCGCAAAGACCTTCCTGAAAGCGGTCAGCTCCGCAGCAGAGCCGCTTCGCAGCGCCTCTTACATCATGGGACACATCGACGGACTGGCTGTGCCAGTCAACGTGTTGGACTTGTGCCCGACCGTGCGGACCACGCCGTTGGCCACCTGCTGGCCTGGTCTGCACCAGGAACTGCAACGGCTGTGGCAGCAATTTGATCCTGATTTCGACTTCGCCCTACTCGATGGCCTGGCAAAGGTGTTGATGGACGCCACCCGAATCTGCGGTGGTGAGCGGATGCTTGCCGGCATGCCACTGACTTAAACCGCGCCCTTGTAGAGTTGAGGGGCTTGCTCGCTCAAACCGACCGGCGGACTCACCTATCGCGTAGAAAGAAAAGCCGCCCTTTCGGGCGGCTGGGGCGTCATGAAGCAAGAGGCCGCCCCCGCCTCTGAGGGCCGAGCGCCTTAGGGATTCATGTGATGGCAAAGCCTCGAACATGCCGGCTGATTTCATCCAGCACCGCATACGCCAGTTCCTGAGTCAGGCCACCCGCGAGATACGACATCGCGCCATCGTGTTCGACCACGACCGCATGGCTGATCGGCACCATGCGCGCGTGGGTCATCGCGGCCCCTGCCTGGCCGGCACGCTGGATGGTGTTGCCACCGTAGAAAAACACCTGGCCGTCTTCCGTGTTGCGGATGCCGAACCGGTAGATCCGCTGCCGCGCGATCACTTGGCCATCCGGAAGACGGACAGCATCGGGCTTCACCGCAAACGGTCCCAGCGTCGCACGGCGTTTGTTCCGATTGCCCCGGTTCATCAGGGCGAACATCAACACCGTTCCCACGACCCAGACACCAACAGCAGCAACGATGATGCCGAAGGAAGCAAGAGCGATGACGGCGGGAACGGGGAACAGGACACACAGCACCGGACCACGTTTGGGAAGCGGTGACGGGCGTGCCGCAATGACCGTCCAGTCCGCCTCCGTTGTGACCGAAAGCGGCGGCCCGCGGTGACGGGAAGCGCTTTTGAAGCCTGGCACGAGACGGGGAAGCGTCAACCACACGCCAAGCATGCAGAGGGGCACAAGGAGACTTGGCGAGATCAGTCGAACGTGCAACACGAAGAAGAGACACCAGCCAAGAACGAAGCCACCGACAACGGCGATGACCCCACGAAGAAGCTGAAACATGATGACCTCCCCTCACATGTTCGATTGATTGTTTTCAGCCCGCACGTATTTGCCGTGCGCATCGAAGAAGAGGAACGTGTCCTTGCCCTTCGTCGAAACACTGTGGTCAATCAGACTTACTCCGGGGATGTAGCTGCCGACGGACGATTGGCTTGAAATGTATTGGTAGTGCAACCGAGTGCCACCGTCACTCTCTGTCTCCTGCTCCTGGGGCTGACCGAGCGCCGCCACCACTTGGCTCATCGTCGTTTGTCCCGGCACGAACTGGCCGACTTTGGTCTGGTCGTAGTCGCGGCCCACTGTCGTCGCACAGCCGGCCAGCACCACCGGGATCACCAACACCATCAACTTCAAGCTGATTCGCCAGCGCGGACGCAACGTCCTTGGCAGCGGATGTGGTTGGGTTGCAATCATGTTTTCCATAGATGCCCCTGAAACAAAGAAGACAGGTGTGCGCGGGATCATCCGGAGCACACCTGCATCAGCTCCGGCCAGATCGACCCTAAGCCCTTGATGCGTAACGCTGAATAAATGAATACACAAAGTTCTTGTATTATTTCTCAGCACGCCAGACCGCAAGCGTGAGGTTCGGCGCAGACTACGAAGGACAGAACAGGCCTACATCATCAATGTTGATGATGTCTTGGACGGCCAAGCATTGTAGGGTCGAGGGAATGAGGGGGAAGACGTTGATCTTGGAAACTTTGGTAGCGGATCTCTATGAGTCCGCCCTTCTTCCTGAGCAAATCCCAGACGTTTTAGCGCGCATCAACCGGGCATTGGATTGCGATGGCCTGCACCTGATCGGTAAGGACGAGGAGACGAGTTCGGTGTTCGCCAGTGTGGTGATCGGTGAGCGCATTGCGGCGGCGGAGCGGGATTATCTGGCGCATTACCATCGCATCGACCCGCGACTTCAAATCGGGTTGAACACGCCAACGGGTATGGTCGTCGCCTGCCACGATGTGCTTGATGATCATTTCGTCAGCGGCTCGGAGTTCTACCAGGACTTCTTGATCCCGGCGGGTCCCCGCTATGTGATCGGCGGCAATATTTACAGAACGGGTGGCAAAAACATCCACGTGGCGCTCAACCATCTCATCGGTCGCCCTGAATTCTCAGAAGAGAAACGGAAAGAGGTGGGCGCCTATATGTTTCACCTTTCTCGCTGGGCCAAGCATTTGTTCTTGGCCGACGAGTTACGCGGGGCGGCCAGCTCCGGGTTCTTTGCCCTCGAAACGCTAGGCCAAGGCATCCTGATCCTCGACGAGCGATCGGCGGTGCTGTTCGCCAACCAAGCCTCACAGCGACTCCTGGGGAATGTCCTGACCACCCGTGGTTTCCGAACCTCCTGGGCCCCGGGCGCTCAGCTCAAAGCACAGTTCAAAGCGACGATCCGGGATCGCCAGGCCCGGACCCGGACTCTGGTGCACCCCATTGGTGGCCGACCCACCCCACTGGTCTTGTCCCTCCTCCCGCTTCCCCGGGACCGGGGAATGGGTGTTCGGATGCCCAGCGGGATGGAGGTGGTGTCCCGGGTGCTGGACCCCGCCCTGCCCGGCGGCATCGGGGTGATCCCCTCCGCATCGCTGGTCGTGCTGATTCGGGAGCAGGTGGCGGTCTCGCCGCCCGGACCTGGGCGCTACCAGCGAGCCTTTGGACTGACCCCCGCCGAAGCACGCCTGGCGGTCGCGTTGGCCCATGGCGCCAGTCCCCAGGGTTATGCCGACACGGCGGGGCTCAGCATCGCCACGGTTCGCACCCAGATCCGAGCGCTTCTGGCCAAAACAGGGGCTGCCAGTCTCAGGGCGCTGGTCGTCCTGCTGGCCAGCCTGCCGAGAACATCACCATGAGGAACAAGTGGCCCGCCAACCCTTTGGATGGATACATAAACTTCTTGTATCTGCGTAACAGATGTTCGCGTATATGGTTATTGCCCTGTTCGATTGGAGCGGGCAATGGCCACTGCGCGGAAGAAAGCCCAACTTCGCGGGATCAAGTCGATTTACCGGCGTGAAAACTCCCATTTTATCGAAGCCCTGCGCGCTGCCCGCGAGAAGGCCGGACTGACGCAGGTTGAGCTTGGGGAACGCCTGGGCCGACCCCAGGCGTTCATTACCGGGGCAGAGCGCGCGACGGTCCGGCTTGATGGACTCCAAATCCGCGATTGGTTGGAAGCCTGCGGATCCGATTTGGTCACCTGGGCCAAGGACGTGGAGGCGCGGTTGGCCAAGGAAGCCGGTGTAAAGCGGCCGGCTGCCAGACCAACAAGAAAGAAAGAAACAGGCCGGAACAAAAAATAAAAGATGTCGGCACGTGACCCTAGTGACGTCGCGAATCATTCAGACCCGCACTTGCACGGCTACGCCAGTCGCCCCTGGACTTTCTGCCATCGCTCGTCGCATGATGAGGCCGGGAGCGCGGTCTACGCTTCCGGCCCAAAAGGCGACGCTGCCCACCAATGGCGAACTGTGACAGGAAGACCGCGAAGCAAGACCTGGTGATTCCCTTCAAGGCGAATCCGGGCCGTGGGCACTTGGTAGTAGCCGCAAGAAGGAAATCACATGAACCTCGTTCCGATTACCTATTCGCGGGTCAAAGAGCTCAAATCCGACGCAAAACACCTTTCCCGCAAGGGAGCAGGTGGTTATCAGGTGTTGCTCGAACAGTCCGCACAGCGTGCAGGCTTTCACCATTGGCACCACGTGATGTTGTCGTTGAAGCAAACTGAGGAAGCACGTGCCACGCCTCAGCATGGCAAGAGTTTGTCGGCCGCAGAAGTGGCCAAACTGGTTGACGGCGGTGAGTTTCTTTTCGCCGGAGATGCAAATGCGACGGGCTTTTTCTTCCGAGAGGCAGATCCAGCCCTGCGGGCTGAAAGTCAGGCGAGCATCATTGCGTTAGCCGGCATGCTCGGTATCGAATCGATCGACGAGCTGAAGCGCATTTTCGTCAAGGCAAAGCCTTGGGCACGCGAATACTTCAAGGCGCTTGCAGAAACTAGCACAAGCAGTCGCTGGCGCTCGGAAACCGACTTCCTGTTCTTTCTGGTGCTCCTCGGCGCTCAGGCAGACTACATCGCGGTTGCTGATCTCATTGATTTGGGTTGGGGTAAATCCCTCGCACTCGAAACACTTCAAGCTGCGCGCGATTTCCGTCGCAAGTTTCATTGAAGTTCGCTGACTTCTGGGCGGCATCTGTCGCCCAGAAGCGGCTTGCCTAACAATCTCCACATGACATCGCAGCGTTGCGAAATGAGCGCCCCCACATGACGCGAGCTCACCCTCTCCTTCGCTGGCAACTGGGAACCTTGCTCATGAAGCAGCTCGATGCCTCCAGCCAAGTAACGAGCGGAAAGAAGAGCTCGCGTCCCGACATACTGACTACGTGTCCGGCGCCGATCACCAAGTGGTTGACCACCTGCACATCAATCAGGTGGAAACGGTGAGCGTCGCAGCCCGTGCGATCCGGAGGTTGGAGATTTGCGTCCCGGACCGGTCGCTGGAGCACCCTCGAATCGAATAAGATGAGTCTTCGATAAGGGGCTGTCCTTGAAGGACCATTCGGCACAAGCCGAAACGACGGGTAGCAACAAAAAAGCCCGCATAGAAGAAAGGGATGAGGTGAAGAAGAAATCCTTTCCAGTGATCGACCTGTTCGCTGGGCCGGGCGGACTCGGCGAAGGGTTCTCCTCGTTGGTGGACGCAGATGATCACAGCCGATTCTCGGTTCGGGTCTCCATCGAAAAGGACGAAATAGCCCACCGCACGCTGTCGCTGCGGGCTCTTTTCCGAGCCTTCGGGAAAGGTCAGGCGCCGGACAGCTACTACGACTATGTCCGCGGGGACCTGTCTCGGGAGGCATTCCTCTCCCATCGGTCCATAGCGGAGGCTGTGCGCCATGCCGCTTCCGAAGCCAGGCATGCTGAGCTCGGCAAGACACCCGCCAAAGAAGTGGATGGATGGATCAAGTCTGCCCTCAACGGCGCCACCGAATGGGCCCTGATCGGCGGCCCACCCTGTCAGGCTTACTCGATGGCTGGGCGCTCCAGGCGCCGCACGGTGGATCCAACAGGCTTCGAAAATGACGAAAAGCATTTCCTCTACAAGGAGTATTTGCGCGTCATCCGAAAGTTCTCCCCCACGGTGTTCGTGATGGAAAACGTCAAGGGGATCCTGACGTCCACACACCAAGGCAACTACATCTTTGAGCGAATCTTGTCGGACTTGGCCAAGCCCGGCAACGGCGCTGAATATCACATCCGATCGTTCGCCACTGATGGAGAGTCGGGCGAACTGAACCCCGCTGATTTCCTCATCCTCTCGGAACGCTACGGTGTCCCACAGAGTCGCCACCGGGTCATCCTGTTTGGGGTTCGATCTGACATCGCGGAGCGTGTTGCGAAACGAAGGGTGCGCCGCGAACGTCACGTGCTGGAACCAGCCAAAGAACAGGTTGGCGCTGTTCTGGCACTCTCGGGGCTTCCCGCGCTGCGCAGCAGGTTGTCCCGCGGCCAGGACAACCATCAAAGTTGGCTCGAAGCCTTATCCACCGCAACTGACGGGCTCATTTCGTGGCGCAGTGAGGACCGCCCTGATGTCGAGGCGGCGATGACCAAAGCGCTTCGTCGTGCCCAGTCGCATGTCAGCTTTGGGGCAAGATTTATCGAAGAGACTGTATCCATGGATGCGGCGCTTCCCAAAGCGCTTCGCCGCTGGTATCACGATCCGCGCCTGGGCGGCGTGCTCCAGCACGAAACACGGTTTCACATGCAATCGGATCTGCACCGTTATCTGTTTGCTTCGTGCTACGCCAGGAAGCTGGGAATCTCCCCCAAGCTGTTTCTTTTTCCGCCGCGTCTATTGCCCGAGCATTCAAACGTAGACGACAAAACGATCCCGTTTGCAGATCGCTTCCGCGTGCAGATCGCGGGTGCACCGTCCACCACCGTGGTCTCTCATATCGCTAAAGATGGCCACTACTACATTCATCATGATCCGTCCCAGGTGCGCAGCCTGACGGTTCGCGAGGCCGCTCGACTTCAAACCTTCCCTGACAACTATTTCTTTGAAGGCAATCGAACCGCACAATACATACAGGTCGGCAACGCAGTTCCCCCCTGGCTGGCTCGACAAATTGCCCAAGTGGTCGTCAATTTCCTTGAGGATGCGCAAATCCTCTGATCTCACCCGTGCTGCCGTCACTGGAGATCCAGGACGACAGTAATTGCCCCAGCGAGTTGAGGATCAGCGGGTCACGCGTTGCGCACTCCCACACGACCAAGATCCGCCAACCGTCGACTTTCAACGATTCGACTGCCTTTCGATCACGATCAGCATTGCCCACAAGTTTCCGAGTCCAAAAATCGGAGCGGCTCGCGGGAATCTTGGCGAACCTGCACTGTTCGTGCTGGTGCCAAAAACAGCCATGAACGAAAACCGCAATATGTCGCCCCGGCAATACGATATCCGGAGACCCAGGCAGTCCGCGGCGGTGCAATCGATATCGAAAGCCTGCCGCGAACAATGCCTTGCGAACGAGCAGCTCCGGCTTGGTGTTTTTGCCCCGGATTCCCGCCATCATTCGACTGCGCGTATTGCGGTCGACAATATCCATGGTCTGATCTTAGCTTACGACCTCCGGGATGCCGTAGGCCGAAGGTGAATACTGTGCATTCAGAACCTCGTCGCGGCATTCGGGCTTCTTGGCCCACTCAGAAATCATGCGCCCATTCGACGTGTTGTGAAGTTGATCATTCACTTCCCGTGCCCATGTGGAAATCTGCACCAGAAGCTCAGACGATAACCCCTGGTTGTTCCAGACCCGTTCCAGGCGAAACTCGTCTGCGTAGGTTCGCGCCACCAGCGACACCACATACGAAGCAACGTTGCTCTTGAATGCAGGAAACATCGGTCGAATCAGCTTCTGCACCGCCCTGTATATGATGGCCTTCGCCACGATCGCCTTGTAGCCCGCAGCGTCTAGCGGAACGATAACTTCGCCTTCTTCCGGCGTCGGCATGGATGCCATAAAACGGTCAAAACACTTCTGAGCACCAAGGCTCACGACATCCGGCAAACCACTCCATGCCATCGAGTATTGAGCCAGATCTGTCTTCGTGATCTTCCGGGCTGGTGGAATGCTCTCCTTCAAAGCTTTCATCTTCGCGGGCGAAGTTTCGCGCGCGAGCATCGTGGCATAACTGCCTGCCGCACGCTCGTAGAACCAACGCCCTATCCCATCGGGGCAGTAGACGGACAACGAAAGACGCTCCACTTCAATATGATATGGCTTGTTGGCAGAAAGGTCCGATTGACGAACTGCATTTTGACTGTTGGCAAAGCGTGAGATATCCGAAACGAGCGCCTCTTCCTTTGCTGCGTCGTTTCTTTTGAGAATGATGATCTTCGCCGGCACACGCACGCGGGACAGATCGGTTTCCGGGTATTTCTTCTTGGTGAAGTAAAGCGATGCGGTCGTTTGACCCCCATTGACGATCTGCATGCCCTTCAACCACGCGATGCCGGGGACACCATCCTGGCCTTGCGCCATGATGGCCTCGTCCGCAACCAGAACGATGCCGTTGTTATACGCCATGAAGTGGTCCGGAGATTCCCGCAACGTTTTCTGGATCCCTGCGTTCACGCCCTTGGATCGCGCACTCAGAAACGATCGAACATTGGCTTCGAGAAGCCTTGCGCCGAAGCGGTCATAAAGATGGCGCAGCGCCTCGCCGGGAATGGCGGCCAGCGCGTATTCGTAATCCTCCTGCCCAGGGACAAAGACACATGGCAACGGCGAGCCTGCAATCTGATTGAAATCGACAATCAATTCGTCACGCGGCTTGCCCTCGGATATGTGCCGATAAAGCCGCTCAATATCCATAACCTCAAGGCGCACGGTCTTCCCGGAAATTTCCCGCGCCTTAAAGTTCTTGGACTTGGACTTTTTGTCTGTCAGAACAAAGATGCGGATTTGATCCAGTTCGTTGTAGCCCGCGTGTATGGTTTCCGCCAAAGAACGAGCATCGTGCGTTGGGTCCAGGCGTGCCGCCATCTTCCCTTCCACGCAAAGCTGAAGAAAACGAAGGCATTGGTCGGCTGCGGTCTTACACTCGGCGTCGGTGATGGGTGTGATCTCGTTGACGCCTTCATAGAGGCTAACAAACAGGTCGAGTTGGTCTCCATCATCAGAGAGTGCGAAGCCACTCAAGCGCAGATTGGCGTTTCCGACCTTGCCGTCAAAATCACACGAAGCAGGCTCTGACGTCATACCGGCCTCGGCCATGTGCTGCATGACGATTTCCGCAAAGAACTTTTCGGCGAATGGCAAACCGCCGGACATCTGTTCCCGCACCTCTGACTGGATCTGCGTCAAAAACTCCTGTAGTTCCATAATCAAATCACTCCCAACTGTTTCAACGCATGGGCAAGGTCAAGACGCGCACCGCTCACGCAGTCCAGGTCGATGTCGTAAGCTGCCTTGAGCACGCCCTGCGGCACGCTCCCGAAGGTCAACCGTGGAAAGTTCGCACCCACGAGCGCGACCCGTATATCAACGGCTCTAAATTGACGCGTGTAGCGATCGGCATGCATGGGCAGGTAACCCACGGCAAAAAGAAGTTCGTTGTAGCGTCGATCAGCATCCGGATCGCCACTCAGTAACTGGCGCACCATCTCCACCGTCCCAGGCAAATTCACTCCATTCTCGGCCATCTGGAATCGCACACCCACAACGAACAGCGGCTGTAGAACCGAATCATCGAGCTGTTCCAGTGTTCCGATCCGGGCGAGAAATCCTGCGATGGACAACGTCGACTTCACTTCGAGTGCCCCGGTGCCAAGCTGAAAGTCCTGGGACGCATCCAATGGACCTTTCCAGCTGTCCAACGCGGTGGAAATGCTCACACCGGAGCTCAGCATCAACGCCAACACATTGAGCTCACCAACCAACCCCAACTCAGCCTCCGGCGAGAGCGGCCCTCGCGGGGTTCGCATGAATGCCTGCCACGCCCGAACGCGAGCGAGAAATTGATGATGAGCAAACCGCTGCGCGTTTGCAGCGCGGTCGAGCTCCCCCACTACGTCACTTACCATGGTGAGGAATACATCGGACGCACCATCTGAGTTACGCGTCAACGCCAGCCACAGCATGCCATCCCGGTAGGGATCCACGCGCTGCACGCGAAACCCGGTGCCGTCCGGCAATGCTTCACCGGCAGGGAGTGCTGCGCCCGGAAACCCCACCAGCAATGCTTCTTCCCCATCGGGAAAACAACGCCCTGCAGCGACGGGACAATGACCCGCCGCCGTCACACGGATGGTTTGCCATCCCTTGGTCCCCGTTCCGCCTGCAAGCGCGTTCCAGGCAAGCGAAAACTCCTCATTCGCCCGCGCCATATTCCTGCTCCCAGCGTAGATGATCTACCTGATAGGTCACTTTCACTCCGTTATCGCTACTGGGGAAACTCACACCGAATGCGATGACCGGAAGATCATCGTTTTCGAAACCATGATTGAGTGCATCGCTCGGTCGCGCCTCACACGGATCCAGCGCATACAACAGAAGCAGCCCGCGTTCGGGAGCCGCTGTGACACCGGCTGCTCCCTTGCCGCGAATGCGCCGCACCGCAGGCCCATTGGGAACTTCTGGTTGCGATGGCCGCGACGACCTCTTCCCACCAGTCGCTTCCCACGTGCGAATTGTTAAAGAAAGCGCGGCCTGCCATGCGTCATCGTCGAGGTCGATAGCCTCGTCGCGCGGAGATAGAAGGCGGCCAATCGAATACTTCTCAGGCCCAGACGTCTCGTCCTTGCGCTTGAGCATGTCGATGTAAATGTCGTTCCCAAACCTGTGCGGCCGCCCCTCTCCGCCACCGATCATCACCACTGTCCATGACGTGAGCTCATTGGATCTTGCCATCTGACGGACGAAGTCTGCGAGAAGGTTGCTCTTGACCTTGTGTGCGTCGGGATGAGTGAGATAGTTGCCAAAGAAATCTGCAATCAAGTCCGCTGACACGCCCTTCCACAGGTAACTTCCGGTCCATTTGCTCTCATTGCCAGCTCGCATCCGTGTGGGATTACGTTCGTTGGGTTGCCCCATTCCGCGAATCAGATCTTCCGTCGCAGTGAGATTCCTGGTCAGGCGCACATCTGTCTTGAAGAGCGAAACTGTTTCCAGCAATTCACCACTGAACGACAACTGTAACTCTTTCGATGTCCGCATCTTGAGCGGCGAGGTGACCAGCAACACCGAGTGCGACTGAACGCGCAGTCCGTAATTTTCGGGGGTGTCTCCGCGCTCTGCCATCGCATCAAATTCTTCGCGAAGCTCCTCAGACGCATCGGCAATGTGTTTAAACCACTCGACCAGATCCTCCGACGTATAGAGCCGGCAAAGATCCAGATACCCCGGCCGGTAACCGAACCATCGCCCCATCTGCATCAACGTGTCATACATCTTCGTAGTGCGAACAAAGTAACTCGTGCATAGGCCTTCAAGTGTCAGCCCGCGAGCGAGCTTATCCCCACCAATGGCGATCACCTTCAAACCGACTTCACTCTGGTCCGAGTAATCCAACGCATCCTTTGCAGTGCCATTGACCACACGCACTATGATGTCACGGACCACATCAGGCAGAACCTCGGCAATCGCCGCCCACTCTGGAATCAGTAACCGCTCACCGTGTGACTCCAATGGCTTTTGAAGCACCTGACTGGTCGGAACGAAGTCCTCCTCCCACAGCTGGCGCAGACCACTCAGTAAACCTTGATGATCCACTTTATGCGTCAGCTTCTGGCGCATGCTGTTCACCACTGCTTCGACCTGCTCACGAACCTCACCCTGCACGCTGGTGAAACGTGTCACGTGAATGAGCATGGAAGAGTGCTCCCTGCCCTGACCGCGACACTTGCGCGCGGCGCAAGCCAGAACGAAGGAATGGATGGCTTTAATGAGCGAAGGGGGAGGAACCGCCTGCCCATCAAAAAGCGGAACGTGGTCCTTTTTGTGCTTTCCAGGCATCCAGCCATCGGGATGATCGGGCGCTTCTTGCTTCACATGATCCGTAATGAAGGACGTCAACGGCAGCCCTTCAGACCGACCTTCTGGTGAACTCAACCCGAACACGCGCGCGGGGCCTACATAGTTCGACGGCGCTGCGAGGTTGATGATGAAAGACTGTGGGAAAAGGTCCAGTCCTTCCTCATTCGTCGCTCCGCGCCGATGAATGAAAATATTGGCAAAGGGAGTTGCCGTGTAGCCGACGTAGGCAGATTTCGCGAACGAATGAATGATCTTTCGAATGAGGCTGTTGATCGCCGTGGGCTGGTGCTCGTCGTCCGGCACACCGTCGCTGTCAAAGACCTGCTCGCCGGTATCCACGGAAGCATTGTCTGCTTCATCATCGATCACCAGCAACGGAAGATTGGTGACGATCTTTCGACCTGTTGCAGCGTCGGTGCTGTCCGCTACATGGCCTCGTATCCATTTCAGCAATTGCGTCAACACCGTCTTCTGCTTCTTCACCACAAACAGCCACGGCCGCTGCTCTGGCGAGATGGCGAATTGACGTGCCACCCCCGCGTTGAAATCTCCATTGTCCGCCCGAGTGGTTGCGCAGTTCGGATGAATGCGAGGATCGCTATCGATCAACCCGACGCCCACGGGAGTTCCACGGTCACGGTTCTCTGACGTTTCATACCCTAGGAAGCTTTCTTCCAGGCGGATCTGAGTTTGTGAGCGGAGGTTGTTATGAAGACCCGCCAGCACGATGATGACCTTGTAACCAGCGTCAGCGGCCTTGCACACAAGCCCGGAATAGTTGCCGGTCTTTCCCGATTGCACGTGCCCAACCACCAATCCGCGCCGATCCCAATTCCCTTCTCGGGTCGGGTCTTCCAGCTTGGACAGGATGCCATCGGTGGACTTATCCAATGCCTCGACCACGCTCACTGAAAGTTTACGTTCCAGCATCGTCTGATAGCGCTGCCAGTAGCGCCAATCCTTCTTCCGCTCCGACACCAGCCATGCGATGTGATCATGGGTGTCCTCCAGCGCAGAATCGCGACCAATCCAGTGACTGAAACGACGAATCAGTTCCGCGATGATGAATTCACGGTCTGCGTCTGAAAGCGACGCACTCACCACGGCAGTCGCGTGATCAACCTTTTCCGCAATGATTAGGGGAGTGATGGCCTGCTGTTTCCCCTTTTCAACTTCAAGCAGCGTCTGCGCGATGTTGAGAACGGGGGTCAGGGATGAGCTGGTATCGAGCATAGGAGGGCCTAAGTAGATTCTCGAATCGTGTTATGGGGCGTCCGAAGACATGGCGTTGACGAGACCGGGGTAGTTCTGAAAAGGATCCATCGTGAGCAGCATGCGTCTGGCGGTTTCATCGCTCAGACCGCGCCTACCGGTTAGATCCAGGAAGAGAGTGTCAAGCACTTCAAGGACGGCATCAGGCGGTTCTGAGGCGAAGCCAATCCGCGATGCTTCTTTACCCTCTGCGGTATCCAGCCAAATTTTCTGAATGGGCACTGTTTCCTCGATGACACGAAGCATCGCTTTGACCAGGGCCAAGTTTTCACCGCAAGTTTCGAGCACGGCAGCAATTGCGGGATGGTGATCATCGATCCGATACCTCACACCAGTCTTGGTATGATCCGCTCGCCACGCCTGTTCGATCGGTTGACCACCACTTCGGTTGATGGGCCCGCCGCGCGATGCATACACTTTCCGCGCGCGATCTCGTGTTTCTTCGGCCAACTTTGTCAACCAACCGCGCAACGAAGTGGGTGGTCGCGCTGTCGCCTTTCGGATGTCTATCTTCCACTCGGCGTCGGCCGTATTCGTGATGTCCAGACGAATGCGGGCCAAGCGGTGAGCTTCTTCACGATTCCACGCACGTCGCTGCCCCAACCCCAGCCAACCGCCCGCAACGAGTAATCGCTCGTTGCGATAGACGTAAAACCCTTGTTGGGATGTCCAGCCTGCGACTCCAGCGGCGTGCTCCATCTCACGCTCGGTCAGCTTGTCCTTGTGTGGCAACACATGGCATTGCACTTCGATCTGACCGCCCGTCGTGGTCAGCTTCGCCACAGGCGAAACCCACGGCTTTGCAGGATGTCCCATCATGAAAGGGTCCCACGGTGCGATTGGATTTCCATTCAAGAAGATTTTCAGGCGTGGTCGCGCACCATCGAGCAAACGATGAAAGACCATCGCCAGGTGGGCCTCAACCCGATCAATCAGATCGCTGAAATCCGAAGACTTATACCCAGGCGTTACGATGCGATCCAGCGCTTCCCACAGCACAAGCGTTCCATGCGTGTGCTCGGCGAGTGAGCCGATGAAAGCCTCAGAACCGTCGGATGGGCCTTCGAAAATCAGCCAACCACTCTCTTCGCTACGACCAAGTTCATCAAGGTCCCAGCGCAGACACGAGGACACCTTCTCTTTGACCGTCGCAACGGTCAACCTACGGCAATGCGAAAAGGAAGCAGTCTTGAGCCCCATCCCGAACCGCCCAAGGTCGGACGCATCGCGCGCATCGAGTGGGCTCTTCGCGCCAAGCTGCATAGCGCGCTCCAGTTCCCGGTCAGACATCCCGCAGCCATCATCGAGAACGGAAATTCGGCTGTGCTCTTCGTCCCAGTCAAACTCCACGCGCACCTCGGTGGCATGCGCCGAGATGCTGTTATCGATGATGTCAGCGAGCGCTGCTTCGACGGAATAACCCACCCCGCGAAGGGCCTCGAGCATGGCCTCAGCTCGCGGTGGAAGATTTCGAGTCCCTGGTATGGTGCTCATTCGTCTTCGTCCGATTTAACGGACTGTCGATCGTCCATGAAGGTAATGAGCGCACCACGACGAGTGGGATGCCGAAGCTTCCTTAGTGTCTTTGCTTCGATCTGGCGGATACGTTCGCGAGTCAAGTCGAACTTTTTGCCGACCTCCTCAAGTGTGTGGTCCGTGTTTTCACCAATCCCAAACCGCAAGCGCAAAATTTTAGCTTCCCTTGGCTTCAGGTTGCCGAGGGCAACACGGACGGTTTCGACCAACCCATGATCGAGCGCGAGATCGAGGGGCGATGGTGTGTTGATGTCCTGCAGAAACTCAATGCGAGGGTGCTGCTCATGCTCCCCAACATGTTCGTCCAGGGAAATCACGTCACCCGACCGCCGCACCAGCTTACGAATGTTGTCAACCTCCAGACCCATCTTCACGGCCAGCTCCCACGCACGCGGCTCGCGCCCCAATCGCTGCCACTCCTCACGTGAAAGCCGCCCCAACTTATTGATGGACTCGATCATGTGAACGGGAAGTCGAACGGTTCGACCACGGTCGGCAAGGCCCCGCGTGATCGACTGTCGGATCCACCAAGTGGCATAGGTAGAGAACTTGTATCCCCGACGGTATTGAAACTTGTCGACCGCTTTCATCAGTCCGATATTGCCGTCCTGAACGAGGTCCATAAATTGCTCACCGCGATGCGTGTATCGACGAGCGATCGACAGAACCAAACGTAAATTTGCTTCTACCATCGCGTTGCGTGCGCGTCGTGCCTTGGCAACCCCGCTTTTGATGGTCAAGGCCATAATCTTGACTTCGGACAACGGCATGAAGAGCTTTCGCGAGATTGAAGCAAGGTGTTCCTGCTCGGCATCGATGGCCGCCTTATAGATGGCGACCTCGGGCGACCACTTCGCGTGTTTGCCGATCAGCCCATCGGACCAGGTTACATCCCCCTCATGGCCGGCATATGCGGCGACGAACTCATTTCGCGGCATGCGAACCTGGCGGGTCATGACATCGAACAGTGCGCGCTCATGCCGATCGAGGTTGTCCAAAACGCTGCGTAGCTTGTTCGCGAGACCATCAATGGCGGCCGCAGACAGAGCGACCTTCATGAATTCACGAGCCACCTGTTCACGCGCGGTGTGGGCATTGTGATCGAAGCCATTGCGTTCAACCGCGCCGCAAAAAGACAGGTAACAAGCGCGCAGCCGTTCGAACTGCTCGATGGCCTCTTCGCGTAACTCGCCAGCGTCCTCGGTGTCCTCGTCCAGGAGGGTGTCATCGCCATCATCGTCCGCCGGAGGTGCCACCTGACCTTTGAGCGCGGCCTCGATCTCTACCGTGCTGACCGTCTCGCGCGCATCGCGGAAGCCGGCAAGGAACTCGCTTAGTCGGAGCTTGTCGTTGAGAAATGCGTCAAACGTTTCGAGCAATGCCCCAATCGCAAGTGGAAATTTCGATAGCGCCAGCTGCACTTGGTAAAGGCCATCTTCGATCGCCTTAGCCACAGCAATTTCTTCTTCTCTTGTGAGAAGCCCAGTTTTCCCCATGTCCCGTTGGTAGACACGAAAGCAAAAGTCGGCCGACGCGCTCACGCTGTCATGGAAAGCCAGCGCGTCTTCCAGTGCCTGCTCCTCCCGCTCATCGGGAACGTCCTGTAACGCCTCCGTGCGAAGCACCTGTCGTTCATCGGCAAGTATGTTCAGCTCGCCAAGTGTCAGGCGGATGAGGTTTTCCGCATCCAGTTCTCGTTCCCCATCCTCATTCTCACAAAAGGATTGGATATCAACGTCAGGGACACCACCTTCACGCATCGCCTTGAGCAGGAGGCTCTTAAGTGGCCATCGAACATCGGGGTCGACGGGACGAGCAGGTCGAACGCTTCTTTCTGGAAGAAAGGCGGCGACATCACTCCAGTCGGTGTAGTCATCGATGAAGCTGTGCTGGGAAAGGACAACCTGGATCGCCTTGGCGGCGGCCGCAATTGATGAGTCCCCTTTGGGAGCGATGGGTTCTTCTTCTGCCACCCACGCCGAATCGTCCTCTGCGGACGCCGTAACATTCGGGTCCTGACAACCGTCGGCATTTGAACGCTCACGGTCGGCGGGTGGCTCTTCCAAGGTCCTCGTCTGCGCTCGCTCATCCAGGAAGGTCTGGATGACGTCGATTGCTTGGGTGGCGTTGGCGAGTTGGGCGATGACCAGCGCGCTCTTTCCTTCGCCATCAACGAGATCGACGTCGGCGCCGGAAGCCAACAGAAGTGAACATGTTGAAGCGCGGTTCTGCCGGGCAGCAAGCATGAGCGGCGTCTGGCCCGACACGTCCCGCCCATCGACATGGTCGCCTCGTTCGAGGTGCACACGCACTGCCGCATCGGCGCCAGCCAGCGCAGCCAATTTAAAAAGCCGGTTCAAGGTGGCCGGCTCAGGCAAGACCACAGCGCTCACGAATAGGGCCTCATCATGGCGATGCATACTGCATCGCCATGGTGGACTGGCTCATCCATTGAGTTCACGTGACGTCCTAGCCATTCGGTCCAATTGACCCATCATTGATTATCCATCCCCCTGTCTCGTCCCTAGAGACTGCCCAAGCCCTGCAATGCGCCGGTCTGGCCTTACCCACGACGGGATATATCGACCGCCCGAGGTCGGAATTAAGACAGGCGAATACAGTCCCTCGCATTGCGAACTGAAGCACAAAATGCGCCACGACGAAACCTGCCGAACGTTCACGGGTTTACCGGGATTCGCAGACCAACAACCGACGAAATTGGTAAGAATTGAGCGCTGAGAGTCGGTCGGCTACGTGCTTCGGATCGTGCCGCGGTTGCAGCCTCGCCCGTTCCTTCGCTTTAGAGGGCGCTTTAGGCGAATAAATTAGCTCCGCACGGCGACATACACCTGGTGCTGATCGCCCCCTGGCTGGCCGCCGTTCGGGCGACCTCATAGATCGGCGCCTAGTCGGCGCCCCAGATCTCCGGGGTCTCGGCAAGGTCGTTGCGGAGATGGGAGTCCAGGTCACCGAATGCCAACCCGGCCGGCATGGGCAGGGGATGCTTGGGGCTGCCGGATCGCCCCTCGTCGCGGGGTATCTTCGGCCCGACCCGCATTGCGGTTCCCTTCTTTGGCTTGGTTCTAAACAACCACTTCCACATAGCTCTCCCCTGCTGACTGACCTCGCGCCTGTTGGGCATGATCGCAGTGGCGTTTAATGGGCGTTTCTGGATTTCGTGGCCTCAGTGCCGTAGCAGAATCTACTTGCTGAAATGATCGGCGAGCAAATGCCTAGCCCACGCTTACATCCTCGGTTTCAGTGATCCGCTGAAATTCCTTGAGATACTCCGGGCGATGCTTCGCGAGCCAGCGTAGAACGGCGGCATTTTCAAGCCATTTTTTTAGGTGCCCTTTAATGACAGTTAGATGGAGCACATCAGGGCCATAGGAGTCCTCCACTGCCGAGGTTTGCATCTGGAGCGCGGCCAGCTCTCGTTCCATCCGGGCAATGGAACCTACCGTTATCGCATTCGATCCAGTTGCCTTACTCTCGAACGCCAACATGGGAGGCGGAGTCGCCGCCAACATCGCATTGGCGAACTGCACCGAATAGTTCTTGTTGCCGACCATCAGCTCTGCCGCTTCGATCTGACGCAATGACTTCATCTGGCGCAAAATGTCAAAAACCTTTCCGGGACACGGCGCATCGGCAAGCAATCCTACGGCGTCTTCGCAGATGCCGTTGAGGAGACGGAATTTGTGCCGAATCGTTTCAGGCGAAATAGCCAAAGACTTGGCAAGTCGCTCAGCAGACACACCTCGCTCCATAGCCCTCACGATCATCTTGTGGTCCTGAACCGCCGAAAGCCGGCTGACGCGTTTGTTGTAGGTATAGGTATCATCGTCACGCGTCACCAAGCACTGCACCTCCGACCAACCTAGATCTCGGATGGCAACCATCCGAAGATGTCCATCGACCAAAAAATATTGCCCAGGCGACTTAGCTGCGGCAGTGACGACTAGCGACTCGACCAGTCCAACTTCTTCAATGGAGGCGAGAATTTGTTGGTATTTGATGCTCGCTTTAACGTTCGCACGAATGGCCTTCAGCGGCAGAATGCTGTTTAGGCTGAGGCGAATGCATTTTGGTGCAAAAGCGACCTTAACACCCTGCGCTGACAGACCAGTCGAACGCGCTTCGATGTTCATGCTCACGATTGCACTCCACGAATCCGCTCATGGATGAGTTTGGGCAAGGAATCCAGTCTCTCTGCCTGAAGCAGACCGAAGAAATCGATGTTATCGAGTAACTCCTTGATGGCCTGCGTTGAAAAAACGAGACGATCGTGGACAAACGATGCTTTCTTAATCACCAGTCGCTGACGCTCGGCCTCCTTTTCGAAAATGCGCCGAATATCAGCTGCTGACATCGGTTTTCGTTCACGGGGACTGGATTTCTCATGATCGTGCATCTTCGGACTTCGCTTGGCGCGGACTTCGAGCAATCGACGAAGGTGCGAAAGCTTTTTGCCTCGAAATCCTTTTTCATATGCATCGGTCAACATGGCTTGAATTTCAGTGGAAGTGCCCCTGGCAATGTCGGTGGCCATGCTCAAGGGAATGAGCTCTCTCTCGACGGCCGCCAGCAGCGTTTCTTCTCCGCGTTCAAGCAGATTGCCAATCATTGCAACCCACGAAGAGCTCACTCCGATGATTTCGGCAATTTCCTGATCTGGGTGCCCACGCTCACGGAGACGACCCACTTCCCGCATGAAGTCGATGCCCCTATGGGACCGCCGAGCGACGTTCTCGACGAGACTCATGACCAGACAATCTTCCTCCGTCACGTCGATCACCATCGCGGGCACCATGGTGTAGCCGAGTATCGTGAGTGCCTCAAGGCGACCCTGTCCACATACCAAGTCATAAGGCTGCCGGTCACCATCAACACGCCTGCTCACAGTGATCGGCCGCTTGAGGCCCACTGCGCGGATATTCTCGACCAGTTCCGCGCGAGAGCGTCTTCCCCGAGAACGCGGATTTAGGACATGAATATCTTGAATGGAGATGTTCTGAACCTCCGCGTTGACGTTCTCAGACATGCTCATGCTGCCTCCCTGAGGCGCATACGTGCTGCCAGCGCACTCAGGATGTCGAGGTCCTGAAAACGGTAGCCATCAATGAAAGGACTGTTGTCGAACCCTAGATGACGCGGCCATGCCGCCATGTCCAGCCGAGGAATGAGGTAATAATCTTTTGCCAATTCGTTCGCGGCATCCATGCGGACAGCGACAGTAATATCAGGCTGGAGGCTCATGTCGAAGCGCACGCTCCAACGTAACGAGCCACTTGATTGCTCAATGCTGCGAGCGATCACGACCGACACAGTCCATTCCCCGTTGATCGTGACCAAGTCCGTGTCCATATCTCTGAATACATCGAAAGCCCGCTTTTTTAAGGCATCAACCACGGCCGTCACAATCGACGGGCGCCAT
This sequence comes from Dyella humi, assembly GCF_044904605.1. Taxonomy (NCBI): domain Bacteria; kingdom Pseudomonadati; phylum Pseudomonadota; class Gammaproteobacteria; order Lysobacterales; family Rhodanobacteraceae; genus Dyella; species Dyella humi. The sequence continues at coordinate 314,741 of NZ_JADIKI010000023.1, forward strand.
GTCCTCAGGCGGCGATTCACGTCCAAGTAGGCGTAGTCACGACCGTTGTCGTAACCAATGAGTGCGTAAGCGCGCACAAGGCCATCAAAGCGCTGCCGGTAGGACGTGCTCGAAGGCATATCCTCTTGCTCATCAATGATAAGGCCAGACAGCATTCCAACTTTCTCAGCAAGCCTGCGCAGCATTTCCAGCATTTGGTGGTCTTCGAGTCGCACCGAGCGCTGTGCGATGATCTCTCGAACTTGCAGGAAAACATTCGCCGAGACGATCCCGTCGAAAGCACCATCGCAGCGCACCCACCGCTCTGGCGGATTGCAGACAATTGGTTGTTTGAGTTTCCCGGATCTGTGGTTGTAAACGTTATTGCCGATGTATTTTTCGTTGGTCAACACTTGGTGAATCGTGCCTCGCGTCCAGGGTCGATCAAAATCGGTCAAGATCCTCTCATCGTTAAGTTGGTCCGCGATCGATTGCTCTCCCATGTGCCGGCCAAGGAACATGTCGTAGATGCGATGAACCACCGATACCTCCTCAGGAGGACCAGCAACCAATATGACGCGGTCGGTCTGAATGCTCTTTTGTTGCCCACGGGTGAGAAGATCCTTGAAGGATCGCTGTTCATCGATGAGCGCACGACGCAATCCAAACCCTGGGCTGCCTCCCTGGTGAAACCCCAAGCGCACCAACCGGCACTGACCAGCGAATACTTTGGCCGACAGTTCTCGGCTGTATTCAGCAGCCATCGATCGCTTTACGCCCTTGACGATGGTGGCCAGCGGTGATCCATCGTTCTCAAATGGCTCTGCGCAGTAAATAACGCGAATTCCCACTCGCGTGCATAGGTATTCGTAATGAGCTGCTTCGTCGGAATTCTGAAAGCGGCCCCACCGGCTGACGTCGTAAACCAGAATAGCCTCGAAGCCGGCATGCCCGGTCTCCACATCGGCAAGTAACTTCTTAAGGCCGTGTCGTTGACCGATCTCCAAGCCGCTCTTGCCGTCGTCCTCATAGGTCCGGACGATGTCCATGTGATGGGATTCAGCGTAATCCCGAATGGCGGCCGCCTGATTGGCCGTAGAGTATTTCTGGTGATCGGTCGACATCCTCACGTATTCCGCGACCTTGAACCGCGGTGAAGTGGGAAAGACATCGTGAACAGAAGTCGGTGCCATGGGGCACCTCGACGATCAAGGGGACAAGCGGCCTCAGGGCCTGCACGCTACTCGCTACAGCTACCGCTTCCGTGATGGAGTTAACAAAATCGTTTATGTGGAATCTGGACACGCTGACGATCCTTGCCTTCCAGCGGTCCCGATCTCGTTCAACATGACATCAACGACGGGGCAAGATGGCTTCGACAGCGCTATCGCGGCAGCTCTAATGAAACTGGCTATCGGAGGAACATGATCCCCAACAGCAACAGCGCAGCTACAGACAACCCAACCAAACCGCATGTCATCCATTTCAGGGTCTTGTCTTGACTCGTCATGCTCCTGTTCGCGTTTTCCAAGTGTTGCCGAAGCGTCTGCTCTCGACTCTTGGCGTCTACGATGTCTCGCTCGCGCAATGAGACGGCGCCCTTCAACTGCTCGTTTTCGCCGCCCATCTCCCAAAGAAAGAGGGCGACGACAAAGTCGTCGCCCCAGGTTGACCCTTAGTCAAGGCTTCGGAGCAACCTACAATCCTGATTGATGACCTCCCCCTCAATCAGAGCATCCGTCGCCTCCTTGAAATCGGGCGTGCTCATCCCGGCTTTTAAGCAAGCCAACCAAAGTTCCTTAGGCGGATAAATGTCGCCCGGCCGGACGCTGCGCCGGCGATACAACTGCAAGATGAAATCTCGGTTCTGATGACTGGACATATGCGTGACTCCTTACGCAGGTCCGGCACGATGCCGGCGTCCTGCGGGGAGAGAACGAAAAAGTGCGCTCTAAAAATCGCCCTTTCTGACGAGTTCGTTACGAGCCGTTCAGTCATGCACGGTCGCGGGCTACAAGAGCCCGCGTGACGCCATGCTGACGACGTGGCCGGCACCGATCACCAAGTGATCCAGCACCCGCACGTCGATGAGGCGCAGCGCCTTGATCAGCTCTTGGGTGATGGCACGATCGGCTGCGCTGGGTTCGGGTTCACCGCTCGGGTGGTTATGCGCCAGGATGACCGCTGCCGCATTGTGGCTAAGAGCTGCTCGGACGACTTCCCGCGGGTGGACGTTGGCGCCGCCGATGGTGCCGATGAAGAGCCGCTGGCAATCGAGGATACGATGCCGCTGATCCAGCCAGACGATGTGAAATTCCTCATGAAGGAGCGCGCCAAGGCGCATCCGAAGGAAGGCGCCGGCGTCTTCGGGGTTGCTGATGCTGCCCTGCCGTTCAAGCTTGGCGCGCAGGAGGGTTTCAGCCGTGGCCAGGATGTCTTGTTCGGTGATGGTGCCACGACGTTGGTAGTTGCCGTGACGATCTTGGATGAGGCCCATGGTGTTCTCCCACGGCGCTGGATTGCGCCGTGGGCCCCGGTCAGCGAAGCGAGGAAGGTGGCAGCACCGGAATGCCGCCGCCGAGCGGTGGCGTGGAGGCGGGAACAATGTGGACGAGGGCATCCTTGCGCGCACCGATCGCGGAGCCATCCTGGCCCACAAACAGGTGCAAACCCTGCCGAGGGAGTGCCGTGACCGGCCGACCGATTAGGTCACTGGTGAGCTCGGCATTGTTCAAATGTTGAAGTTATGTGCGCGACCGGACCCTATCGTTTGATGGCAAGTCAGCTCCATATGGGATGGCCGTGTTCTGTCGCTCTTCCGCAAGCTCGGCTCTGGGCTCTGCCTCCAAGGCCCCTTGCAGAGCAACCAGATATTCCATCAGCGTCAGCCACCGAAGCCCCTTCCGTTTATTGATCGGCAGTGTGAGCGCAAAGAAGAGGTCCACCGGTCGATCCACATGTCCTGTGGACACGAACGGCCATTCTTCGTCTGCCGCAGCTGCCGGTAGGAAGTGATTGAATGTCAGGTGGCTGACGAGGTTGTCGTCATGGGCCTTCGCCACCTCCGCGATGCTGGTATGGCGATGCAGCCTTCGGGTCGCCAGCACATCGCCGAGCGCATAGCGCACCGCGGCACGTGGCTTGGTTTGTCGGAACGGGGGAGGATCTCCGGCTTTTCGGCGACGCTCCAATGAAGTCGTGGTTATACCCAACAGCACCGCGGCTTCTTCTGGTTGAAGCAATGTCTCCGGATCAAGATCAAGGATGCCATTGCTTCGAAGAAATTGGTCGGAGAACGCTCTTGGCAGAGACTTAGGCATGGGCGCGTCAACCTTTGCCTTGGGATTTGTGCTTTTCAAACAGACGCGTGCAAGCATGGAGGGTTCCCAAGTAGTAGTGGAACATCCAACTCAACCAAATTTCTTCGTCGTAGTCGGTCTTCTGAGTTTGACGGTGGTGGCGGACTCCAAATTCATTGGCCAACTTGAATAGGTCTTTCTCGTCGTTCCTATTGAGAACCAGCTTCACTTCATCGCGGAGAAATTCAAGCACGTCTGCGAGGTCCCGCACAGCGTCTCGATGATCCGCAACGGTGGATCCGCGCCTCAAAAATTTGTTTTTGGCCAGTTCAACGCGGATGACGATGTTGGTGTGATCGGGGTGGACAATTTTTTCAGCCATCAGAGGCTCCATGCCCCGATCCGGTAACGCACAAATGTGGCGTTTGACCGTCAATTCGTAGCCTCTGCCATAGTCCGCCAACAATGGATTGATCGCCTTTCGAAAGTCTTTAAGACCTTCCCTCTTGTCGTAGAACTCATAGCGATCAACGGCCCCCTTCTCACGTATGACGTCGCCCACTGGCTTTGACACATGGTCGGCCAGCAACTCAAACATGTCGAAGAGTTCGTCTTCCGAGTAGAAGGCTAAATTCTCCAATAACGGCCAGAGACGATCTTTATTCAAGTGAATTTTGATGTGCTCGTAGACGTTGCCAAGCTTACCCGCGAACTCATGCTCCCCTGGCGAGCCGAAGGCTTCCAGAAAATAACCTTGATGCTGAAAGTCGCTGTATATCTTCTCGAAGGCCTGCATCACTTCGACAATATGGAGCCTTCTGACGTAGGGCGGAACCTTGCCGGTGCGGACTGAGTAGTAAAGTCGTCGCTGTTTAGCGGTTTTCCCCTTTGCCATGATATCCCCTGAGCATGAGTTGCAATATTTTGCGCCCGCTGATCAATCAGAAGTTCGCGAAAGCGGATATCCAGTCCACCTCGCAAGGTTGGAGTAATCCAAGCTATACCCCAAACCGTGCAATCCTGTGATCAGGATTTTGACCGCAATACGGTCTGCATAACTTGCTGGAAGAAATTTGGATCGCCCCGCATCCGATCCAGCACAGCCTCTACATCCAGCTCGGCTTTCGGCTTTTCCACCTGTAAGCCCACCAGCTCCCGGAGCCGGTTCTCTCGCTTTTGGTAAAGAGGACGCAGGATGTTGGCCTTCTCTTCCAAATAGCGATGAGTGGCGCCGGCGACCCGGCTGCCGCCTTTCCCTGCCCCGTGGTGAAGGGCCGCTCCGCTGACCAAAAGTCGGGCGGTGTGCATCAAGTCGTCGTCGCTGCCAATCTCGCGGGCCAGGGACCGGCGCAGGTCGTGCGCGGTCAACGCGATGCCCGTTTTCTCAGCGAGGGCCACCAACACACCGCGGGGACTGCTGATCGGATGGCCGTGCTCCCGGGACGGAAAAACATACCGCCCCGGCGCATCCGGCCGCCACAGCTCGTTGAGGCGTTTGCGCTCCTGCAAGATCTCGGCAGCCCAGGGGGTCAGGGGCACCACGTCCAACGCCGCGTTCTTGGTGGTGTCTTCGGATAGCCAGATCAGCCGCTTGGCCAGGTCCACCTGCGACCATTCCAACAGTTGGGTTTCCGTGGCCCGGGTTCCCCACAAGATCAGCAACAGGTAGAAATCCACGAGCACAGAGAGATGGGGTTTGATGGCCCTGCTCCGCGGACTGATGCGGGCAGTGAACACCGCCGGATCGTGTGCCGCACGCTGCATATCCAGCAATGCTTTCAGCCATTGGATGTGATCGGGCGACGAGGTATCCAGCGCCTTGTGGACAAGACGATCCGCCGGCCAATCGCTCTCGTGGTTCTGCCGCCAAAGGCGCAACGGGCCCTCATCCCTTCCCACACCCAGCTTCAAAATCTTGGCCGCGCGCCACCAAGCGCCATCGAGATGCCGATAGATCTTGTCCAGGGTTCCTTTCGAGACCGACTTAGGGCCCCACGTGATCTTGGGCTGGCCGCCAGATGCCCGTTTCAGCAGCGGAGTGAGGCTGTCGCTGACCACCTCCTCGTTGAGGTGGCCAACGGGCACCTGCCACATCGGCGAGCCGTCGAGCCACCGTTGGACCTTGATGCGGTCGGCCGTGCTGCTGTCACGCAACTTGGGATCCGCGGTTCGACGTTTGCCGACACCCACTTCCAAGCGCCCTTCTTCGCCCAGCTTGGCCTTGTGTTTGCGCTTTGCTTCGATGAAGTCGGCAAACGCCACGGCCATGGTCAGGCGCCGGTGCTCGGTCGCCAGCTTGGTTTGCTTCAAGTGATCTTCGCGAACGAGCAAGGGATCGATGTTTTCTTCCATCGATACCAGCCAGGCACGTGCCCGCTTGCGGGCCTCGTCCAAGGTGAGCACGCGACCGGTGAAGTCATCGGCCTTGCGTGCACGACCCATGGCGCGCCGGGTGGACTTGCCGCCCATCTTTCGTCTTACGCACCACGTCACCGCGCCCGAGGTGATGCGCAAGAGCAAGCCTGACTGCCCGCGTTTGCCGCCATCGCGGACGATCCATTCGACGGTGCCTGGTGGGGTCGGTTCGAAGATAGGGCGACCGGCTTTGTTGAGTCCAACGATCTGGTTTTCGAACGTCAAACTGTCGACCAACATCTGCGAAAGTTCGAGCTGAACTGCCATGTTCGATCCCCGTCCTGGCGAACGCCGTGGAATCGATGATACCCCTGTCTATGGCGCCCTTGTGGCCCCTGATCGGGCGGTTTTGGACGGTTGGAGAGCGGTCATTCAGCCAAATTCTTCCCGAGGCGGTGACGCCCTTCCATGCCGACCAAGATGATCTATCTTGGTTTCAGGGGCTAAGCTGCAACCCCAGGCGCGGCGCGGCTTGGGCCACAGAAAGCCCTTGACGAAAGAGGCCGGCTCCGCTTTAATTGTCGGCTCAACGCAATACCCTGGCCGGGTAGCTCAGTTGGTAGAGCAGGGGATTGAAAATCCCCGTGTCGGCGGTTCGATTCCGTCCCCGGCCACCATGAATTCAGCGAAAAAGCTCGCCTTTTGGTGAGCTTTTTCGTTTCTGGCATTCGGCCGCTCAGCTCTCTCTCGCCAGCGTAGCCCTGGCTTCCGCCATGAAGCGCTCGGACTCCTCATGCGTCGGCATGTTCGATGCGAGTTGGGCAAGCACTTGCTCGATATCACCTGAGCCGGAGAACGCTTCATCGCATAGCAAGGTCGCGATGGGGCCGAAGTAGTCCAGCGCAAGCTTTTCCACGATTTCGCGCTGGCTCGGTGCCGCCTTCGCAATGGCCGCGGCAGGTGCGCTTGGCTTGGCATCCGATTTCGGCGGCTGTCGCGCCAAGGCATCGTTCTCAAAACCGCCGAGCAACCATTGCAATGCGACCTGACTCAGCGGCGTGCTAGTGCCTGCGTTGCCGAGCGCTCCGGGCTGAAAGCGCGCGCGTGCGGTGGACACCTCGGACAAGCGTTGCACAGCTTCGTCGCTACGGTATCGGCTGAAAACAACGTCCTCGATCTGGCCATTCCGCAGCCGGATCGTGGACGAGTTGTTGCTTTCCGTGGCGATAAAGAAGAAGCCCGAAGCCTTCTTCTGCACCAGCGCTTTCAGCTCGCGCAAAACCTCGAAAAGCGGTCGAAATTCACTAACCATCCTCGTTACTCTCGGCAGCTATGGCGCTAGGCCGAAGCCAAACGCCTCAACGTTTACTGAGCCGTTCCATGGCCAATCGTACGCTGTTTGACAGCCGTGCGATGGCCCGGGCCAGGGTGCCTATTTCATCCTTGAGTTTGACCTCTTCAATGGTGTTGTCCCACTTGCCCAAACTCAGCTGATCGGCCACCGCGGTCAGACGCTGAACAGGCTGAAGCACGCGGTTCCAGATCAGCACGGATTGCAGCCCGAGCAGAAGCAAGCAGACCAGCAGGCCAAGACCGCCGATCCACAGGGTTTGACGCGTGATTATCCGGTTGATGTCGCTCTTCGGGTAGGCGGAAACGAGCGTAAAGCCCCATCCCGGAACCTCCTGCTTGTCCACGCTCCAATCCAGCGGCTGCTCCTGGCTGACTTTTTCGATCTGGGCGGGGTCGGTGGTAGCGCCGGTTTTCGAATGGAAACGCAGTTTGCCCTTGCTGTCGAACAGGGCCACGAAACCGGAGTCGAGTACGTGGCTGTCGCCGATAACGCTATCGAGGGATTCCAGGTCGGTCTTGTAGCCCACGTACCAGATACCGATGGGTTTCGGATTTCTGCCGTCGTAAATCGGCTCATAACCGGTGACATAGGGATTGCCGAGGATATCTACGACGCCGTAGAAGGCCAGCCCTTTGCGGATTTCCGCGATTGCCGGCCCGTGGGGATCCAACTGCGTTCCGATGGCGCGCGATCCGTCGTCCTTCTTTACGTTGGTCGACACACGCACAAAATCGTCGCCCGATGCCGAAAAGAGGGTAGCCGTGCCATCCATGATCGAGGTGACGCTGTCGACAACCTGAAAGGTATTGGCTTGAGGCTTGTTGCCGAAGAGCAATTCGTTGGCCTGGCGTCCCGAGACCGTTACCTCTGGACCCGAGCTGGGCAGTCCCAGCGCGTCGGTTTCCTGGCGAAGCAGCCGCATCGAATTGTGCACCCGCTCCAGCATGATCGACCGGGTCACGGAAAAAAGACTTTGCAATGCGACGGACTGGCCCTTGATCGAGGCGTCGGCATCGGCTTTTACCTGATGTGCCTGTACCACGGCCAACCCAATCGCGGTCGCGATGACGGTCGCAAGCGCCAGTGCCAATACAGGCAACAAAAGGCGCACTCTCAATGAGTGTCTTAGCATTGAATTCCCCCTAAAACGTTCGACATATGCCGGCTGGGCCTACCTGGCCCCATTGTGACATCCATTGGTTACGAAATGATCGCGATGATCTGTCGATTGGCCGATGAGGACAAATATCCATCGTACTGACTGTCAAGAACTGCCAACCGTGACATGTTTTTTAATACTTGATAGGTCAGTCATACATATCCCGAGTAGCCCACCCGCTGGCCGTCGAGACAGGATCCCGGTTCGCGAACGAGCGGCATTGGCTGGAATCCACACATGCCGCAGATCGAACCATTCGAGCGCGATTCGCTGCCATCCGTAGCGCATGCATGAACCATTCCCTACCCCGCTAATCTTTCTTTCACCGCAGGTTGATCGCAGGCGACCAAGACTCGCAGACACTCATCGGTAACGAGGGTAAGTCTGTGAAGAAAATTGCTACCTTGACCATTGCTGTGGCGTTGGGTTGTGCCGGCGTGGCCATGGCGCAGGAGGAACATGCGCTGACCCAACAGCAAGTCGTCGCGCAGCTTACGCAGCAAGGATATACGGATGTCCATGACGTCGACTTCAGGGATGGTGTGTGGACGGCACGCGCGCGTAGCGGCGATGGCACTCATGTGAAACTGCGCGTGGATCCGACCACCGGTGTGGCCTATCCGGACAAACAGGTGTCACGCATCAACGAAAAGGATATTCGCGCCATGCTTTCCACGCAGGGCTATACGCACGTGCATGACGTGGACTTCCATCACGGCGTGTGGACCGCCAAGGCCAGGAACGACGCCGGCGCGCGCGTCTCGCTGCAGATCGATGCGGATTCAGGACGCATCATCGGTACGAACTGAGGCTCGAGTCAGCAGCTCAGAAACCCAGTTTTCTAACTTGGGATTGCAGACGTGCAGCAACCCATCGCGAATCGCTCGTGGCTGGCCAATGAAGGAAGTGGCCAGCCACGAGCCTAGCCATCACAGCGATGTTGTGAGATTCGTCACCCAATCCGGCAGCACACCGATGATGGCCGCTTCCAAGCTGCGATCGGTGCCCGTCACGATCAGCACACCCACCAGCACGATGAGCACGCCCAGCACTCGTCGGCCGCGCGTACCTGCCGCCATTAACCTGCCGCGCCAGCTGGCGAGCAGGCTTTGCGCGAACAGCGCCATCACGAACAGCACGCTGGCAATGCCAAGTGCAAACGCCCCCATCACCAACGCCACTTGGCCCAGATTCTTGCCTTGCGCAGCCAGCACGGTGGCCGCACCCAGCGTCGGGCCCACACACGGACTCCACACCAGGCCCAGCAGCACACCGATGCCCGCCTGCCCGGCCAGACCGAATCGCTCCAGCCGCGCCTGGCGTTCGCCCGCCCAATTAGAGAGCGGCCCAGCGGCATGCTCGAACAAGCCTTGCAAGGCAGGAACGATCAGCACGACACCCACGATCAACAACAACACGGCGCTCCACAACCGGATCGTTTCTGTGTTCAAGCCGATGGATGCGCCGAGCGTGGCGATGACGAAGCCGGTGAGCGTGAACGACGCGACCAATCCCAACGCCAGCGCAAGCGGGCCCCAGCGATGACGCTGCGCCGCGCTGCCAAGCACGATGGGAACCAGCGGAATCACGCACGGCGAAAGAATGGTCAAAACGCCTGCCGCGTAGGCAACGACGGGATTGAGGCCGACACTCATGACCACACTCCGGAAGCAGACAATACAAACTGACGAACGAGCATGTTGAACTCCTTTGAACTCATGATCTTTCGTTCCGATGATTCAGAAGGTTACGGCTGTAACCGCTCGTAATTGGCAGCGAATAACCATCAGAATCCACTCAAGAAGGAGCTGCCCATGTCTTTTCTTCGCAAGCTTTCCGCAGTGTTACTGCTTGGCCTGACTTTCGCCGCGCCGGCAATGGCTCAGCCCATCCAGCCCTTCAGCATCGCGGCATTGAAGGCCGCCCAGGCCAAGGGCCAAGCCGTGCTGGTGGACGCCTATGCAAGCTGGTGCCCGACCTGCCGCAAGCAGGAACCCACCATCAACGCGCTGACCAAGGATCCTGCGTTCGAAAAACTGCTGATCCTGCGGCTCGACTACGACACGCAGAATGCCGAAAAGCGCGAGCTAGGCATCGTCCAGCAGAGCACGCTGATCGCCTTTGACGGCAGCAAGGAAACCGGCCGCCTCGTCGGCGTGACCGATCCGGATCAGATCAAGGCGCTGGCGCAGTCGGCTTTGCACTGAACGCCTACGCTCAGCATCTGGCCATGTTTTTTTGCTCGTCACCTCGGCGAAAGCCGGGGCACAGTGACGTTAAGGATCTACAAGTCGCTGGGTCCCGGCTTTCGCCAGGATGACGATGGTGTAATGAACCCTATGTACAGCGAGATTGTCCCTCTCCCTGCAGCAGAGAAGAGGTATAAAACGCGAGATTGAATCTCGAGGTTAATCAGGAAAGAGGAAGCCTAGCCATGGTCATCAAGTACAGCTTAACGGCTGCATGGCTGCTCGTTCTTGGTGGCTGCGCGTCGGCACCTTCCGATCATGAAGCTGCTGCATGGATGAACTACACATGCAGCGATGAACGCACGCTACAAGCGAGGTATCCCGATCCGAACACTGCGGTGATTCGGATCCAGGATGAAACGCACACCTTGCACATTGCGATTTCCGGCAGCGGCGCACGCTATACCGGTGAAGGCTGGCAATGGTGGACCAAGGGCATGCACGACGGCATGCTCGCCCCGCTCGCGACGGGCGAAAGCATCGCCAGCGCGCCTGGCGTTCAGTGCCATGCCGACTGATCTCACATCTTCCTAACGACTCAACGCGTTCGTCATGAACGCACCACGCTTCGCCATCTTAGTGACGCATAGAAATAATCCTCGCGTCATCACTGTGCGCCATGCTTTCACTATCGGATTCGGAATTTTTCCCGATGGTGTCGCAGTACGTTTTTCCTTCCAGCCGAGGCCTGTTCCGTATCGTCAAGCACGGGCATCGCTGGCGTTCGCTGGTCGAAGCACGCGAAGTGGCCCGGCACGATTCGGCCGAAGCGGCGCTGGATGCGCTGCGCCAGGCTTGGCCGCACGCACGCTTGCCGCAGGTATTGAGCGAGTGGCGCTACGTCGCCGATGCCGCCTATCTGCCGCATGCTCGGCTGGCGCGCACTACCAATGGTTTCAGGATTACTGGCATCGATCCCTCGCAGCCGCGCGTGCGCCGCTCGCGCCGCGGGCCGGGTCGGCCAAGCCGTGACGTGACTGATCATGGATGATCGGTCACAGTCCTTTGCCCATTTTTAATCCCGCGCTGAAAATTTCAGACGCGCTCACTCCTGCGCGTTGATCACTTCCAGAAAATCGCGCCCGTAACGCTTGAGCTTCGCTTCGCCCACGCCGCTAATCGAGGCGAGCTCATCTTCGTTCGCCGGCAGCGCGCGCAGCATCGCCAGCAACGTGGCGTCGTGGAAAATCACGTAAGCGGGCACGCCGTGCTGCTTGGCCAGACGCGCACGCAAGGCGCGCAGCGAATCCCACATCGGTTGCTCGTAGGATTCGATCCCCAGGCTCGCGCCGGTGACCAGTTGGCTGTCGCGACGACGCGATGCGCGGCGCGCGGGACGCGTTTCCTCGCGCATGTGCACATCGCGCTTACCGGTGAGCACGTCGCGGCTTGCCGTGGTAAGACGCAAGGTGCCGAAGCCTTCGGCATCCGTGGACAACAAACCGGCTGCAAGCAGTTGGCGGAACACCGATCGCCACTGTTTTTCGTCCATGTCGGCACCAATGCCGAAGGTGCTGAGCTTGTCATGCCCGAGCTGGTTCATGCGCTCGTTGTCGATGCCGCGCAGGATGTCGACCACGTGACCCGCACCGAAGCGCTGACCGCTGCGGTACACCGCCGATAGCGCCTTTTGCGCGGGCACGGTGGCGTCCCACGTCTTCGGTGGCTGCAGGCAGTTGTCGCAGTTTCCGCAGGGGCCAGGAAAAGTTTCGCCGAACGCGGTCAGCAACAGTTCGCGCCGGCATTGCGTGGCCTCGGCGTAGCTCAGCAGCAGATCCAGCTTCGAACGCTCGACGCGCTTGCGCTCGTCGCCCGATTCGGACTGCGCAATCATCTGGCTCATCGTCACCACGTCAGACAGGCCGTAGATCATCCACGCCTCGGCCGGCAGGCTGTCGCGGCCCGCGCGGCCGGTTTCCTGGTAATAGCCTTCCATGCTGCGCGGCAGATCCAAATGCGCGACGAAGCGCACATCGGGCTTGTCGATGCCCATGCCGAAGGCGACGGTCGCCACCATCACGATGCCGTCCTCGCGCAGAAAGCGTTGCTGATTCGCCATGCGCGTCGCCGCATCGAGCCCAGCGTGATACGGCAGCGTTTCGATGCCCGCTTCGGAAAGCCAAGCAGCGGTTTCGTCGACTTTGCGGCGACTCAGGCAATAGATGATGCCGGCGTCGCCGCGATGTCCATCGAGAAAACCCAACAGCTGGCTGCGCGGGTTATGCCGCTGCGTCACGGCGTAGCGGATGTTCGGACGATCGAAGCTGGAAACGAACTGGCGTGCATCCTGCAGCGCCAGGCGTTCGACGATTTCCTCGCGTGTGCGCGGATCGGCGGTTGCCGTGAGCGCGATGCGCGGCACCTGCGGATAGCGCTGATGCAGCAGCGTCAGTTCGCGGTATTCAGGGCGGAAATCGTGGCCCCATTGCGACACGCAGTGCGCTTCGTCGATGGCGAACAACGCTACTTCTGTGCGGTCGAGCTGTTCGAGAAAGCGCGTGGTAAGCAGGCGCTCGGGCGCCACGTACAGGAGATCCAGCTCGCCAGCCGACAGCTTGCGCTCCACCTCGCGCTGCGCCTGCGCGTCGAGACTGGAGTTGAGATACGCCGCCGCCACGCCAGCCTCGCGCAGCGCGTCCACCTGATCGTGCATCAGCGCGATCAGCGGCGACACCACGATGCCGGTGCCCTGCCGCAGCAGCGCGGGAATCTGGTAACACAGCGACTTCCCGCCACCGGTGGGCATCAGCACCAGCGCATCGCCACCTTCGGCCAGGTGCTCGACGATGGCCTGCTGGTGACCGCGGAAGTGGGCGTAGCCGAAGACGCTTTGGAGGATGTGAAGAGGCGTAGCAGGCATCATCGAACCAAGGAACGGGGAACGGGGAACGGGGAACGGGGAACGGGGAACGGGGAACGGGGAACGGGGAGAGCGTTGCGGCCTGAATGCTGCGGGTCAAGTCTTCCCGCATGATGTCCGCTGTCGCTTCCGCGAGCGACATGGCGCAAGCCAATACCTTCTTCGACCTAGCAAGCTACATGTTCCCTGTTCCCCGTTCCTTGTTCCCCGCCCTCATTTCAATCCCCACAACTCCCTATCCACATCCGCATCCAACCCGAAGCGCGCCAGCGGCACACGGCCATTCTTCACTTCCACGCCCTCCGCACGCAGCAAACGGCACTGCTCGCGAAAGCCGCGGCTGCCGGGCGACATAGCGATCTGGCCGCTGGAGCGCAGCACGCGGAACCACGGCAGCGTCATGCCATCGGGCACCTCGCCCAGCAGGCGGCCCACCAGCCGCGCGCGGCCCGGCAGGCCGGCGCGCGCTGCGATGGCGCCGTAGCTGGCGACGCGTCCCGGCGGAATGGCTGCAATGGCTTCAAAGACCTTGAGGTATTCAGGCTTCATGACAGCACGCACTTTACGAAGAATTGATCCGAGCATCCTCAACTCGTGGCAGAGTAGCAGCGGTCAGTCCAGGAATCGGATTCCGCATGCATCACTTCGAAGCCGTACGCTCCATGATCAGCAGCCTGCATACCTTGCGGCGCAACGATCCGTATGTGATCAGCTTCGACCTGACGCTGCCGCATGGTCGCCACCAGGGCATCTACCTGGCCGAACTGGAAGACGAGAACAGCCGCCGCTACCTGCGTATCTCCACCCCGATCGGCCCCCTAGCCGGCGCCGATCCCAAGCGCTGCCTGCGTTTCAATTGGGAGCAGCGCATCGGCTTCCTTGCCGTCACGGACCTGGACGGTTCGCCGTACCTGCACCTGTGCGAGAACCGGCCGTATGAACTGGTCAACGGGCAGGAGCTGATGCGGTTGATTACGGAGCTGGGTGCGCTGGGCGATCAGCTTGAACAGTTGATTGTCGACAGCGGCGATAGCTTCTAGAAGCCCTCTCGCGAAGCGCTTACAAAAAGCTCATATCCACCATCCCGGCGAAGGCCGGGACGGCGATGGCTCAAACAAACTGCCGCGCCAGACAGACAAACCCATACGCAATCAACGCCGTCACCGGCAGCGTGAGTATCCACGCCCACACCATGCGCTCCACCACCGACCAGCGGATGGCATTGAAGCGCTTGGCTGAGCCCACACCCATGATCGAGGACGACACAACGTGCGTGGTCGACACCGGCAGGCCGAAGGTGGAAGCGCACAGGATCACGAGTGCGGAACTGCCTTCCGCCGCAAAGCCGTTGATGGGATGCAGCTTCACCATCTTGTGGCCAAGCGTCTTGATGATGCGCCAGCCGCCGCCTGCGGTGCCGCCGGCCATCGTGAGCGCACACACCGCCGCCACCCAATGCGGCACAGCGAAGCCGCCCACCGTGGATTCGTGGATACGCAGGAAGGACAACCATTCCGGCAGATGGTCGAAGCGTCCGGCCGCCGTGGCGCTGGCCAGCGCCAACGCGATGATGCCCATGCTCTTTTGCGCATCGTTCATGCCGTGCGCCAAGCCCATCGCGCTGGCGGAAAGAATCTGCACCTTGCCGAAGAAACTGTTCACGAACGGCGTGCGCCCCAGATGGCGCAGAAAACCTTTGCGGGAAGCGAACCAGGCCAGCAAGGCATACAGACCGCCCATCAGCACAAAGCCCAGCACGAAGCCCATCACCGGCGACACCACCATCGGCATCACCACCTTCGGCAACACGCCCTTGCCCTCCCACCAGTGCGCACCGCCCTGCGCCCAGATCACGGCGGCGAAGCGCCCGCCCGCTTCGGCGATCGCCGCACCCACTAGCGCCCCCACCAGCGCATGACTGGAACTGGACGGCAAGCCCAACCACCAGGTAATCAAGTTCCACACGATCGCCGCCAACAGCGCGCAGATCAGCAGTTCCGGCCCCGCGTGCACCACGCCGGTATTGACGATGCCCGCCGCGATGGTGGCGGCAACCGCCGTGCCCCACATCGCGCCGATCAGGTTGGTGACCGCCGCCAGCAACACCGCCTGCCCGGGCGAAAGCACCTTGGTGGCCACGACCGTGGCGATCGAGTTGGCGGTGTCGTGAAAGCCGTTGATGTAGGTGAAAACAAGCGCGATCAGCACGACCGCGACGACGAGGCCAAGACTCATGGATGCACTCCCGATCCCTTAGGAGTTCTTCAGCACGATGGAATAGACGATGTTGCCCACGTCGCGGCAGCGGTCGATGGCCTTCTCGATCAATTCGAACAGATCCTTGGCCAGCATCGCGCGCATGGCGTCGTCGCTTTCGAGGTAGAGCGTGCGATAGGGCGCCAGCAGCATGCGGTCGCCCTCCGATTCCAGCGTCTGCAGGCGGTCCTGCAGCTTCTTCACCGGATCGATGCGCAGACCGCGGCGCAGTTCGCCGATCATCTCCACCACCACTTCGGTGGAGCGCGTCAGCACCAGAGTGCGCTGGGCGAAGTCCACCCCGTGCAGGCGGCCGGCGACGATCTCGTAGCGTTCGGCGAACTTCTCTACGCTCTTGGGAATTTTGTACAGCGCGGTGTTGAGCGCCTCGATGTCCTCGCGGTCCAACGCGGTGACGAAGGTGTTGACCAGTTCTTCGCTGATCTTTGCGGCCAGCGCCTTCTCGCGCGAACGGGCGGAGGCGAAAGCGGCCATGACCGGGGCGTGGTCGCTCCGAGTGACCAATTCATGCAGGGCCTTGGCGCTTTCGCGGGCAGCCTCGGCGCTCTGTTCCAGCAGGCCGTAAAACTTGTCGCCTTTGCCGAAGATCGTCTGGAGTGAAAACATGTGGGATGCAGGACCGGAAGGGGCAAATATTTCACGAATGTTACAGGACCACCCTGCCGCACCGCACCACCTGGGCCTGCCCAGACCCTCCCGAGGGCCGGCGGCGTGCCTTACACTGCACCATATGCCCGCACCCGATGCCCTGTCGCGATGCTGACCACAATCGCGCTCGTCCTTCTTCTCGCCCTCTGCAACGGTTTTTTCGCGCTGTCCGAAATGGCGCTGGTCGCCTCGCGCAAGAGCCGGCTCAAGCAGATGGCCCGTACCAGTCGCCGCGCCCAGGTTGCCCTCAGGCATGCCGAGGCGCCGGAGCACTTTCTTTCCACCGTGCAGGTAGGCATCACCCTGGTGATGTTGATTACCGGCGCGGTGGCCGGTGATGCCATGGGCACCGAAATCGCCAAGTTACTGCACGACGGCAGCATCGCCTGGCTGGTGCCCTACACCCGAATCATTGGCATCGTGCTGGGATTCGTGGTGATCTCCTTCATCCAGATCGTGGTCGGCGAATTGGTGCCCAAGCGCTTGGCGCTGTCGGCGCCGGAGGAGGTGTCGAGTATCGTCGGCATGCCGATGCTGGTGCTCGCGCGAGCCACCGCTCCTTTCGTGTGGATGCTCAACCGCTCCAGTGGCGTGCTGCTTAAGCTGCTACGTGTAAAAGATCGCGGCAATAGTGCCGCCACGGAAGAAGAAATCCGCCTGCTGGTGGCCGAAAGCACCGAGCAAGGCGTGCTCGACGTTGACGAGCAGGCGATGGTCAATCGCGTGCTGCGACTGGGCGATCGCACCGTGGACAGCGTGATGACACCGCGCATGCGCATCGCCTGGCTAGACATGAACGCGCCGCTGGAAGAAAACCTCGAAGTGCTGCGGCAAACCTCTTCTTATTCGCGCTACCCGGTCTACCGCGACGACGAAAGCGATGTGGTCGGCGTGCTGGAAGTGAAGAGCCTCCTGGGCTGTATCACCCTCGGACGTCCGGATCTGTTCCGCACGCTGGCCAAGCCGCTGTACGTGCCCGCCACCGCACGCGCGCTGGATCTTCTGGAAGAATTCCGCGACGCCGAAACGCCGATGGCGCTGGTAGTGGACGAATACGGCGACATCGACGGCATCGTCACCCTCAACGATCTGCTTGCCGCAGTGGTCGGCGCCAGCCAGCTCGGCCACGGCGGCGGTGGGGAAGATAACTCACCGATCGTGCAGCGCGAAGATGGCAGCTGGCTGGTAGACGGCGCGCTCTCCACCGACGACTTGCGCGAACTGCTACATCTGGATCACCTACCAGGCGAAGACGAACACGATTTCCGCACCGCCGCCGGCATGGTGATGACCGCGCTCGGCCACATTCCGCAAACAGGCGAGGTGTTTGCGTGGCGCGGGATACGTTTTGAAGTGGTGGATCTGGATGGCGCGCGCATCGACAAGCTATTGGTTACGCCTGCGCCGCGGATTGAGTTAGCGGACGACGAGCAGTGATGCTGCGTGTAGGCTGAATGTTGGTAGGCTGGGATACCAATCCCGGCAACGGATGTGGAAATAGCTGGGATTGTCATGCCAGCCTACGTTACCGCTAGCACAGAAATGGCGGCTACTTTCTCTCCCGCGCCAACTGTGCCATCCGCTGCGCATCCGCCAGAATCCCATGCAACACGCGCAACTCGCGCTCATCCATCTGCGCGCGCAAAAACAACTTGCGCAACCGCCGCATGATCATGTTCGGCGAGCGGCCTTTATGGAATTCGATATCGTCCAGCGTTTGCGCCAAATGCTCGAAGAAACGCTCCAACTGCGCTGCATCCGCAGGCGGCTCATCGTGCACAGGCGGCGGCGCGGGTAGCTTTTCGCCCAGCAGCGCTACGCGTAACTCATAAGCCACCACCTGCACCGCCTGGGCGAGGTTGAGCGAGCTGAAATCGTCCACGCTGGGAATGCGCACCATCGCGTGGCAACGCGCCAGTTCGTCGTTCTCCAGACCCGTGCGCTCGTTGCCGAACACTAGTGCCACCTGTTCCCCGCGTTCCGCTGCGGCAAGCGCCTGCGCAACGGCTTCGCGCGGTGTCAGCTCCGGCAGATTTACTTCACGACGCCGGGCCGAGAGCCCCAGGATCAGGCTGGTACCGGCCAATGCGTCCACCAACCCCGCATGGATGCCCGCCCCTTCCAACACATCGTCCGCGCCCGCCGCCATGGCCGATGCATCGCGATCCGGAAAGCGATGCGGTGAGACCAGTTCCATGCGGCTGAAGCCCATGGTGCGCATCGCCCGTGCCGCGCTGCCGATATTGCCGGGGTGCGAGGTGCGAACGAGGACGAAACGGAAGCGGCTGGGAAGGTCGGCGTCAGTCATGCAACAGGATCAAGCGTTTTCGGGCTGGCAAGGATAGTGGAGGAGCACGAGTCGGGGGCGGGTCCGGCCGAACGTCGCTCGCCGCTGCGCGCCTGCTCTGTTACCATTCCCGGCCGCTAACCCGTTCTTTTGCCAAGCCAAAGCCATGACCAGACCCGCCGTCAACGTCGCGGTACGCGCCGCGCGCTCCGCCGGAAACGTGATCCTGCGTTACATGAACCGCATCGACGGCCTCAACGTCGTTGAGAAACAACGCATGGACTTCGCGTCCGAGGTCGACCGGCTGGCTGAGGCGGAGATCGTCAAGGAACTGCGCCGCGCTTACCCCACTCACGCCATCCTCGCCGAGGAAGGCGGCGCCATCGGCAAGAGCCCGCAAGTGTGGGTGATCGATCCGCTGGACGGCACGCACAACTACCTGCGCGGCATTCCGCATTTCAGCGTCTCCATCGCCCTGCTCGACAAGGGCGAGCCGGTGTACGCGGTGGTATTCGATCCGCTGCGCGACGAACTGTTCACAGCCAGCAAGGGCGACGGCGCTTATCTCAACGATCGCCGCATCCGCGTCAGCAAGCGCGAAGGCTTGGCCGGGGCAATGATCGCAACCGGCTTCCCCTATCGCCAGCGTGCACACCTGGATACGCAATTGGCGATGACTCGCTCCTTGCTATCGCAAGCCGAAGACATCCGTCGCTCCGGTTCCGCCGCACTCGACCTGGCGTACACCGCCGCCGGCCGCTACGACGGCTTCTTCGAAATCGGCTTGAAGCCGTGGGACATGGCTGCAGGCGTGCTGTTGGTGCGCGAAGCAGGCGGCACGTACTGCGATTTCGCCGGCCGCGACGGCATTCCGGAAAGTGGCAACATCGTCGCCGGCAACTTGCACGTGGCGAAGGCGATGGTGGAGATGATTGGTGCGCAGGCGACGCCGACGTTGTTGAGGGCGTGAGCGCCATCAGGCAATCAATTTAAGCGGCGTCCAATCTTGTCTGGCCGTTATTCCGGCGAATGACACACCGCTTCAACATTATGCCCGTCCGGATCAAGCACGAAAGCACCGTAATAATGCTGGTGATAATGCGGACGAATGCCGGGCGTGCCGTTGTCGCGTCCGCCGGCAGCCATAGCTGCCTTATAGAACGCATCGACCGTCGCACGACTGTTAACGCGAAATGCCACATGCATCCGCGGCTGGTTGGGCACGCCCTTGCTAATCCAAAAATCTGGCTTGGGCGGTTCGCCGAAACCTGCCACGTCCGTGCTGCCGGTAACCGACGCGGGAAACTCCATCAGCAACGCATAGCCGATGGCCGAAAGCGCCTTGGTGTAGAACGCCTTGCTTTGCTCGAAATTGCTGACGGAAATGCCGGTGTGGTCGATCACGTCACGTTCCTTGATGAAGAAATTACCCAGGCAAATTGAGTTGCCACGATACACCGAAGCGATCGTTCACCCAGCCGAACTTTTTGCTGAACCCATAACTATCCAGCGGCATCAGCACTTTGCCATCATTCGCAAGCGTGGAGAAAACCCGCGTGATTTCCGATTCGTCGTCAAGGTCGACAAAAAGCGAAATCGATGGTGTGAACGTGAAAGCATGTTTTATCGGACTATCCGAGCAGCGAAAAGTCCGGCCACATAGCACGAAGCACGCGATTTTTATGCTGCCTTCGACACCTACTTCTCCGGCAGCATAGCGTTCCACCGAAACGATCTTCGAATCATCGAACAGAGAAACGTAGAACTTCATCGCTTCTTCTGCGGCGCCTTCGAACATCAGAAATGGCGTGATGGTCTTTAGCATTAGTCAAATTCCTCGTGCTGCGGCAACTCATCGGTAATCGTGAACCACGGTGCCTTCGAACCGACGAAAATGTGTGCAGTCGGACGTATGGACGGATCATCGATCAAGGTTCCTAAGGTGACATGCACATACTGCCCTTCGCGCACAACTGAATACAGCAGCGAACCACACTGTCCGCAATGTGCATCATGTCCATTTTCGTCGCCGAAAATCATAAGATCCTCGGCACCTTTGACGACACTCAGCCGGCTCCGTTCGATGCCAGCGAAAGGTTTGAACGCGGAACCGGTCGTCCTGCGGCATTGCGAGCAATGGCAGTTCAGCGCGTAGAGAAATCCGTCCTCGACGCGATAATGGATCGCGCCGCACATGCATTCGCCCGAAAGCATACGGCTGGATGGGTTATCGCTGGCGCTCATGTCACCCTCCGGTCACCGTTGAAATTCCGTAGGCCGCTCAAGCTGATAAATCGCATCCTGCACGTCGTCGATCTTTTTGGATAGCAGCGCCTGCGCATCGTACAGGCCGCGGTTGTAGAAGTACGCGCCGATCTCCTTCGCAAAGAAATCGAGGAGAAATTCCGCATCGAAACTGCCAATCTGTTGATGCAACTCTTCAGAGAAATAGAGCTTGATCTTACGAACGATCACGTCCTTTTCGGCCGGCGAGAATGCGATTTCCGTCGTACTCATCACACCATCCTCATATTGAAGAATGTTTTTCGCCGACTAACCTGCTTCGCGCAGAAACGTACGCAGGAATGGAACGGTAATACGCCGCTGCGCCGCCAGCGACGCCTGATCCAGCCGATCGAGCAAATCGAGCAACGCGCCCAGATCGCGCGCGTAACGAGCGAACAACCAATCGAGCACGGTGTCGTCCAGTTCGATGCCGCGCAGCGCGGCCTGGCGCTTTAGCACTTCGCGACGTTCGCCATCGTCCAGCGCCTTGAGCGTGAACTGTGTGCAAGCACCCAGCCGCGAGCGCAGGTCCGGCAGCGTAAGCGCGAGCTGCGCGGGCACCGTCTCAGCCGCGAAGATGAGCGCGGTGCCTTCGGCGCGGGCACGGTTGTAGAGATCGAACAAAGCATGTTCGGCTTCGCGTTCGCCGGCCAGCGCATCGATGTCGTCGAGCGCGATGAACTGGCTGCCGGCAACGCCGCGCAACGCCATGAAATGTTCGTGCAATTTCCGCAATGGCAGGTATTGCACCGTGCGCCCGGCTTCGTGCGCCGCGTGGCAGGCCGCCATCAGCAGGTGGCTCTTGCCGCTACCCGCAACGCCGCTCAGATATACCCACGGCGCATCGGGTTGCGTAGCAAGCGCCTGCACCGCGGCCAAGGCCGCGGCGTTGGCGCCGGCATGGAAATGCTCAAAGCGCTGCCGACGGGGCCAGCGCAGGTCCAGCGGAAGTTGCGTGGTCATGATGGATCGCTGTTGCCGATCACGTGCGCCGATGCATCGCCGCCTTCGTTCTCATGAACCGTTACGTCGATTTCGGCGATCACACTGTCGGGTTCGCCTCCCTCGGTGTACAGATCGCTTTGTTTGTAGCGCTGCGCGAGATAACGCAGCAGCACTAGGATTACCGACGCCGCCGGCAGGGCAAGCAGGACACCGAGGAAGCCGAACAGATAACCACCGGCCAGCACGGCGAAGATTACCGCCACCGGATGAAGGCCGATCTTCTCACCAACCAATCGCGGCACCAGCACGTAGCCTTCCAGCAACTGCCCGATGACGAACACACCTACCACCATCAGTAGATGCATCCAGTCACCGTGCTGTACCAGCGAAGCGATGATCGCCGCGACGAAACCGGTGATGAAACCCAGGTACGGTACGAAGCTCAGTAAGCCGGCAACCATGCCGATCAGCGGTCCCACCGAAATGCCCACCAGCGTGAGCGCCACGCCGTAGTAGATGGCCAGCGCCAGCATCACCAGCAACTGTCCGCGCACGAAGGCGCCGAGCACCATATCGGATTCGCGCGCCAGATGCGCGACGGTGGGCTCGACCGAGCGTGGCAGCATGCGATCGATCCATGCCACCAGGCGATCCCAATCGCGCAGCAGGTAGAACCACACCACCGGAATCAGCACCACGTTGGTGAGCCACGCCACCACGCCGAGGCCGGAGCGCGAGATCGTGCCGATCACGGTGCCGATGGAACCGATGTGTTCCTTGATCTGGTCGACCAGGCGATCGGTGTCGAACGCCTTGGGATCCAAGTGCAACTTGGCCTGCAGCCACGGCACGGCCGTGTCCCTGCTCCATTCCACGTAGCGCGGAAAGTTCTGCACAAGGTTCTCGACCTGCCGCGCGATCAGCGGTACCAGCAACAGGAGGGCCGCGACGATCAGCAAGATCAGCAGCACGAAGACGATGCTCACCGCCAGCGTGCGCCCCAATCCCAAACGCTCCAGCCGGTCGGCCAGCGGATCGCTGAGATAAGCCAGCATGGCGGCGATCGCAAACGGCATCAGCACGGGCGCAAGCAGCCAGATCAGCAATCCGATGGCTACGATGATCGCCAGCATCTGCCAGCGGCGGGATGTCTCTTGGCTTATGGACACGAAGGGCTCGTGGGTCGTGGACGAACGAGGAGCAAGTGTGGCTGATGTGGAGGGCCGTTCAAAGCCTTGATGTCTTGCGCAGGCTGGGCCTTTCACCCCAACCCTTTCCCCGGCGGGAGGCGCGAGTTGCCATGAAGCGCGCGCCAGGCGCGGCGCGACCACCGCACCACGTAGTCCACGCCGCTCGCTACGCACAGCACGGCCACCAGCCAAGCCAGCGCAGACGAACGCAACCCCGGCCAGCACGCCAGCGCCAGCAGCACCGTGAGCAGATAAATGATTTGCGCCAGCGTGCACGCTTTCGACAACAAGCTTGGCTGCGGCTCGATCGGGCCAATCAGCACGCGCCAGCCGAGCGCGCCTGCGGCGATCACCAGATCCCGACCGCATACGATCACCGCCAGCCACAGCGGCGCTTCCTGCCGCCAGGCCAGGATCACGAAACAGCAGATCAACAGCAGCTTATCGGCGATTGCATCGAGCATGCCGCCGAGCCGGCTCTGCCAGCCGTAGTGACGCGCGAGAAACCCGTCCAACCCGTCCGATGCGCCGGCTATGGCGACCAGCGCCAGCGCGGAAGGCCACTTTTCATGCCACAGCAGCCAGCCGATCGGTGCCACGAGCAACACTCGCAGCATGGAGATGGCGTTGGGCAGATGCCGCCAAGGAGAATGCGACGCGGATGGCATCGCAGTGATCATGCTCTCAGTGTAGCCAGCGCAGGGTCGCGTCCGCGCCATCGTGCGAACTGCCTTCCATCACGCGTCCGCCGGCGGCGAGGTTGGTCACCAGATTGTCCAGCGGCATACCGGCCTTCACAGCCAGCAGTACGCCATCGTCCTGGGCACTCACGGTGTAGATGTTCCGCACCGAAGGATCGGCGCGCAGCGTGGCGACCATGTTGGCGTAATCCATGGCCGAATGCAGGCCAGAGACCCACAGCTTGCCGTTCACGTCACCCGTGGCAATCACGTTGAGCGCCTGCCCCAGGCGGCCGGTAGCCGCGGTGCCGGCATCGGCGAACAGGTTGTCCTGGTTGCCGCCTTGCGCGTTCCAATGCTGGGCCTGTCCACCGCTGATCAGCGTCCAGTCGGCGGCGTTTGCATGCAGATCACCCATCAGCACCAGGCCGGTGTGATACAGCCGGCCGATCGCCGACAAGGCGGCAGGATCGGCATCGGCCAGCTTGCCCAAATCGGGCAGTTGGGCCGGATCGGCATAACTCACCTGATAGCCGCGCTTGTTGACCGCACTGCTGAGCGCGCCCAAGTCATTCTTGTTGAGCAGTTGACCGTCGCTGCCTTTCACGATCAGCAGCAGCGGCGGCTTTACGCCCGCTGTGGTGGCGCCCATCTGCGTGACCAGGCGCTGCACCGCACCCTGGTCGAAACTCACCGCCAGCGTGAAGGTCGGCGGATTGCCGCCATCAGCCTGATACTGGAACTGCTTCACGATGCCGGCTGCGTTCTGCATGGCCTCGGCGTAGCCGGGCTTGTCGCTCAAATCCTGACCACCGGAAACTCGCACCAGCACCTGACCCAGGGCGGTCTGGAACGCCTGGTTGCGCTGGGTCCCGCTGGTATCGGGCACTGGCACCACCACGGTGTAGGGCGAGGTGGTCTGACCCTGCACGACCGGGACAAGCCCCAGGAAGAGACCAAACAGCAGAATGGCGATCGGCAAGCGTGACAGACGCATGAGTTGGGGGCCGTGTTTGGAATGGGGATCGGAGGAAAGTCTGCCCAATCCAGCCCTTAACGTCTATCATTGGACGTTTTCCAAAAGCCAGGTTGGCCATGTCCGACGCCCTCACCTACCGCGCCGCAGGCGTGGATATCGATGCCGGCAATGCCGTGGTCGAACGCATCAAGCCGCTGGTCAAGCGCACCTTCCGTCCCGAAGTGATGGGCGGGCTGGGCGGCTTTGGCGGCCTGTTCAATCTGGGCACGCGCTACAAGGAGCCGGTGCTGGTCTCGGGCACCGACGGCGTGGGTACCAAGCTCAAGCTGGCGCAGCAATTGAACCGGCACGACACCATCGGCATCGACCTGGTCGGCATGTGTGTGAACGACGTGCTGGTGCAAGGTGCAGAGCCCTTGTTCTTCCTCGACTACTTCGCCACCGGCAAGCTTGACGTGGACACCACTGTGGCCGTGGTCGGCGGCATCGCCAAGGGCTGTGAATTGGCCGGCTGCGCGCTGATCGGCGGCGAAACCGCCGAGATGCCCGACATGTATCCGCCGGGCGAATACGACCTCGCCGGCTTTACCGTCGGTGCGGTGGAAAAAGACGCGCTGCTCAGCGGTGACGGCATCGTCGTCGGCGACGTGATCCTCGCCGTCGCTTCGTCTGGTCCGCACTCCAACGGCTATTCGCTGATCCGCAAGATCGTCGAGCGCGCCGGCAGCCCGCTGGATCTCGATCTCGGCGGCGTGACGCTGGCCGATGCGCTGATGGCGCCGACCACCATCTACGTCAAGCCGATGCTGGAACTCCTGAAATCGACACCGGTGCATGGCATGGCCCATATCACTGGCGGCGGCCTGAAGGAAAACATCATTCGCGTGGTGCCGGACGGCCTCGGCTTGCAGATCGACGCCAACGCTATCGTGCTGCCGCCGGTGTTCGACTGGCTGATGCACGAAGGCAAGGTGGCACGCGAGGAAATGTGGCGCACTTTCAATTGCGGCGTGGGTTTCACCGTGCTGCTGCCGCGCGACGCGGTGGGCGCAGCATCTGATTTGCTGGCCAGGCATGGTTTGAAGAGCTGGGTGATCGGCGAAGTGGTGAAGGCGCAAGGCGACGAGCGCGTGCATATTGGTTGATGCCTTTAGCAAACTCGCGGCAACTGTTTTTTGGCCGTCATTCCCGCGGAAGCGGAGGCGCTTTTCAACAGCGAAGCTGGTCAATCCATCTTTGCCTTTTGCATCAGAGCAACATGGATTCCCGCTTTCGCGGGAATGACGGCAGCATAAAATTCGCTATCGGCAGCCCATTCTCAATGCCCACCCCTCTACGCATCGCCATCCTTGCCTCCGGCCGCGGCAGCAACTTCGCCGCGCTGCTGGCTGCGCACGAGCGCGGAGAACTGCCGGTGGAATTCGTGCTGGTCGCCAGCGACAAAGCCGATGCGCCCGTGCTGCAACTTGCACAAGGCGCGGGCGTGCCAACCATGGTGCTCGATCCGCGCGATTACGCCGATCGCCGCACTTACGATTTCGCACTGTTCGATCGCATCGCCGCCAGCAAGCCAGATCTGCTCGTGCTGGCCGGCTTCATGCGCATCATCGATGGTGACGCGCTGAAACCCTGGGCCGGGCGGATGATCAACATCCATCCCTCGCTGTTGCCCAAGTACCGCGGCCTGCACACGCACCGCCGCGCGTTGAAAGCCGGCGATCTTGAACACGGCGCCAGCGTGCACTACGTAACGGCCGAACTCGACGGCGGCCCGGTGATTGCGCAGGCCACGCTGACGATCGAAACCGGCGACGACGAAGCCACGCTGGCCACCCGGCTGTTGCCTTTGGAACACCAATTGCTGCCTGCCGTGGTCGCTCTGATTGCCGCCGGCCGCCTGACGCTGGGCGAGCAAGGCATTGCTTTCGATGGTGAACCGCTTCGCAAACCCTTACGGTGGTAGGACGAAAAACTCGTCCGCTGAATACGCGTTCAGGCTCGACGGGTACACTGCCGATCCATGCGCACACTCAACCTCCCTCGCTCCCTTCTCGCCGGCCTTGTGCTGGCCGTCTCCACCAGCGCCGCGTTCGCCGCACAGCCGACGCCGTTCACCGCCACTTACCAGGTCTCGCGCCAGGGCGAGGCGATGGGCGAAGCGACCATCACGCTGAAATCGCTCGGTAACGGCGAATACGAATACAGCAACCAGATTCACGGCACGTCCGGGCTGGCTGCGATGCTTGGCGCGAACTCCAGCGACGTCACGCGTTTCCGCTGGAACAATGAAACACCCGAAACCGAAACCTACAACTCCAAAGTTTCTGCGCTGAAAACCAAGCAGCGCACGATGCAGGTGAACTGGAACACCAAGCAGGTGAGCGTGGACGAAGGCAAAGGCGTCACGAACTATGCCGCAGTGCCGGGCTTGGTCGATCGCAACACGATGTCGCTCGCGCTGGGCTTGGCGCTGCGCAACGGCAACCAGAACGTGACGCTACCGGTAGGCGTGAAACAGCGCGTGGAGCAACAACAGTTCAAGGTGCAGGGCACCGAGACGGTGAAAGTACCAGCCGGCAGCTTCCAGGCCGAGCGCGTGACGCGCACCGATTCGGACAAGCATTTCGATGCGTGGTACGTGCCGAAGCAGTACTCGGTGCCGGTGAAATTGGCGCAGAGCGATGGTGGAGATTTGACGTTGGAGCTGATTCGCTACAGTTCGCCGTAGATTTTTCGCTCGTCATTCCGGCGAAGGCCGGAATCCAGTCAAAAATGACGTGCGAAGCACACTACATAAAAGATGAAGCACACTACATAAAAGATTTTGTGTGCTTCGCACGACGTATTCAAACTGGATTCCGGCCTTCGCCGGAATGACGACATTGAAGATTACGTGGGAAGGCGACGAATCTTCGCGCCCAACGTACTGAGTTTCTCTTCAATATTCTCGTAACCGCGATCGATGTGATACACGCGATCCACCGTCGTATCGCCTTCCGCCACGAGTCCAGCCAGAACCAGGCAAGCCGACGCACGTAGATCGGTCGCCATGATCGGCGCGCCACTCATCTTGCCCACGCCGCGGATGATCGCAGTGTTGCCTTCCAGACGGATGTCCGCGCCCAAACGCTGCAATTCATGCGCGTGCATGAAGCGGTTTTCGAACACGGTTTCGGTGATCACACCCACGCCTTCGGCCACGCAGTTGAGCGCAGTGAATTGCGCCTGCATGTCGGTGGGAAATGCGGGGTACGGCGCGGTAGTGATGTTCACCGCTTTCGGGCGGCGACCCTGCATGTCCAGCTCGATCCAGTCTGGACCGGTGGAAACGTGTGCGCCGGCTTCTTCCAGCTTCACCAGCACGGCATCCATCGTGTTGGAGCGCGCATTACGGGCGCGCACCTTGCCGCCGGTCATCGCCGCGCCGACCAGGAAGGTGCCGGTTTCGATGCGATCGGGCAGCACTTCGTAGTGGCCGCCATGCAGGCGTTCCACGCCGTGAATCACCAAGGTGGACGTGCCCGCGCCTTCGATCTGCGCGCCTAGCGTATTGAGGCAATTGGCCAGGTCCACTACTTCCGGTTCCTGCGCTGCGTTTTCGATCACGCTGGTGCCGTCGGCGAGCACCGCCGCCATCATCACGTTCTCGGTGCCGGTGACGGTGACCATATCCATCACAATGCGCGCGCCCTTCAAGCGCTTGGCGCGAGCCTTGATGTAGCCGTTCTCCACTTCGATCTCTGCGCCCAGCGCCTGCAGGCCGCGGATGTGCTGATCCACCGGACGCGAACCGATCTGGCAGCCGCCGGGCAGCGAGACCTCGGCCTGGCCAAAGCGCGCCACCAGCGGCCCCAGCACCAGAATCGAGGCGCGCATGGTTTTCACCAGTTCGTACGGCGCGAAATAGCGATCGGCCGAGCGTGGATCCACCTGGATCTTCATGCGATCGTCCAGCACCAGTTGCACACCCATCTGGCCGAGCAGTTCCATGGTGGTGGTGACGTCGTGCAGGTGCGGTACGTTGCTGATCGTGACCGGCTCGTCGGCCAGCAGGCAGGAGGCGAGAATGGGCAGCACGGCGTTTTTCGCGCCGGAAATGCCCACTTCACCGCGTAGCGGCTCGCCGCCGCTGATCAGGATTTTTGCCATCGGGAATCCTTGAAATAAGCGAAACCGGGAGCGATCGCGGCGCCGTCAACGGCGCGCAGCGGCTTCTTCCGGTGTCAGAGTCTTGAGCGCAAGCGCGTGAATCGCGCCACCCATGAGGTCACCCAAGGTGCCGTAAACGAGACGGTGACGCGCCAACGGCAGCTTACCCGCAAACTGCGCGGCCACTACTTCCGCCTCGAAGTGCACCCCATCGTCACCCTGCACGTTCGCCTTTGCGCCGGGCAGGCCCGTTTCGATCATTGCCTGGATGCTGGCTGCGTCCATCGGTTTTCCAATTGCTGAGATACTGAACGCCGGCTGCCAACCCGTACAGGTCGAGCCATTGGCGACAGGCATCAAGATAGAATGCGAATATGCCATGTTAATGGAAATCTGCTGTCGCAGAAACGACACACGTGTTGGCAGCCCCTGCCCAGCCCGCCGCGAGGACGCATGAACGCCCCCATCACCAAAGCCAAAGCCAGCCGCGTGGATGCCGCCGCCATCGTGCGCAGCGCGCGCACGGTCATCGCCACCGAAGCGGCTGCCATCCGGGCGCTGGAACCGCGCATCGACCAGACTTTCGTCGATGCTTGCCGGCTGATTCTGAGCTGCAAGGGGCGCGTGGTGGTCACCGGCATGGGCAAATCCGGGCACGTGGGGCGCAAGATCGCTGCCACCCTGGCTTCCACTGGCACGCCGGCCTTTTTCGTGCATCCGGGTGAGGCCAGCCATGGCGACCTGGGGATGATCCTGCCGCAAGACGTGGTGCTGGCCCTGTCCAACTCGGGTGAAACGGACGAGATCCTGTTCATCCTGCCAGTGATCAAGCGCCAGGGCATTCCGCTGATCGCCATCACCGGCAATCCGGATTCCTCCCTCGGCGGTCAGGCCGATGTGCATCTGGACGCCGGCATTTCGGCGGAAGCCTGCCCACTGGGCCTGGCCCCCACCGCCAGCACCACTGCCGCGCTGGTGATGGGCGATGCGCTGGCCATCGCGCTGCTGGAAGCGCGCGGGTTTACCTCTGAGGACTTCGCGCGTTCCCACCCGGCGGGCAGCCTGGGGCGCCGTCTGTTGCTGCACATCAGCGATGTGATGCACACCGGCCCGGGCATCCCGATGATTTCCCCCGACGCCAGCCTCACCGAAGCCCTGATGGAAATGACACGCAAGCACCTAGGCATGACCGCCGTGGTCGACACCGAGCAGCGCCTGCTGGGCGTGTTCACCGACGGTGACTTGCGCCGCGCACTGGACGACGACGGCGTGGACCTGCGCAATGCGCGCGTCAGTGACCTGATGACGCGCGGCCCGAAAGTGATCGGTGCCGACAAGCTCGCCATCGAGGCGGCGCAGGTGATGGAGAAGTACCAGATTCACGCCCTGCTGGTGGTCGACAACGCACAGCGCGTAGTCGGCGCCCTCAACATTCACGACCTGCTGCGCGCGCGCGTGGTCTGACGGAAACGTTGCATGGAATATCTTTCCAATTTGACTGCCGACGTGCTCGCTCGCGCCGCCAAGATTCGCTTGGCCGCGTTCGACGTGGACGGCACGCTCACCGACGGTCGCCTGTGGTACAGCGAAAGTGGCCATGAAACCAAGGTGTTTCACGTGCATGACGGTCTCGGTTTGAAGCGGCTGCAGGCGCATGGCATCGAGGTCGCAATCGTCAGCGCGCGCATCAGTCATCCTGTTGCCTTGCGCGCGGAAGAACTAAACATCGCGCACGTCTATCAAGGCCAGTCCGACAAGCGCGAATGCATGCGCCAGATCCTCGAAGCGCTGGAACTTGCGCCCGAGCAAGCCGCCTTCGTCGGCGACGACCTGCCCGACCTCCCCGCCATGCATCTCGCCGGCCTCGCCGTAGCGGTGGCGAATGCGCATCCGTGGGTGGTGCAGCGTGCGCATTGGCAGACGAGCTTGGGCGGCGGCATGGGCGCTGTGCGCGAAGTGTGCGACCTGATCCTGCATGCGCAGGGCAAGAGCGCGGCCGAACAGGAGCACTGGCGGTGAACTTTCGCCAATACCTACGCGACAATCGCCTCAACGTCGCCATCGTGCTGCTCGCCATCGCAGCGCCAGCCAGTTGGATGCTGCGCAGTTGGGTGGTAGGCGCGCCACCGGCCAACGATTTCATCGGCCCGCCGATTGCCGATTACGTGCTCTACAACGCCACGGTGTGGAGCTATGACGTGGACGGGCTCCTGAGCTTCACTATGACAGCGCCGCGCATGGATCGCCGCGGCGGCGACGAATCGCTGTACATCAACGCGCCGGTGTTCCAGATCACCTCGAAAAACCCCGGCGTCCCGGACTGGCACGGCAATGCACCGTTCGGCTGGGTCAACAAAACAGGCACACTGATGCGCCTGGATGGTGCGGTCTACATGTACCGCCCTGCCTACACGCAGGGTCCCATGGCAACATTACGCACCTCCAACGTCACCGGCTGGCCGAAGGAGAACCGCATGGAAACTGCGGATCCGGCCACCATGACGCAAGGCGAAAGCATCATGAACGGCGTTGGCATGCGTGCCAACCTCAACGATAACCATCTGGAGTTGCTCCATGACGTGCACGGCATCCTGTATCCGCGCCAGAAAAATGCTACGACTCAGCCTGCTGGCCGCGGGGCTGCTGCTTCTGCAACCGGCGCTGGCAAAGCAGGATGATCGCAATCAACCGATCCACGTGGTGCATGCCGACAGCATGGACGGTTACAACCAGCCCAACACCATCAGTACCTTCAAAGGCAGCGTGCTGATCACACAGGGCACGATGAAGCTGACCGGCGATATCGCAAAAATCTACACGGCCAAGGAAGACACGTCGGTCGATCACGTCGTCGTCACCGGCACTCCGCAAAAGCGCCCGCACATCGAGCAAATCGACGACAACGGCAACCTGATGACCGGCGATGCCGATCAGCTGTATTACGACAACGTCAACGGTATCGCGATTCTTACCGGCAACGCCTACGTCCACCAGCAGAACAAGGGCGACGCACGCGGCGCCAAGCTCACCTACAACACGCAGACCAGTTACATGGTCGGCGAGAGCGGTAACGGCGCCCCCGTCGTCATGACCTTCCTGCCGAAGCAGAAACCGCTGCCACCGCCGAAGAAAGGCGCACCAGCCAACCCACCCGTGCCCGCCAAGCCGGTGGGCAATCCCGCGCCGAACTCGTCCAAGCCGGCATCGTCATCCAGCACCCGCGCACCGGCGTCCGCCAGCAGCGCCTCCAAGGAATAACCGTTACCCATGCTTTCCGCAGAAGGCCTGCAAAAGAGTTTCCGCGCGCGCCAAGTAGTGCGCGACTTCGCGTTCTCGATCCGCCAGGGCGAGGTAGTGGGTCTGCTCGGCCCCAACGGCGCCGGCAAAACCACCTGCTTCTACATGATCGTGGGACTGATCGAGGCCGATGCCGGCGCGATCAAGCTCGACAAGCAGGACATCACCGGCCTGCCCATGCACGCGCGCGCCAAGCTCGGCATCGGCTACCTGCCGCAGGAAGCCTCGGTGTTCCGCCGTCTGAGCGTGGCGGACAACATCATGGCCGTGCTGGAACTGCGCGAAGGGCTGGAGCCGCGCAAGCGCGACGGCGAACTGGAAAGCCTGCTGGACGAACTGAAAATCGCACACATCGCTGGACAGAAAGGCATCAGCCTGTCCGGTGGCGAACGGCGTCGTGTGGAAATCGCGCGCGCCCTCGCCGCGCAGCCGCGCTACATGTTGCTGGATGAACCGTTCGCCGGCGTCGACCCAATCTCGGTGGGCGAAATCCAGCGCATCGTGCGGCACTTGAAGGAACGCGGCATCGGCGTGCTGATCACCGATCACAACGTGCGCGAGACGCTGGGCATCTGCGACCGTGCCTACATCATGAATGAGGGCGAAGTACTTTCGCGCGGCACCCCGGCGCACATCCTCGCCGACGAGCGGGTGCGCGAGGTCTATCTGGGACGGGAATTCCGTCTGTAATACTCCAACTTTTTCGCCCGCACAAGCTTAATTTGCGCCGCTTCACATCCGCATTACCGCGCCGCAATTTCCGCCTCTGCAGCTATGGCCGGCGTTCCGTCGAAGGGTTAGGATGAGGCCGTCTTATCCCTTTTGGCAGGCATGAAACCAGGGCTTCAGTTTCGTCTCAATCAACAGCTGGCTCTCACGCCGCAGCTGCAACAGGCCATTCGCCTGTTGCAATTGTCGCAATTGGAGCTGGCTGCCGAGTTGCGTCAACTCGCCGAGAGCAATCCTCTGCTCGAGTTCGCCGAAGATGCCACGCAGGAGGAGCAGGACGAAACCGAAGCGGATGGTGAATTCGACCACGAATTCGAACCCTTGAACGGGGTCAGCAGCAGCTCCGCTTCCGGCAGCGACGCCAACGACGAAGCGCCGGAATGGACCGAGCCGGAAATGAGTTCCGACGAGCCGATCGATTTCTCCACCGTCAACGGTAACGGTAACGGCAGCAGTAGTTCGAGCAATCGCGACGAAGAAGGCATGGAGCCGCAAGGCGCCGCGCCGGAGTCATTGCAGGAACACCTGCTGTGGCAGCTCAACCTCACGCCGATGGATCCGCGTGCCAAGTTGATCGCCACGGTGCTGATCGACGCATTGAACACGGATGGTTACCTGGTCGAAGGTATTGATGCGGTACTCGCCGCACTGCCGCCGCACCTCAAAGCCACGCACGAAGAAGTGGAAACCGTGCGCCGCCAGCTGCAGCATTTCGATCCGGCTGGCGTGGCCAGCATCGATCTCCCGGACTGTCTGCGCGCGCAGCTCGAGCAGTTCGATCCGAGCACGCCGTATCGCGATCTTGCCTTGCGCATCGTCGAGCAAGAACTGGAACTGCTGGCGCGCAACGACATGGCCAAGCTCGCCCGTCGCTTGCACGCCACCGAAGAAGACACCACCGGCGCGGCCATTCTCATCCGCAGCCTGGATCCGCGCCCGGGCGCCGCCATGGACACCACGCCGGTGGAATACGTGGCGCCGGACGTATACGCGCGCAAGGATGGTACGCGCTGGCGCGTGCTCTTGAATCCCGACAGCCAGCCCAAGCTCAGCCTCAACCAGCACTACTGCAGCCTGATTGCACGGGCGCGCGGCGACGATGCCAGCTGGATGCGCGGCCAGCTGCAGGAAGCGCGTTGGCTGATTAAAAGTTTGGAGTCCCGTGCCGAAACACTGATGAAGGTCGCCGAAGCCATCGTGCGGCGGCAGAGCGCTTTCCTGGACTACGGTCCGGAAGCGATGCAGCCGTTGGTGCTGCGCGAAGTGGCCGAGGAGGTAGGTATGCATGAGTCGACGATTTCACGTGTAACTACCCGCAAATACATTCACACGCCGCGCGGCACGTACGAACTGAAGTATTTCTTCTCCAGCGGCGTTTCCACCGAAGACGGCGGCAGCGCGTCCGCCACCGCCATCCAGGCCATGCTGCGCAAGCTGGTCGACAACGAAGACCCGCGCAAGCCGCTCTCCGACCAGGCGCTTGCCGAGGAGTTGCACGGCAAGGGCATTCAGGTAGCGCGTCGCACGGTCGCGAAGTACCGGGAAATTCTGCGTATTCCCAGCTCCAGCGAGCGACAGCGCAATATCTGAACGCGTTGCTTCGGCGCTGCCGGGGAACTTGCGTTGCGATAGAACGATCCCACTTTCATACACAAGGTCTTGCTTCACGATGCAACGATCACGTCACTTTGATCTGCGCATCGACCAACGCCGCCAATGGCGGCAGCTCTTGAAGGAGGCGTACCATGCAATTCCAACTCAGTGGCCAACGGATCGAAGTAACTCCCGCTTTGCGCAGCCGCGCCGAAGCCAAACTTGACCGATTGACCCGCCTCGACGACCGCATCGTCAGCCTGAACGTGGTGCTCTCGGTGGACAAGCTTCAGCAGCGCGCCGAGGGAACGCTCAAGGTAGCGGGCAATACCATGCACGCCGAAGCCACCGAGAACGACATGTACGCCTCGATCGACAACCTGTTCGACAAGCTCGTCGACCAACTTCGCCGCCATCGCGACAAGCTGTGCGATAAGCATCAACGTGAAGTAAGGGAAATCCGTCAGTACGGTTAATAACACCGCCAAGTGTTCCCCCTCTCCCCTTAGGGGAGAGGGGCAGGGGTGAGGGGCCACGGCTTGCCCCGGACCTCAATAGAACCCCCACTCCGATGTACTCCCACGCAAGATTGCCCCCTCACCCTTCCCTCTCCCTGGAGGGGAGCGGGAATAAGCAGCGAACCTCTCACGAGGGAGAGAGGGCCGCAAAGCTGGCACAATGTCCCTTGCCGCCGCCCCGCCCCAGGCAGCCACGCGGCGCAAAGGGAACCTCTTGGACCGCCTTACCGCAAGACAACTCTTCGATGACATCCACGAGCGCATGGCTTTGCGCTGGGTGGCCGGCATGCGCGGCGAAACGCGCGTGCTCGACTACGGCTCCACGCCAGCGCGCCGCCCGTCTCTCGTGGGTTATCTCAACGTCATCTATCCGAACAAGATCCAGATCGTCGGCACCGAGGAGCTGAGCTACCTCGACAGCCTCGATTCCCGCCAGCGCTGGGAAGTGATCCACAAGGCCGCCGCCACGCATCCGGTGGCCTTCATCGTCACCAAGGATCAAGCGATTCCTTCCGACCTGCGCGAAGTGGCCGAGGAAACCGACACCCCGCTGTGGATCAGCGCCAAACGCGGCCACGAGCTGCTCACCTGGATGCAATATCACCTCGCGCGCACCATGGCGCCGCGCCTCACTCTGCACGGCGTGTTGCTGGAGGTGTTCTCCATCGGCGTGCTGATCACCGGCGAGGCCGGTTCCGGCAAAAGCGAGCTGGCGCTGGAGTTGATCAGCCGCGGCCATCGCCTGGTGGCCGATGACGCCCCGGAATTCACCCTGATCGCGCCGGACGTGATCGACGGCGCCTGCCCCGAACTACTGCAGGACCTTTTGGAAGTGCGCGGCCTGGGCGTGCTCAACGTGCGCGAGATGTTCGGCCACACCTCGGTGAAAACCTCCAAGTACCTGCGCTTGCTGATCCATCTCAAGCCCTTGCGCGACGGCGAGAACGTCGATGCGCTGACGCGCCTCACCGGCGACGTGGGTCACCGTGAAATCTTCGATGTGCAGGTGCCGATGATCACCCTGCCCGTCGCGCCCGGCCGCAACCTGGCGGTACTGGTGGAAGCGGCGGTGCGCAGCCATATGTTGAAGAGCAAGGGCATCGATCCGGCGCAGAGCTTCATGGACCGTCAAGCCCACCAGATGCGCCGACTGCCGCCATGGTAATCGCATGACTCAATACGAAGGACTGATCAACAACGACGACCCGAACGCCATCCACCTGGTGGTGCTCACGGGCATGTCCGGCGGCGGCAAGACCGTCGCCCTGCGCGCGCTGGAAGACCTGGATTTCTACTGCGTCGACAATCTGCCCAGCGTGTTGCTGCCGGAACTGGTGGAAGCGGCCACGCGCGGCGACAGCCGTCGTCGTCGCATCGCCGTCGGCGTGGACGTGCGCAGCCGCGCCGAAGATTTCCAGCATATGCCGCAGGTGCTGTCCACGCTGGCCGCCACCGTGCAGGTGCATCTGATCTTCCTCGACTGCAGCGATGCGGTGCTGACCAAGCGCTTCTCCGAAACGCGCCGCCGCCATCCGCTGGCCATTCGCGGCATGTCGCTGGCCGATGCGATTGCCGAGGAACGCCGCCTGCTGCGTCCACTGGTGGCCATCGCCGAACGCGTGATCGATTCCAGCGACTTGAACGTGCATCAGTTGCGTCGGCTGATTGCCACCGGTTACGCGCAGACCACCGCCGGGCTTACGCTGATGTTTCAGTCGTTCGCTTTCCGCCGCGGACTGCCGCTGGATTCGGATTTCGTGTTCGACGCGCGCTGCCTGCCCAACCCGCACTGGGAACCCACGCTGCGCCCGCTGTCCGGCAAGGACGCACCGGTGCGCGAGTTCCTCGAACAGCAGTCGATAGTGAGCGAATACTTCGCCGACACCACACGCTGGCTGGATGCGTGGCTGCCCCGTTTCGAGGCAGACGATCGCAGCTACGTCACCATTTCCATTGGCTGCACCGGCGGTCGTCACCGTTCGGTGTACCTGGTAGAGAAACTTGCCGCGCACTATCGCACCGCGCGCGAAGGCGTTCTCACATTCCATCGCGAACTCGAGTGATGCTTATGTCCTTAACTAACCCAACCGAAGCCGCCGTGTCATGACTGTCGGCGTGCTTCTGATGACCCACGAATCGGTCGGCCAGGCGCTGGTGAAAGCCGCACGTCACGTGCTGCCTAAGCTGCCGCTACGGGTCGCCACCGTGGAAGTGCCTGCACGGGCCGATCCGGATGTCATGCGCACGCTCACGGCCAAGCATGCGCGCGAACTGGATCAAGGCGAAGGCGTGCTGGTGTTGGCCGATCTCTATGGCGCCACGCCCTGCAACATCGGGCTGTCGTTGAGTGCGGTGGGTGTAAGGCTGCGCTGTGTTTCGGGATTGAACCTGCCCATGCTGCTGCGCGTACTCAACTACGCCGACAAGCCGCTGGACGAACTTGCAGAAATCGCGGCCAGCGGCGGTCGCGGAGGAATTTTCATAGACCATGCTTGAAAAAGAAATTGTCGTCTCCAACAAACTGGGCTTGCATGCCCGCGCATCGGCAAAGCTGGTGCAGCTCGTGCAAAGTTTCAAATCCACCGTATGGTTGATCAGCAAAGGTCGTGAAGTGAATGCGCAAAGCATCATGGGCGTGATGATGTTAGCCGCTGGCATCGGCACCCCGCTGACCATTCGTGCGGATGGGCCGGATGAAGACACGGCGCTCAGCGCGGTGATCGATCTGTTCGAACGAAAATTCGACGAGGGGGCATGATGAAACAGGGAACGGGGAACAGGGAACGAGGAACGTCACGTTTGCGGCGTGACTCGTCCTTGCGCGCTGCTCACGTCCCCCGTTCCCCGTTCCTCGTTCCCCGCACCTCCGCAAGGAGGTGCCCGTGAGGCAAATCCTCGCCGGCACCATGGCCTCGCGCGGCATGACATTGGGTCGCGCCCGTCTCGTGCAGCCCAGCCGCTACCTGGTCGACACCCGCCCGCTGAGCGAGGAAGAAATTCCCTCCGAACTCGAACGCCTGCACATCGCGCTCGACACCGCGCGGCAGGAGCTGCACGAACTGCGCGGCAAGCTGCACGGTGCGCTGGCGCGCGAGGTCAACGAGTTCATCGACGCGCACAGTCTTTTATTGGACGATGCCGAACTGCTGCGCGGCCTGGACGAGATGATCACCATCGGCCGCTACCGCGCAGGGGCCGCGCTGAAAAAGCAGCGCGACCGTCTCGCCGGTGTCTTCGCGGCCATGGACGATCCGTATCTGCGTAGCCGCATGGAAGACGTGGACCAGGTGATCGGCCGCGTCATCTCTGCCCTGCAACGCCAAACCAGCGCGGAAGAACGCAAGCTCGCCGCGCGTGTCGGCGAAATCCTGGTGGCCGATACCATCGCGCCAGCCGACATGGCGCATCTGGCCGGCAACGGTTTGCTTGGCGTAATCACCAGTTCCGGCAGTCCGTATTCGCACAGCGCGATTCTCGCGCGCAGCCTCAACCTGCCGATGCTGGTGGGCACGCGCGATGCGCTCTCCACCATCCACGACGACGACCTGATTCTGCTCGACACCGAACGTGGCGAAGCGGTGGTGCACCCTACCGCGCAGGATCTTGCCCGCTACCGCGCATGGCAGCGCGAAGCCGTACAGGAAGGCCGCCGTCTGGCCAGCTTGGCGAACGCGCCCACGCGCACGCGCGACGGCGCGGACGTGCGCCTGCTGGCCAACGCCGAATCGCCCAGTGATGTCGCTATGGCCCGCGCGCGCGGTGCGGACGGTATCGGCCTGTACCGCACGGAATTCCTGTTCCTGAGCCACAAAGGCTTGCCGTCGGAAGACGAACAGTTCATCGCTTATCGCGACGCGGTACTGGGCATGGGCGGTGCGCCGGTGACGATCCGCACGCTCGATCTCGGCGCCGATAAAGCCGATGCCGCGGGCCTGGTGATCCGAGGCGAAGAAAATCCTGCGCTCGGCGTGCGTGGCGTGCGATTGTCGCTGCGCCATCCGGCGGTATTCACCACGCAGATCCGCGCCATCTTGCGTGCTGCCTGCTACGGTCCGGTGCGCGTGCTGGTGCCGATGGTCACCCAGCCGGATGAACTGATCGCTGTGCGCACGCTGTTCAAGCTGGCGCGACAGGAACTCAAGCGCGAGAACATCGACCTGCCGGAAAAACTGGCACTGGGCGCGATGATCGAAGTGCCCGCCGCGGCGATCAACGTGCGCGCCCTGCTCGAGCACTCCGACTTCCTCGCCATCGGCACGAATGACCTGGCGCAATACGTGCTCGCTGCCGATCGCGGCAACGATGCGCTTGAAAACATCTACAACCCGCTGCAGCCCGCGTTGCTGCGCTTGATCTCGCATGTGATCTCGTCAGGCCGACGTGCCGGCAAGCCGGTGAGCTTGTGTGGCGAAATTGGTGGCGACGAGAACTTCACCGCACTGCTGCTCGCCCTGGGCCTGTGCGAATTCAGCATGCATCCCAGCCGCATCCTGCACGTGCGCGATCGCCTAGCCACGCTCAATTACGCAAAGTTGCGCAGCTTTGCACCACGCCTTATTCGCGCGTGCACGCATGAAGAAGCCGAAGCATTGCTCGCTTCCGTCACCTGCAACATGTCGATATAGCGTTCAACGTAGCGAGAGACGGCCCCCTCCCCTGCTTGCAGGGGAGGGCTGGGGTGGGGTGAACACTTGCCTCAAACTTTCCCGCAAGTGTTCACCCCCTCCTGCCCTCCCCCTGCAAGCAGGGGGAGGAACCACTTAGGAAACTGCACGCAAGTCATCATCATTGCGAAAAATACTTCTTGCGATCAAAGCAGTGCTACATCTTCGGAGCATTTCCCGAACAACAATGGGCGAAATCGGGGCGACAAGCATTTCGACCAATCACCTGCCTCCTGCCGGGCGCACTTCAAAAAAAAACCGACACCCGAAGGTGCCGGTCAAGGTCGCATTTGCGACTGTCGTTGTTATTACCTATTACCAACCCACCGCCAAGCCTGCACCCACAGACACGTCACCAGCCGAGGCCGAGCCACCGAACGAGAGGTTCATGTTCGGCCTGATCTGGCGGGAGTAGCCCACCGCGAGCGCGGACTGCCCGTTCTGCGCGCCGATACCCACGCCCATACGATTCTTGGTGTCCAGACCGTTGGCACTGAACGCCATCTGGCCGTAAGCGGCGCTCATCGCGCCCATGCGGTCGATGCGCTTGTCCACTTGCTGGAACTTCTGGTTGGCCCAGTCCTGCACGCCGTTGACGGCATCCTGCACCTGGCCCCAGTTGGCCGCATCGGTGCGCTGCGTGCCGGCAGCCACGTTGGTGATCTGGCGTTCGTTGCCCGGCGAGCCGACCGAGACGGTGTTGTCACGATCCGCCACCGAACCCGCACCCAGTGCAACGGAGTTGTTGCCTGTCGCGCTGGAGTTGGAGCCCAACGCGGTGCTGTTGGTGCCCGTGGCCGAAGCGCTTTCGCCCACTGCCGTGCTGCCACTGCCGGAGGCCACCGAGTTGGCACCATTGGCCGTGCTGTTGTTGCCCGAAGCGATCGAGCCCGCGCCGGTGGCCGTGCTGTTGCTGCCCGTCGCTTGCGAGCCTGCGCCCGTCGCGGTGCTGCTGTCGCCCGACGCTACCGCGCCGCTGCCAACCGCCGTGCTGCTGTTGCCCGACGCAATGGCGCCGTCGCCGACCTGTGTGCTGTCGCTGCCCGTGCCCGGAGAGACACCACCGCCGCCGCCGATCGTGCCATCAGCAATGCCTTGTTCGATCGTGGTCACACGACCATCCAGGGAGGCGAACTGGCCGTTGAGCAGGCTGAACTGGTTCTGGAGGTTCTGCTGCATGTCGAACAGCTGGCCGCCGTTCACCGCCTGCATGCTGCCCGATGCAATCAGGCCGGGTGCGAGGTTGTTGATGGTCGTACCGTTGGTGCCACCTAGTGTGGCGGTGGCCAGCGTCAAGTCGTCATAGTGGAGCGCGCCCAGCAGTTGGCCTTCCGGATCCACGCCAAGGGCTTTGAGCTGCGCAATGGTCACAGCATCGGTGTCGTTCACACCGTTAGCTACGCCAGTCAGCACACGTGCGCCAGAAGTGCCGGTGAAGTCCACCGTGCTGCCACCTATGCCACTAGCAACAGTGATGTTACCGGTAGTGGCGTTCTGCTGCACCAGGCCGACGGTGCCGTCGCTGAGCTGCTGCTGCAGGTTGGTGATGCTGCCTTCGTTGGTCGTTACGCGGCCGTCGAGGTTGGTGACGTTGGTGTTCGTCGTCGTGAGGCTGCTGTCGAGCGCACCCAGCGCACCGCCGATGGTGGTCTGCGTGCCGCCATTGGCCAGCGTGTAGGTCGGGCCGGTGACGGCGCCCGTCGTCGTGTTGATCGATGCGCCGCCGCCCAGCGCGGTTACCACCGGCGAGAGCTGGCTGACGTTGACGGCATCGTTGGCCTGCGTACCGGCGCCCACGTTGACGATCTGGCGGGTGAAGGCTGAACCGGCGACATCGCTACCCACCGAGATCGTGTTGGCACGATCGGCCATCGAATTCGCACCCAATGCCACTGCGGTAGCTGCTGATGCATTTGAATTCTGACCAATGGCAACAGCAGAGGCCCCCGTAACATTTATATTTCGCCCTATGCTAACGCCACCGCCGGCATTTACTGTCGAGTCGGCGCCAATCGCGACATCCCACAACTGCTGTGCATTTAGATTTTGCCCGATGGTAATCGAGGCTTCGCCGCTGGCGGTTGACACAAGTGATGAATTGCCAAGAGATATGGAATCGACACCTGTAGCGACGCCGGTGCCTAGAGCAACTCCCGCTGCCAATACCCCTATGTCATTGACCGAATTGCTGGCGAGAGACATATTCATCACCGCACCACCGACCGTATCTACAGTGCAAACACCCGTTGTATTCAACGTGCCCGACTGACCGCCTGGCGTGGTGCATGTTTCGGCGCTGACGGTGTCGGCAGCGAACGCCACACCAAACGGCGCGGACGCAGCCAGCGCAACAACCAAAGCTCCAGCCAGCACGGTGCGGCTGGCCTTCTTGCGGCCCTTGGCCAACTCGGAAGCCACCACCCATTTACCGATCGTGGCGTTCCAGATAATGCGATAGTTGATATTCATAACGACAGTCTCCTGATGGTTGAAAATTTTTCGGTGCGCACTTCACCGCTGCGCTGGCCGTAGCCGTGCAGTGGTCCTTTCGATGTCGTGAAGCGATTCCTTTGAAGTCGCAGTTGCGCGATATGCGCTAACCCGATGGAGCCATCGTAGGGAGACGGAAACACTCAACCCATAGGAGTAATACTAAAATCCGCGCGACACGGTCGCTGGATTACCAACAGGTTCAGATACAAATGATTTTCTTGAGGTTTTATTGAGAATCTAAAGAACGGCACGGTATGGCATGAAGGCGTATAACGCTAAATTTATGATATTTACGATAGGTCGATTCGATATTGTTCGACGTGCTTATCGGCATGCCGTGCATGGGGCGATCGCGTAACAGCAGATAGGGCTGCGAAGCGCAGACACGGATGGCTACACAACATTCACAAACCTAATTGTTCCTTGCCGTCATTCCGGCGAAAGCGGAGGCGCTTTTCAACAGCGAAGCTGGTCAATCCATCTTCGCTTTCAACCTCAGAGCAACATGGATTCCCGCTTGCGCGGGAATGACGGCCTAGCAAGATGGAACGTCATAAGGACGTGTAGTCCGTCGACAAAACATCAAGGAAAATCCCCAGACAGCAATGCGCCTTCGCGAAGGCGCTTCACAGCAGCGAAGCTGGTCAATGATGACCCAACAAGAATGAGTCGTTACGAAAACCAGCCGCGGCCAGGCACGAGCGCTGCTACTTCACCGAATCCAAAAACGCCTCCAGCACCGCGCCACGATATTTCTCGCGATGAAGAAGTATCGAAAGCTTGCGCTGCAAATCCAGGAACGGCGTCTTCAGCGCCACCAATCGCCCGGTCGCCAATGCATCGGTCACGGCTACTTGCGGCAGGCAGGCGATGCCGAGGCCGGCGGTGACAGCCTGCTTGATCGCTTCGATCTGATCCAGCTCCATCACCGTTTCGCCGGGCGGCAGTTGCGCCAATGCGCGCTCAGCGGTGGTGCGCGTGGCGGAGCCGGGTTCGCG
This sequence comes from Dyella humi, assembly GCF_044904605.1. NCBI lineage: Bacteria > Pseudomonadati > Pseudomonadota > Gammaproteobacteria > Lysobacterales > Rhodanobacteraceae > Dyella > Dyella humi. Next base: position 357,729 of record NZ_JADIKI010000023.1, read on the forward strand.
CAGCACCCAGCGTGCGCCAGCGAAATGCTCGGGTTTCAGGCTGCGTTTTTTCGCCAAGGGATGATCGGGCGGTGCGCAGACCAGCAACAGATCGTCGCGCCACGGGTGCACTTCCAGCAGCGGGTGTGTGACAGGCCCTTCTACGCAGCCGACTTCAAGGCTGTGATCGAGCACGGCTGCGGCGATGTTGTCGGTGTTTGCCACACGCAATCGGATGGCCACGTGCGGATGCGCACGCACGAATTCGCCCAGCAGTTCGCCCACGCGGTAATTGCCGACTGTGTTGCTGGTGCCGATGCGCAGCTCGCCAGCAAGCGCCTCGGTGTTGCCGGCAGCGCGACGCCCGAATTCGGCGTGACGTTCCAGCAGTTCCTGCGCCAATGGCAGCAGTTCGCGCCCGCGCGCGTTGAGGCGCAGCCGGCCACGCTCGCGATCGAACACGGGGGCATCGAGCTGCCGCTCCATTTCCGCCAGCGCCATGCTGGCCGCCGGCTGGGTGAGGTGCAGCCGCTCGGCGGCGGCGCGCACGCTGCCGTGCAGGGCGATCTGCACGAAGACGTCGAGCTGGCGCAGGCTGACATTAAGCATCAGCTTAGTTTATGCCTTCCATTAGATATTTCAAATTTTCCTAATACATGACGAAATGGACAATGCGCCCATCCCCAAGGGCCATCTGCCATGAACGCCGTATCCCTCCCCGCCGCCTCCCCTGCCCTGCGCCTTCACGCCTCCGGCCTGCTGCTTGCCTTCGCCATCGCCCTGGCTGCCTGGTGGCTAGGGCGCCAAGTGCCGCTGATCGGCGGCCCGGTGTTCGGCATCGTGATCGGGATCGCCGTGCGCAACCTGTTTGCGCCGGGCGAAAACTTCAGTCCCGGCATTCAATTCGCCAGCAAGCAGATTCTGCAGTGGTCGATCATCGCGCTCGGTTTCGGTCTCAGCCTTACGCAGGTGGCGAAGACGGGACTGCATTCGCTTGCCGTCACGCTGGTGACCATGACCGTTGCCTTCGTCACCGCACTGCTACTGGGCCGCGTATTGAAGGTGCACGACAAGCTCAAGCTGTTGATCGGCGTGGGCACGGCGATTTGCGGCGGCTCGGCGATTGCCGCGGTGACGCCGATCATCAAGCCGGACGATCACGACACGGCGTTTGCGATCTCCACCATCTTCCTGTTCAACATCGTGGCGGTGCTGCTGTTTCCGCTGCTGGGGCATGCGCTGCATCTATCCGACCTGGGCTTCGGGCTGTGGGCCGGCACGGCGATCAACGACACCTCGTCGGTCGTGGCCGCAGGCTACAGCTACAGCACGGCCGCGGGCGATTACGCGACCATCGTGAAACTGACGCGCGCCACGCTGATCATTCCGATCTGCCTGGTGCTTGCCATCGCGGTGGCCATGCGCGAGAAGCGCGCGGCGAAGCATGCGGGCGTCACCAGCGATTTCAGCCTGCGCCGCATCTTTCCGTGGTTCATCCTGTGGTTTCTGGTGGCATCGGCGGTGCGCACGGCGGGTTTGGTGCCGGTGGCGATCCAACCGGCGATCCATCTGGCCGCGGAGTTCATGATCATCGTGGCACTCACTGCAATCGGCCTGTCGGCGAATCTGCGCAAGATGGCGTCGACCGGTGTACGGCCAATTCTGCTGGGCCTGGGTGTGTGGGCGGCGGTGGCGGTGAGCAGTCTGCTGGTGCAGGTGGTGATGGGGCAGTTGTGATGGATTGCGGCTCCCTCCTCCATCTTTGATTGAGGATGGGAGGAGGAAGAAAAACGGTCAGCGCCCCTGCTCCGCTAGCGTCAACGCCACCTTGTCCCGCAGATACACCGGCAACGCGTGCTCCGGTGCCACCGCACGACCTGCCTTGAACTCTCGTACTGCCAACGTCGCCACGTGCTGCGCCTGCGGATAGCAAGCGCCATCGGTCGAACGCGGTTCGCTTCCCAGCCGGTTGCGCAAAGCATCCTGGTACGTGGCCCAGCCGGTGCCGACCACATTCCACGCATCGGCCTGCGGCAACACTAGCGACTCGGCCGTGCAGACACGCTCTTCATCCAATGCGATCAAACCGCCTTCGTCATCGCGTCGATAGCAGGCTGCGTAGATCTCGCCCATGCGCGCATCGATCACGGCCAGGATGGCCGCATCGTCATCCGGCGATTCCAGCGCCAGCGCAGCCAGTGAGGAAATGGTCACCACCGGCCGATCCAGCGCCATCGCCATGCCCTGCGCCAGCGACACCGCCAGCCGCACGCCGGTAAACGCCCCGGGGCCACGCCCCACGGCAATCACATCCAGCGCATGCTTGCCGATACCCGCTTCCGCCAGCAGTTCGTCCGCCATCGGCAGCACGCGCTCGGCTTGGCGGCGTGGCGCCAGCTCAGTGCGGGCGATGACGGTTTCGCCATGCACGAGGGCGACGGAGCAGGCTTCGGTGGCGGTTTCGATGGCTAGCAGATTCATCGGGCGATTCTCGCATGAGGGGGAGGTCATTACCGCCCGGGTCATCGCCGCAGTTCGTAGGCTGGGATGCCAATCCCAGCCTACGAATCAGCTCAATACCGCTTTGCCTTCGGGTTGTAGTAGCTGGTATCGCTCGCCTCCAGCAATTTGCGCATCGCCGGGCCGAGATGCTTGAAGCCGTAAGCCGCCAGCACTTCCTTCTTGCCGGGAATGTCGTATTGACCGGAAACGCCTTCGCGTTGCGTGCCAACGGGTAGATCCGCCGGGCGCGCCAATTGCTCTGGCCAATGCTGAGCGTGCAGCGTAAGCGCGGGGCACCAATGGCGATTGTCCGGATGCACCGGTTCGCGCTCCTTGATGTGCAGCACTGCGCGCTTGCCGAATTCCGCGACGAAAGCTTGGTAGAAGTCGTATTCCAGCGTGTTCTCGAACGTCGGCCGGATACCGTCGATCACCTTGAAGAAACGAGGATCATTGCGCGCGATGAAGAACTGCGTAGACAACGTCTGCTTGCGCTTCACGCCGAAATCGCTGCCCAGGGCATTGAGTACCTTGGCCGTGCCCAGCTTCACCTTGGCGAACGGATGCTGTAGGCGGCGCCATTGCACGCGCTGATCGGTGCTCCACGTGGACGCGGCAAGCCACGCCTTGGGATGGCGATCGAGCAGATCGATGTAGCGCTGGATAATACCCTGGTCGAACACCCAGGTATCGGCTTCCACATGCAGCAGATATTGCGGGTTGTACACCTCCGCCGCCGCCCGGCACGACTGCTGCAACAAGTTCAACGCGCCTTCGATGATGGAGCGCGGCTGGCAGCGCACCAGCACGTCTTCCATGTGCGGCTCGTAAGTGACGTCCGAGCAGGCATGCACGATCGGCCACGGCTCTGGATAGTTGAGCTTGATGATTTCCTGGTTGATGCGCGCGCAATCCGGGCGCTCGTGGTTGGTCATGCAGACCACTACCTTGGGGCGAGACGCGTCCGCGGCCTGCCTGGGCAGACCTGCGGTGGCGATATCGACCTCGTTTCGTACTTCCATACGACCCATCCCCATGGGATGCCAGTGAATCAGCGGGGCACTATAGCGGATGCGGCGGTGGGCTCTCCCGCTGCGCGTAGCCTCTTGCTCCTCCCCTGCTTGCAGGGTGAGGTTGGGAGGGGGTGAACACTTGCGGGAAAGTCTCAGGCAAGTGCTCACCCCACCCCGGCCCTCCCCTGCAAGCAGGGAAGGGAGTCTAGAACCGAGCGCTTTGGCACACCTCCACCCGCCCCCTTACAATGCCGGTTTCTGTGCCTTCCACACGCGCGCGCCACCTGGCGCGCCACTGCGAGTCCCCGATGGAAAAGAGTTTCGAGCCCCGCCCGATCGAGTCGAAGTGGTACGCCCGCTGGGAACGGAGCGGCCAATTCAAAATAGACATGTCCAAAATGGACACGTCTCGGCCGTCCGGGCATGGCGAGCCTTACTGCATCCAACTGCCGCCACCGAACGTCACCGGCACGCTGCACATGGGCCATGCGTTCCAACAGACGGTGATGGACATGCTGATCCGCTACCAGCGCATGCGCGGCATGAACACGCTGTGGCAGGTGGGCACCGACCACGCCGGCATCGCCACGCAGAAGATCGTGGAGAACCAGCTCGCGGTGGAGAACAAGAGCCGCCACGATCTGGGCCGTGAGCCGTTTGTGGAACGCGTGTGGCAGTGGAAGGAGGAGTCCGGTTCCACCATCACCAACCAGATGCGCCGCCTCGGCGTGGCCGCCGATTGGTCGCGCGAGCGCTTCACCATGGACGAGGGCCTGTCCGCCGCCGTGCGTAAGGTGTTCGTGGAGTGGTATCGCGCCGGTTTGATCTATCGCGGCAACCGCCTGGTGAACTGGGATCCGGTGCTGGGCACGGCGGTGTCCGATCTGGAAGTGAACAACGTCGAGCGCGACGGGCACATGTGGTCGATTCGCTATCCGGTCAGTGGCAGTGACGAGAGCCTCGTTGTTGCCACTACCCGCCCGGAGACCATGCTGGCTGACGCTGCTGTGGCGGTGCATCCGGATGACGAACGTTATCAGCATCTGATCGGCAAGATGGTCGACTTGCCACTCACTGGCCGCAAGATTCCAGTGATTGCCGACGAATATGTGGATCGCGAATTTGGCACCGGCTGCGTGAAGATCACCCCCGCGCACGACTTCAACGACTACGCGGTGATGGAACGCCATCTCGACATTGGCATTCAATCCATGCTCACGTTGGATGCAAAAGTCATCAGTCGTACCGATGAAGAAAAGATTTGGGGAAGCGGCGTTGCACCACGAATCACAAAGCATCGCCTCATCACCATCGACACTCCATTCCTCACCGACTTCATACCAGCGAAGTACCAAGGATTGGATCGCTTCGAGGCACGCAAACAAATCTTGGTTGATCTAGATGCCGGCGGTTTCCTGATCGAAACCAAACCGCATAAGCTGCAGGTGCCAGTCAGCCAGCGCTCGGATGCAGTGATCGAGCCGATGCTCACCGATCAATGGTTCGTCGATCTCACCAGCGACACACAAAAAGATGGCCGTCCCGGCGGCCGCAAGGCGATCACCGAACCCGCACTCAATGCAGTGCGTTCGGGCGAGATCAAGTTCGTGCCGGAAAACTGGACCACCACCTATACGCAGTGGCTGGAAAACATCCAGGATTGGTGCATCAGTCGCCAACTCTGGTGGGGCCATCGCATTCCGGCGTGGTACGACGAAGCCGGCAACATCTTCGTCGGCGAGAGCGAAACCGACGCACGCACGCACGCCACCGTCGAACCGGTCGGCGTGCTGAAGCAAGATGAAGACGTACTCGACACCTGGTTCAGCTCCGCGCTGTGGCCATTCTCCACGCTCGGCTGGCCCTTCAACGGTCCGGTGAAGAACGAGCGCGGCGAGGTGATCGCGAACTGGGAGCACGACAAAATCTTCCTGCCCAGCGCCGTGCTCGTCACGGGCTTCGACATCATCTTCTTCTGGGTCGCACGCATGGTGATGGCGACCAAGTACTTCACCGGCAAGGTGCCGTTCCGCGAGGTGTACATCAACGCGATCGTGCGCGATGCGGAAGGCCAGAAGATGTCGAAATCCAAGGGCAACACGCTGGATCCGCTGGACCTGATCGACGGCATCGAGCTGGAACCGCTGGTGGAGAAATCCACCAAATCGCTGCTGATTCCGCAGGTGCGCGAAAAAGTGGAAAAGCGCATCCGCAAGGATTATCCGCAAGGCATTCCCGCCATCGGCACCGACGCGCTGCGCTTCACCTTCGCCGCGCTGGCCAGTTACAGCCGCACCATCAACTTCGACATCAAACGCGCGGAAGGCTACAAGGCGTTCTGCAACAAGTTGTGGAATGCGGCGCGCTTTGTGTTGATGAATCTGGATGAAGCGGGGAACGGGGAACGGGAAACGGGGAACGCACCCGTTACAGAAGCCGAGCGCTGGATTCTCACGCGCTTGAAGCAGACGCTTGGCGAGGTCGAACAACACTTCATTACTTACCGCTTCGATTTACTTGCGCAGACGTTGTATGAGTTCGTGTGGAACGAGTATTGCGACTGGTTCCTGGAACTGTCCAAGCCGGCGTTGAACGGCGACGATGCAGCGGCAGCGGCGTCGACGCGTCACACGTTGCTGGTGGTCCTCGAAACCGTGCTGCGCGCGCTGCATCCGGTCATTCCGTTCATCACCGAGGAAATCTGGCAATCGGTGGCGCCGAAGCTCGGCATCCAGGGCGACGGCATTCTGCTTCGCCCGTGGCCGAACGCAGGCGAGATTCCCGCCGATGAAGCAGCCACCGCCGAGATCGAATGGTTCAAGAACGTGCTCAGCGGCATCCGCCGCATCCGTGCTGAAATGAACATCGCACCCGGCAAAACCATTCCGCTGTTGCTGGCCGATGGCGATGCCAGCGATCGCGCACGCGCGGCAAAATTCGCGGCGCAGATCAGCTTTCTCGCACGTGTGGAAGCGCCGCAGTGGATCGCTTCTGGCGCCGACGAACCTGCTGCCGCGGCCGCGGTGGTCGGTTCGCTGCGCGTGTTGATTCCGCTTGCGGGATTGATCGATCTCGGTGCCGAAAAATCGCGCTTGGCCAAGGAAATCGCACGCATCGAAAGCGAGATTAAGAAGTGCGAGAACAAGCTGGGCAACGCGAACTTCGTGGCGAACGCGCCGGCTGAAGTAGTGGCGCAGGAGCGTCAGCGTATTGCCGATTGGAGTACGCAGCTTGGCGCGTTGCGTGAGCAGATGCTCAAGCTTGGCTAAGGTGAGGGGCCAAGGCTGGCCTCAAATCAATTCGTAGGCTGGGATTTCATCCCAGCCTACGAGACTAAGTGCTGGTTCAATCGCAACGGCCGCGCCATGCGGCCGTTGCGTGATCATGGATATGCGCAGTGCGAAACTGTCCGAGCTCACGATAGCAATGGCAGGAATGTTCTGCTTGGCAATGCATCATTCCGTTCCCATGAAAGCCTGCCACACAAAGGGACGATTGGCGCCCGCGGGGACCGAGTAAGTGATCGTGAACTGCGTGGCCGTATAGGACGACGGAGCCACATAGGCATACGCACCGCCATCCTGCTGCCCGGCCATGGTGATCAATACCAATGACGGAGCAGCGGCCAAACCGTGATTGACGGCAACTGTCGTCTGCCCCGAAAGAATTTGTGTGGAACCGATATTTTCGGTCACGTAGCCCACATTACTTCTAATTAGCCCTGTCGTGCTAAAGCCCACGTTGTCGTTGTTGATAGAGCCCTGGCCGTTGGAGAAGAAGTTGTTGCCAATGACGGTATAGCTTATAGCGCCATTGATCAACAGCCCATAACCACGCGTGCTGTTACCGTTGTTGTAGACCTGCACACCGCTGAGGTTAAGTCTGCCAGCCCCGAACACGAGGCCATGCCCACCATTGATTCCTGTACCATTGCTTCGCAAGAGGCCACCCACCCAATTGAGCGTACCCGACGAAACCTGCACTCCATCAAAAAGGGAGTCTTGCACTCGCAAGCCCGAAGCATTGATCTCGCAGGCCACCGGCGGCGTCGCCGTAGTGATATCGACCCAGATCGACGATAAAAGGGGGTTGGACTTGTCATTGCCACACGCCGAAATCCAGCCCTTTAGATCCAAGGTTTCAAGTGAATCGCTAGCAACGCTGATCGCTCGACTTGGACAGCTGTCGATAGTACACAGGTCGGAAACAAACGCCTCACGGTTATTGACGTCAGTCAATGTCTTGGACCACCAGATGCCTCCGGCGCAGGAAGAAATATTGACGCGGCCGAAATATACTCCACCCGTGCCACCCCCAAGCAGTACCGCGTTGTTCTTTGTGGAATATTGAATATCGAGACCTCCGTCAAAGACAAGTTCCGCGCCGAAACTCTGGTCGACGTTCCCATTAGCCTGCACCGGATAGTTGGCACATACAATCTCACCGCCGAATACGAGGCCTTGAGCAAAACGGTTGAAGATATAACCGTTCCATAGGCGATTCACATTCCCGTTGGCCACATAGTCGTCATTGGAGCCAACACAAACATTGACGAACTGAAAACTTTCAAGCTGGTTGCAGTTGAAGACGGTGCCTGCTGTCTTAGTGGAAGACGCCCAAATACTCAGGTTTTCGAACCGAACACCAGACACCTTGGTCGAGCCATCACCGATTTGAAACAGATCCGCCGTCGTACTGGAATCGATAATGCGCGTACCTTTGGGATTGCCGCGTATATACAGATAGCCGCGGTTTATTTGCACCGTCGTCATAAAGATGGTTCCTGACGGCAGCTCGATGATACCGCCCTGCACCGGAAGTGCATTGATAGCCGCCTGAAAGGCCGCTGTGCAATCAATGGAACCGACATTATTCAAAATGTCGGCACGTTGCGTCTCTGTCATGAAGTTAAGGACATTTAGAGACGTCCATTGGTTAAGCTCGCTTTGCGTAGCCGTTACAGCACCCGTATAAGGTGCGGTGTAACTGACATCTTGCGCATCAATGGTGGTAGTCGTGTTCATTAAAGTTGGACTCCAGCTTCAAAAAAATCGACCCGTCTGCCAAGAAAACGTATACGGGCATGTCACACTCCCAAGTATCTTTTCGTAGTCATGCAAAAGTGCGTGGTTTGACTACATGTAGAGCGCGCGGTGTTTCCACTCAGTGGATAGCAGCCCTACGGCAACCGAAACTCCAACGCCATCACGATCGCATCCTCGCGTCCCTCGTGCGCCGGGTAATAGCGTGGCCGCCGCCCGATCTCGTGAAAGCCCAACGACAAATACAAGGCCTGCGCATTCGGATTGGACGGCCGCACTTCCAGGAATACGCGCTCGGCGCCGTTCCAGCGTGCGATGTCCAGCAGGCGCTTCATCAGATGACGCCCAAAGCCCTGCTCACGCTGGTCGGGCGCGATGCACACGTTCAGTACATGCGCCTCGGCGGCGCCTACCGAGAGAATGCCGTAGCCGATGACTCGGCCTTCCAGGCACAGCACCCACGACGGATGCCCGGCCTTCAGGCAATCGCCGAAGATGCCCATGCTCCAAGGGAAGTCGTAGGATGCGCTTTCCAGTTCGCTCACGCGCGACAGGTCTTCGCGCCGCATTGCTCGCATTTCCAGCGAGGGGCGCGCCACCGCAACCATTACGGCCTGCCTCCAGCCCCCAATGCGCGGCGCAGGGTACGCAAGGCCAGCCACAGCCTGCGCTTGGAACTGGCTTGGGCCAGGATCTCCGACGGCGCATCCGCCAGTACGATGTGCGCGTCGCGCATCACGTTGGCCGGCAGTGCACGCCCAAGTGCATGGGCCTGAGCCTGGCCGAACACCAGATAGGCCGGCGCGTGCGGTACTTGCATGGTTTCGCCATCCACCGCCTCGATGCGCGGTGCACGGGCCAGTTGCGGGCCGAAGGCGGACAGCGCACGTCCGAGCAAATCCAACTCGCGCACCGCGCAGCGCGGCGGCACCACAACCACTACGCCGGCGGTGGCGGGCATCGACTGCGGCTCGGCCAGCGTCGTTGCCTGCGCCATGGATTCAACTGCGCCAAGCTCCCGCTTGCGCCAGGCCACCACGCCCAGCATGCGCAGAACACGCGCCCGATGTGCCGAACTGGCCGCCACTGCGTTCATACCGCTCCACGACGCGGGCGCTTGCGACGCGAGGCGAGGCCCCACAGCGTCACCACCGGCCCGGACAGGAGGAACAGCGAAAACACCGCCAGCAGCACGCGCGGCGGATCGACGAAGAATGGCACCAGGATCAGCACAGCAATAAGAATCCACAGAAACGGCACCTTATCCCCCATCGGCAGGGACTTGAAGCTGTAATAGCGGAAGCGGCTCACCATCAGCAAGCCTACGATCACCGCCATGAAGGGCATGATCATATCCAGTTCGTCGCCGGAGAAACCCCAGTTCTCCATGCTCCACACGAACGACATGCACACCGCCGCTGCGGCGGGGCTGGGCAAACCCTGGAAGTAACGCTTGTCGGCCACACCCACCTGGGTATTGAAGCGCGCCAGACGCAGCGCGGCGCAGACGGCGTAGATGAAGGCTGCCGCCCAGCCGATCTTGGCCGGCAGCGGCCCGTACTCGCGCAGGCCGGAGAGCGACCAGTTGTACATCACCAGCGACGGCGCCAGGCCGAAGCTCACCAGATCGGACAGCGAGTCGTACTGCACGCCGAACTCGCTCTGCGTGTGGGTAAGGCGCGCCACGCGGCCGTCGATGCCGTCCAGCAAGGCGGCCACGAACACGGCAATGGCAGCATCCGTGAAATGCCCGCCGATGCTAACGACAATGGCGTAGAAGCCGGCGAACATGGCGCCGGTGGTGAACAGGTTCGGCAGGAGATAAATCCCGCGATGCCGTGGCACCCGGGCTGGTGTCGTTTCGCTCATGAAGCCATCCGTGATGGGATGGACGGCAGTTTAGCAGGCTGGACAGGTCGCTCTCGCCGCTCGCCTTTCACCTGTTTCGCCCGGTACAAGCGTGCGAGCCAGCACGTTCCCGGCATTCGGCTTGCGCCGCCGCTTGAGTCCCAGCCGCGCCGGTTGTTAACTAGGCGTGTTCTCCCACTTACCGCCTTTTTCGGAGTCTGCCCCATGCGTCGACTGTCCATTGCTCTGGCGCTGCTGCTGGTAGCGCCCCTGGCCTTCGCCCAGGTTTACAAGTGGACCGACGCCCACGGCACCGTCCATTACTCGGAAACACCCCCGCCGACCGGCACCAAGTACAGCCAGGTCAGTGTCAACACCGGCGCCTCCGCGCCAGCCGGTGGGGACAATGCGTCCGCCGCCACGTCGAGCAGCACCAGCGCGCCCTCGCAAAGCGGCGGCAACAATGCTCCACAAGGTCCCGTGGAAGACACCCCCGAGAACCGCGCCAAGCTGTGCACCTCGCTGAAGGCCAATATCGGCACGTTGCAGGGCAGCGGCCCGGTGGTGATGAGCAACGGCGGGCAGCAGCAGTTGCTCAATGCGGACCAGCGCAAGCAACAGCTCGATGCTAGCCAGTCGCAGTACAACGAGTACTGCGCGAATCAATAAAAGCGGGGAACGGTGCGAGCTTCGCATGCAAGCACTTCCACGGCACTTTCCTCGCCCATTTGGACGAGGGCGTGATTTCCTCCTCGCCTAACACTTCATGCTCCCCGTCCCCTGTTCCCCGTTCCCAGCTACAACGAAGCTGCAGGCTATAATCGCCCCTTTACATCGCCTGCTGCCCACAACCCATGCGCCTTACCCAATTCCACCTGGCCACCGTCAAGGAAGTCCCCGCCGATGCCGAGATCGCCAGCCATCAGCTGATGATCCGCGCCGGCATGATCCGCAAGCTCGCCGCCGGCCTGTACACCTGGTCGCCGCTGGGTCTGCGCGTGCTGCGCAAGGTGGAGCAGATCGTACGCGAGGAAATGAATCGCGCCGGCGCCATCGAAATGCTGATGCCCTCGGTGCAGCCGCGCGAACTGTGGGAAGAAACCGGCCGCTGGCAGAAATTCGGCGGGCAGTTGCTTAAGATCAAGGACCGGAAGGAACAGGAATTCTGCTACGGCCCCACGCATGAAGAAGTCGTCACCGACTTCGCGCGCAACGAGCTGAAAAGCTACAAGCAGTTGCCGGTGAATTTCTATCAAATCCAGACCAAGTTCCGCGACGAGATCCGCCCACGCTTCGGCGTCATGCGCGCGCGCGAATTCCTGATGAAGGATGCATACTCCTTCCATCTCACGCAGGAGTCGCTGAGCGAAACCTACGAGGTGATGTATCAGGCTTACTCGCGCATCTTCACGCGCTTAGGGCTGAAGTTCCGCGCCGTGCAGGCGGATACCGGCGCCATCGGCGGCAATGCCAGCCACGAATTCCAGGTGCTGGCCGATTCGGGCGAGGACTTGATCGCCTTCTCCGACGGCTCCGACTACGCCGCCAACACCGAGAAAGCCGAAGCCGTGGCGCCCGCTATCAGCCGCCCTGCTCCCTCGGCCGCGCTGCAGCGCGTCGACACGCCGCGCGTGCGCACGGTGGAAGACGTTACCAAGCACTTCGGCATCACCGCCGAGCGCATCGTCAAGACGGTGCTGGTGCGCGGCAAAGAAGGCCTGGTTGCGCTGTGCCTGCGCGGCGATCACGAGATCAATGAAGTGAAAGCCAGCAAACTGCCCGAGCTACCGGGAGAATCCGTGCTGGCGTCCGATGAGGAAATCCTCGCCGCCGTCGGCGTGCGTCCCGGTTTCATCGGCCCGGTCAGCCTGCCCGATTCCATTCCGGTGATTGTCGATCGCAGCGCCGCGGTGCTGGCCGATTTCGTCTGCGGCGGCAACGCCAACGACACTCACTACACCGGCGCCAACTGGGAACGCGACGCGCGCATCACGCGCGTGGAAGACATCCGCCAGGTGGTGGCGGGCGATGCTTCGCCGGATGGCCGTGGCACCCTGCAGATCGCACGCGGCATCGAAGTGGGCCACGTGTTCCAGCTCGGCAGCAAATATGCCGAAGCGCTGAACGCCACCGTGCTCGACGACCAGGGCAAGAAGCAGGTGATGCTGATGGGTTGCTACGGCATTGGTGTAAGCCGTATTGCCGCCGCCGCCATCGAGCAGCGCCATGACGACGCCGGCATCATCTGGCCAGAAGCCATGGCGCCCTGGCGCGTGGCAGTGTGCGTGATCAATCCCAAGAACTCGCCTGAAGTCGAAGCCGCCGCCGAGTCGCTCTATAACGAACTCACCGCACGCGGCATCGAAACCGTATGGGACGACCGCGGCCTACGCCCTGGCGCAATGTTTGCCGACATGGAACTGATTGGCATTCCGCATCGCGTAGTAGTGAGCGAACGCGGCCTGGCCGCCGGCACCTTGGAATATCGCGCCCGCACGTCAGCCGACAGCAGCGCTATTACGCGCGACGAGCTATTTGAAATACTTACTTGATGTATTTGCCTTTGCGCAAAACTCGAAAAAGGCCGCCTTGCGCGGCCTTTTTCATATCTATTGCTTTGCAATTTCAGGTTTCATGCGGGAGAATGAAAAATACGTCCAGGCATTTATTCATAATCCAATAGCCCGGAATGTCCTTCTCATTTTCTTTTACCGGAGTCCCGCTTATGGCCATTGATATCAAGAGCCTCAACCAAAGCCAGCTCAATGACCTGATTCAGAAGGCGCAGCTGCGCCAAGACGAATTGCGCAAGGAAAAAGTCACCAAAGCGCGTGAAAAGGTGCATGCCCTGCTGAAGGCCGAAGGCGTCAGCTTTGAGGACGTGTTCGGCGCGGGTGCCGGCGGCGTACGCGGCAAGCGCCGCGGCACCGGCGTGGTGGCACCGAAATACCGCAATCCCGCCGATCCGGAGCAGACCTGGTCGGGCCGCGGCAAGCGTCCGCGCTGGTTCAACGAAGCGCTGAAGGCGGGCAAGAAGGAAAAGGATCTGGCGATCTGATTTGGTTTGGGATCGTGAAAAAAACGCTGGCTTATGCCGGCGTTTTTTCTTTGAACCTTCAGAAATTCGAAAGAGCTGAAACCCAGCCTCAGCGTCATTCCGGCGAAGGCCGGAATCCAGTACAAACATGCTGTGCAAAGCACTCGACACAAAAAGGTTTTGTGTGCTGCGCACAACGTATTTACACTGGATTCCGGCCTTCGCCGGAATGACGATGGGGCAGATATACGCCCCACGCTAGCCTGACGCGTTAGCGCGTCTACAACGACCTTCTCGGCGCAATCAACAACTCGCCAAACATCAATCCCGCCACCAGCGAAATCAATATCGTCACCAGCAACACGGTGGAATCAAATCCTAGCGACGCATTGCGGTCCAGCAGATAAGAAACACTGCGAAACCCCACACTTCCCGGCACCAGCAACAAAATGCCCGGCTCACGTATCACCGCACCGGGACGCCCGGCATAACGCGCATAAAGATTCGCCAGCGCGCTCAACAGCAAACCACCCAGGAACACCCCAAACGGCGCGCCAGGCAAGTTGACGGAAATCGCACCGCCAAGTCGCGTGGCGACATAGCCCACGATCACCGCGGCGATCACCGCCGGCCAATCGCGCCACGCCGCACGGAACAACATCGCGAAGGCGATCGCCGCCACCAACAACGCCGGATAATCCATCCACACCGGCAAGGCCGGCAGCGCAAAATCGCGCGGTTCGATGTGCAGCACCGCGCAAATCTGCGTGGCCGCCACCGTGCCGAAGGTGAGCTTGAGCAGCGTCGACATCGCCCCACCCATGCGCGCCATGCCTGCCACGAGATGCTGGCTGGAAATTTCGCGCACCGCGGTGGTCAGCGACATGCCGGGCATCAACACGATCAAGCCCGCCAGCACCACCGACTTGATCGCCAACGGCACCACAAACGCGCTGAAGACGATGGTGACCAGCGTCGCCACCATCGCGCAGATGGCATCGCTAGCCACCTGCAGGCGTGGACGCGTCGCCGACAGGATCGTGATGGTGCCGATGATCAACCCGACGAACGCCGCCACGCATAGATCCACCCAGGAACTGTGCAGAAACAACGCATCGATGGCCGCTGCTGACAAGCCGTAGCTCACGATCACGCCAGCCTTCTGGCGCGGTGTATCCGGCAACTCCAGCGCGCGCAGCAAACGAAACCCTTCGCGCAGATCCAGCTCGCCGGCAATTACGCGATCGGCAATCTCATCCGCACGGCACAACTTGTCCAGGTTCACGTCGCCCGGCAGCAGTCGGATGACCTGCGTGACCTGCGCAATCCGTCCTTCCTCGCCCTGTGCGAGATCGGCGAAGGAGATGATGATGGCCGTGGGGCTGGACCACACTTCCGCATTCAGCCCAATGCGTTGCGCGGAACCTGAGATCGCCATTTCCAGGCGCGGCGAAGCAGCGCCGTATTTGTGCAAGCGAGTGGCGAGTTCCACGAGGAAGGCGATACGGGTGTTGAGCGCCGTGGTGGCGAAGGATGGCAACGGCGATCGGAGGGTGGATGCGGGCATGGCGCCATTCTTACCGGAAGCGTGTCGCTTGGGTATGTCATGAAGCTTGCCTCCCGCTTTTCTCCTCCCCCTGCTCGCAGGGGGAGGTCGGGAGGGGGTGAACACTTGCGGAAAAGTTCATCGTAAGTGTTCACCCCACCCCAGCCCTCCCCTGCAAGCAGGGGAGGGAGCAAATGATGGCGAGTTGAGATTCGACGCCAGCTAAACTTCCGGAGGAAGAAGAAGAAGAAGAATATTCAAGCAGCCCGCACCTTTAACGTCGTCCCGTCCACTGCGACCACTTCCACCGTACTACCCGCCGGCAAATCCGGCCCGCTGACCAGCCACTGCCCATCGCCCACCCGCGCCTTGCCGCGTCCGTTGACGATGGCCTCGATCAGCACATAGCGCCCGCCGATCAACTGCTCGGCACGCCGGTTAAGCCGCCCGTCGTTCTGCTCGTCTTTCTGCAATGCCGGCCGCACGGCGTACCAGTACACCGCACACGACACGAACGCCAGCACCACGAAGATCACCGCCTGGGCCAGCAGCGGTAGCCCCGGCATCACCAGCACGAGCAAGCCCGTCGCGGCCGCGCCGATGCCGATCCACAACATGAAATAGCCAGGCATGATCACTTCGATGGCAATCAGCACCAGCGCAACGATCCACCAGAGGTAATGCGCAGCCACGCTTGCAAACATGATTGGTTCCTCGCGCTCAGCTCATCGACGGCGGATTGCGGCGTGGCGCTGCAAGCTTGTCCTGCTGCTGTCCGAACGCTTCCTTCGCCAGCTCCGCGATGCCCGCCAGCGAGCCGAGAATGCCCGTGGCTTCCATCGGCAGCAGCAGCATCTTCTGGTTGGGCGAATTGGCCATTTCCTTCAGCGCTTCCACGTATTTGTTGGCGACAAAGTAATTGAGCGCGTTGACGTTGCCATTGGCGATGGCATCAGACACCATCGCCGTCGCTTTGGCCTCGGCCTCAGCCGAGCGTTCGCGCGCCTCAGCCGCGCGGAAGGCCGCTTCCTTCTCGCCTTCGGCGGCCAGAATCACCGACTGCTTTTCGCCTTCGGCCTTGAGAATGGCGGCCTGGCGGAAGCCTTCTGCTTCGAGGATGTTGGCGCGCTTTTCGCGTTCGGCTTTCATCTGACGCGCCATCGAATCGATCAAGTCACGCGGTGGCGCAATGTCTTTGATCTCGATGCGATTAACCTTCACACCCCATGGATGCGTGGCCTCGTCGACCACTTTCAACAGTTTCGCGTTGATCGCATCGCGCTGGCTCAGCGATTCGTCCAAGTCCATGGAACCGAGCACCGTGCGTATATTGGTCATCACCAATGCAAGCGCGGCCTGTTCTAGATTGGAGACTTCATACGCAGCCTTGGCCGCGTCCAGTACCTGATAAAACACCACGCCGTCCACGCGTACCACCGCGTTGTCCTTGGTGATGACATCCTGGCTCGGCACATCCAGCACCTGCTCCATCATGTTTACCTTGCGGCCCACGTTGTACATGAAAGGAATAAGAAAATGCAGACCCGGCGATAGCGTGCGGGTGTATTTGCCGAAACATTCGACCGTCCATTCGTAACCCTGCGGAACGATACGCACCAGCTTGGCCAGCACGATGATCGCCACCACCACGACAACCAATGCAAAGATTTGTCCCATGACCTGTCCTCCTTGTTGACTTACGGGGAGTATAGGGTAGTCGGCTCACTTCGCAGGCTCAGGCTGGAGTGAGCGCATGCGAACTCCAACCTACGCAACTCCCCTTGTAACCCCAATGGCCGTCATTCCCGCGAAAGCGGAGGCGCTTTTCAACAGCGAAGCTGGTCAATCCATCTTCGCTTTTGCATCAGAGCAAAATGGATTCCCGCTTTCGCGGGAATGACGGCCATAAATAGGCTGGGATGACAATCCCAGCATCAGGAAACTGCAAGAAAGCTGGGATTGTCATCCCAGCCTACGCCGCTACGCCGCGCCCGGCGACTGCGGCAGCACTAAGGTAACGCGCAAGCCGCCATCCTCGCGGTTGGCCAACGCAATGCGCCCGCCATGCGCCTCGCTGATCTCGCGCGCCAGCGCCAACCCCAGTCCTGTACCCGAGCGCTTGGTGGAGTAGAACGGCAGCAGCGCCTGCGCCAGCACCGCTTCGCTCATGCCGGGACCGCGATCGCCCACTTCGATGCGCAGTTCGTGTCCGATGAGGGTCAACGCCAATGTCACACCTTCCGGTGCGCTGCCCGATTCATGAGCGTTCTTGACCAGGTTGATCAGCACCTGCTCGATCTGCACCGGATCGAACCAGCCCGGTTGCTTAGGGGCCTCGCCCTGCAACTGGAAGCGGCAATGCAGCGTCAGCGCATCCAGAAAGGGTTTCCATTGCACCGCCACCGGCCGCGGTGCCGGAAGCTTGGCGAAACGCGCATAGCCGTCGATAAAGCCGTGCAGATGACGCGCACGTTCGCCGATGGTGGCGAACACACCCGGCAGCCGCTGCACATCGCCACGTCGCGCTAGCTCGGCGCCGGAATGCGCAAGTGAGGAAATCGGCGCCAACGAGTTGTTCAACTCATGACTGACCACGCGGATCACGCGCTTCCATGCCGCCACTTCCTGCCGCGACAGTTCGCGCGTCATGCGACGGAATAATTGCAGCCGATGCGGCCGGCCCTGCAAGCGGAATGCACGCTGCGACAAGTGGAAAGTTTCCTCGCTACCGTCCATTTCCACGCTGAAAAGCGCGTCTTCCGAACCTTCCGTCGCCTTGCGGAGTGCTTCGGGCGCATCGGCAATCAAGTTGGCGAAATGCAGGCCGTTGAGGCTGCGCCCTTCATTGAACAAATGCCGCGCCGCGATGTTGGCGTAGGCGACGCGACCGTTGACATCGGTAAGCACCAAGGCCACCGGCGTGTTCTGCACGACGGTATCCAGCAACAATTCGCGCTGCGCGAGGTTTTGCCGCTGTTCGCGTAGCGTCTGCCCAAGTTCGTTGTGCACGCGAACCAGGTCGCCCAGCTCGTCGGCTCGATTGAGTGCAATGGAAATGCTGAAATCGCCATCGCGATAACTTGCCACTGCGCCTTCCAGTGCACGCAGCAAGCGCTTGACCGGATTCATTACGATGTATGCGAACCACCACGACAACGGCGCCAGCACGACCGCGCAGATGATGATGGCTTCGGTGCTGGTCGGCTTGGCGACGTGCAGCTGCAGTTCGGTATGCATCCATTGCAGCGCCTGCGGCAGCGGCCACTGCGTAACGCCGACGTAGACCAGGGCGCCCATCAACGCGGCCAAGGCCAGCCAGAGCGCCAGACGGGCTTCCAGCGACCTCAGGCGCATAAGGCGATCCTTTGACGTGCATGTTTCGGCATGGCCGATCTCTCAATGGAATGCGGCTGTTCTACACGTTGTAGTCGGTGTGTACCACTGCCGGAATGCAGGCTTTTGTTCCTCTTTCCAGAGGCATGGGTAGCTACACATTCTTGAGGCCAAGCTTGGTCTTGCCTCACCGTCATTCCGGCGAAGGCCGGAATCCAGTTTTAATACGCCGTGCGAAGCACTCAAAAAGCGGGATTTTGTGTCCTTCGGACGCGTATTTGAACTGGATTCCGGCCTTCGCCGGAATGACGACTGGGCAATTTGAGGTTCCAAGACAGTTGTGTGGATACCTACGCTGAGGGGCTAGAGGGAGAAAGCACTCACGCCTGCGTCATCAACCCATACCGCTCCATGCGCCGATACAACGCCTGACGCGACAAACCCAACGAGGTCGCCGCGCGACTGATCACGCCATCGGCCTTGTGCAGCGCCGCCTCCACCACCTCGCGGCTGGGCTCGTCGAGGTTGCGCACCGCCACGGCGCCGGCGCTCTGCGGCAGGTTGAGCAGCTCGGGCGTGATGGCGTTGTTGCCGGCCAGCAGAGCGGCACGCTCGATCGCGTTCTTCAGTTCGCGCACATTGCCCGGCCACGCATAGGTGAGCAAAGCTTCGCGCGCCGCATCGCTCAGTTCCGCGCGACCGGCCAGAAAATGCTCGGCCAGCGGCAGGATATCGTCGATGCGTTCGGATAGCGGTGGCAGATTCACATCGATCACGTTGAGGCGGTAATAAAGATCCTCGCGGAACGTACCCGTGCGGATCATGCCCTTGAGATCGGCGTTGGTGGCGCTGAGCACGCGCACCTTCACCTTGCGTGTGCGGCCCGAACCCAATCGTTCGAACTGCCCGGTTTCCAGCACGCGCAGCAGCTTCATCTGGCCCGGCAACGGCAGGTTGCCGATTTCGTCCAAGAACAGCGTGCCGCCATCGGCCAGTTCGAAGCGGCCTTCGCGTGACTTGTTGGCGCCGGTATAGGCACCGGCCTCGGCGCCGAACAGTTCGGCCTCGATCAGCTCGCCCGGCAAGGCGCCGCAATTCACCGCTACGAACGGCCCGTTCCGCACCGAGGAATTGGCGTGCACGATGGCCGCGATGCGTTCCTTGCCCGAACCATTCGGCCCGGTGATCAGCACCGGCACGTCCGAGCGCGCCACCTGGCAGGCCAGATCGATGGTGCGCGCCATCCCCTCGGAGGCAAACACCAACCCATCAAGCTCGTATCGGCGTTGCAGATCGTCGCGACGCTTGCGGCGCTCCATACGCGTGCGATTCACCTCGCGCGTGGACTCGGACAGCTCCAGCAGATTTTCCACCGTAGCCAGCAGCTTGGCATCGTCCCAGGGCTTGGCCAGGTAATCGGCCGCCCCGGCTTTCACCAACTCCACCGCGGTTTCCAGGTGGGTCCACGCCGTAAGTAGAATCAACGGCAGATCCGCGTGGCGCTGACGGATGGCGCGGAACAGCTCCACCCCCTCCTCACCGGAGGTAGTGTCGGCCGTGAAATTCATGTCTTGGATCACCACGTCCACGGACTGGCGCGCCAAGGTGGCCAGGCCGTCCTCGGGCGTAAGCGCCACCAGCGGACGCACATCGTGCAGCGAGAGCAGCAACGACAGCGCCTCGCCCACGGCCGGGTTATCGTCAATGATCAGTACGGTACGCATTCGTCGTCTACACATGCAGGCATGGATGCCGCTCCCGCCGGAAAGGTTGCCATGACGACCGGCATCCGTATATCAAAATCGATCATATGGAGCGGGCACCTACGACCAGGGCCGCCTCAGCGGGGCACAGAGCGGGGTTAAATGCCATGACAGCCGCATCGATAGTCAGGTAAATCCCGCTCTGTACCAACACTATGGCCCACCTTGGTCGATCGCTCCATCAATGGCGGGTGACCTCTGCAGGCGACGCATCACCCGATGCCTGGGCTAGCGGCAGCGCATCGGTTACAAGATGCATCAAAAATCGACCCGGCTGCTCCTGCATAACCATGTGTGCGGAATCGGCGAAAATCACCAACCGCTTTGATGGCGCGTGCAGCTTGTCGAACCATTGTTCGGCAAGCTCATGCGAGGTGGTTTCGTCATGCGCGCCAACAAACAGAATGACCGGGCAACCGAACTGCGTCACGTCGTCGAAGTTGACGGATAGAAGCGGCGCCGCGAGGTGACCGATCGTGAACACGCTGCCCTTGTTGATGGCATCCAACTCCTGCTGGCTGTACTCGGGCGACAGTTGCTCGACATCGGATTCGTAAGCGTAATTCTGGCGACCGTACGTCAACCCTCCGTAATACATCTCCCATTTGCTGCGCACACCAAGGCGCTCAAGGTTTATGGGCGCCGTACCGGGATACGGTGCGATAGCTTGCAATTCCTTGATCGCGTTTGCGTTGCCACTCGACTTCGCACTGCTTAGTGCGAAGTCATAACCCACTTCTTCATTGCGGCGTACGTTAACAACCTGTCCCACACCGATATAGGCGTAGAACCATTCGGGATGCTGCTGCGCGAGACGCGTGCCCAGCACCGTTCCCCAGGAATGACCCATCAGGAAGATTTTCTGCTTGCCATAGTGCTCACGCAGGTATTGCACCACTTGTGCGGCATCGTCCGTCATACCTTCGATGGTCATGCCAGGGGCCATTTTCTGCTCGGTATTCGCCGCATAGGTCTTACCCGCGCCGCGCTGATCCCATTGCACCACGGTAAAGTAGTCCTCCCATGGCGACTGATAGGTGTAGTCACTTGGCATGCTGGGCGATGCCGGGCCGCCATGCAGCACTAGCAGAATGGGATTGCGGCGATTCTTGCCGCGAATCGAAAGCCACTGATCCGTACCGTTGATCGGCACCTTGACCAGTGTCTCGATACCGTTGGGGCTAACGATGCGGCGGCTATTGGCGATGATTCGGGTGACCTCAGCGCGAGTCATGGGCGACGCCTTGTCTTGCGAAGAAACGTCGCCGTGCGTTGCCGCCGAAACGCTTATCGGCAGCATCGCAACCATGAGCGCCAACCGATACATCAGTCCAGCTGTCTTCATATCCATTTCTCCAGTTTTATTTCGTTAACGTCATTCGGTTGTCGCGAGTTCGGGCAACTTCAAATGCTTGCGCAGCTTGTCGTATTGGCCGCGTGGCATCTGCACCAGGAGCGGCGATTTCTTCGGATCGAACCACGTGATGAGCTGCTGGATATCCTCCATCGGCATGGCGGTACATCCGACCGTGCCCTGGCCGGCCCCGCGCCAGACATGCAAGAAAATGCACGAACCGCCACCTGGCTTGACCGGGTTGGCGTTGTGGTCAACATAGACTCCCCAGTGGTACAGCTCGTCATCGCGCAGCATGTGTTCGGAACTGCTCCAGTCCGGCGCGTTGACGTTCTGGCGGTCGACGATGCGGTTGTAGTACTGCGACTTCGTGTCGTCCACGCACTCGACCGATGGAGTCAGGTGCACGTACGACATGCGCGAGCCGACCAGAGGCTTTGGCTCGTACCCGAATGCCGTTCCCAGCGCGAACACACCTGCCGGCGCCTTGCCATCTCCTTCGTGTTTGATGGGATCGCCAGCTTCGGCCCCCAGCCGTTCGTTGGTGATCAAGCCGTCGCCCCATGCCAGCCCGGTCTTCCCTACGACGATGGGAAACGGCTGCCCGATCGCCTTCCACCCATCACCCGATCCATGGCGTTCAAACCGTTGCAGCCTGCCGCTTACGCTATTCCAGGTGGTGGTGGTAACGACCACGAGCTGGTCCGCCCCATCGATGGCGTCATGCGCGCGCGCGTGCACAACAGGAAACAGACCAGCCGCGGAGATGGCCACCGCTATAAGCCCCATCAGCACTTTGTTGTGCTTGAAGCTGCGCAGTGCAAGATCGAAACAATAGCCGAACATGCTTCCCCCTTAGACGGATCGCGTTGCCACTACTGGAGGCACTGCTGCAGCGCGCAGGGCTGGACCGAGCACACCCACCTGCCCCATCACCAACATCGCGGCCGCGCCAACCGGCAAATATGTCCAAGGCAGATGCGGCAGCTCGTAATAGTGCATGAGCAAGACGTTGGCCGCATAAGCCAGCACCATGCCCACGGCGATACCCGCCCCAACGATCACTGCGTTTTCCAACAGGAAGTAACGCAGTATGTCTGCTCGTCGCGCGCCAAGCGCACGACGAATGCCAATCTGTCGCGTGCGCCGCTGTACCCAGAAACCGGTAAGACCCATGATGCCCACCAAGGTGACGATCATGATCGCCAACACCATGCCCAACAATAACCAGAGCGTGGCGCGAGATTCCTTGAAAGCAGCATCACGCTTCTCGTTATAGGTTTCCACCCTGGCTTGGGGCCCGCCTGCGGTAGCCGCAGTGAATTGGCGCTTGATCGCATCCCTGACGCCTTGCAGAGCAATCTCACGCATCGACGGATCCACGCGTACGGCATAGCTCAACATGGCCGTATTGCCGATATTGCGTGCGAGAAGCACCGTATAGTCCGCCCTACCATCCGTGGCCAGCCCGACTTGATTGCGCAGCAAGTGCTTCACGAGACCAACTACCACATAGCCGTGATCTTGCTTGTCCGACGGATCGGTCAGCACTCCTCCAAGTGCTGGCGCTGAGCCAAACAATTTGTCCGCCAGCGCCTGCGTGATAATGATGGGCTGTGGCGTGCCGGTATCCCATTCCGAATTGCTTCCATTATTGGCGCCGATTCCCCATGGGCGATATTCGCTCGGCACAAAGTCGCGACCTCCCACCATCTGCAACCCGAGCGTCTGCATTAATCCCTGCCCGAAGTAACCGTTGACGCCTACCGCTGCATGCGTTGGCCCCTGCAGGTTGATCATGATTGAGGCGATGCTCACCATCGGCAGGCCGAATGCGGACGATGCGGCACGCACGCCCGGTGCCGCTCTCAATGCTTCTTCTCCCGCTTGAGATTCTGCAACTGTGAAGCTGCGCCCTTGCGCGGCCAAATTGTCCACCAGTATCAAGTTGTCGGCGTCCACGCCGCTCGGCGCCAGCATCGGCTGCAAGCGCTGCCAGGCCAGAAAAAATACGTTGCAGAGAATGGCGCACGCCACAGCGACCTGCAGCAAGACCAGCGCAGGCATCAGACTGTGACGACGCAAGGGAGCCAGAATGATACGCATGGACATCTCCTTCAAGCACTTTTGATCTGCAAGCCAGGCTGTATGCGCGACACGCGCCAAGACGGCAACAAGCCCACGAGCAAGCCCACCAGCAATGCCAGGGCGAACAGCGAAGCAAACATCGTCACGTCCAATCGGGCGAGATCGGTAAAGCCTTGATCTTGCATGCGCAACAGCGCCAGACCGAGCAGCGTGAGCGGCCAAGCCAATACGCCGCCAAGCAGGCAAATCAAACCGGCCTCGACAAGATGCTGGAGCATTACGCTACGGCGAGAAGCTCCCAAGGCACGTCGAATGCCAACCTCTGTACCGCGGCGCATGAATTTGGCCGCGAGCAATCCGGCCACGTTCATCATGCACAGCATCAGGAACGACCCGGCGAGCCATGCATTGAGGCGCACGTTGTCCGGAATCACATTCTGCAGCATCAACCATTCACGCACACTCAGTAGCTGAGATTGCGGCTTCTTTCCATAGCTCGACAGCGAAGCTTGTTGCTGAGCGTAGCGATCAAGATAACTGCGATAAGCCGCCACTTCCTGCGGTGTATCGAGCTGCACCCAATACTCAAGCCACGCACAATGCACAGGGTCCACATGCAGCATGGTCATGTTTTTATCTGTCGCATCATCGCAGCCATCGGTACCGGTAGGTGCAATACCCGCGTCGAGCGCGGCCCGGTAAGGTACGAAGACGCTTTCCCGAGAACTGCCGCTGAATGACCATTCGTTCAAGCCATAGAAATGCGGCTGTGGTGCGTAGGGTTGACTGACGCCGATTACGCGGAAAGCATGATTGTTGATGCGCACCACCCGGCCTACTGCCCCGGCGGTACCAAAAAGCTTCTGGGCCAGCTCAGTATCGATGACTGCCACCGGCGCATGGGCTTGGTCTTCTTGCGCGGTCCAGGTGCGTCCATCGCGCAGCGCTACGCCGAACATCGGAATGAAATCACCGGTCGTGGCCAGTACGGCCTCATCGAAATGCCGCCCTGCATCGCCATCAACCCGCTTCCAGATATCGGCTGCCACGGTTTGCTCGACCGCCTTATGCGCTGCCATAAGTACTTCGGTATCCGGCATCTTGAGGCGCTTGAAATCATAAGTGGTCGCGCCATCAAGCGAGGTGTAGTTCTGCGGTTTGGCCTGCACCGTATCGACCCAGGCAATGTACAAATGCCGGCTCAACCCGGGCAGCGGATCCGCAGAAAGCATATGCAACAGCGCGAGCGTCGTCACGCTTGCGGCCATACCGATCGCCACGGTCATTACAGCCAATGCCGTTGTCTTGGGAAAACGACGAAGACCATGCAAAGCCAGTTCCACGCTGTACGCAAACATCCGTGACATCGCCCCTTTTATCTCTGTGACTAGACCGATCGCGTCGCAACCACCGGTGGCACCGCAGCTGCGCGCAGAGCCGGGCCCAGCACGGCGAGTTGGCCGAGCAGCCAAAGAACGATGGCCCCAATGGGCATGTAATAGAACGGAAGCTGCGCCAGTTCGTAGCGCTTCATCAGCAACAGATTGCAGGCATAGGCCAGCACGATACCCAACACGACACCGAAGCTGACGATCAGAAAATTTTCCACCTGGAAATAACGCAAGATATCGCCGCGTGTAGCGCCAATCGCGCGACGGATGCCGATCTGCTTACGTCGCTGCCCAACCCAGAAACTGGCCAAGCCGACGATGCCCAGCGCAGTCACCAGCAACAACGCTGCGATCACGCCAATCAGCACTCGGCTCATGGCTCGGTCGTTTTCGAAATAGCGATAGCGAAGATCACTTAGCAGCTGGCTGTCTTCCTGATCCAGCACGGCGTCCGGAGCAAGCTTGGATACTGCTAGCCGCGCGTCACGCAATACTCTGGGAATGTCTTTCGGATCGGCACGCAGCAGATAACTGCCGGCAAGTGATTGCCCAGGTTGACCTGGCGCGAATACCGACCAGTCCACGCTGCTGGCACCGCGGCTGCCGGGCTGCGCGATGGCCAGACGATCGATCACCCCCATCACCTGAAAGTGATAGGTGTCGCACCAGAATTCTTTGCCCAGCGGATCGACGCCCGGCCATAGATGATCAGCCAGAGAGCGGGTGATCAGTACCTGTGCATCATTTGGAAAAATATTGTCCACAGGCTGGTAATCACTTTCCTGTGGTGCATGACCCTCGATCAGCTTCAAGCCCAGCGCCTGCATACTGCCCGGGCCGCCGACATAGACGTCAATAACGGCGCTGACATGTTGCGCGGACGGACTGAGGAAAATGCCAACCGTACCTGCCTGCTGCCCGAACGGCACCGTGTTGATGACACTGACCGATTGCACGCCGTCGATAGCGCGCAGGCCGCTCAGCATGCGCGCATTCAAATCCTTCACGTTTGCGCCCTCAAAGCCTGTCAGCTGGATAGTAGCGAGTGAGGCTTCATCCACGCCGATGTCCAGCTTCATACGCTGCAGGCGATTGGTGATCAGAAAGCAAGCATTGCAGAGCACGGCGCAAGCCAGTGCGATTTCCAGCGCGATCAGTAAGGTCGCCAACCGATGACGGCGCAACGCAGCAAGAATGGGTCGGATCTGCCACATCATACGAATCCCCTATTGAGCTTTCAGTTGCAATGCCGGCGCGACCCGACTGGCACGCAACGCCGGCAGGGTACCTGCCAGCAGACTGGTCATAATGGATAACGCAAAGGTCGTGGCGAACATCGCCACATCCAAATGCACCATGTCCGCATAAGGTGTCGGCTGTCGGCGTACCAACCACAGACCGGCCAGCGTCAACAGCCAACCACCCACGCCGCCAAGCAGGCCAACCACACCTGCCTCCATCAGAAACTGCATGAAGATCGCACCACGCGAGGCACCCAACGCACGTCTGACGCCGATCTCGCCACCGCGCCGAAGAAACTTAGCGAGCAAAAGCCCCACCGTGTTGAACAGGCAAATGGCGAGAAAGGCAAACGCCAACCAGGTTTGCAGATGCACGTCGCTCGGCACCACGCCGTTATAGTCGAGCCATTCCATCAGATTGCGCAGGCGCGTGTTCTCGGCATGCGTGAAGCGGCCCAACGCTTTCTGCTGGGCGGCATAGTCCGCCACGAAGCGACGATAGGCCGCTACCTTGCCGGCATCGCCCAACTGCACCCACAAAGCCACCCACTCGCAGGGCGAATCGGTCAAATGACCAGGCTGCTTGGGCAAATTCCAGCAGGTGAATTGATAGAAGTTGCCGTCGTTGATCTCCATGCTGCTTTCGTACGGCACGAAGACGTCCTCGGGCTTGCCATAAAAACTCGCCGTATCGCCGTGCGCAAAGCGCCCACCTCTTACCGTGTAGAACAGCGGCGACGGCCGCCATGGCTTGAGTACGCCGATGATGCGCACATCCGTGTTGCGCAAGCGCAGGGTTTTTCCAACGCTATTGGCGCCGCCGAACAGCTTGTTATTGAGATCGGCCGAGATCACCGCAACGCGCGAACGACGCGTATCATCGTCGGCGCTCCAGCCCGCGCCGTACTGGAACGGCACGTCGAACATCCCAAAGAAATCCGCGGTGGTGGAGAGCATCGACATCATCAATGGCGGCATGCGCTGGCCCGGTGCAAATACCTTTGTCGGGCTATCCACCACCGGTGCCTGCCGGTCTGCGTGCCGCGCACGCCACAGATCCAACGAGGAGCGATCGTCCATGACATCGGGCGGCTCCTTATGGGCTGATACGTTAGTCGGATCGGGATCAACCTGTACGTAGAACAAAGAGCCGCTCTTGCCTGGCAATGGGTCACCCGACAACAAATGCATCACCGTCAGCGTGGTCATGCTCGCGCCGATACCCACCGCAATCGCCAGCACCATCAAGCCCGTCAGCACTTTGTTGTGCTTCAGGCTGCGCAAAGCCAGCTCAAAGTAATAGCCGAACATGCTCCCTCCCTAGACGGATCGCGTCGCCACCACCGGCGGTACCGCCGCCGCGCGCAGAGCCGGGCCGAGTACCGCGGCCTGACCCAGACTCCAAAGCAAGATCGCACCCATGGGGAAGTAGATCGCCGGCAGGCGCGGCAATTCGTAATGCACGATCAGGAACAAGTTGATGCCGTAGGCCAGCACCATGCCGAGCACGATGCCCATGGTGGTGAGCAGGAAGTTCTCAGTCTGGAAGTAATGCAGGATGTTGCCGCGCGTGGCGCCTAGCGCACGTCGCACACCGATGCTGCGATTGCGCTGCGCTACCCAGAAACTGGCGAGACCGACGATGCCAAGTGCAGTCACGACCAGCAATGCAATGCAAACGCCGACGAGAATGCCGGCCATAGCGCGGTCGTTCTGGAAGAAATCACGCCGGTGCTGTTCCATCGTGCCCTTGTCCAGCACGATGCGGTTGGGGTCCAACGCCTTGAGTTTGTCCACCGCCGCACGCAACACCCTATCGCGCTCCTGCGGTGCAGTGCGGATGAGGAAAGAGGCGTCCTGGTCCATCGTCACACGCACCGGCCACAGGGTGCTGTATTGAGCACCCAAGTCGAGCCGATCACGGCCCGGCCGGATCAGATTGGCCATCACGCCAACCACCGTGAGCGGGATACCTTGTCCCACGTAAAACCGCTTGCCGAGCGGGTCTTGTCCCGGCCACATGCGCTCCGCCATGGTGCGCGTTATCAGCGTGACATTCGGCAACTTGTCGTATTGCTTCTTCGCCAGCAGTGTAAACACGTCAGACAGGAAGATGTATTCCTCGGGCCGCAAATCGCGCCCCTCCACAATCTGCACGCCAAGTGTTTTCGCCGTGTTTTCGCCAAAGTACTGAGTAGAGCTTAGCGTAGGCATGCGCTGTGAGGGATCGGTTCGCACATCCATATTGTTCGAGCCGTAGTCGAATGGCATCTCGCCGATCAGCGTTGCCCATTTCACGCCGGGAATCGACTGCAAGGCGGCCACATCCTCCGCCGCACGCGCCTTTGCATCCGGACGGCTGCCGATATAAGCCATCTGCACATAAACCAGTTCCTGCTCGGCGATACCGCTGGGCATATTCATGCGATCGAGGCGCTGGCTGATCAGAAAGATGGTGTTGCAAACGATGGCGCAGGTGAGCGCAATCTGCAGAACCAACAGGCAACAGGTCAGCTTGTGCCGCCGCAGCGTAAAGAATATCGGCCGAATATCCATGTTATTGCGCCTTCAGTTGCAATGCGGGAGCAATGCGGCACGCGCGCCAGGCGGGCAGCAAACCTGCCAGCATGCTTGCCGCCACCGAGATGACAAAGGTCGCCAGCAACATCGCCGAATCCATATGCGCCAGCTTGGCGTAATCCGACGGTTGCTGGCGCACCAGCCAAAGTCCGAGCAAGGCCAGCAGAAGGCCCAGCACGCCACCAGCAAAACCGACCACGCCCGATTCCATCAGCAACTGCCCAAATAGCGTGCGCCGCGAAGCACCCAAGGCGCGGCGTACCCCAAGCTCACCGGCACGGCGCATGAATTTGGCCAGCATCAAGCCCACCGTATTCACCAGGCAAACCACCAGAAAGCCCAGCGCCAGCCATGCCTGAAGGCGCGTGTCGCTGGGCACTACCTGGTTGTAATCCAACCACTGCATCACGCTGCGCAAGTGCACGTTGTTCGGCCGCACAAAACGCCCGGCGGCGCGCTGGTCATCCGAATAATGATCAAGAAAGCTCTTGTAGGCCGCCACACTGGCCGGCGAATCCAGTTCCACCCAAAACTGCAGCCATGTGCAAGGCGACTGCTCCAAATTCGCCTGATCGCCGCCGCCATTACCCCAGCAATCCATGGAACCATCGTGCTCCATCTGTAGATCGCGCGCTGTCGACAGCGGCACATACACCTGCTCGTAATTGGCATAAGCGCCCATGTACAAGTCATAGAAGTGCGGATTCGGCCGCCAATCGCCAAGCACGCCAATAATGCGGAAATCTGCCTTTTGCAGGCGCAGCGTGTTGCCCACGCTGTTCTTGCCGCCAAACAGTTTGTCGTTCAGCTCGGAGCTGATCACCACCACACGCGCCTTGCTTTGGTCTTCGGCATCACCCCAAGCACTGCCGTATTGGAACGACACGCCAAACATGGGGAAGAAGTCGGCGGTGGTGTAGCGCGCGTTGGCATGAAACGGGTCGATGCTCGATTGCGCCGGCTGCAACGGCACCATGCCCCCCGTCATCAAGGCTTGATGCGTTCCGCGTTTCGCATGCAGCAGATACATGCCGTCGATCCAGGTCAGCTGCCCGGGCGGTTCGACGCCCGGCGTATAGGCCTGCATGTCACGCGGATCAAGCTGCGGGTAATACAGCGACCCGCTGCGTCCGGGCAGCGGATCGCCAGACAGCACGTGCAACACGGTCAACGTGGTCATGCACGCACCGATGCCCAGTGCGACAGCCAGCACCATCAGCGCGGTAAGCACGCGGCTGCGGTTCAAACTGCGGACGGCGAGATCGAGGTAATAACCGAACATGGCATTTCCCTGCTGGCTGACGACTGGGTAACCCTGCGCCTCACACCGACCGCGTCGCCACTACCGGCGGCACGTTCGAAGCACGTCGCGCAGGAACGAATACCGCGATTTGCCCCAGCAGCATCACCACGGCCAAACCAATCAGCACGTAATAGACCGGCATGCTCTCCATCTCGAACTTGCTCATCAGCACACGGTTCAAGGCAACGGCGAGCGCGATGCCTACGACGGCGCCGCCGCCGGCGATCATCAGGTTCTCCAGCTGGAAGTAATGCAGGATGTCGATCTTGCGCGCACCCAACGCGCGCCGCACTCCGATCTGGCGGTGGCGCTGGCCGACCCAGAAGCTGGTGAGGCCGACGATACCCGCCGCAGTGACCGCAAGCAGGATCAAGCACACCGCGCCCATGAGTGCCGCCATGCCGATGTCCGCACGATAGGCTTCGGCGCGAATATCCTTGAACGACTTGACGCTATCGTCGTCGAGTACGCGCATAGGATTGACCGCATACAGCGTGGGTGGCACCGCACGCATGGCCGCCTCCAGCCGTCCTGGCTTGGCACGTACCAGCGTGCGCGAAAAGTTGGCGTTCAACCGGACCGGCTCGATGGTCGAATTCCATACGAAACTGCTGGCCCAGGTGCTAACCGAAGGCACCTGCAAACGTTCCACTTCACCGATGATGGTGGTTGGGCTGGAGGCGCCATCGAGATAGACCACTTTGCCGATCGCATTCCCTTGCGGAAACAGCTTGTCGGCCAGTGCTTTGGTAACGATCACGATGCTCGGCTCCGAGTTGTCGCGGAAGGCCTTGTTGGTCACATCCGCCGCCGTGAAGCCACGCCCGGCAACCAGGTGCAATCCCATGGTTTTCAACAGCTGCTCGTCACCAAAATAGTAGGTACTGCGCGCATTACCCGAACGCAGTTCGGAACCGGGCTTCAGCGATATAGAGCCATTCCAGCTCGATTGAAGCAGCGGCACGGAGTTGACCGGTGCCACCGATTCGACATCGGGCATCGCGCGCAGCGCACTGAGATCCTCGCGCAACATCGCATCGAGCTTCTGGACACTGGCAGGATCGTCTCCGCTCGGCGCGCCGACCCACTGCTGGGTCACCAGGAACAGGTTGTTCTCATTCAATCCGGTAGGCCGGCGCACGTTTTCGATGCGCGCATAGATGATAAAGATCGCATTGCAGACGATGGCAAGGGTCACCGCAATTTGCAGAGCAATCAGCACCACACCCGCTTTGTGTTTGCGCAATGCCGCGATCATGGGATGCAAGGTCATAGCGGAATTCCTCAGTTCGTTTTCAGCTGCAACGCAGGCTGCACGCGCGAAGCACGAAAGGTGGGATAAAGGCCCGCCAGCATGGTGGCAATCACAGACACCGCCAGGGTGAGCATCAGCAGGACAACGTCGACACGCGCCAGCGAGGCGATTTCCTTAGGCAATACCCAACTCACACTATGCACACCCACCCAGGTGAGCAACAGGCCGAGCACGCCGCCGGTCAATCCGACGGTGGCCGCTTCAATCAGGAATTGCGAATAGATGGCCATACGTGGTGCGCCCAGTGCGCGACGCACGCCAATTTCCGAACTGCGGCGCAGGAATTTCGCCAGCAACAGACCGGCGGTATTCACCAGACAGGCCAACAGCAAGCCCAACGCCACCATCAGCGAGATCTTGGTGTCGCTCGGCACGACGTGCTCGGCTTCCAGCCACGCAGGCAGATCGCGCAATCGATTGTTGACAGGCCAGTTGAAACGACCAGCCGCCTTCTGATCGCGAAAGTAGCCATCCAGATAGTCTTTATAAGCCGATGCCGCAGCCTTGTCGTCCAGCTCGGCCATGTAGGAGATCCAGACGCAAGAGGATTGCTGCAGACCGACGAAGCCCGAACCTTTGGGAATCTCCGAGCAATTGGTGTTGCCATCGTTGGGCATAGCCACGTCGATGGCGCGGGTAAAGGGCAGAAATACGTCTTCCTGCCCGGTTGTGAATCCGCCCGTGTTTACGACGTCATAGAACACCGGCTTGGGGTTCCAATCGCCCAGCACGCCCACGACACGATAATCCTTGCCGTCGATGTCGATCGTCTTGCCCACGCTGTTGGTACCGCCAAACAGCTTCTGGTTGAGCTTGCCGCTGATCACTATCACGGCCGCGCGCTGCGCGTCGCCATCTGCGCCCCATGCGCTACCGAACTTGAACGGCACGTCGAGCATCGGGAAGAACTCGCTGTACACGGCATGGCCGCCAACGTTGATGGGATGCTTGCTTGCATCGGGCGGCACGATCGACGGCGACACGCGATACATGGCCGATTGAAACTTTGCGCGGTGCTCACGCATCAGCGCCACTGCATCGGTGTAATCCATCGCTTCCGGCGGCTCGTTGTTGTTGGTACCGTCCGATTGCCCTTTCGGCCCCCAGATATCGATCTGCGGCACGAACAGTTGCGAAGACTTCCATGGAATCGGATCGCCCGACACAGCACGGAACACTGAATAGCTGGTCATGGACGCGGCGACGCCAAAGCCGACGATCAAGATCATCAGCATGGTGAGGCCAGGGCTTCTTTTCAGACTTCGTAGTGCCAGATCAAAGTAATAGCCCAACATAATTACCTCCCCGTTTCTATTGTTCGTTCCTGCGTAAGAACTTTTCCGTTCATACCGAACGCGTCGCTTCCACCGGCGGCACATGCGAAGCCCGCCATGCAGGAGCCAGCACAGCCCCTTGCCCCAGTAGCAAAAGCATCACGACACCACTCACCACATAACCCGGCGCCAGCCTTCCCATCTCGAACTGGTTCATCAGCCAGAGGTTCAACACGATTGCCAGAAGGCCGCCCAGCGTGACGCCGGCCACACCGATCAAGAGGTTCTCAGTGAGGAAGTAGCTCAGAATGTCGTGCCGCGTCGCCCCCAACGCACGCCGCACACCGATCTGCTTGCGACGCTGGCCGACCCAGAAGCTGGTGAGCCCCACAATGCCGGCGCCCGTCACACCGAGCAGAATGATGCTGATCGCGCCCATCAAGATCGCCATGCCGCGATCGCTCTTGTACGCGACTTCGCGCACGTCACTGAAGGTTCGCACACCATCCTTCGGGCTGATCACGCGCATGCGGTTGGCTGCATACAAGCTCGCGCGAACACGGCCCGCCACGCTCAGCAACTGCCCTGGCTGTGCACGCACGATGTATTGCGTGGTACCGGTCAACCATTGAAAGGGCAGCAATGTGGAGCAATCCGCCCATTTCGCCATGCTGGTGTCCACGAACGGCGATTGCATGCGTTCGACCACACCGATGATGGTGCTTGGCCGATCGCTGGCATAAGCCAGCTTGCCTACCGCGGAACCATTCGGGAAAAGCTGCTTGGCCAGATCACGGGTGATGATGATGACGGGAGCGGCGATCTTGTCACGCGGCCCAAGTTGGCCTATCTCGTCCGCGAGGAAGTTGCGACCCTCGACGAGTTTCAAGCCCAACGTGGACAAGCTGTTTTGATCCACGAAATAGATGGCCGTGGCGGACACAAATTTTCGCTTGTCGGGGTTATGGCCAATACCGTAGGTAACACCGTCCCCGCTCAACGGATAGCTGTTGCTGGCGTAGGCATCGGCGACGCCCGGCATTCTTCGCAACGTATCGAGATCCGCTGCCATTAACGATGCAATCTTGCCGGACGCGGGCTGGCCAACCCATTGGTTGTGCACCATCAGCAAGTCTGCCTCGTCCAAACCAGTAGGTTGGGACAGATGCACCAGCCGCTGGTGGATGATGAATAGCGCATTGCAGACAATGGCCAGCGTCAGCGCAATCTGCAATGCAATCAGCAAGGTGCCGGCCTTGTGATGGCGAAGCGTGGCGAGGATCGGGCGAATTTGCATGCTCATCGCCTCAATTGGATTTGAGCTGCCACGCGGGTTGTACCCGCGATGCGCGCCAGGTGGGATAAAACGCGGCGGCCAAGGTGGCCGTCACGGCGACGAGCAAGGTCAAGCCCACCAGCGCGATGTTGATATGCGCAAGCCGCGCAATATCCGGTTCGAATACCAGGCCGATGCTCAGCACGCCGACACCGGTAAAAAGCACGCCTGCCACGCCGCCACTGATGCCGACCATGGCCGCCTCAGCGAGGAACTGCGCCCAGATTTCGCGCCGCGAAGCGCCCAGTGCACGACGCACCCCGATCTCCGCCGAGCGACGCATGAATTTCGCCAGCATCAAGCCGATGGTGTTGACCAGGCAGACCAGCAGAAAACCCAGCGACAACAAAAGGGAAATGCGCGCCTCGGGCGGCACCACCTTTTCGTAATCCAACCATTGGGTGAGGTTGCGCAAGGTGATGCTGGGTGGCCAGTGGAAACGCCCGGCGTGGGTCTGATCGGCCGCATAGCCTTCCAGATAATCGCGATAAGCCTTCGCTGCATGGGCGTCCGGCAGTTCCACCCAGTAGGACACCCACGCACAATCCGATTGCAACCAACCGTCATAGCCAGGCTTGCGTCCAGCGCTGCCGTAGCAATTGTTGTTGCCGGCGGTATCCGTTTGTATGTCCACCGCGCGCGTGAACGGCAGGAAGAAATCCGGCGGATCGGTAAAACCGTTGGAATTGTTCACGTCGTAGAAGCGAGGGCGCGGATTCCAATTCGCCACGACACCCACGATTTCGTAATCGTGATCGCCCAGGCGCACCGTGCGGCCAATGCTATTGGCGCCACCGAACAGCTGCTGATTGAGTTGCTCGCTGATCACCACCACGGCGGCGCGCGCTTCGTCTTGCGCAGCGTTCCAACTACCGCCATAGACGAACGGCACCTCGAACATCGGAAAGAAATCGGCGCTGGCGGCATAACCGCTTACGGCAAACGGTTCACTCGACGCGCTATCCGGAACGAGGGTGAAGTTGACGGGATAGATCGCGGTCTGGCGCTTTGCCTTGTGCTCGCGCATCAAGGCAATGGTGTCGGTATAAGTGAGCGCGTCGGGAAGGTCCTGTCCCTGAGCGCGGGCTTCCGGCCCCCAGATATCGATTTGCGGCGCGAAAAGCTGCGCGGATTTTTCCGGGAACGGATTGCCCGATACAGCACGGAAAACGGCATAAGTGGTCATCGACGACGCCACGCCCACGCCAATGGCAAGCACCATCAGCACCGTGAGGATCGGATTGCGCCGCAGGCTGCGCAGGCCAAGACGGAGATAGTGAGCGAGCATGCTGATCACTCCCTCCCCTTGCGGGCCGACGAATGCATGCTCATACCGGTCGCGTCGCCTCTACTGGTGGCACGCGCGATGCGCGCAATGCTGGTGCGAACACCGCGCCTTGGCCAAGCAACAGCAGGATCACCACACCGCTCAGCACATAAGCCAGCGGCATCACCTTCAATTCGAAGCGCGTCACCAGCCAGAGGTTCAAGCCAAATGTCAGCAGCACGCCGATCGCGATGCCGCCCAGGCTGATCAGCAGGTTCTCCGTCAGGAAATAATGCAGGATGTCGCGATGTGTGGCGCCCAGTGCACGGCGCACACCGATTTGTCGACGGCGCTGACCGACCCAGAAGCTGGTGAGGCCGACGATGCCGGCACCGGTAATCGCCAGCAGCACAACGCAGATGATGCCCATAAGTATGGCCATGCCTCGGTCGCGCTCGAAGGCGCGCTCGCGCACTTGAGCAAAGCTGAGGAGGCCATCCTTCGGATCGATCATGCGCATGCGATTTTCGGCGTACAGCGCTTTGGGCGCTTCGTGCATGGCGGCCTCTAGCTGGCCCGGCTTGGCACGCACGAGATAGCGCACACCCACTGGCATAGCCAGACGTATGGGCCAGATCATCGACTGACCCGCGTATGGCGCGCTCCACGTATCGACGTCCTGCCGATGTAGGGTTTCCACGATGCCGATGATGGTGGTCGGCGTGCTGCTCATGGAATAGAACGCTTTTCCGAGCGCATCGCCCTTGGGGAACAGCTTGTCGGCCAGTGTCTTGCTGACAATGGTGACGGGTGGAATGACGTTCTCGCGGTTGCCCAGGTTGAGCACTTCGTCCGCGCGGAAATCCCGCCCCGCAATCAACTTCAGGCCGAGCGTGCGCAGAAACTGTTCGTCGCCGGTATAGACCGATGCGTCGGTGGTTGGCTTGACCTGCTCCGGCGTCATGGTGATGAAGTTGTCCCATCCACCGGCGCTCATTGGGTAGTTGTTGCTGGGCGTGGCATCTTGCACGCTAGGTAATTGCCGCAAGACTGCGAGATCTTGCTTGACCTTGGCGGCTGCCTCCTCCGTTGAATACTCCTCGCCCCACATGTTTGAAATCACGAACAGGTTAGCTTCATCCACGCCGCTGGACTCGGACAGATGCGACAGACGCTGATGGATGATGAACAGTGCGTTGCAAACAATCGCCAGGGTCAGCGCAATCTGCAGGGCGATCAGCAGGGTGCCGGCCTTGTGGCGGCGCAGGGCGGCGAGTATCGGTTGAATCTGCATGCTTGCTTCCTCGCCTCAATTGGATTTCAGCTGCCAGGCCGGCTGCACCTGCGCAGCCCGCCAAGCGGGATAGAACGCAGCCGCCACGGTGGCGAAAATGGCCACCACCAGCGTCATACCCACTAGCGAAATGTCCAGATGCGCCAGCTTCGCGATCTCGGGTGCAAACAGCAGCCCCACGCCGGACATGCCTATTGCCGTCAGCAGCAAACCCAGCAAGCCGCCGGCCAGACCGACGGCGGCGGCCTCGACCAGGTACTGCGCATAGATTTCATGACGAGTCGCGCCAAGTGCGCGGCGCACACCAATCTCGCCAGCACGGCGCAGGAATTTGGCCAGCAACAGCCCGATCGTGTTGACCAAACAGATGGCGAAGAAACCTGCCGCCACCGTCAGCGAAATACGACTTTCGGGCGGCACAACCTTCTGTTGCTCGAGCCATTCCATCACGTCACGCAAACGCACATTGGACGGCCACGCAAAGCGTCCCGCGTGCTGTTGATCGGCCGCGTACGCCTCGAGAAAATGGCGATAGTGCGCGACGTCAGCGGCCGTATCCAGTTCCACCCACGGCATCAGCCATACACAGTTGCTTTGCAACCATTGATCATAGGTAGTGAAGGTCAGGTGGCCGCGGCAGCTATTCCTACCGAAGGTATCGATCTTCAGATCAAGCATGCGATTGAGCACCACGTAAAAATCGGGCGGATCGTTGAAGCCGCTTTCGCCCCAGACTGCATAGAAGCGGGGCGAGGGATTCCAATGTTTCGTTACGCCGACGATTCGATAGTCATGTCCCGACAGCGTGATTTCCTTCCCCACGCTATTGGCTCCGCCGAACATGCGCTGATTGAATTCCTGCGAGAGCACGACCTCGGTCGCCCTCTGCTCGTCATCACCGCCGCTCCAGCCGCTGCCGTACGAAAACGGCACGTCGAACATCGGAAAGAAATCGCTCATCACGGCATAGCCGCTGGCGGCCACTGGCACACTGTTGGCGCGGAACGGCAGAGCAGACAGCATCACCGGATAGATGAGCGTCTGACGCGATGCTTGGTGCGCCCGCATCAAGGCTATGGCATCCGTATATGTCAGCGCACCGGCCGGCTCGCCTTTTTCATTCTGCTGCGGCCCCCACGCGTCGACCTGCGGCACGAACAATTGCGCGGATTTTTCCGGTATCGGATTGCCAGACACCGCGCGAAATACCGAATAGGTAATCATCGACGCAGACACACCGAAACCGATGGCCATCACCATCAGCGCGGTGAGCATAGGGTTGCGCCGTAGACTGCGTAGGCCGAGCTGGAGGTAGTAGGCGAACATGGGGATGTGTTCGATCTCGATGTGAAAGTTTTTGGCGAGGTTGGCACCTCACCCCAGCCCTCTCGCCCATCCTTAATCAAAGAGGGGCGAGAGGGAGCGAAGAGCGTCAGCCGCGAACTTGACCCGCAGCCGCGGTGTACGCGGTGTGGAAACGCGGATCTTCGGCAAGATCCACCACCTGACCGTCGATGATGTGCACGTTGCGCTGTGCGCGTGCGGCCAGTTCCGGATCATGCGTCACCATCACGATGGTGGCGCCTTCGCGATGAATTTCTTCCAGCAGTTCGAGCACGCCGCGTGCCATTTGCGTATCCAGGTTGCCGGTGGGTTCGTCGGCGAGCAGCAGGCGCGGGCTGCCGGCCAATGCACGTGCGATGGCTACGCGCTGCTGCTGACCGCCGGAAAGTTCGGCGGGATAGTGCTTAGCGCGCGAGGCCAGACCGACTCGCTCCAGTGCGCCCATGATGCGTTCCTTGCGCTCCGGCCCCTTCATGCCGCGATAGCGCAGCGGCACTTCCACGTTGTCGAACACGTTGAGATCGGGAATCAGGTTGAACGCCTGGAAGATGAAGCCGATTTTTTCGTTGCGAATCTTCGAGCGCGCGTTGTCGTCCAGACGGCTCACTTCAACACCATCGAGGTGATATTCGCCACCCGTGAAGGTTTCCAGCAGACCGGCGATGGTGAGGAAGGTGGTTTTACCCGAACCGGACGGCCCGGTCACGGCGACGAACTCGCCTTCCTTCACGTCGATGTTGAAATCGCGAAGCGCGTACGTTTCCACGACTTCGGTGCGGTAGACCTTGGAGAGATGCGTCATCTTCAGCATGAGTTTTATCCTTCGGTTGGTGTTTGCCGTCAGCGGCTGATCACGACGCGCTGTGCGCCTTTGAAATTGTCGGTACCGGAGATCACGATGTTGTCGCCTTCTTTCAGACCTTCGAGAATCTCCACTTTGTCGATGCTGCTTTCGCCCGCGCGGATCGGCGTCTTGGTGGCGATGCCATCGCGCACGACGTAGGCGTAGCTACCGCCAGATTCGTCCACGAAAGAACCGCGCTGCACGGTGAGCACATTTTCGCGATGGTCGAGCAGGATGCGTACGGACAGACGCTGGTTCTGGCGCAGTTGCTTGGGCGTGCCGCCTTCGAAGCGCACACGCGCGGCCACTTCGCCGTTTACCACTTCGGGCGAGATCGCGCTGACCAG
This sequence comes from Dyella humi, assembly GCF_044904605.1. Lineage (NCBI taxonomy): Bacteria > Pseudomonadati > Pseudomonadota > Gammaproteobacteria > Lysobacterales > Rhodanobacteraceae > Dyella > Dyella humi. The sequence goes on from NZ_JADIKI010000023.1 coordinate 396,770, forward strand.
GCCTTTCCAGTTGTTGCCGTTGCCGCTGATTTCGCCACCCATGCCCACGGCAAGGTCGCGCGCGAAGCTTTCCGGTACTTTCACTTCCACTTCCAGCGCGGACAGATCGATCACGCTGAGTAGTTGCGCATCTTTCGCCACGGTGGCGCGTTCGGCGATGAAGAGCTGGCCGACCTGGCCGTCGACCGGCGAGCGCACGTTGAGGTTGTCCACCTGCCGTTGCAGATCCTGCACTAGCAGTACCTGGCGGTCGTGCGCGAGTTTTTTGGCCTTGATGTCGAAAGTGCCGGTGTTGTTGTCGAGATTGAGATCGGCCTGCGCATGCGACAGGGCGATTTTTGCCTTGGTCAGCGTGTCCTTCGCCTTGTCCACGTCCATCTGCGGCACGCCGCCGAGTGTGTAGGCCTTCTGGTAGCGGTTGAAATCACGCTCGGTGGCTTCTTCGTCGATCTTGGCGTTGTCGTAGCCCTTCTGCATTTCCGATTGCTTCTTGCGCGCATCGATCTGCGCGCGCAGATAGTCGACTTCCATCGCGTCGGCGTTGGATTGTTCCTGCGCAAGTTTGTTGACCAGTTCTGGGCTGTCGATGACTGCCAGCACCTGGTTTTTCTTCACCGTATCGCCCGCGTGCACTTTCAGCGTCACGGCGCCGCCGTAAGTGGCGTACATCGTGGGGCTCACCGCGGCTACCACCTGGCCTTCGGCCGCGATATCACGCACGAAAGGACCGCGCTCCACGGTGGCGAAGGCCAGACGTGAAGCGCTTACTGAAGAGTCGGCAGAAAACAGACGCGTGATGCCCGGCAGGAGGAAGGCCAATACGATCACAGCGGCCACGGCACCGCCGATCCATAGAAGCTTTTTCCTGGGATTGGCCTTGACCGAGATCAGGCGGTCCTGGGCGGAAGTGTCACGAATCATGATGCAGTCCTTGGCCGCGGACAGTGCGGCCCCTGATCATGATCAGCAATCTGCGTGCCAGTGCCGAGATGGCAATTTAGAGTATTTTAATCAATCACTTGCATGCATCATCGCACCAACACCGGCTGTCCGCGGACACTCGCCGGACAGTGGACAGACGCCGCACACGCTAGGACTGCAGCAGTGCGGACTCGGCGCGTGCAATGCGCGCGGCAATGCGATCGCCCAGCGGCGAGAGCGGGGCGACAAGGTCCTGATCCAGAATCTGCATGCCGGCAAATTCGCGTAGACGGAAATTCACTACGCTCGCGTGATCTGGCCGCAAAGGTTGCGTATCGATCGGCGCGGGCATTCCCGTGCAGGGAGCGGTCAACGCATCCCAGGCGAGGTAGTCGGTATCGGGCAGCAGATGCCAGCGCGCACGCGTGTGTCCGGTTCGATCCACGCATTCGCACCATTCGCGCGGACCGTCGTCGGTCACTACGCTGACGGCAACCAGCCAGTGCGCATCCAGCAAGGGAGTGAAGCTGCGTTGCGCGATCAGCAAGCCCTGCGGCAAGGCATCCGGCACCGCGGTATTCGAGTTGGCGTGCAGGTAAAGCACGCTGCCAAGCCCAGGCAGCATGTTTATCAGTGCATGCGGCGTGATCTGCCGGATGCGCCGGGACACAACCGCGCGCGGCGCGCGGCGGCAAAGCGAAGTGGAGCGGGCGGACAGCCATCCGAACATAGCGATCTCCTAGGTGAAGACCCGGCTGGCGTCGGCGTGAGCGTGCTGGCAGAGCAATTGCGGTTTGAAGCTGCTGCGAATGCAGCGGCAGGTTCACTTGGTAAGGATTAGCTTGCCGTTGCGGGTCAACCGCAGGTGGTATTCGCTGCCCATGTGCTGGATCACCAGCTCGCGCTCGCCGGCAAGCAGGCGATGGCTGGAGATGCGGCGGACCGCAGCCACCGGCGTGCCTGCGTCGTCTACGTTCGACGGCCGCGGTGGCGCGGATTGGGAGAGGGTGAGTAGCGTGCCGGTGGTGGACATGGCTGGACTCCATCGTCGAGGGACGATTGAATGATAATGATTCTCATTTGTGAGTCAAGCCATCATTTCGGCGCGTCCGAATGAATGCCGTCAGGTTGAGCTCGAGCGTCGGTTGGCGGCGAGACGACAGCAGCACCCCAACAACACGATACGACACGACAAACATCACGGTGTTGGGGTTCGCGTACGCTCACCAACAACCTATATGGCATCACGCCAGTGCGTGCTCGATGCGCTCCTTCAACGCCAGATCGAAGCGCGGCAACAGTTCCAGCACGCCAAGGTTCTGCTCCAACTGTTCCTTCCTGCTCGCACCCAGCAACACCGTCGACACGTTCGGATTGGCCAAGCACCACGCAATGGCAAGCTGCGCCGGCGTGGCGCCCACTTCTGCGGCAATCGCCGGCAAGTGCTTTATCTTTTCCACCCGTTCACCGCCCTCCCCCAGCACCAAGTCGCGCAACCATTCGTAGCCCGGCTGCGTGAGGCGTGAGCCATCCGGAATGCCTTGGCTGTATTTGCCGCTTAGCAGGCCCGAGGCGAGCGGTGACCAGATCGTGGTGCCCATGCCGTAGCTGGCGTACAGCGGTGCGTATTCGTGCTCCACACGTTCGCGATGCAACAGGTTGTACTGCGGCTGCTCCACCACCGGCGCATACATGTGCATGGCCTGCGCAATGCGATGCGCCTCATGAATCGCCGTGGCCGGCCATTCGCTGGTACCCCAGTACAGTACCTTGCCTTGGCGGATCAGCGTATCCATCGCCGCCACCGTTTCCTCGATCGGCGTTTCCGGATCGGGGCGATGGCAGAAATAAAGATCCAGGTGTCCCACGCGCAATCGTTCCAGTGCCTGGTTGCACGCTTCGATCACATGCTTGCGCGATAGACCGCGCTGCGTGGGCCGCGGCTTTTCTGCCGCGCCGAAATACACTTTGCTCGACACGCAGTAGCTGTCGCGCGGAAAGCGCAGATCGGCCAGCACGTCACCCATCAGCCGCTCGGCGTCGCCGTGATTGTAGGTTTCGGCGTTGTCGAAAAAGTTGATGCCACGATCCCAGGCCAGTGCCAGCAACTCGCGCGCTTCCGAGCGCCCTACTTGGCGGCCAAAGGTTACCCATGCGCCGAACGACAGCGCAGACAACTGCAAGCCGGTGCGACCAAGACGACGGTATTGCATGGGTATCTCCTTCAGTGCGCGCTGAAATCGAGAATGCTGCTATCCACGGTACGCTGGCCATTATGCGTACGCAGCGTGACAGCCACGCCATATTTTTCGAGATACGCCAACGCCACCTTGTCGGTTTCGATGCCGTTGGTGTCGATGATCCGGCAGTTCAACTCCACCGCCTGGCCATCGATCGAAGCGTTGAGCTGCGCGGCGCTGTAACTTTTCCCGCTGTCGCACAGGAACTGGCCTGGATCCTGAAAGGTCGGCGCGCCCGTGCTGCCATACAGATGCACGAAGGCCACATGACCGCTGGTGCCAGTATCGAAGCGCAGCACTTTGCGCGTTTCCTGCACGGGCGGAAGGCTGGTCGCGCGCGCGGATATACCCTGGGTGAGGAATGAAAAATAACCGCGATAAGTAAGATCCAGGCGCGTCGCGGTACTGCTGCCGCTGTTGTCCTGCACTACTTCCACGCGCCGCACCAGACCGTGGCCGGCGTTTTCCAGCGTCACCGTGGAGGAGTAGGTGGATGGTTGCGATTGATCCGGCGAGGTCATCACGTCGCGCGTATGCAGCACGATTTTCTGGAACGACACGGGCGCCAGATTCGCGTGCGTGATCGCGTCCTTCACATCGGGGTTGAGCGCCTCGAAGCTGAAATGTTGCGCAAGATAGCCGGAATCTTCCGTGTTACCGCCGCCTTGCTGCGCGTGCGCGGCGTATGCGAACGCAAGCAGCGAAATCGCCACCGACGCCGCCAGCCTTTTCGTCCATGCCATGCCCATGGCGCTCACCTCTATGCATTGAAGAGGGCCTTACGATAACAAGGACGCTCGAGCTTCCGTTAGCGCCATGCCATCGTTCGATGACGGATCGCGGCATCTTGCGATATCGCCCGCATTACGCGTACATCAGCACCAGCTTTAGCACGACCGCGGCAAACAGCCCCGCAATGACGTCGTCCATCATCACGCCCAGGCCGCCCTTGAGGTGCCGATCCAGATAACCGATCGGCCAGGGTTTCCACACGTCGAACAGACGAAACAATGCAAAGCCGATGACGATCGCCCACCAGGGCGCCAGCAGCGCAGGCAGCAGCGCGATCCACTGACCGACGAACTCGTCCCACACCAGGCTGCGATGATCGTCCACGCCCAATTTGCGGCCCGCGACGTCGCAGGCCCACACGCCGATTACAAAGCCGATGGCGATGACCAGCAGATTGAGCGACCACGAAAGCTGACGCAGCAGCAACCACGGCAGGATCGCCGCGAGCGAGCCGAACGTGCCCTGCGCCACCGGCGCGAGGCCGGAACCGAAGCCGCAGGCCAGCCAGCCGGCCGGTGTGGAAAGCAGCGCGCGGCGTTGTTCGCGAGTGAGTATTTTGCGTTCGCTCATGCGCCGAAGTGATCCCAGCCTTGGTGGACGAGTTCGAGCTGCCGGCCTTCGCGGTCACGCACGTTCACGCCGCGGCCTTCTACGATGCGACCGATGCGCGCAGCGCCGCAGCCTAGTCTGGCAAGATCCGTTTGCACGCTGGCGACGTGTTGCGGTGGTACGGTGAAACACAGTTCGTAATCGTCGCCGCCGCTCAAGGCGAAATCGCACGACGTGGCATCGTCGAACAGGTCGAGTAAGGCCGATGAGCGCGGCAACAACGCGGCCTCTATTTCCGCGCCCACGTGGCTGGACGTGCAGATATGCCCAAGATCGGCAAGCAAGCCATCGGAAACATCGATGCAGGCGCTGGCGTGGCCGCGCAGAGCAAGACCTGCCGCAACGCGCGGTGTAGGTCGATGAATGCGTTGGATCAGATAGCTCGCTTGCGCATCGCTACGCCCGCCCCGCTGCACCAGCTGCAAACCACCCGCCGCATCGCCCAGGGTGCCAGTGACCAGCACCACGTCACCCACCTGCGCACCCGCGCGCGTGAGCGCCTTGCCGGGGGGAACGAAGCCGTGCACTGCCACGCTGATGGTGAGCGTGCCGCGCGTGGTATCGCCGCCCACGAGCGCAAGCCGATACGCTTGCGCAAGTTGCGCGAAACCGTCGGCGAAACCGTCGACAAAGGCCGCATCCGCATTCGGCAGTGTGAGCGCCAGCAGCGCCCAGGCCGGCGTCGCGCCCATGGCGGCGAGATCGGAAAGATTTACCGCCAGCGCTTTCCAGCCGAGATCCACCGCTGCTGTGCCGATGGGAAAATGCACGCCTTCGACCATGGTGTCGATCGCCACGGCCAGTTCCTGGCCCGGCGGCATTGCCAGCAGGGCGGCGTCGTCACCAATGCCGAGGCGCACGTCGTCGCGACCTTGGGCGGTGCGTTGGCGGATGCGGTCAATGAGGGAGAATTCCATGGAATGCGTTTACTCCCTTCCGTGATGCCTTACCTTGCGTTGCCGTCATTCCCGCGAAAGCGGGAATCCATTGTCGCTTTTGCATCAGAGCAAAATGGATTCCCGCTTTCGCGGGAATGACGGCCGAACGAGATTACACGTCGTGCCAGCTGGATGCTCTGACGCGGAAAGCTGATCAGCCCTGCTTCTCCACCACCCGCGTCTGCGCCGCCAGCTTATCCAGCACGCCATTGACGTAGCTATGCCCATGATCCGCACCGAAGCGCTTGGTCACCTCGATCGCTTCGTTGATGATCACGCGATATGGCACATCCGGGCGGTACTTCAATTCGTAGGCGGCAAGGCGCAGTACCGCGCGCTCTATCGGATCGATCTGCTCCACTTCGCGATCGATATAGGGCTTAAGTGCCTCATCCAGTTCGCTCACGTGCGTTTCCACGCCGCGCAGCAGATCCTCGAAGTACTCCAGGTCAGCCACTTCCATGTCTTGCTCGTGGCGGAACTGTTCGATCACCGATTTCATCGCGCTACCGCTCATCTGCCAGGCGTACAACGCCTGCAGCGCACGTCGGCGAGCGCGCGAACGTGCGGCGAGATCGATGCCCTCGGGACGTTGATTCATTACAGCTTTCCGTACAGATTGACCATCTCAAGCGCGGCCATGGCGGCATCAGCGCCCTTGTTGCCGGCCTTGGTGCCGGAACGCTCGATGGCCTGCTCGATGGTGTCGGTGGTAAGCACACCAAAGGACACCGGCACGCCGGAACCGAGCGCTGCCTGGGTCAATGCCTTGGCGCACTCACCGGCGACGAAATCGAAATGCGGCGTAGCGCCGCGAATCACCGCGCCCAACGCGATCACCGCTGCGTATTTACCCGAGTGCGCCAGCTTGTGCGCAGCCAGGCCGATTTCCCACGCGCCTGGCACGCGGATCACGTCGATGGCGTCGTCGCTCACTCCATGGCGCACCAGCGCATCGCGCGCACCTGCAACCAGCGGTTCTACGACGAAGCCGTTGAAGCGGCCGGCGACGATGGCAAAGCGGCCCTTGGGCGTGGCGAAATCGCCTTCGATGATCTTCATGTTGCTTGAATTCCTGTGAACGGGCGGCTCGGCCCGCGGCGAGCGCGCTATTTTACGGGTTTGTTCGCGGACCTGCTCGCTGAGTGTCCGGGGATGCTCTGATCCATTCTTCGTAGGCGTCACCGGCCCTGTCTGTTCGCAGGCCACAGGGGCATCGGCGAAAGCAGACTGGCCGTCTGTCGAGACGATGGACCGAAGGCATGCGGACAGACAGGGCCGGCCCGAAGGGTGATGCCCAGAAGGCCCGCAGGCTGCGCCGCGCGGCTTGAACACACGGCCAGTCTGCCCTGCGCCGAGCAACACAGCCTGCGGTTCTGGACATCATGCCGCCTGCGAAGAATGGATCAGAGCATCCCTAGGCCATGGAAGGTTCGTGAGCCCGGCGCAAATGGGGGTAGCCATGGAAATCCAGGCTGGCCCTGCGCCCCACCACGCGTAGCCGCGCCGGCACACCGAACGGCAGGGTGAACTTATCCGCCTCGTGCCCGAACGGCATACCCGAAAGCACCGGAATGCCCGCGATGCGGCGGATCTGCTCGAAGCCGTCGTCCAGGTCGTAGCCGTTGTCGTAGGGCGCCGGGCGGCACTGGGTGAAGTCCGCCAGGATCAGGGCCCGCTGCCGCCCCAACACGCCCGACAAGTGCAGTTGATAGAGCAGGCGCTCGATCCGGAACGGCGGCTCGCCGATGTCCTCCACGAACAGGATGCCGCCCTCGATACGCGGGAAATACGGCGTCTGCAGCAGGCTGCACAGCATGGCGAGATTGCCGCCCCACAACGGCCCTTCCACCGCCAGCTCCGCCGCTTCTTCTCCGCAGTCCCAGCTCGCGTTGCCGTGCGGCGCGCTCAGCGTGCGCCAGAAATGCCGCCACGTCAGGGGGCTCAACCGCTGTGCGCCGAAATCCGGCCCCAACATCGGGCCGCCGAACGTGACGATGCCGCTCTTCGCATACAGCGCCATCTGCAGGGCGGTGAAATCGCTATGTCCGACCAGCGCGATCGACTGACCGGCGAGACGTTCGCGCAAGGCGTCGTAATGCAGATGTTCCAGCAGGCGCGTGGCGCCATAGCCGCCGCGGATGGAGAGCGCGATGTCCGGCAACGTATCGAGCATGGCAAGGCCATTGATATCCGCGGCGCGCTGGACATCGCTGCCGGCGTAGCGCAGCTCCGTGCGATCGATCACGTCCACGCCTTCCACCTGGCAGCCGGCATCGCGCAGACGCGCGATGCCGCGTGTCATGGCATCACGATCGTGCGGGTAACCGGAGGGGGCGATCAGGCGGACATGGCAGGGGGCTTGTGCCTGCATGGAATGGCTCGTTCCGTTGGCGAGGAATGCACTCTATATCATTCGAATCCGTGGACGAGGGCATCGCTATGGCGTCACCGCGGACAAATCGTGGCGTGGCGGCAGCGCTTAGGTTGGGGTTCGCATACGCTCACCCCAACCTACATCAAGGCGCGTTTGTCGCGGCGGCGATCGTCGCTTCGCCTTTCAACACCAGATCCCGCGAAGAATGTCCGACCTGGATCGGATAACTGCCCGCCGCGATCTTCCATTGATGCCCTGGCACATCGAACGTCGCCAGCAAACGCGGATCGATCGTGACAGAAACCGTGCGGCTTTGCCCTGGCCGCAACGATACCTTTTCAAAACCCGCCAGCCGACGCGGCGCTTCACTGCTGTCGCCAGACAAGCTCACATACACCTGTGGCGTATCCATGCCGGCATGCCCGCCTGCATTGCTTACTTTGAAGCTGACCGTCACGCGATCGCCTTGGGCGGTGACATGCAGATCGCTGTAGTCGAAGCGGCTGTACGAAAGACCGAAGCCGAACGGAAACAGCGGCTGCAGGTTCTTCTTGTCGAACCACTTGTAGCCGACCGCCGCGCCTTCGATGTTGTAATCCACTTCCTGCGCATTGGTGATCTGCGGACGCGGCAGTTGCTGCTCGTCCTGCGGGAACGTTACAGGCAAGCGACCGGATGGATTCACCTTGCCGCTAAGTACGCCTGCAATCGCATCGCCGCCACGCGCGCCGGGATACCAGGCTTCAACCACCGCACTGACTTTCGACAGCCACGGCATCTTCACCGGGCCGCCATTTTCCAATACCACCACGGTGTGTGCATTGGCTGCGGCCACCGCGTCGATCAGGTCATCCTGCTTGTCCGATAGCGAAAGGTTCGGCTGATCGACACCTTCACAGGTCCATTGCGTAGCGAACACGAGCGCAACGTCGGACGATTTTGCCAACGCCGCAGCTCTGGCCGGATCGCTGCCGTCGTCATACGTGATCTTTGCGTTCGGCAGCAGCTTCTGCAGCGCCTTCATCGGCGAGGAAGGATCGTAGACTTTCCACTGCCAATCTGGCGTCTTCACTGCCGGAATGGCTGGGCCGCCGATCGGCCATACCTGCGCTGAGCCGCCACCGGACAACACGCCTGCGTCGGCATGACCGCCAATGATCACAACCGTCTTGACGTCCGCGTTCAACGGCAACTGATCGTGATCGTTCTTCAGCAACACGATTGCCTGCTCGGCTGCATGCTGTGCGACCAGCGCATCCGCGTCAACATCAAGCGGCTTGGTCACCGGCGGATGCTCGAACAGGCCAACTGCATACATCGAACGCAGAATGCGATGCACCATATCTTCCAGACGACTGTGCGGAATCTCGCCCTTATCGATAGCCTGGATCAGCGGTGTACCGAAGCTACTCGACGTTTGCCCCAAGCTGAAACTCGTCACAGCATCGATGCCGGATACCTGATCGGTGCCGGCCATCGCATCCATGACGCCGTGATCGGCACCCCAGTCCGTCATCACCCAGCCTGGGTATTTCCAATCACCCTTGAGGATGTCGTTGAGCAAATGCTTGTTGGAGCAATCCCAGACGCCGTTGACTTTGTTGTAGCCGCACATCACTGAGCCGGGATGGCCGTCTTCGATCGCCAGCTCGAAGGCGAGCAAATCCGATTCGCGCATCGCCTGTTCGTCGATGTTGGAACTCACCGTGAGACGATTGGTTTCCTGGTCGTTCAACGCGTAATGCTTGATGGTGGAGATCACGTGCTGCGACTGGATGCCGCGAATTTCCCCACCGTCGATGCGCGCGGCGAGCAGCGGATCTTCACCGAGGTATTCGAACGTGCGCCCGTCGCGCGGCTCGCGCGTGAGGTTAATGCCGCCGGCCAGCAGCACGTTGATACCTTGCCGGTGCGCTTCGTCCGCGATCATGCGGCCGCCTTCGTACGCGATCTGCGGATTCCAGGTTGCGGCAATGCCGATCAGCGAAGGCAGCGCCGTGGTATTGCCCGCTTCGCCACGCACATGCGCCGGCTGCTTACCCGGTCCCTGATCGATCGGATAGTTGTGCACGCCGATACCGGCGTCGTTCTGCTGCATGGCGGGAATGCCGAGCTTCGGCAGCGCAGGCACATAACCTGCTGCACCGATGCCGCCCTGCTGCTGTTGCAGCGACATCATGTCGTTATAGCTCTGCACCATGTGGTGCATGTCGTCCTGCGACATGCGCTTGAGCAACTTGGTCGCGCGCTGATCCGGCGACGAAGCGGCCTGATCGGCGAAAGCCGGCGTGAGGCAAGCCAGCGAAAGCGCGGTGAACAAGGCGGTGCGGGCAAACGGCAGATTGGCGAGCTTCATCGTGATCCCTTCGAGCTGGTTTTCAACCGGACGAAGGATGCCACGAAGCGCACCTCGTGGCAGTGATGAATATGGCCAGTCGGCCTTATGATCCTTTTAAATTGCAGGCTGGGGGTGCAAACCCCCAGCCTTCGCATAGACGTCATTCCCGCGAAAGCGGAGGCGCTTTCGCGGGAATGACGGCCACGGGGATTACGTGGTCACTCCGCGTACTCGACCACCTGGAGTCCGAATCCGGCCAGCCCTACCAGTTTGCGTGGCGTTCCCAGCACCCGCAGGCGATGCACGCCGAGGTCCGTGAGGATTTGCGCGCCCAGGCCGTGCTGTCGCCACTCTTGCCGTTGCATCTCATCAGGTGCCTGCGTAGCCGGCTGACGGGTGAGACGGCGCAGCAGCGCGTCCGGCGTATCTTCGCCGGATAGCACCAACAGCACGCCGCGGTTTTCGTCAGCAATGCGGCGCAGGGCGGCAGTGACGGTGAGGCCGAGATCCTCGCGTTGCAGATGCAATACATCGGACAGCGTGTTGCGCACATGCACACGGCTCAGCACCGGCTTGCCATCGTCCACGGCGCCGCGCACCAAGGCGAAATGCAGGCCGTGACGAATGGCGTCGCGATAGGCCACGAGGCGGAACGAGCCGAACTCGGTCTGCACCTCTTCCTCATACACGCGCTGCACGGTTTTTTCCGTTTCTAACCGATAGCGGATCAGGTCGGCGATGGAGCCGATCTTCAGTCCATGCTTTTTCGCAAACACTTCCAGTTCGGGGCGGCGCGCCATCGAACCGTCTTCGTGTAGCACTTCGATCAGCACTGCGGCCGGCTCGAGCCCGGCGAGCGCGGCCAAGTCGCAGCCGGCTTCCGTATGGCCTGCGCGCGTGAGCACGCCACCGGGTTGCGCGGTGAGCGGAAAGATATGGCCGGGCTGCGAGAGATCCTGCGGTTTCGCATCCAGCTTCACCGCCACCTGGATGGTACGCGCGCGATCGTGCGCTGAAATGCCGGTGGTGACGCCTTCGGCCGCCTCGATCGAGACGGTGAAATTGGTGTGGTATTGCGAAGTGTTGTCGCTCACCATCGGGCGCAGGCCGAGCTGGCGTGTGCGTTGTTCGGTAAGCGTCAGGCAGACCAATCCGCGTGCTTCGCGCACCATGAAGTTGATGTCTTCGGGCCGCACCATTTGCGCGGCCATGATCAGATCGCCCTCGTTCTCGCGGTCTTCGTCATCGACGATCACGACCATGCGACCGGCGCGAATGTCTTCGAGGATTTCGGGGATGGTGTTGAATGCCATGATGTGTTTTGTCCTGTGTTCTTTATGTACTTGCGGCATCGCGACTGCTCCCCCCTGCTTGCAGGGGAGGGAGCAGATCGGCCAGATCACTCACGCAAACCCGTGCTGTTTGAGAAACGCTTCATCAATACGCGACCCTTCGCCGCCACCGATCAACCGCTCCACATAGCGCGCCACCACGTCCACCTCGATATTCACCGCATCGCCCGGGCGTCGCGCGTGGAACGTCGTATGTTCCACCGTGTGGGGAATAAGGTTGACCCCGAAGCGATTGCCATTCACTTCATTGACGGTGAGGCTGGTGCCGTCGATGCAGACGGAGCCCTTGGAGGCGATATAGCGTGAGAGCGAAGCGGGCACTTCAAATGTCCAGCGTTGCGAACGGCCGTCCGGCGCAACGGAAACCACTTTGCCCACGCCGTCGACGTGGCCGGAAACCAGATGGCCGCCAAGGCGATCTGCCAGCCGAAGGGCTTTTTCCAGATTCACCGGGTCACCGGACTTATGCTTACCCAGCGTGGTGAGCGACAGCGTTTCATTGGAAACATCGGCGGCGAATCCACGCGATTCCAGCACGACCACGGTGAGGCACGCGCCGGACACCGCAATACTGTCGCCCAGTTGCACGTCGGAAAGATCGAGATCGGCGGTATCGACATGCAAGCGCACGTCGCCGCCGCGGGCTTCCAGCCGCGCAACGCGGCCGACGCTCTGGATGATGCCGGTAAACATCAGCGCACCTCCGCGGGGAAGGTGGACAAAACCTGGTGATGACGAATGTGCATGAACGTTCTCCACGAACTATCGATGTGGGAACGCCCCAAGGCAAAGGCACACGCATCGCATGGCGCGATGCATGATGCCGTCTTCTTTCATCCGGACTGTAACCGTCGGCTCCGGCATTGGACCGGATCTGCTGACCTTCCGGCGGAACCGGAAGCGCTCGCGGGCTCGGGCCTTGCGGCCCCTACCGCCGGTGGGGAGTTTCGCCCCGCCCTGAAGACGTTGGTTTTGCCGGACACGCCGGCCGGCGGAGTTTAGCACCGATTGGCGTATCGTCCGTTCACGCTACGGAACGCTGCGTCACCTCACCCGCCACCAGCGCCTGCGCCAGAAAACGATCGTACAGCGTTGGAATAGACCCGCCCGCTAGCCAAGCGCCTGCGCTGTCTGGCGCCGGTAATCGCGCAGCACCTGGTCCATCACCCAGCCGGTGCGTGCGGCCGATTCAGCCATCGAGGGACAGGCCCCTTTTTGCCCGCGCAGCTCCGCCACGATGGTTTCGATCAGCGGCTGCTGGATGTGCGCCGGATTCGCGACAGCGTATTCGTGCACGCCTTCGGAGTTCTCGACCTCGATCGGGCCGTCGCCAAACGTCGCGAAAACGATGCGACCGCCATCGCCGATCACCTCCACCCGATCTTCATGCCGCTGAGCAGCAAAGTTCCACAAACCGGTACCGAGCATGCCGTTGCCGAAGACATAGGACATGGCTACACAGTCTTCCGCCGGATAGGCACCGAGCTGGTTGCTGGCGTGTCCAGACGCCGAGGCGATAGGACCGAACAGCCAATCGAGGATGTCGAGTGTGTGGCAGCCCAGGTCCATGAAAAGGCCGCCTCCGGCAAGCTCCGGTTGCACGCGCCACGGCAGTTCCGACGGGTTTTGGTAGCGTGGATGATGCGGTTCGTAGAGCACGACGTTGACGATACGCGGCATGCCGATCACGCGCCGCTCGAACAGCAACTCGCGCACTTTGCGGAAGCGTGGCAGACAGCGACGGTAGTACGCGACAAATACCGGCACACCCGCGTCGCGGCCGGCATCGAGTATGGCCCGGCATTCGGCATGGTCGCGCGCCATCGGCTTTTCCACGTAAACCGGTTTGCCCGCCGCAATGGCCATGAGTGCATACGAGTGATGCGTGGAAGGTGGGGTGGCAACGTAAACCGCATCGACATCCTTGTCGGCGATCAATGCCGCGGCATCGTCATACCACTTCGCTACGCCGTGGCGCTGCGCATAGTCGCGCGCCTTGTCGCCGTCGCGGCGCATCACAGCCACCAGCGCCGAACCATCGACGCGATGGAAGGCGGGGCCGCTTTTCACTTCGGTGACGTCACCGCAACCGATGATGCCCCAGCGGACGGCTGGCATGGTCATTTCGCTATCACTCCGGAATTACGGAAAAAATACTCAGGCAGCTGGCCGCAGCCGCAAGCGCAGATCGATGCCGACGGCGCGGCAATCCATCATCTGCAACTTCCAGCGTGAGGCCATATCGGCCAGCGGCGGCAATGTCAGCAGCGGCCTCGCCGTGTCACCCAGCAGCAAGGGCGCCATGTAGATCAACAGTTCGTCCACCAGGCCGGCGGCAAACAGCGAACCGCATAGCGTGGGGCCGGCTTCCACGTGCAGCTCGCTGCAACCGCGACCGGCGAGCAGGGCAAGCACGGCGTGCAGATTGAGCCCATCGCCTTGCTCGGCGATGGCGACGCGCTCCACGTTGGCGAAGCGGTCGTCGGTGACATTTGCCGAAGCAGCATGCAGCACGAGCGTGGGTGTTTGGCCGTCCAGAACATGGCTGCCGGCGGGGGTGCGCAAGTGACGGTCGAGGATCACGCGCGTGGGTGAAAACGGGTCGCGGGGTTGTCCCCCGTCCTCGTCGGGGAGAGGGAGACGCACCGTTAGCTGCGGATTATCCGCAAGCACCGTCCCCACGCCGGTGAGGATGGCCGAACTGCGCGCCCGCCAGCGCTGCACATCCGCCCGGGCCGCTTCGCCGGTGATCCATTTCGATTCGCCGTTCGCCAGCGCGGTACGGCCGTCCAGGCTCATCGCCAATTTCACGCGCACCCAGGGACGGTGGCGTTCGATCCGGCTGAAGAATCCGATGTTGATTTCCCGTGCCGCTTCCCGCATCAGTCCGCTTTCCACCGTAATGCCCGCGGCACGCAGCTTTTCGATGCCTTTGCCTGCCACCTGTGGAAAGGGATCCTCGGCGGCAATCACCACCCGGGCCACACCTGCGGCGATCAGCGCATCGGCACAAGGCGGCGTGCGTCCGTGATGCGCGCAGGGCTCCAGGGTGACGTAGGCCGTGGCGCCGCGCGCCTGCTCTCCCGCTTCGCGCAGCGCGTACACCTCGGCATGCGGTTCACCGGCCCGTTCGTGCCAACCCTGCCCCACCATGCGTTCGCCATGGGCAATGACACAACCCACGCGTGGATTGGGTTGCGTGGTGGTGAGGCCACGCTCGGCCAGGCGCAACGCTTGCGCCATGTGCATAGCATCGACGACGGAGAAAGTCATGGAAGCGTCTGAATATGGATATGCATGATCATCAGTGTGCGCGAACACGCGGCATTTGTCGCGCCGGCGGGAGCGGGAGTAGCCTTGAAGTTCTAGGATGCTCTGATCCGTTTTGCGTAGGCGGCATGATGTCCAGGAGGCCCGCAGGGTGTGTTGCGCGACGCAGGGAAGACTGGCCGTCTTGCCAAGTCGCGCGGCGCAGCATGCGGGCCTCCTGGACATCACCCTTCGGGCCGTTGCTGTCTGTCCGCATCCCTTCGGCCCGCCGGCTCGACAGACAGCCAGTCTGCCTTCGCCGACGGTCCTGTGGCCTGCGAACAGACAGCAACGGTGACGCCCACGCAAAACGGATCAGAGCATCCTCCACTGCGGAAGGACGACACCCATGATCTACGAAAGCATTCTCGACACCATCGGCAATACGCCCATCGTCCGGCTGCATCGGGTGGCACCTTCGCACGTCACGCTCTATACAAAAGTGGAAGCGTTCAACCCGGGCGGCTCGGTAAAGGATCGCCTTGCCATCGCGGTGATTCTCGATGCAGAGCAGAAAGGCCTGCTCAAGCCGGGGGATACCGTGGTCGAAGCCACGTCCGGAAACACCGGCGTGGCGCTGGCGATGGTATGCGCGGCGCGCGGTTACCGCTTCGTGGCGACCATGAGCGAAACTTTCTCGATCGAACGTCGCAAGCTGATGCGCGCATACGGCGCCAGGGTGATCTTGACGCCCGCCGCCGAGCGCGGCAGCGGCATGGTGCGCCGTGCGGAAGAACTGGCCAAGAAGCACGGCTGGTTCCTGCCGCGACAGTTTCAGAATCCAGCCAATCCGGCCTATCACCGCAGCACTACGGCGGCGGAAATCCTGCGCGATTTCGCCGGCAAGCGGCTCGATGCCTTCGTCACAGGCTGGGGTACGGGTGGCACGCTTACCGGCGTGGGCGAAATGCTGAAGCTCGCGCGGCCTGAGGTGAAGATCGTCGCTTCCGAACCGGCCGGCGCATCGCTGCTGCAGGACAAGCCATGGCAGCCGCACAAGATCCAGGGCTGGACGCCGGACTTCGTGCCCGAAGTGCTCAACCGCAAAGTGTTCGATCTGGATCTGCCGGTGGATGAAGTGGTCGCTCGCGACACCGCGCGGCGACTGGCGAAAGAGGAGGGCATCTTCGTCGGCATCTCTGCCGGCGCCACGGTTGCTGCGGCGCTCAAGTATGCGGAAACGGCTGAGCAAGGCAGCGTGATTCTGGCGATGCTGCCGGATACGGGTGAACGCTACTTGTCCACGTTCTTGCTAGAAGGCGTGGAGGAAGGATCGGATGATGCGTGGTTGGAGAGTCTTGGCTAGGGCAATCGTTCCCTAAAGCGTCGCAATCCCATAAGGCCGTCATTCCCGCGGAAGTGGGAATCCATGTGGGATTCACCTAAGCGCCAAATGGATTCCCGCTTTCGCGGGAATGACGGCCTGCAGGGCAACTCAGCCTTTACGATGGCCACGCTTCGCTGCAGCCACCGCACCCGCTTCGCCAAGCAACGAAAGCTGTAAATTGTCCAGCCCTGGCAAGTCGCGCTCCAGCTTCTCGATCTCTTCGCGGAACGCATGCACGTCCTCGAACTTCCGATAGACGGAAGCGAAGCGCACGTATGCGACCTGGTCGAGCTTCTTCAGCTCGCGCATCACCAGCTCGCCGACATGGCGCGAAGGTACTTCACGCTCACCGCTCTTGCGCAGATCGTCGATTACCGCGCGTACCGCGGCGTCCACGTCGTGGCTGGCCACCGGACGTTTCTGCAGCGCCCGCTCGAAGCTGGTGCGCAGCTTGCGTTCGTCAAAACTCTCGCGCCGCTCGCCGCTTTTTACGATGGCCGGCAACTTCAGCTCGGCCGTTTCGAACGTATTGAAGCGTTCGCTGCACTGCGGGCACTCGCGACGGCGGCGCACGGTGGCGCCGTCGTCGGCAAGGCGTGAATCGATCACGCGGGTATCTTCATGCTGGCAGAACGGACAATGCATTGGATCACTGCCGGGAACGGGGAACGGGAAACGGGGAACATGAGGATTGCTGTTTACGAACCAACGCGTTCTTCAATGCCTGTATTTGACACATCAACGAATGTATAGCGCTTAATGGCTTCACAATATCGACTTCACTGATATAACCAAGTCGGCGTGCAAGCAGTGTTTGAGTTTCGACTTCAGCAAGCGAGCCGGCAGACATGGATAAAAACCTCATATAGTCTTTGGTTGAGCCTCGCGCATTACCTTCAGCAATACACGAAGCCACAGAAACCACTGCTCTCCTCAACTGTCCGCTCAGCCCGAAACGCTCCTCCACCGGAAACTGCCAGGTCATCGCGTACACCAACTCTGCCAAGCTCATGGCGTCCTGCCAAACTCGCAATTCCCGATAGTTTGAAGCCACTGGAACCTCCCTGTTCCCCGTTCCCTGTTCCCCGTTCCCTCGGCTTCAGCCGTAAACCGGGAACTTCTTGCACTGTGCGGAAACTTTCTCCCGCACGGTGTTGATCACGCTTTCGCTGCCGGGTGCGTCCAGAACGTCGCAAATCCAGTGCGTGAGTTCCACCACATCCGCTTCCTTGTAGCCACGCGTGGTGATGGCAGGCGTGCCGACGCGCAGGCCAGAAGTGATGAAAGGCGAACGTGGATCGTTCGGCACGGCATTCTTGTTGACGGTGATGTGCGCCTTGCCGAGCGCGGCTTCCGCATCTTTGCCGGTGGCTTCGCGGCCGATCAGGTCGATCAGCATGAGGTGGTTTTCGGTACCTCCGGAGACGACCTTGTAACCGCGCTCGATCAGCGTTTTGGCCATGGCCTTGGCGTTCTTCACCACCTGCGCCTGGTAATCCTTGAAGGACGGTTCGAGTGCCTCCTTGAACGCCACCGCCTTGGCGGCGATCACGTGCATCAGCGGGCCGCCCTGGATGCCGGGGAACACGATGGATTGCAGCTTCTTCTCGATCTCCTCGCCGGCATCCTTAGCAATGACGAAGCCGCCGCGCGGTCCGCGCAGCGTCTTGTGCGTGGTCGATGTCACCACGTGCGCGTGCGGCAGCGGGCTGGGATACACGCCCGCGGCGATCAAACCGGCGACGTGCGCCATGTCGACAAACAGGTACGCACCAACCTTGTCGGCAATCGCACGGAAACGCGCCCAGTCCATCACCTGCGAATAGGCGCTGAAACCGGCCACGATCATCTTGGGCTTGTGTTCGACAGCAAGGCGCTCGACTTCGTCGTAATCGACCAAGCCCTGTTCGTTCACGCCGTACTGCACAGCGTTGTAGATCTTGCCGGAGAGATTCACCTTCGCGCCGTGCGTAAGGTGGCCACCGTGCGCCAGGCTCATGCCGAGAATGGTGTCGCCCGGATTGAGCAGCGCGAAGTACACCGCTTGGTTGGCCTGCGAACCGGAGTGCGGCTGCACGTTGGCGTAGGTGGCGCCGAACAGCTGCTTCAGGCGCTCGATGGCGAGGCGCTCGGCCACGTCCACGTATTCGCAACCGCCGTAGTAACGCTTGCCCGGATAGCCTTCGGCGTATTTGTTGGTGAGCACCGATCCCTGGGCTTCCAGCACGCGCGGGCTGGCGTAGTTTTCCGAAGCAATCAGCTCGACGTGGTCCTCCTGGCGGCGGGCTTCGTCGGCAATGGCCTTGGCCAGCTCGTCATCGTAGCCGGCAATCGTTTGATGCTTCGGGAACATTCGGGCCTCGTGGGGTCGCGTGGGACGGGGGAAAGACTTGAAAGTGTAATGGTCGCCGGTGTATGCGGCCACCCTCCGTAACGATGGGCGATGCATGGTGCTCTTCGTCCGGGCGACCGCCGGGACCCTGTGACTTTGCTTTGAAATCAAGGCACTGCGCCCGGTCTTCGCCGGAGCGACGCATAGGTCGGGGTGCAAACCCTAACATCGCCAGGCCCAGACATTGGGACGTTGGGGTTTGCGCCCCAACCTACGAGGCCTTCGCTGGCTTTTTCGCCAGCGCACTCACCATCACGTAGCTGATGATCATCAACAAAAACCACGAACCCAGCTTCGACAACGGCACCATGCGCCAGCCATGGTGCTGCATTGGATAACGCCACGCCGCGGTGAAGGTACCGACGTTCTCGGCGATCCAGATAAACGTGGCTACGAGCAGAAAGCCAAGCAGCAACGGCATGCGCCGATGCGCATGGCGAATGCGGAAATGCACCCAGGTGCGCCCGAACAGCAACGCCACCACCGCGAACAGCACCCATCGCGCATCGGGTAGAAAATGATGCGTAAAGAAGTTCGCGTAAATGGCCACCGCTAGCCACGCCGTCGCCGCAAACGGCGGATGCCGCGTGAATCGAAACGCGAACAATCGCCACGCCCGCGCGATGTAGCTGCCCACTGATGCATACATGAAGCCGCTAAACAGCGGTACGCCGCCGATGCGCAGCAGCGAGGGCTCCGGATAAATCCATGAACCCACCGAGGTCTTGAACACTTCCATGGCCGTGCCCACCAGGTGGAACAACAAGATCACCTTCGCCTCTTCCAGCGTTTCCAGCCGACTCGCGATCAGCACGCACTGAATCGCCAGCGCGGCCAGCGTGAGGAAGTCATAACGCGCCAGCGCCGCATGTGACGGATAGAACGCCCAGGTGAATCCCAGCAGCAGCACCATGCTGCCACCGAACACGCAGGCAGCGGCCTGCTTTACGCCGAAGCAAACGAACTCGTGCAAAAACACCGCACCCCGGCCGCGCGCACGCGCCCAATGGCCGGCGCGCTCGTCCCATTCGCGCCATATACCCAGTACGGCGACAAGGCTGCTGCTTCGTTTCGCTCCCATGGCATCGCAGCCTGGCAGCACGGCATGGCCCGACGGACGCGAAAAGTGGCGAACAGGTGGCCATCGGCTCGCGATAAGGCGGCGAACGGCGTTCCGCTGTCACCGGCACTTACCCATATCCCGCTATAATCGGGGGTTTGATACCCACGCCCTGCGCGTTGCCCGCTCATCGGGGCCGGCACGCGCATGCCAACGGAGCCAGCATGCAATACATCTACACCATGAACGGGGTCAGCAAGATCGTTCCCCCGAAGCGTCAGATCATCAAGGACATTTCGCTGAGCTTCTTCCCCGGCGCCAAGATCGGCCTGCTGGGTCTGAACGGCGCGGGCAAGTCCACGGTGCTGCGCATCATGGCCGGCGTCGACAAGGATTTCCAAGGCGAAGCACGTCCGCAGCCGGGCATCAAAGTCGGCTACCTGGCGCAGGAGCCGCAGATCGATCCGGACAAGACCGTTCGCGAAGTGGTCGAGGAAGGTGTGTCGGTGATCCTCGATGCGCAGAAGCGCCTGGAGGAGGTCTACGCCGCCTACGCCGAAGAAGGCGCCGATTTCGACAAGCTCGCCGCCGAACAGCAGGAGCTGGAAAGCCTCCTCGCGGTGAACGACGCCCACGCACTGGAACGCCAGCTTGAAGTGGCCGCCGACGCGCTGCGCCTACCGCCGTGGGATGTGAAAGTCGGCCCGCTCTCGGGTGGCGAGAAGCGTCGCGTGGCGCTATGCCGCCTGCTGCTCTCCAAGCCGGACATGCTGCTGCTGGACGAGCCCACCAACCACTTGGACGCCGAATCCGTGGAATGGCTGGAGCACTTCCTGCAGGATTACCCGGGCACCGTGGTGGCCGTCACCCATGATCGCTACTTCCTCGACAACGCCGCCGAGTGGATTCTGGAACTCGATCGCGGCCGCGGCATTCCGTGGAAGGGCAACTACACCGAGTGGCTGGAGCAGAAGGATGCGCGCCTGAAACAGGAAGCGCAGCAGGAAAAGTCGCGCCAGAAGGCCATTGAGAAGGAACTGGAGTGGGTGCGTTCGGCCGCCAAGGGTCGCCAGTCCAAGGGCAAGGCGCGCTTGAACCGCTTCGAGGAATTGAACGCGGTGGAATATCAGCGCCGCAACGAAACCAACGAAATCTTCATTCCGCCGGGCGAGCGCCTGGGTCAGGAAGTGATCGAGTTCAAGAACGTCACCAAGTCGTTCGGTGATCGCCTGTTGATCGACGATCTGTCGTTCAAGGTGCCGCCGGGCGCCATCGTGGGCATCATGGGCCCGAACGGCGCGGGTAAGTCCACCCTGATGAAATTGATCATGGGCAAGGAACAGCCCGATTCCGGCGAAGTGAAGCTTGGCCACACGGTGAAGCTGGCCTACGTCGACCAGTCGCGTGGCGCGCTCGAAGCAAAGAACAACGTTTGGCAAGAAGTGTCGGGCGGTGCGGACATCCTCACCATCGGCAATTTCGAAATCCAATCGCGCGCCTACATCGGTCGCTTCAACTTCAAGGGCACCGATCAGCAGAAGATCGTGGGCAACCTTTCCGGCGGTGAGCGCGGCCGTCTGCATCTGGCCAAAACGCTATTGCAGGGCGGCAACGTACTGCTGCTCGACGAACCTTCCAACGACCTGGACGTGGAAACCCTGCGCGCACTGGAAGATGCGCTGCTGGAATTCCCTGGCTGCGCGATGGTGATCTCGCATGATCGCTGGTTCCTCGACCGCATCGCCACGCACATCCTGGCGTTCGAAGGCGACTCGCACGTGGAATTCTTCCCCGGCAATTACAACGAGTATGAAGCCGACAAGAAGCGCCGTTTGGGTGATGAGGCGGCGAAGCCGCATCGGGTGAAGTACAAGAAACTGGCTTAAGAGTGGCTCTTTGCGTTTGCCTCCTCTCCCCTCCGGGGAGAGGATTCAGGTGAGGGGCCAAGGCTGGCCTCAAGCCTCAAAGAATCACGCTCCAAAAATCTATACACACCGCAAGATTGCCCCCTCACCCTAACCCTCTCCCCAGAGGGGAGAGGGAATGGATGGTGGCAAGGAGACAGACCATGCACTTCATGCAATCCCTGCAAACCGCATGGACCCGCAACAACTCCCTGGTCTGCGTCGGCCTCGATCCCGAACCCACGAAATTCCCCGCACACTTCAAAGGCCGCCCCGACGCCGTCTTCGAATTCTGCAGTGCCATCGTCGACGCCACTGCCGATCTGACTTGTGCCTATAAACCGCAGATCGCCCACTTCGCCGCTCTGCGCGCGGAAGAAACGCTGGAGCGGCTGATCGCGCACATCCATGCCAAGCATCCCGGCGTGCCGGTGATCCTCGATGCCAAGCGCGGTGACATCGGTAGCACTGCACAGCATTACGTCACCGAGGCGTTCGAGCGCTACGGCGCGGACGCCGTGACCTTGAACCCCTACCTTGGCCGCGATTCCGTGCAGCCGTTCCTCGATCGCGCAGACAAAGGCGTGATCCTGCTCTGCCATACCTCGAACCCGGGCGCGGCGGATTTGCAGGATCTCGACGTCGGCGGCAAGCCGCTGTACCAGCACGTCGCCCGCCTTATCGCGCAGGAATGGAATACGCACGGCAATTGCGCGCTGGTCACCGGTGCCACGTGGCCGGAACAGCTGGCCGAAGTGCGCGCCCTGGTGGGCAACATACCACTGCTGGTGCCGGGCATCGGTGCACAGGGCGGCGACGTGGAAGCGGTGGTTCGCAATGGCCGCACCGCTGTCGGCACCGGGCTGATGATCAACTCCTCGCGCGCGATTCTTTACGCCGGCAACGGCGAGGATTTCACCCAGGCCGCGCGCACCGCCACGATCGAACTGCGCGACGCCATCAACCGTTATCGCTAGCCCGCCCTGCCCGCGTTTCGCCACTCCCCCGCGTAACCGCACTATGTCAGTATCCGCTCGGGAAACCGGCTTTACGCCGGTGGGGAATCCTTGAGAGGGAACGTATGCGGACATTAAATGGGCAGGCTCTGAAGGCCGTTTCAAGAACTTGCGGCCTCTTGCGTCGGTTGGCTTTGTGGTCGGTCGTGCTGGCAATGAGCGTGACGCAACATGCGCACGCTGCCAGCCCGGATCCGTCCCTGGTTTCGAAAATCAATGCGGCCACCTTCGAAGTGGTGATCCCCAGAGCGGTGGACGATCCGCTCACCTACGAAAAACCGCTGCCGCTCGACCTGCTGCCGTATCAAGAACGCACCGACAAGTACTTTTCTGTCGGTACCGCTTTTGCGATCGGCCACAATCGCTACGTCACCGCGGGCCACGTGTTGCTGGCCGCCGTCGGTGATCTCACCGGACCGCCTGCACTGCGCGACGCCAGCGGCCACGTGTATGCGATCGACAAGGTCCAGAAATTCTCCTTGCAACAAGACTTCGTGATGTTCTCGTTGAAGGAGCAGCCCAACGGCAACGCCGCGCTGGAAACCAACGCCAAGGCGGCGATGAACAGCGTGGTGTATGCCGTCGGCAATGCGCTCGGTACCGGCGTGGTGATCCGCGATGGTCTCTACACCTCTGACACGCCGGAAGACGAAAACGGGCGCTGGAAGTGGATGCGTTTCTCCGCCGCGGCATCGCCGGGCAACAGCGGCGGCCCGCTGTTGGACCAGGACGGCAAGGTGATCGGCGTGGTGCTGATGAAGTCGCCCAACGAAAACCTCAACTATGCGCTACCGATTGGCGAGGTGCTCAATGCATCCGACAACCTGGCTGTGATGGACAAGCGCGAGTCCTATCAGCTGGACATTATCGAAGACGACCAGAACGGCACACTCAAGGCCCAATTCCCGCTGCCCGCCAGCTACGACGATTTCAGCGCGACATACCTGAAGCTGCTCAATCGCAACAGCGAAGATTTGCTGAAAGCGCTGCTGCAGCAACAGGGCAATGAACTGTTTCCGCACGGTGCCGGTTCCAACCACATCTTGCACGACGCGCCGGAGCTGAGTCTGTTTCCCGAGCTGATCGTGCGCAACCGCAGCGGCCAATGGGTGTATTCCGGACGCGAACTCAACCGCGTACCGCTCAGCGGCAACGGCTATGTGGCCAGCGGCTACGTCGGCCACACGTTCCTAATGCATCTGCGCCGGCCGGACGACATGAAGGCCGCCACGTTCTACAACGATCCCAAGCAGATGATGGATCTGGTGCTGAAGACCGGCTATTGGACACGGCAGGTCGGCCCTGAGAAGGTCAAGATCGTCTCGATGGGCAAACCCGCCACCGACGTCAGTTACACCGACAGCTGGCAACGGCACTGGAAAGCATTCGTGTGGTCGCTGCCGTACATCAACGCGCAAATGGTGGTGTTCGCGCTACCGACGCCGGATGGGTACTCGATCATGATGCGCCTGAGCCCCTCCGTGGTCACTCATGACAGCGTGATCGACATGAAGGCGCTGACCGACTTCCTCAACGTGGATTACGGCGGCACGCTGGCGCAGTGGAAGGAATTCCTTGCCAATAGCTCGCTGCTGCCCGACGTGCTGAAGGATGCCCGCATCGATGTCGACTACGGCAAGCGCTTCAGCTACGACTCCAGCAACATCGCCTTCAGCTATCCGGTCACATTGCAACCCATCGCTTCTGAAAACCTGCTTGCTGTGGGCGTTGGCTACTACGAAAAGCACGGCAAATTCGCGTTGCAAACGGGCATCGTGCAGTTGCGCTTGAACATCACCGATCCCGACCGCATCAGCGTGAGACGCCACACCGCGCCCAGTCCCGACCTGGACGACAACTTCAAGGAAGCCTGGGGCAAACTGCTGCACAAGCAGCATCCGTTCGATGGCGTACCCTACAACGACGGCGATGAAATGGACGTCGCCACGGTGATCGATCCGCCGGCAGGCGACGCACCTTCGGAACTCTACACCGCGTTCTACGCTACCCAGGGTACGCACAAGCCCGAGGACATGAAGGCCAAGCTCAAGCTGCTGACACAGGAATTCAAGGTGAAATCGCCTTGATGCGTTAACTGCTCTCCTCAGCCCGTGTATCCGATTCGCGTCACGTCAACTATGCGTTTCGTCACCCCGGCGCACGCGGGGAGAGCACATGGATGTGCTCGGGTTTGAGGAGCGAGGAAAGCCGGGGTCCAGCGCCTTTCAGACGGCTCAACGTCATTAGATTCCGGCTTTCGCCGGGACGACGAGCAAAAAACATCGCGAGCAGAGACTCGACGCAAATCAAGCTCCGACGAGAGATTGGGCGGGGCCGCACTCACCATGATTGTCAGCTCCTCGTCATGAAGTACTCAGACGCTTTTCATTAGAGAAATGGCATGCTCGCGTAGCGGCCATTAACCCCAAAAGGATCGACGCGTGAGCTTGTGGTTCCTGATTTTTCTGAGCGTGTTGCAAGGCGTAACCGAGCTTTTCCCGGTCAGCAGCCTTGGCCATACCCTGCTCGTTCCCGCGCTGTTCGGCGTGCACATCGACAAGCACGCACCGCAGCTGATCCCTTTTCTAGTGGCTCTGCATCTCGGTACGGCGCTGGCTTTGCTGGGTTATTTCCGGCATCGATGGATCGCGCTGACCAAAGGCTTCTTCGCCTCGCTGGCCGGTCGCCGTAACGATGAAGGACACATGATGTGGGCGCTGATCATCGGCACGATCCCCGCCTGCGTCGTGGGATTGCTGCTGGAGAAACGGCTGGAGCTGGTGTTCAAGGATCTGCGCATCGTCGCCGCGGCGTTAATCGCCAACGGCCTGCTTCTGTGGATGGGCGATCGCATCGAGCGCACGCGTGCGCACAAGCCGCCGGAAAAACTCAACTTTCGGCAGGCGTTCCTGATCGGACTGGCGCAAGTCGGTGCGTTGATTCCAGGCTTTTCTCGCAGCGGCCTCACCATGATCGCGGGTTCCGCTACGGGCCTGGACAAGGAAAAGGCGGCGGAGTTTTCCTTTCTGCTCGGCACACCGATCATTCTTGCCGCGGGCCTGCTGGAGATTCCCAAACTGTTCAAAGCACCGGAACAACTCGGAGACGCATTGCTCGGTGGCGTGCTGACGGCGATTGCAGCGTGGATGAGCTTGCGTTTCCTGATGCGTTACTTCGAAGGCCGTGGACGGCTGACTTCGTTCGGCACGTACTGCGTGATCGCCGGTGCGGTGTTCCTCGGCTGGTTCCTGCTGTATCCGCAGCCCGCCTGAAATACCGATTATTCGTCAACGTTCGGGTCCATCCCCGGGAACAACACCTCGATAAACCCGAACTTGGTGAAGTCGGTGATGCGCGAAGGATAAAGGCGCCCGATCAGGTGATCGCACTCGTGCTGCACCACGCGCGCATGGAAACCCTCAGCCGTGCGATCGATGCGTTCGCCTTTGGGATCGATACCTTCGTAGCGGATCAGCGAATAGCGATTCACCGCGCCGCGCAAGCCCGGCACAGAAAGGCAGCCTTCCCAGCCTTCTTCCATATCCTGCGATAAGGGCGTGATGGCGGGGTTGAGCAGGATGGTCTGCGGCACCGGCGGCGCATCCGGATAGCGCTCCGAGCTGTCGAAGCCAAAGATCACCAGTTGCAGGTCTACACCGATCTGCGGTGCAGCAAGCCCGACGCCGCCCGCGGCATGCATGGTCTCGAACATGTCGACGATCAATGCATCGAGTTCGGCACTACCGATCATGCTGTCGGGCACGGGCGGAGCGACGCGAAGCAGACGCGGGTCGCCCATCTTCAGAATCTCGCGGATCATGCCAACCTCGCAGCGGGTGTTGCCTGGAAGTTTAACTGTGGACGGCGCGGCGTGAACGCAACGCGTCCTGGCAGCTTACGGTTCCGTCATCAAACGCGTTCGATCCGGTATTGACCCCTGCCGCAGACAGGAAGAATCTTAGGCAGGCTTTGACCCATGCGGAGTTTTTATGGCTACCACCACTGCACTGAGGCCAACCGGCATAGCAGGCAGGATTCTCTGGGCCATTGTCGCCGCGATCGGCGCCGCCTGCCTGGCGGTGATCGCCTTGCGACGCGGCGAACCGGTCAACGCCATCTGGCTGGTGGCCGCGGCCGTGGCGATCTTTCTGATCGGTTATCGCTTCTACGGCAAGTTCATCGAGCACCGCGTGCTGCAGATGGATCCCAGCCGCGCGCCGCCTTCGGTGCTGCGTAATGACGGCCTGGATTACGTGCCCACCGACAAGTGGGTGGTGTTCGGCCATCACTTCGCAGCTATTGCCGGCGCCGGCCCGCTGGTAGGCCCCGTACTGGCGGCGCAGATGGGTTATCTGCCGGGCACTTTGTGGATTCTGTTCGGCGTGGTGCTCGGTGGTGCGGTGCAAGATTTCATGGTGTTGGGCTTGTCGGTGCGCCGCGATGCGCGCTCGCTCGGCCATATGCTGCGCGAGGAATTGGGCGCGCTGGCCGGCGTGGTGGCGATGTTCGGCTTGCTCGCATTGATGATGATCGTGCTGGCGGTGTTGGCGCTGGTCGTGGTGAAAGCGCTCACGCACAGCCCATGGGGCACCTTCTCGGTGGCCTGCACGATTCCCATCGCGCTGCTGATGGGTGTCTATCTGCGCTGGCTGCGGCCGGGACGCATTCTGGAGGTGTCGCTGATCGGCCTAGTGTTGTTGCTTTCGTCCATCGCCTACGGTGCGCACGTGGCGACAACACCGGAACTTGCGCACTTGTTCGACTTCGATGCCAAGTCGCTGGCCTGGCTGCTGATCATCTACGGTTTCGTCGCCTCGGTGCTGCCGGTGTGGCTGCTGCTGGCGCCGCGTGATTACCTGTCTACCTTCCTCAAGATCGGCACCATCTTGCTGCTGGCGATCGCGATCATCTTCGCCGCGCCGCAATTGCAGATGCCAGCGGTATCGCATTTCATCGACGGCACCGGACCGGTGTTCCAGGGAAAGCTGTTCCCCTTCCTGTTCATCACCATCGCCTGCGGTTCGGTATCGGGCTGGCATTCGATCATCGCCTCCGGGACTACGCCTAAGCTGCTTTCCAATGAAGGCGAAGCGCGCATGGTCGGCTACGGCGGCATGCTGATGGAAGCGTTCGTGGCGATCATGGCTTTGATCGCAGCGTCTTCGCTGCATCCGGGTGTGTACTTCGCGATGAACTCACCGTCAGCCCTGATCGGCACCACGGTGGAACACGCGGCTGGTGTGATCAGCCAGTGGGGTTTTGTTGTCACGCCGGACGAGCTAACGCGCACTGCGAAAGACATCGGCGAAACCAGTATCTTGAGCCGCGCCGGTGGCGCGCCCACGCTGGCGGTAGGCATGGCGCAACTGCTGCACAACATCCTGCCTGGCGAAGGCATGGTCGCGTTCTGGTATCACTACGCGATCTTGTTCGAGGCGCTGTTTATTCTCACCACCGTGGATGCCGGCACGCGCGTGGGCCGTTTCATGATCCAGGAGATCGCCGGCCTGGTTTACGCGCCGCTGAAGAGTACCGAATCGTGGATCGGCAACGTGTTGGCCACTTCGATCTGCGTGGGTTTGTGGGGCTATTTCCTCTATCAGGGTGCCGTCGATCCGCTGGGTGGCATCAATACACTGTGGCCACTGTTCGGCATCGCCAACCAGATGCTGGCGGCGATCGCGCTGATGCTCGCCACCGTGGTCACGGTGAAGCTCAAGCGCGAACGCTATGCGTGGGTACCGGGCATTCCGGCAGTGTGGCTGGTCACCTGCACGCTCACCGCCGGCTTCGAAAAGCTCGTCGGCTCGATTAGCTTCACCGCTGCCGCGCAGAAATACACCGACGCCATGGACGCCGGCACATTACTCGCGCCGGCCAAGAACCTGGCGGAAATGCAACGCATCATCACCAACAACAGCGTGGATGCCACGCTCACGGCGGTGTTCGTATTGCTGGTGCTGTCGATGCTCGGTTTCAGCCTCTATGCCATTGTGAAGGCCTTGCGCAACAACGCGCCCACCGCGCAGGAGGCGCCGCGCGTCGCCCTGGCCAGCTTGGCCAGCCGGAGTACATGACCATGACACTCCAAAAACTATGGCAACGCCTGGTACAGACCGCCCGCCTGAGCTGTGGTGTACCGGACTACGACGTCTACGTGGCCCACCTGCGCGCCCATCATCCGGAGCGCCGGATACCCACCTATGCGGAGTTCTTCCGCGACCGGCAGACCGCGCGCTACAAGGGCACGGGCGGGCGCTGTTGCTAAGGGCGCCACCGTCCCCTGACTTTCGTCACGCTGGAAAAACAAGGCCATGTCCATATAAAGACATGGCCTTGTCGTATCCACCTGCGGTTACACTTCCCCTTTCGCCCACGCCATGCTCCTGGCCATTCCCACATGACCAAACCCGTTTCCGAGATCGAGGCTCGACACAGCTTCGGCCTACGCGTGATCGCCATTTACAAGGCGATCAAGACGGTGTGCCTGATCTTCGTGGCCTTCGTCGCGTTCGGCCTGCACAAGGCGGAGAACTTCGATCGCTTGGTGCATACGCTGGAGCATCTGTCACTGCAGGACAGCAGCGGTATGCGCTGGCGCCTGGTGGGCCTGCTGCAGGAATGGGGGCCCAGCAAGTTCATCGCCGTTGGCATCGTGGCGCTGGCCTATGCGGCGATCTTCGCTACTGAAGGCACCGGAC
This sequence comes from Dyella humi, assembly GCF_044904605.1. Classification (NCBI taxonomy): domain Bacteria; kingdom Pseudomonadati; phylum Pseudomonadota; class Gammaproteobacteria; order Lysobacterales; family Rhodanobacteraceae; genus Dyella; species Dyella humi. The sequence goes on from NZ_JADIKI010000023.1 coordinate 426,046, forward strand.
TATGGCTGCGCAAGCACTGGGCGGAGTGGTTCACCGTGATCGCCACCGGTTCGCTGATTCCGGTAGAGGTGTACGAGGTATTCCACAAGTTCAACTGGCTGAAAGTCGGCGCGTTGATCGGAAATGTGGTGATCGTGGTGTATCTGATCCGTATTGCGATGCAGCCGCATAAGCGAACAACGTAAGCTGGGGCGTCAATCCCAGCATTGCCATCCAAATGAAAGCTGGGATTGGCATCCCAGCCTACAAACATGCTGGCCTTACACCTCGTGATGAATCGCTTCCGCCGGCGGCTCCGTCTTGCGCCGTGGCATCAGTTCCACCAGATACATCGCAGCTAGCACTAATCCGCCACCGCACAGCATGCGCCAGGTCAGCACGTCGCTACCGAATACCACGGCGAAACCCGCTGCGAATACCGGCTCGGTGGTCATCACAATCGCCGCGCGCGTGGCCGGAAGATGCGCCTGCGCCCAGGTCTGCATCAACATCGCGCCCGCGCCGGCCACCAGCGCCATGTAGAGCACGGCGATCCAGGCGCTGCGATCGGGCGGTAGTACCGGACCACCGTGCCCCGCAGTTGCCAGCAGACACACCAGCGCAATCACGGCCATCTGCACGGCGGACAGGCCGAACGCTTCATCCGCGCGCGACCAATGGCCCAGCGCCACGATGTGCAAGCCATACAACAGCGCTGAAGCCAAGGTAAGCCATACACCTGTATCCACGGACAACCCGTTGAGTGACAGCAAAGCTAACCCAAGCGTGGCCATGCCGACCGCCAACCACACTACGACTGGCATGCGCTGGCGCAGCAGTAGCGTGGCGAGGATCGGCGTAAACACCACGTACATGCCGGTGACGAAACCGCTGACGCTGGGCGAAATCAGCGAAAGTCCCCAGGTCTGCAGCAATTGTCCCAGGCCGTACATCACGCCCAGCACCACACCACGCCACAACTGCCGCCGTGCCAGGCGCGCAACTTGCCGATGGAACAGCGCGAACATGACGACGGCGGCCACAACGAAACGCACAGCCAAAAAATCCGCCACGGGCATGCGATCGACCACGCCCTTGATCAGCACGAAGGTGGAGCCCCACACGGCGGTCATGGCCAGCAGACCGAAGGTCGCCAGCAGGCTGATGCGCGACGCAGCGCTCATCGAGTGGCCGCTCGCAGCAGCTGCCCAGGGATTTTCAGTAGGAAACGCGCCCAGATGCCCAGCCACACCACGGCTGCGATGTAGGGCTTCTGCGCAGCCGGATCGAATTTGCGAAACCAGCGCCACATGCCGCGGTGCTTGTGATAACTCACAAAGACGGGCCGGTGCCGGCTCGATCCGCCTTTTCCATGCAGCACCCGCACATCGCCAGCAAGCAGCACGCGCCAGCCCGTATCGCGCACGCGACGACACAGGTCGAGATCTTCGCAGTGCAGAAAATATTTTTCGTCAAACCCGTGCAGCAGTTCGAACACGCGTAACGGCATCAGCATCACCGCGCCGGAAACAGCCTCTGCTTCGACCACGTGATCGGGAATGGTGCTCGCATTCATACCGCCGCTGCGCTTGAACAGTGTGGCGAGCGCGCGCCCCAGTATCGGGTCACGACGAAACGAGGCAGGGTCAGGCACGCCCTGCGCGTCGCATACCACCGCGCCGATCAGACCCGCCTTGTTTTCCGTTGCCAGTACGTCCAGCAGCCGCTGCAAGGCGGTTTCATCGATCAGGCAATCCGGATTGAGGATCAGCAAAGCCTCGCCTCGCGCTTGCGCTGCCGCACGGTTCACTGCCGGACCGAAGCCGAGATTGGCGTGGTTATAGATCACTTTGAAACGTGGATCGCTTTCGCGCGCGCGCGCGATCGCCTGCGGCACGCCGTCGGCGGAAGCGTTGTCGATCAGCAGCAGTTCGAGCGGTATCGTGCAGGCCAGCACGCTCCTCACGCAGTCGCGCAAGCTCGGGCCGCTGTCGGCAGAAACGATGATGACGCTGAGTTGCAGTGAGTTGGTATGGAAAGCTGGCATGAATGGGCGGAGGTTCGATGATTTCCGATCGTACGAAAATTCAGTTCACTCGTAACGGGTGATTCAGAGCGCACCGGAATGACGACACAAAGCAAGATCAAGCGTTGCTTGAACTCAAAGACGCGCTAGTCTTCAGGCTGATCCTGCCCCAGCACGTGCGACATCGCCAACGGCGGCTGGTCTTCGCCGCGACTCAGCCAGGCCTCGTCGCCATGCCAACCGTAAAGCTGCCAGCCGCGCAACCGGTACAGCTTGCCGTGGAGGCGATCGTACAGCACCACGCCGCGCCATGCCGTCATCGGCCAGACCAGCCAATGCCGCCCTGGCGCCATGGCGACCTGCGGCTCGATATGGTCGACGCGTATTCCACCATCCATCGCGCAGCTGTTTGCATGCAGCATGGACATGCCATCCGGCGCATTTGCCGATCCGTCCAGCACGATCCAATGCGGCACCTGCAATTCGATCAGCATATCTGCAGGGCCGATCGGCGCAAGCGCCAGTTCGCTCCACTCCGGCGACGCGGCTGCCACAGCGGCATTTCGCTGCGGCTTGCGATCTTGCCAAGACTCCAGCAGTACCAACAGCGAGAAGCCTGCCAGCGCGGCCAGCATCGCCAAGGTAAGGCCGAGCGCGCGATGGTCAAACGCGATGTCGAACGCGAGGTAGCTAGCAACCAGCAGGCCAGCCAAGCCCCAGCGCAAGGCGCGCCGAAACATGCCGCTGTAGCGCTGTAAGCGAGGCAATTGCGCAACCTGGATGGCTGCGAGCGCCAGCAACAAAGGCAAGCCTACCCACCACGGCAGGCACGCAAGCAACAGCATCCATGCGATGACCAGCAGCCAGGCCGGCCACCGACCGGATAGCGCGGCTGCTCTCAGCCGCACCACACCCTTGCGTTGCGGAACATACGCATCCACGGCGAATCCTCGCCCCAGGAATCCGGATGCCAGCTCATCTGCACGGTGCGGAACACGCGCTCCGGATGCGGCATCAGGATCGTTACGCGCCCATCCGCCGCGGTGAAACCGGCGAGACCTCCGGGTGAGCCGTTGGGATTGAGCGGATAGTGCTCGGTGGGCTTGCCGCGATTGTCCACATAGCGCAAGGCCGAACCCGACTTGGACGGGCTGCACGACTGCGGGAAGCTAACGCGCCCTTCGCCGTGCGCGAGCGCCACGGGAATACGCGAACCGGTCATGCCCTTGAAGAAGATGCTGGGCGAATCCAGCACTTCCAGTGTCACTAGACGCGCTTCGTATTGCTCGGAGGTGTTGCGCAGGAATTTCGGCCAATGCTGCGCGCCGGGGATGATGTCCTTCAGCTGGCTCATCATCTGGCAGCCATTGCACACGCCCAGCGCGAACTTGGTGGTGTCGGCAAAGAAAGCAGTGAATTGGGCGCGTAGCGCATCGTTATACAGAATCGACGCAGCCCAGCCGCGGCCCGCACCGAGCACGTCGCCGAAGGAGAACCCACCGCACGCTGCGAAGCCGCGGAAATCACCGAGCTTGATGCGGCCGCTTACGAGATCGGACATGTGCACGTCCACCGCTTCGAAGCCTGCACGCGTGAATGCCGCCGCCATTTCCACCTGGCCGTTTACGCCCTGCTCGCGCAGGATCGCGACACGCGGGCGTACCGACTGCCCGATGTATGGCGCGGCAATATCTTCAACCGTATCGAAGGTGAGCTTGGGGGTGATGCCTGCATCGGCATCGTCGATGCGCCATTCCAGCTCCGCATCCGCACCGACCGGATTGTCGCGCAGGCGCTGCATGGCATGACTGGTTTCGTTCCAGGCCTTGAACAGCTGCGTCCAGTTCCACTTGAACAGCGTGTCGCCATTGTGGAACAACTTGATGCCGAGCTTTTCCTTGGGACGTCCGATGCGCGCGCTCAAGCCGGCGAGCTCGTACTTGATCAGCAACGATTCGAATGCTTCGCGATTGGCCGTGGCCACTTGCAGCACTGCGCCGAGTTCTTCATTGAACAGCGCGCGCAGCGTGGCTTCGGCCCAGCCGTCGAGCGTAATCTCCAGCCCGCAATGACCGGCGAAGGCCATTTCCAGCAAAGTGACGATCACACCGCCGTCGGAACGATCGTGATAAGCCAGCACCATGCCCGCGCGGTTTGCTTCCTGCACCAGATCGAATAGTGCTTTCAGGCGCTTGGCGTCATCCAGATTGGGCGGCACGCTGCCGCCGCGGTTGAACACTTGCGTCAGCGCCGAACCGCCCAGACGCGCGCGGCCCGCACCGAGATCGATCAGCCACAGATCGGAATCCCCGCGATCGAGTCGCAATTGCGGCGTGAGCGTGCGGCGGACGTCGCTGACGCGCGCGAAACCGGTGATCACCAGCGACACCGGCGCTACCGTGCGTTGCGGCGTATCGCCGTCCTGCCATACGGTCTGCATGGAGAGCGAATCCTTGCCGACCGGGATGGAGATCTCCAATTCCGGGCACAGCTCCATGCCGACCGCTTTTACCGCGTCGAACAGGGCCGCGTCTTCACCAGGATGATTCACGGCCGCCATCCAGTTGGCGGAAAGGCGCAATTCACCCAGCGACTCGATCGGCGCCGCGGCCAGATTGGTAATGGCCTCGCCGACCGCCAGGCGCGCCGCGTCCGCGCTGTTGAGCAGCGCTACCGGCGCACGCTCAGCCATCGCCATTGCTTCGCCCTGGTAGCCTTCGAAATCCACCAGCGTCACCGCGCAATCGGCCACCGGCACCTGCCACGGACCGACCATCGGATCGCGCGCGCACAGGCCGCCGACCGTGCGATCGCCGATGGTGATGAGGAAGCTCTTGCTGCCCACGGTCGGCAGACGCAACACACGCATCAGCGCTTCGTCCATGCCGATGCCGCTCAAGTCCGGAATCAGGTCGATGCGCGGCTTGATGTGCTTGGTATCGCGATGCATGCGTGGCGGCTTGCCGAACAGCACGTCCATCGGCAAATCGATCACGGCGAGATTGCGGCGTGGATCGGTGACGCGCAGCACGCGTTCTTGCGTGGCGGTGCCGACCACTGCATACGGGCAGCGTTCGCGCGCACAGTACGCTTCGAATTGCGGCAGATCTTCCTGCGCAATGCCGAGCACGTAGCGTTCCTGCGATTCGTTGCTCCACACCTGCATCGGCGACAGCGAAGGATCGTCGCACGGTACTTTCGACAGATCGATCTCGCCACCCACGCCCGCATCGTTGAGCAATTCGGGAATGGCGTTGGACAAGCCGCCCGCACCCACGTCGTGAACGCTGACGATGGGATTGTGTTCGCCGAGCGACCAGCAGGCATCGATCACCTGCTGGCAGCGCCGTTCCATCTCCGCGTTGTCGCGCTGCACGGAGGCAAAGTCGAGTTCCGCGCTGGATGCGCCGGATGCCATCGACGAGGCCGCACCGCCGCCCAGGCCAATCAGCATGGCTGGGCCGCCGAGCACGATGACCGCGTGGCCCGGCTGAAGCTCGCGCTTCTGCACGTGATCGTTGCGGATGTTGGCGATACCGCCAGCGATCATGATCGGCTTGTCGTAACCGCGACGCACGCCGGCTTCGCCAGTTTCGTGCTCGTAGGTGCGGAAATAGCCACCCAGGCATGGACGTCCGAATTCGTTGTTGAACGCGGCAGCGCCAAGCGGGCCGTCGCGCATGATCTCGAACGCGCTGGCCATGCGCGGCGGCAGCGGGCGTTCCACTTCCCACGGTTGCGGGTGGCCGGGAATGCGCAGATCGGACACGGAGAAACCGGTAAGACCTGCCTTGGGCTTGGCACCGCGGCCGGTGGCGCCTTCGTCGCGGATTTCGCCACCCGCGCCGGTGGCCGCGCCGGGCCACGGTGCAATCGCGGTGGGATGATTGTGCGTTTCCACCTTGATCGCGTATTCGATGCGTTCTTCGTTTTTGCGCCAGATACCGTCGTCGCCGCAGACGAAGCGTTGACCAACGTGACCTTCGATCACCGCCGCGTTGTCCTTGTAGGCGGAAAGCGTGTACGCAGGCGAGTGCTGGTGCGTGTTCTTGATCATCGCGAACAGGCTTTTCTCCTGCGCTTCGCCATCCAGTGTCCAACTGGCGTTGAACACTTTGTGGCGACAATGCTCGGAGTTCGCCTGCGCGAACATGAAGAGTTCGGCGTCAGTGGGATCGCGGCCCAGTTCGGCGTAGCGCTCGGCGAGGTAATCAATCTCGTCATCCGCTAGCGCGAGGCCCAACTCGGTATTCGCCTTGGCCAGCGCGGCGCGCGGATCGGAACCGAGCTTGATGTACACCAGATCGCCAGGCTGGCCGGCGAGGAATAAACCCTGAGCCTGCTCGATGTGAGTAAGCACCGACTGCGTCATCGCATCGTGCAGCACCGCGAGCAGGTCGCGATAGCTGGCGTTGTCGATCGCTGGCAGGCCGCTTACCTGGTAGGCCGTGCCACGCTCGACGCGGCGCACGTCGAAACCGCAGTCATGCAGGATGTCCGTGGCTTTGCTCGACCAGGGCGAAATCGTGCCCAGGCGTGGCACCACCCACAGCGATGCCGTGTCCGGTTTGCTGTCCTTGGCTTCCAGCGCTTCCAACAGGCGCTTGCGCTGCTCGCCCTCTGGTTCGGCAGCAGCGTCGATGAAGTAGACAAACCAGCACGCCTGCACCCGGGCACCACGATGCAGGGCATCCAGGCGGGCGTTAAGACGTTCCAGACGAAAAGCCGAGAGGGCGCTCTGCCCGTCGAGTGCGATCATTGCGGGGGAAAAGGCGCTAAGCAGTGGAGCGGCTTATTGTACCTGAGCAGCGCGTGCGCCGCCCCTCTCCTTCGGAAGCGGGCTTTGCCGTATCACTGATTCACGGCTCATCCCGCACCCGCATGAACCGCGCAAACCGCGGCTTGCCGCCAGACGTGATGCCCTGATACCGATAAGTCACCAGGCTGCCCATCGGCGGCGGCTTACGGCGCTGCTCGTCGGTAAAACCCGTGCCGATGCGAAAGCGCGTGCCATCCGGCGCTTCCACCAGCAGCGAGCCCATCATGCCGGCGTACTTGCCCTTACCGGGCACATAGTCGACCACCCGGGCTTCGGCGTCGTCGAACGGCTTGAATTTCAGCAGATCATCGGAGCGGCCCGCGCGATACAGCGAAGCGCCTCGATGCAGCACCAGCCCTTCAGCACCGCTCTGCACGACTTCATCGAGCTTTCGCTTCAGGGCCTTCTCATCGGCCACTTTGAACTGCGACACCGCCTGCACCCAGGGCTGGTCGATTTGCGCAACCAGTTGCTGCAATGCCGGGATGCGTTGATCGAACGTGCCCGCGTGTCCGGGCAGGTCGAACACCATGTAGCGGATGTGGCGCCATGCTTCGTCGTCGGGAGTCAGCTGGCGGATGGTGGCCGATGCCTGCTCGAATTGGCCGCGCCCGGCCCATAGCTCGCCATCCATAGGTGTTTTCGGCAAGTGCGCGGTGAACCATGCCGGCGCATAGATGATCGCGCCGCTACGCGCGCGCAGCTTTTCGCCATCCCAATAGCCGCGCACACCGTCGTATTTCTCGCTCACCCAATAGTCGCCGAGCGCGATGCCCGAGTGATACACGTTCGCCAGCATGACTGGCGATGGCGTGAGCGGCGCCGGATAAGCCGGTCGGGCCATGACGAGCCCGAGCAGAACGATCAAGCACGGCAGGATTCGCAGCAATGCTTTGCGCATGAAACATCCTTGTAAAAGAAACTGTCTCCGTTGCCATCACGGAAACACGATCGGCACGCAGCCGATCTGTGTCATCCATGCATCAACCGCCCTTCGCGGAATGCTCCTGTACCGCCTGCAGCATCTGCGCGGGCGTGAGGTAGCCGCCGATCAGGGTGCCGTCTTCGGCGTATACGGCCGGGGTGCCGGTCACGCCGAGTCGCAGCCCGAGGTCAAACTGATCCTTGACGGGATTCTTGCAGTCGGCGGATTTCGGGTCATGGCCCTTCTTGGCCTGGGTAAAGGCATCGTTGCGATCGGCTGCGCACCAGATCGACACCATTTCCTTGTATGTGGCGGTCAGCTGGCCATCATCCCCGGTGACGCCTGAGCGTGGCCACGCCAGGTACTGCACGGCGATGCCTTCGTTGTTGATGGCCTTGATCTCTTCGTGCAGCACACGGCAATACGGACAAGTTACGTCCGTGAACACAGTCACCGTGTACTTGGGGTGTTCGGGCGCGAACACGATGCGATCGGACACGGGTATCTTGGCCAGCTCCGTCTTGCGGTAAGCCCCCCAGGCATCGTCGGTGAGGCTGGAGCCCTTGGTGGCATCGATCACCTCGCCATTGATCACGTACTTGCCGTCGCCGCTGATGTAGACCAGATGTCCGGAGGCAATCACCTGATAGAAGCCCGGCAGCGGCGACGGCGTGATCTGGTCGATCTTCGCCTTGGGCACGAGCTTGAGCAGCGTCTGCCGCACCACGGCTTCAGGTGTGTTCGCGACCGGCGGCGTCGACACGGTGGCCTGAGCCAGCGCCACGCCTGCTTGCATCGCCAGCACGCTCGCGCAGAGCATCAGCCAGAACTTCTTGGACATACAACCTCTTTGCCGTGCGGGCGATAGGAGCGAAATAGGCTGAGTATCGCATATCGGCCTGCACGACCCTCTGTAGGCATGCGCCGATATGCGATGCGACACACATGCTGCTAGCCGCGCGGATGATGCTGCGCATGCAAGCGCTTGAGCCCTTCCTTGGCGACCAGTGTGTAGATCTGCGTGGTGCTCAGTGCGCTGTGGCCCAGCAGCATCTGCAAAGCGCGCAGATCCGCCCCATGATTCAACAGATGCGTTGCGAACGAATGACGTAGCACGTGCGGCGAAATGCGCTTGCTGTTGATACCCACGGAAACGCCGTGACGTTTCACCAGCGTCCAGAACATCTGCCGCGTCATACCCTCGCCACGATTGCTCAGGAACAGCGCGGGCGGCTGTCTGCCCTTGGCGAGCACCGGACGGGCCTGCACGAGATAAGCCTGAATGTATTCCAGCGCCACTTCGCCCACCGGTACCAGCCGATCCTTGCCGCCTTTGCCGGTAACACGCAGCACGCCCTGGCGGGTGTTCAACGCGGCCAATGGCAGTTCTACCAGTTCGGAAACGCGCAAGCCCGCGGCGTACATCAGCTCCAGCATGGCGCGATCGCGCAGGCCCAGCGTGGTGGACACATCGGGCGCATGCAGCAAGCCTTCCACTTCGCGTTCGGCCAGCGCCTTGGGCAAGCTGCGTGGGGTCTTGGGGCGTTCGATCAGCAGCGTGGGATCGTCGAAGCCCGGTTCGTTGCGCACTATCGACGCGTAGAAACGGCGGAACGCCGACTGGCGGCGCGCCATCGAACGCACGGCGACCGGTTGCGATCCGTGGAAAGCCGACAGGTCTTCGCGCCGCGCCGTGCGCAGGCTTCGTCCCCGCGCAACCAACCAGCGCGCGAGCGTTTCCAGATCTTGCCGATAGGCTTGAAGCGTGCGTTCGGCCAGTCCGTCCTCCGACCACACGCGCTCGAGGAAGGCGGCGATGTCCTGTTCGTCGACTTCGGAAACGACCGCAGGCTCTTTACTCGTGTTCTGTTTCATGCGCACGATGCTGGGTGTTACTTGCATGTTGTGCAAGCGCTAGGCTTTTCATGACGCAAACAATCGATATTCATGCAACCTGTCCACTCTGGCGCCGCCTGCTCGCGCTGCTCTACGACTTGGTCGCGGTGCTGGCCATCGTGATGGTGGTAGGACTGCTTTGCCAATTGGCTACACACGGCGAGCTGATCACCGCCGGCAAGCAGGTGCATATCGCGTGGTGGTATCAGCCGCTGCAGGGGCTGGTGGTGGCGGCTTATTTCCTGGCCTCCTGGCTGCGCGGCGGCCAGACGCTAGGCATGCGGCCATGGCGCATCCGCGTGGCAGCCAACGGTGGTGCGCGGTTGACCGCGGGACAGGCACTGCTCCGCCTGGTCGTGGCTGCCCTGCCCTTGCTGCTGCTGTTGCTGGCGCCTGTGCTGGGCCTGCGCGTGGCGCTGTGGGCCGTGGCGATTGGCTGGGTCGTTTGGTTCGGCGTCGCCCTGTTCGATCCTCGTCGACGCGCCGTGCACGATCTGGCTGCCGGATCGGACGTACGGCGGATGTCCTGAAATTTACCGTCGCCCGTTCGGCTGAGACAAACGCATTCAGTCAGAATTCGTAACTTGCTGATAGTTTAGGAAAAATACGACGTGACGCAATGCAACATCGCCACGCATTACCGGCTATGATATGACTTTAGCCCTTGGTTCCGTTCCCATGCTTTATCAGCTCCACGAATGGCAACGCGCCTTCCTCGGCCCCTTGAGTCACTACGCCGAAGCCAGCGCCCGCATGCTCACCGATCCAAGCAGCCCCCTGGCTCAGATGCCGGGCGCGCAGCGCATGGCGGCGGGCTATGAGCTAATCCACCGTCTGGGCAAGGATTACGAAAAGCCGGCGTTCGACATCCACAGCATCACCAATCCGCAGGGCAACCAGATCGCCATCATCGAGCGTATCGATCTGGAAACGCCGTTCTGCCAGCTGCGTCGCTTCAAGCGCTTCAGCGACGATCCGGAAACCATCGAGAAGATGAAGTCCGAGCCGGTAGTGCTGGTGGTGGCGCCGTTGTCCGGCCATCACTCCACGCTGCTACGCGACACCGTGCGCGCGCTGCTGCTCGACCACAAGGTGTACATCACCGACTGGATCGATGCGCGCATGGTTCCTGCATCGGCCGGTCCGTTCCATCTGGACGACTACGTCGCGACCATCGAGCAATTCATCCGCCACATCGGCGCCGAATCGCTACACGTGATTTCGGTGTGCCAGCCCACCGTGCCCGTACTGGCCGCGATTTCGCTGATGGCCGCGCGCGGTGAAGCCACGCCGCGCAGCATGACGATGATGGGCGGCCCGATCGACCCACGCCGCAGCCCCACCAGCGTCAACAATCTGGCCACCCAGCAACCGCTGAGCTGGTTCCAGGGCAACGTGATCCACACCGTGCCGGTGAATTACCCCGGCCATGGTCGCGAGGTGTACCCGGGCTTCCTGCAGCACGCCGGATTCGTGGCGATGAACCCGGGCCGTCACTTGAGTTCACACTGGGATTTTTATCTAAACCTTTTGCGCGGTGACCTGGACGACGCCCAGTCGCATCGCAAGTTCTACGACGAATACAACGCCGTGCTGGACATGCCGGCGGAGTATTACCTGGACACCATCAGCACCGTGTTCCAGCAGTTCCTGCTGCCGCGCGGCTTGTGGGACGTGCACGGCGAGCGCGTGGACCCGGCCGCGATCAAGCGCACCAGCCTGCTCACCATCGAGGGCGAGCTGGACGATATTTCCGGCATCGGCCAGACCGAAGCGGCGCACGACCTATGTACCGGCATTCCGGCTTCACGTCGCGCGCACCGAGTGATCCAAGGTGCTGGCCATTACGGCATCTTCAGCGGTCGCCGCTGGCGTGAAACGGTATATCCGCAGATTCGCGATTTCATTCGTCGGTCGGATCTGGCGCTCGTCTCGACCAAGCGAGCCTGATGTTTTTTCTCCTTCTCCCCAAAGGGGGAGAAGGAGTTAGTGGCTCGCAAAGAATGACTTGAACGCTTCGATCACGCGTTCGACGCCTGCATCATCGACATCCAAATGCGTCACAAGCCGCAGCGTTGGCAGATAGCCGATGCTGATGCGTATGGAAGCCGCACGCAGATGCGCATCCAGCTCCTTCAATCGCTCGGCCGGTACGTCGATGAACACCATGTTGGTGTGATGACCGAGCAGCTTGACGCCAGAAATCTCACGCAAGCCATTGGCAAGCCGCGCTGCGCGCGCATGATCATCCGCCAGGCGCGCCACATGATGATCCAGCGCATACAAGCATGCCGCCGCCAATATGCCGGCCTGGCGCCAGCTGCCGCCGGTCACCTTGCGCCAGCGCCGCGCCTTGTCGATCAGCGCCGTGGAACCGACCAGCACAGAGCCCACCGGCGCGCCCAGCCCCTTCGACAAACAGATCGATACGCTATCGAAATGCTGCGCGATGTCACGTGCCGGTACGCCGCAAGCGACGGCTGCGTTGTAGAGCCGCGCGCCATCAAGATGCAATGCAAGCCCGCGTTCGCGCGTAAAGGCGTGAGCGGCGCGCAGATAGTTCAGCGGCAATACGCGACCGTGCCAGGTGTTTTCCAGCGCCAGCAAGCGCGTGCGAGCAAAATGCGGATCGATCGGCTTGATGGCCGCCGCCACTTTGTCTAGCGGCAACGTACCGTCCACATCGTGCGGAAGCGGCTGCGGCTGGATCGAACCCAGCACCGCCGCGCCACCACCTTCGAACTTGTACGTATGCGCATCGGCGCCGACGATGTATTCGTCGCCGCGTTCGCAATGCGACATCAAGGCCACCAGGTTCGACTGTGTGCCGGACGGCACGAAAAGCCCCGCCTCGAAACCTAAATCACTGGCAAGACGCTGCTGCAGCGCGTTGACAGTAGGATCCTCACCGTAGACGTCGTCGCCGACTTCGGCATCGAGCATGGCCTCGCGCATCGCGCGTGTCGGCTTGGTGACGGTGTCGCTGCGTAGGTCGACCCAGTCCATGACGTTCCTCATTGATGGATGGAGGGATAAAGGACTTTGCCGGGTGCGGTGGCTGCCGGCAAGTAGGACTTGAGGCAGGGTGCCGTACGACATCTCGGACCTAGATGGAACGACTTATCGCCTCTCGCCATAACGCAGGCGGCAAGATCGCAAACAAGCCATCCCGCTTCGCGCGCCGCGCGAGCCGTAACAATGCTTCATCACGCGTCAGCAAAGCACCTGCCCTTGCCTGATACGCCAGCTCCAGAAATTTCTGATCGTCGCGATCGCGGCACCGCGGCAGCACGACGTCATCGTGCTCGGTCAATTCCACGCAATGCACATGCGCATCGAACATGGCGATCGCTTGCGCGCACCGCTGCTCGCTCAGTTTGAGCTGAGGATAGGCCAGCACGGCCAGCCATTCGGCGCGGCAATCCTCGCGCGTAATCAGCTCGATCTCACCGGCGCGCACGGCCGCGAGAAGCGATGCACCGTTCGGATCGTCGAATACGAACAAATCCAGGCAGACGTTGGTATCCGGTACGACGCGCAGCGGCGCGCCGCTACGCATGCTTGCGGAAGTAGAAGAACGCGATGAACACCATCAACAGTGCAGGCAACACGTTCGCGGCCAGCGGCGGAATGCCGTACACCGTGCCGAAGCTCACAATGGCCTTCTGCACAAAATACCAGCTGATCGCGATGATCATGCCCATGAAGATGCGCTTGCCCAAACCACCCGAACGCAGTGCGCCGAAGGCGAACGGCATGGTGCATAACACCAGCACCAGCACGTTGAGCGGATACATCACGCGGCCCCAGAACGGCGTTTCGTAGGGACGCGTGTTCTCGCCGTTCTTATGCTTGTACGCGATGATGTGTTGCAGATCGCGCATGGCCAGGTATTGCGGCTGCACCAGCGATTGCTGCAGTACTTCCGGATCGAGCTTGGAATCCCAGCGTTCATTGGCGGAGGTGCTGCTGTGCACACCGTTGTTGTCCAGCGTGGTGGTACGCACGTGGTCGAGCACCCATTCCTTGCCGACCTGTTCGGCCGTATTGGCTTGGTCGAAGCGGCTCAACTGCTGGCCGTCCGGCGTGAGCGTGAACACGCGCACATCGCTCAACTGCACGAAGGCGTGCTCGTCCGCAGTGCGTAGTGCGCTGCTCTTGGCGTTGATGATGCGATCGCCGTCGCGCGCCCACAGGCCGCTGCTGGTCATCCCGAGATTGCCGCCGGAGCGCAGGCGCAGTTGCAGGGCCTGCGCCTGCTGGTCACCCCAGGGGCCGACGGTTTCACCCATGACGACCACACCCGCCACCAACACCGCCACGATGCCCATCGCCGACACAGCGATGCGCAGGCGCGACATGCCCGCCGCGCGCAAGGCGGTCAACTCGCCGGTGGCAGCCAGGCCACCCAGGCCCATCAAGCCGCCGATCAGTGCCGAAAAACCGAACATCTCGTACATGCGGCGCGGAATCGTCACCACGATGTAGAAGATTGCATTACTCAACGTATAACCGTTGCGGCCGATGAAGCCGAGCTGGCGTACGAACTGGATCATCGCATCCAGGCCCACCAGCACCAGCCACACCATCAGCATCGAACCGAGCACGGTGACGCCGATCAGCCAATCCACGCGTTTGATGCGCAAGCTCGCCATCAGGCCCTCGCCTTGCGCGGCGACCGCGCTGCGTATTGGTTGCGGAAACTCCAGGCGGCAATCGCGAACAGCGCCAGGCTGAGCAACCACATCGGCGTGGGGTGATGCCAATGGCCCTTGGCGAGCTGGCCGCGGCATAGGGCCAACAGGTTGTAGTACAGGAAGAAGCCGAGCACGGCGATCAGCATGCGTCCATAACGTGGTTCGCGCGGGGTTTGCCGCGACAGAGGCATCGCCAGCATCAACAGCGCCAACGTCATCAGCGGCACCACCGTGCGCCACGCGAATTCGGCGCGCGCATCGGGCGTAGGGTTGCGCATCAGCTCGAGCATGTCGAGGTTGTGGATGGGATCTTCTTCGTCGTCAGATTGGATCGACGAGAGCGCACTATCATTGCGCTCGTACTGCATGCGCCGCCAGTTGTCGGCGCCGAGCGGAATCTCGTACTGCCAACCGTCGTACAGCGCCAGATAGCGATTGCTGCTGTCGCTGTTGGAATAGAGGTCGCCGTGCTGGCCGGTAACCATCTTCATCACCAGGCTGCCGTCCTTGTTGGTACGCTCGGCGGCGATGAAGGTGCGGCCGAGCTTCTGCCCATCGCGGCTGAGCGAATCGACCAGGATGATGCCGCCCTTGCCCGGCAGTTCGGTAAAGCGGCCGGCATCAAGGCCGGCGGCAATGATGGAGCGGTTGGCCGCCTGCACCAGGTTGTCGGAGGTGCGCGCGGCCATCGGCCCCAGCCACATCGACACTGCACTCACCAGGCCGACCATGACAATCGCGACGATCGCCATCGGCTTCAGCAGTCCGCCCATGCCCATGCCCGAGGAAGCGAGCACGTGCATCTCGCTTTCGCGGTACATGCGCCCGAAGCTCTGCAACACACCCAGGAAGCCCGCCAACGGCAGCATGCTGGACATGGTGTCGACCATGTTCAGCCCCAGCACCTGGAACATCACGCTGGCGGGGAAGCTGCCCTTCGCCACCTGCTCGAGCACGTGCGCGAAGGTGGTGCCGGCCATGATCACCAGCAGCACGATCACGGTGGCGCCGATGGTCTGGCCCAGCTCACGCAGGAAATACCGGTCTAGGATGCTCAGCATGCGATAGAATTACGGGTTCCATGCCTCACCAGCCTTGGGAGGCAAACCCGTAGTCTAGCCGGTTAGATGCATGCCGGTCTCCCCGCAGGAACTTGACGATGACGTTGCAATTCAGCCTCGCCTCCAACGCCCCAGAAACCGTCGACACCCCGTGCGTGGTGGTCGGCGTCTACGAAAACGGCCTGCTCACCAGTGCTGCGGCCCGGGTGGACAGTGCCGCCGGCGGTGCTATCAAGCGCCAGGTGGAAAGCGGCGACATCACTGGCAAGGCTGGCAGCACCACCGTGCTGTTCGCACCGGAAGGCGTGCAGGCCAAGCGCGTGCTGGTCGTGGGCCTTGGTACGCAAAAGACCTTCGACGGCGCGCGCTTCCAGAAGGTGAACGTGGAAGCCGCACGCGCGCTCACCCGTCTGCCAATCGACAGCGCTGCCTCGTTCCTGACTGAAGCGGACGTGCCCGGGCGTGATGCAGCATGGCGTGTGCGCACCGCCGCGATCGCCGCCGACCATGCTGCCTATCGCTACACCGCCACCTTCAAGCCGCGCGAAAAAAGCAGCCAGCCGGAACTGCGCGGCATTGCCTTCGCCGCCGACGAACAGGCGCAGCACGGGCTCGACCAGGCCACCGCGATCGCCGAAGGCGTGCGCTTCGCGCGCGATCTCGCCAATCTGCCGCCGAACATCTGCAACCCGGCCTACATCGCCGACCAGGCGGTGAAGTTCGCCGAAGCGCATGCGGATAAACAGGTGAGCTGCAAAGTGCTCGATCACGAGGAAATGGAACGGCTCGGCTTCGGCTCGCTGTTGGCCGTCGGCCGCGGCTCGGCCAACAAGCCCAAGCTGATCGTGCTCGAATACAAAGGCGGCGCCGCGGACGAGAAGCCCTATGCGCTCGTCGGCAAGGGCATCACTTTCGACACCGGCGGCATCAGCCTCAAGCCCGGTCCGGGCATGGAAGAAATGAAGTTCGACATGGGCGGCGCGGCCGGCGTGCTCGGCGCATTCGTGTCGGCCGTGACGTTGAATCTCAAGATCAATCTTGTCTGCGTAGTGCCGGCGGTGGAAAACATGCCCGACGGCGACAGCTATCGTCCCAGCGACGTGCTCACCAGCCTGTCCGGCCTCACCATCGAAGTGCTCAACACTGATGCCGAAGGCCGTCTGATCCTGTGCGACGCCCTTACCTACACCGCGCAGACCTTCCATCCCAAGGTGTTGATCGATGCCGCCACGCTGACTGGCGCCTGCGTTATCGCGCTGGGCAAGCACGCCAGCGGCCTGATGAGCCGGCACGATGACCTGGCCGACGAACTGTTACATGCCGGCGAGCACACGCTCGATCGCGCATGGCGTCTGCCGCTGTGGGACGACTACCACGCCCAGCTCGAATCCGGCTTTGCGGACGTGGCCAACATCGGCGGCAAGAACGCGGGCGCGATTACCGCCGGCTGCTTCCTTTCGCGCTTCACCGAAGGCCAGCGTTGGGCGCATCTGGATATCGCCGGCACCGCGTGGGACGAAGGCCGCAAGGGCCTCGCCACCGGCCGACCGGTGCCGCTGCTCGCGCAGTGGCTCATTGATCGCGCCGGCTGATCAAGATCGGGAACGGGCATTACGCATACCCGTTCCCGCCCTTCCCTTCTCGCGTCGACTACCATGCCTCGCGCCGACTTCTACCTCATCGCCAAACCTCGCTTCAGCGAGCAGCCGCTGCTGCTGGTGTGCGAACTGGCGCGCAAGGCCTTTGCCGCGCAGCAGTCCACGCTCATTCTCACCCGCGATTTCCCGCAGGCGGAGGAACTGGACGAACTGCTGTGGTCATTCGACGAAGACACCTACATTCCACATCAGTTGGCGGGCGACGATGACGACGAAAACACCGCCGTGTTGATCGTGCCGCCTGGCGTCGACATCCCAGCGCGTCCGTTGACCATCAACCTGCGCGAGCAATGCCCGCAGAGCTACGGCGAACGCGTGCTGGAAGTAGTCGCTGCCAATCCCACGGAACGCGAAGGTTCGCGCGTGCGTTGGCGTGAATATCAGCGGCTCGGGTTTGAAGTGAACAAGTTCGATATGTAAGCGCATCGCACCACCATTCCCGCGAATACGGGAAGGTGGCTACGCCGGATTCATTTCTCTCGGCGCCCCAGCCCGCGCCATCAGCGCTTCCTTCAACGCCGCCGCAAGTTGCGCGCCGGTCAGCGGCTTGCGCAAGAACGCATCGATGCCTATCTGGCGCCCACGCACAATTTCTTCTTCGTCGTCGCGCGTGGTCGTCGCGACGATGGGCACATGCCGGCCCGCCACTTCGCCATGGCGGATCAGCTGCGCCACTTGCAGTCCGTCGATGCCGGGCAGATCCAGCTCGAGCAGGATCACGTCGCACGCTTCCACCGTCAGTTCCGCAAGTGCATTCAGACCGTGGCTCGCATGACGCACACGATGGCCTTGATGCTCCAGCATGCCGCGGATGGCGTTCGCGGAGGTGGGATCGCCTTCCACCAGAAGAACATCCAGCGAACGTTCCTGACTGTGGCACTCCGGCACGGTCTGCGCCGTTTCTTGCGCCACCTGCAAAGGCAGCCGCACGCGGAACGTGCTGCCTTTGCCCAGCGCCGACTCCAGCGTCATGTCGCCGCCCATCAGGCCGACCAGTTCATTGCAGATGGACAACCCCAGGCCGCTGCCGATACTGCGCTGCGGGCTTTCTTCCTGCTCGAAGCGATTGAACAGGCGCACGCGACTCGTTTCGGAAATGCCTGGGCCTGTATCGCTCACATCCAGCGACAGGGAACCCTCCACCCAACCCACGTGGATATGGATGCCGCCGCGCTCGGTGAATTTCACTGCGTTGTTGACGAGGTTGAGCAGCACCTGGCGAATGCGCAACGCATCGCCGATCAGCAAGGGCGGCACGTTTTCATCCAGTTGCAATTCCAGTGCAAGCCCCTTCACTTGCGCTCCGCCTTTCTGCAAGCGGACGGCATCCTGCAGCAATGGCCGCAGTTCGAACGGCGCGGGATCCAACACCAGCTTGCCGGCTTCGATGCGCGCCAAATCCAACGCATCGTTCAGCAGTTTGAGCAGTACGTTGCTCGCGCGCTGCACGGATTGGGCGTATTCGCGCTGCGTATCGTTCAAGGGCGTAGCCAGCAACAGCTCGGCCATGCCCATCATGCCGGTCATCGGCGTGCGGATTTCATGACTGAGCGTGGCGAGGAAGCGACTCTTCGCCGCGCTTGCCTGCTCGGCGATCTGATGCCGTTGTTCGTTCAGTTGCATGCGATGTTGATGCGCCATGCGACGGCGCCACGCGAGCAGCACCAAAAACCCGATCGCAACCGTCACGCCCGCATACACCAGCCACGCCCACCAGCGTAGCCACGGCGGCGATTGCACCACGATATGCAGCGACGCGGGCAACTGCACCCATTGGCCTTCCGAACCGCGGGCCATGATGTCCAGCGTGTAATCGCCGCTGCGTAGGCCGGTGAATTCGCGCTCGCCATGATTGTCGCGATCCAGCCAATCGCTATCGAAACCGTTGAGGCGGAATCGATACTGATTGGCGGAAGTGTTGATATAGGAAAACACCCTGGCCTGGATATTCAACCGGCTATCGCGCCAGCTGACCCGAATCGGCTGCGAATTCAACGACAGATGACGCGTCATGCCCTTGCGCTGCACGGTGATCTGCGTCACCGACAAGGTGGGCGCGATGGGTGGGGGATCGAGCTTGTCAGGATCAAACCCAACCACGCCGCCATTCGTCGCCGCATAGAGATACCCATTGGGCAGCAGTGCGTAGCCACGTCCGAACTCGCCATTAGCCAGGCCATGTTGCAGACCGATCTCATGGAGGCTGCCCAGCGTGGGATCAAAGCGCCACAAGCCGTCGATGCTGAATACCCACACGCGTCCCAGGCAGTCGACATCCAGGTCCATCGTGCGTAACGAGGGCCAGCCGTGCTCGGCATCCACCGAGCGATCCTCCACCAGGCGCCGCCCCTGAAGGTGGTAATGCAATAGGCCGTCCTCGGTCGCCAGCCATATGCCCGTGCGATCGAAATCGAAGGCTTGAATGGATTTGCCGGCCGGCACGCCCGGCACCATGACGAAGCGATCTTGCGCGCGATCGAACCACATCAAGCCGCCGTCGCTGGCATACCAGAACGTGCCCTTGTAGAGCGTCATCTGGCTGCCCCACATCACCTTCTCGTTCGGCTTGTCCATCGCCACCGGCGATACGGCCATCGTTTCCGGGTCGATACGGAAAATGCCGTGGCCGAAGGTGCGCGCGTACATCATGCCGTCCACGCCAGGTTCGACTTCCAGCGGACGATCGAGCAGGCTGCGCGTTGGGTCCACCTGATCCAGCCGGTCATGCGCGTAGTCGTAGCGATACAAAGTGCCTTGCGCGGCAATCCACAAGCGCTGGCGATTGTCTTCCGTCATGCCGACCACGTCGCCGCCCAGGCCGTTGAGGATGTGCTCCACCTGACCGGTGACCGGATCGAGCCGGTCGACGCGCCCATCGCGCTGGCCCACCCATACATGCCGGGTATCGCGCCCGCGCGCCATGGTCGTGGCCATCGAATCGCGCAGACTGCCGGGATCATCGGGAATGTGCGTGAAGTGGCTGAAGCTGTTCCAGCCTGGCGCGAGATAGGCCACGCCGCCGTCGAGCATTGTGACCCACAGGCCGCCTTCGCGATCCATCAGCGTTTGGTATACCCAGGTGCCGGGCAGATTGCCCTGCAGCAGCGGCTGGTTGACCAGTCCAATGATCGGCCCGTTCGCGCGTGCCTGCAGATACATGCCGCGCTGCGTGCCGATCCATAGGCGCCCGGCAGCATCACGCGTGCTGGCCATGACGTTGGTCTTGTGCGGAATGACCGGTGCGCCAAACAAGCGCGCCACGCCATCGGCTCCGACAATCAGCAAGCCGCGTTCGGTGGCGATACGTACTTCATCGCCGTTGCCATCGATGCGCCAGGCCTCCATCGATTGATCCGGATCGTCGGGCTTGATGCGAACGAAACTGCCGTCCAGATCGCGACGGAACACACCCCGGTCGGAACCGACCCACAGGCGGCCCTTGGCGTCGACGTACAGCGCGCACACCGTACCGACATCACTGGGATAAAGGCCTATCAGCGGGTTGACCACATGCTCGAAGCCGTGCCCATCCGGCAGCATACGGTCCAGCCCTTCGCCGGTGCCTACCCAGATCGAGCCGTCAGGTGTCTGCGTAACCACCCATACACGATCGCTGGCCAGGCTCTGCGGATTGGCCGGATCGTGACCCCAGTGCGCAAACTTGCGGGTAACAGGGTCATAGCGGTTCAGACCCGCGTCCAGGCCGCCGGCCCAGAGCATGCCCTGCTTGTCGACGATCAACGAGGAAATCTCGTTGTAATAAAGCGAATCCGGGTCGTTCTCGATATGGCGAAACACTTCGAAGTGCACGCCATCGAAACGGGCGATGCCGCCCTTGGTACCGAACCACATCGCGCCATCACGATCTTGTGCCACAGCGTAGACGCCGCTGCTGGGCAGCCCGTCTTGGATGCCATAGCGGCGGAACTGCGGTGTAGGCAACGGAGCGACATCCGGCGCATGGATCGCCGCCGGCGGAACAGGCGCGGTCGCTACGGAGGCCGCTGACATGGGATTGCCAGGCACGAACGTACCCAGCAGGAACCCCAGCCCCAACACGAATACTGCCACTAGTGGGCCCTCAGCCACGTCAGGCGGAGCGAACACCCTACCCGCGCGCTCCACAAGACGAAATCATGCCAAATCCGTCCGCTCGCCGCATCTGCTGCTGTTCCTCGCAGCGCAACAATCCGTTCCTGCGCCCGCGCTGGCAGACCCGCAGCGTTTCCGCCAGACTCGCAGAATGCGACTTCGCCAACTTGCCAAACTGCTGCTGATGTCATGTTTCGGCTATGTGTCGATGCAGCAGGCCGCCTTCGCGGCCGCCAGCGACTATCGCTACGACCCGGTGCATAGCCAGATCGTCTTCAGCATCGATCACGACGGCTTCTCGCGTCCACTGGGACGACTGCATGTCGCCCAGGGCAGGTTGCGTTTCGATCCGGACGACTGGTCCAAATCCGGCACCGAGCTGGATATTGACATGCGCGGCATCGACCTTGGCGATGCCGCGTGGAACGACGCTGCGTGTAAGCCTTCGCTGCTCGATTGCAAGACCTATCCGACCGCGCATTTCATCAGCACGTCGGTGGAGCGCAAGGACGACACGCACGGCGTGCTGCACGGCACGCTCACCCTGCATGGCGTCAGCCAGCCGATCGACATTCCATTTCGCGTCAACCGCATCGGCAAGACGATCTACGGCATGCATACGGTAGCGGGCTTTTCCGCCACCGCCATGCTCGACCGCACCGCATTCGGCATCAACGGCTTTCCCAATGCCGTGGGCCATAGCGTCGCGATCTGGCTGGAACTGGAAGGCATTCGCGAAACTTCGAATAACGACAAGGAGCATTCATGAGTTTGCGTAGTGACGACCACCAGTGGGGTTCGGTCGCCAGGTTTTTCCATTGGATCGTGGCGCTGGGAATCCTCGGCAACGGCATATGGGGTCTGCTGATGACCGACATGGCCCCTTCCATCAGCAAGATCAACATCTATGCGCTGCATAAGTCGATCGGCCTGACCATACTGGCGCTGTTCGCGCTGCGTCTGGCCTGGCGGCTCTATGATCGCGCGCCGCCGGACGAACCGATGCCGCGCTGGCAGCGCATCGTGGCGCACGCCACGCATGTGCTGCTGTACGGATTCATTCTCGCCATGCCGCTAAGCGGCTGGCTGTTCAATTCCTTGCACGGTTATCCGCTGCAATGGTTCAAGCTGTTCAACCTGCCGCCGTTGGCCGCCAAGAACGACGAGCTTTCGCATCTCGCGGGCACGGTGCACGAGTGGCTGTTCTATCTGCTGCTGCTGGTGCTGATCGGACACGTCGGCGCTGCGCTGAAGCATCACTTTTTCGACCAGGACAACGTATTGCGCCGCATGCTGCCATTCGCACGCGCGCGCCAGAACAAGCTTCCCTCAGGAGATCTCTCATGAACATCCGCATGCAGTCCCGCTCGCTCGCCCTGGTGCTTGCTTTGATGGCGCCGTGTATCGCCGGCGCTGCTGATTACGCCGTGCAATCAGGTAGCACGCTAGGCTTCACCAGCAACTTCCAAGGCAGCAATTTCGACGGACATTTCGACAAGTGGACCGCTGCGATCAGCTACGACGCGGCAAAACTGACCGCTTCCAAGTTCGACGTGACGGTCGATCTGTCCAGCGGCAAGACCGGCGACAACGATCGTGACAGCGCGCTTCCCGGCCCGGATTTCTTCAACGTCGCGAAATTCCCGCAGGCGCATTTCGTCACCACCGCCTTCCATCAGCAAGGCAGCCAAGTAGTCGCCGACGGCATGCTGACACTGCGCGGCGTAACCAAGCCGGTGAGCTTGAACGTGGTGTTCAAGCCACAAGGTACCGGCGCCACGCTGGATGTGACCGGCACCGTGAAGCGGTTGGATTTCGGCGTGGGTGGCGGCCAGTACGCGGATACGTCGGTGATCGGACCGGATGTGAAGGTGACGGCACACTTGGTACTCAGCGCGAAATAGTCTCTTCGCGTAGGTTGGGGTGAGCGCGCGCGAACCCCAACATTGCTGTACCTATTGCCGCGTTGGGGTACGGCTATGCTGCATCCCAACCTACGTCCCATCACGCAAGCCCGATCCAGCGCCTCACCGCTGCCGCATCGAACGGCCAATCCAGCTCCCGTCCGTTGCGCCGATCGCATAGCACGGGCACGCGTGTGCCGTAGCGATCCTCTAGTTCCTCGCTGTCGTCCACCCACACGCTGTCGAAATCCGGCACGCGAGCCTCGGCCAGCACCGCCAGCGCCTGATCGCACAGGTGACAATAATCACGTTGATAGAGCACGAAGTGGACCATACGTGCGCTTGCAGAATGCTCCGGATGAAACCCCCGCGTAGAATAGCCGGTTCATCCCCACCCTCGCAGTCTTCCCCATGGCGGTCAGCGCTTTCGATATCTTCAAGATCGGCATCGGCCCTTCTTCCTCCCACACTGTGGGCCCTATGCGCGCAGCCGCGCGCTTTTCCGAGCGCTGGCTGGAAGAAAAAGGCGTGCTCGATCGCGTTGCGCAGGTGCGTGCGGAGCTCTACGGCTCGCTGGCGATGACAGGTCGCGGGCATGGTACCGACAAGGCCGTGATCCTCGGCTTCGAGGGCGAGCATCCGGATACGGTCGATCCTGACCACATTCCGGAGATCCTCAAGCGTGTGCGCACCACCCATCGCATCCTCGTGCTCGGCAAGCACGAGATCGAATTCGACGAAAAGCGCGACTTGGTTTTCAACAAACGCCAGAAGCTGCCGTTCCACACCAACGGCATGCGCTTCACCGCCTACGATGCCGAAGGCCACGAACTGGCCACGCGTGATTACTACTCGGTAGGCGGCGGTTTCGTAGTCAATCACGATGAAGCGGCGGAAGACCGCATCGTTGCCGACACCACCGAACAGCCCTACCCATTCCACACCGGCGAAAAACTGCTTGCACTATGCGAGCAACATGGCATGACCATCGCACAGCTGATGATGGAAAACGAAAAGGTGTGGCGTAGCGAAGCCGACGTGCGTGCGGGTCTGCTCACCATCTGGAAGGCAATGCAAGGTTGTGTAGAGCGCGGCCTGCGTTCGTCCGGCGTGCTGCCCGGCGGACTCAAGGTCGCGCGGCGCGCGCCGGCGATGGCGGCGGAACTGCGCGGCCAGCCCGAGGCTGCACTCAGGGATCCACTCACCATTCTCGACTGGGTGAATCTCTACGCGCTGGCGGTGAACGAAGAAAACGCCGCGGGCGGTCGCGTGGTCACCGCGCCGACCAACGGCGCCGCCGGCATCGTTCCGGCCGTGCTGCATTACTACCACCGCTTCTGCCCGAAATCCGACGAGAACGGCGTAATCGATTTTCTGCTCACCGCCGCGGCGATCGGCATTCTCTACAAGGAGAACGCTTCCATTTCCGGCGCGGAAGTGGGCTGCCAGGGCGAAGTAGGCGTCGCCTGCTCGATGGCTGCCGGCGGCCTTACCGCAGCACTTGGTGGTAGCGTTGCGCAAATCGAAAACGCCGCCGAAATCGGCATGGAACACAACCTCGGCCTCACCTGCGACCCCATCGGTGGCCTGGTGCAGATCCCATGTATCGAACGCAACGCCATGGGTTCGGTAAAAGCCATCAACGCCAGCCGCATGGCATTGAAGAGCGACGGCAAGCATCGCGTGTCGCTCGACAAGGTGATCAAGACCATGCGCGATACCGGGCGCGACATGAAGGACAAGTACAAGGAAACGTCGCGCGGAGGTTTGGCGGTCAACGTAATCGAGTGCTGATCTTTTGAACACCCCTCACAATGCCGGGAATGACTCCCTCCCCTGCTTGTAGGGGAGGGTTGGGGTGGGGTGAGTACTAGCCTCAGGCTTTCCCAAGCAATTTACGTTTCGTGCAGCAGTCGCCAAATCTTTTCCAACACATCAGTGGTACGCAGTAGCACGTCATCGTTCCAAAAGCGCAATACTTGGTAGCCATGTGCTTCGATGAGTTGCGTACGCTTTGCGTCGTAGATGGTCGCATCCAAATGTTGTCCACCATCCAGTTCGATGGCGAGCCTGGCTGATACGCAAACGAAGTCCACGATGTACCCGGCTACTGGGTATTGGCGCCGAAATTTGTATTCGCCAAGCTGCCGGCCACGCAAGTGATGCCATAGAAGGCGTTCCGCATCCGTGGCAAATGTTCGCAAGTGACGAGCATGTTTCCATGTTTTCTGCATCGCAATCCGTTGCTTCATCGCAAGTGTTCACCCCACCCCAACCCTCCCCTGCAAGCAGGGAAGGGAGCGGCCTCTTGCAGGATCAAGTTTTCATGGAAGTTTCCAGGCTATCTAACTGCCACGCTCGAACACGATACTGGCAATGGCGCCATTGGCATCCGTGCGCGGCCTGATCGATACATCCCAACCGTAGAGTTCGCACAAACGGCGCACGATGGCGAGCCCCAAACCTGCGCCGCTGCCGCCCGCACCTTCACCACGCACGCCGCGCTGAAACAGACGTTCCGCGTCTTCGGGCTTGATGCCGGGACCGGTGTCGATCACGTCGATGCGACCCTTTTCCACCTGCACTGTCACGCGACCTTCCAGGGTGTATTTGATTGCGTTCCCGATCAGATTGGTGAGCGCCACCGACAATACGGATGCCGGCGCGTTGACGGTCACTGGATCGCCCTGCGTCAGTTCCACTTCAATCGGTTTGTCGCGGATTTGTGGGCGCTGGCTTTCAATCACGTCGGAAGCCACTTTGGCAACTTCGGTGGTTTCACCGCGTGTCGGTCCACGACGTTCGGCGCGAGATAGCAACAGAAGCGCTTCGATCAGTTCCGTCGCCTGACGTGATGCGCGTTCGATGCGCTTGAGGCGTTCGCGTAGCTTGTCGGTGAGGTCGGGCGAGCCTTGCAATAACTCCGTGGTGCTGGAAATCACCGCCAGCGGCGTACGCAGCTCATGGCTCACATCCGAATTGAACTCGCGATCGCGCTCCACCATTGCGGTAAGCCGCGAGGCGTATTCGTCGAGTGCTTGCGCGAGCTCGCCCACTTCGTCGTCGGCAAAATGCGGCGCCAAGAGTTCGGCGCGTCCTGCTTTGCGGAAATCCCGCAGACGCAGCGCCAGTTCACTCACCGGCTTGAGCACTTTGCGCGACAACCATAAGCCGATCGCGAGAGACAGCAGGCTGAACAGGATGACGGAAGCAACCAGCGACGTAACGAGTTGGCGCTTGCCCAGATCCTCGCGACTGATGTCGTAGCTGATGAAGCCGATCAAGCCGTACTTGCGCGCAACCGCAAGCTTGTAATGCCTGGTCCGGCCATCCTTGTCCACGTCGTGCATGTCGTACACGCCTGGGGCAAGGTTCTGCCAGGCGAGCGGCGCTTTATAGATGGTGCGATCGCTCCACATCCATGCATCGATAAGTTGAGAGCGCGACGGTTGCTCAGGACTGCTATGCGTGTTCTCAACTGCCTGGTCGACGTCACTTTGCAGACTGGCATTAATCAGCTGGTTCTCGACCTTGGCACGCACATACAACGACGCCACAGCAAACAACGCGCTGAGGCCGAAGCCGAACAGCGCGAAGGAGATGATCAGGCGGAACCGCAGCTTACGCCTGGACTGCATCCGGATCGACCATGCGGTAACCGATGCCGTGCCTGGTGTGGATCAAGGCCTTTTCGAACGGCTTGTCGATCGCGGCGCGCAGGCCATGGATGTGTACGCGCAGGCTGTCGCTGTCGGGCAGTTCCTCGCCCCACACTTTCTGCTCCAGATCCTGGCGCGTGACGACGGAGGGGCTGGCTTCCATCAGCGCCTGCAGCAACTTCAGGCCGATGGGGTTGAGCTGGATGGATTTGCCGTCGCGGGTCACCGTGAGGGTATCCAGGTTGTAGGTGAGGTCGGCCACCTTCAGCACCCGGCTCTGCGGGCCCTTGCCGCGGCGCGCCAGCACTTCCAGGCGCGCGGCCAGCTCCTGCAGGGCGAAGGGTTTGGTCATGTAGTCGTCCGCGCCGGACTCGAAGCCGGTGAGCTTCTGTTCGAGCGCGTCGCGGGCGGTCAGCATCAGCACGGGGGTCTGCTTGTGGGCTTCGTGACGCAACTTGCGGGCCACGTCCAGGCCGTCCATGCCTGGCAGGGTGAGGTCCAGCACGATGACGTCGAAGTCGTGCACCACGGCCAAGTGCAGGCCGGTGACGCCATCTCCTGCGAAATCCACTACATGGCCGCGATCTTCCAGATAATCGCCAATGTTGGTCGCGATATCGCTGTTATCTTCAATCACTAGAACGCGCATGCGTTTCTCCGCTACGCAGCCGGCGCAAGGCCAGCGGTGCCTGCAAGCTTAACGAGTGAACGGCGCAAATGTTAAGCGCCATGATGAACGCCAGCGTTTGCAGGGTCGCCAGAAAAGAAAAAGCCCGGATACGGCGACCGTGCGTCGCTGCACCCGGGCTGAAGCTACTGCCCCGATACCGTCGTCTGCTATCGCACTTGCGTATTGAAGTGGCGGGCAAACAAACAGTGGTGCCTTTATAGGGGGCGGGCGGTTACGCGATAGTTAACCAGCACTCACTGGCAGGTTAATGTCACTTGGTGCCTTCGCAAAATTCAGAGTGAGGTATGCCGCAAAGGCGCATGCATCAAGGCTTGCCGGCCGAGTGAGCCCACGCGCTACAGCTTTAGTTGGAATTGTCGACGCTGCGTGAACGGGGCTCTCCCCGCTTCTTTTCCTTGCCGACGTGTCGCTCAAGGTCACGGATGATGTGCTCGGCCACGTTCACGCCCGATGCCGCCTCGATACCTTCCAGCCCCGGCGATGCATTGACCTCCAGCACCAGCGGGCCGCGCTTGGAACGCAACAGGTCGACACCGGCGATACCCAAGCCCAGGGCCGCCGCCGCGTCCACCGAAATGCGCTTCTCGGCGGGAGTCAGCTTGGCCGCCACGGCGGTGCCACCGCGATGCAGGTTGGCGCGGAACTCGCCCGGCACCGCCTCACGCTGCATGGCCGCCACCACCTGCCCGCCCACCACGAAGCAACGCAGGTCGCTGCCCTTGGCCTCGGCGATGAACTCCTGCACCAAGAAGTTGGCATACAGGCCGCGAAACGCTTCCACCACGCTTTGTGAGGCGCTGCGCTTTTCCGCCAGCACCACGCCGGTGCCTTGGCTGCCTTCGTTGAGTTTGATCACGTGCGGCGGATCGCCCAGCAAGTCCAGCACGTCGGTGGTGTCGTCGGGGTTGTCGCCGAACACCGTCACCGGCATGTCCAGACCCTTGGCGGCGAGAATCTGCAGACAACGCAGCTTGTCACGCGCTCGGAGCACCGCATCGGAGGAATTGGGTGTGTATACGCCCATCATTTCGAGCTGGCGCAGCACAGCCGTACCGTAGAACGTGCTGGACGTGCCGATGCGCGGAATCGCCGCATCGATGTCGTGCAACGCTTTACCCTTGTAGCGGATCTCCACTTCGCCCGGTGCGATGCGCACGTAGCAACGCAGCGGATCGAGCACGCGCACCACATGGCCGCGTACACGCGCCACTTCCACCAGACGCTGGGTGGAATACAGCCGCGCATTACGCGAAAGGATGGCGATTTTCATAGATGGGGCTGTATGTGCGCGGGCTTTGGCAAGGTATAGGAAAGTGCGGGATCGACCTTGAAGCGACCGACCAGCGCGGTGCGCCCCAATAGCATAGGAAACAGCATGTGCCTGCGATCCGTCAGATTTATGTCAACTTCAAAACGCTCGCCGGCCAGCATCACTTCAGTGCGAATGAACCAGCGCTCACTGCGCCCGCCACCAGTATCTACCACCACACGCCGATCACACGACGGCGCCTCGCATTGCACCTGCCGCACCGAGCGTCGCCCCAGCCCTACCATGAAGCGCAGCCAGGTGTGGCCGTCGCGGATGAAGGTTTCCAGTTCATCCACGTGCAGCGAACTGCTGCGCGCGCCGGTGTCGAGCTTGACCTTGAGCAAAGGAATGCCGAACTGGGGCAATGCCAGCCGTTCCCGCCAACCGAGGGTGATCACGTCCGCCATGTCAGCACACGCTGTCGGGTCTGAGAGTCTCGGTGGGGACCGGAAGGGGTGATGGAGCGGGTGAAGGGAATCGAACCCTCGTCAGTAGCTTGGGAAGCTACAGCTCTACCATTGAGCTACACCCGCAACGTCCGGCGATGGTAACCGGGGGATGCGGCTTTTGGGAATCCTGGACGCGAATCC
The DNA here is from genome assembly GCF_044904605.1 of Dyella humi. Lineage (NCBI taxonomy): Bacteria > Pseudomonadati > Pseudomonadota > Gammaproteobacteria > Lysobacterales > Rhodanobacteraceae > Dyella > Dyella humi. The sequence goes on from NZ_JADIKI010000023.1 coordinate 455,352, forward strand.
GGTTTTCGGTGCCGCCCTTCCTAAACCATCGGCAACGGCGGTTACGGCCCTAAGGCAACGCTCATGATCCATCCGCAAGATGATTGACACATACACGGATGAACACGGGGCGCGACCGTTTCGCGTGCTGCAGCAATGGAGAGTCCCATGCGTGTGCTCAATGCTATCGAGTCATGTTCGCGCGGATGGCGCATCCTTCTGACTGTTGCGCTTTTGCTATGCACCGGCTTGGCCTTGGCCCAGACGGACGATAGCCAGGGCGACACCGCCGATCCCCCGGCCCGCGTCGCCCGGCTTTCGTATACCTCCGGCGACCTGGGCTTGATGCCGGCGGGCGGCACCGATTGGAGCGCCGCCGACGTCAACCGACCGCTGACCAACGGCGACAAGCTGTCCAGCGGCCCCGACGCCCGCGCCGAACTGGAATTGGGCGGCGCCGCACTGCGCATCGACAGCCAGAGCGATATCGGCGTGCTCAACCTCAACGACCAGATCGGCCAGTTCGAGCTGACGCAAGGCACGCTCAGTATCACCGTGCGCAGCATCGACCAGGGTGCAACTTACGAGATCGACACGCCGACGGTCGCCCTGGTGATCAACCAGCCCGGCACGTTCCGCGTGGACGTCGGCGCCAACGGCAACGGCACCACCGTGACCGCGTTCGACGGCGGCGGCATCGTCTATGGCGAAAACAGCGCGCAGCGTGAGGTATTCAGCGGACGCAGCTACCAGTTCAACGATTCCTCGTTGAACGACATGACGGTGAGCGACATCCAGGGCCGCGACGCTTTCGACGCCTGGAGTAACGACCGCGATGCGCAGTACACCAACGCCAATACTGAGCAATATGTGTCGCCGGACGTGGTCGGCGCGCAGGATTTGAATCAATACGGCAACTGGCAACAGGACGACGACTACGGTGCTGTGTGGTACCCGACCACGGTGGCCGCCGACTGGGCGCCCTACAGCCTCGGGCACTGGGTATGGGTCGGACCATGGGGCTGGACCTGGGTAGATGCCATGCCCTGGGGGTTCGCGCCTTATCACTATGGCCGCTGGGTACACCTGCGCAACAGATGGGGATGGATACCGTGCCCACCCCGCACGCGACCCATCTATGCGCCGGCGCTGGTCGCCTTCGTCGGCATCGGCAGGGGCGGCCCCGTGGGCTGGTTCCCGCTCGGTCCGCACGAGGTGTACAACCCGTGGTACCGCGCCTCGCGCAACTACTACACCAACGTCAACGTCACCAACATCCGCATCGCACGCAACATCAACCAGGTGACGGTGATCAACAACATCCATAATCAGTACAACTTCTATCGCGACGGTCGCCCGATCACCGGCGTGAACTACACCAATCGCGATGTGCCGCACGCGTTCACCTCCGTACCTGCACAAGCCTTTGCAAGCGCACGGAATGTGCAGAGCTATCAGTCGCACATGGATCCCAAACAGCTAGCCGGCGCGCCAGTGATGTCGCCGGCCACGCTGCAGCGTCCATTGCCAACCAGCTTCGGCCCGCCACGCAACGCGAATGCACGCCCGTTGCCGGCCGCCGGGTTCAATCGTCCGGTGGTGGCGATACGCGCGCCGGCTGCAGCGGCGGCCGCATCGTTCCATGCAGGGCAGCCCGCTTCCAACGTACGCGTACTGAACGTGCCGCAGCATGTGGCGCCACGAGTGGTGTCCGGACAGACGTTCCCGAGATATAACGCGCCCGCGCAGCCGCAAGCCGCTCCACGTCCGGCCGCACCCACGTTGCCGCAAGTGCCGCATTTCGCACCGGCCGAGCAGATCCATCAAGCACAGCAGCCGCCGCACTACGTGCCACCACAATCGGTGGAGCAGGCACCACACTACACGCCACAGCAATCAGTGCAGCAAGCGCCCCATTACGTGCCGCCGCAATCGATACAGCAAGCACCTCACTACACGCCACCGCAACAACCTTACGTGCAGCAGGAGCGCGAGCGGCAGGCGATCATCGAGCAGCAACAGCAACAACAGCGCTTCGACGCCGCGCAGCGTGCGCATCAATACGTGCCGGAACAGCAGCCCCGTGAAATGCAAGCACCACGCGAAGTGCAGCCCGTGCCCTCGTATCAGCCGATGCCGCAGCAGTACGCGCATCCGGAGGTGGCGCGTCCCGAGGCGCAACCACATCCACAGCAGAACGCACCGCATCCGCAGCATTACACGCCACCGTCGAAGGGCGACAGTCAGCACTAGCGATCCTCGGTCGCCATGCCCTGCTTGCGCAGGGCATGGCGACCGAGGCTGCGTACCTTGTTTGCACCGAATGAAAAACCTGGATAACCCGGGTGAACCCCAAAAGCAGGCCAACCACGGGGGCCTGCCGCTACAATGGCCAGATGCAGATCAACCTCAACGGCCATCCGCGCGACTGCGGCAACAACCTCACCATCACCCAATTGCTGCACGAGGCCGGCTATGCCGGTCGGCGCGTGGCGGTCGAAGTGAATCAAGAAATCGTGCCGCGCAGCCAGCATGACGCTTACGCCCTGCGCGAAGGCGACAAGGTGGAAATCGTCCACGCCATCGGCGGCGGCTGAGCCCTCGCCGCCGGAGCACCCCAGGTATGAATATCAAAACTCACGACATCACTGATTCCCTGGTCATCGCCGGCAAGAGCTACGGCTCGCGCCTGCTCACCGGCACCGGCAAATACAAGGATCTGGACGAAACCCGCCGCGCCACCCTGGCGGCCGGCGCCGAGATCGTCACCGCAGCCATCCGCCGCGTGAATTTGGGCCAGGATCCGAACGCACCGAACCTGCTCGACGCATTGCCGCCCGGCGAATTCACGCTGCTGCCCAATACGGCCGGCTGCTACAACGCCGTGGACGCGGTGCGCACCTGCAAGCTGGCGCGCGAGTTGCTGGACGGCCACAAGCTGGTGAAGCTGGAAGTACTGGGCGACGAACGCACGCTGTTCCCCGATGTGGTCGAAACGCTCAAAGCCGCCGAGCAACTGGTGGCCGATGGTTTCGACGTGATGGTCTACACCAGCGACGATCCCATCCTGGCCAAAAAGCTCGAACAGATCGGCTGCGTAGCGGTAATGCCGCTGGCCGCACCGATCGGCTCCGGCCTCGGCATCCAGAACAAATACAACTTGCTGGAAATCATCGAGAACGCGAAGGTGCCGATCATCGTCGATGCCGGCGTGGGCACGGCTTCCGATGCGGCGATTGCTATGGAGCTGGGCTGCGACGGCGTGCTGATGAACACCGCCATCGCCGGCGCGAAGGATCCGGTACTGATGGCGCACGCGATGAAGCTGGCGATCGAAGCCGGCCGCGCTGCCTTCCGCGCTGGGCGGATTCCGCGCAAGCGGTTTGCATCGGCGTCGAGTCCGATTGACGGGACGATTGGTTAACGCCCTCCGGAACAGAGCACCTCTCCCGAATGGAGAGGGACTCTCTCAGTGAGAGCACGCCAGAACCTCAATGACTGATCATTCCGACCACGACAACCCACACCTCCGCCGCATCCGCAGCTTCGTCCTGCGCGAAGGCCGCATGACGCCCGCCCAGCAACGCGCGTTCGAAACGCACTGGGTGCGCTTCGGCATCGACTACACCGGCAAGGCGCAGGATTTCGACACACATTTCGGCCGCCAAGCACCGCGCGTGCTGGAGATCGGCTTCGGCAACGGCGAGGCGCTGGCGTGGGCGAGCGAGCACGACCTAGCGCGCGATTTCCTCGGCGTGGAGGTGCACGGCCCCGGCGTCGGCCGGCTGATGAATGCCCTCGCCGCGCGGAATGCCGCCAACGTGCATCTGTACAAACACGATGCAGTGGAAGTACTGGAAAACGAAATCGCCCCCGGCTCGCTGGCCGAGGTGCGCATCTGGTTTCCCGACCCCTGGCACAAGACACGCCACAACAAGCGGCGCATCGTGCAGCCCGGCTTCGTCGCCCTACTTGCTTCACGCATGACGCCCGGCGGCCTGCTGCATCTGGCCACCGACTGGGAGCCCTATGCGCAGCACATGCTGGAAGTGATGGAAGCCGCGCCTGACTGGTGCAACGAAGTGGGGCCAGGGCAGTTTGCGGAGAAGCCCGCGTGGCGCATCGAGACGCATTTCGAACGGCGCGGACTGAAGCTCGGGCATGGGGTGTGGGATTTGCTCTACCGCAAGCGCTGATACCGCCGCATACAACTGGCCCGGCGTAACTCGTAGGTTGGCGGTGAGGTGCAGCCGATATCGTGCATGTGATGCTCCTCGACCACCCGAGATGCGGCAACGGTTCACCAGCCATCCCACGCAGACGCTTATACTCCCGCGTTAAACAGGGACGAGCCATCCGCGTGAAGCAAGAGCTGCCCAATCGCATCCACCCCACCGTGCCCGACAGGGATGGTCGACAGTGGCGCTGACCCTCACCCCCGAAATGATCCTGGTGCTGGGGCTGGTGGGCTTCACCATGCTCATGCTGGTGCTGGAATGGATTCGCGCCGACATGGTGGCCTTGCTGGTGGTCGTGGTGATCGGCCTTACCGGGCTGATTCCGTCCGACCGCGTGTTCAACGGTTTCGCCGGTAACGCGGTGATCGCCATCATCGCGATCATGATCATGGGCGCGGGGCTGGATCGCGCTGGCGTGCTGGGTCTTACCGCGCAATTCGTGATGCGCATGGCGCGCGGCAAGGAATCGCGGCTGGGCGTGGTGATCAACGCCGTCACCAGCCTGTTCAGCGCGGTGATTCCCAGCCAGGCGCTGGCGGCGCTGATGATCCCGGTCACCAGCCGCCTTTCCGCGCGCACCGGTGTGCCGATCTCGCGCCTGCTGCTGCCGATGGCCTTCTGCATCCTCACTGCCACCAACACCACGCTGATCGCGAACTCGCCGCTGATCGTGCTCAACGACCTGATCGCCAGCGCCAACGCCAACCTGCCGCCCGGCGCGCAGACGGTGCCGAAGTTCGGGCTCTTCAGCGTCACGCCGGTGGGCCTCGCTCTGGCCGTAGCCGGTGTGCTGTTCTTCTACCTCTACACCAACAAGCTGCTGCCAGAACGCGAAGATGAGCGGCAGAAAGTGACGCCCGGTCGTACCGAGAGCTACTTCGCCGAAACCTACGGCATTGTCGGCGAGACGGCGGAGCTCACGGTCACCGCCGAAAGCCCGCTGGTCGGGATGAGCATCGGCGAGGTGGAACAACTGCATGGCGCGCCACTGATCCTGGCGATCAAAAGTGGCAACGACGCGCGCATGGCGCCACCGGCCGACCAGGTGATCTGGGTGGGTTCGGTGCTCGGTGTGCTGGGGCCGCGCGAGGAACTGAATCGATTCGCCAACAACCAGCTATGTCGCGTTTCGCCGCGTATGCGGCAATTGGGCGAGCTGTTCAATCCCACGCGCGCGGGCATTTCCGAAGCAGTCATCCCACCTAGCTCGCGTTTTCTCAAACAATCGGTCGGCGAGCTGCGCCTACGCAAGCGCTATGGCATCTCGGTGCTGGCGGTAACGCGCGGCGATCAGGTATACCGCGATGACCTTCGCTCGGTAAGCCTGCGCACTGGCGACACGCTAGTGCTGCATTCCAGCTGGAAGGCCTTGCAGGATGCCACCGAAGACAAGGATCTGGTGGTCGTCACTGACATCCCGCGCGAAGAACAGCGCCCCAACAAGATCTGGCAGGCCGTGAGTTTCTTCCTGCTCGCCAAGGGACTTGCGCTGTTCACCAACCTCGACCTTTCCATCGCCATGATGACCGGCGCGGTCGGCATGCTGCTCACCGGCGTGCTGAACATGGACGAGGCGTTCAAGGCGATCAACTGGAAAACGATTTTCGTCACCGCCTGCCTGATTCCGCTGGGCTGGTCGATGGATTCCACCGGCACCGCCGCGTGGGTAGCGCAGGAGGTGCTGCTGCATCTGGGGCATGCGTCGCCGTGGGTGCTGCAGACGTCGCTGGCTATCCTCACCCTGCTGTTTTCGCAGGTGATGTCGAACGTGGGCGCCACGGTGATGATGGTGCCGGTGGCGATCAGCGTGGCGGTGGCCACGGGCGGCAATCCTTCCGCCTATGCGTTGATTGTGGCGGTGTCTTCGTCCAACACCTTCCTGCTCAGTTCCGGCCATCCGGCGCTGATGATGGTGACCGGCCCGGGCGACTACAACGCCAAGGATTTCCTGCGCGCGGGCGTGCCGCTCACCTTTATCGTGCTGATCATCACGATGGTGATGATCAACCTTATGTATCGCTAGCGCCTGGTTCGGCATGAGCAGGTATCCTGCGCGCAGGCTCTTGGCCTCACACTTACTTCGATACCTGGCGAAAGACCCGTGATCACTCATCCCAGCGACCCTCGTCTTGCCGTGATCGGACTCGGTTATGTCGGCCTGCCGCTCGCCGTGGAATTCGGCCGCCTCCTCGATACGCTCGGTTATGACATCGACGCCGCGCGTGTGGAGTCCTTGCAGCGAGGCACGGACGGCAACCAGGAAACCTCCGAAGACGAACTGCGCGCCGCCACACAGTTGTACTTTGCCACCGAGTTGGAGGCACTGCGCGATCGCAACGTCTTCATCATCACCGTGCCCACGCCGGTGGATGAGCACAAGCGTCCGGACTTCATGCCGCTGATCCGCGCCAGCCAGATGGTCGGCAGCGTGCTCAAGCGCGGCGACGTGGTGATCTACGAATCCACCGTGTATCCTGGTGCTACGGAAGAAATCTGCGTGCCCGAACTGGAGCGCGCTTCCGGCCTTGAGTTCAATACCGATTTCACCGTGGGCTATAGCCCCGAGCGCATCAATCCCGGCGACAAGCTGCGCCGGCTCACCACGATCCCGAAGATCACCTCCGGTTCCACGCCAGAAACGGCGGATTTCGTCGACGCGTTGTACGCGCGCATCATCACGGCCGGCACGCACAAGGCGTCGAGTTTGAAGGTGGCCGAGGCGGCCAAGGTGATCGAAAACACACAGCGTGACGCCAACATCGCGTTGATCAACGAATTCGCGTTGATCTTTCATCGCTTAGGCATCGACACGCAGGACGTGCTCGCGGCCGCGGGCACGAAGTGGAACTTCCTGCCGTTCCAACCCGGCCTGGTCGGAGGTCATTGCATCGGCGTCGATCCGTACTATCTGATCCAAAAAGCGCAATCCACCGGCTATTACCCTGACATTCTGCTCGCCTGCCGCCGCATCAACGACGCAATGGGCCAACACGTGGCCGCCGAGGTGATCAAGCTGATGGTCGGCCAGGGCCATGCCATTCGCGGCAGCCGCGTGCTGGTGCTGGGCCTCACCTTCAAGGAAAACTGCCCGGACCTACGTAACACGCGCGTGATCGACCTGGTGCGCGAACTGCAAAGCTTCGGCGCCGCCGTCGACGTGCACGACCCTTGGGCCGACGCCGAGGAAACGCGCAAGCACTACGGCTTGAATCTGCTGCCGAGCGTGGAAGCGAAAGGAAGCTACGCGGCTGTCGTGCTCGCGGTGGCGCATGAGCAGTTCAAAGCCGGCGTCGCTTACGACGTGCGTGCGCTCGCCATGCCCCACGGCGTGGTGTACGACATCAAGGGTGTGTTGCCAAAGGAACTGGTAGATGCGCGGCTGTAGGTTGGGATAACAATCCCAGCCTACGCATCCAACAGCACGTTACCTTGCTCCACGCGCACCGGCACCGTCCGGAGGCTTTCGCCCCGACAAGGGCCGCTCACGCATTCGCCGGTATCCACGCCGAAGCAGGCACCATGCGCGGCGCAAACCAGCATGCCTTTCGACACCAAGAACTTGCCCGGCGCCCAGTCCAGGCGACGGCCAGCATGCGGGCAAATGTTTAACCAGGCGTTCACCCGCTCGCCCAACCGCAGCAGGATCACGCTTTCCTCGCCTCCCGGCAGCATCACGTCCAGCGCCATGGCTTCGCCGTCAGGCATATCGTGCAGCCGGCAAAGATAAAGAGGGGATGCGGCTGTTTCCATCGGCACTTGCCTTGGAGGCTCTATGGCCTCATCGTTACGCGCGTAAGTCCTTGATTTTACCACACGGATTTTTAACATGCGCGCCGTTCATTCGCTTCAGTACCGCCGTCGTCATCCGCTCGCCCAGGCTTTATCGGTGGTGCTAGGCCTGATTGTCATTGGCGTGCTGATGGTGTTCGGGCTGGTCGTGGCCGGCGTGCTGACCGTCGGCGGCGCGCTGTGGCTGGTCTGGCGGCAGTGGAAGCGCGGTCGCGCCGCGATGCCGGGCGCCGCTCGGCAGGCACGCCAGCCGGAAGTACTGGAAGGCGAGTACGTGGTCATCCATCACTCGCGTCCGGTGGCGCATCACTAAGCGCAAAATCCGGATAGCTGCCGTCGGGTGGCACGCCTAAGCTGACGGCAAATCCCCTTCGGATATGGCCATGCGCAACTCTCTCGCCACCCTTGAAGCTCCGCTGGAACATGTGCGCGCGCTGATCGAGCGTGCGACGGAAGCCCCCTCGCTCGCCACCCTGGCCAGTGCGGCCAAACTGAGCCCCAGCCACCTGCAGCGCGCGTTTCGCCGCCGTTATGGCATGAGCCCGGCCGAATACCATCGCGCGCGCCGCTTCGGCCAGTTCAAAAGTGCGCTGCGCAAGGGTTCTGCCGTCGCCGATGCGGTCTATGACGCCGGCTTCGGTTCCGGCAGCCGCGTCTACGAACATACCAACCGCCTGCTCGGCATGACGCCGGCCAGCTATCGCGCTGGCGGCGCGGGGGCACACATTCGCTACACCACCACCAGCACGCCACTGGGCCAGCTGCTGGTCGCCGCCACGGCGAAAGGTATTTGCGCCGTCACGCTGGGCGCGAGCGATGAAGAACTGCAACAACGGCTAGCGGACGAATTCCCCAAGGCCCCCCGCGAACGCGTCGACAACGGGCGCGAGGAATGGCTGGACGCTGTGATTGCGCGCATCGCCAGCGAGCTGGGCTGGAGCGATCGCGCAGCGCCGGACATGCCGCCGCTCGACGTCGCCGCGACCGCCTTCCAATGGCGCGTATGGGAAGCGCTTACGCGCATACCCTCTGGCACCACCAAGAGCTATGGCGAACTTGCCGCGGAACTCGGCAAACCGGGCGCCGCACGTGCCATCGGACAGGCGTGCGGCAGCAATCGGCTGGCCCTGATCGTGCCGTGTCATCGCATCGTGCGCGAGGACGGCTCGGCGGGCGGCTGGCGCTGGGGCGTGGAGCGCAAGCGCGCCTTGCTGGCACAGGAAGAGCAGCGCGGCGCAAGCAAGGCTTCGTAATACCTACTCCCTCTCCCCGGAGGAGAGGGGGGATTGATGCGCTGCAGGCACATTGACTCCCGATCAACACTAGCTTGCAAGGCTTTCGCTACTGCAACGCCCTGCATGCAGGTATCGTTACGCCTGCCCCTCTCTATCCCCGCTCATGAACGACTCCGCTACCAACACGCTTGCCGCCGCAAGCGACAAGAGCCGCGCGGGTGCGTGGGTGCCCTTGGCGATGCTCGCGTTGTACATCGTGTGGGGTTCCACGTACTTAGGTATACGCGTCGCGCTCGAAAGCTATCCACCCTTTTTGCTGGCGGGGTTGCGTTTCGCCGTGGCCGGTCTGCTGCTGTTCGGTTACTTGCGCTTGCGCGGCACGCCGCTGCCGAGCGCGCGCCAGTGGCGCAACGCGGCGTTCACCGGTGTGCTGTTACTGGGCTTCGGCAACGGCTTGGTGTGCTACGCCGAACAAAGCGTGAGCTCGGGCATTTCCGCGGTCGCCGTGGCGAGCATGCCCTTGTTCGCCGCCATCTTCGCGAGCCTTTACGGCGATTGGCCGACCAAAGCGGAAACGACGGGCCTGCTGATCGGCTTTGTCGGCGTGATCGTGTTGAATCTCGGCAGTGCATTGTCCGGTTCGCACATCGGCGCCATCGCCTTGTTGATTGCCGCGGCCGCATGGGCGTTCGGCTCAGTGTGGAGCCGTCGGCAGGACATGCCCAATGGCATGATGAACACCGCCACGCAAATGCTGTGCGGAAGCGTCGCCTTGCTTATCACCGGATTCCTGAGCGACGAAAAACTGCCCGCACATCCCACGCTGCGCGCCACGTTGGCGGCGGGGTATCTGGTGGTGTTCGGGTCGTTGGTCGCCTTCAGTGCTTATCTGTACGTGCTCAAGCACGCGCGCCCTGCCTTCGCGACCAGCTATGCCTACGTCAATCCGCCGGTGGCCGTGCTGTTCGGCGTGCTGCTGCTGGGTGAAAAAGTGGGGCCGTACGATCTGGCCGGCATGGCCGTCATTCTGCTTGGCGTTGGCATCATCACGTTCGCACGGCAAAAGCGCGCGCATTGATTGCCATGGAAGCGACACGCGCGGCCCCTTGCCGCCGCCCGTGAGATCGCATCACCATAGCCGCATTCCTAAAAGGGGCACGCGGCTATGGGCAACGCAACCGACGGCTGGATGGCACGCGCTGCCCTGCGCAGCGCTGCGTGGGCGGAACGTTGGTTTCCCGATGCATGGGTCTTTGCGGCGTTGGGCGTGATCGTGGTCGCTGCCGTGGTGTTGGGCTTCGGCACCACGCCCGCGGTGACCGTCAATGCCTTCGGCGACGGATTCTGGAGCCTGATTCCTTTCACCATGCAGATGGCCTTCGTGGTGATCGGCGGTTACGTGGTGGCGACCGCGCCGATCGTGGCGCGCTTTATCGATTTACTGGCCAGCGTGCCGCGCACCGGACGCGGTGCGATCTGCTTTGTGGGCTTGATCAGCATGCTCGCCTCGTTACTGTCATGGGGTTTTTCGCTGGTGTTCGGCGGCTTGCTGGTACGCGCGCTGGCGCGACGCGAAGCCTTGCGCATGGACTATCGCGCGGCAGGCGCGGCGGCTTATCTCGGCCTTGGCGCGGTGTGGGCGATGGGTTTATCTTCATCCGCAGCGCAGTTGCAGGCAAATCCGAAAAGCATGCCGCCGGGCCTGCTTTCCATCACCGGCATTCTGCCCTTCAGTCAGACGATTTTTCTGTGGCAGTCGATGGTGCTGACCTCGGTGTTGATCCTGGTATCGCTGGTGATCTGCTGGTTCACCGCGCCTTCGGATGCGCGGGCGCGTACGGCACAGGACTTCGATGCAGTGGAGAGTTCCACGCCAGCCTTGCCACCGCGCAACCGTCCCGGCGAATGGCTGGAATACAGCCCCGCGTTGTCCGTCTTGATCGGCCTGCTCGGGCTGGGCTGGCTCGGTCACGAGTTCGCCAGCAAACCCGTCGTTACCGCCATCGCCAATCTCAATACCTACAACTTTTTGTTCCTTACTGTGGGCCTGCTGCTGCATTGGCGTCCGCGCAGTTTTCTCAATGCGGTGACGCGTGCGGTGCCTAGTACCGCGGGTGTGCTGATCCAGTTTCCGCTCTATGGAGGTATTGCCGCGCTGCTGACGCACGCGCCGGGTTTGGATGGCCAAACGCTCGCGCATCGACTGTCAGGTCTGTTCGTGCATATCGCCTCCACCGGCAGTTTTCCGTTGGTGATGGGTGTGTATTCGTCCGTGCTTGGCTTCTTCGTGCCATCGGGCGGCGGCAAGTGGCTGATCGAAGCGCCGTACGTGATGCAGGCAGCGAACGATCTGCACGTGCACCTGGGATGGGCGGTGCAGGTCTACAACGCGGCCGAGGCGCTGCCGAATCTGATCAACCCGTTCTGGATGCTGCCACTGCTGGGCGTTCTGGGCTTGAAGGCACGCGACGTGGTGGGCTTCACCTTCATCCAACTGGCGGTGCACGTACCGCTGGTGCTGGGACTGCTGTGGTTGCTCGGGCTTACTTTGCAGTACGTACCGCCGGTGATGCCCTGAGCATCAACCGGCAACCATTGCGCGCAACGCCGCGACGAGAATACGCACAGCTTCGCGCGTGCGCGGCTCGGTGGTGCGGTTGTAGAGCATCACTTCGGTAGGTGGCAATTTCGGCAAGCCCAGGCGTTCGCCGACATCGGCAACATTGGTAGGACAGACCCGCCGCGGCAACGGTGCCACCGCCAATCCCGCTGATGCAGCGGCTGCTACAGCTGGCAGACCGCCACCGACGAACACTTCGGTCCACGATACGCCCGCTTCGTCGAGCGTCTTCAGCGCCATTGCGCGGACAGTGCATGGCGACGCCAGCGACGCAATGCGCAAGGGTTCCGAGCGCGGCCATTCCCAATCAGGCAATGCGAACCAGCTGTACGGTTCGACAAACAGGCGTTCGCCATCAGCGCGCGCGTTGTCTCGACATACGATCGCAACATCGATTTCGCCACGGTCGTACGCGCCCAGCAGTCCATAGGAAGGTCCAATGCGCACTTCCAAGCGCAGCGTTCGATCGTAAGCGCCGAGCTTGGCGAGCAGCGCCGGCAATTCCATGCCGGCGGCCTGGTCGCTGATGCCAATGCGCAGGCTTAGCCGAGCGGCAACCTGTCCGTTCACAGCTCGCTCGTGCGCGTCTAGCAACTCGCGTGCGGCACCGAGAAACTCCGCGCCCTCAGACGACAGCTTCACGCGCCGCGGCGTGCGTTCGAGGAGGCGGCGCCCGAGCCGGTCTTCCAGTCGTTTCAACTTCAGACTGACCGCCGATTGCGTGGTATCGAGCGCCTCGGCCGCGCGCGTGAAACTGTTGAGATCGGCCACCAGCACGAAGGCTTGCACGGCGTCAAGATCCAGCGGCCGCTGCAGATATCCATTTTCAATAGTCATGACTGAAATATCTAGCTATGAGTTTTCATTATCTTAGGCCCGGACTAGCATGGGTGCCAAGCTCGTTTAATCCAGGAGCAAGACATGAATACCCACGACGCCGCGGGCGATCCGCGACGATGGTTGGCGTTACCCGTTTTGCTGACGGGCGCGTTCCTGCCGCCGCTGGATTTCTTCATCGTGAACGTGGCGCTGCCGTCGATCCGTGCCGCGCTGCATGCGAACGCCGCGCAACTGCAGTTTGTGATCTCGGCCTATGCAGCAACGTATGCGGTGTTTCTGATCACCGGTGGAAGGCTGGGTGATCTGTACGGTCGCAGGCGGATGTTCCTGCTCGGCATCGGCGGGTTCACGCTCGCCTCGCTGCTGTGCGGATTGGCATGGTCGCCACAGGCATTGCTGGCTGGCAGGATGGTGCAAGGCATGGCCGCGGCTGCGTTGGCGCCGCAGGTATTGGCATCGATCCGGGTGATGTTTCCACAGGCCGAACAGCCGCGAGCGCTGGGTCTATATGCGGCAACGTTCGGCGTTGCCGCGACGCTTGGGCAATTGCTCGGCGGCGTGCTGGTATCGGCACATTGGTGGGGGCTTGGCTGGCAACTGATCTTTCTGGTGAATCTGCCGGTGGGCATCGGTGCACTGCTGTGTGGCTCGATGCTGTTGCGCGAATCACGTGCCACGCATGCCGTGCGGCTGGATCTGGGCGGCGTCGCGCTGCTGTCGATCGCTCTGGCGCTACTGGTGTATCCGTTGGTGGAAGGCCGCGAGCAAGGATGGCCGGCATGGACCTATGTGATGCTGGCCGGCGCTATCGTGATGTTCATCGCGTTCGTGCGCTTGGAGATGCGTGTGGCCGGGCGTGGCGGCTCGCCGTTGATGGATGTGCGGCTGTTCCACGAAGGCGATTTTTCACTGGGCATTCTCATCACACTGGGCTTTTATCTCACTTCCGCGTTTTTCCTCACCTACGCGGTGTATCTGCAGAGCGGCCTGCAATACAGCGCGCTGCAGGCTGGCTTGGCGACGGTACCGTTCACCGTCGGCTATTTCTGCGGATCGATGATCGCACCGCGTGTGATCGAAGCGCTCGGCCACCGCACGCTCACGCTATCGTGCGCATGCCAGGCGATTGGCTTCGGGCTTGTCATTGCCGCGATGCTGCACGCGCTGCCGCATTTCACGTTGGTTCCGGGGCTTGTACTTGCCGGTTTCGGATTCGGCGTGGCAATGCCTGCACTTATCCGAACGGTCATCAGCGGCGTAGACACTCATCATGCAGGACTTGCCTCCGGCATGGTGATCACGGCTCTGCAAATCAGCGCAGCGCTGGGCGTGGCGATCATCGGCGGCGTGTTTTACACAGCGCTACATGGACAGAGCGGAGTAATGGCTTATGCGCATGCATTTACCACCGGCCTTAGCTGCAATGTGGCAGCGCTCGTAGCGATCACTTTGCTATCGCTTGCACTTGGGCGAACAACGCGACGCAGCACGCATGCAGTACCCGTGGTAACGCTCGATTGACGGTTGGGGTGAGCCACGTCGCTCACCCCAACCTGCGTCGATCACAACTCGCGCAATGCCGTCGTCACCGGCAGACGCGCCGCGCGCAAGGCCGGAAACAGACCGCCGACGAAACCGATCGCCAGCGCCGACTTCAAACCTTCCCACATCAGCCCCGGCGTCACCTTGAAGGTAAACGCAAGCTGCCCGGTAGTACCGGTGGCCAGGGTGGAGGCAGTCCAGCCATTGAAGATCAGCCAAGCCAGGCCACCGCCGATCAAGCCGCCGATCAGCGCCAGCAACATGGTTTCCAGCATCACTGCCACCACCACCGGCATGCCTCGAAAACCGATCGCACGCAGCGTGGCAATTTCGCGCGCGCGTGCAGCGACGGCAGCGAACATGGTGTTGAGTGCGCCGAAGATCGCGCCGATCGCCATGATCGTGCCCACCGTCATGCCCATGATGCGCATCACCTTGCTCATACCTTCGGATTGCTTGCTGAAGTAGTTGAGCGTGGTATCCACGTCCACCTGCAGGCGCGGGTCGCCCACCAGCGCCGCCTTGAAGGTATCGAAGGCCTTGGCGTCGGTAAGCTTGACCACCACCGAGGTGCGGCTGCTGCCGCGCCGGTAGGCTTCGGCGACCACATCCCCATCACCCCAGATTTCCGAATCCAAGGCATCGCCGGAAGCGAACACGCCGACCACGTTCCAAGTTTGCGTACCGAGCTTTACTTCGCGTCCCGGCTCCAGCCCCGCGAACTGTCGCTGCGCGCCCTGCCCCACCACCAGTTCGCGCATGCCGGGCTGGAATTTGCGTCCGGCGATGATTTTCAGATTGGGACGCAAAGCCCAGGCACCGTCGCCCACACCGCGCAACTGCACGCTGCCTTCTTCGTCCGGCGCACCGCCCTTCACCGGCAGATTGGCCGCCACCACGATTTCACCGGAGGTGATGGGCTTGCCCTGACTGTCGCGCGCGACGCCGGCCGCCTGATTGATGACCACGATACTGTCGCGGCTCATCACGGAGCTGACTTCGCTGGCCGAACCGCCGCGCAGCACCATGGCGGTATCGTCGCTGCCGGTTTTGCGCAGCGTTTCGCTGTAGCCCTCGCCCATGGCCAACAACGCCACCAACACGCCGACCACGCCGGCAATACCGACGATGACCACCGATGACGAACCCAGACGCTGCCTGAGCGTACTGATGCCCACGCCGGTGACCGAAGCCGCTTGCTGGCCGCGACGGCTGAATATTAGCCACGCCACAAACAGTACGGCTAACGCTATCACTGCGTACCAAGGCGCCTTCCCCCAAATCCACAGAGCAACGCCCAGTGCCAACACCACGCCAACATTGAAAAGAAATTTCATGACTGTGCTCCCTTCAGCGGCCGGCCAGTGCATCGACAATGTTCAAGCGCATCGCACGCCATGCGGGTATGGCGCCCACCACCATGCCGATCACCAACATCAGGCCAATGCCCAGCCCCCAGCTGCTTGCGCCGACTGTCGGCAGATTCAACATGCCGCCGCTGTTTGCGCTCACGCCGGGAATCAACAAGGCCGCCAGCCCGATACCGATCACGCCGCCAAGCAACACCAGCAGGATCGATTCGGCCAACACCATCGCCAATACACTGTGATCGGAAAAACCCAGGGTTTTCATCACGGCCAGTTCTGACGTGCGCTCGCGCACAGCTTGCATCATCGTGTTGCCAGTCAGCAGCAGTAACGTGAAGAACACCGCGCCCATAATCGAGCCAACAATCAGGCCGATGTCGGCCAACTGTTTCATCCACGATGCCGTAGCAGCTGCTTCGGTCTGCGTGCGGGTTTCGTGATCAGAGTTGGCCGATAGCGCATCAATGGCCTTGGCCACCTGATCCGCCTGGTTCACGTCGTTCACGCGCGTAACGAACCAGCCCACCCTGCCGCCGTTGTAGCCCTTCGCCACGCTATCGTCGAAATACTTCCAGTGCATGAGAATGATCTGGCTGTAAAAGCCGGCACTCGCTTCCTTGGGGTGCATGACACCAACGATGTTGAAGGTCCAGTTCTTGCTGCCGTTCTGCTGCGGAAAGATGTTCGACTGCAACGGGATCTGGTCGCCCACCTTCCAGTGGTATTTCTCCATCAACTTGTCGCCCACCAGAACACCAGTGCGCGTTTCCAGATAGGTCTTGCGCTCCTCGTCGGTCACGGCCACTTCCGGATATTGGTCGGTGTAGTTGTCGCTGACCGCGAAGGTGAACACCTGATTGTGCGGGTCCTGATACGCGCCGCCGAACCAGTTGGAATATGCCACCGATTTCACGCCAGACACCCGAGCAATCTGCTCCCCCAGGCCCTGCGGCAACGTTTCGATGAAGGACAGCTTCGAACCAGTCTGCAGACGCTGCGCGCCGTTGGCGCTTTTACCCGCCTGATCGAACGACGTGCGCACGGCATCCAGCATGCCGAACAGGAGGAACGCGGCGGCGATCGATACCAGAGTAAGAATCGTGCGGGTCTTGCGCCGGAACAGCGCTGCCCAGATGAGATGAAGGTATTTCATCGCAAGCTCCTCAGGCCGTGGCCTGCTCGACCAGCGTGCCCTTGTCCAGATGCAACGTGTGATCGGCGTATTCGGCTGCCTTCGGATCGTGCGTCACCATCACGATGGTCTTGCCGTGTTCGCGATTGAGCTGACGCAGCAGGCCGAGCACTTCTTCCGCCGATTGACGGTCCAGATCGCCCGTGGGTTCGTCACATACCAAGAGACCCGGATCGGAAACGATCGCGCGCGCAATCGCCACGCGCTGCTGTTGTCCGCCGGAAAGCTCGCTTGGCTTGTGCGACGCGCGATCGGCCAAGCCGACCAGTTGCAAAGCGATCGATGCGTTTTTGCGCCGCTGCGCCGCGGACAGCTTGGTCAGCAATAGCGGCAGCTCCACGTTGCGCTGCGCGCTCAGCATCGGCATCAGGTTGTAGAACTGGAACACAAAGCCGACGTTCGAGGCGCGCCAGCGTGCCAGCGCGCCAGCACCGAACTGGTCAATGCGCTGCCCGCCCACGCTGATACTGCCACCCGTCGGTGTATCCAGTCCGCCTACCAGATTCAGCAGCGTGGTCTTGCCCGAACCGGACGGCCCCATCAATGCCAGGAAATCGCCCTCGGCAATGTTGAGGTTGATGTGATGCAGTACTTCCACTTTCTGCCGGCCGCGTTCGTAAACCTTGGAAAGATCGCGAATCTCGATCAACGTATGCATAGCTACATCCTCCCGAGTGGAACTGTTGGGGCTGCGCATGAAAAAAGCAGCGCCGTTTGTTTTGTCCGCCTCCCTCTGCAAGCAGGGAGAGGTATGGTTCTATTGTGATTGCACGCTTACGTCCGCGCCGTCGTGCAGATCGTCCGGCGGCGATATCACGACGCTGTCGCCCGCATTCACCGAAGCGGGAACCAAGCGCATGTCGCCGTAGTTCTGCGTGGCAGGCTGCACGGTCTGCCGGTGCACTCTGCCGTTCGCAACGATAAAGATACTGTCGCTACCATCGCGCTTCACGATCGCCTTGGCCGGTACCAACACGCCTTTGGGCGCCTGCGCAGCGACGGTGGGCTTGGCTTCCAGGAAGGACACGCGCACGCCCATGTCTGGCACGATGCGCGCGTCCTTTTGTTCCATCGCCACGCGTACTTTCACCGTCGCCTTGCCGCGATCGGCCGCTGGGACGATGGCGATGACGTGTGCGGCAATCTTCCAGTCGGGGTAGGCGTCGAGCACCGCTTCGGCCGGCATGTTCGGTGTGACGCGGCCGATGTAGGCCTCGTTGACATCCACGTCCACTTCCAGCGAATCCATATCCACGATGGTGCCGATGCCAGTGCGCGTGAAGCCGCCGCCAGCGGAGAACGGCGAGATGACTTCGCCCACCTGTGCATCTTTGGTGGTGATCACACCGTTGAAGGGCGCACGAATCAGGCAGTAGCCGAAATTCACCTGTGCCTCGACCACTTGCGCATCCGCGGACGCGGCCTGCCGCTGCTGCGAGACCAGTTGCGCGCGTGTGCTGGTGGCCAGCGTGCGTGATTGTTCGGCGGCTTGTTTGGAAATCAGACCACGCTCGGCCAGCGACTCGTTACGCGTCGCATCACGCAGGTTCTGCGCCAGTTGCGTCTGGTACTGGTTTACCAGTGCATGGGCCGCGTTGGCTTGCGCAACGGCGCTATCAAGCGCGGCCTTGTATTGGCTGTCGTCCAGCTTGGCCAGGATCTGGCCTTGCTTGACGCGGTCGCCTTCTTCGATCAGCAACTCGGTGAGAGTGCCGGTGATCTGCGCGGAAACGGTGGCTTGGCGGCGTGCGGTGACATAGCCGGTGGCCTGCAACACGGCGCCCGCGGCAGGATCGCTGGCGGCTGCCACGGCTTGGGCGGTGCGTACAGGTATGGAGCGATGACTGAACCACCACCAGCCACCGGCACTCAACACGAGCAGCACCAGCACGATGACGCCGACGATCCACGGCCAGCGTCCCGACCCATGTCCGTGATCTTCACGCTGGTGGCGTTCGATCCGTAGTTCCTTCAGAAGATCGGTATTGCTCACGCTTTTGTCCTGTTGTCCCCGATGCGCGCACGATAATGGCCCCGGCCACGTCCTGCTACGTGCGCTCATCAACCCATGCCGATGACACCTGTCATGTGTAATGACGTGCGGGCGGGCCTGAAATCGACAATGCCCGTGTCCGCCGCAAAGACCGCATAGGCTGCGCATTTTCGCTTGCGGCTTGCTGACTTGGCGGCGCGGCGCGCGGCAAGTGCTGACAAATCTATACCTGCCAGAGCCTGCTTCTTGCCAGGCAGGTGCATGAAGCTGCTACCCTTTTTGCCATGCGCTATGTCATCGATCCTCCTGCCATCCCCAGCCTCCCAGTCATCGGCCGCGAGGAACGCTTCCCTATCCGCCGCGTTTTCTGCATCGGCCGCAATTACGCCGAGCACGCGCGTGAAATGGGGGCCACTGTCGATGCTTCGGCGCCGATGTTCTTCTGTAAACCTGCGGACGCCGTGGTTGCGGATGGCGCGGACGTGCCCTACCCCTCGGCCACGTCGGACCTGCACCACGAGGTGGAGATGGTGGTGGCCTTGAAGGCTGGCGGCCGGAACCTGGATGCCGCGCAGGCAACGCAGGCGATCTTCGGCTACGGCGTGGGGCTCGATCTCACGCGGCGCGATCTGCAGGCCATCGCCAAGGCCAAGAGCCATCCCTGGGACGTGGCCAAGGCATTCGATCATTCCGCGCCGGTTTCCGCCTTGTGCCTGGCGAGCGAAGCGGCGCCCCACGCCGATACACGCATCAGCCTCGAGGTGAATGGCGAGTTGCGCCAACAGGGGCAGCTCGGCGAGATGGTGCATGGCGTGACGGACATCATCGTGGTGCTGTCGACGCTGTTCGAGTTGAAGCCCGGCGATCTGATTTTCACCGGCACACCTGCCGGTGTAGCGGCATTGCAGCGCGGCGATCGCTTTCGCGCGGAACTGCAAGAGATCGCCGTGCTGGAAGGGCGAATCGTGTGATGCACTGGCACATGCCGTTTCGCATCGCGCTCATGCATTAAAGTTCACGCCATTCGGCGCACAACCCAAGGGAGACGACAATGAGCATGCTGCAGGAATTCAAAGAATTTGCTATGCGCGGCAACGTGGTCGACATGGCGGTGGGCGTAGTGATCGGTGCGGCGTTCGGCAAGATCGTCACCTCGCTGGTGAACGACGTCATCATGCCGCCGCTGGGCTGGATTACCGGCGGTATCGATTTCTCGGACATGAAACTGGTGATCCGGGCGGCGGACAACAGCAACCCGGCACACAAGATTCCCGAAGTGGCCCTCGCCTACGGCAGCTTCATCAACGCCATCATCGCCTTCGTGATCGTGGCCTTCGCGATCTTCCTGCTGGTGAAGGTCCTCAATCGGTTCTACACCAAGGCCGCCGCTGCCACGCCGCCGGACGTAGTGCTACTGACGGAAATTCGCGACCTGCTAAAAAACAAGCAATAAGCTGCGTTCGCCAAGTCGAGCATGACTTTCGGCCTAAGCACGGTCCGAGGCGAGCCCCATAATCCGGGGTTCGTCACCAGGAGTCACCGATGCGCCCCTCCCTCACCCTGCTCGCTGCCAGCCTGATGCTGGCTACCGGATTCGCCTACGCCAAGGATGCGCCCACCACCATTCCCGCATCCGCGGTGCAGACGGCCGAACAGCTGCGCGACAAGGCCTTGCACGACGACACCGCCTACAAGGTAGTGGAAGGTCTGACCACCGAAGTGGGCGCGCGTCTTGCCGGCGGGGTGAACGATCCGCGCGGCCGTGACTGGATGATCGCGAAATTCAAGGCGCTGGGTTTCGACAAGGTCTATACCGAATCGGTGACCTACCCGCTGTGGGTGCGCCGTAGCGAACACGGCGCCATCGTGGCGCCCTTTCCGCAGCCGCTGACGCTTACCGCGCTGGGCTATTCGCCAGGTACGCCCAAGGGTGGCCTCACCGCGGAAGTGGTGCAGTTCGCCAGCCTGGATGCTTTGAAGGCCGCCGACCCGGCCAGCGTAAAAGGCAAGATCGTCTACATCGGCGAACGCATGCAGCGACACAAAGATGGGCTGGACTACGGCCGCATCGGCTCGCCGATCCGCGTGCAGGGCCCGGTGATCGCACAGACGAAAGGCGCCGCCGGCTACCTGTTGCGCTCGGCCGGTACCGATGCCAACGACCGCACGCCGCACACCGGCGTGACCGGCTTCACCGATCCAGCCAAGGCGATTCCCGCCGCTGCGCTGTCGAATCCTGACGCCGATCAACTCGAGCGCGTGCTGGCCTACGGCAAGCCCGTCACCGTGAAGCTCGACCTGGATTGCGGCATCGAAGGCCAGTACACCGGCGCAAATGTGATCGGCGAGATCACCGGCAGCAAATATCCCGACCAGGTGATCGCCATTGGCGGCCATCTGGATTCCTGGGATTTGGGCACCGGTGCGATCGACGATGGCGCAGGTGTGGCCATCGCGGTGGGTGCAGCCAAGGTGATTCACGATCTGCCGCAGCGTCCCGACCGCACCATCCGGGTGATCGCGTTCGCCAACGAAGAGATGGGCTTGTGGGGCGGTCGTGCGTACGCCGACAAGCATGCGTCGGAGGTGAGCACGTTCCAGCTCGGCACCGAGTCGGATTTTGGCGCCGGCCCCGTGTGGCGGATGAGTGCCAGCGTGAAACCCGAAGCGCGTGGCGCCATCCAGCAGATCGCCAAGGTGCTGGCGCCGCTCGGCGTGAGCTATGACACCAAGAAGCCAGGTGGCGGCGGTTCGGATCTATCGCAGATGCACGGCAAGGGTATGGCCGCGCTCACCCTCACGCAGGACGGCACGTACTACTTCGACTGGCACCACACGCCCAACGACACGCTGGACAAGATCGATCCAAAACAGTTGGCGCAGAACGTAGCGGTGTACGCCGTGTTCTCTTACATGGCCGCGCAGGCGGATGGGAATTTCGGCTCAGCGCCCAGCGCGTTTGCGCATGATGGGGCTGAGGATTGAGGATTCTTCCGTCGTCCCGGTGAACGCCGGGGCGACGAACCCTAAAATTGCCAACCTATCCCTCTTCCTGAAGGGAAGAGGGGACCTCGGCATCTCCATTGAATTCCACCGGCGTTTCAGCGACATCGAGCGCCTGCAGGTTCTCCTTCAACCGTGTCAGCACATCCATCGCCTGCGTCATTTCCTCATAGCTGACGCCGGCCGTGCATTCGCGGCGCAGCTCGCGCGCGATACGCTCCATATCGTCAATCACCCCGCTCGCCTGCGCGGTGGTGTATAGGCGCCAGGCACGACGGTCCTTGGGATCGGGACGCCGCTCCACGAAGCCGGCGGCCTGCAGGCGGTCGATCACGCGACCCACGGCGATCGGCTCCATTTCGAGGAATTCGGCCAGCTCCGTCTGGCGTAGGCCCTCACGGTGGTACAGCATCTTGGTGGCGCGCCACTGTGCTCGCGTCAAACCGAATTTCACTGCGCGCCGGTCAAAATGCTTGCGAAACAGCAAGGTGATGTCGTTCAGCAAGTAACCGAAGGAAATGTCTTCCGTCTTTGGCATGATGCAATCGCCCAGTAACACGTTGTGCAAGCATAAGCCGAATTATGCCCATTAGCGTTGTCACCTCCGACCTTACCCGACTCGCCGTAGATGCCATCGTGAATGCGGCCAACTCTGCTTTGCTGGGCGGCGGCGGCGTGGACGGCGCGATCCATCGTGCTGCGGGGCCTAGCTTGCTGGAAGCTTGCAGAGCTTTGCCGCAAGTGGCGCCCGGCGTGCGCTGCCCGACCGGCGAGGCGCGCATCACGGCTGGCTTCGCGCTGCGTGCACGCTATGTGATCCATACGGTCGGTCCCGTGTGGAAAGGTGGTCAGCATGGCGAACCCAAACTCTTGGCGCGCTGCTATCGCTCGTGCGTCGCACTGGCTGCCGAGCACGATGTTCGAAGCATCGCCTTTCCGGCCATCAGTTGCGGTGTCTACGGTTATCCGCCGGAACAGGCGGCGCGCGTAGCAATTACAAGCTTGCACGACGCGCTAGCTGCACACACCGCGATGGACGTGCAGCTTTGCTGTTACGACGAGCGCATGGCGTCGATCTGGCGCGACGCGCTCAATCAAGCTTGAACGGATAGAGCGGCGGCAACGGCGAATCCGTTTCGGGTTTGCCTTCCTGGCGCCACGCGAAGCCGTCGGCGAACGTCGCGGCAAGGTCGATGTGCTGCTTCGCAGCCGCGCCTGCGTACTGCTCGCGCTGCAGTAGTTCGATCGCTGCGCGTTGCTCCTCGGAAGCCAGGGCGTCGGCCACCTGCCCCAGGTTTCGCAAGCCTTGACGCTCCACTCTCGCCCAGGCGAGCAGGCGCCGCGCTTGTGCCGGGCGATCATGGCTTCGCGCCGCGTCCAAAAACGCTTGACGCGACGCCCTCGCCGAATCGACACGCCCAGCATCATGCGCCGTTACGGCAGATGCTGGTTGCCGCTTGCGCCGATAGAACCACCAGAACGCCGCCATGCTGATCAGCCACAACGCGATGCTGCCGATGGCGATCCAGCGCCAGGGTGTCGGTGGGCTTGCCGTGGATGTGGATGCCGCCTGCGCAGGCACAGCAGCACTGCTCGCGGTTGCAGGTGAAGGAACCCCGGTAGGCTGCGCGGCCGACGACGCTGCAGCCGGCGTTCCGCTCGCGGCCGCCACGGTGAATGTATGCGAGGGAATCGTCGCGACTCGCCTCTGCCCGCTCTGCACGTCGAACCAGGTGAGCGTGATTTCCGGAATGGTCAACGTGCCCGTACGCTGTG
This sequence comes from Dyella humi, assembly GCF_044904605.1. Taxonomy (NCBI): domain Bacteria; kingdom Pseudomonadati; phylum Pseudomonadota; class Gammaproteobacteria; order Lysobacterales; family Rhodanobacteraceae; genus Dyella; species Dyella humi. The sequence goes on from NZ_JADIKI010000023.1 coordinate 478,926, forward strand.
GAAAGATCGCAAAGCCGCGCTCGCGGCGCCCCGTCAGCCATTGGCCGTCGTCGTGCGTGGTGGTGCTGGATTGATCCGGATAGACCGTCGCGCCGTCAATGGTGGGCAGGCTCAGCTCCGGCAACGCATCGCCGGGCAAGCCTTGCGCTTCCACCTGCATGCGCAGGTTCAGCGGCTGTCCCGCGGTGAGCTTGTCGTCGCTCGGCAAGCCTTCCACGCTGAGCGTCAGCGCGCGTGCAGGCAGCCATGCGGTCTTGCCCCAATCCGCCGGCGGCGCTTGTACGTCGATCTTCACTTCCTGCGAATCGGCGGTAATCGGCGTGGTGTTGCCGAACAAGCCGCCCGGATTGAAGAAGCCGCCGGGATCGTTCGGATTGCCAGGATCGACTGCTTCGCCCTGAAACTCGATGGACGGAATCGTCAACATCCCTGCGCGCTGCGGTGTCAACGCATAGTGCCGCTCGATCACTTGGTAGCGACGACCGTTGCGCACCGCTTCATAGTCGCTGTCGTTGCCGAGCTTGCGTAGATCTACGCCGTCAACGTGCGGATCGGCCAGGCTGCCGCTGTTGAGATTGACATCGAAAAAAAGCCGCACGGTATAGAGCAACTGCTGTCCGACGTAAGCATGGTCCGGACTGGCAGAAACTTCGACGAACACATCCTTGCCGGCATGCTTGCTGGCTGAGCTATCCGGCGCTCCCACGTGCAAGGTCAGCGGATTGGTTTGGCTGCCCGCCAACGCCAACGACGGAATCTGCAAATCACCCGTGTGCTTAGGGCGCAGCGCAACGCCGATGATCAACTGCGCGCTCTGCTTGCCGTTAACGATGCTGAGGGTGCTGTTGGTGGACGTGCCGAGCACTTCGAAATCGTGATCGAGCGCGCTGAGATCGGGCGTGCTCGCATCCATCGCGCCGTCGATGCGCAGGTTGAGCGTTATGGTTTCGCCGAGGTGCACGTCGTTGCGATCCAGCGTTGCCTGCACATTCGCCGCCATGACCGACCACGGCAGCAGTAAGAAAAATAGTAACAACCAGCGATACGTCACTGCTGATCTCCTTCCACCGGCTGCGCACCCATGCGCTCGCGGTACTCCAGCTCGAATTTACGCCGCAGCAATGCACCGGGATCATCCGGCACGCGCTGCAGATCGCGGCGCACATCGTTGGGCAACTTGGACAGCGGATCGTCGCTGTCGATCGCGCCCAGTTCATGCGTGGGTTCGTTGTTCTTCTTTGCTTGTGTGGCGGCCAACGCCTTGTCCATCTGCGACTGCAGCCCCTGCTGCGCTTTTGCTGTTTGCGCGCGTTCGCTGCTGGATGCCGGCGCAGGTGTCTGGCGCGGTTTGTTCTGTGCAGACGATCCGTTTGACTCGCGCTGGGCGTCCTGTTTTTGCTGATCGCCCGCCGAGGACGAATTCTGCGAACCGTTTTGTTGCGGGTTTTGCTGCTGGTCCTGACCGCTTTGATTCTGGCCGTTCTTGTTCTGCGCATCCTGGCCGGAGCCTTGCTGCTGGCCTGAGGATTGCCCGTTCTGGCCACTCGGATTGTTCTGCCCGCTCTGCCCGCCCGACTGCTGCTGTTGCTGCGATGACGAGGCTTGCTGCTTGCGCATCGCCTCTTCCACGGCCTTGCGATTAGCGCGCGCGTCCTCGTTGTGCGGGTCAAGCTGTAGCGCGCGATCGTAAGCCTTGATCGCGTCGGGATAGCGGCCGAGCTTGGCAAGCGCATTGCCTAGGTTGTATGGCGCATCGCCGCCCTTGGCCTGCTGCAGTGCTTGCGCCGCAGCCGCGTAGTCCTTCGCGCGATAAGCCGCCGCACCGCGCCATGCGGGATCCTGCGCCAGCCGCTGCGCCTTGGTGGCATCGCCTTGTCGTAAGGCGCTGGCCGCCTGCTGATCCGGACGCTGCCACCAGTCTTGCCAGCTGGATGCTTTGGCGGTGCTGGGCAACATGGGCAGCAACACCAGAGGCAGCAGCAAGACCCAGCCACGGCGGAATGCCATCGCCGCAACCAGCAGCAATGGCAGCAGCAGCCAGGGGCCACGGTCCTGCCATACATCGCCGACTTGTCCTTCGGCTATCGATGCCTGCTGCGTGGGCTGCAACATGCTGTGCAAGGCGGCAACATCATCGCCATTCGCAGTCATCGCCATGTAACGTCCGCCACCTGCTTCGGCAAGCGCTCGCAAGTCCTGGTCGTTGCGTTGCGCCACAACCATATTGCCCTGGTCGTCGTGTGCGAAGCTGCCGTCCGCCTGCTGCACGGGCGCGCCCTGTGCCGTGCCGATGCCCAATACGGACACGCGCACCCCAGAGGACAGCGTGACGCGCGCGGCGGCCTGCGCTGCGGTATCGGCATTGTCCGTAATCAGCACGATCGAACCGTTGCTCAGCTTGGCATCGTGAATCAGCTTTACGCCCTGCTCGATGGCTTGCGCGGCATTGTCGCCATCGACCGGCATGACGTCCGGTGACATCGCGTCCAACAGCGCATCCAGGCTGCGCGCATCACTAGTCAGCGGTGCCACGACGAAGGATTGGCCGGCGTAGCCGATCAATGCATTCAAGCCATCCTTGTTGGCCGTCAGCAGATCGCGCGCCTTGTAGCGTGCTCGCTCCATGCGACTTGGAGGCACGTCGTGCACGAGCATATGCTGCGACAGTGAAATGGCGACGACCTGTGCGGCGCGATCGGCAAACATCGGCTCGGTGATGCGGCTCCAGGTAGGCCCGGCCAAGGCCAACACGCCCAAGGCCCATCCCAGGGCCAGCAAGCCCAATGGCCAACGTGCCTCCCGCGCCTGACCGCTTACCAGATGCGGCAGCAGTTCCGGATCAGCCAGACGGCTGAGCGCGCGATGCGATGCATCGCCGCGTGCACCGATCCACCATAGCAGCGGCAAGCCCAGCAGACCGAGCAGCCATACCGGCTGCAGAAAATGGAATTGATGCAGAGCCTCGCTCATGCGCCGACGCTCTTCCAGCGTGGCCACAGCAAGCCGAGCAGCAAACAGGCCCCTGCAAGCGCGAGCGGCACGCGAAACAGTTCGTGATGCAGGCGGAACGTAGGGCCATGTTGCGGCAAAGGTTCCAGCGCATCAATGGCGCGATAGGCATCGGCGAGCTGGTCGCCGTCAGTTGCACGGTAGAACTGGCCGCCGGTTTCATGCGCGATGTAAGTGAGCATGTCCGCATCCAGATCGGCGGACGGATTAACCACGCTATCGCCAAACACCCCTGGAACGACCATGCGCGTAGCACCAACGCCGATGGTATAGATGCGCACGCCGGCAGCTTTCGCGGCGCGCGCGGCATCCTGTGGTGAGATGCTGCCTGAGTTGTTGACGCCATCCGTCAACAGGATCAGCACGCGCGCCTGTTCCGGCAATGCGGCCAGGCGCTTCGCCGCCACCGCAATGGCATCGCCGATCGCGGTTTCTGTACCTGGCAAGCCGACGACGGCGCTCTGCAACTGCGCGCGCACGGCACTGAGATCATAGGTGAGCGGCGTGACCAGAAACGCGCGCGTGCCGAATAGCACAAGGCCGATTTCATCGCCGCTGCGGCGGGAAATGAAATCGCCGGCAATGGCTTCCACTGCGCCGAAGCGGCTGAGCTGCTGCCCGCCAAGCACCATGTCGGGCGTCTGCATGCTGCCGGACAGATCGACGGCCAGCATCATCGCGCGACCGCTATGCATTTGCGCCTGCGGTGGCCCCAGCGTCTGCGGTCGGGCAGCAGCCACGAGCAGACTCAGCCAGCCCAATGCCAGCAGCCACGATGCCGTGCTGCCCGCGGACACATGCTTGCCCGCGCTCCACGACAGCGACGCATGCGGCAAGCGCAACGCCTGTCCGGGCGAGACCGGCTTCAAGACGCGCCACGCTACCCACGGCAACGGCAGCAGTACGAACACCCACGGCCATGCGAATTCAGGCATGACCCGTCTCCAACGGTTTCATGCGCCGCCATGCCGCCTGCAACCAGCGGCGCACGGCTTCTTCCATCGCAACGCGATCGAACGTGGCGCCCGGCTGATACATGCTCGCTTCAAGTGTCATTAGCGTGTCGAGCGTGGCGGCATCGACCGGCACCTGCGCCAGCACGCGTCGCCATGGTTCGCCTTGCAGATGATGCGCATCCACCGCGTAACGCCACGCGGCACGACGCAGAAGCTGATGCAAGGCTGCAGCGTAGGCAGCGTCATCGCTGGGATGGCGATCGGCCAACTGCCGAATCTCGGCCATCACGCGTTCGCGCCAGATTCGCGCGCGGCGTATCCGGCGCAACAGCACAAACCCCAATACAAGCGCTGCGCAGACCATCACGAACAACACCCACCATCCCGGCGCCGGCGGCCACCACGGTGGATCAGGCGGAAGATGGATGTCGCGCAGCGGCAGTTCGCTTGACGCTTGCGGAGGCTGTTGGCTCATCGCCGCCCTCCCCCATTGCGCAGCAAGGCGCCTACTGCATCCAGCGGATCGGCGGCGGTATCGATGATGCGGTAGGGAATGCCCAGCGACGTCGCCATGGCGGTGAGCCGTGCTTGTCCTTCGCCGAGACGTTGCTGAAAGGCTTCACGCTGAGCCTGCGATTGCAGAACGAGCTGACGCCGTTCGCCATGATGCTCGATGGGATAGCTTCCCGCCGGAACCTGTTCAAGTTCCAACGCATCGGCAACGATAAGTAGACGCACCGCGGTGTGCCGCATCATTTCAAGCAGGCGATCGCGCGCTACTTCATCGCTGCTTTGGCCGTCACTGATCAGCAACACGCGATTGGCGCCGCGCTGAAGCTTGATCACGTGCTGCAGCGCCTGCGACAGCGACTGGCTCTGTCCTGAAACCGTTGCATCGCATTTGGCCAGCATGCCGCATACGTCCAGCGCGCCACGCACGCCTCCACGCGGACGCTGCAGATAGTGGCTTTCACCGAATGCCATCAGCCCGACGCGCTCGCCGGCTTTCACCGCGTACCATGCGGCCAACGCCGCAGCACGCGCGGCCTGCACGGATTTAAAGCGCACACGCGTGCCGAAGCGCATACTCGAATGCTGGTCGAGCAGAATCAGCAGTTGCCCTTCACGCTCTTCCTGGAACAGCTTGGTATGCAGGCGGCCGAGACGCGCAGTCAGCCGCCAATCCATGCGGCGCACATCATCGCCAGGTTGATACGCGCGCGATTCGGCGTAATCCATACCGCGGCCGTAAAGACGGCTGGTCTGCGCGCCGACGTGCATGGCACGGCTGTCCTGCGGCGGCACGCGCAAACGCGAGACGCGACCGCGCAAGGCGATCAGCTCGGCCAGCGATACGCGGACGCGTCCGTCGCCATCCGCCTGACTCGATGCGACGGCGTTCACGGCAGGGGAACGAGATCCAGCAAACGATTGATGACTTTTTCGCTGCGAATGCCTTCGGCCTCTGCTTCGTAACTGAGCAGCACGCGATGGCGCAGCACTTCGTACACCACGGCATGCACGTCTTCCGGCAGTGCAAAGTCGCGACCGCTCAGCCATGCGTGAGCACGAGCACAACGATCCAATGCAATGGTGGCGCGAGGGCTGCCACCCCAGGCGATCCAGCGCTTCAGCTCGGGCCCATAGCGCCCCGCATCGCGCGTGGCCAACACCAATTGCGCGAGGTACTGCTCCAGCGCAGGCGCCACGTGTACGCCCAATACGGCTTCGCGCGCAGCGAATACTTCTTGCTGTGATACCGATGCAAGCGTTTGATCGATCGAATTTGCAGGCTTGCTGGCCTGTTCCCGCGCAAGGCGCAGGATCGCCAGTTCGGCCGTGGCGTCGGGATAGCCGATCGTCACGTGCATGATAAAGCGATCCAATTGCGCTTCCGGCAGCGCGAAGGTGCCTTCCTGTTCGATCGGATTCTGCGTCGCCATCACCATGAACAGCTCAGGCAGATGCCAGGTGTTGCGCCCCACGGTGATCTGCCGCTCCGCCATCGCTTCCAGCAGTGCCGACTGCACTTTCGCGGGCGCGCGATTGATCTCGTCGGCCAGAACGATATTGTGAAACAGTGGGCCACGTTCGAATTCAAAACTGCCCGATTGCGGCCGGAATACGTCGGTACCGGTGAGGTCTGCGGGCAATAGATCCGGCGTGAACTGCACGCGATGGAAGTCGGCGTCGATGCGGCTGGCCAGGGCCTTCACCGCGGTGGTCTTGGCCAGGCCCGGTGCGCCCTCAACCAGGAGATGGCCATCCGCCAGCAGGGCAATTAGCAGGCAGTCGATCAGCCGTGGCTGGCCGATGATCTGCTGCCGGAGGTCATCGCGAAGGCGGAAAAAGGCTTGTTGCAGATGCCCGGGCGTGGGGATTTGGGGCATGTCCATCCGAGAATCCTGTACTGCTTGGTGGGTGTAAGACCACAGCTGGGTAGGAAAGTTTGATGCGTCTCGTACCGCAAAGCAAAAGGGGCGGCACACTGGCCGCCCCTTGTTTACTGCGTGAATCCGCGCTTATTGCAGGCTGTCGCTGAGGATGCGCGGGGTGACGAAGATCAGCAGTTCGTCTTTGTCGTTGATGCGCTGAGTGTTGCGGAACAGCACTCCAAGGCCGGGAATGTCACCCAGGCCGGGTACTTTGGAGACCGCGTCGGTCTTGCTGATCTCGTAAATACCACCCAGTACTACGGTCTGGCCGTCATCCACCAGTACGGAGGTGTTGAGCGATCGCGTATCGATGATTGGCACCTGACCACTACCGGGAACAGTGATGTATTTGTTCAACGAGTCTTTGTTCACGTTGATCGCCAGGAAGACCCGGTTATCCGCCGTGATGGTGGGCGTTACTTTCAGCTCAAGCACAGCATCCTTGAACGCCACGGTGGCCGTACCGCTGGCACCACCACCGCTGGTGCTGTTTTGGTACGTGACATAACCGATTTCTTGGCCCTGGCGGATATCCGCCTCCTGCTGATTAGCGGTAATCACACGTGGGCTGGAAACAAGTTGACTACGACCTTCAGTTTGCGCAGCGGACAGTTCGAGATCCAAGGCGTAGTTCTTACCGAGGATGGCCGCAGCGAGTGTAGAAGCGGTACCGGTGGTGGGGCTGGCCGGAAGGTTTACGTTCAAACCACCTGAGCCGAGCGTGGTAGGCGAGCTGTTAGTGCCTTGCGTGGAACCGATCGCGCTGCCAACCTGCAGAACCTGGCCACTTGGATTGGTGCGATTGCCGTTTATACCCCAGGCCACACCCAAGTCACGTTCAAATTGGTCCGTCGCAATAACGATGCGCGACTCGATCAGCACCTGCTGTACTGGACGATCCAACTGCGCAACGAGTGCACGCAGCTCGGCGGTCTTTTCGGCCGTATCGTTGATCAGCAAAGTGTTAGTGCGCAGATCGAAAGTGACGCTGCCGCGCGGCGAGAGGAAGCCGCGATGCTGGCCGGCCGCGCCGTTTGCGGTGGCACCACCAACCGCACTTTGCTGAGCGCCGGATGTCAGCAGCTTGGCAATATCCTGCGCCTTGCCATAGCTGATTGGAATGTAGGTAGTGACCAGCGGCGCGGTGTCTTGTGCTTTGAAGCGCGCATCGGCCACGCTCTGCTCGTAGTCAGCCAGCTCCTTCTGCGGCGCGATCCAGATCACGTTGCCGTCGCGGCGCTTGTCCAGGTCCTTGGCGCGCAGGATCACGTCCAGCGCCTGATCCCACGGCACATTCACCAAGCGCAGCGTGACGCTGCCGCCCACCGTATCGGAAGCCACCAGGTTCAGCCCCGAAACGTCAGCCAGCAGTTGCAGGGCCGAGCGCACGGGGATGTCCTGGAAGTTGAAGGTAACGCGGCTGCCGGTGTAGACCGGTTGCGCTTCCGAAGCGGGATTGGTGTTCTTCGAATCCTGCTTCTTCGGCGTCACTTCGACGACGTACTGGTTGGCCGTCTGGTAAGAAGACGTTTCCACATCGCCGCTGAAAGCGATGTCGACGTGCGCGCCATTGGGTGTGGACTTCGGCGAGATCGACTGCACCGGCGTAGCGAAGTCAAGCACGTTCAGCCGTTGGGCCTGCGCGGACGGCAGTTGGGCATTGGTGATGTCCACCGCGACGTTGCCGTTCTGGCGATGCATGTTTGCGTTCGCGCCGGAACCGCTGAAGTTGATCAGCACGCGGCCGGAGCCGTTGGCGCCACGTTGAAAGTCGATGTTGCTGATAGCCGGGCCGCTCATCGCCGAAGGCAACGCCTTGGATGGATCGATCGTGGCGGCCGTGGTGACCGGCTGCGACAGCGTGCCGTTGTTGACCACCAGCACCAGGCTGTTGCCTTCCACGCTCGACTTGTATGAGGATGCCTGCATCAGCTCGACGACCACGCGCGTGCGTCCACCGGCAGCAATGGCCGACACACCTGTAGTGGTACCCACACCGATGTCCTGGTGGCGAGCGGCGTCATTGCTGGTATCCGGAAAATCGATCGCGATGCGCGGTGGCGTTTCCGTGGTGAAGATGTTGGGTTGCGGCACCTGGCTGCCATCGAAGCTCATGCGCAGCTCGACACGGCCCCCCGGCAGCGTCTTGTAGGTGATGTTCTGCAGCGTACTGGCCGCAGTGGCGGCGTTCGCCCAGGCGGCTGCGCCCAGCACCATAACGGTCATCAGGCAACGGCTGGCCAGGTGCATGGCACGACTCCGGACTGGTTGGTTGGGATTAGTCATTGCATCAGCCCCTGTATTCCTATTTCGCCTCAAGCGCGATGCTGGCCGGACGTTCCATCCAGCCGCCATTGCCGTTGGAAACCAATTCGGCCAGGTCGACGTGATCACCGGAAATGGCGGTGACACGGCCGTAGTTCTGGCCCATGTATTCGTTGATGTGCACGCGATGGATCACGCCACCCGGATCTTTGATGAGCGCCTCTGTCGTGGCACCGGCACCGATCGTGCCAACCATCTTCAGGCTATCCAGCGAGTAGGCTTCGAGCGGCTGTCTTGGCCGACCTTCATCCGGACGGGGACCGCTGCCTTGGTTCAGCTCGTCTTGGCTGGGGCTGAACGGGTCGCGCTTGTCCTGGTCGGCGTAGTTGAAGGTCTCGAAGGTCTTGATCACCGGCAGCGGCGGAATCGGTGCACCGCGCTTGGCTTTTTCCTGCGCAACCCAGTCGCGCAGATCGGACATGCCGCGCGTGCAGCCGCCGAGCATCAGCGCCGTGGCGACCATCAGCGACAGCTTCGCGAGGCGTGCCGGCTTCATGGCAGTCATGACTCTCATTTCCGCCCTCCGGGCTTCTTCGCCTTGCCCGCCGTATCACCGGTCTCGGAATCGTCGAGGTAGCGATAGGTCTTCACCGTACCCTGCAGCACCAGCAATTGGTTGGAAGCAGGTTCGGAACCCTTGGCCGGCGGATTGAGCGGCGTCAGCGACACGTCATGCATGGTCAGGATCACCACGCGCGGCAGCGAGGCCACGCCGCTGATGAAGGCACCGAACTGGTGGTAGGTGCCGACCATCTTCAGCTGGATCGGCTTCTCTGCGTAGAAATCCTTCGGGACTTCGGTGCCCGGCTGGAACAGTTCCTGCTGTAGGCCGGCGGACAACGCCGTCTGCGACACGTCCACCAGCAGTTCGGGCATTTCTGTCCTGCTGGGCAGCTGGCGCAGCAATTGGCGCAGCATGTCCTTCATTTCATCCAGCTGCTGCTGCAATGCTTCGAGATTGACTGACTTGGCCTGCTTCTCGGAGAACTCGCTCCTGAGCTGTTCTTCCTTGCCCGCCAGCGTCTGCAGTTGGTCCTGCTGATCGTTGATCACCACGTACCAACCGATGAGTACGATCACCAGGAACAGCAGCACCGTAAAGAACGTCTTGACCGACTTCGGCCAGCCGCCGACGTTGTTGCGGTCCAGACTGCGCAGATCGTCGAGGAGTTTCATTATTTGGCCCCTCCCTTGACTGGCGCGGCACCCGGCTTGGCCGGTACAGGCGCGGTTGCAGAGGGCGTCGTAGCGGCAGGCGTAGTCAGCGGTGCCGGTGCGGCGGCGCTGGTGCTCGACGAAGCCGGTACCGCACTGCCTTGCCCGTTGCCGTCATCCTTGGGTTTGGATAGCGCCACGGTCAGGCCGAAGCTGAAGGGCATGCGCGAGGAATCGTGACTGTTCTCGGTCTTGCTGAGATCGGACTGCCCCATCCACGGCGAGGCTTCGATGTTGCGCATATAGTCGGCCACGCTGGCATTGGATTGCGCCACGCCGCCCAGCACCATCTGGTCGCCATTTTGTTTGATCGAGGTCACGCGCACGCTGCCCGGAACGGTTTTCACCAGCTCGTCGAACAGATGCACCATCTGCGCGCGGTTCGCCTGCAACTGCTCGATGATCTGCTTGCGCGCCAGCAACTGCGCGCGGACCTTTTCCAGATCCTGGATCTTGGCCAGGCGCGCATCCACCTGCTTGATCTGATCCTGCAGATAGGCGTTGCGATCGTTCTGGTTGTCGATGCGCATGTCCATCCAGAACCACCACAGGAACATCACGCCAACGGCTGCCAGGGCGGCAGCGCCGAGCTGCATGAAGAACTCGCGCTGGCGGACCTTGCGGCGCTCGGCACGCCAAGGGAGTAGGTTGATGCGTGCCATCAGTCGGAACTCCTCATGGCGAGCCCGACCGCGATCATCAGCGCCGGCGCATCCTGGGTCAGCGACTGCGCCTGCACTCGGCTGGAGAGCGACATGCGCGCCAGCGGATTGGCCACCACACACGGCAGGCCAAGCTGCTCTTCGAGCATCGAGGTGATGCCTTCGATCGAGGCGCAGCCGCCGGCCAGCACTACCTGGTCGACCTTGCTGAACTCGCTGCCGGCATAGAAGAACTGCAGCAGGCGGCTGATCTGCTGCACCAGCGATTCCTTAAACGGCTGCAGCGCTTCGGTTTCGTAAGATTCGGGCAGCCCACCCTTGCGCTTGGCGCGACCGGCTTCCTCATAGGAAAGGCCGTAGCGGCGCATGATTTCGTCAGTGAGCTGCTTGCCACCGAACACCTGTTCGCGCGAATAGATCGTGCGCTGGTTCTTCAGCACCGACAGCGTGGTCATGGTGGCGCCGATGTCGAGGACCGCCACCAGCGCATCACGCCCGACGTTTAACTGGTCGGCGATCAGCGTGAAGGCGTTCTCCATCGCGAACGCTTCCACGTCGATCACCTGTGCGGTCAAGCCGCCCAGGTCCAGTGCGGCCACGCGCATGTCCACGTTTTCCGTGCGCGACGCGGCCAGCAGCACGTTGTTCATTTCGGGGTTGTCGCGCACCGGCCCGAGTACCTCAAAATCGAGGCTGACTTCCTCGATCGGGTACGGGATGTATTGGTTCGCTTCGACCTGGATCTGACCTTCCAGGTCTTCATCTGACAATTCCGCCGGCATCGGTACAATACGCGTGATCACCGCCGAACCGGCCACCGCCGCCGCCGCGTGCTTGATCTTGGCGCCGGAACGCGCGAGCGCACGGCGCACCGCCTCGCCCACCGCCTCGACCTCGACGATGTTCTTTTCGACCACGGCATTAGGGGGCAGCGGCTCGATCGCGTAGTGCTCCACGCGATAGCGACCTCCTGCCTGACTGAGCTGCAGCAGCTTGACGGCCGTCGAACTGATGTCGACGCCCACGAGCGGCGGCTTCTTGGGTGTGAAGAGCCCCACGATGATTCCCCCTTGACCCCTGGCGCTTCCGCCAGATACTGGCAGGATTGCCGGGTCATTAGATCGAAAAATTAATGCAATAGCAACGGCCTACGCGATCTTCTTCGAGACTTTTGGCGTGATGGCCTGCACATTTGGACCAACCGACCGGTGCCGCGATTAAGGTTTTGCTAATCCGTTGCTGATGTTGCACATACTGCTACATCTATACTCTGAACTGTTTTGACTCAGGTCTCGCTACAACAACCACATGACGCGATTTTTGAAAGCCCTACTGCGCTGGCTGCTGATTTTGGGCTTCAGCGGACTTCTGCTGATCACCGCAGCCATCGGAGTGGCCTACTGGCTGGTCTCCCCCCGCATTCCGTCAGTGGATGTGCTCAAGGATTACCACATGCAAGTTCCGCTCCGAGTGCTGAGCGCGGACGGCAAATTGATCGCTACCTTCGGCGAGACGCGGCGTATTCCGGTATCCATGGAGCAGGTGCCGGACATGCTCAAGCATGCGGTTCTGTCAGCGGAGGATGCTGATTTCTATACACATCCGGGCGTGGACTGGCGCGGCGTGATGCGCGCCGGGCTGCATGTACTGGTATCCGGCGGCAACAAGACCCAGGGCGGCTCCACCATCACCCAGCAGGTGGCGCGCAATTTCTTCCTGAGCCCCGAAAAGCTGTACTCCCGCAAATTGATCGAGATGTTCATCGCCTTGCGCATGGAGAGCGAGCTCAGCAAGGACCAGATCCTGGAGCTGTACCTCAATAAGATGTTCCTGGGGCATCGCTCCTACGGTATCGCGGCCGCGGCCGAGTATTACTACGGCAAGCAGCTGAACCAGCTAACCGTAGCCCAATGCGCCGCCATCGCCTCTACCTTCCAGCTCCCTTCGGCGGTGAACCCGCTGACCAACACCCAGCGCCTAATCTCCCGCCGCAATTGGGTGTTGGGCCAGATGCTGGAGCATCGCTACATCAACCAGGCCCAGTACGAGCAGGCCATTCATGCACCGGATGACGCCGCCCCACACGAGCAGCCGATCCAGGTGGACGCCCCGTACTTGGCCGAAATGGCGCGACTGCAAGCGCTGGAGCGCCTGGGCAACGACGCGCTGACCGAAGGCTACGTGGTCAAGACCACCCTGGTTAGCACCCGGCAACAGGCGGCAGTGGCAGCCGTACGCGACGGCTTGGCGATCTATGACCACCGCCACGGCTGGCGCGGCCCCGAGGCGCACGAAGAGCTGCCCCCAGGCGCCGGCGACACCGATTACGGCAATCTGCTATCCAGCTATACGGACGTAGCCGGCCTCACGCCCGGCCTGGTGATCGCATCCTCCGCCACTGAGGCCTCGGTGTTCCTACCGAGCAAGCAGGTGATCAAGCTCGACCTCAAGGCAATGGACTGGGCACGCCCCTATGTCAATGAAACCCGCGTCGGCGCCGCGCCCACCAAGGTCGACACCGTACTCAAGGCTGGTGACGTTATTCGTGTGATCCGCGACGACAAGGACGAATGGCAACTTACGCAGATCCCGAAGGCGCAGGCCGCCATGGTGTCGCTCGATCCCGAGAACGGCGCAATCCAGTCGCTGATCGGGGGTTTCAACTTCCAGCGCAGCAAGTTCAACCGCGCAGTGATGGCGGCCCGCCAGCCGGGCTCGAGCTTCAAGCCATTCATTTATTCGGCGGCCTTCGAACGCGGCTACACGCCGGCCTCCATCATCAACGACTCGCCGATCGCCCTGCCCGACCCATCGCAGCCAAACGGCTTGTGGACGCCGAGCAATGACGACAACAAGTTCTCCGGCCCGATCCGCCTGCGCGAGGCGCTGATCGAGTCGAAGAACCTGGTCTCGGTGCGCCTGCTCGATTCGATCGGGGTGCGCTACACGCGCGATTACGTCACACGCTTCGGCTTTCCGCCCGATGCACTGCCTAACAACCTCTCGATGGCGCTCGGTACGGCGTCCGTGTCGCCGCTCAGCATGGCGCGTGGCTTTGCCGTATTCGCCAACGGCGGCTACCTGATCACGCCCTACTTCATCAACGAGATCGATGATCGCGATGGCAAGCCGGTCTACGTCGCCAATCCGGCGCGCGCCTGTGCCGATTGCGCGGAGCGTCTGCTGCAAAACAGCCCGCCCGCGCCGCCGCCCGCGAACATGCTCACCAATGGCGTATCACCGAGTTCGTCCAATGCCCCGGCGCCCGCGACAAGCGTGGCGATGGCAGGCGAAACCGCATTGCCGGCCGACGTGCACAACAGCGGCAAGGCGCCTCCGGTGCTGGCACCCCATGTGATCGATATCCGCAACGACTTCCTGGTGACCTCGCTGATGAAGGACGTCATCCAGTCGCCCATGGGCACCGGTTACGCGGCAAAGGTGCTCAACCGCGGCGACCTGGCCGGCAAGACCGGCTCTACCAACGATCACCGCGATGCATGGTTCGTCGGTTTCAACGGTGATCTGTCGACCGCCGTATGGGTAGGCTTCGACGATTTCAGCTCTTTGGGCAAAGGTGAATTCGGCGCCAAGGCGGCGTTGCCGATCTGGATCGACTACGAGGGCGACGTGCTAAAGGGCACTCCCGAAAAGAGCCTGCCCATGCCACCGGGTATCACAACCACGCTGATCAATCGCGAAAACGGCCTGCCGACCTCCGTCGGCGACCCCAATGCCATGCAGGAAATCTTCAAGGTGGAAGATATCGATCGCCTGCACAACCAGGCGCTGCAGCAGCAACAAAACCAGGATCAACAGCAGACTAACGACATCTTCTGAAATTTTCCTGTAGGCTTGCCGCGGACGATGCAAACCGAGGGCGGCAACATGGCACGAGGCGAACACCATCGCATCCACGCGCAGGATCGCGTACAGCGCAACCGGTTACGCGTCGCCCAGGAGGCGGCGCGCCTGATGAGCGAACACGGCATCCGCGACTTCCACCGCGCCAAGCGCAAGGCCGCCGAACGACTGGGCGTGCTCGACGAGCAGGCGCTTCCCCGCAACCACGAAATCGAAGAGGCGCTGCGCGAGCACCAGCGCTTGTTTCAATCCGACAGCCAGCCGCGACTGCTGCGGGAACGGCGCGAGGCAGCGGTTGAAGCCATGCGCTTCCTGGCACGCTTCGAGCCACGCCTAGTCGGCGCCGTTCTAGAAGGCATCGCCGATGCGCACTCTGCCGTGTGCCTGCACGTCTTCAGCGACGATCCCGAAGCCGTCGGCATCTACCTGCGCGAACACGGCGTACCGTTCGAAACGCAGACCCGCCGCCTGCGCCTCAACCGCGACGAACAGGCCGAATACCCGGTAATGCTTTTCGCTGCCGACAATCTCCCCTTCGACATCACCGTGCTTCCGCTCAACGTACTGCGCCAAGCGCCGCTCGATCGCGTCGATGAAAAACCGATGCGCCGCGCATCGCTGGCTTCGGTGGAGATCATGCTGGCGGAGGAAGATGACGAGCAGGAAGACTTCGAGCGCAAGCTTGCTGCCGCACTCAAATAAATGCGGCAAACAAAAACGCCCGGCTATGCAGGGCGTTTTTTATATCGGGAGAAGCAGCGATCAGCGCTTGTCGATGCTTGCGTAATCGCGCTTGGGCGCACCCACATACAACTGACGCGGACGGCCGATGCGAGAGCCGGGGGTTTCGTGCTGCTCGATCCAGTGTGCAATCCAGCCAGCAGTGCGCGCGATGGCGAACATCACGGTGAACATCTCGGTGGGGATGCCCAGCGCCTTGTAGATGATGCCGGAATAGAAATCCACGTTCGGGTACAGCTTGCGCTCGACGAAGTAGTCGTCCTTTAGCGCGGCTTCTTCCAGCTTCATCGCCACGTCGAGCAGCGGATCGTTGACGCCCATTTCGGCCAGCACCTTGTGGCACATCTCGCGGATGATCTTCGCGCGCGGGTCGAAGTTCTTGTACACGCGGTGGCCGAAGCCCATCAGGCGGAAGTTGTCGTTCTTGTCCTTGGCGCGCTTGACGGCGTTTTCCACCTTGTCAGGCGAGCCAATCTCTTCGAGCATCTTCAGCACGGCTTCGTTGGCGCCGCCGTGTGCGGGACCCCATAGCGCGGTGATGCCGGCGGCGATCGATGCATACGGATTCGCGCCGGTGGAGCCGACCAGGCGCACTGTGGAGGTGGATGCGTTCTGCTCGTGATCGGCGTGCAGGATAAAGAGCAGATCCAGCGCCTTGGCACACGTTGGGCTGAGCTCCAGCGGTTCGCTCGGCACTTCGAACATCATGTGCAGGAAGCGCGTGACGTATTCGAGGTTGTTGCGCGGATAGCGGAACGGCCAGCCGATCGAATAGCGATAGCAGGCGGCGGCGATGGTGGGCATCTTTGCGATCAGACGGATCGCGGCCAGCTTGCGGTCTTCCGGGTTATCGACGTTGAGATCGTCGTGATAGAACGCGGACAGCGACGCCACCGACGCGGCCAGCATGGCCATCGGATGCGCGTCGTGGTGGAAGCCCTGGAAAAAATTCTTGTGCGACTCGTGCATCATCGTGTGATGCGTGATGTCGTTTTCGAAGCCGGAGAACTGGCTCTTGTTCGGCAGCTCACCGTGCAGCAGCAGGTAGGCCACTTCGAGGAAGCTGGATTGCTGCGCCAACTGCTCGATCGGATAACCGCGGTACATCAGCACGCCTTCGTCGCCGTCGATGTAGGTGATGGCGCTCTTGGTGCTGGCGGTGCTGCCGTAACCGGGATCGTAGGTGAAGTGCCCGGTGTCCTTGTACAGCGGGGCAATGTCGATGCAAGCGGGACCAAGCGTACCGGTGAGCAAGGGGAGCTCGCTGCTGCGGCCGTTGGACTCATCTACCAGCTTGACGGATTTGGAATCGGACACGGAAACCTCCTACGCATGGGTCGCCGCCGGGGCAACCGCATAACGGCAACCAGCCGGCGAAGGAAAGGCGCATCGACGTGGGGAAGCGGCGATGCATCCCTCCCATTATCGCACATCAATATCGAAACGATTCGACGGCGCATGGTGCGATTGACAACGCAAAAAGCACAAGGCAGGCGCGAGGCCTGCCTTGTGCGAGATATCTATACCTGCCGGTGACAGCAGGTTTGCAAACGGATTACTTCTGCGCGTAACGGCGGCGGAACTTGTCCACGCGGCCGCCGACATCAAGCGTCTTCTGCTTGCCGGTGTAGAACGGGTGCGAGTGGCTGGAGATATCCACCTTGACCAGCGGGTACTCGTTGCCGTCTTCCCACTTGACGGTTTCCTTGGAGGCAATCGTCGAACGCGTCAGAAACGCGAAATCGGACGAGAGATCCTGGAAAACCACCTGGCGGTAATTCGGATGGATATCGGGCTTCATGACGGACTCAAAGCGTGCGTGAAAAGAGCGGTATTGTATCGACCGCTCAAAGGCTTGGTCAAGCCACCGGTTCAGCCTAGCCGTTCGGCGCCCAGGGCGCGTCGCACCATGGCGCGGAACTTTACCTGGTCTAGCTCCAATACCACGTTGGCCTGGGGCTGCTGGCCTAGTCGCCCGCCCCAGTCCACCACGGTGGCTCCACGGGTAAGGCGGCCGTCCAGCTCCACGCCCACCCGGCGGCGTTCGCTGCGCACTATCACCGAAGGATCGATGGCGACCGCCATCGCCAGCGCATCGGCGGCGATGATGCCGCGACGCCCTCGCCGGCGGCTGGTCTCGCGTGCCACCTGGAACACGCGCCTGAAAAAGTCGGCCCGATGATCGCCCGCGGCTAGCCACTGGTCGAATTCGTCCTCGTCGAAGGCATGCCGCAAGGTGAGCTCCCAGTCGACCAGGTCGAAGTCGGGAAAACCTTCGAACACCACATGCGCGGCTTCGGGATCGAAACCGATGTTGAACTCGGCAGGCACACGGTTGGTGTTGCCATGCCCGGTCACCGCACCGCCCATCACGACCAGGCGCTTCACGCGCTTGGGCAGCGAAGGATCCAGATGCAACGCCAGTGCGAGGTTGGTCAGCGGCGCCAACGCCACCAGGGTCAGTTCGCCCGGGTGTTCGCTCGTCAGACGCAGGATGGCAAGCGCGGCGTGCTCATCGGCCGCAGTGGCCTTGGGTTCTGGGAAACCCACGTCGCCCAGCCCATCACGGCCATGCACGAAAGCAGCATCTTCCTCAGGCAGGTGCACCAGCGGTGTTGCACAGCCCGCGAAGACCGGCGTGGAAGCACCCACCAGATCGACCAGCGTGCGCGCATTGCGCGTGGTATGCATCAGCCCGACATTACCGGCCGCAATGCTCAACCCATGCACGTCGGCGTGCGCATGAGCCATCAGGATGGCAAGGGCGTCGTCTACGCCGGGATCGGTATCGATCAGGAGCTGCGGTTTGGTCATGGTCAGGAATAGCGCGAGTCGAATTACATCCCTTTCAACCTACCCGCTTCTCACGCTCCTGCATAGCGTGCCGCACCGCCGATCCAGCGCTCGATCAAACGCGAAGCCTGCTCGGAATGATGCGCCAGCATGTACTCGCCAACCTGCTGCACGGCCGGCAACAAGTGCGCGTCGCGCGCCAGATCGGCCATGCGGAAATTCAGCTGCCCTGTCTGCCGCGTGCCGAGCACTTCGCCGGGGCCGCGCAGCTCCAGATCCTTCTCGGCGATGCGGAAACCATCGTTGGTTTCGCGCATCACCTGCAGGCGTTCGCGCGCAAGCTGACCCAGCGGCGGCTGATAGAGCAGCACGCAGTTGGATGCAACGGCGCCGCGCCCCACACGTCCACGCAGCTGATGCAATTGAGCGAGGCCCAGGCGCTCGCTATTCTCGATCACCATCAGGCTAGCATTAGGCACATCCACACCTACTTCGATCACCGTGGTGGCAACCAACACTGACAATTCACCGGCTTTGAACGCATCCATCACCGCCTGTTTTTCCTTAGGCTTCATGCGTCCATGAATGATGCCCACCGGACACTCGGTGAGTGCGTGCGACAGCTCCGCATGCGCCGCTTCCGCAGCCTGCGCGCGCAGTTGTTCGGATTCCTCGATCAACGTGCACACCCAGTACGCCTGGCGTCCTTCCAGGCAGGCGGCGCGAATGCGTTCGATGACTTCGGTGCGGCGCGCGTTGGAAATCGCAATCGTCTGCACCGGTGTGCGTCCGGGCGGAAGTTCGTCGATGGCAGAGATATCTAGGTCGGCATACGCACTCATCGCCAACGTGCGCGGAATCGGCGTCGCAGTGAGTACCAGTTGATGCGGCACCAATTCACCCTCCAGCCCTTTGTCACGCAAGGCCAGGCGCTGCTGCACACCGAAACGATGCTGCTCGTCGACGATCACCAACCCGAGCTGCGCGAACGCCACGCCTTCCTGCATCAAGGCGTGCGTGCCGATCACGATCGGCGCGCCTTCGGCCACGCGGCGCATCGCCTGCTGGCGCGCCTTGCCTTGCTGTTTGCCAGCCAGCCACTCGACGTGGATGCCCAGCGGTTCCAGCCAGTAACGAAAGTTGCGTAGATGCTGTTCCGCCAGCAATTCCGTCGGCGCCATCAGCGCGACCTGATAACCAGCCTCCACAGCGGCCAGCGCCGCCGCGCACGCGACGGCCGTCTTACCGGAACCGACGTCACCCTGCACAAGGCGGAGCATGGGGCGAGGCTGCGCGATATCGGCAGAAATTTCCTCGATAACGCGCTGCTGCGCCGCGGTCAGCCGGAACGGCAGCGACGTCAGCCAGCGCTGCCGCAGTACGCCGTCGCCGCCAAGCTTCGGCGCGCGACGCTCGCGCACGGCGGCGCGTAAACGCTTCAGGCTCATGTGCTGGGTGAGCAGTTCTTCGAAAGCCAAGCGCTGCTGCGCGGGATGGCGACCCTGGATCAATTGGTCCATACGCGCATCGGGCGGCGGCCGGTGCACGTACAGCAAGGCTTCGCGCAGCGAGGTCAACCCAAACTTGGCGCATAGTGCGGGCGGAATCAGTTCCAGTTGCGCCTCCGCGGGCAGCTGTTGCAGCGCCTTGGCGACAACGTTGCTCAAGCGCTTCTGCCCAAGCCCTTCCGTGGCGGGATACACGGGTGTGAGTAGATCCTCCAGTGCAACGGGCGTGTCTTCGTCCAACCGTCGGTACTGCGGATGCACCATCTCCAAGCTGGCGTTGCCCTGGCGCACTTCGCCATAGCAAAGCAGCCGCGTGCCGACACGGAACTGCTCGGCCTGCGCGCGGTTGAAATGAAAAAAGCGCAGCAGCAGCGTCTGCATCACGCCGTCGCCAATCGCCACTTTCAATTGCGGGCGATAGCGATAGCCCTTCTCCACCGCCTCTACCGTGCCTACCGCTTGTGCCCGCATGCCGGGACGCAGGTCCGCCAGTGGCGTCAGATGCGTGCGATCCTCGTAACGCAGCGGAAGGTGGAACCAAAGATCCTGCACGCGGTGCAGTCCAAGGCGCGCCAGCGACTCGACCAGCGCCGGGCCGACACCGCCGAGCGCCGTGACCGGCCGTTTGCCGGGGTCGTCGTTCGTCACTGTCGCAGTTTGGGGTTTCAGAGCGGCCATCGATACAAGACTAACCGAGCCGGCTGGCATGGCGAGTAAGACTGCCGACGGTGGTTGTCAGCAGTCCGCTCGCGCGTCGATCAGTCCAGCACCATGATCGCATCCACTTCCACTTGCGCGCCCTTCGGCAGGCCGGCCACTTCGATGGTGGAACGCGCCGGATAAGGCGGCTGGAAATATTCGTTCATCACCGCGTTGACGGCCGTGAAATTGGCCAGATCTGTCACGTAGATGCCTACGCGCACGAACTTGTCGAACGAGCCGCCGGCCGCTTCGGCCACCGCTTTCAGATTGTCGAACACGCGGCGCGTCTGCGTGCTGATGTCGCCTTCCACCAGCATGCCGCTGGCCGGATCGAGCGGAATCTGTCCGGAGAAATACACGGTACTGCCGGCGCGCACGGCTTGCGAATAGGGGCCGATCGCGGCGGGGGCTTTGTCGGTGGAGATGATGGTGCGGGGCATGAAGAGTCGATCCATTGCTGCCAAAGGCAACAGTGTAATGGGAACGGGGAACGGGGAACGGGGAACAGATGCTTCGCGAAATCTCGATGCTCCCTGTTCTTTGTTCCCCGCCTTCAAAGCGGATATCGATACGCCCCGCTCACCACACCCGTACGCCGCACGCGCCGGATCACTTCCGCCAAATGCTTGCGGTTCTTCACCTCGATGGTGAACAGCAGCGTGGCGGCGGCCATGTCGCGCTCGACGTATTCCACGTTCTCGATGTTGGAGTCGGCCGCGGCAATCGCTGCCGCCACCGTGGCCAGCACGCCCGGGCGGTTGATGACTTCGATGCGCAGCTCGGCGCGATAGTCACCCTGCACGTCGCGATCCCATTCGATATCCACGCAGCGCTCGGGCGACGATTTGCGCAGCTCGGCCATATTCGGGCATTCGGCGCGATGCACGACGATGCCTTTGCCTGGCGAGAGGTAACCCACGATCTCGTCGCCCGGCAGCGGATGGCAGCAGTTGGCGAAGCTCAGCACGCCGCGCTCGGCGCCGGTGATATGAATCTTCTCGGTGGGATGCGTCGCCGTCGCACCGCGCGCGGTGGTGCCACGTGCGGCCACGAGCTGGCTGGCCACCTGGTCGGGCATGCGATTGCCCAGCGCGATGTCGGCCAGCAACTCTTCCAGGCGCTTGAATTTGGATTTGTGCAGGAATTTCTCTAGCGCCGCCGGCTGGATCACATCCAGGCTGCTGCCCAGCGCATCGAGTGCACGATCGAGCATGCGATGACCGAAATCGACCGCGTCTTCATGCTGCAGATGTTTCAGGTACTGGCGGATGGCGGTACGCGCCTTGCCGGTGACCACGAACTCCAGCCAAGCCGGATTGGGCACCGCGGACGGTGCCGTGATGATCTCGACCAGTTGCCCCGATTCCAGCCGTGCGCGTAGCGGCAGCAGCTTCTTGTCGACGCGCGCCGCCACTGCGTGATCGCCCACGTCGGTATGCACGGCGTAGGCGAAATCCAGCGCTGTGGCATTGCGCGGCAGCGACAGGATGTCGCCACGCGGCGTGAACAGATAGGTTTCATCGGGAAACAGGTCGATCTTGACGTTCTCGATGAACTCCGCCGCGGACGGCGTGTTCGCCTGGCTATCGGCCAGCGCGGAAAGCCACTCGCGTGCACGCGCCTGCGCGCTGTTTGCCGGGCCGCTTTCGGTCTTGTAGGCCCAGTGTGCGGCGACGCCGCGTTCGGCCACTGAATCCATTTCCTCGGTGCGTATCTGCACTTCGATCGGTGCGCCGAACGGCCCAAGCAGCACGGTGTGCAGCGACTGGTAGCCGTTGGCTTTGGGAATGGCGATGAAATCCTTGAAGCGGCGATCGACCGGCTTGTACAGCGCATGTACTACGCCCAGCGCCATGTAGCAGCTCATCGCGCCGTCGGTGACTACGCGAAAACCGTATACGTCCATGAGCTGCGCGAAGCTCTTGTGCTCGTTGCGCATCTTCGAGTAGATGCTCCACGGCGATTTGATGCGCCCAACCACGCGCACCGGAACGCGTTCTTCGACCAGTCGCGCGGTCAACGCGCCTTCGATACGGCTCATCGCTTCGCGGCGATTGCCCAGTGCCGCGCGGATGCGCTCGCTGATCACACGGTAGCGATCGGGATGCAGCGCGCGGAAACCCAGATCCTGCAGCTCCGCCTTGATCTTGTTCATGCCGAGGCGTTGCGCAATGGGTGCGTAGATTTCCAGCGTCTCGCGAGCAATGCGGCGACGCGACTCGGCATCCTTGGCGCCGAGTGTGCGCATGTTGTGCAGGCGATCGGCCAACTTGATCAGGATCACGCGTAGGTCGCGCGCCATCGCCAACAGCATCTTCCGGAAGCTTTCGGCATCGGCCTCCTGACGGTTGGAAAAGCGCATCTTGTCCAACTTGGTGACGCCGTCTACCAGTTCCGCCACAGGCTCGCCGAATTCGCCGGCCAGTTGGACGCGGGTGAGTTCGGTGTCTTCCAGCGTGTCGTGCAGAATCGCCGCGATGATGGTTTCCGCATCCATGCCGAACTCGGCCAAGATGCCGGCCACCGCGATCGGATGGGTGATGTAGGGCTCACCGCTCTTGCGTGTCTGCCCTTCATGGGCCACGGCGCCTACCTGGTAGGCGCGCAGCACGCGCAGGACCTGCTGCTCGGGCAGATAGGCCAGGCGTTCTTTAAGAGCCAATACGTACGGCGGGAATGCGGACGTATCCTCGAGCTCGGGATGCGTGACCGCCGTCATCGAGTCTCGACGCCCTTTCAGGCAGTCGCCTCGCTGCGAGGTTTGGAAGGAAGGAAGCGGAGGCGCAACGCGCGTCCAGCCGATCCGGTGCGCCCGGCTCGACCTGTACGCTGTCGACAGCCACCGCTATCCATCAATCGTCTCCGCCCTTGGTGAGGTCGTCGTCGACTTCCTGTGCGGCCCATTCCAGGGCTTCACGCTCAGCGCGCTCGCGTTCGGAGCGATCGATCTCGTCGATGGTCGCCTGGTCGATGCGGCGGTCTGCGATTTCACGCAGTGCCAACACGGTAGGCTTATCGTTGTCAGGGTTGACTGCCGGTTCGGCACCATTGGCAAGCTGGCGGGCGCGTTTGGTCGCCATCAGCACCAGTTCGAAACGGTTGTCGACTACATCGAGGCAGTCTTCCACGGTGATACGGGCCATGGGAAATCCTTGAACTATAAAAACTTATGCGGCCTTACAGTGTATCGGCCGGCCACCTGACTAGCAACGCGACGGACTCGCGGCAAGCCTGGACTAGCTCTATCATGCGCGGCCGTTGCGCGCAGGATCGAACTAATTCGGTAATACGTGCACAATATAGAACTACAAAGTACAATTTTCTAAATTCCCGAAACCTTGCAGCGGACCCCTTACCCGATGCCCTCCCTGCCCCGTCTTCCCGTCCTAAGCCGCCTGTTGCCCGGGCTTGCCATGCTCACGCTGCTCGCCGGCTGCGCGATCGCCCCACCCCGCACTGACGACCCGCTGGAGAAGTTCAACCGCAAGAGCTACGCCTTCAACATGGCGCTGGACACCCATGTGCTGCGCCCGGTGGCGGTGGGCTACACCAAGGTCACGCCCAAGCCGGTGCAGACCTCGATCAGCAACTTCTTCACCAACATCAAGCTCCCGATCAGCATCGCCAACAACCTGCTGCAGGCTCGCCCCAGCGATGCAATGACCGATACGGGCCGCTTCTTTATCAACATGACGGTGGGCCTGGCCGGCTTCTTCGACCCGGCCACGAAGATGCAGATTCCGATCAAGGAAACCGACTTCGGCATCACCCTGGCCCGTTGGGGCGTGCCTGAGGGCGACTTCCTGATGGTGCCGCTGCTCGGGCCGTCGACCTTCCGCGACGTGTGGCAGTACCCGGTGGACGGCTACCTGTTCGACCCGATCAGCTACTTCGAACGCAACCACAAGTTCCACTGGGGCCAGTACTACATCCCCGAAGTGGTCTACTTCATCCAGATGCGCGCGCAGTTGCTCGACGCGGACAGCTTCCTGAAAACGGCGTATGACCCCTACGCCTTCGTGCGGGACGCCTGGCGCCAGAACCGCCTCAACAAGATCTACGACGGCAACCCGCCGGCAGATGTGATGCTGAAGCTGCAGCAAGGCGGATCGAACCAGAATCAGAATCAAAATTTCGATCCCGAGGAGCTGCTCAAGGAGCAGCAGAAATGGGAGCAGCAGAAACAGCAGAAATCCGGCGGAACCTGATTCAGCCGATGGAACGAAAAACGGGGCTCATCAGAGCCCCGTTTCTTTTTGCCTGTAATACGTGACCCAGGCCCAGATGTCAGTGCAGCAAGGATTCCACGCCGCAGACGCGCGCAAGCGCCTGCATGCCCGCCGGCACATGACTTACGGCTACCCGACATCCACCTTGATCGACTTCGGAAAGCGCCGCCAGCACACAGGCCAGGCCGGCGCTGTCGCAAACGGTCACCGCGGAAAGATCCAGCGTGTGGCGATCACACTTGCCGAAAGCGTCGCGCATAGCCGCAAGCGCATTCGCCGCCGTGGCGAAATTCAAGGTACCGGATACGGAGACCGTATCCGGTACGTCGGAAGCAACCCGAAACTCGCCGGATTTACTTGGCGCCATTGCCCTTGTTTTCCTGTTCCATCTGCTGCAGCGCCTTGTCGCCCTGCGTTTCCAGTTCTTTGATGAGCGAATCCAGGCCTTCCTTCTTGATCTGCGCATCCACCTGGTTGCGGTAGTTGGTGATGTAGGAAATGCCTTCGATGATCACGTCATAGGCCTTCCACTGACCGTCCGCGGTCTGGTGGAACACATAGTTCACTGCAATCTGCTTCTTGTCGTCGGTGGTCACCATGGTCTTCACCACGGTGTACTTGGGATTGACCTCGCCGGCGAACGGAAGGACCTTCACCGTGCCCTTGCTGTAGTCCAGCAGACCTTCCGCATAACGGTTGGTCAGCGAGTTGTAGAAGGCCTTCGCAAAGCGCGAACGCTGATCCGGTGAGGCTTCGCGCGCATGCATGCCCAGCACCAGGATCGACGCCCAATCGGTGTCGAAGTACGGCAGGAAAATCTTGTTGATTTCATCGACGAGCTTGGGCTTGTTGTTCTGCAGCTCAGCCTTGTGGTCGGCGATCTGCGTATCGAGCTGATGGGTGATGTCCTCCACGACGGCCTGCGGCGTCGATGCGTTGGACGACTGCGCGCTAGATGCGCTCTGCGCGAAAGCCGGCGCGACGGCGACGACGCTGCCCAGAGCAATGGCGGTGGCAATAGCCAATTGACGCAACATGGATGACTCCTAGTAAAGCCGGCTCAATGCTTGCCGGCGGGCGGATTATTGGATGAACCGTTACCACCGGCATTGCTGCTGCCGCTGGACGAACCACTGACCAGAAACTTGCCGATCAAATCTTCCAGCTGCATCGCCGACTGCGTCAGTACGAGCTGGTCGCCATCCTTGAGCGAATTCGGCGAGCCGCCGGGTTGGATCGCAACATACTGGCTGCCGATCAAACCACTGGTGAATATGGCGGCGGCCGAATCGTCGGGAATCTGGTTGTACTTGCTGTCGATGGCGATCGTGACGGTGGCGTCCAGCTTGACCGGATCGGCTTTCACATCGGACACGCTGCCGATGGCCACACCCGCCATCTTCACGGGCGCGCCTACCACCAGCGCGCCGACATTGGTGAAGTGCGCCGTCACCTTGTAATTGCCGCCGATCGCGTCGGCCGCGCCGCCGGCGCCGAAGAACTTGCCGAGCATTTCCTCCAGCGGCTGCGTCGAACGGGTCAGCACCAGGTGCCCGCCTTCGCCGAGATAGTTCTTGCCCGTGCCGAACTGCAGGCCCACGTACTGGTCGCCCAGCAAGCCGCTGGTGTAGATCACCGCGGTGGAATCGGTGGGAATCTGATTGAACTTCTTGTCGATCGAAAGCTTGACGTCGGCCACGTCCTTGCCCGGCTCCAGCGCGATCGATTGCACCTGACCCACGCGCACGCCCGCCACTTTCACCGGCGCGCGCTCCTTGAGCTGGCCGACATTGGCGAACTGCGCATCGATCATGTAGCTGGCGCCCTGGTGACTGTTGACGACCGAGGTCGTCTGCGTGGCGAGATAAGCCAGTGCGGCGAAACCGAACACGATGAACATGCCGGTGCCGACGGCATAGGATTTTCTCTGGCTCACGACGAAGTCCTCAGAAAGAAGCGATGATTCATAGGGGTCACATCAGGAAGGCGGTGAGCACGAAATCCAGCGCAAGAATCGCGATGGATGAAGCGACCACAGTACGCGTGGTGGCATACGCCACGCCTTCGCTGGTCGGCGCTGTGGTGTAGCCCTGGAATACCGCAATCAGCGAAATCACCGCGCCGAATGCCAGGCTCTTCCAGATCACACCATTGATCACGTCATCCCACACGGTGACGGTGGCCGTCATGTTCGACCAGAAGGTGCCGTTGTCGACGCCCAGCCAGTCCACAGCGACAAGATGACCGCCAAAAATGCTCATACCGCAGAACACGCAGCACAGCAGCGGCATCGCCACGAGGCCGGCAAGAAAGCGCGGCACAGCCACATAGGCGATCGGGTCCACCGCCATCATTTCCATGGCCGCGATCTGGTCGGTGGCACGCATCAGACCGATTTCCGCGGTAATCGACGTGCCCGCGCGCCCCGCGAACAGCAGCGCCGTCACCACGGGCCCGAGTTCCCGGTACACGGATAGCGCCACCACAGAACCGGTAGCCGAGGTGCCGCCGAAGATAGCCAGCACGTGATAGAGCTGCAGGCTCAACACCATACCCACGAACAGTCCGCAAGTCATGATGATGGTGAGGCTCATCGCGCCGACGAACCACAGCTGGCGCACCGTTTCACGCGCATGCCGCAAGCTGTTTGGAATAGCCGCAAGGATTCGCAGCAAAAACAACCCGCAGCGGCCGATCTGGGCCAGCGATACGATTACGACATTTTCGCCGCGCTCTATCCGCGCACTCATGCTGCACCTTCCCTGAAACCGAGGGCCTCGGCGTAATCGTCGGCCGGATACTGGAACGGAACCGGACCGTCCGCGTCGCCGCCAAAGAACTGGCGCGTCCACGGCGAACCGTCACTGGCGATGGTGTTGGGATCACCGTGCGCCACCACCTTGCCGTTGGCGATCAAATAGATGTGATCGGCCACCTGCTTGATCGCCTCCAACTCGTGCGCCACCAGCACGCTGGTGATGCCCAGCGTCTCGTTGAGCGTGCGGATCAGCTTCAGCACCTGGTTGAGCGCGATCGGATCCAGGCCGACAAACGGCTCATCGTAGAGAATCAGCATGGGATCGAACACGATCGCGCGCGCCAACGCCACACGACGCGCCATGCCGCCGGAAAGCTCGGTGGGCATCAGCGAAGCCGCACCACGCAAACCTACCGCCTGCAGCTTGGTCAGCACGATGTTGCGGATCAGCACTTCCGGCAAGCGGGTGTGCTGGCGCAACGGAAACGCCACGTTCTCGAACACGTCGAAATCGGTGAGCAACGCGGAGTTCTGGAAGAGATAGCCGACACGCTCGCGCAGATCGAACAGCGCCTGACGTGACAACTTCGCCACATTCAGCCCATCCACCCACACTTCGCCTGCATTGCCGCGCATCTGGCCGGTGATGTGCTTGAGCAGGGTGGTCTTGCCGGTGCCGCTGGGGCCCATGATGGCGGTGACCTTGCCACGAGGGATGTCCAGATCCAGCTTGTCGAACACGGTCTTGCCGTTGAGCACCGTGGTGAGGCCACGAATGCGCACTAGGGCACGATCCTCGGATTGGGCTTGGACGGTATCGGTCATGGCAAGGGGATGAGGGGAAAGTGTAAAAGTTAACTGAACTGGGCAGCTAATGCTATCCGACCCGGTACAGTAATAGTACGGAACAGTCCGAATTCGAGCTCAGCGATCGGCCAGGAGTTCCCGGATCAAGCTTTCGTGACGCTGACATTGCAGCGCGGTGCGTTGGCGCACCGCTCGTACGATCGCCTGCAGCGTGTCCAGCGCGTCTTCGAACCGGTCATTCACGATGATGTAGTCGAACTCGTGAGCGTGCGCGATTTCCCCGCGCGAATTGCGCAGCCGCCGCTCGATCACTTCCTCACTGTCCGAGCCGCGCCCGCGCAGCCGGCGCTCCAGCTCCGCTCGCGATGGCGGCAGGATGAACACACTCACGCAATCGGGCTTGGCCTTGCGCACCTGCGCGGCGCCTTGCCAGTCGATCTCCAGCAGCACGTCGCGCCCCTGCTGCAACAGCTCCTGCACAGTGTTGCGCGAGGTGCCGTAGAAATTCCCGTGCACTTCGGCGTGTTCCAGGAAGATGCCCTCGGCCACCTCGCGCTGGAACTCAGTGCGCTCGACGAAGTAATAGTGACGGCCGTACTGCTCGCCCGGACGCGGCGGACGCGTGGTGTGGGAGATCGATAGCGAAATGCTCGACTCGCGCTCCAGCAGCGCGTTCACCAGCGTGGATTTGCCCGCACCCGAGGGCGCGGCAACGATGAATAAGGTGCCCCCGCTTCCTGCGTTGGAGATATGCGTGCTCATTCGATGTTCTGCACTTGCTCACGCATCTGCTCGATCAGCACTTTCAATTCCACCGCCGCATTGGTCGTGCGCGCATCCACCGACTTAGAACCGAGCGTATTCGCCTCGCGGTTGAATTCCTGCATCAGAAAATCCAGACGCCGACCCACCGGCTCCTTCAGACCGAGGACGCGGCGCGTTTCGGCAAAATGCGTGCTCAGGCGATCCAGTTCCTCATCCACGTCGGAGCGCGTGATCTGCAACACCAGTTCCTGCTCCAGCCGTCCGGGATCGACCGGCTGCTTCAGATCGGCCAGACGCGATTCCAGCCGCGCGCGCAGCGCTACACGGATCTCCGGCATCCAGCCACGCACGTCAGCGACGATGCGCTCGATCGCATCCAACCGTTCGCGCAGCATGTCGGCGAGCTTGGCACCCTCGCGCTCGCGTGTGGCTGTCAGTGCATCCAGCGCCCGGTCGAGCACGTCCAGCAGAAGGGCTTGCTGCGCGTCCTGATCCATTTCCGCGTGCTGCAGAACGCCGGGGAACCGCAGTAATTCGGTGAATTCGATGCGCATGCGCGGAAAGCGCGCTTCCATATCCAACGCCAGCTCGGACAGACGGCCCACCATGGCGCTATCTACCTGCAGCGATTCACCACGCGATTCGCCCCGGCGCACGATCACGTCCACCTTGCCGCGCGAAAGGCGAGCGGCCATGCGCTCGCGCAGCGCGGACTCGAAGCTGCGCATCTCGTCAGGAAGACGTGGGCCCAGTTCCAGGTAACGATGATTGACCGCGCGCAGCTCGCAGGTCAGCGTCCCGGTGGGTGTGGCGACTTCGGCGGACGCGTAGGCGGTCATGCTGCGGATCATGGAAATGAGCTCGCACGGTAAGGAAAGAGGTCAATGGTAAACTGTCTCATCCTGACTTGCCCAATAAACCTTATATGCCAGTGTCCCGTCCAAGCGGTCGCGCCAGTGATCAGTTACGAAGCATCACCATCGAGCGTCATTACACCCGTCACGCCGAAGGCTCCGTGCTGATCGCCTTCGGCGATACGCGTGTGCTTTGCACCGCCAGCATCGAGGACCGCCTGCCGCCCTGGCTGCGCGGCAAGGGCGAAGGCTGGGTCACCGCCGAGTACGGCATGCTGCCGCGCGCCACCTCCACCCGCACGCAGCGCGAAGCCACGCGCGGCAGCCAGGGTGGCCGCACCATGGAAATCCAACGACTGATCGGCCGCAGCCTGCGTGCCTGCGTGGATCGCCAGGCACTCGGGGAACGCGTCATCACACTCGATTGCGACGTTCTTCAAGCCGATGGCGGTACGCGCACCGCCGCCATCACCGGCGCCTACGTCGCGTTGGTCGATGCGGTGAATGTACTGATGAAGCGCGAGAACCTGCGTCGCAACCCGATCATCGGCGCCGTGGCGGCGGTGTCGGTGGGTGTCTATCAAGGCATGCCGGTGCTCGACCTCGACTACGACGAAGACGCCAACTGCGACACCGACATGAACATCGTGATGAACGATGGTGGCGGCATCATCGAAGTGCAAGGCACGGCCGAAGGTCACGCATTCCGTCGCGACGAGATGAATGCCATGCTCGACCTGGCCGAAAAAGGCATCGCCGAGCTGATCGGCCTGCAGCGCGCGGCGCTAGGTTGAAAGCGCTCATGCAACGTATCGTTCTAGCCAGCAGCAACCGCGGCAAGCTTGCCGAGTTCAACAAGCTGCTCGCCGACAGTCATTTCGAAGTGATTCCGCAGGCCGAACTCGGCGTGGAGGATGCCGAGGAGACCGGCCTCACCTTCGTCGAAAACGCACTGCTGAAGGCGCGTCATGCTGCGCGCGTCACCGGACTGCCGGCATTGGCCGACGATTCGGGACTGTGCGTGATGCATCTACACGGCGCGCCCGGCCTCTACTCCGCTCGCTATAGCGGAGGCCATGGCGACGTGCCCGCGAACAACGCGCGTCTGCTGCGTGAACTCGACGGCGTACCGTCAGAACAGCGCGGTGCCTTCTTCATCTGCGTGCTTGCCTTGTTGTGGCATGCCGAGGATCCCGCACCGCTGATCGCGGAAGGACGCTGGCATGGCCGCGTGCTCGATGCGCCACGCGGCGAACGCGGCTTCGGTTACGACCCGCTGTTCCTGCCGCACGGCCAGTCGTCGAGCGCAGCCGAACTGGAGCCCGACGTGAAGAATCGCTTGAGCCATCGCGGCCAGGCCATGGCGAAGCTGCACGCGCGCATCGCCGAACTGCACACCTGACATGCCGTTGCTCGCACCACCCCTGGCGCTGTACGTCCACATGCCGTGGTGCGTGAAAAAGTGTCCTTACTGCGATTTCAATTCGCACGGCGTACGCGGCGAACCACCTTACGCAGCATATGTAGATGCGTTGCTTTCCGATCTGGATGCCGATCGCCACGATTTCGGCGGCGCCTTGCAGGACCGCCCAATCGTCAGCGTGTTCTTCGGCGGCGGCACGCCCAGCCTGTTCGCACCGGAGCTGATCGCCCGCTTTCTCGACGAAGCACGCGCGCGACTACCGTTCGTCGATGCATGCGAAGTCACGCTGGAAACCAATCCGGGCACCGTCGAGCATGGACGTTTCGACGGCTATCTCGCCGCCGGCGTCAATCGCATTTCCTTTGGCATCCAAAGCTTCGATGACGACAAGCTCAAGCGCCTCGGACGCATCCATTCATCGACCGAAGCGGAGGCAGCGGTGAAGTCCGCACAAGACGCAGGCATCGACAACATCAACCTCGATCTGATGTACGCCCTGCCGCAACAAACGCTACTTGGCGCACTGAACGACGTGGATCGCGCGGTGGCATTGCAACCCACGCACATTTCGCACTACCAGCTCATGCTAGAACCCAACACCGTGTTCGCCGCCCATCCGCCGCCGCTGCCCGACGACGATACCGCCTGGGCCATGCAGGAAGCCTGCGAAGCGCGCCTGGCAGAAGCCGGTTATGCGCAATACGAAATTTCCGCTTACGCCCAAGCCGGCCGACGCTGCGCGCACAACCTCAATTACTGGCGCTTCGGCGATTACCTCGGCATCGGCGCTGGCGCCCACGG
Source organism: Dyella humi (assembly GCF_044904605.1). Lineage (NCBI taxonomy): Bacteria > Pseudomonadati > Pseudomonadota > Gammaproteobacteria > Lysobacterales > Rhodanobacteraceae > Dyella > Dyella humi. The sequence goes on from NZ_JADIKI010000023.1 coordinate 510,773, forward strand.
CAAGCTCACCGATACTTCCACCGGCGACATAGTGCGGCGCTGGAAAACCCGCCACCCCAACACCTACCTGGAAGCCGCCGGCAAGCCTGCCCGCATCGGCGGCCATGCGGCGGTGCCGGCCGATGAGCTGGCGTTCGAGTACATGCTCAACGCCTTGCGCCTGATCGAAGGTGTTCCCCTGGACGACTTTGCCGCTCGCACCGGCCTGCCCGTGGAACAGATCGCTGCCCGCCTCGCCACCGGTCGCCAGAAAGGCTGGCTGGAAAACGATCCGCGTTATCTGCGTACCACGCCTCTGGGTCAACGGTTCCTCAACGACGTCATCGGCAGCTTCCTGGCATAGTCCCGCACTAAAAATGAGAACCAGTTCACAAAACCCATGACGGGGCTCCGGAACAGGCTTACACTCGCCTCACGGGGAACTCACGGGGAATTCAGGTCATGGATGTCGAGCCAAGGGTTTGTCCTTCGTCCGCGCCTGAGAATCGCCCAGCCGATCTCAGCAGGATGCCCTTGCGCGTACGCAAGCTGATCGAAACGGCCTGCCTGCTGTGCGATCACTGGGCGGAACCAACGCTGCGGTTGTGTCTGGATCGCTTCGACAAGCGCCTCTACGAACACGCCGATCAATCCCGCAATCACTTGGAACAGCAGCGCTGCTTCGACAGCCGTAATCTGGTGCGGCAAGGGCGCACGGCGTTTGTTCAATCCTTCACCGCCAAATTGCGCGAAAGCTTCCAGCGCATGGGTGAAGAAGAAGACGATCAAGCGGCGCGCTTGCTGAGTTTGCAATCGCTGACCTTGCTCGATCGTACGGAACACGAGCTCACCGCCGCGCTCGACAAGCTCGGAGCGCGCAGCGAGGCGCAGAACGGGCCGATCCTGTCCGAACTCTCCTATCGCCTGGCCGTGCTGGTCGCCGCGCCGCCACTGGAAGGCAAGCAATTGCCGGTCGGTCCGCAGAACATGGCGCGCATCCTGCGCGTCGCTAGCGATCCGTTGAACCTGCCGATCGAACACCGCCTGCTGTTGCTGCAAGAATTCGACGGTAGCGTCGGCCGCACCCTGGTTTCGCTGTACGAGGGTATCAACGCCAAGCTGCTCGCCGATGGCATCCTGCCGCAGCTGCGTGCGTTCACTGGAGTGCGGGCCACGCACGGTCCCGTGCATGCTGGTTCGCAAGGTGCCGCTGCGTCGCCCACGACAACATCGGCCAATACCGCCGAACACAGCAACGAACCGATCGCCGTACTGGAAACCCTGCGCGACCTCCTGTCACAGCAACGCGTGGGCCCGTTTGGCTCGGCACCGGCTGCAGGCGGACGCTCCGCCACCCCGGAAGAACTGCAGACCGCGCTGTCGGCCTTGCAGCAGCACTTGGTGCAAGTCACCGACCGCACCAGCCGCGAACTGCGCAGCGCGCAGAAGCTGCAGGAAGAGCTGCTGTATCAGCTCAATCTCGGCCTGCCACCCGGCGCGCCGCGCATGCAGCTCACCGCCGAGCAAGGCGATACGGTGGAACTGGTGGCGATGCTGTTCGAACAGCTCGCCCAGCAACTGCATCAGGGCCCGGATGCGCGTGCGCTGTTGGGCAACCTGCAGCTGCCGCTGTTGCGCCTGGCGGTGACCGATCGCGACTTCTTCAACCAGCACGAACACCCGGCGCGCCAGCTGCTGGGCAGGCTCACCGAAACGCTCGACACCTGGCTGGAAGGACAAAACGGCGAAACCGACCACCAACTGCTGGCCAAGCTCGGCCATCTGGTGGAACGTGCGCAGCAGGAGCCGCCGACGGCCGGTCTCTATACCAGCCTGCTGGCGGATATCGAACATCACCTCATGCAACTGGTGCGCAAGGCGCAGTCTTCAGAACGCCGCCACGTGGAAGCCATGCAAGGCCGCGAGCGGCTGGAGCAGGCACGCCGCCACGCCGACGAGCTGATGGCCGAACGCTTCGCCATCGCCGAGCCGCGCGGCCTGCTGCGTACGCTGCTGGAACGCGCATGGACAGATGTGCTGGCGTTGACGCTGTTGCGCCACGACGAGCACAGCGATGCTTTCCTGCATCAACTACGTATCACGGATCAGTTGCTCGGCCAGTTCCCAGTCAACGATCCGCTGGCGCTGCGGCAGGAAGTGGAAACCGGTCTGCAGCAGATCGGCATGCATGCGGACGAAGCCGAGCAGGTCGCGCAGCGCTTGATCAGTGCGGAGACACAGTCGGCATCTGTCGCCTCCCTGCCCGACGTGCCCGCCGTCCAGCCGATCGCGGCGGCCGAACCGATTGCCCAGGAAAAACCTGCGCAAGCGCCGTCGCCATCGGCCGCACCGCTGGCGGCAACGCCGAAACCTCAGCCTGCCCCGACGCGCACAGTCGATCCGCCTAGCGCGACCGACCTGGCGATTCGCCTCAAACAGCGTCAGCGCCTGGGCGAGCAACGCAACCAGGAAACACCCCAGCCGACGCAAGCCGCCGTGGTGCCGCCGCTCGGCCTCCGCGAAGCGCGCATCCACAATCATTTGCGCCAATTGCCGTTCGGCACGTGGTTCGAGTTCAGCGATCCGGCCACCGGCAAAACCGTGCAGCACAAGCTGGCGTGGTTCTCGCCCGTGTCCGGCAACAGTTTGTTTGTGACTCGCCGCGGCCAGCGCAGTGACGTGATGAATCTGCAGGAACTGGCGCGCGCGATTGCCGAAGGCCGCGTACGCGAACTGCCACCGCAGGAAGAAAACCTGCTCGACCGCGCTTGGCACGCATTGACCAATAACCTGCGGCGCCCCGCACCGCTGCTGCCGGAAGCTCGCTCATGAACGAACAGCGCCGTGCGCCACGCAAACGTCCAGACTATGCCGTCACTGTGACCGACACCATCACCGACCGGCCGCTCGGGCACCTGGGCAATCTCTCCAGCAACGGCATGCTGCTGATTAGCCAGCACACGCCGCGCAGCGAAGCCGTCTATCAGGTCAACCTGCCCTTGCCCGCCCATGACGGCAGCATGCCGACCATCGAGGTGGGTATCCAGGAACAGTGGCACGAACCGGCAGCCACGCCCGGGCAGATCTGGTCCGGCTATCGCATCATTGCCATCGGCACGGCCGATGCGGCGCAACTGGAGCGATGGCTGCAGCAAGCCTGATTGGCTGGCTGACCGCGTTACACTGGCGGACTAAAGCAACCGCCGGATTATCGTATGAGCCAAGATCTCGCTTCGCTGTACGCCCAGCACGTCGCCACCCTGCGCCAGCGCGCGGACAAGGCGCTGGCCCTGGGCGGTTTCGATCATCTGCTGATCGCCGCCAGCACGCCCCTGCGCATGTTTCTCGACGATCGGGATTATCCTTTCGTCGCCAATCCGCATTTCCGTCACTGGCTGCCGCTGACCGATACACCCGGTAGTTGGGTGGTTTACACGCCCGGCAGCAAGCCTAAACTGATCTTCGTGCAGCCACGCGATTACTGGCACGTAGTGCCGGCTGCGCCGAGCGGCTACTGGGTGGAGCAGTTCGACATCACCATCGTGCGCACGAATGCCGAAGCGGTCGCAGCCCTGCCGAAGGGCCATCGCGCAGTGATCGCACCCGAATGCCCGAGCATCGACGGCGTAGAAGCCAACAATCCGGAAGCAGTGGTCAATTACCTGCACTGGCACCGTAGCTACAAAACACCGTACGAGCTGGTGTTGATGCGCGAAGCCAGCCGCATCGGCACGTACGCGCATCGTGCTGCCGAAAAAGCATTCCGCGCGGGCGAGAGCGAATTCGGCATCCAGATGGCTTATCTCGACGCCGCGCAGCAGACCGAAGCGGAGTTGCCCTACTCCAACATCGTGTGCCTCAACGAACACGGCGCGGTGTTGCATTACACGAACTTCGATCGCTCGGCGCCGAAACAGGCCCGCTCATTCCTGATCGATGCCGGCGCCAGCAAGTCCGGTTACGCGAGCGACATCACACGCACTTACGCTGCAACCGGCCATCAGGAATTCCAGGCGCTGATCGACAGCATGGAACGCGCGCAGCAAAGCTTTGCCGCAAAAGTGAAGGCAGGACAGAGCTATCCGGAACTGCACATCCACGCACATCATGTGCTGGCCGACGTGCTGCGTGAACATGGCGTGATCCGTATGAGCGCCGAAAGCGCCGTGCAATCGGGCGTGACATCCGCGTTCTTCCCGCATGGCCTTGGCCATCCGATCGGCCTGCAGGTGCACGACGTCGCCGGCTTCCAAGTCAATGAGAGCGGCGGCTTCATTCCGCGTCCGGAAGGCCACCCGTATCTGCGCATGACGCGCATGCTGGAGCCGGGCATGGTGGTCACCATCGAGCCGGGCCTGTACTTCATCGACATGCTGCTGGAAGAACTGCGTGGCAAGCCTGTGGCCAGCGACGTCGACTGGAACAAAGTGGATGCGTACCGTCCCTACGGCGGCATTCGCATCGAGGACGATGTCGTGTGCACGAGCGGCGAACCGGAAAACCTTACGCGCAATGCGTTTGCCGCATTGAGCTGATATCTGTTCGGGCTAGGGTGAGGCACGCGCGTGTTTTCTCGGCATCGCCTAAGCAGAGACTTGCAAAGAAACTTGCTGAGTGAGTCCCTCTCCCTCCGGGAGAGGGTGCCGAGAGGCGGGTGAGGGTTCGGACGAAAGCGTAGTACTGACTTCTTGCGCAAGTCGTTTAATCACGCGCTGATCGTACCCTCACCCCAACCCCTCTCCCGGAGGGAGAGGGGCTCGCACAACGACCCACCCTACCGTCATCAGGCGATGCAGCTTTCTCCAGGACTGTAATGCGCTTTCGCAGAGGCGCTTCACAACAACGAAGCTGGTCAATGAAGGTGCATGTGGGCTGCGCCTTGCACCATGGGGTTATCCCCCCGTCGCTCACAAAGAGCAGGACGCCTCTGCGACGACCTGGCGCACGACACCAGGCCACAAACGGCGCTATGCTGCCCCGCAATGTCATAGCTGGTAGGAAACCTGCACTATGCACATGCTGCCGGAGCGCGTTCGCCCCTGCCCGCCGCGCAATCCCCTGCGCCGGCTGAGCGCCGAGCTCATCCTTATCGTCCTCGCGAAAATCGCCTTCCTCTCGCTGATCGGCTGGTACGTATCCGCGCATTACCCGCGCGCCGACACGCGCCCCGCAGCGGTCGAACGGCTGCTCGCTCCCTCTTCGTCCACCACACCGGAAACCAAGCCATGATGATCGATCCGGATGTCGTCACCCTCTCGCGCGTGCAATTCGCGCTCACCGCGCTGTACCACTTCCTGTTCGTGCCGCTCACGCTGGGGCTAGTGTGGATTTTGGCGATCATGGAAAGCGTGTACGTGATGACCCGGCGCGAAGTGTGGAAGCGCATGGTGCAGTTCTGGGGCGTGCTGTTCGGTATCAACTTCGCCATGGGCGTGGCCACCGGCATCACCATGGAATTCCAGTTCGGCATGAACTGGGCCTACTACTCGCACTACGTTGGCGATGTGTTCGGCACGCCACTGGCGATCGAGGGTCTGATGGCGTTCTTCCTGGAAGGCACGCTGGTGGGCTTGTTCTTTATGGGTTGGAAGCGCCTCTCGCGCCACAGCCATTTGCTAGTGACGTGGTTCCTCGCGCTGGGCACCAATCTTTCGGCGCTGTGGATTCTGATCGCCAACGCATGGATGCAGAATCCGGTCGGTGCAAAGTTCAATCCGCAGACCATGCGCATGGAAGTCACAAACTTCTCTGACGTGCTGTTCAATCCAGTGGCGCAGGCGAAATTCGTGCATACCGTGAGCGCAGGCTACGTGGTGGGCTCGATGTTCGTGCTGTCGATCAGTGCCTGGTATCTGCTGCGCGGACGCAATGTCGATTTCGCGCGGCGTTCGATGACGGTGGCAGCCAGCTTCGGTTTGGCGGCGGCGCTATCGGTGGTCGTACTGGGCGACGAGTCCGGCTATGCCGTTTCCGAAAACCAGAAGATGAAAATGGCGGCGATCGAAGCCATGTGGCAGACCGAACCGCCGCCGGCCTCGTTCACCCTGTTCGGCATTCCCGATGTGCCCAATCGCACCACGCACTACGCCTTGCATATTCCATGGGTGATGGGGCTGATCGGCACGCGCTCGATCGACAAGCCGATCCCCGGCATCAACAATTTGGTGGAAGACACCAAAGGCAAGATCGGCAACGGCATCCAGGCCTACGATGCGATGCTCACGTTGCGCAAGGATCCAAATGACGCGCAGGCGCAATCGACGCTGGCGCAGCACGATGAGGACATGGGCTACGCGTTGCTGCTCAAGCGCTACGTCGCCGATCCGCGACAGGCGACACCAGCCGACATCGAGAAAGCGGCCACATCCACCATTCCAAACGTACCGGTGCTGTTCTGGTCGTTCCGCGTGATGGTCGCGTGTGGCTTCTATTTCATCGCGCTGTTCACCTATTCGTTCTGGCTAGCCAGCAAGCGTCGGCTCGATCACCGTCGTTGGTACTTGAAGCTTGCGCTGTACAGTCTTCCTCTACCGTGGTTGGCGGCCGAACTAGGCTGGATCGTGGCCGAATACGGACGGCAGCCGTGGGCGATCGAAGGCATTCTGCCCACTGCGCTGGGCGTGTCTTCCCTTTCCGCAGGGCAGGTGTGGACATCGCTGAGCGGCTTCGTGCTGTTCTACACCTTGCTCGCCATAGTCGATGCGGTGCTGATGATGAAGTACGCGCGCAAAGGGCCGGATGAACTCGGCATATGGCCGGTACGCGAGGTTTCGCTTCCGCTGGAAAGCAGCGCCACCGCGCATTGAGGAGAACGCCATGTTCGATATCACGACTTTGCGAGTGATCTGGTGGGTGCTGCTCGGCGCCCTGTTGATCGGCTTCGCCATCATGGACGGCTTCGATTTCGGTGTCGCCGCCCTGCTGCGTATTCTGGGACGCAACGAACACGAACGGCACGTGCTGCTGGAAACCATCGAGCCGACCTGGGAAGGCAATCAGGTGTGGTTCGTCCTCGGCGGCGGCGCGGTATTCGCGGCGTGGCCGATCTTGTATGCCACAGCGTTTTCCGGCTTGTACTTCGCGCTCGCACTGGTGCTGCTGGCCTTCATTCTGCGACCGGTGGGCTTCAACTTCCGCGGCAAGGTACACGACCCGCGCTGGCGCGCGGTATGGGATGGTGCGCTGATCTTCTCCGGCTTCGTGGTGATGCTGATCACTGGCGTCGCCTTCGGCAATTTGTTTCTCGGCTTGCCGTTTCGTTTCGACGACGATCTCTATATGAGCTGGCACGGTGGCTTCTTCGAACTTCTGCATCCGTTCGCAGTGCTTGCCGGTGTGGTGAGCATTGCCATGCTGCTTACACACGGTGCGTGCTGGGCTGCGTATCGTGCCGATCATTCAATCGCCATACGCGCCGCACGCATCGCGCGCTGGATGGCGCTGGCTTATGCGATCAGCTTCGTCGGCGCCGGCATCTGGCTGGGCTATGGCATCCCGGGCTTCACCGTGGTGGGGGCCGTCACCGATGGTGTATCCAATCCGCTGCTCAAGCAGGTGACGGTGGGCAGCAGTTGGTTCGCCAGCTACATGTTGCATCCCTGGTTCTGGGCGGCGCCGACAGTCGGCATCCTCGGTGCGATCGGCGTGCAATGGACGGTGGGCAAGCTGAACCTGCTCGGCTTTCTGTGCAGTTGCCTGATGGTGGCCGGCACCATCCTTGCCGCGGGCTTCTCGCTGTTCCCCTTTCTGCTGCCATCCAGCCTCGATCCACGTTCCAGCCTGACCATCTGGGATGCCTCATCCAGCCACGGCACCTTGATGCTGATGCTCGGCGCAGTGGCCATCTTCCTTCCCATCATCATCATCTACACCAGTTGGGTGTACCGCGTCATGCGCGGGCGCGTCATGCTGAAAGACGTGCAGCACTCGCACAACGGCTATTGAGGAGCAAACCATGTGGTACTTCACCTGGATACTGGGACTTGGCCTGGCCTGCGCTTTCGCCGTGCTGAATGCGATGTGGTACGAGGTGCATGCCACGGATGAAGCGCATCGACAGAAAGAAGCGAATCCCCCGAAAACATAATTCTGCTGTCGCAAATCGCGCCCTCCCCTGCATATAGGGGAGGGCACAAATCATGCAGCACTAACCCAAAGTTTCCGCGCTTCTTCCGCAATCACATCCGGCCGCTCCTCAGGGTAAAACAACTTGGCATTTGCCACGCGCCTGATGCCCAGCGAGTGGCCGAGTGTTTGATCCAGATACTCTGCGCCCGCCATCGAAAAAATCGTATCGTCGACGCCCCACACAATCCGTGCGGGAACTTTGCAACGCCGCAACGCAGGCCCGATATCCTGCAACGGATTGTGTTCCAGTGCGATGGCATACGCATGCGCCAGTGCCTTGCGATGGGGTGAACTCACCAGCGGCGCGAAGTAGCAATCGATCGCCTCATCCGTAGGATCGGCGGGATTGGCGTAACACATTCCGCCAATGCCCTGCGCCGAACGCGCCAGATGCTTGTCGGCCAGCCACGGTGCAAGCCACTGATCAACGAATTTGCCTTGATGCGACAGCGCAATCACAGGTTGCATGGCCGCAGGCGGACTTTCGTGTTCCGTGTCGCAATTGGTCAGCAGCAAGCTGCGGACACGTTCGGGATGCCGCGTTACAAACAGCTGGGCAACGGCGCCGCCGCTATCGCTGCCGACCAGATCCACGCGCGTGACGCCAAGCGCATCCAACAGCTCGACAAGCATGGCGACCTGCGCATCGGGTGCAACGCTCTGCCCGTCCGCCACTTCCGTGTAACCCAGGCCGAGAAAATCCGGTGCAATGCAGCGGCGATACGGTGAAAGGCGATCCAACGCGCCTCGCCACTGGAAACTGTTCAAGGGAAACCCGTGCAGAAACAGCGCCGCTTCGCCGCTGCCGCGTTCCACGTAAGCGATGCGCCCGAACGATGTCTGCACGAAGCGTCGGCTGGCATGGAAGCGCTTTTCGTCCATACCCGCCTTCGCACGGTCTTTTGCGACGCCCCGTGGCGCATAGGCCGCCAGTGCGCCGGATACGATCAGGCTAGTAGTGAGCTGCAAGAATGCTCTGCGATGCATGACGCTCTCTCCATGGGTTGGATGGCGGCATCATTCGCGCACTGCTTCATGCAATCAATGACGTGCAAGGTCATGTCCGCATGACCTGGGAGGTCATGGCTTTCCCGCAGACGTAGGCTTAGCATCCGCGCAATACCCCATACGTGCCGGCCCTTTTGGACGCTTCGACCTCGACATCCTCCACGCACGCCCATGTCGGCCATCTGCTGCGCGAATGGCGCGCCAGCCGGCGCTTGAGCCAGCTGGACCTGGCGCTGGCAGCTGATGTCTCGGCGCGCCATCTGAGCTGTGTGGAAACCGGCAAGTCCCAGGCCAGCCGCGAGATGGTGCTGCGCCTGGCCGATGCGCTTGGCATGCCCTTGCGCGAGTGCAACGCCTTGCTGATGGCCGCAGGCTACGCGCCGAAGTATCCGGAAACCTCGCTGAGCACACCGGCCATGGCGCAAATACGCCAAGCCATCGAGCTGATGCTCAAGCAGCAGGAGCCGTATCCGGCGTTTCTGCTCAACCGGCATTGGGACGTGCTGATGGCGAACGAGGCAGCCGCGCGCGTTGCGCAGTTCGTGCTGCCCGGCGCCCCGAGTGCGCACACCAACATGATCCGGCAGATCTTCGATCCGAAGGATCTGCGCTCGGCCATCGTCAATTGGGAAGACGTCGCGGGTGATCTGATCCGGCATCTGCACGATGTGATCGCCGCCACGCCTTCCGACACCGTCACACGTGCGTTGCTGGAGGAAGCACTCGCCTACCCCGGTGTGCCTATGCAATGGCGTATACGCGACGTCAGCACGGCGCCATCACCCCTGCTCACCACCGTATTTCGCAAAGACGACAGGCAACTGAGCTTCTTCTCCACCATCACCACTTTCGGCACGCCGCACGATGTCACGATCGAAGATCTGCATATCGAATCGTGTTTTCCGATGGATGAGGAGACGGCCAGGTTTTGCCGGGAGCTGGCGCAATAGCTGCTTGGACAGAGCACGTAGGTTGGGGTGAAAACCCCAACCTACCCACCTCAAAGCTTCTGGTAATTCAGCCAACGCCCCTGCCCAATCGCCGGATCGGTCACGCTTGGCTCGCCCGTCTCAACATGCCCTGCCAAGCGCTGCGCGAAACCCGCTTCCGCGTCGGCGCGCACGATCAGGTCGTACCAGCCGTAGCTGTCGCCCAGGGACCAATGCTTCTCGGCATGCTCGCCGGGCTTGAGCATGTATGAAAGCGATTCGCCGTTGTAGAGATTTTCGACGGTCACATTGCAGAAATCGTGGCCTTCGTTCGCCAGCGTCAGCAGCAAGCCTCCTTTCTCACGCTGGTAGCGGCTGGATACCTGCAACATCGTCTTGCGCGATGCGCTATCGCCCTTGAAGCTGCGCACGAAACCGTTCGGCCCGTAGGCATGCAATTCATACGCGCCCTGGATCGGCCAAGTGGCAGAGAGCGATTTTTCCGCCTCCACGGTGTAGAACCATGGCCCTTTGGAAGCATCGCCAGAACGCACGTGAAAACACGCGCCTGCATGGCCTGCATTCTGGAAATCGATGTGCAGCTGGCCGTTATCCAAGCGCCCGATCGCCTGCAACTCATACGGCAGCGCGCGCGCAGGCTTTACACCCGTTTCCTGCACTGGCAAAGCCTGATTGGCGGGTGGCATAGGCGAATAATCGGGATGGCGCAGATCGTCCGGCGGCATGTACGCATTCGTGCCCGGCAACGGCGCCTGCGCGCCATTGGGCTTGGAGAAATCGAATGCCGAGGTGAGATCGCCGCATACGGCGCGGCGCCATGCCGTGATGTTCGGTTCCGGCAAAGCGTGGCGTCGCTCGATGAAGCGAATGATCGACGTATGGTCGAACACCTCTGAGCATACCCAGCCGCCTTTGCTCCACGGCGACACCACGATCATCGGCACGCGCGGCCCCAGGCCATACGGGCCGGCTGGGTAATAGACGTTGCCCGGGAAAATTTCGTTCGTCGTGGCTACGGTCGACTGCCCTTGCGCATCGGAAGGCGGTACACATGGCGGCACCATGTGATCGAAGAAGCCGTCGTTTTCATCGTAGGTGATGAAAAGCACAGTCTTGCTGAAGACCTCCGGATTGCTGGTCAATGCATCCAGCGCTTGCGAGATGTACCACGCGCCGTAATTCGCCGGCCAGTTCGGGTGTTCCGTATACGCTTCAGGCGCGACGATCCACGATACCTGCGGCAGCTTGTTGGCAAGCACGTCACTACGCAGTTGATCGAACAAGCCACCACCAGCGGAGATGTTGGTGCCGGCGCGCGCGCCCTGGTACAGCGGACTGCCGGATTGCGCGTTGCGATACTGATTGAAATACAGCAGCGAGTTGTCGCCGTAGTTGCCGATATAGGCATCATCGGTCCAGCCCCAGTAGCCGGCCGCATCCAGGCCGGTGCCGGCATCCTGGTAGATCTTCCAGGTGATGCCGCCGTTCTGCAGCACTTCGGGATAGGTCGACCAACCGTAGCCCGCTTCTGCATTGTCGATCACCGGACCGCCGCCCGCGCCGTCGTTGCCCACCCAACCCGTCCACATGTAGTAGCGGTTCGGATCAGTGGGGCCCATCACGGAGCAGTGGTACGCATCGCAAACGGTGAACGCATCGGCGAGCGCGTAGTGGTAGGGAATATCTTCGCGCGTGAGGTACGCCATCGTGGTGGTGCCTTTGCTGGGCACCCATTGATCGTATTGGCCGGCGTTCCACGCCGTGTGCGTGCTGGTCCAGTCGTGCGCGAGATCTTCCAGAAACTGCAGCCCAAGATCCGGCGCCGTGGGATGGAACGGCAGCACATAGTCCGAGCCGTTGGGCTGGTACCACACCGAATGGCCAGTCGTGAGATTTACCGGGCGCGGATCGCCGAATCCGCGCACGCCTTTCAGTGAGCCGAAGTAGTGATCGAAGGAACGATTTTCCTGCATCAGCACAACGATGTGCTCGACGTCTTCGATCGTACCTTTGCGCCGATTAGCGGGAATCTCCAATGCACGCGTGATGCTGGCGGGGAGCATGGAAGCAAGTGTGCTGCTGCCAAGAAGCTGCAGGAACCGGCGGCGGTTCATCGAAGTCATGCTGCGTTCCCTTTTTTCCGCTGTGATATCGCCGTGCGATGCTGCGTGGCTAAGGTTGCAATCGTGCGACATTCGTGGGGCCGGTTGGAGAACGCGGCAGGCGGTCACAATGTGTGCGAAAAGTAGGGCGACGGTTTATTCACGTATCGCAAACACACTCGTCTCAATCTTGCGGCGATGATAGATTTTGTGTGCTTCGCACGGTTTATTTGACTGGATTCCGGCCTTCGCCGGAATGACGATGAGGCGGAATCCAACTTCGAGGAAGTACTCGTCAGCACCGCCCAGCCAGCAACGCCTCGATTTCCTCCGGCTCCTTCGGCACATCCGCCGTCAGCACTTCGTTGCCGTCGCGCGTCACCGCTACATCGTCCTCGATGCGAACGCCGATGCCGCGCCACGCGTCCGGCACCGACATATCATCCGGCGCGATATAGATGCCGGGCTCAACCGTAAGCACCATGCCTGGCTCGAGCATGCGCGGCTCGCCGTCGACGCGGTAATCGCCCACGTCATGCACGTCCAGGCCCAGCCAATGGCTGGTTTTTGCCGGGAAAAAACGCTTGTAGCTGCCCTGTGCCAGGGCTTCGGCCGGATCGCCCTTCAGCAATCCAAGTGCACACAAGCCTTCAGTGATGACGTGCACGGCCACATCGTGCGCCGTGCTATAGGAACGTCCCGGCTGCACTTCGTCGATCGCCGCTTGCTGCGCGGTGAGCACGATCTCGTACAGCGCACGCTGCTCGCGGCTGAAACGGCCACTGATCGGAAAGCTGCGGCTGATGTCGGAGGCGTAGCATTCTAGTTCCGCGCCAGCATCGATCAGCAACAGATCGCCGTTTTTCAGCGGCGCGCGATTGGCCTGGTAATGCATGGTGCATGCGTTCACGCCACCGGCAACGATGGGCGGAAACGCAGCTACTGCGCCGTGGCTGCGCATCACGCGCATCAATTCGGCTTCCACTTCGTATTCGTGCCGGCCTGCGCAGGCCATGGTCATGGCCGCCAGATGTGCTTGCGCGGCAATGGTGGCGGAGGCGCGCATTAGCTTCAATTCCGCGCGCGACTTGTACAGACGCAAATCGTGCAGCAGATGGCCTAGCGCCACGAACTCTTTTGGCACCACGCCGCCACCGCGCAGTTGGCGCAGCCGGCGCATCCAACCAAGCAGTTGCGCGTCGAATTGTGGCTCACGGCCGAAATGGCAGTAAACGCGCCCGCGGCCTTCGATCATGCCCGGCAGGATGTCGTCGATGTCGTCAATGGGAAACGCATCATCCATGCCGTAATCGGCCACGGCGCGTTCGGTACCAATGATTTGCCCATGCCAGCGCTCGCGCTCCGGATCGCGCTCGCGGCAGAACAGCACCACTTCGCCGTGCTGCCGCCCCGGCAGCATGGCGAGCACCGCGTCAGGCTCAGGAAAGCCGCTCAGATAATGGAAATCCGAATCCTGGCGGTACGGCCACGCGGCGTCGGCATTGCGCATGCGCTCGGGCGCGGTGGCAATCAGCACCACCGCGTCTTCCCCGGCCATTTTCATCAATTGACGGCGGCGCCGCGCAAATTCTTCGGACGCGATATTCAATGCAACGTGCCGCTGGAAGACGGGTTGGGGATATGACATTCAGTGAATAGCAGCATGGCGCCCATGCGCACGAATTCATGCACTTCGATCAGTGCATCCTCATCTTCGTCTTCGCTGCCGAAATCGAGCGATGAGGATGCAATGGTGCCGATATCGCTCAAGATTTCCTTGCCCTCGTCGGACAGCCGTCCGTGCGAGGCCGGACCACCCAGTCCGAAGCCGCCGAGGAAGCCGCGGCACCAGTCCACCAATGCGTCGGCGCGTTCGGACAAGGGGCGATCGTCGGCCGGCAGCAGGGGTTCGAAACCCAGCTCTGGATCGGCCAGTTCTTCCTCGCTTTGCCGAGCCAATTGGTCCAGCGTGTCCTGGTCGTGCTCGGATACGCTGTCGCTGCCGGCGTCGAGATGCAAGGCACCGAGCACAGCCCGCCTGCCCGGCCTGCCGTTGGCCGCCAACAGGCCGCACAAGGAGCCATGTAACTCACTGGCGCGAATGGACAATCGCAGGTGCGTGACAACTTCGTCCAGTTCGTCGTGACCGATGGGTTCGAGGGCGGTCATCGCGGTCTCCATTTAGCTTCGAGTGGCAAGTTTAATGCACCGCGATGCATAGGCTATCCGGCCCACAGATTTCGTCCGGCGTCCTGATATAGTTTGGCCCATGAAGACACCGGACGCCGCCCAACACGAGCTTGCCGCCCTGAGTCAGCAGCTTGATCGGCTGCTCGAATTCGTTCATCGGTTAAGCGAAGAAAATCGCAGCCTGCGCCACAGTCAGGAACAGCTGGCGAACGAACGCGCAAGCCTGCTGGCACGCAATGAACAAGCACGCAGCCGGGTTGAAGCGATGATTCAACGACTGAAGGCGCTCGAGAACAATGGCTGACGTCATCAGCACACCCACCAACGAGCCGGTTTCACTGCGGCTGATCGATCGCGACTTCCTCATTGCCTGTCCGCCGGAAGAACGCGAAGGCTTGCTGGAAGCGGCCAGCTTTCTCGATCGCAAGATGCGCGAGCTGCGCTCGCATGCCAAAACACCTGGCTTCGATCGCTTGGCTGTGCTGGCCGCGATCAGCATCACGCACGAATACTTGCAATTGCAGAAGCGTGCCAACACCGCAAATCACAACGTTACTGAACCTGATGTCGCTGAAGGACTCGCCGCATTGCGTCGCAAGCTTGAAGCTGCACTGGATACGCAACTAAAATGACCTTGGCGTTTTCTGCGGTGTGCGCCAGCACACTCTTACATTTGCCTTGTTCCTATATGACGACCCGGGACGGTTACTTAAGGTTGTTGCGCATGTCCGCCATGAGCGGAAAGCCTTGAGGCCTTAATCTCCCTCCCACCTGATCCCGCTTGGATCAAGGTCGTTTGGTGGGCAGCGGCATCGCGGTTAACGCCACCCATTCCCAGCCCGGAAGCCGCCCACGGCGACTTCCGGGCAGCGGGGCGCCGGCCGAGGCTCTATCTCTGAGGAGACGCGCGACGTGGATACCGCCGCACGACGTCGTGAACTACGCCAGCGCCTGGCCGAACGCCGCCGCGCCCTCACCCCACCTCAGCGCATCGCCGCCGCCCAGGGCCTGCGGCGCAGCCTGGAACATCTGCCTGAATACCATACGGACAAGCGCGTTGCCGGCTACTGGGCTTGCGACGGTGAGTTGCCGCTCAATCTGGTGATTCCACCGCTCGCCACGCGTGGCCAACAGTTTCTGCTGCCCCTGATCGGCCAGGACAACCTGCTGCGTTTCGCACCATGGTCGGCCGGTGACCCGGTGCAACCCAATCGTTTCGGCATTCCCGAGCCAGTGACCCCGCGCGAATGGTTCGCCCCGTTTCAGCTCGACCTGGTGTTCGTGCCCTTGCTCGCCTTCGACCGCCGCGGCAACCGCCTGGGCTACGGCGGTGGCTATTACGACCGCAGCTTCGCCTTTTTGAAAGATCAGCTGCGCCCCACCGAGCCCCTGCTGGTGGGTATTGCCTATGATTTCCAGGAATTGCCGGAAATCACCCGCGAACGCTGGGACGTGTCGCTGGATTTCATCGCCACCGATCACGAACTTATCGAGTGCCGTGCCGAGACGTCAGGAGACCTGAGCGCATGAAGTATTGGCTGATGAAATCCGAGCCGGACACGTTTTCCGTCGACGATCTCAAGCGCAAGAAACGCGAAGCATGGGACGGCGTGCGCAACTATCAAGCCCGCAATTTCATGCGCGACGACATGCGCGTAGGCGACGGCGTGTTCTTCTATCACTCCAATTGCGCCGAACCCGGCATCGCCGGCCTTGCCGAAGTGGCCAGCGATGCGTATCCGGACCCCAGCCAGTTCGATCCCAAGAGCAAGTACTTCGACGCCGGCAGCTCGCGCGACAACCCGCGCTGGATGCTGGTGGACGTGAAGTTCGTGAAGAAGCTCGCGCGCGTGATCACGCTGGATGAACTCAAGAACCATCCTAAGCTGGCCAGCATGGGGCTGCTGCGCAAAGGCAATCGCTTGTCGGTAATGCCGGTGGATGCGGCGGAGTGGAAGTACATCCTGGGTTTGGAGTAGTTGCTTCCTCGTGCGAAATCGCACTGCAACGCACTGCAAGATGCAGGCCATCTTCAAATCATCGATCATTTCCCCTTAGGCCTTTCAGGACAATCGCATGAGCAATAACGAAGAAAAGCGCCTCGCCGGCGAAGCCGCCATCAAGTACGTCGAAGATGGCGCCATCGTGGGTGTCGGCACCGGCTCCACCGTCGCCTTCTTCATCGATGCGCTGGCACACATCAAGGATCGTATCCAGGGCGCGGTCTCCAGCTCCGAGCAATCCACCGCCCAGCTGAAGAAGCACGGCATTCCGGTGTTCGATCTCAACGCCACCGGCCCGCTCGCTCTGTACGTCGACGGTGCCGATGAGTGCGATCCGCACAAGCGCCTGATCAAGGGCGGCGGTGCAGCGCTTACGCGCGAGAAGATCATCGCGGAAGCCGCGCAGAAATTCGTCTGCATCATGGACGCCAGCAAGCGCGTGAACATTCTCGGCAAATTCCCGCTGCCGATCGAAGTGATCCCCATGGCTCGCAGCCTGGTCGGCCGCGAAATCGTCAAGCGCGGCGGCAACCCGGTGTGGCGTGATGGCGTCGTCACCGACAACGGCAACTGGGTGATCGACGTACACGGCTGGCAGATCGCCGATCCGGTGGCGCTGGAAAGCGAACTGAATCAGATTCCCGGCATCGTCACCGTCGGCCTGTTTGCACGGCGCTCCGCTGATGTGGTGCTGATCGGCGACAAATTGATGCAGTAAGCAGTCGTCGCGCTACGTCAACAACACAAAATAAGAAGAGGTGAGAGTGAGCAAGAACGACGTAACACGCGACATCGCGCGCAACATCGAGCGCGCAGGCATATGGCAGATCATGCGCGCGCTGCCTTGGCCATTGAAGCTCTTGGCCACTGTGGCAGCGCTGGCTTACCTGTATTGGTCGGCACACTGATTCGCTTAGCGCTGACGGCCACTTTTCGCGCTATCTGTGGATCGCTCACAAGAAAAAGCCGGGCTCCTGCGAGTCCGGCTTTTATTTGGTGATCGAATGATCAGGCTTCGCTGAAACGGCGAGTGACTTGCGTCGTGCTCGCCCTTATTTACCCATCACCTTGGTGAGTCCCTGAAGCGTCTTGGCAAAAGCCTTGTCACCACCCGCGACGCTCAAGGCACCCGACGCATCGTTCCAATGCAGTTTCGTAACGGTAGCGCCCTTCCCTTTCTCGTAGTCATAGGAAGTGCCATCGTCGTCATACATAACGAAGTCGCCATCCTTGCCTGGATAGACACGGATTTCGGTGATCGACTGCTTCGATGCGGTCGATTGGACGTCTGAACCCAGCGGCACAATCGAGCCCGCGCGAACGAAAACCGGAATCTGGTCGATGGGCGTGGCAACCTTGACCCAACGCCCGCCCGTCAGCTTTTCGTTGGTCCAGAAGTTGTACCAGTCGCTACCCGCAGGCAGGTACACGTTTTTTTCGGTCTGGCCCTGTTCGGTCACCGGTGCGACCAAGAAGGCGGGGCCGAACATGTACTGCGTGCCTAAATTGACTACGTTGGGATCGTTCGGAAAATCCATCCACAACGGCCGCATGAAAGGCGTTCCCGTGTCGTAGGTAATCTTGGCCTGGCTGTAGAGATAGGGGATCAACTGATAGCGTAGGCGATCGTAGCGGGCCATGATCGCCTCGGCCGGTTTACCGAATGCCCAGATTTCCGTGTGCTTGCGATCGCCATGCAGACGCAATGTCGGTAGGAAGGTACCGTATTCGAACCAGCGTGTGAGCAACTCAGGGTAATCGTTGTTCTGGCCAACCGTGTCGCGCGCGCCTGACGGATCGAGCAACAGCGGTTTGGTGGCGTTGCTCGTCTGCGGCAAAAACTGCCAACCACCGATGTCATTGCCCCAATAGGCGATGCCTGAGGCGGTCATATTGAGGCCAGTTGGAATCTGGCGCTGCAGGGCTTCCCAGGTCGGATCGATGTCCGAGGACCAGAACAGCGCACCGGTTCGCTGCGAACCCAGATAAGCGGCGCGAGAAAGAATCAGCACACGCTTGTTGGGCTTCCAGGCACGCATGCCCTGAGCGACCCCTTCGACATGCAGCAGTGGGAAGACATTGTGATAGCGGTCGCCCGAACCGATCGAATAGAAGAAGCCGTCCGGCACCAGGTCCGGCTCGGTCTCGTCGAGCCACGGATAGTCGAAGCCGTGCGAGAGGATGTTGTCGCGCGCATGCTCCCAGTACCACTTGCGCGCCGCGGGGTTGGTGGAATCGATAAGGGCACCGGTGCGGTCCGAGCGGAACGGTAAGCCGTCGACCGTCTTGCCGTTCTTGTCCTTCAGCAAATAGCCCTTGGCGTCGAGTTCGCTGAAATAGCGCCCCGCCCTCTCGAAGCGCGGCCAAATCGAAATGATCGACTGCATGCCCATGGCGTGAAGCTGCTGGTTCATGCCATCGGGATCGGGAAATTCCTTGGGATTGATATCCAGCTGTCCCATGAGCGTCCAGTAGAACCAATCCACGACCATGACGTCGAGCGGATAGCCCTTCTGACGGTAAGTCTTGGCGACACGCAACACTTCCGCTTGACTGTCATAGCGCGCCTTCGACTGGATCAGACCGAAGGCAGCTTTCGGCGGAATCGGTGTCTTGCCGGTCACGCGCGCATAGGCCGAATAAATCGCTTCCGGATTGTCGCCGGTGATCACGAAGAAGCTGACGCGCTCGCCTACCTTTGATTGAAAGGAGGTGCGTCCACGAATGCCTGCTACAAAACGCGTGGCGGATGGGTTGTCCCAGATGATGCCGTAGCCCTTGGACGAAACCATGAAAGGCACGCAGACCGTCTCACCCGTTGGCGCGTCGTACCAGTGCTGGCAATCGATGGTGCGTCCACGCAGATCGAGTGCACCCAGAGATTCCTGGTTCTGGCCCATGCCGTAGTAGTGCTCGTCGGCCGGTGCGGTGAATGTTGCCCCGACTTGATAAGTGGCTTCACCCGCGACCTCATGCGGCGACATTTCCCAACCCGTCATGTTGACGATGGTTTCGCCCTTAGCGTTCTTCACCTGCAAGTTGACGGGTGCCAAAGTTGGAAGGAAGTAACGCTCCATCGCCCCCTGCGCATGCGGCGGTGGAGCAGCATTGACGTGCAACGTCAAGGCTGGAGAGGTAAACGTGTCGCCGCTCTGGTCGCTCGTCTGGCGGAACGCTGCATTGTCGGCGTGGTCGGCGAGAATCCCGTAACCCGGTGCCTTCAACGCCTCGGCCTTATCGGCAGCGATCGTTACGTGGATGACGTTCGGGCCATAGGCCTCAACGCTAACCCAGGCGCCCTTTCGATCAAGCGTGGTGATCGGCGTGGCATTGGCGGCTGTGACCACGGCAAAGGACAAGACCAGTCCCAGCAAGGCCATTTTGGATGTGGGCACGACTTTCCCCTTAGCGTTAGCCGCAACATGCGGACGAGCTTCGGGGTATTTATCATACCGTTTTGCCAAAAACGATTATGTTTTTGCGCAACGCGCCGAAAATCTTGCAAAGAAAAGCCGGGCTCCTGCGAGCCCGGCTTTTTCACACCCATCGATTACTTCGCTCCACCGAAACGAATGTTGACCTGTGCCATGAACTCCCGGCCATACACGTTGTAGTTCTGAACGTTGAAGTACGGAAACGCGGTATAGCTGCGATCCTTCGGAGGCATTTTGTCGAACACGTTGTTGACGAGGAACGAGAGATCCACGTTCTGTACCGGTGAATAGCTCAGGCTCCAGTTGTACGTGATCCACGGCGCAACGTGGCTCGCCCCCGGATAGCTACCGCCGTCCACCATGCCGATGTAGTTCGGCGAACTGCCGTAACGATGCCAGTACAACGTGCTGCCCCATTTATCGTGCAACGACCAGTTCAGCGCGCCACTCACGATGCTCTTGAACTCGGAGCTGTAAAGCGGATTGGTGAGCTGATTGATCGGCTGACTGCCCGGATAGATCTGGTACGAATGCTTGAGCATGTTGTTGTAGTCGAACTGCAAGCCAAACGTACCGATCGCGGTCGGTTGGAATCGATACTTGGCTTCTGCCGTGATCGAGTCCGTCACCTCATTCGAGATATTCACGTAATACTGCGTGATATTGGTAACCTGACCGGTGAGCGGATTGCGTATCACCTGCGCTGCGGCAGCCACACACTCCGGCGATCCAGCCGGAAGCTGGCCGAGCAGACACTGCGATTCCTGCCGCATCAGAAGGTCCGCATCCTGCGGCGCCACTTCGTTGGTGATGGCGACGTGCAGGAAATCCGAGCTCAAGCTCAAGTTACTGATCGGAGCCCACACAAAGCCGAACGTATAGCTGCTGGCGGTCGTGGGCTGTAGCTTCCGGTTCGACAGGGTCGTGCCCTGCACCTGCGTGGAGTAGTTCGCCGCGCAATCCTGGTTGTGGCCTTGTGTAGCGCACAGGTAGTAATCCGTTACCGACTGAAAATTGCCACTCGGGCCAAGGAACAGCGCCGCCATGTCCGGCGCCAGGAACGACGTGGCATAGTTGCCGCGCAACAGCAGCGTATCGAACGGCCGGTATTCGATAGCCGCCTTGTAGGTGAACTTGTTATTGCTGGAGCCGTTGTTGACCGAATAATGATCGTAGCGGCCAGAGAGATCGAACGTAACCTGCTTCAATACCGGCAGGTTGATCTGGAAAGCCGACGCATAGTGGTCACGCTGACCACCGCCCGACGTGCCCGTGAGGCCCCACACTTGGCCATCGGCAACCAACGGATTGACCGGTTGGTACCACGCCTGATTACCGCCCTCGACCAGCCATGCCACGCCTGCTTCGCCGCCCGGCAATGCAAACAGGCTGTCATTGGAAATCGTTGCACGCGTATTGTTGATCCACGTGTTGGTGACGCTACCGATGTTGCGAATGAAGCTATTGAACTGCGCCTGCGTCAGGGGCGTAAAGAAGCCCGCGTAGTTGGGGTTGTAGGTGTTCAATCCAGTGTTGGGGTCAACGCCGAGATTGGGCCCAAGGATGCCATTGAAATAATTGTCCACTGCAGACGCCATGCGTTCCGGCGAATTGTTGCTGGTACGGTCGCCCGAGCGCAGAAAATACACATCCCAGTTCCAGTCCGAATCGCCGATCGTGCCATTGGCGCCGACATCGGCCTGGTACATCAGGTCATCCTGGACCTGCAGCTGGTTGTAGTAGTTGTTGCCCACCTCTTCCGGAGCAAAGACACGCTCTGGGTAGAGGATATGACCTGTCGTAGCATCCTCGATCAGGCCGCTGGGATAGTCGGCCGGTCCCCACCATACGTAATTGGAGCCGGCGGTGAATTTCTGCTGCTGCCAATCCACCAGGATGTCGCTGTACAAGCGAACATGATCGCTAAGGTTGTAGTGCAGCTTCAACATGCCGTCGTAGCTGCGGCTCTGATTCTGCATGGTGGTATAGCCCAGCACGTTGCGCGAACCGCAATACGTTCCGGTACGCGTAGCTACACTGGAGGTCGTTTGGATGGTGGTGCCATTGAACAGGCCACTCATCGCGCTACAGCCATTCGGAGGACTAACGTAACCCTGGATCGCACCGCTATAGGTATTGATGGTGCCGTAATCCAGCACGGTTGCCACGGCACTGGGATGCGCCGACAACGCTGTAAAGGGGCGCTGGTACGCCCAAATCGGTGACTGGTTATCGAACTCCACCGAACCAAGAACGTCGAATTTGCCGGCGGTATGACCGAATGTCGCTGTAAGTCGCTGGCTGGCACCGCCGCCTTCGTCATAGCGGCCAACACGCGCCGACACCTCTGCGCCCTCCATGTGCTGCTTCGTAATGATATTGACGACACCCGCAATGGCTTGCGATCCGTAAATCGACGAACCGCCGCCAGGCAGGATGTCGATGCGATCGATCATGCCAATCGGAATATTGGAAATATTGGTGAAGTTGCTCTGGCCGTTATAGAGCTGACCGAACTGGGTGATCGGCTTGCCGTCGATCAAGGTAAGCGTGTACTCGGGGTTCAGACCATACAAGCTGATGGTCTGCGCGCCTTGCGTAAAGCCACCGCTTTGCTGCGGTCCCTGCACCGAGCCTGTCGCGAATACGGAGTTCTGCAACACCTCGGTCACCGAGTTGAACCCGCGTGCCTTAATGTCCTCCGCAGTGATCGAATACGTGGGCGTGGCAGTCTGGATCTGAGCATTGTTGATCAGCGAACCGCTGACCACCACCGTATCGAGCTTTCTCGCCTTCTTGTCCGTCGCGGTGGTCGACTGGTCGGATGTCGTCGCCTGACTATCCTGCGCAGTGTTTGCACTCGTCGTTGAAGACGTGACATCGGCACTGGCGTTAACGGCAAAGCCCAGCGACAGCGCAGCCAGAACGGCCGCGGCAATAGGTGTTTTCAGCATGTGAGGCTCCCTCAGCCCAATCTGCAATTAATGGTGTTGTTCCGCGGGCGCCCTCCCAGGCACTCCCCGCAACGGCAGGCCGCAAGCATCCAGCTCCGCATTGCGAAGCAAGAACAGAACGACGTTTTGCGTAAGCACGAAACCGGCGAAGGTCCCCTAGCAGACTCGTGCTGCAGGAATATTTACAAGAGATGTAACGCTTGCGCAAATGCTTTTGGGCATAAATGCGCCGAAAATTTCCTAGTAAATGTGTGCACTTATGATTTCTTGCAACAAGCGCAATCTTCTTGGTCTTTTGCGCAAATCATAGGTAGGGATTATTTCGTGCGATCCGTCTTAGATTAACCGGTTGCACAAACCATGCTATTTGCGACATCAGCATCCAACGACGCTGACTTGGATGCTGATGTATCTCGCGAGTCGTCGTTACCCTTGAGCCAACGAACCCTGCCATTGAAGGCATGTTTTAGATCGACATCATCGTTGGCTATTTTCAAATAGCCTTTCTTTGCAAGACTATTTATATCTTGAGTGATACCGAACTCAATGATAGCGGCCAAAGATCAGTGCCGCGTTGAGGATGCAGAACGAGAAGCCCGATGGGCGACGAATGAGATGCAGTGGCAGGCAACTGCGGAGACCATCGAAGTTGATCTGCATCTCAACCAAAATTTCGCATGGCGATCCGAGTTGAAGGTCGTCCGCCAGCCTCATTCCTACAGCCAATCAAAAAACGAATGCGACCTCTACAACGCATCGCAGGAGGTACAATCGGTTTCCTGCCGGCCCGGGGCGGCCTCAACATGCTCAAACTCTCTTTTCCAGCTTCGAAAAAAAGCCCCGCCGAAGCGGGGCTTTAATGTTGGCTGGGAGACTAGGATTCGAACCTAGATAAACGGAGTCAGAGTCCGTTGTCCTACCGTTAGACGATCTCCCAATACCTTGGCCGAGCGGTGCGCTCTGACTTGATGCACCGGACGGTCGAAGTGCTGCCTCTTACGAGGATTAGCGCTTCGAGAACTGGGTGGCGCGACGGGCTTTGTGCAGACCGACCTTCTTACGCTCGACTTCACGGGCGTCGCGGGTCACGAAACCGGCCTTGCGGAGCTGGCTCTTCAGGCTTTCGTCGTACTCGATCAGGGCGCGGGCGATACCGAGGCGGATGGCGCCGGCCTGGCCGGTGATGCCGCCGCCGGCGACCGTGACCTTGATGTCGAACTTGTCGGTGCTCTGGGTGAGCTCGAGCGGCTGGCGCACGATCATGCGCGAGGTTTCGCGGCCGAAGAACTCATCGAGGCTCTTGCCGTTCACTTCGATCGCACCACTGCCCTTGCGCAGGAACACGCGGGCTGCGGAGGTCTTGCGGCGGCCGGTGCCGTAATTCTGCTGAATCGCCATGATGCTTCCTTAGATTTCCAGCGCCTGCGGCTGCTGGGCGGTATGCGGATGTTCGGTGCCACCGTACACCTTGAGCTTGCGGTACATCGCACGGCCCAGCGGGTTCTTCGGCAGCATGCCCTTCACGGCGATCTCGATGACGCGCTCAGGGTGAGTGGCCAGCAGGTCTTTCAGGCTGGTGGTCTTGAGGTTGCCGACGTAGCCGGTGAAGCGGTGGTACATCTTGTCGTCCAGCTTGGCGCCGGTGACCGCCACCTTCTCCGCGTTGATCACGACGATGTAGTCGCCGGTGTCGACGTGCGGGGTGAACTCGGGCTTGTGCTTGCCGCGCAAGCGACGCGCGATCTCGGTCGAGAGGCGACCGAGCGTCTTGTCCGTGGCATCGACCACATACCAGTCGCGCTTGACGCTTTCCGGCTTGGCGCTGAACGTTTTCATTTCGGAATACCTGTCTGCCGCCGATGGGGCGGTAAGCGGAATCGGTGAATAAAGGCGCGAGATGATAGCGAGGCTTTCACCCATCGCGCAAGCCCACATGGGCTGCGAGCCGCGAATGATAGCATGAACGGCATGCCCCTTGAGAACCCCCGCCATCGCATTGCCGTACTGGCTGACCAGTGTGTGCAATGCGGTCTGTGCTTGCCCGTTTGCCCGACTTACGCCCTGGACGGCAACGAAGCTGAGTCGCCGCGCGGACGGATTGCCATTGCGGCGGCGCTGGCGCGGGAGCAGATCTCGCCCACCCCGGAGTTGCGCGAACCCCTGGATCACTGCCTGGGCTGCCTAAGCTGCCAGCGGGTTTGCCCGGCGGGTGTTAAGTATGAAGAACTACTGGTGGAGACGCGAGGGCTGCTTGGACCGGCGACGGAACGGCCTGGCTTGTTGCTTGGGGTGGTGAAGCGGCCTGGGTTGAGCCGCTGGCTGCTGGGCCTGGCCCGGTTGACGAGGGCAACTCGGTGGTTGGGTCGTCTGCTCCCGGGTGGGAGCCACGGTCCCTGGCGGGCGGCCTTGACCTTAATAAGAGGGCGACCCGGACCTCACCCCGGCCCTCCCCGGCCAAACAGGAGCGGGGGAAAAGCCGACACCGTAGCGATCTTCCCTGGATGCGCCGCCAGCGTGCAGGACGCAGACGCCGAGCGTGCCGCGGAAACCCTTCTGACCGCGGCAGGCTATCGTGTGACCCGCCTGCCGGCGTTCTGCTGTGGGGCTCTGGATCTGCACGATGGCGCTATCCGTAGCGCCGAAGCGGCTGCCGATCGTATTAGGCAGGCTTGGGCCAAGGTGGACGCGGATCATTTGGTCACGGTAACGCCCGGCTGCTTGAGCACACTGCGCCAAGCTTTGCCGGATGTGCGCGTGGACGATCCTTACCGCCTGCTGGCCGAACGCGTCGACCAACTGTCATTCCACCCCCTGCCCGCCCGAGTGGCGCTGCACATGCCGTGCACGCAGGCCAACGTGGCGCGCAGCGATGCGGTGCTGGTGCAATTGCTACAACGCATTCCCGAGCTTGAGCTAAAACGCCTGCCCGCTCCGCCTTATTGCTGCGGAGCGGCCGGCAGCCACGTGCTGCAATTCCCAGAACGTGCCGCGCAACTGCGTGAAAGCGTCTTGTCGCAGGTCGACATACTGGATGTGCACTGGCTTCTGTCGTCCAATATCGGCTGCCGCTTACATCTGGCGGCCGGGCTGGACGAACGTGCATCCTCCCTGCCGACCTTGCACCCGCTGACCCTGCTCGCGCAGCAATGGATACCGTCATGAACGTACGTATGCTTACTCCGCTCGATCGACTACTGGCCGGCATCGAGCACGCGCTTGAAACCGTGGCCGGCGCGCCCGAAGCCCATCGAAGCTCTCCCGCACACCACTTCGCCGATGCCGAGCTGGACGAAAAGGAACGCCGCCACGCGGCCGGCCTGATGCGCGTGAACCACACCGGCGAAGTGTGTGCCCAGGCGCTATACGACGGCCAGGCTGTGCTGGCACGCAAGGAAGATAACCGTGCGCATCTGGAAGAAGCCGCCGCCGAGGAAACCGATCACCTCGCCTGGTGCGCGGAGCGCCTACACGAACTGGAAAGTCGCCCCAGCCTGCTCAATCCGCTGTGGTACGCGGGCAGTTATGCCATCGGCGCGCTGGCCGCGCTGGCGGGCGACAAGGTGAGTCTGGGCTTTGTGGTGGAAACCGAAAAGCAGGTGGAGGCGCATCTCGCCGAGCATATGGACAAGTTGCCGGCGCAGGACGAGCGCTCGCTCGCAGTGCTCAAGCAGATGCAGGAAGATGAGGTGCGGCATGCGCAGAATGCGCGGGAGCGCGGCGGCATTGCGCTGCCGTTTCCGATTCCGCAGCTGATGCACGCCAGCTCGATGGTGATGAAGACGGTGGCGTATCGGGTTTAAGTGGCACTACCGTCACCCCGACGAAAGCCGGGGCGACGAGCAAGCTTCATAAAAAAACCCGCCTTTCGGCGGGTTTTTCGTCACATCAGGTTGCGCCCATGGAACAGTTCCTCGATCTCCCGACGCAGCAACTGCTCGATCTTCTGCCGCTCCTTGAACGACAGATCATCCGCATGCGCTTCGAACAGATAGGTATCGAGATCGAAGTCCTTAATGTGCATCTTGGTGTGGAAGATGTTTTCCTGATACACGTTCACGTCGAACATCTCGTACTTCTGGCGGATGTGGCGCGCCAAGTAGTCCTGCACTGAGTTGATCTTGTGGTCGATGAAGTGCTTCTTGCCTTTTACGTCGCGGGTGAAGCCGCGTACGCGGTAGTCGCACACCACAATGTCCGACTCGAAGCTGTCGATCAGGTAGTTCAGTGCCTTCAGCGGGGAGATCACGCCGCAGGTGGCGACGTCGATGTCCGCGCGAAAGGTGGCAATGCCGTTGTGCGGGTGCGTTTCCGGATAGGTGTGGACGGTGATGTGGCTCTTGTCCATGTGCGCCACCACGGCATCCGAGATGGTGTCGCGGCCGAGCTTCTCCACCACCGGCTCCTCGGAAATGAGGATGGTCACGGACGCACCCTGCGGGTCGTAGTCCTGACGGGCCACGTTGAGGATGTTCGCGCCGATGATCTCGGCCACGTCGGTGAGGATTTGCGTGAGACGATCGGCGTCGTACTGCTCGTCGATGTACTCGATGTAGCGCTGGCGCTGGTCTTCCGATACCGCGTAGCAGATATCGTAAATATTGAAGCTCAGGGCCTTGGTCAGGTTGTTGAAGCCCTGCAAACGCAGGCGCGGGAGGGGTTTCACCACGGCGACACTCCATGGCCGGGTCACGGCCGACAGGTGAGGCGGGTTAGCTACAAGGGTCCCCGCTGATTGAAAAGCATGCTGGACCCTTATCCTGCACGCCCCTTGTGTACGAACGATGGCAAAGAGACCGCCGTCGTCCGGAAGACTGGCAAGTATGCGGCAAATTGGACGAAAACAGAACCTCGGCAAGTCATGAGCCACGCTGAGCAGACATAGGCCAACTGTCCGGCGACGCCATCACATGACAGGTGCAGGAGCGTCATCGAACATCCCTCCGCTTCACATGTCTTTGCCATAATGCGAAAGTCGCAGGGGATGCGTTTTAGATTCGGATCAGGTCGCAGGATGAAGCGGCCCCTTGGAATCAACTCAGCTTGGGGAAAACTTCTGTGGTGCAGCTGAAATACCAGTTACAACAGGCCTTCGAACGTTCACAGGCTCCGCTCGGCTTTGCACCCGATCCGGCCTCCATGGAGCGTTTCCTCGGGCTCTGCCACCGTCGCCGCTACCCGGGCAAGACCGCAATCATCCGCCCCGGCGACCCTGCCAACACGCTCTACTATGTGATTGAAGGCTCGCTGGCCGTCTGCACTGAGGACGAACAAGGCCGGGAACTGATCCTCGCCTACATCAGCCGCGGCCAGTTCATCGGCGAGATGGGCCTATTCGTAGAACAGGCGCAGCGTGAGTCGATGGTGCGCACTCGCACTCCCTGCGAAATGGCAGAGATCAGCTACGAGCGCCTGTTCCAGCTGATGGAAGGCCCACTGCGCGAGGAATGCCCGAAGATCCTGTTCGCGATCGGCGCCCAGCTCACCCATCGTCTGCTGCGCACTTCGCGCCAGGTCAGCCGCATGGCCTTCATGGATGTCACCAACCGCATCTCGCGCACCCTGCTGGACCTGTGCCAGGAGCCGGACGCGATGAGCCATCCAGACGGCACTCAGATCCGCATTTCGCGCCAGGAAGTAAGTCGCATCGTCGGTTGCTCGCGCGAAATGGTCGGGCGTGTGCTCAAGCAGTTGGAAGAACAAGGCATGATCGATGTGTCGGGCAAGACCATCGTGGTACGCGGTACGCGCTAAGCATTTTTATCCCTCAAGCCTTCGCTTTCTCTCCTCCCCCTGCTTGCAGGGGGAGGCTGGGAGGGGGTGAACACTTGCGGGAAAGTCTGAGGCAAGTACTCACCCCACCCCAACCCTCCCCTGCAAGCAGGGGAGGGAGCAAAAAAAGAGAGCTACGGGCGCGACTGATAAATC
Organism: Dyella humi; assembly: GCF_044904605.1. NCBI lineage: Bacteria > Pseudomonadati > Pseudomonadota > Gammaproteobacteria > Lysobacterales > Rhodanobacteraceae > Dyella > Dyella humi. The sequence continues at coordinate 539,445 of NZ_JADIKI010000023.1, forward strand.
ATGTAAACGTCCGCCCGCTCGTAATGCGAGCCGGCGCGCGTCGTCGGCTGCAGCACGAAACCCGCCTTCTCGTACATCCGCAGCGCCGTATTGAGGCGGCTGTTGGATTCCAGGAACAACGTGCGGCCTTTGCGCCGGTGGAACTCGGCAATGCACGCATCGAGCAGACGCTTTCCGGCGCCTAATCCACGAAAGGTTTCGTCTACGCCCATCTTGGTCAGCTCGAACACCCCGGGCGATTCCTGCAACAAGGCGCAGGTACCGATGATGTCTTCGCCCAGCCGCGCAAAGAATATCGCACCGCCCGGCTGCAGGATGTAGTGCTCCGGATCCCCCAGCACGGCCCGGTCGATATCTTCGATGCGGAAATATTTCTCCAGCCACTGTGCATTGAGGCGGTAGAAGTGTTCACGCAGTTCCGGCGCATAAGGCACGATCTCCACCGGCGTCGTCATGATCGCGGCGTGCTCGGCCAGGATCGCCTCGGCCACCGGGCGCTCCCGCAAGGCGCGCTCACATGCCGCGATGGCATCCAGCAATTGCGTAGCGTGCGCGTCCAGCGAGGCCGTGACGCCACGCCGCACGGCACACCAGATCGGGCCAAGCTCGGCGAGCGATGCGTGGGCTTTGTCGGTCAAAGTCAGCACCGTGCGGCGTCCGTCGGCCGGATCACGCCGGCGCCGTACCATGCCCGCGCGCACCAGCTTGTCGGTGAGCTGGCTTACGGCCGAGTGGGTCTGGCCAATGGCATCGGCCACCTCCGTCACCGAACTGGGGCCAACGTCCCACAGGTAACGCAACACCGGCAGCCAGCGGGACTCGATGCGGGCGCCGAGCGTCTGATACACCTCGTCAGCCGCGCCGTAGAAATAATCGCTGAGGGCTTTCAGGCGGCTACCGAGCGCCAGCTTGCCCAACGTTTCCAGGTACATTCAGCTCGCCTATCAGGAAATACGTAAGTACTAACGTATCTCTGTGGCCAAACACTTGCAAGCCCTACTGCTCAATACCAGGCCACCCGCGTCACTGCCCTGCCCAGCGCCTTCTCCACCCGCTTGCACAGCTTGGGCGTGCCGTTGACCAACACCGCCTCGCTCGCCTGCTTGAGCATCGGCAGGTCCTGGAAGGAATCGCTGTAGGCAAGTCGCCAGCTTTGCACGCCCTTTGCGGCAAGGTTCTGCACCTTGCGGCGGCCAACGTTATGCACGTGCACGCGCATACCGAACGGGCCTGGCTTGAGTTGGCTGGCAAAGATGGGGAGGTCGGTCAGGCCGAGTTGGGTCAGCAGGCGCGTCACCAGAATGCGCTCGCAACCGGTAACGACGATCACTTCGTCCCCTTCCGCCAAATGCCGACGCAACACGTTCAAACCATCACGATAGAACTGACGCGGACGACGCACGAGTTGATCGGCGAAGGCTTCGGCGGCGGACTGATAGCGCTGCGCACTAAGCCCGCACAACGCCACGTGCGTCAATGCTCGCGCAGCGAGCCTGCGGGAAAACACACCGCAAAGGAGCCACCATGGCATGGTCAGCACAGCCAGCAGCCTGTGGACAGGCGAGCCGTAGCGATGCCGGATGAACAGCTCGAAAGCGTCGCCCTGAAACAGCACACCATCGAAGTCGAACAGCACCGTGCGCGACGCACTGGCGTCGCCACCGGCTTGCACCGGCGAGTGAGTCATTTCCCCTGTAGACATAATCAATGCGTGTTGAACAGTCGCTTCAGTTCGTGCCCCGGATCGGCCGCGCGCATGAATGCCTCGCCGACCAGAAATGCGTTGATGCCCGCCTCGCGCAGCCGCGCCACGTCCGCCGGCGTGTGGATACCCGATTCAGCCACCAGGATGCGGTCGTATTCCATCAGGTGCTGCAGCTCGAGCGTGGTTTCAAGCGTGGTTTCGAAGGTGCGCAGGTTGCGATTGTTGACGCCGATCAACGGCACCGGCACGGCCTGGGCGCGTTCCAGTTCTTCGGCGTCGTGCACTTCGCACAGCACATCCAGATCCAGCTCGGCGGCCAGCAGCGACAGCTCCAGCAGATCCGCGTCGCCCAGCGCGGCCACGATCAGCAGAATGCAGTCGGCGCCGATCGCGCGCGCTTCGTACACCTGGTAAGGATCGATGATGAAATCCTTGCGCAGCACCGGCAGTGAGCAAGCGGCGCGCGCCTGGCGCAGAAAATCTTCGCTGCCCTGGAAGAAATCCTTATCGGTGAGCACGGACAAGCACGCTGCACCACCCAGCTCGTAGCTGCGCGCGATGGCAACCGGATCGAACTCCGGCCGGATCACGCCCTTGCTGGGACTGGCCTTTTTCACTTCGGCGATCACCGCTACGTCGCCCGCCGCGATCTTCGCCTCGATGGCTGCGGCGAAGCCGCGTGTATCGGGCATGTCGGCCACGCGCGCAGACAGCTCCCTCAGCGGCAACTTGGCGCTGCGCTCGGCGAGCTCTTCCGCCTTACGGGCAAGGATGCGTTGAAGGATGTCGGTCATGGGCTCTGATCGGCACTGAAAAAACGAAGGAAGGTAATGAAACGGCCGGGACTAGTATCAACTATCCGCAAGCCGCCGGGTGGCTGCCACGAATGCATCCATTTTGGCACGAGCCGCACCGCTAGCGATGGTGGCCCGGGCCAGTTCGATGCCACTGGCGATGCTGCCGATCAGCCCGGCGGTGTAGAGCGCGGCACCGGCGTTCAGGCAGACGATGTCGTGCGGCACGCCGTGGCGGTTCTCCAGGGCATCCAGCAGCATGGCCTTGGATTCCTCCGCGTTCTCCACCCGCAGATTGCGGCTGGAAGCCATCGCCAGGCCGAAGTCCTCCGGCTCAACTTCGTACTCGTGCACCTCACCGTCGCGCAATTCGCCGACCAGGGTCGCCGCGCCCAGCGAAATCTCATCCATACCGTCGCGCCCCCACACCACCAGGGCGTGCTTTGCGCCCAGCGCTTGCAGTGCGCGCACCTGGATGCCGACAAGATCCGGATGGAAAACCCCCATCAGAATGTTCGGCGCTCCCGCAGGGTTGGTCAGTGGCCCAAGGATGTTGAACAGCGTGCGCACGCCCATCTCCTTGCGCACCGGCGCCACGATCTTCATGGCGGGATGATGATTGGGCGCATACATGAAGCCGATATCGGTCTCGACCATGCACTGCGCCACCTGCGCTGGCGTGAGTTCGATACGCGCACCCAGCGCTTCGAGCACATCCGCGCTGCCCGACTTGGACGACACGCTGCGCCCGCCGTGCTTGGCGATGCGCGCACCCGCCGCCGCGGCCACGAACATGGACGCTGTGGAGATATTGAAACTGGACGCCCCATCGCCACCAGTACCGACGATGTCGACGAAATGCGGATGCGGCGGCGCATCTACCTTGGCGGAGAGCTCGCGCATCACGCGCGCCGCGCCGGTGATCTCGCCCACTGTTTCCTTCTTCACGCGCAGGCCGGTGATGATCGCCGCTGTCATCAACGGGCTCACTTCGCCGTTCATGATCTGCCGCATCAGCGCGATCATCTCATCGTGGAAAATCTCGCGATGCTCGATCGTCCGCTGCAACGCTTCCTGCGGCGTGATAGTGATGACGCGTCCCGTCATGCGGCGAGCTTTTGCAGCGGTTGCCTGAGGAAATTCCGCAACAGGTCATGGCCGTGCTGCGTAAGAATCGATTCGGGATGGAACTGCACGCCCTCGACCGGCAGCGTCTTGTGGCGCAGGCCCATGATCTCGTCGATGGAGCCGTCCGGATGTTCCGTCCACGCGGTAATTTCCAGGCAATCGGGCAGCGAGGATTGCTCCACCACCAGCGAGTGATAGCGCGTGGCCACGAACGGATCGGGCAAGCCGGCAAACACGCCCTTGCTTAGATGACGCACCGGCGAAGTCTTGCCATGCATGATCTGCTTGGCGCGAATCACCTTGCCGCCGAACGCCTGGCCGATGGCCTGATGCCCCAGGCACACGCCGAACACCGGAATCTCCCCGCTCAACTCGCTCAGCGCTGCCAACGACACGCCCGCATCGTCCGGCGTACCCGGCCCGGGCGAAATCATGATGTGCGAAGGCCTCAGCGCACGGATGCCCGCCACGTCCAGCGCATCATTGCGCACCACCCTCACCTCCTGCCCCAGCTCGCCGAGGTACTGCACGAGGTTGAAGGTGAAGCTGTCGTAATTGTCGATCATTAACAACATGGCGGGGAAAATCCTGACAAAGAGGTGCCATGCCGCATTGCGGCGGAGCGGTCATTGTGCGCGATGGAGTTCGCCGCCGTCATCTGTTCCGTAGGCGCCCAAGCATGCCGAATTGTCATGTATGGCTGTTGCGTCCAAGCGGGCCCAGCTCAACACGCGGGGATAAGTCCTCAACAAAATCATTGACTTAATGGCGCGCAAGCACATCCCGGGTGTAGCTCTCGACCACCAGGCTGAAAGGTTTGTTATCGCCGGTGTACAGCACCGCACGATGCTGCAGCACGTGGTCCGGAATCGTCAGCGGCTTGTCGCTGGAAGGCGGCAGTGGCGCACCGCTGTCCCAACCTTCCGGCAGCGGCGACCACAACAGATTGGCGGAAAGCGTTTGGCGGCGGAAATGCAGTGGCTGGACGACCTTGCCGAACGGCACGTCGGAGGTGTCTAACTGGTGATTCATATCAGCAGTAAGGCGTGAAGGCACGTACCAGTTGTCCGCATCGGACAGCACGACGTCGCCGCAGCTCAGCGCCACACGGCGATAGCGCACCGGTTCGTCCTGGCCAATGCCAAGCAGAGTTCGGGCGTCATCGGGCAATGGTTTGTTCTCGCCATGCATGCGATGGGCGACGATCTTCACTTGCGGCGCCAGATGATGCGCAGCGCACCACTGCTCCAGCGTCAATGTGGCGCTCGGGTGGCTGAGCAGTTGCGCGTTCAAGGTTTGCAGTTCGGCTAATGCCTGCGTGCGGCTAAGTGGCGTATCCGGCCACTTCTGCGTTGATTCGCGCGCCGACAGCGTCGATGCGCACGTCAGCATCGTCAACAAAACGAGATAGCCATAGTTACGAGCAATACGTTGCATGTCTCACAATCCTTTTGCTGCCTGCGCAACCGCGCGGAATAGCGCACGCCCCTTATTCATCGTTTCCTCCCATTCCGAAGCGGGATCGGAGTCATACACGATACCCGCGCCGGCCTGAACGTGCAGGCGGCCGTCCTGAATTACAGCGGTGCGGATGGCGATGGCGGTGTCCGCGTCGCCCCACCAGCCGATCCAGCCGATCGCACCGGCGTAGATGTTGCGCTTGTAGGGCTCAAGTTCCTGGATGATTTCGATGGCGCGAATCTTCGGCGCACCGCTGACGGTGCCGGCGGGAAACGTCGCCTTGAGCACGTCCATGTAGCTCAAATGCGGCTGCACGTCGCCTTCCACCTGCGACACGATGTGCATCACGTGCGAATAGCGTTCGACCACGAAGGATTCGCTCACTTCCACGCTGCCCGTTTCGCAGATGCGGCCGATGTCGTTGCGACCAAGGTCGATCAGCATCACGTGTTCGGCGCGTTCCTTGGGATCGGCCAATAATTCGGCTTCGAGAGACCTGTCCTCTTCATCCGTCGCGCCGCGTTTGCGTGTACCGGCGATCGGGCGCACGACCACTTTGCCATCCTTGAGGCGCGCGAGAATTTCCGGCGACGAGCCGACGATCTGCGTATCGCCCAGATCGACGAAATACATGTAGGGCGAGGGATTCATCGCGCGCAATGCGCGGTATACGTCCACCGGGCGCGCGTTGAAGCCGACGCTCAGTCGCTGCGACGGCACCACCTGGAACACGTCGCCTGCGCGAATGTATTCCTTCGCGCGCTCCACCACCGCTTCGAATTCTTCACGTGTGAAGGAGGATTTGAAATCGCTCTCGTCAAGGGCAGTCGATTGCGTGAATTGCGGATACGCTGCGCCGCTTTGCCGTAGCCGATGCGTCAGTGCATCGAGCCGGCGTTGCCCATGTGCATAAGCTTGCGGCTGCGAAGGATCGGCGTGCACGATCAGGTACAGACGGCCCTTGAGGTTGTCGAACACGGCGACTTCTTCGGCCAGCATGAGCAGTACGTCGGGCGTGCCCAGCTCATCGGGGCGATCCCATTGCGCCAGCCGGGGTTCGATATAGCCGATGGTTTCGAAGCCGAAGTAGCCCACCAGGCCGCCGCTGAACGCGGGCAGCTGCGGCAGGCGCGGCACATGGTACTGCTGGCGCAGTTTTTCGATCTCGGCGAGCGGATCGTCCAACCGGCGGCGCTCCACGACCTCGCCCGCATCCTCCACTTCCAGGTCATGCCCGAGCAGGCGGTAGATGCGTTTCGCGGGCAGGCCGATGATCGAATAGCGTCCCCACGTCGCGCCGCCTTCCACCGATTCGAACAGGAAGGTGTATGGGCCATCCGCCAGCTTGAGGTAGACCGACAGCGGCGTGTCCAGGTCGGAGAACACTTCGCGCACGAGCGGGATACGGGTGTGGCCTTGCGCTGCGAGCGCGTTGAATTCGTCGCGGGAGATCACGTAGAGGTCCGGATGGCCAAACGAGAACGGCCATTGTAGCCGTGTAGGTTGGGGTGAGCGCATGCGAACCCCAACAACGGAAGCTATACAGGAATGGTGATGTTGGGGTTCGCGTTCCGCTCACCCCAACCTACGCGAAGATGCAGGGTTGAGGCGAAGTTGACCCCTCACCCCGCCAGTCGTTGCCTCGGCATGCCATGCAACCGCAGGCTGAAAGCCACACCGCTGCCATCGTCGAGGTTGCGCGCGGAGGCCACGCCGCCATGGCGTTCGGCCACCAGACGCACGACGTAAAGCCCTAAGCCCAGATGCGGCACGTCGCCAGGCGTGGTCTTGTCGCGCAGGCTGACTAGTGAGTCGAACAGGCGCCCCTGCATAGCTGCGGGCAGCGGTGGCCCCTGGTTCGCCAGCTCGATTTCCGCCCCGCCGTCGACCGGCCGCAGGCTGAGCCGCAACCAGCCATCGGCGGGCGTGAAGGACAGCGCGTTGTCGAACAGCTTGTCCAGCGCCTGGGCGATCAGTTCCGGCGCACCGTGCAGATGTACCGACTGCTCGGGCAGCACACAATCCAACTGGCGCGTGCCGGCCAGCGGTCGATAGGCTTCGGCGCAGCCGCGCACGACGTCTACCAGGTCGACGTCTTCCGGCTCGGCGGCGGCGATGGCGCGTTCCATCCGGCTCGCCTCGCTCATCGCGCGCACCAGCGTGCCCAGGCGCGCCACGCCATCGCGCGCGCGCGCCAGATAGGGCTGCGCCTCGTCGGAAAGCTTGGCGTGTTCGAGGTTGTCGAGCGAGGATTTTACGATTGCCAGCGGCGTATTGAGCTCGTGCGAGAGTTTCGACGCCAAGGTGCGCAGGTAGTCGGTGTAGCCGCCGACGGCTTCGAACAGTTTCTGGAAGCTGCGGGCCAGGTCGCCGATCTCGTCTTCCGATTCGGCCATTGGGAAATGGCTCTGAATCATTTGGCCGTCCAGACGTCCATCGTTCACTTGCGCGCGTTCCACCGCATCGCGCAGCCGGCCGAGCCGTAGGCTGAGACGCGTCGCGAAGAGCAGCAGGATCGCGCCCGCCACCAGCATCACGCCGAAGCTGGTCAGCAACAGGCTCAGGAACGCGCGATTGGCCAGCAGCGGCACGGCGCGGCTCGCCTGTTCCAGCAGCAGCACGCCGACCACCGTCTGGCCGCGCTCCACCGGCACGGCCGTGGCCAGCACTACGCTGTCGCGCTCCTCGCCCTGTCGCCACACTGCCGTCGCCTGACCGTTGCGCGCTGTTGCCACTTCGGGCAGATCCAGCTTCGGCACATCGGTGGTCCACGCTTCGGCTTCTTCGAGCGGATTGGCAAGCAGCGAGCGATAGATCACTGATGACCACCAGCTTGGCTGCGGGCCGTACGCCTTCAGGCGGCCGCTCTGCGCAAGCAGCCAACCGACGGGCGCCAGCAGGCGCGCATGCGTACCGTCCGGCGCCAGTTGCGCGAGTTCCTGCGAGAGATCCTGGGAGTAGCGCCAGAGTGGGCGCGCATCCACTGCAAGCGGATCGCCGCCGTCGGCTGCCGTATAGACACCCACGCCCAGCGCACTCAAGCCCAGGCCGCGCGGCAGGCGCAACTCGGCGTGATAGCCGCTGCCGTCTTCCTGCCACTGCCCCACGACGCGATCCGGCAGATCGCCCGCCGGCGGGTCGAGCGTGAGCGCGGTGAATGCGCCCGGCGCCGCGCTGGCGATCAGGTAACGTCGATGCTGATCGCCCTGCATCAGGTCGAGAATCAGGTGATCGGCCGAAAGCGCATTCCCGTCACCGGCATCGGCGCGGGTGCGGCGCGCGACGCGCACGTCGATATAGAGGTAGAAACCATTGTCGTCTTCGGCCAGCAGCAGCTTGCCCTGCTTGCCGAGCGGCTGGCTCCACGGCGTCATCGGCGCCCAGTCGTCGCCGTAACCGTCGATGACGATGGGATTCACTGCCTGCTGCACGTACCAACCCTTGCCTGGCTGCGGCAACGGCACGTCCGTCACCGCCAGACTGCGCGCCACCGCGGTCGCCGTGGCGGTGAGCGCCTGTTCCTGGCCCTGACGCAGCAGCGTTTCCATCTGCCGCACATACAGCCACCCTGCTATGGGCAGCGCGAGGGTGCAAAGGGCGACGAGCAGAAGTTTTTGGCGCAGGCTCATGCTTCAGCGATCTTGCTTGATGTCCGACGACATGTTCGACGACGACCTTACTGCTTTGCGGTCGTGTGCGTCGGCGTGGAGCCCTGAACATACGTCATGTAGCTGGAATGCTGCACCACTTGCTTGAACGCTTCGATCAACGCCTGCCGATCGGGATCGGTCGCGCTCAGGGTCATCGACCAGCTGTAGCGAATACCGCTCTGCTTGCCGGGATCGCAAAACACCACGGCGTCGTCGACATGGTCGGAACCGTGATAGAGCACGCCCTGGCAGGCGATCGTGTGCGGGTTGATCACAGCGAATTCGTCGACCTTGCCATGGGAATCGGATTGCAGGTAATGCTGGCGATCGTCCTGCATTTCCGCTTCGAGCGTGGGAAATTTGGACGGCCATACGTTGAGCACCATGACGCGCTCAGGCTTGCCAGTCCACTCGCCCTGGTAGAGCACCAGATTCACTCCGATGGCGGCGGCGTAGGTGCAGCAATCGTTGTGCCAACCTGACGGCATGCTGGTCGTGATGGACCAGCCCGGCGCTTTGTTGTCCGCCTTGCCATAGACCATGACAGCTTGCGTATCCGCATCCTTGGCGTACGCCAGTGGCGCCAACGCCAACAGCAGCAAAACAAGCACCAGACGCATCACGGACGCCACCGATAACCGACACCGTGCACCGTTTCGATCGCGTCGAACTCCGGCGCTACCGCGATGAACTTCTTGCGGATGCGCTTGATGTGCGAGGTGATGGTGGCGTCATCCACCACCAGCTCCGCTTCGCGCATCAGCTGGTCTCGGTTCTTCACGTGGCCGGGGAAACGCACCAAGGTGTGCACCATCCAGAACTCAGTCACGGTGAGTGGCACTTCCACGTCGTTCCAGCTCACGCGCATGCGCTCGGATTCAAGCTTGAGCGAACCGTGCCCGATCACGGTTTCACTGGAAGCCGGCGCCTTCAGCGATTCGATGCGGCGGAACAGCGCCGCAATGCGCGCAGCCAGCTGATGCAGGCTGGTGTCCTTGCTGAGGTAATCGTCTGCGCCCAGGCGCAGACCGGAGATCACGTCGAAATCCGAATCGCGCGCGGTAAGAAAGATGATCGGCAGCGTGGCCGACTTCGCACGCAACTCGCGGCACAGGTCGAAGCCGCCTTCCGGCTCGTCGCCGAGGCCAATGTCGATGATGACCAGTTCTGGCAGGCGTACGGCGAACGCGTTGGAGGCATCCCGCCGCGAACCGTAGCCACGCGTGTCATAGCCGAAGCGGTTGAGCGCCTCGACATAGTTGGCGCGAATGAGGGGCTCGTCTTCGACGATGGCGATGTTGCGTCCCATGTGGATTCCTCGTGAGATTGGCGCGCAGCGTGCTATGCGGGCGGCGCTTGCGCAAGCCGGGCGTGAGGCTTGCCCGCGTTATGCCACATTCCATCGCCCGATCGCCCTTGGGCTGCCGGCGGCGCTGCCGCAGCCGGGTGTTTGATATCCCCAACGCAGATCATCATGAGCCTTATCCATGCGCGCTGACCCTTCCGTCGACCCCAATGCCGAACTTCGCAGTTTCGAACCGCTACGCGTGGTGCTGGCCTTGGGTTCCCTGCTGCTGGCGCTGTTGATGAGCTTGTATTGATTTGTGTAGCTGCCGTGGAAGGCATGGGCGCGACCGGTGTGCAGGGACGTATACCGGTCGCGCCACCGGGCGAGACGGATCTCGCAGGCAACCGCCGAACCGCATCACTTAGCCATTTTCCCGGTCTTCATGGTCCTCTGGCGTTCTTCCCCTCCCTCCCCCGGAGGGGATTTTTTTGCGCCAGAAAATTTTTGCGACTTGGCGGGAACCATTCGGGAGGAGCCCGGTCCGATTAGATGGCAGGCGCATAGTCCATTGCCGTGGAACTGCAGGAAAGTTGATTGACGGCCGAGCCTCCCGTCCTTCAGCAACCTGCAGGATGCAACTGCCAATGGTGTCTCCTCTAGCGTCTTTCCGACGCCCCTCTAACCCGGTACAGACTTCCCCCTGTGCCGGGTTTCTTATGTGCGCAGGCCTGGCTCAACCGATGGCGGCGCGCATTTTCCCGATCACGGTCTGATAGTCGGCCGCGCCGAAGATGGCTGAGCCGGCCACGAAGGTGTCGGCGCCGGCCGCCGCGATCTCTCCGATGTTGTCCGCGGTGACGCCACCGTCGATTTCAAGACGGATCGGGCGACCGCTTTCATCGATCAGGCGACGCACGCGGCGCAGCTTTTCCAGCGCCTGTGGGATGAATTTCTGACCGCCGAATCCAGGATTCACCGACATGATCAGCACCAGGTCCAGCTTGTCGAGCACGTGATCCAGCCAGTTCAGCGGCGTAGCGGGATTGAACACCAAACCTGCCTGGCAACCTGCGTCTTTGATCAGCCCAATGGTGCGATCCACGTGCTCGGTGGCTTCGGGATGAAAGCTGATCAGGCTGGCTCCCGCTTTGGCGAAATCCGGCACGATGCGGTCCACCGGCTTCACCATCAGGTGCACGTCGATCGGCTTGGTGATGCCGTAATCGCGCAGCGCCTTGAGCACCATCGGGCCCATGGTGAGGTTGGGTACGTAATGGTTGTCCATCACGTCGAAATGCACCCAATCGCCGCCTGCGGCCAGCGCCTTGGCGATGTCTTCGCCCAGTCGCGCGAAGTCGGCGGAAAGAATAGAGGGGGCGATGACGGGGGATTGTTTGCTCATGGCTCGAATGTGGGGAACGGGGAACGGGGAACGGGGAACGGGGAACGGGGAACGGGGAAAAGCTTAAAGCTCGGGCTTCTTGAATGTTGCACGAAGCTGCCATTCTACCGGGATACCCATGTTCCCCGTTCCCTGCTTATTTAAATCCCCGCTCCACCTTGACCCGCTCGTACGCCGCATTGATCTCGCTGGCGCGCGCCTCGGCCCGCTTGCGCATCTCCTCGGGCAGATCGCCTAGGCGATCGGGGTGATGCTCAGAAATCAACTTGCGATACGCACGCTTGACGGCGCGCTCGTCGGCGTCGCGCGTAATGCCGAGCACGGCGTAGGGATCCGGCCCTTGCATGTTCCGCTGCGGCGGCACGTAACCGCCACCGCCCGTGCCATAGCCGCGCCCGCGCGCGCCGGCGGCGCCCTGCCACACGTAACCTTTCATCGCCATAAGCGCCATCAGTTCCATGTCGCTGATGCGCAGGGCGAAGGCGAGCTGGCGCAGAATCGCCATTTTTTCCGGCGATGGGCTGCCTTCGGCCAGCACCGTCTCGATCACTACATCGAGCAACGGAAAAGCGTGATCGCGGCGCAGGCCCGCCCACTGGCGCAACGCGTTGATGGGGCCGGTAACGTCAAACTCTGGCTGTTTGCCCTGGTTGAAAGCCTGAATCGCCTGCTGGCGTGCGTTCCCAGCCAATCCCATACGCGCCATGACGCGCTCAGCCGTGGCAATTTCCGCCTCGGATACGCGTCCATCGGATTTGGCGATCGCACCGAGCAAGGCAAACAGCGGCGCGATGTAGCCACCGGCTTCCGGCGTGGCGCTGCGGCGTTGGCTGTAGCGCAGGTTGTCGAGTACGAAGCCGACGATCGCGCCCACGCCCATGCCGATGAAGCCATGACCAAGCAGCAGGCCCGCCATGGCGAACCAGAAGGTGTAGGTGTAGCTCATGGATGCGCGGCGGCCTGTGGTTGCAGTGTCTGCGCGCTGTACCAGCGCGCCAGTTGATCCAGCTCCGCGTCGCTGAGCGGACCGATGGCGGCGCGCATCAGCGGTACGTCGCGCGTGCCGTCACGGTAATCCTTGAGCGCCTTGCGCAGGTAATCCAGCCGCTGGGCAGCCAGGTTGGGCGCGCCAGGAATCTGCGCCATACCGGTTTCACCATGACAAGCCGCACACAGACCTAACCGCACCGGCTTCGGCGGCAGATCGGCGGCGAGCGCTGGCAGGGCACAGGTCAAACCGAGTGCCGCGATCAGGACAAATCGCATCAGGAGCACACAGGCATTAAAGCTGCCAATTCTAGCAGTGGTGATCGGTACAATAGCGGGCTTGTCACACCCATCGGAGCGCGCCGTGCCCACCACTCTGCTGCAATCGAACCTGCCCGGCCTGGAGTTGATCCATCGCGGCAAGGTGCGCGACGTCTACGCGCTGTCGGGCAATCGCCTGTTGATCGTGGCGACCGATCGCCTATCCGCCTTCGACGTAGTGCTGCCCGATCCGATCCCCGGCAAGGGCGAGATGCTCACGCAGATCTCCAACTTCTGGTTTGGCAAGACCGCGCACATCGTGCCCAACCATCTGCTGCACACGCCGCTGAAGGACGTACTGCCGCAGGGCACGGATCCGGCGCTGTACCGCAAGCGCGCCGTGGTCACCAAGCGGCTGAAGCCGGTGCCGGTGGAAGCCATCGCACGCGGCTATCTGATCGGTTCGGGCTGGAAGGATTACCAGGGCACCGGTTCGCTGTGTGGCATCAAGCTTCCCACCGGGCTGCGCCAGGCCGAGCAGTTGCCCGAACCGATCTTTACGCCGTCGACCAAGGCCGCTGTGGGGGACCACGACGAAAACGTGAGCTTCGACGCGGTGATCGCAGCCGTCGGCAAAGATCTGGCCGAGCAAGTACGCGAAGCGACGCTGGCCATCTACAAATGGGCCGCGGCCTTTGCGGCTGAGCGTGGCGTCATCATCGCCGACACCAAGTTCGAATTCGGCACCGACGAAGACGGCAAGCTGTACGTGATGGACGAAATGCTGACGCCCGATTCCTCGCGTTTCTGGCCTGCCGATCAGTATCAGGTTGGCATCAGCCCACCCAGCTACGACAAGCAGTTCGTGCGCGACTATCTGGAAACGCTGGACTGGAACAAGAAAGCACCAGGCCCACACGTTCCCGCGCAAGTGATCGCCGGCACCTCGGCCAAATACGCCGAAGCGCTGCAGCGCCTCGCCGGCATTACGCTGGAGTGAACGCATGAATGCTTGGGGTTACCTGAGCCTTGCGATTCTTGCCGAGGTCATCGCCACTAGCGCGTTGAAGGCATCCAGCGGCTTCAGCCAACTGGTGCCCAGCATCGTGGTGATCGCCGGCTATGGCACGGCGTTCTATTGCCTGAGTCTTGCGCTGCGCAGCGTGCCGCTCGGCATCGCGTACGCGATTTGGTCGGGCGCCGGCACGGCACTGATCGCGCTGATCGGCGCGGTGCTGTACAAGCAGAAGCTCGATCCCGCCGCCATCTTGGGAATAGGCCTGATCGTGGCGGGCGTGCTGGTGCTCAATATCTTCTCCAAGAGCTCCACACACTGATGGCGTTCGAGCACGGCCAACGCAGCATGCGCGACTGGCTCGAAAGCTACAGCCAGGATCACCAGCATCCCACCAATCGCCTGCTGCATTGGATTTGCGTTCCGCTGATCGTGTGGAGCGTGCTCGCGCTGCTGTGGACGATTCCGGTGCCAGCATCGTTGTTGCGTCCCGGCGCATGGGCGGTATTCGCAATCGTGTTGGCATTCGCCTGGTATTGGAAACACTCGCATCGCTTGGGCGCCGCCTTACTTGTTGCATTGGCGATTCTTGCGCTGATCTGTGCAGGAGTTTTCGAACGGCTTGGGCCGGCGTCGATGCGCTGGCTGGCCGCAGCCGTGTTCGCGGCGGCGTGGATCGGCCAGTTCATCGGCCATGTGTTTGAAGGAAGGCGGCCTAGTTTCTTTACCGATCTTGCCTATCTGCTGGTCGGTCCGGCGTGGCTGATGGATAAACTGCTGAACCGAATCGGCTTGAAGGAAAAACCATGACGGGTTTTCTCGCGCTCATCAGCAGTCTGATCTGGTGGGTGCTGTTCGGCAGCATCGGCGCGGTTGTACCGAGTGCGATCACGTGGATCGTGTTGCGCTGGAGCGAAGGCGCACCAGTGGTGTTCAACCGTACGTATTTTGCCTGTCTGATCTGGAGTTTGTTTACGTTGCTGGCAGGTGCGATGGCGGCTGCACACGTGGGTGTAACACGTCCGCCGTTTGGGCCGTTGATCGCCAGCGGTGCGTTTCGCGTAGTGCTAGTGATATCGATGTTGTTCGGCGTGATTGCTTTGTGGCGCCTGATTCCGCGCGTTGATGCGCGACGAATTCGCATTGGGAGTGCGTGCGTGGCGGTTGCGGTGGTGATGGCGATTGTGTTTGGTGTTGCCACCACGCTTACAAGCGCTTGATCTTGCCTCACCGTTATTCCGGAGCAATGCGTAGGTTGGGGTGAAGGCCTCCCGCAAGATTGCCTCTCACCCCATCCCTCTCCCCGAAGGGGAGAGGGCGTAAGCGGCATTTCAGCCAACAACCTTCTTCACTGCATCCACCACATGCGCCACAGTGAAGCCAAAGTGCTCAAACAAAGCCGGCGCCGGTGCAGAGGCGCCGAACGTGGTCATGCCGACTACAGCACCGTCCAGGCCCACATACTTGCTCCAGAAATCGGCACTGGCCGCTTCCACCGCCACGCGCGCGCGGCACCAGCCGGGTAGCACACCTTCGCGGTATTCGAGCGGCTGCGCATCGAACACTTCGGTGCACGGCATGGATACCACGCGCACCGGCACGTTCTGCTGCGCCAGCGTGCGGGCCGCTTCCATGGCCAGTTCCACTTCGGAGCCGGTAGCGATCAAAATAGCCTTGAACTTCGTATCGGCCGGATCGAGCAACACGTAGCCGCCGCGTTTGATGTCGGCGAGCTGCTGCGTCGTGCGCTGCTGATGCTTGAGCGTCTGGCGCGAGAAGACCAGGCAGGAGGGACCATGCTTGTGCTCGATTGCTTCCTTCCACACCACGGCCGATTCCACTGCATCGCACGGACGCCACACGCGATTGTTCGGAATCAAGCGCAGCGAGGCGAGATGCTCCACCGGCTGATGCGTGGGACCGTCTTCGCCCAGGCCAATCGAGTCGTGCGTGTAAACGCGAATGGCGTGCGCGGGAATCAGCGCACTCATGCGTACGGCATTGCGCGCGTAATCGGAGAACACCAGGAAGGTGCCGTCGTAGGGAATGAAACCACCATGCAGCGCCAGGCCGTTGGCAATCGCGCTCATGCCGAACTCGCGCACGCCGTAATGCACGTAGTTGCCATCGGGGCCGGTAACGCTCTTGCTACCCTTCCACATGGTGAGGTTGGAGCCGGCAAGATCCGCCGAGCCGCCGATCATTTCCGGCAGCAGCGGGCCGAATGCATCCAGTGCCATCTGCGAGGCCTTGCGCGAAGCGACATCCGGGCCGTCCGTGTGGACTTTCTCGACGTATGCCTGCGACTGCTTGGCCCAGTCGGCAGGCAGCTCGCCGGCCATGCGGCGACGGAATTCGGTGGCGAGTTCCGGATACGCGGCTTCGTATTTGGCGAAGACTTCGTTCCATTGCTGCTCGCGCTCTGCGCCGATTTTCTTTTTGTCCCACGCGGCGTAGATCTCCTGCGGGATTTCGAATGGTGCGTAGCGCCAGTCGAGTTCGTCGCGCGCGGCGGCAACTTCGTCCTTGCCCAGCGCTGCGCCGTGCGATTCTTCCTTGCCCTGCTTGTGCGGAGCGCCGAAGCCAATGATGGTCTTGCAGCAGATCAGCGTGGGCTTTTCGCTCTGCGCGGTGGCGGCGGCAATAGCTTGCTTCACGGCTTCGGCATTGTGGCCGTCCACAGCGCGGATGACGTTCCAGCCGTAGGCTTCGAAACGCTTGGGCGTATCGTCGGTGAACCAGCCTTCCACTTCGCCATCGATGGAGATGTTGTTGTCGTCATAGATCGCCACCAGCTTGCCCAGCTTCCACGTACCGGCGAGCGAAGCGGCTTCGTGCGAAACGCCTTCCATCATGCAGCCATCGCCCATGAACACGAAGGTGTGGTGATCGACGACAGTGTGGCCGGGACGATTGAAATGCTCGGCGAGCAGCTTCTCCGCCAGCGCAAAGCCTACCGAGTTGGCGAAGCCCTGGCCCAGCGGACCGGTGGTGGTTTCCACGCCTGGGGTTTCGCTCGCTTCCGGGTGGCCGGCCGTCTTGGAATGCAGTTGGCGGAAGCGCTTGAGTTCGGCCATCGGCAGATCGAAACCGGTCAGGTGCAGCAGCGCGTACTGCAGCATGGAACCGTGGCCGTTGGAGAGCGCAAAGCGATCGCGATTGGGCCATTTCGGGTTGGTCGGGTTGAACTTCAGGAAGTCGTTCCACAGCACTTCGGCGATGTCGGCCATGCCCATCGGCATGCCGGGGTGGCCGGACTTGGCTGCCTCAACGGCATCCATGGCAAGGGCGCGGACGGCGTTGGCGAGTTCGCGGCGAGACGTCATCAGGGGTATCTCCGGGGCAGGCGCAAAAGAATGATTGTCGCCGATCATTCGCTGCCTGTCGTCCGACACCGACATCCCTCTGATTTCACGACATAAAAACCGCCTTAATTTCGTCCTCGGCCTAGGGAGATTTTTGGCGGCGTTCCCTCTAATACCGCCACTGCATTGGTGCAGTCGTTCTCCTGATCTCGTCTCCCTTGACGATCCAGGTCTGGAAACAGAAAGACAAAAGGGGAGTTTTTTATGCGCAAGACTTTCATTGCGGCGGCGGTTGCCGCCGCCGGCCTCGAATATCGATTCTGAGCGTGCGGATGAGCGGGACATCGTGTCCGCTCATCCCTCCTTCCGCGCAGCCTTAATAAACTCTTAATACTGAACTTGCCGGTATTGAATCATCCGGACGCGTCCTTATCTATGCGCTACGCACGCTCAAGCATGCGTACGGGCTGGTCGGCTTCCCCCTCTGTGCCGATCGCCCCGATCAATGCATAACAAGGAGTACTCCATGAAAAAGACGCTGTTTGCTGTTGCTCTGGCTGCCGTGGGTTTTGCTGCAGTGCCCGCCGCTTTCGCGCAGAGCGCTCCCACCCAGACGGCCCAGCAGGGCTGGTACGTAGGCGCTGAAGCCGGTTACGGTGAGATCAACAAGGGTCCGTACAATTCCAACGGCAACGCCATCGGCGGCATCAAGGGCGGCTACCGTTTCGCGATCAATCCGGAAACCTCGTTCGGCGTGGAAGCCGGGTATGAGTACCTGGGCCGCATCGATGCGCGCGGTGCTTCGGGTGATTCCTCGCTCCGCTCCAAGCTGTATGGCCCGACGCTCGGCGTGAACCTGCGCTACAACTTCACGCCCAACTGGTACGGCGAAGTGCGCACCGGCGCTTTCTATGCGCAGGGTCAAGGCCTAACCAATACTGGCAACCCGAGCTACGAGCGCTTCGAACGCACCCGCTACTACGCTGGCGTGGGTGTGGGCTACAACATCACCCAGAACTGGAGCGTGGGCGTGAACTACAACTACTACGACGGCACCAGCCGCGGTGGCGAGCGTGGCGTGCAGTTGCAGACCAACGCCGTCACGGTCGCGGGCGAATATCGCTTCTGAGCGAGCGACTTCCCCCGAGATGACTGAGATGAGGGGCCAAGGCGGGCCTCTCATCTCATAGAAGCGAGACTGCCAAAGTAGCAACCTCGCAAATCTGCCCCCTTACCCTGCCCTCTTCCAAGAGGCGATGGGCACAAAAACACAAAAACAAAAGAGCGCCTTGCGGCGCTCTTTTTTTGTTTGCGTTTACTGCGAACGATCAGCCCTTCCACTGCCCCAGCGCAGCCAAGCCATTGTCCTTGGCGCGTGCATGCACCACTTTCTGTGCTTCGCCGTAGTTGGCCTTCATGTCCTTCGACCACAACTTCAGCGCGGCCTGTTGCATAGCGCGACCGTACGAGAAGGACAGCGGCCACGGATGCGGGCCCATGCGGTTCATCGCATTGAGATGCGCGGTGGATTGCTCGTCGGTCTGACCGCCGGAGAGGAACACAATGCCCGGTAGCGTGGCCGGCACGGTGGTCTTGAGCACGCGCACGGTGGCTTCGGCCACTTCTTCGACATTGGCCTGCTCGTCCGCATCCTTGCCCGGAATCACCATGCTGACTTTCAGGATGGTGCCTTCCAGCAGCACGTTCTGCTCATACAGGGCGTTGAACAAGCTGCGCAGCACGGCTTCGTGCACTTCATAGCTCACTTCGATGCTGTGATCACCGTCCATGATCACTTCCGGCTCCACCATCGGCACCAGACCGGCTTCCTGGCAGAGCGCTGCGTAGCGGGCCAATGCGTGCACGTTGGCTTCAATGGCGGTGGAGCTGGGATTGTCTTCGCTGATGTTGATCACCGCGCGCCACTTGGCGAACTGCGCGCCCAGCTTCACGTACTCAGCGAGGCGCTCGCGCAGGCCGTCGAGGCCCTCGGTAACCACATCGCCCGGGAAACCGGCCAGCGCCACGGTGCCCTTGTCGACCTTGATACCGGGGATGATGCCGTTCTTCTTCATGAGCTGGGTGAACGGCACGCCGTCCTTGGTGGACTGACGGATGGTTTCGTCGTACAGGATCGCGCCGGAGATGTGCTCGGAGAGACTCGGCGCGGTGAGCAGCAGCTCGCGATAGGCGCGGCGGTTTTCCTCGGTGTTCTCGATGCCGACCGCCTCGAAGCGCTTCTTGATGGTGTTGGTCGACTCATCGATGGCGATGATGCCCTTGCCGGGCGCAACCATGGCCAGGGCGACGCTCTCGAGATCTTCAATACTCATTGGACGACTCCGTAAAACTTTGGCGGCATAAGGCCGCAAGATAGGGAGGCCACCCGTGCGGGCGGACAAGGTGGAAAGCGCGCGATTATAGCCCCATCCGGTCGGAGGGGCGTTCAGGACCTGTCCTCGAGGACGGTCAGGTCTCGCCGTAGCCCGGTAGCTTGCAGGGGGCCATCACCTGCGCGCGCTGGGCGGGATCGTCGGGAGCATTGAAGGGAATGACGTAGTAAGTAGCCACCGGCGTGTGGTTTTTATTGGTGAGCGACGGGCCATAACGGAAATTGGACACCGCGCTCACGGCCGCCTTGCCGAGATCGCTGGGTGGCGACATTTTGGCCACCTGCACATTCATCGGCACGCCGTCGCTGCCGATCTCGTAGGTAACCGCCACACATCCGGGCTTATAGATGTTCACGCCGCTGTTGGGCACATCCACCGAGACATCGCGGTTCAACAGCATCCAATTGTTGGAGAGCTGTTCCGGCGCCACCCTGTGCGCCTGCTGCGCCACGGCCGGCATGGCGGCTGCCACGACCGCTGCTACGAGCAGGGATTGGGCGAAACGAGTCGTCGTGCGCATGGCGGAACCTCCGATGTAGAGCTGTGGGGATGTGGTGAGGGTGCTCCCCTTCAGTCTAGCCAACCCGCGACGCTCTAGCGCAACAGGTCGGCTACGCCATTACAGATCGCGCAGACTTTCCACCATGCCATCCGCTCCCACCGACAGCAGCTTGAGCGTATTGGTGCCGCCGCCCTTGCCGATGTGATCACCATGGGTAAGCACCACGCGGTCGCCCTCGGAGAGCTTGCCGGCCGCGAACAGCTGACGCACCGCCTCGCGCGCGGACACGGCCGGGTTCAAGGTGTCATGCGTGAACTTCACCGGCTGCACGTCGCGCAGCACTAGCATGCGGCGGCGCGCATCCTCGAACGGCGACAGCGCATAGATCGGCACCGCGCTGCGATAGCGCGACAGCCACTGCGCCGTGGCGCCCGATTCGGTCAGCGCCACGATCGCACGCACACCGATCTCGCCGGCCAGCAGCATCGCTGCCAACGCGATCGCCTGGTCGGTGCGATCCAGGTGATGCGCGTTGCGGGTGAGATCTTCCTTCGGTTCGAACTGACGCTCCGCACCGAGACAGATGCGGCGCAGCGCAGCCACCGCCTTGTCAGGATGCGCACCGGCCGCAGACTCTTCGGACAGCATCACCGCATCGGTGCCGTCGATCACTGCATTGGCTACGTCGAGCACTTCGGCGCGCGTGGGAATCGGCGAACGCACCATCGATTGCAACATCTGTGTCGCGGTGATGACGGCGCGATTACGTTGCACCGCCTCGCGAATGATCTTCTTCTGCAGGCCGGGCAACTCGGCGTCGCCGATTTCCACGCCCAAGTCGCCACGCGCCACCATCACCACGTCGGAAGCGTCGATAATTTCGCCGAGCACGGGAATCGCATCCGCGCGCTCAATCTTCGCCACCAGCGACGCGTTGCCGCCGGCTTCCTTCAGCAGGCGACGCGCCAGATCCATGTCCGCGCCCGTACGCACGAACGAGACCGCAAGAAAATCCGCGCCAATCTCGGCGGCGAGCTTGATATCCGCCTTGTCCTTGTCTGACAGCGCATCGACGGACAAACCGCCGCCCTGGCGATTCAAACCCTTGCGATCGGAAAGACGGCCACCGATCAGCACCTGGCAACGCACTTCGGTGCCGACGACTTCGAGCACAGTGAGCGCCACCAGGCCATCGTCCAGCAGGAGGATGTCTCCGGCCTTCACGTCCTTGGGCAGCCCCAGATAGCTCACACCCACACGCGTGTTGTCACCGGGAGGCGCATCCGAACGGCAGTCGAGCACGAAAGGCTCACCATCACGCAATTCGATGGGGCCGTTGGCGAAACGCTCTACGCGAATCTTCGGCCCCTGCAGGTCGGCCAAGACGCCCACCTCGCGACCGAGCTTCTCGGCCACTTTGCGCACCGCCGTCGCACGGGCCCGATGATCATCGGGCTGCCCGTGCGAGAGATTGAGCCGTACGACGTCGACGCCTTCGGCAATGATTTTTTCGAGCATGCCGGGCGCGTCGGTAGCCGGGCCCAGGGTGGCGACGATCTTGGTACGGCGGGAATGGGTTTCAGTAGTCATTGCACGGGAGGTTTCAAATTTGTCGGACGAGACTAGCAGAACTGCATGCCGACTCTGCAATATCTTTTTGCGTGCAATCGTATGCAATATTGCGTGCGGCACCGCCGCAAAGCCGTGACCGACGATTGGACGGATAGACGTCAATGCCCCCGCACCACGTAATCCTTACAGTCCCACCTTGTGTGGCTCAGGCTGCTCTTTCATCATGAGCCTCATCTCTTGGTCAAGATTTCAGGCTCACAACGACCACCCTATAGGTCAACCCTTAATGAGTCCCCCCGCTAAGTCGGACTCATCTCAAAACTGAGTTATCAAAACGAGAGTGATCCTATTCGGAGTCTTGGCGAGATTCGCTGGGCTGGTTCGGACAACGAAAAATTTTAGTCGTGTGCAAAGGTAGCGATCTTCGCCTTGGCGTTTTCCATCTACAGCTAGAAAGTAAGCGCTCAGCGGTGTCGGTGTAGGTCTAGCCGAAAACGGTGAAAGGCCAACCTGTCCCCGATTTTGTAGGCAATGTGCGTGCAGTCACGTTTCCATGTTTTACTTCCGTTGCGACGATGTAAGTGCATTGCACAGGCGCACGAAAAGTACACAGCAATCGTTTGTTTTTAGACATAAATTCCAGAAACGCAACATTGCTAAGCTTCACTAGGCATTAACGGCGCAAAGCGTATCTACGCGGCGGGGCAGGCATGTCGGTGTTTTGATTCGATAGATCTCTTCGCCTTGCACACGTGACTCCACTGGCGTGTTTGTCTTGCGACAGGTTTTCGAGTTTCGGTAATTCATTTCTTTGGGCGACACCTGCAGACGCTGCGGCGTCTCCGGGCAGCATGCGTGCGCGCATCAAGCACGCATCATCCACTACCCACAGCAAAGGTGACCGATATGAAACGCAAGCTTTTTACCATCGCGCTGGCGATGGGCTTCGCCGGCGCGGCCTTGGCAAGTTCGATTGTCACGGGCGATCTGCTCAGCGTCGATCAGACAGCGGGCACGTCGCAGTTGGGGGCGTTGTCTATTGTCGATCAGAGTTCTGGAGCACGAACGTTATTTAGCGATTTCGGTAATAGCAGCCAAGGTTCTACAGGCGTCGATCCCAATGCAGTGGCATGGATGCCGGCGCAATTGCTCGGCCTTATTCCAGCGTCTGCACTGGTGACAGATGGAAGCGCGGGTACCAATGAGCAAGGTGCGCTGTATAAGGTCGATCCAACGAACGGCGATCGAACCTTGCTCAGCGACTTCGGTAACAGTGCACAGGGACCGTTGGGCGAATATCCACTCGATGTCTTGGCGATATCGCCTGGGCTTTTGAATTGGTCAGGCGTGCTGGTGGTGGATCCGTTTGCTGGCACGAACGGACAGGGTGCAATCTTTTCGGTCGATGCCTCAGGCAACCGTACTACCGTTATTGACTTCGGCGACAGCACAGGCGCACCAGGCCAATATCCGGACAGCATGGCCTATTTTCCCGGTCTTTTGGGGTTGGGTAGCACCGTATTGGTCGCTGACGGCAGTGCGGGCACTAGTTCACTGGGCGCGCTGTTTTCGATCGACCCCGCAACGGGTACGCGTTCGCTGCTTAGCGACTTCGGCAACAGCGCGCAAGGTTGGGTGGATGCCAATACGGAATCCACGCCGGTCAGCGTGATGGTTGATCCTGCCGGACGGATTTTTGTGCTGGTGCAGGAATTGAGTACGGGCGGCGGCGGTGCCGTGGTGCAAGTGAATCCCTCCACGGGTGATCGCACGCTGATTAGCGATTTCAGCAATTCGGCGGAAGGGCCAGTGGGCGTGGCGCCGAATACGCTCACGTGGTTGCCACGCCTGGGAGTGATCGGCGTGTCAGACAACGACGCGGGTGCGGAAGGTGACGGCATTGTGTTCACCGTCAACCCATCGACCGGGCAGCGCGCAGTTCTCAGCGATTTTGGCAATACCGGCCAAGGTCCGCTTGGCAGCGATCCCGGCGGTCTTGCGGTGGCCCAATAATTACTTGCCTATCTCGGGAGAACTTTCATGAACGTCAAGAAACGTCACTCACGGTCGATGAGCGCATTCCTTTCATTGGTGATCGTCACAGGGTTGCTGTTTGCACCCTCGGTTATGGCGATGCAGATTTTTGTCAAAACGCTAACCGGAAAAACGATCACGCTTGAGGTCGAACCTTCCGACAGCGTCGAGAATGTGAAAGCGAAAATTCAAGACAAGGAAGGTATTCCACCTGACCAGCAACGACTCATCTTTGCAGGAAAGCAATTGGAAGATGGCCGCACACTTTCAGACTACAACATCCAGAAAGAGTCGACGATACATCTTGTTCTAAGGCTCTAAGGCCGAATGGTGGTTAATAACCAGCTTGGCCAGCAATCCCAGCGACGTATTGAGAAGGCTCCGTCAATGCGGAGCCTTCTTCAATGCTGCTCAATTATTTTTGAGCATTAACCATTCTGCAGCGCCAGGTTCAACACCTCAGCCAACCGCCTACCCGCTTCGCGCAGACGACTGTCTGCCACCGGCAGTTCAGCGTCGATGTACGGCTGATCGATCTTGTGGGCGGCGGGATAGATGTCGCGTGTGATCTGACAGGATTCCTCCGCCCACTGCACCACCGGCTTGTTCTGCGGCGCGATCGCCGGCGGCAGCGGCGCGATGCCCTCTGCATCAAGCCGTTTCGCATAGGCTTTCCAATCCAATCCGCGAGTGCCGAGCAGGCCCGAGTCCCACACGCGGTGCAGGTTCATGCCCTGTCCCTGGAATTGCACCTGATAGGTGTTGCCGCCGACATCGTCACGATAGCCCGCGTGCAACGGTTGATGGATATCGCCAACGAAGTGCACGACGAACTTGAGTGCCTGCAGCCTTGCCGCATCCGGCTGGCTGCGATCGCCCAGGATGGCGATGTAACGCGGAATGGCTTCGACCACGCACTGCCCGTTCTTGCAGTCTCGTGGCGGCACGTAGACGCACGACGGGTCGCGAAAATCGATGTAGTGCAGCGGCCGTGTTTCTTTCCATAGCGCCTGCTGCTTCGGATCATTGCGGATCTCATCCGCCCAGCTCGCGATGTCGGCCAACGACTTGGTGTGATCCAGCGCCAGCAGCCGTTCCACTTCTGCCTCTGCCGCCGGACTCAGATGCCGCTGCGCCAGTTCCGCCACGACGCTGTGCCCGAGCGGTCCCCACGCATAAGCAGCAGGTGTGATAGCCAGGGCGGCAAACAAGGCGGCGACAAGGCGACGTGCTGAGATCATGCTGGAATCCCTCCAAACAAGTTCCGGATGATGCCACATGCGTTATGACGGTCAGATGCTGCTCGTGTGCACTACCGCTCCGGTGGCATCGCGCACGCTGACATCCACCGCCACGCCTTGTCGCACGCTTTCGGTGACAATGCAGAAATCCTCGAACTGAGCCAGCGCGCGGTCGGCATGTTCGAATGCGGAAGCAGAAGCGGCCATTTGTACGTCCACCTTGATGCGCGTGACGCGCCACCGACCATGCTCGTTGCGCTCCATGATCGCACGTGCCTTGGTGGTCAGCTTGTCGGGCGCGTTCTTGAACTTGCGCAAGGCGAACAGCAGACTGGCGGACAGGCAGTTCGCCACCGCGACCACCAGCAGGCGCGAAGGATTGGGTCCTGTGTCGCCGCCGAGAGGCGCTGTTTCATCTGTGGTGATGTCCGGTATCGATGTGCCGTCAAAGCGCACCCGGAACTCATACTCGCCGGTCTGTTCGAGGGTCAGCTCGATCGATTGTTCGTCGCCCATGGCGCTTCCTCACACTGGAATGGCCGGCCATCATGCACGATTCCGCCCCGGCCCAGGCGCCCCGGATGAGGGATACCGGCGGTTCGGGCTAGAATGCAGGTCTCGCGGCCCTCTTAGGGCCGCTTTGCTGCCCCATCATCCTTTGGAGGACGCTGTCTCATGGCCATCAAGGTCGCCATCAATGGTTACGGTCGTATCGGCCGCAATACTCTGCGCGCGCTGTACGAAGCCAAGCGCACGAACGAAATCCAGATCGTCGCGGTGAACGACCTCGGTAACGCCGAGACCAACGCGCACCTTACGCAATACGACACGGCCCACGGCCGCTTCCCGGGCGAAGTGTCGGTGGACGGCGGCGAGCTGGTCGTCAATGGCGACCGTATCAAGGTCTTCGCCGAGCGTGACCCCGCCAAGCTGCCCTGGGGCGATCTGGGTATCGACGTAGTGCTCGAGTGCACCGGCCTATTCACCTCCAAGGCCAAGGCTGGCGCACACTTGGCGGCTGGTGCGAAGAAAGTGATCATCTCCGCCCCCGGCGACAAAGATGTGGATGGCACCTTCGTCTACGGCGTTAACCACGACAAGCTCACCGCTTCGCACGAGGTGATCTCCAACGCCTCCTGCACCACCAATTGCCTGGCGCCGCTGGCCAAGGTGCTGCACGAGAAGATCGGCATCGTGCACGGCCTGATGACTACCATCCACGCGTATACCAACGACCAGGTGCTGACGGACGTCTATCACTCCGACCTGCGCCGCGCCCGTTCGGCCACGCATTCACAAATTCCGACCAAGACAGGCGCCGCCGCCGCGGTGGGCCTGGTGCTGCCGGAACTCGCCGGCAAGCTGGACGGTTTCGCGATCCGCGTGCCGACCATCAATGTGTCGGTGGTGGACCTTTCCTTCGTGGCCGCGCGCAATACCACCAAGGAAGAAATCGACGCTGCCATCAACGAAGCCGCCAACGGCGCGCTGAAGGGCATCCTGACGGTGAATACCAAGCCGCTGGTCTCGATCGACTTCAACCACAACGCCCATTCTTCCATCTACGACTCCACGCAGACGCGCGTGATGGGCGGCACCCTGGTGAAGGTGCTGAGCTGGTACGACAACGAGTGGGGCTTCTCCAACCGCATGTTGGATATGACCAAGGCGCTGGTGGCTGCGAAGTAAGCCATCGTCCCTACACATGCAAAACGGCCGCCCTGAGGCGGCCGTTTTTTTATGGCATTGCAGTTTCAGCGCCGGAATCGCACGTACGCCCTCTTGGCGAGATAAAGCAGGTGACCGGTCAGCCCATGGTCCTGTGCTTCGCGCAATCCGGTGTTGTCTGTGTAAAGCATGCGGATATGCGCATCGCGTTGCTCCAGCAGTTGCTTGATTTCTGCCACGTCACTACGCGTGAGCGCATGTCCCTCCGCGAAACGCTCGGGTAGCTGGCGGTTGACGTAAAACGTGGTGTGCCTTGATGCAGTTTCCTCCGCCGGACGATCCTTGCTGTAGAAATACAACGCGACCGAGCGACGCGTCATGCCGGCGTGCTGCTCGGGGAGGCGGATCGCGTCGAAGCCGTGCCACGAACGCTCCGACGTCTCGAAGATCACGCAGCGATTGAACACCGGGCTTACCGTGCGTGACGGGCGACCATCAGCGTGAGGATCACGGAACAGCTCCAGGTGGCCGCCCCACTCATCTTCCCACGCTGGGTTGAGATAGACGATCAGATTGAGCCGGCGATGCCAGCGTTCACTGGGGTGGTAATTGAAATCCACATGTGGATCCAGCGCCATGCCGTTGCGGTTTTCGTGCGTGCCGCCACCCAGATACCAAGGATCGTAGATCAAGCCATCGACGCTCGTGATGCGACCGATCGTGTCCAGAAAAGCAGGGCTTTGAATCGCATCATCCAATTGCTGATAAGCCGACCCTAGACTTCGCACCTTGGCGAGCGTGGACTTGCCGCCGGGTTCACCACTGTCGCCGATGAAATTACCACGCTCGAACGCAGGAAAGGCATCCAGCAAGGCTTGCGCGAAAGTCGGCTCGAGAAAATCGTCGATGACGACGTGCGGAAACGGCGCTGCAGTAGCGAATTCCCTGGAATATTCGGAAACCTTGGCCAGCACGGCCGGATTGATGATGGCGGTTTCTGCAGCAGTTTGCATTTGCATCGGTAGATCCCTCTCGTTCCCTTGCCGCCCCATCGTAGGCGGGCTTTGCACCATGGCCTTGATCCATGGGACTCACATTCTAACAATTCAATCTTCCAGCGAGCATGACCCGGGTGAACGCCCTTGGACATGGACATGCAACGATTTGGCTTCAGTGTCGTCTTGCCGCAGCGGGTTTGGCATCTGCCGGTAGTACCATGACGAGCATGCAAGAGCCATCCAAACTCAATGCCTCGCGGATCGCCCTGCTGGTCGATTGCTTCTACGAGAAAGTACGCGTCGATCCCCTGCTCGGCTCCGTTTTCAACGCTGCCGTCCACGACTGGGACGAACACAAGCGCACACTGACTTCCTTCTGGTGCTCCGTGGTGTTGCGCGCCAACAGCTATCATGGCAACCCGATGGCGGTGCACCGCATGCAACCCGCCATTCGCGGCGAGCACTTCGAGCGCTGGCTGGCGCTGTGGCAGGCCACTACACGTGAAGTGCTGGACGAAGCCGATGCCAAGTTAATGCTCGAACATGCCGATCGCATCGGCCGCAGCCTGCGGTTGGGCATGGGACTGCCGGAACGACTAGCTGTGCGATCGCTGGATATCCTTACGATCCGTAGCGCTTGATCAAAAACGCAGGCCGTACGTCATCGCCTTGTGGATGATGCGCGACCTGCGTTGACACATCTGCTTACTTGAGCGCTTGTAGCGCCGCGTCGTAATTCGGCTCGTTGGCGATCTCGCCAACCAGCTCGGTGTGCAGCACCTTGTCCTGTTCGTCCAACACCACCACTGCACGCGCAGCCAGGCCAGCCAGCGGGCCGGAAGCAATCGCCACGCCGTAGTTCTTGAGGAAATCGTGGCCGCGCATGGTCGACAGCGTGACCACGTTACTCAAACCTTCCGCACCGCAGAAGCGAGCCTGGGCGAACGGTAGATCGGCGGAAATGCACAGCACCACAGCGTTATCGAGCTGACTCGCTTTCTCGTTGAAGCGGCGCACGGAGGTCGCGCAGGTCGGCGTGTCGACGCTGGGGAAGATGTTCAGCACCTTGCGCTTGCCGCTGTAGTTGGCGAGCGCAGCATCGGAAAGGTCTTTGGCGACGAGGCTGAAAGCGGGCGCTTTCTCGCCGACGGCGGGCAAGTGGCCGTCGACCTGGATCGGATTGCCCTTGAGGGTCACGTGAGACATGCGTCACTCCTTGCATCGATGAGGGATGGATCGGGCGAAGATAGCGCCGATGCTTCGGCGCGTCATCCTTTTCCTGTCCCTTCTACGCAGCAGGAAGGAGCCCCTCACTTCAAGGGTGCAATCGCTTGCTCAATGGCACCGAAGATCGACGCGCCGTGCTTGTCGGTGATTTCGATGCGCAACGTGTCCCCGAATTTCAGGAACGGCGTGCTCGGCTTGCCGTCGCGCAGGGTCTCCACCGTGCGCTGCTCTGCCAGGCAGGAAGCACCCTTGCTGGTGTCTTCGTTGGCGATAGTGCCTGAGCCGACAATAGCACCCGCGCTGAGCGGCCGCGTCTTGGCCGCATGTGCCACGAGCTGCGCGAAGTTGAACTGCATGTCGACACCGCACTCGGCTTCGCCGAACCACTTGCTGTTGAGCCAGGTGCGCATGGGCAAGTGCAGCTTTTCGCTCTGCCAGGCGTCGCCAAGCTCATCCGGTGTGACGAACACAGGTGACAGCGCCGAGCGCGGCTTGGATTGCAGGAAGCCGAAGCCCTTAGCGAGTTCACCGGGAATCAGGTTGCGCAGGCTGACGTCGTTGACCAGGCCAACGAGCTGGATATGACCTACCGCCTGCTCCGGCGTGACGGCCATCGGCACGTCGTCGGTGATGACGACGACTTCGGCTTCCAGATCAATGCCGTAATCTTCACTCGGCACCACCACCGGATCACGCGGCCCGAGGAAGCCCGCGCTGGTGGCCTGGTACATCAACGGGTCAACGTAGAACGACTCGGGTACTTCCGCACCACGTGCGCGACGCACACGCTCGACGTGCGGAAGATAAGCGCTGCCGTCGACGAATTCGTAAGCGCGCGGCAGCGGCGCAGCAAGCGCGGCCATATCCAGCGCAAAGGCATTCGCGCCCGTTCCGGCATTCAGCTCGTCCGACAAGGCGTTCAAGCGCGGCGCCGTATTCGACCAATCATCCAGCGCGGCTTGCAGAGTTGCAGCAATACCGGTGGCTTTGACGGCCTGTTTGAGATCGCGGCTCACCACGATCAGCGTGCCATCGCGGCCGCCTTCCTTGAGACTGCCCAGTTTCATGCCTTTCACTCCGTCGGCCGCGTTACGAGCAGCCTTCCACGTAATCGATTTGCGGCGGCACACCGACGCGCCACCGCGTTATTTTGCCAGCGGCGTCGGTTTCGAACACCAGCACGCCTGAGTCATGTCCGGCCACGCGCAGATAGAACGCGCCGGCTTCGTATTTGTGTGGCGATTGTTCGACGTGATCGCCATAAAGCGTGCGAATTTGCTCCACGTTCATGCCGGCCTTGCCGCCACCAGGCGCGGTCTCCTTGGCATTCCCGACGTCATAGCGCACGAAGCGGCCCTGCTCGAACATGAAGCCGAAATCAGCGGCCGACTTTATCCACTTGGGCGTGAGGTAGTAGCAGCTGCCGTCTGTAGTGGGCGTTCCTGCCAGCTCACCCTGCCATGCGTGGCGGAACGCCTTATCGTCCATGCCGAAACGCATATCGCCATAACCGTCGTAACGCGCCATGGCGGCATCGTCGTGCACGGGTGCCGCAACGGTTGTCGTCGCCGCGGTACCTGGCGCAGATGGCGCGGGCGCCTTGTCGCATGCGGCAAGCAACAGCGCGCTCAACGCAAGCGGCCACGCCTTGCTCACGTGCGCTCCGGTTTGAAGTGCTTGGCGATGCCTTGCCAGCACTGGTGGTAGTCGTGCTGCAACTGCGGCGCTTCGAGCGCCTGCTTCGTTGGGTGGATCACTTTACGCGTTTCGAACATGAAGGCCATGGTGCCCGTGATGTGATCGGGCTTGCTGACGTCGGCCACGCTGGCTTTCTCGAAACTCGCCGCGTCCGGACCGTGTCCGCTCATGCAATTGTGCAGGCTGGCGCCGCCCGGCACGAAACCGCCGGCCTTGGCGTCGTACGCACCTTCGATCAAGCCCATGAATTCGCTGGCGACGTTGCGGTGGAAATACGGCGGACGGAACGTGTGCTCGGCAACCAGCCAACGCGGCGGGAAGATCACGAAGTCCACGTTCGCCGTGCCAGGCGTGTCGCTGGGCGACGTCAGCACGGTGAAGATCGACGGATCAGGATGATCCACGCTAATCGAACCGACCGTATTGAAATGCGTGAGATCGTATTTGTAAGGCGCGTAGTTGCCGTGCCAGGCCACTACGTCCAGCGGCGAGTGATCGATGCTTGCTTTCCAAAGCGCACCCTGGAATTTCGCGATCAGCTCGAAATCGCCTTCCAGGTCTTCGTAGGCGGCATGCGGCGCGAGGAAATCGCGCGGCAAGGCCATCGAGTTAGCCCCGATCGGACCAAGATCAGGCAAGCGGAGCAACGCGCCGAAATTCTCCGCAACGTAGCCGCGAGCTTCGGCATCCATAAGTTCGACACGAAAGCGTACGCCGCGCGGAATCACGGCGACTTCCAGCGGCTTCACTTCCAGCACACCGAGTTCGGTGGCGATGTGCAGACGGCCAAGCTGCGGCACGATCAGCAGTTCGCCATCCGCATCGTAGAAGAAGCGGCCCTGCATTGAGCGGTTCGCGGCGTAGATGTGGATACCGCAGCCAGCCTGCTCGGCCGAGCCACCGTTGCCGGCGAGAGTGACCAGGCCGTCGACGAAATCCGTTGGCTGCGACGGCATCGGCCAGGGATCCCAGCGCAGTTGGTTCGGCGTAGCCGGTGCTTCATCGAAACGGTTATGGAAAGTGGCATGCGCACGCGGCTCGAACGGCTTGTGTACGGCAGCCGGTCGAATGCGATACAGCCAGCTGCGGCGATTGCTGTGGCGCGGTGCGGTGAAGGCCGAGCCGGAAAGCTGTTCCGCATACAAGCCATGCGCCACGCGCTGCGGCGAATTCTGGCCCACCGGCAGCACGCCCGGAATGGCCTCGCTGGCGAATTCGTTGCCGAAGCCGGATTGGTAGCCGTTCGATTGCATCTAGGGTTCACTCTTGCCTGGCTTTTTTACTCCCTCTCCCCTCCGGGGAGAGGGCTGGGGTGAGGGGCCAATCTTGCGTGGAAAGCAAAGGGAAGCGAGGTTCTTTTGAAGCTTGAGGCAAGCCATTTCCCCTCACCCCAACCCCTCTCCCCGAGGGGGAAGAGGGGCTCAAATCAAAAGCATTACAGCACGCCGCGCCGCATCTGATCGCGTTCGATCGACTCGAACAGCGCCTGGAAGTTGCCTTCGCCGAAACCTTCGTTGCCCTTGCGCTGGATGATCTCGAAGAAGATCGGGCCGATGTTGTTCTGCGTGAAGATCTGCAGCAGCTTGCGCTGTTTGGTTTCCGGATCGGCGTCGATCAGGATCTTGTTCTTCGCCAGCCGCGGCACGTCTTCGCCATGATTGGGAATGCGCATGTCGATCACATCGAAATACGTGTCAGGCGTCTCCAGGAATGCCACGCCCTTCGCGCGCATCGCCTCCACCGTTTCGTAGATGTTGTCAGTAAAGCACGCGATGTGCTGGATGCCTTCGCCGTGATACGCATCCAGATATTCGTTGATCTGGCTCTTCGGATCGCTGGATTCGTTGAGCGGAATGCGTACGATGCCGTCCGGCGCTGTCATCGCTTTGGACACCAGGCCGGTCTTCGCGCCCTTGATATCGAAGTAGCGGATCTCGCGGAAGTTGAACAGCCGCTCGTAGTAATCGGACCACTTCTGCATGTTGCCGAAGTACAGGTTGTGCGTGAGGTGGTCGATGAACGTGAGACCGAAGCCGGTCGGATGCTGGTCAGTACCCGGGAGTGGCTCGTAATCACCGTCGTAGATGCTGCCGGCGGCGCCGTAGCGATCCACCAGGTAGAGCATGCAATCGCCGATGCCCTTCACCACTGGCGCATTCACCGCTTTGGTGTCGGCCTTGTCGGCCAGCGCTTCACCGCCGTTGGCCAGCACCGCATTCAGCACTTCGGGTGCGGGCTTCTCGAAGCGGATGGCGAAACCGCAGGCGCACGGGCCGTGCTTGGCGGCGAAATCTGCAGCGAAAGAATTCGGATCTTCGTTGACCAGGAAGTTCACACCGCCCTGGCGATACACCGTGATGGGTCGGCGCTTGTGCTTGAGCACCGCCGTAAAACCCATGTTCTGGAATAACCTATGCAGTTCGCTGCTTCGGCCTGCTGGGGCGGCGAACTCAACGAATTCGAATCCGTTGATGCCCATGGGGTTCTCGAAGGTGGTCACGTGCATGCCGAGATTGGGCTGGGCGTTCATGGCGCTCTCCTGACATAGTCGGTGCGCGATGGCAGACACGAGCGTGCCACCATCGGGATCAGATCAACGTTATAGTTACAACTGAAACTAATTGCAAGGAACACCGCCGCAATGTCTCACCCGCGCAAGCCCGCCCCCGCCGGAGCCGAACACGCCCCCTTGGAACTGGAGCGCTTCCTGCCCTATCGGCTGTCGATTCTTTCCAACACGGTGAGCCAGGCGATCGCGGACGACTACCAGCGCCGCTATGACATCAGCATGACCGAGTGGCGCGTGATGGCGGTGCTGGCCCGGTTCCACGGGCTTTCCGCGCGAGAAGTGGCCGAGCGTACGGCGATGGACAAAGTGGCGGTCAGCCGCGCGCTCGCCCGCCTGGTCGAAGCTGGCCGCGTGCATCGGGAAACCCATGGCGGGGACAAGCGCCGCTCGGTACTCAGCCTGACCGAAGCGGGCTGGATCATGCACGACGACATCGCTCCCATGGCGCGGGCACGCGAGCGCGAGGTGCTGGAGAAGCTGGATACGGAGGAGCAGGCGTGGCTGACGCGCATCCTAGACAAGTTGCTCGGCGAGGCGCAGCCGTAATCTCTATGGCCGTCATTCCGGCAAAAGCGAGAATGACGGCCATGAAGGTACGGTTGCTTTACTTCACGCCATGCATCAGCCGGTTCACTAGCGGCGAAATCAGCAACAACAACACGCCAGAACCCGCCAGCACATAGAAGCAGAACGTGAACCCGCTCAAGGCCGATGCGGCCGTCATGCCAGTCGCACCGCTGATATGCGAAGCCAGCATGCCGGAAAGATTCCCACCCAGCGCCGTGGACAGGAACCAGCCGCCGAGCCCCAGACCCACCAGACGTGGCGGTGCCAGCTTGGTCACCATCGACAGGCCGATCGGCGACAGGCACAGCTCGCCCACCGATTGGAACAGGTAGCACATCGCTAGCGGCCAGAACGGCATCAAGCCGCGACTGTCGAGCAGGTGCGATAGCGCATAGATCAGGCTCACGAAGCCCACACCGTTGAACACCAGCCCCAGGCCAAATTTGCGCGGAATCGACGGTTCCTTGTGCCGTTTCGCCAGCCATCCCCACGCCAGCGCGGTCAGCGGCGCCAGCGCCACCACCCACAGCGGCGTCATCGACTGGAACCAACCCACGGGAAATACCCAGCCGCCGAACATCTGCCGGTTCACCAGGTTTTCCGCAAGGAAATTGAAGGTGGTGCCGAACAGGTAATAGAACACCCAGAACAGCACGTTGAAGGCGAAGATGATCAACATCGCGATCACACGATCCAACTGCACGCGATCGTGGCGCAGCGCTTCCTGGATCAGCACCACTACCATGCCCACGAACAGCAGCCCCATTACCCACTGCAGACCTTCCGCGCCGAGCTTGGCCAGCAGCAGATAGGTCAGCGGCACCGCTACTGCCACGCCAACGACCACCTGCAGCACGCGCATGCGGCTTTCACTGCCTGGCGCCGGGCGTCCCACACCACGTAGACCGCGCCGCCCAAACCAGAACCACAGCAGGCTCAACAGCATGCCCACGCCGGCCGCGGCGAACACCACGCGAAAGTTCTGCTGCAGCGGCGTCTTCGTGAAATAGCTGGCCATCCAGCCAGTGATCAGCGGCGCCAGGAACGCACCGCAATTGATGCCCATGTAGAACAGCGTGAAACCGCGGTCTCGGCGCTCATCGCCCGGTGCGTAAAGCTGCCCCACCATCGAAGAGATATTCGGCTTGAACAAGGCATCGCCCACGATAACCATCGCCAGACCGAACAACAGCGCATCCCGGCTGGGAATCATCAGCACGAACAACCCTGCCGACATCACCACCGCGCCGAGCAGAATCGAACGCTGGTAACCGATGATGCGGTCGGCCACGTAACCGCCAAACACGCCGAAGGCGAATGCCAATGCCACATAGGCACCGAAGATGCTGCTGGCCCAGCCCTGCCCGGTGGGATCGCCGTTGTAGAACTGCGCCACCGCATAAAGAGCCAGCGCCCAGCTCAGGCTGTAGTACGCGAAACGTTCCCAGAATTCGGTCATGAACAGCATCCACAGCGGACGCGGATGACCGAACAGCTGCGGAAAGTCGGGCGTGGCGACGACGCCGGCTTCGGAAGGCTGGTTCACGTAGATCCCCTGGGCTTCAGATTTCGAAAGGTGTAGCGAGCAAAACAGTCGCCGTCAAATGCAATGCAACAACTTTAGCCTACCGTCATTCCGGCGAAAGCCGGAATGACGACTCGCTTTGAATTTAGCTTCCAAGTACCGTCCTGACATCCAGCAACTCGGGAAAGAACTCCAACTCCAGCGCCTTCTTCAAAAACGCCACACCCGAGGAACCACCCGTACCGCGCCGGTGTCCGATGATGCGCTCCACGGTTTTCATATGGCGGAAACGCCAAAGCTGGAAACTTTCCTCCACGTCCACCAGTTGCTCGCACATGTGGTATTCCGGCCAGAACGCGGCAGGCGTTTCGTAGATGCGCTTGAACACCGGCAACAAACCTTCATGGCGCTGATAGGGTTCGCTCCAGTCGCGCTCCACCCGTGCGGCCGGCACGGCGTGCCCGTGGCGCGCGAGATAGCGAAGGAATTCGTCGTACAAACCCGGCGTGTCCAGCACCTCGCGCAACTGCACTTGCGCCGCGGGGTCGTAATCGAACACCTTGAGCATCTGCACGTTCTTGTTCCCCAGCATGAATTCGATCATGCGGTACTGCAGCGACTGAAAGCCCGACGACGAACCCAACGCGCCGCGAAACTCCAGGTATTCCGACGGCGTCAGCGTCTCCAGCACTGCCCATTGCTCGAACAGCTGCCGCTGTACGTGCTTCACGCGCGCGAGGATTTTCAGACACTCGTTCACATCGTCGATACGCAGATGTGCGATGGCCGCCTTCAGCTCATGGATGATCAGCTTCATCCAGAGCTCCGCCACCTGGTGCATCACGATGAACAGCAGTTCGTCGTGATGAGGGGGTTGGGTAAGGGGCTGTTGCGCGGTGAGCAGTTGATCCAGCCGCAGGTAGCCACCATAGGTCATCCGACCGCTCAAATCGAGCTCGATGCCTGCCTCGAGGTCCCGCTGGTTATCCGTCATGACACCTGCAAACCCGCAAAAAGATTGATGTTAACCGCTATAGCGAACCCTCAACGTACGGACTCGCATGCTGCAGTGTACCTTGCGACGCAACATGGCCGCCTGCTATCAAATGCCGTTTGTCTGGGTTCGATGGGTGCTCTGACTACACAGACAACGTGGTGACGCCGACGTAAAATAAGTCAAAGCATCCCTCTGCGCGTCCGGCCCCACTGGATGGGCCGCGCCTCCCCCGCAGCGTTTCCCCCTTTACCCCATTCGGGAGCGAGTCGTGTCCATCGCCGCCAAGTTTGAAATCGAATATCTGCAATACCTCGACGTCGAAGGTAAGCAAGTCCGTGATGATCTGCCTGCATTCGCCAAAGACCTCGACCACATGGTCGAGCTGTACAAGCTGATGATGTCCACCCGCGTGTTCGACGCGAAGTCGGTGGCCTTGCAACGTACCGGCAAGCTCGGCACGTATGCAAGCTGCCTCGGCCACGAAGCCGCGCACGTCGGCATCGGTAGCGCCATGAAGCCGGAAGACGTGCTCGCCGTGAGCTATCGCGAATACGGCGCACAGCTGTATCGCGGCGTGCAGCCGCGCGAGGTGTACATGTATTGGGGCGGCGACGAGCGCGGCAACGATTATCAGAACGAGCCCGCACGTCACGACTTCGCCTGGTCGGTCCCAATCGGCACGCAATGCCTGCACGCGGCCGGCTCCGCGCTCGCGTTCAAGATTCGTAACGAAAAGCGCGTCGCCGTTTGCACCATCGGCGACGGCGGTTCGTCGAAGGGTGACTTCTATGGCGCCATCAATATCGCCGGCGCGCAGAACTTGCCGATGGTGGCGGTGATCGTCAACAACCAATGGGCGATTTCGGTGCCGCGCAAGATCCAGTCCGGCGCGCCCACGCTGGCGCAAAAAGGCATCGCCGCAGGTCTTTACTGTATTCAAGTGGACGGCAACGACATCATCGCCGTGCGCAAGGCGATGGAAGATGCGCTGGAGCGCGCGCGCAACGGCGAAGGCGGCAGCGTGCTGGAACTGGTCACCTATCGCTTGAGCGATCACACCACCGCCGACGACGCACGCCGCTATCGCGGTGAAGACGAAGTCAAGGATGCCTGGGCAAAGGAGCCGATGAAGCGTCTGCGCAACTGGCTGGTCGCCAAAAAAGTGTGGGACGACAAGAAGGAAGAAGCCTGGAAGGCTGAGTGCGACGAGTGGATGGACAACGAGGTCAACGCCTACCTCCAGACCAAAACCCAGCCCGTCACGGCGATGTTCGATTACACCTTCGCCGAAGTTCCCGCGGACCTTGCCAAACAGCGCGACCTCGCGCTCTCGCTCGACAAGAAGGCCCACTAAGCCATGGCACAAATCACTCTTATCGAAGCCGTCACCCAGGCACTTGCTTATGAAATGGCCCACGACGAAAGCGTTGTCGTGCTGGGCGAAGACGTAGGCGTCAACGGCGGCGTGTTCCGCGCCACGCAAGGCTTACAGGAAAAATTCGGTGCGCTGCGCGTGCTCGACACGCCACTGGACGAAACCACCATCGCCGGCGTCACCGTCGGGCTTGCCGCGCAAGGCATGAAGCCGGTCGCCGAAGCGCAGTTCGAAGGCTTCATCTATCCGATGATGGAACAGATTGCCTGTCACGCGGCGCGCATGCGCAACCGCACGCGCGGACGCATCACCGTGCCGGCCGTGTGGCGTGCACCGTGGGGCGGTGGCATCCGCGCGCCGGAGCATCACTCCGAAGCAAACGAACACCTGTTCACGAACATTCCCGGTCTGCGCGTCGTGATGCCGTCGTCACCGGCGCGCGCCTATGGCCTGCTGCTCGCTGCTATTCGCGATCCGGATCCGGTGATGTTCTTCGAACCCAAGCGCATCTATCGCCAGTACAAAGAAGAAGTGCCGGATGACGGCGAAGCGCTACCGCTCGATGTGTGCTTCGTGCTGCGCGACGGTACTGACGTCACCATCGTGACGTGGGGCGCACAGGTGAAGGAAGCGCTGGAAGCCGCCGACGCACTGGCCGAGGAAGGCATCAGCGCCGAGGTGATCGACGTGGCCACGCTCACGCCGCTGGATTTCGACACCATCGCCGAATCCGTACAGAAAACCGGCCGCTGCGTAATCCTGCACGAAGCGCCCAAGACGGCTGGCTTCGGCGCCGAGATCGCCGCGCGCATCGCCGAAGAATGCCTGTACGACTTGCTTGCGCCGGTCGAGCGCGTCACCGGTTGGGATACGCACATTCCGCTGTTCCGCCTGGAGATGAAATATCTGCCGAGCACAGAGCGCGTAGTGGAAGCCGCCAAGCGCGCGCTGGCCGCATCCTGACCAACAATGAGGCGTCATTCCGGCCCACGTCGGAATGACAGCACAAAGAACATCAAGACCGATTACGGGAACCAACTCATGGCCGACATCAAGACGTTCTACCTACCGGACCTCGGCGAAGGCCTGCCCGACGCGACCATCGTCGAGTGGCACGTGAAGGAAGGCGATCAAATCAAGCTCGACGCACCGCTGGTGTCGATGGAAACCGCCAAGGCCGTCGTCGACGTGCCCTCGCCCTACACCGGCAAGGTCGCTAAGCTGCACGGCGCTGCCGGTGACGTGATCGAAACCGGCGCCGCGCTGGCCGAGTTCGAGCCGGATCCGAACGCCAAGCAGCGCGCGGAAGCCGAATCCACTGGCCATCATCACGGCCCCAAGAAGGCCGCGACAGCGGCCGAGCCCAAGAAAGTCACTGCTTCCGATGAAGGCGGCGAAATCGAAGCCAACGACCAAGCAGAACGCGAAGACGAAGGCACCGTTGTCGGCGCGATGGTCAGCGGCAGCCACGTGCACGTCGAGCAGGCATCCAGCGTCGGCGGCGTAAAGGCGGTGCCGGCGGTGCGTGCGTTGGCCAAGAAGCTCAAGGTGGACATCACGCGCGTACGCGGCACCGGCGCGGACAGCGTGGTCACCATGCAAG
This sequence comes from Dyella humi, assembly GCF_044904605.1. Lineage (NCBI taxonomy): Bacteria > Pseudomonadati > Pseudomonadota > Gammaproteobacteria > Lysobacterales > Rhodanobacteraceae > Dyella > Dyella humi. The sequence goes on from NZ_JADIKI010000023.1 coordinate 578,410, forward strand.
ACGTGAAGGACGCCGCTGCCAACGGCACTGCAGCACTTGGTGCCGCGCCTGCGCGCGCCGTGCCGGCTTCCGCCGGCCGTCACCTCGCTCCCGAACTGCCGCAGCCGGAACCGGCGCGCACCGCCGTATCGCTGGCCGGTAAGCCGGTACGCACCGCGCCACCGAGCGTGAAGGCGAGCGGCCAACCGGAACAGCTCAAGGGCGTCCGCCGCAACATGGCGCGCGTGATGGCCGAAGCGCACGCCAACGTGGTGCCCACCACGCTGGTGGACGATGCCGACCTGCACAGTTGGATCGGCAAACAGGACATCACCGCACGCCTGATCCGCGCCATCGTCGCCGCCTGCAAGGCGGTGCCCGCGCTCAACGCGTGGTTCGACGGCAAGAACCTCACCCGCACGCTGCACCCACACGTGGACATCGGCATCGCCGTCGATACCGAAGATGGCTTGTTCGTGCCTGCTCTGCGCAACGCCGACGTGCTCGATGGCAACGGCATCCGCGCTGGCATCCAGCGTCTACGCGCGCAAGTGGAAGACCGTAGTATTCCGCCCTCGGAACTCAGCGGCTACACCATCAGCCTGTCGAACTTCGGCATGTTCGCCGGCCGCTATGCCACGCCGGTGGTGGTGCCGCCGTGCGTAGCGATCATCGGCGCCGGCAAGCTCAGCCACGATGTGGTGGCGGTGATGGGCGGCATTGAAGTGCATCGCCGCATGCCCATCAGCCTCACCTTCGATCATCGTGCCGCAACGGGCGGTGAAGCGGCGCGCTTCCTGAAGGCGCTGCTGGACGATTTGTCGTCGCCGAACTGATCATCGAATCATCGCAACAAAAAAAGCGCCCTTTATGGGCGCTTTTTTATGGGCATAAAACTGTCCCGCCTCTCTTTTGCACCTCACGTGTACTGCAGGAACGCCGTTACATGGGCAGCAATGATGTCGGGCGCGTCTTCAAGGCAGTAATGACCCACGCCGGTCAGCTTGTGCACGGAAGCATACGGAAACAACGCGCTGAACAGCGGTAAACAATGTTCCGCATGCAAGGTGCGATCGGCCAAGCCCCAGATCGCCAGTGCGGGCTTGGACTGAATCTCTCGCATGGCCTGTGCATCGGGTACCTCGAACCGATGCGCGCCCGTAGCAACACCCTTGGCCCAACCGATTGCACCCGCACACTCGGCAGAACTGGTGAAAGGCGCGCCATAGGCTTGCAGCCAAATGTCGGTGATCAAAGCATGATTCTCGAAACCGTTGAGCTTGAGCGTGCTCAGTATGTTGAAGCCGAGTTCACCCAACACAGTTTCTAGGCGCCCTTCCGCTTCCGCCTTGCGTATCCACTGAAACCAGGGTGATACCTGCACATTCGCCATCCACCGCTCGACGAGATCGGCTTGCCCGAAAGGCGTGGGACCATTGGCGGAAACGATCCGCCGAATGCGATCCGGATGCCGCGCCGCCAGGCCCATACCGACCGGACCGCCGAAATCGTGCATGACCAGTGTGATGCCGCGTAGATCCAACGCCAGTACGAAGCGCTCCAGATTGTCGATATGGTCCTGCAACCAATAGCTGCGCCCCTCCGGCGTGGCGCTCTTGCCGAAGCCCATGTGATCGGGAACGACGACACGATGCGTCCCGCGCAACGCGGCGATCATGTGGCGGAACAGATAGCCCCATGTGGGCTCGCCGTGAAGGCACAGGATCACCTGCCCGGCGCGCGGACCTTCATCAACGTAGTGCATCCGAAAGCCCGGCGCCTCGGTGAAGTGCGACGCATACGGAAAGGTGTTATCGAAAGTTTCCTCGGATTGGATCATGGGCTTAGTCTCGCTAAATTGGTTTCAAATTGAAACCATTGCCTTTTACTCGGCATGGTTTTATTTTGCAACCATCTTATCGACGGCAAAAAAACCACCGATGGTCAAACGAACCAGTCACGAGGATTCCCTATGCGGCGTCGCGCGGCCGCTGGACGCCATCGGCGACGGGTGGTCGCTGCTGATCGTGCGCGATGCATTCGATGGCTTGCGCAGATTTGGCGAATTCCAGAAAAGCCTGGGACTGGCCAAGAACATCCTGGCCGCTCGCCTGCGTCATCTTGTGGCACACGGCATCATGGAGGCAGTGCCCGCTTCCGACGGCAGCTCTTATCAGGAATATGTGCTGACCAAGAAAGGCCGTGGGCTGTTTCCCCTGCTCGTTGCGCTCCGGCAATGGGGTGAGGATTTCTTCTTCGCACCAGGCGAGCCGCATGTGCGCCTGGTGGATCGAAAAACGGGCGCGCCTGTTACGAAGCTGGGACCGCATGCGCAAGATGGGCGCCCACTGCGACCGGAAGATACCGTTGTAGAACTGCCAGCACCTGCGGCAAGGCGCGCCAAGATGAAGACCAGGGCGTCAACCTAGCAACGCTGACGACTTTCGCGAATTCTGCATCGTGCACAAGCAGCGCAAGGCGTTCGGCCCGCACCTCAATCGCTGGGATTGACCGCGGCTGCGCTCAAGCGTTTGTCGAAGGCGCGTACGCTGGTAAACGCATGATCACTTTAAGGCCGCCGCCTTGTTCGTTTTGTGCCGTCACCTCGCCGCCATGCGCCTGCATGACGCGCTGAACGATAGCTAGCCCCAGTCCATGACCGCTGGCTTGCGCTGCGTTCGTGCCGCGGAAAAACGGCCGAAACAGCAGATCCAGTTCCTCCTCGGGAACGCCCGGTCCATGATCGCGAATACGCACTTCGACCTGCTGCTGATGCGTGTCCACATCAACGTGGACGATTCCGCTCGACGGGCTGAACTTGATGGCATTGGCAATCACATTGTCCAGCGCGCGCTCGAGCAACAGCCCGCTGCCCTGCACGTGCGCCGGACCTTCCCCGGACATCTGCAAGACAATGCCGCGCGCTTTCGCATCGATATTCGCGGCCGTCACGCGATCCCTGACCAGCACCGCCAGATCGACGGCTTCGCGTACCATGCCCGGCAGATCGCCCTCCAGCCGGGAGAGCGCCAGCATTTCCGCCGTCATCCGATCCATGCGTGCGATTTCCTGCTCCGCGCGCTGGAAGTGCGCAGCGGCTTCGCTCGGATCGACGCTGTGCTGCGCCAGATCCAGAATCAGATGCAGGCGCGCCAAGGGTGAACGCAGTTCGTGCGAAAGATCCTGAAGTACGCCGCGATCGTGCGCGACCAGGATTTCGATGCGTTCGGCCATGCCGTTGAAATCGCGCGCGAGCTCACCGAGTTCGTCGTGCTTGTCGCTCCAGCGCTGGTCGACGCGCGTGGTGAATTCACCGGCAGCCATCCGCCGTGTCGCTGTACGCATCGCTTCAACCGGTCGCGACACGGTGCGCGCCACCCACCAACCGATGATGGCGATCATCAGCAAGGACAATCCCAATTGCACGCCAAGCAAAATTTTCTCGCGTGTGCGAGGCGGAACGCGCGTGCGCGAGCTGCTCACGGCAACCAGTTGTCGCGCATGGCCATCGCTGCCGGTAACGTTCTGCACGGCAATGTAGAAGCCCGGCCAAGGATTCAGTGCAAGGTTATGTCCGGACGACAGCCAGTCCGGCAACGCGTTACGGATCGATGGCGGCACGCGAATTTCTCGCAACGGCTCGCCGTTTTCGTACAACGTGGCGTCCACGCCCTGCTCGCGCTGCTGCCTGACCCATGCATCCAGGCCGCTGTCTCCACCTTTTTCATAGGCCTCGTTGGCGGCCTGAGCCAAAGCCGGCCAATCGAAATCCTGCTGCATCGAGTACGCGATAAAACTGCGCGTAAGCAGGCCACCCAACATCAGTACCAGCATGTTGGCGATGCAGACGGAAATCAGCAAACGCCAGAACAGCGGACTGCGGAACGGGTTCCGGAATGTATTCATGCCTGCGCCGCATTGCTGGATACGAGCACGTAACCGGCACCGCGCACGGAGTCGATGCGCGGCGCCAGTGCGGACGCCTCCGTCAGCTTGTGGCGAAGGCGGCTCACGTGCACATCGATGCTGCGGTCGAAACGCTCCAGTTCACGCCCCAGCGCCACGCGCGTGAGCGAGGTCTTGTCGATGACTTCGCCGGCCCGCTGCACCAGCATCATCAGCAAGGCGAATTCGGCGCCGGTGAGGTTGAGTTCCTGCTCGCCGGCATACGCACGCCGCTCGCCAGGCAGCAGACGCAGCACGCCGGCGGTCAGCTCGCCCACACTTTCCACCGTGTGGCGTCGCAACTGCGCTCGCACGCGCGCCAGCAGTTCGCGCGGCAAGCAGGGTTTGGAAAGATAATCGTCCGCGCCGAGTTCCAGGCCCACCACGCGATCCACCGGCTCGCCGCGTCCGGAGAGCATGATGACCGGCAAGCGATGCTGCGCGCGCAGATCACGCAAGGTATCCAGGCCGCTGCGGCCCGGCATCATCACATCGAGGATCAACAGATCCGGGCGCAGCGCCGGATCGCGCAGCCGTGCCAGCACGCCTTCGCTCTCGTGCACCACGTCCACCTGCAGGCCTTCGCGGCGCAGGTATTCGGCGAGCAGCGCACACAGCTCACGATCGTCATCACCAATCAGTATTCGAGACATGCAAAACCAGCCATCGACAGTACGTAACTACTATGGCATGACAACCGCGAACGGCTGCCGGTCGCTTGCACCGGGCTGACTTTACCCTTCTTTACACCACGGCAAAGCTCTTAAACCTGCCCCTGCTATCAAATGATCACCGCAACCCCTCACCCAAGCAGGAGCTTCACATGCGTAAGTCCATCACTTTGTCGCTCATTCTTTCCGCAGCCCTTGGCGTCTCCGCACTGGCTTTCGCCGGCGGCCCCGGCGGCCCGGGTTTCGGCCCCGACTCACACGGTCACCGCGGCGAGGAAGGCATGGCCTTCCGCGGCTTGAACCTCACCGATGCCCAGAAGACCCAGATCAAGCAAATCATGCAGCAGAGCTTCGCTTCGCTGAAGACGCAGGGGCAAGCCGTGCGTCAGCAGCGCGAGGCATTCGAGGCGCTGTCGCCGAGCGCGTCCAACTACCAGTCCGCAGCGGCTAGCCTGGCTCAGGCTGAAGCCACCTTCACCAGCGCGCGCATCACCGCTCGCGCCGCAGTCACGGCGCAGATCTACAACAGCGTGCTGACCGGCGCCCAGCAGAGCCAGTACACCACCCAGAAGACCGCGCTCGAAGCCCGCATGGCACAGTGGCAGCAGTTCAAGGCCGAGCATCCGCTGCCGGCGAGCGCGAGTTCTGCGCAGTAAGTCATAACGAGAAAGCGGTTAGTCGATCTTTTAGCGGACGTTCTAACCCGGCACCTGAGCGATCGCCGCTGCATCGGCGATCGCTTTTTTGTTGCGCGTCTGCGTGATGACTTCACGAAACAGCAACAAACACGCTGTCACGCCGTTGTCTTGCACAGCGCTTAGCTTTTGCCTTGCTGATCACCGAGGGCACGCTTATGCAGACGGAAGCCGCAGTTGCCAGTACCGCCACGTCTACCCAGGGTTCTGGCCGCGTATTCGGCATTGTTTTCGCCGTGATACTGCTGATTGGCGCGGGGTACGCAGGCTTGCACCTCGTCGACGATCTTTCCATCGTGCGTACGCATTCGACCACGCCGTTCGTCTTGTTGGGCGTAGCCCTGCTGATTGCGCTGGGCTTTGAGTTCGTCAACGGTTTTCACGACACTGCCAACGCGGTAGCGACGGTGATCTACACCCATTCCATGCCGGCGAATCTCGCGGTGATCTGGTCGGGCATCTTCAATTTTCTCGGCGTGCTGACGTCTTCAGGTGCAGTGGCATTCACGGTGGTCTCGCTGCTGCCGGTGGAACTGATCCTGCAGGTAGGCAGCGGAGCGGGCTTTGCCATGGTGTTCGCGCTGCTGTTCGCGGCCATCATTTGGAATCTGGGCACGTGGTATTTCGGCTTGCCGAATTCGTCTTCGCACACCTTGATCGGATCGATCATCGGCGTGGGCTTGGCCAACCAACTGACTGCGGCAAAGACCGGCACCAGCGGTGTGGATTGGAATGCTGCCATGGGCGTAATGCGCGGCCTCGTCTTCTCGCCCATCGCCGGCTTTCTGCTTGCGGGCCTGCTGATGCTTCTGCTGAAGGCGCTGGTCAAGATTCCGGCCCTGTATCGCGCGCCGGAGGGCCGCAAGCCGCCGCCGTGGCCGATCCGCCTGCTGCTGGTGCTCACCTGTACCGGCGTAAGTTTCAGTCATGGCTCCAACGATGGGCAGAAAGGCATGGGTCTGATCATGCTGATTCTCATTGGCACCGTACCTACCGCTTATGCCTTGAACGGCGCCGTGTCCGGCAGTCAGGTAAAAACCTTCCATCAGGTTTCCGTGGAAGCGCAGCAGGTGCTGAACGCGGTCGATCATGGCGCGCAGGTAAACGGCAATCCGCGCGACATCGTCACCTCGGCGCTGCAGCAGCGGAAGCTGCTACCGGATACGACGCCTGCTCTCGCTGCGCTCATCGCCCACATCGATCAGCAAGTCGGTAATCGATCGTCACTGCGCGCGGTGCCGCAGGAGCAGATGGGCAACGTGCGCAACGACATCTACCTGGCCAACGCCGCGATTCCGTTGGTGCTTGCACAACCGGGCTTGAGCAAAGAGGAAACCGCTACGCTCACTAGCTGGCGCGGCCTGGGCGTGATGGCGACGCAGTTCATTCCACCCTGGGTGAAGGTGGCGGTTGCGCTGGCGCTGGGACTCGGCACGATGGTGGGCTGGAAGCGCATCGTGGTAACCGTCGGCGAACGCATCGGCAAGGAACATCTCACCTACGCGCAGGGCGCATCCGCTGAACTGGTGGCAATGACCCTGATCCAGGCTGCCGACATGTATCACCTGCCGGTTAGTACCACGCACGTGCTCACCTCCGGTGTCGCCGGCACGATGGCGGCGAACGGCTCGGGCCTGCAATGGAGCACCGTGCGCAACTTGCTGATGGCCTGGGTGCTGACATTGCCGGCCTCAATCCTGCTTGCGGGCGGGCTATTTGTCGTGTTCAAGCATCTTTTCTGAGTGCCACGCAACGCTCCCGAAACATGACCTTGGCGATGCCGCCACATCGCTGAACAGACGCAACACTCCTTGACGTTTTGCAACGCCGCTCTTCACGTACGCCCTGTTGCGATGTGTGTGCGGATCAACAGCGATGCGCCTGTCTGTCTGTGCAGACAGCCCACAGCTCTCAAGGAGATTGCCAATGCGTAACTCGTCCCATCTGCGCAAATCCCTAATCGCCACTGGAATGATGATGGCCTTTGCCGCTGTGCCATTTTCCCTGATGGCACAGAGCACATCGCCATCGTCCATGCCACAACAGCAGCAACCTTCGACCATGCAGCAGTCGACGCCGACCACCGATCAGTCGACAATGACTCGTAGCTCGAGCAACGAGACGGTGCCCGGCAAGGTGGATGACAGCTGGATCACCACCAAGGTGAAATCCAAGCTCGCCGCTGCGAAGGGTGTGAAGGCCTCGGATATTTCGGTGAGCACCACCGATGGTGTGGTGAGCCTGACCGGCTCGGCCACCACGTCGAAGGAAAAGAGTCACGCCGTTCACATCGCCAAGGGCGTAAAGGGCGTGAAGAGTGTCGATGCTTCCGGCTTGACGGTGAATGCGTCAAGTTCGATGCCCTCGGGTGGCTCGTCCAGCGGCACGTAACCCACCAGATCGCGTCTTCGGCGAGATAGTGCTCCCTCCTCTGCATGCAGGGGAGGGAGACGATAGAGCTATTCGCTTTTTTCCTGCTCGGCAAGCAGATCCAACGCTGCTCGCAGATAAGTGAGCGCTTCGTCGCGCTCCATGTCATCCGCATAATCGGGCGCGGTGGCGATCGGTTCGCCGTCGAGTTCGAGCACCAGCGAGCGCGGCAAGCTGTGTAGGGTCGCCGCAGCGCCACCGAGTGTCTTCAACCGCCTCTGAACCCCGCCCGCTTCCTTGGGATCCTTGAAGGATTTCGACAGCAACAATTCGTCGCCTTCCGACGAGAACAGGCGGAAGCGAAAGCTGCCATCGCTGTCGCGGAAGCTGGCAAAACGCGGTGGCTTGGCTGTCTTTGCCGCCTGTCTAGGCTTGCCGGCAGCCATGCTGCTGAGGGATGACATTGAGCGCAAGCCGATTGCATCGCGTAGTGCGGCGATTTTCGGGCCTGCGATCGCACGCGCCTTGCGTGCGCCTTCGCGCAGAATGTCTTCGATGTCGGCAGGGCGCGCCATGAGGTTTTCATAGCGTTCGCGCATCGGCGCAAGATCGGCTTCGAGGCGCTCATATAGCACCTGCTTGGCCTCGCCCCAGCCGATACCCTCTTCCAGTGCGCGACGGAAGGCCATGCTTTCGGTTTCGCTGGCAAAGGCATGGAAGATGGTGAAGAGTGCGGAGCTTTCTGGATCTTTCGGTTCGCCCGGTGTGCGCGAATCGGTGACGATACGCAGAATGGTTTCGCGCAACTGCTTCGACCCACCGGCGAACAGCGGAATGGTGTTGTCGTAGCTCTTGGACATCTTGCGACCGTCCAACCCCGGCAGCGTGGCGACCTGTTCTTCGATCACCACTTCCGGCAGCACGAAGAAATCGCGGCCGTAGATGTGATTGAAGCGCTGCGCGATATCGCGCGCCATTTCAATGTGCTGGATCTGATCGCGTCCCACCGGCACCTGCTGTGCATCGAAGGCGAGAATGTCGGCTGCCATCAGCACCGGATACATGTACAGACCCGCGGTAATGCCCGCATCCGAGTCTTCGCCAGTTTCGACGTTCTTGTCCACCGCTGCCTTGTACGCATGCGCACGATTGAGCAGGCCCTTGGCGGTGACACAGGTGAGGAACCAAGTGAGTTCCGGAATTTCCGGAATGTCGGATTGCAGATAGAACGTCGCCTTGTTCGGATCGAGCCCCGCTGCCAGCCAGGTGGCCGCGATTTCAAGACGCGAACGCTCGATCCGGGCCGGGTCGTCGCTCTTGATCAGCGCGTGATAGTCGGCCATGAAGAAGAACGCATCGACATCGGGACGACGGCTGGCAGCGATGGCCGGCCGAATCGCGCCGACGTAATTGCCAAGGTGCGGCGTGCCGGTGGTGGTGATGCCTGTGAGGACGCGAGTTTGCATGCGGCGTGATCGGCTTGGTCCAAGGAAGGTAAAACACCCACGCTGCCTGCGCGGGCCGAGTTTTGCAGTGTACGGACTTTAGTCCGGCTCGCGCATCAGGGTGGACTTGCCGAACAGCGATTCGACCAATTCCACCGCCAGCCGCGCGGTGCGGTTGCGCTTGTCGTAGGCCGGGTTCAATTCCACGATGTCCAGCGAGGCCAGGCGTCCGGTGTCAGCAATCATCTCCATGCACAGCTGCGCCTCGCGATAGGTAGGACCGCCGCGCACCGTGGTGCCCACGCCGGGCGCGATGGAGGGATCGAGAAAATCCACGTCGAAGCTCACGTGCAGATGTGTGTTCTCGTCGATGCCATCAAGCGCTTCTTCCATGGTGCGCTTCATGCCCACTTCGTCGATGTGGCGCATGTCGTAGATGTCCATCTTCGCTTGGCGCACCAGCCGCTTCTCACCCTCATCCACAGAGCGGATACCGATCTGGCGGAACACGTCGGGCGTTACCGCCGGTACGCGATCGCCGAGCTCGACCAACTCGCGCGGCCCGTTGCCGCACAGACACGCTACCGGCATGCCGTGGATGTTGCCCGAGGGCGTCACTTGCGAGGTGTTGAAATCAGCGTGCGCATCCAGCCATAGCACGCGCAGATTGCGGCCCTGCTCGCGGCAATGACGCGCCACCGCGCTGATCGAGCCGATGGCTAGGCAATGATCGCCACCCAGCATGATCGGCAGGCGCCCGGCCTGCAGCTCCTGATGGATTGCCGTGTGCACGGCAAGATTCCAGGCGATCACTTCCGGCAAATGCCGATAACCGTTTTCCGGCGGTTGCCAAGGGTTCATCGGACCATGCAGATTGCCACGGTCGATAATCTCCACACCACGGCGACGCAGCTTCTCCCCAAGCTGCGCCACGCGCAGGGCCTCAGGGCCCATCGAGGCGCCGCGATGCCCCGCACCGATATCGGTCGGCGCGCCGACCAGTGCAACCTGCCTTTTCATACCGCTTTTTCTCGTGCCTTTTGCATGGGGTTGCAAGTGTAGCGGGTCGAAAGCGCCATGGGCTTACCGCACAAATAGCAGCCTGGACATTGCCAGGCCGCTTATCGAAATGCTTTCCTTGCGTATCCAATAGGATACAATGACCGTGAAATACATCATCAGGCAAACGGAAGCGTTTGCTGTCTGGCTAAAGGAATTGCGTGACGTTCAGGCGCGTGCAGCGATTACCCGCCGACTGGAACGCGCTGCTAATGGGAATCTGGGAGATGTCCAAACCATCCGCGAGAGTGTGTCGGAGATGCGCGTGGATATGGGCAAGGGCTATCGGCTCTATTTCACCACTCGCGGACGAGTGATGATCGTGCTGCTCTGCGGCGGCGACAAGAAGAGCCAGCGAGCCGACATCAAGCGTGCGCTGCACCTGGTTCAGGAGTATCGACTATGAAAAAGAAACTGCTTCCCTTCGATCCTTCCGAACTGCTCGACAGCGACGAAGCGATTGCAGCCTATCTGACGCAGGTATTGGCCGATGGCGATACGGACGAAGTGCTACGAGCTATTGGCCACGTCGCCAAAGCCCGGGGCATGGCGCATATTGCGGACGAAACCGGGCTTGGTCGCGAAAGCCTGTACAAGGCACTCCGGCCTGGAGCAAATCCGCGTTTCGACACCATTCTGAGGGTTTGCCACGCCATAGGCGTCCAGTTTTCGGCCCACCCGGTGGCTCATGCGTGATGTACAAAAACTGGTGCCGACAGTCTGACTCGAACAGACGACCTACCGCTTACAAGGCGGTTGCTCTACCAACTGAGCTATGCCGGCACTGGGCCGTAGATTCTAACAGGCTCTGCTCTAAAAACAGCCCGTGCTGTGTGAGCCGATGGCCGGATCGTGGATACGGCTGCGCCAGTCGAACTGCTTGCTGTCGGTGGGAATCAGGTCCAGCCAGTATTCGGGCACGGTTTCGGTGCGCTCGGTCATCTGGGCCTGGAAGCCGGCGGCGACGATTTCGTCGCGGCGCTTGCGTGCGTTGGCCGGGTCCTTGAACAGGCCCAGCGACACGGTGTTCTGGTTGTCGCCCGCGCTCACCACGAAGTAGTCCTGGATGTTGCGCGCACCTAGCTGCCGGGCCTGCGCCAAGGCCGCTGTGTGATTAGGACTGGGCGGCAGATGCACCCACCAGCCGCGGGCTTGCGTGGTCTGCTCCTGCCGTGCGCGCATGCGCTGCACTTGCGTGCCGAGCGCGTTGCGGGCAATGCGCAGATCCTCCTGCGTGGCGAACGGGCCCAGTGCCATGCAGGCGTAGCTGAGTGTATTGGTGTTGGGCGACGCGGCTGCTTGCGCGTTCTGGGAAGCGGAAGTCAAAGCAGGCGCAGATGCCGCAGGCGGCGGCGCCACTGAAGCAGCATGCGCAGTGGTCGTGGCGGGTGGTGGCAGTTCCGAAAGCAGGCGCAGTTTGGGCACGCCCGGGTCAGTGGCAAAGCCGGCGTGCGTGTCGTTCTGGCCCAGCAGCAGCCACGCGCCGACGGCGATATTTAGAGCAATCAGTAATACGAACAGCAGCCGCAGAACCATCGACCATTTCCCCCAGGGTTGAGTGATTCTAGGGGGACCGACGTGGCGGTTGTGAGCCCGCCCACACATTGAGGCCACGTAGCACGCTGTCCGCGGCGAGTTCGACAGGAATGTCGAGCAAGGGCAGCAAGGCGGCTGCATCGCCACCATCCAGCAACAGGCGCTGCGCACCGCCCGCATGTTTGGTGACGTTGGCCGCGAAACGTTCGATCAGGGCGGTCACGGCTTGCCAGCATCCCGAGGTAACGGCATCGGCCGTGTTGTCGGCGATGTCGCGGATCACACCGTGATGCTCTGACCGCACACGCACTGTCGCGCCGAGCAACGACTGCTGCATCAGTAGCGGACCGGGTGCGATCAAACCGCCGAGATGTAGACCGTCAGCGGTCAGCGCATCGAGCGTCAGCGCCGTACCGATACCAGCCAGCACACATGGCGCCTGCCCGGCGGCGCGTGCGGCAACCATGGCGAGAAAGCGATCCACGCCTAGCCGTTGCGGCTCGGCATAGGCATTGCGAACGCCGCAAGCTTCCGCGGGTGTACGCACCCATTCGACGGACCGCTCGAAGCTTTCGGCGACCGCGTGTTCAAGCTGGGTTTCGCGCGACGCATCCACCACTGATGCCCCGAGCACGCGTTGCGGGCGTCCAAGCTCACGCCATGCCTGCGCCAGCGCGGCGGAAACGTCCTCATCCCACGCCACGGCGCCGCGTGCGGTCCAGCTTTCGGCTTCGGCCATGGCCCATTTCAGGCGTGTGTTGCCGAGATCGAGCAGCAGCTTCATGCGCGTCGCACCGTGACGTCGGCGCTATCGATGCCGCGCAGGCCCGATACCGTTTGCAGCTGCAGCGCGCCGCGTGCATCGATGCCGGCGCCGATGCCATCCAGTTCGCCGCTTGCACTGCTCACGCGCAGCGGCACACCACGCAAGGCGTCGTGATCGGTGTACTCATCGACAAAGCCGGCAAAGCCGTCGCGCTCGAATTGGTCCAACCCTTCCACCAGATGGGCGATCAACGCAGCGGCCGCGCTATTACGATCAGGCGGCATGCCATGCGCGAGCGTGGCCAGATCGCATACCGGCTGGCCGGCCTGCTCGCGCAGCGCGTCGGTGAGCCGCAGGTTGAGGCCGATGCCGATCACAGCCGCGCACGGTCCCTGGTACTCGCCGCTCAGCTCGACCAGGATGCCCGCCAGCTTGCCGCCCTCGGCCAGCACGTCGTTGGGCCATTTCAGGCGGGCATCGTGGATGCTGAGCGCATGCAACGCGCGCAGCACGATCACGCCGGTGGCCAGCGACAAGCCCGACAGCGATGCAAAGCCCGCTTCGAAGCGTTTAAGGCAGGAAAGGTAGATGTTCAGGCCCGGCGGTGACAGCCAGCTGCGCCCTCGCCTGCCGCGTCCGGCCGTTTGTGTTTCCGCCATTACGATGCTGAGGTCGGGGGCGTCAGCGCCACGCCGCTGCAATTCGCTGGAGGTGGAATCGATTTCCCAATGAACCTCCAACGCGCCCAGCCGCCGTGCCATCGCTGTGGGCAGCGCCGTGCGGATGGCTTGTTCGTCCAGCATCTGGATAGGCCACGGCAAGCGGTAACCGGCTGCGCCGGCGGATTCAATCGGCACTCCGCGATGGCGCAGGGCCTCGATCTGCTTCCAGATGGCGGCACGGGTAAGCCCGGCATCGGCGGCCAGGCGGGAACCGGAAAGCGCCTCTCCGGAAGCCAAGGCGGCCAGGAGCTGTTGCGGTTGCATGGTCTCAACAGCCCTGGAGACGAGTGGCCGGTGCGGGCGCGAAAACGGAGAAGCAGGCATATGGCATTGAGGCATTCTAAGGCAGGCGGCCGCGGCGACGAGGGCACTGGTATCCAGCCGGGGTTTCTGGGACCATCGGGAAGCTAGGCTTTATGCCTTGGGGGCTTGATCGCCATGCGCGCCACTTCATTGCTGCTCGGATGCTTGCTGAGTCTTGGGGCCATCGCTAATGCGGCGGCCGCGGGCAGCTCTGCGGCGGCAGGCAGCATCAATGCAAGCGCCGGCTGCACCGGTCATGGCAGTGGCAGCGACCACAGCAGTAGCCACGATACCTCCGCTTCCAACGGCGATAGCTTGAACGTGCCACGCAGCTCGGGCGCGTCTTCCTCTTCTTCGTCCAGCAACAGCCGCTCCAGCAACTCAAGCAACAACATGGACGAAAACCCCGCACACTTCGGCGGCGAAAACTCGCCCGACGGTTCTTCGCACGGTTCTTCCGGGCTGAGTTGGCAATCGCTGCTGCCCGGTTCGATTCAATAACCGGTTCCCAGGTTTACACACGGCAGATCAGGTAGGCGGTAGCGCCACGCTGAAACGCGCACCGTTGAACTCCGGTGAGTGATCCACCGTCAGTTCGCCGTTATAGGCGCGCACAATATCTTGCACGATGGACAGGCCAATACCATGGCCTTTGACGCGTTCGTCGCCGCGCACGCCACGCTGCAGAATTTTTTCGACCTTGTCCGCTTCGATGCCGGGGCCGTCATCTTCGACGCTGAGCAGCATGCCTGCCCGCGGACGTCCCGGCTGACGCTGCGTTTTCACCACCAGTAGCACATGGTGGTTGGCCCACTTGAAGGCGTTCTCCAGCAGGTTGCCCATCAGCTCCAGCAGATCGCCCTGCTCGCCGTAGAACGCCGCGCCGTCCTCGATATCGAATTCGCATAGCACGTTTTTCGCGGCGTAGACCTTTTCCAGGCTTTGCACCAAATCTTCGGCATGGCCAGCGATCGGCACCGCGCTGGCGGCGAAGGTCTGGCGCCCGGTGGTGGCCGCACGCGCGAGTTGGTAGGCGACCAGTTCATCCATGCGCCGCACCTGGTCGAGTACCGGCGCGCGCACGGGGGGCGGCAGTTCGCTGGCTTCCACTTGCGAGCGGATCACCGCCAACGGCGTTTTCAGGCTGTGTGCCAGATCGGCGAGCGTGTTGCGATAGCGCGTGCGCTGTTCGCGCTCGCTGTTGATGAAAGCATTGATGCGATCGGTGAGACCGGTGAGTTCGGCCGGGTACTGACTATCCAGGTGATCGCTCTGGCCGCGCTCGACGCGGCTCATGTCGCTGGCCACTTTGCGCAACGGCGTAAGGCTCCAGCGCAGCAGCAGCAATTGCAGCACGATCAGCATCACGCCCAATGTGGCGAGCCAGCCCACCAGGCTGCGCCGGTAGACGGCGGTATTGCTTTCCAACTCGTCTTCGGTCTGCGCCACCGTAAAGGTGAGATGCACCGCGGGGCGTTCGGGTACATCCAGCGCCACGCCGAAGCTGTAGTAGTAAAGCCGTCCAAGCTCCGTATCGACCGGACCGATGAATTGCGACTGCCCGGGCTGCAGCGGATGCAGAAAACTGAAATCGCGTCCCAGCGCGGACGATGATTCCCAATGAAAACCGCTGTCGCCCAGCACCACCGCATACAAACCGGAACCGGGACGCGAGAACATCGGATCGGGCGGTGTATCCGGCATCAACGGTGTGCCGTCGCGCCGCGGATCGGTGCCGGCGATGTAGGTTATGACGTAATCGTGCAGGCGGCCCTGCAGTTTGTTGAGCTCGCTGGCCCCATAGGTGCGCGACAAGGTCCACCCGATGGCGCCGAGGAAGGCGGCCAACACGAGGCCGGTGGTAAGCGCTGCTCGCGCCGCCAGCGAGAACGGGCGGCGCGCGGCTGCATCATTCGTCTTCGCTGCGAGGTATGGCAAAGCGGTACCCGCGTCCACGCACCGTCTCGATCGGCTTCAGGGTGCCTTCCGGATCCAGCTTTCTGCGCAGGCGACCGATGAAGACCTCGAGCACATTCGAATCGCGATCGAAATCCTGTTGATAGATGTGCTCGGTGAGGTCGGCTTTTGACACCAGCTCGCCCGCATGGAGCATGAGGTATTCCAGCACCTTGTACTCGTAGCTGGTGAGATCCACCGGCTTGCCTTCCACCGTTACGGTTTGCGCGGTGGTGTCCAGCTTGATCGGACCGCACGCCAGTACCGGCTTGGACCATCCGCTCGCGCGGCGCACCAGCGCATTGATACGCGCCAGCAGCTCTTCGACGTGGAACGGCTTGACCAGGTAATCGTCGGCACCATGCTTGAGACCCTCGACCTTGTCCTGCCAACTGCCGCGGGCAGTAAGGATCAGGATGGGATAGCGCTGGCCGGCTTCGCGCAGCGCCTTGACCAGGTCCATGCCCGACAACTTGGGCAGGCCCAGATCAATGATGGCCAGATCGAACGGCACTTCGCGGCCCAGGTAGATGCCTTCTTCGCCATCCTGGGCAGTGTCCACGGCAAACCCGTCGCGTTTCAGTCGGGCCGCAAGCGTCTCGCGCAGCGGCGCTTCGTCTTCGACCAGGAGGATGCGCATCAGTGTTTCTCCTTCTTGCTTCCGCCGTTAGGGGATTTCTTGGTGGATTGTGCCGCAGGCGGCACACGCGTGGCATCAGATGGCACCGCAATCACGCGCACATGCCCTTCGGGCGTAAGCACTTTGATGCGGTACTCCACTTTGCGCCCGATGTGGCGCGGCTCGGCCGACAGCACCTTGCCGCCTACCCTTTGCTGTACTTGCGTAACGGCCTGGTCCAGGCTCAGACCGGTCTGCGGTGGCGACGACTGGGCGGCGGCCGCGCCGGTCGCCAACAGCCCGACCGCGGCCATCCATGCGAGTTGCTTCAAAGCCTTAAGTCCCATGGTTGAATGCCGGAGGATCCGGTCGACGGGACATACTGCGCAACCTGGGCTGAATAATGACCGGACGGCTGAACAGGGCTTCACGCCGCAACCAGCATCGGTGCCACGGCCTGTTCGATCAGCGACCATCCCGCGCCATCCCGGTGTGCACCTTCGCTCAAGGTACGCCGGAAACCGCGCGCACCCGGCTCGCCCTGGTACAACCCCAGCAGGTGCCGGCAGATGTGCTTGAGCGCCGTCCCGCGCGCCAGTTCCGCTTCCACATAAGGCCGCATATGCTGCAGCACACTTTCGCGCGTTGGCAGCGGTACGTCGTAGAGAGCGGCTTCGACGCGCGCGAGCACATAAGGATCGTGATACGCCGCGCGCCCCAGCATCACGCCATCCACGTGCGCCAGGTGCTCGCGAACCGCTTCCGCCGTGGTGATGCCGCCGTTGATCACCACCACCAGTTGCGGGAATTCGCGCTTGAGGCGATAGACGCGTTGGTAATCCAGCGGCGGAATCTCGCGGTTTTCCTTCGGCGACAAGCCCTGCAGCCACGCCTTGCGCGCATGCACCACCAGCACTTCCACGCCAGCTTCCAGCATGGTCTCGGTGAAGTGCTGCAAGTCGGCGTATTCGTCCTGGTCGTCCACGCCGATGCGACACTTCACCGTGACGGGCACCGACACCACATCGCGCATCGCTTTGACGCAATCGCCGACCAACGCAGGCTCACGCATCAGGCAAGCACCGAACCGCCCAGACTGCACCCGGTCCGAGGGACAGCCCACATTGAGATTGATCTCATCGTAGCCAGCCTCCGCGCCAAGCCGCGCCGCCTCCGCCAGTTCCTGCGGATCGCTGCCACCCAGTTGCAGCGCTACCGGATGCTCTTGCTGACTATGCTCCAGCAACCGTAACTGCTTGCCGCGCACCAGCGCCGCACTGGTCACCATTTCGGTGTACAGACGGGCATGCGGGGAAAGCAGGCGATGGAAGTAGCGGCAGTGCCTATCCGTCCAGTCCATCATGGGCGCTACGGACAGGCGCCAATCGCTTCGATTGATGTTATGCATGATGAATATTCTAACCGCCTGGCCTCAGGTCAACTCCACACGGGCGGCCGCGTACAACACCTGCCTCGGATCGAAAGCCACTACTCAATCCCCACGTTTGCACCGGAATGAACGACACAAGACTGAGGATTGGGGCGCCACAAACGTGACCGAAATGATCGAGTTCGGGTGCCGAACGGAAATAGCCCTTTTTACCTTTATCTAACAGGTCGGCGCGCAAGATGGCCCTGTGCCGGGCTGTGTGTCAGGTCCGCCATCTCAGCCCGCGAATATCCGTTATCGCCTATGAGTCACTGCTTTGCGCTACATCGCAGGGCTCATCCAACGCTGTCATGCAGCTTGTTCATCTAGAGACCGCCCCCTATGGCCCATCGTACTGAGCCTTTATCAGTGGCACAGATTCATAGCGTTTACGCGCCCAAGGCAAAAATCCGGGATAAAGCGGCCAGCGAAGTTGAAGCGCCTCATTTTTCGAAAACCTCGTTCTCGGGTCGCGAACCGGGACATCCTGGGTCCCCGCCTCCGCTTCCCGAATCCAAGGGAAAGAAAAGCCGACGATAGTCCGTTGGCTTCTTGAAGAAGCCATCTACTTCGACCGTTCGCATGGGATCGCCCGAGGGCTATAAATATCCCGGCCACACCCAAGTTACGCCTTGCACTAACGCTGCGGAGTGAACCGCTCCGATCAAGCAATCTCAGAGGCACCTGACATATCGCTGCCTCTGAGAACCATCAAGACGCCCGCAAGAGACAAATAGACGTCTATGTTGCACGAAGGGTGAAGCGTCATGTCCACACATCTACAAAACTACTTCACCTTTACTGACGACGCGCGTCAGTCGCTGGGTGAGGATCCAGATGTGCGGCAGATCGGCACCGTCCTTTACAAAGAAGGCATGCCGGTACCGTGTCAAGGCGATCTTGTACAAGTATCCGTTAATGGCAAATCGAAGCAATTCGTTGTCGTCTGACGACAATTCATCTACGAGTTCGACAGCGACATGAGCATCCGCTATGTGCTGGACAGCATACGGTAGACGTCAATCATAGCTTGGCGTGCTGCCGCTGCTCACTACCGGGGTAAGCCATGGCCACCCACAACTCGGAGCTGTCTTTACCGGAATACAGGGTCATGCGTTCGTTGATGGCGCGATTCCACACCAGTTGGGACCGCGAACTCATGACAGCGGAGCGGATGTACGAACTGCAGCAAAAAGGCATGGTGGTTCGTGATAAGGGAAAGTGGAAGCTGACGGCGCTTGGCCTCCTGTTTGCCTCGGCGCCGTTCTAAGCCCAAACGCCATGGATTTGCGTCCTGACGTACCGAAAGATGCCCGGCGGATGCACGCCCCAGGGCCAACCCGACAAGCACTTGACAGCGGCTGGCACCCAATCGCCGCCCCGGCAATGTCTTGCATATCGCGGCAGGCTCCCCATATGAAAAACCCTGCTAACCCAGGAACAGCCCAAATCGCGTAATATTTTGGGCCTGTCCCGTGGCAAGCACGGCGCTCGTAAGGCAACGGCAACCGCCCTCCCCCGCGAGTTAAGTGAGCAATTCCGCTGTTCGATACAGCGTGTATTCCCGTTTCACCCATCGAGAAGACAAAACTATGGTGGCTTTGGCGACCGAGCAAGTAATCGACGTCCATCACTGGAACGATAACCTTTTCAGTTTCCGCACCACGCGCGATCCGAGCTTTCGCTTCGACAGCGGCCAGTTCGTGATGATTGGCCTGGACGTGGAAGGCCGCCCCCTGATGCGCGCGTATTCGATCGCCAGCGCCAGTTGGGAGGAGCACCTGGAGTTCTTCTCGATCAAGGTGGAGAACGGCCCGCTCACCTCGCGGCTGCAGCACCTGAAGCCGGGCGACCGCATCACGGTCAGCCGCAAGCCCACCGGCACGCTGGTGCTGACCGATCTCAAGCCCGGCAAGCACCTGTACTTGCTCGGCACGGGCACGGGGCTGGCACCGTTCATGAGCATCATCCGCGATCCGGAAACCTACGAGCGCTTCGACAAGATCGTGCTGGCTCACGGAGTACGCAACATCAGCGATCTGGCTTATTCGGACTATCTGCAGAACGAACTGCCGCAGCATAAATATCTGGGCGAGCTGGTTCGCGAGAAGCTGGTGTATTACCCCACCGTCACGCGCGAATCGTTTCGCAATCGCGGCCGCATTACCGACAACATCGTGGATGGCGCCATGGCAGCGACCATCGGCCTGCCACCGCTCAATCCGGAAACGGATCGCGTGATGCTGTGCGGCAGTCCCGCCATGCTCGATGATCTATGCGCGTTGCTGGATGCACGTGGTTTTCATGCTTCACCGCGTACGCGCGAGCCGGGCGATTATGTGATCGAGCGGGCGTTTGTCGAGAAATAAGAAAGGCATCACACCTTCATAGCCGTCACCCGCGAGAGCGGAAATGACGGCCGCAAGGTTTGCGCGAGCTCAATCGCGCACGCGGCCTTTTCCTTCGTTATCCCAATACCCAAACACCCGCCGCGCAATCAGCTTGTAGAGACGCTTGCCGGTTGCACGCCACAGGCGCGAATGTGGTGCAGGCGTATCCAACATTTTCCGCTGACGTGTACTGAGTGCATGCTCGCAATACGTGCGTTTGTGCTTGAGCAGATGACGCAGATCTTCGCGCGCCAACAGCCGGAACAAGCGGCCACGCTTGCCGCGCGTCCAGGCGATCTGGAAATCGACCAGCGCCGGACGTCCATCCTCGCGTACTAACCAGTTAGGCTCCTTCGCCAGATCGTTGTGCACGATGCCGTGCCGATGCAATTGCGCGAGCAGACGCAGCGCGTCGCGATAGTAGGCGCTATCACGAGGCTGCGCTTGTTGCATCGGCCTGCCGGCGATGTAGCTGCGCAACAGTTCACGGCCATCCCAAGCCAGTAACGCAGGCACCCCGTCGATACCATCCAGCTTCGCCAACGCGCGTGCTTCGCGTGCGGCGGCGCGATGCGCGAACGCGTGCGCCCACCAGCGCGCGGCGCGGATATCGCGGCGAATGCATGGCTTGCCGTCGCGCTCGACGATCTCGATGCGGCCCAATTCGTCGGCCTTCAGCAGGGTGGTGTTATCTGGCACGTGCTCACCGATGAAGTAACTTGCCCGTCGCAGCATGGCGACAGACTATTGTGGCCGATTCACGGCCAGGCCGCCCAAGGACCCACGTATGCTCTTCATGGACATCGCCCTCTACGCGCTCGCCTTCGCCCTGATCGTGGGTGGTCTGGTCGGCACGATCGTGCCGACCTTACCCGGCATCCCGATGATTTTCGGCGGTATCTGGCTTGCCGCGGCCCTGGACGACTATCAGCACCTCGGCGTCACCTGGTTGATCATCCTGGGCGTGCTGGCGGCGTTTGGCGTAGCGATGGATTTCGTCGCCACCTCGCTGGGCGCCAAGCGCGTCGGCGCCAGTTCGCTAGCCATGTGGGGCGCGTCGATCGGCACCTTCGTGGGCATGTTCCTCGGACTGCCTGGGCTGATCCTTGGGCCCTTTGTCGGCGCCGTGATCGGCGAACTCGTCTCCAGCAAAAGCGTGTTGCGCTCTACACACGTGGGCGTGGGCACCTGGCTCGGGCTGCTGTTCGGTACGCTCGTGAAGCTGGTGCTGTCGGTGGTGATGGTGGCGCTGGCGGCGGGGGTGTGGCTGCTAAATTTCTAGCTCCAAACTTTTGGGGCATGGCATGAAGTGAGCCTTAGCGAATAAGCTCGCGCGACCAATTGAGCTCATAGGGATATCCGTCATGATGAAACGTCTCGCACTGGCTGCTGCGATCGCCCTGGCTGCCACCGGATCGGCTTACGCGCAAGGCACCCAGACGCCATCGTGGGTCGAACGCAGCAATGAGGATGCGAAAGTCCTGCTCGATGTCATGGCGCAGTTCAATCCCGAGAACGCCACGCAGATCGGCCTCACCGGCTACGACGATAAAGTCAGCGACCTGAAGCCCGACGCCGATCCCCGCCAGCGCAAGGCATTGCTCGAAGCCAAGACCCAGCTAGAAAGCAAGCTGGCGGCGGAAAAGGATGCCAACGTTCGCCAGGATCTGCAGATCATGATCAAGACGGCGGACCTGTCGATTGAAGGCATCGACCTCAACGACAAGTACATGCTGCCTTACCAGGACATGGGTCAGCTCATTTTCAACGGCGAATTCGCCTTGCTGCGCGACGAAGTGGATGCCAAGCGACGGCCGAACGCACTCAAGCGCCTGGAATGCTATGTAGGCAAGGCGCCGGGCTGCACACCACTGACGAAGCTGGCCGAAGCGCAGACTGCCGCGCGCCTGTCCGACTCGCATTTGCTGGGCCCCTATCAAGGCAATGTGGAGCAGCAGCTATCCAACAGTCAGCGCTATGCGCAGGGCGTGCGGCAGCTGTTCGACAAGTACAAGCTCAATGACCCTGAAAGCAAGGCCGCGCTCGATGCGCTGGATGCGCAGTTGAAGGAATACGACGCCTGGGTGCACAAGACCATCGTGCCGCGCCAGCGCGCCGACTTCCGCCTGCCCGAGCCACTGTATGCCTACAACCTCAAGCAAACGGGCATCGACATTGCGCCTGGCGAGCTGATCAAGCAGGCGCAGATGGAATTCTCGGAACTGCGCCAGGCCATGCAGATGATGGCCCCGGTCGTCGCCAAAGATGAAGGCATTTCATCGACCGATTACCGCGATGTGCTCAAGGCGCTGAAACAGCAACAGCTCGGCAAGAGCGACGTGGAGCCGTGGTATCACCAGGTTATCGCCAAGATCCAAGACATCATCCGAAGCGAACACATCGTTACGCTGCCGCAGCGCGAGATGCAGATGCGCGTGGCGTCTGAGGCCGAAACAGCGGCCACGCCTGCGCCGCACATGGATCCGCCCCCGCTCGTCAACAACCATGGCGAACGCGGCACCTTCGTCCTGACCATGGGCAATCCATCCACCGACGGCAAGGCATCCGATGCCTACGACGACTTCACCTTCAAGGCCGCCGCCTGGCCACTCACCTCGCACGAAGGCCGCCCCGGCCATGAGCTGCAATACTCGGCCATGGTGGAACGCGGCGTATCGCTGGCACGCAGTCTGTTCGCGTTCAACAGCGTGAACGTGGAAGGCTGGGCCTTGTACTCGGAAGGGGAAATGCTGCCGTACGAACCGCCGGCCGGCCAGTTCATCACGCTGCAGCTTCGTCTGATGCGCGCAGCACGCGCGTTCCTCGATCCGATGTTGAACCTCGGCCTGATCAGCAAAGAACGCGCACATGACGTGCTGCGTTACGACGTAGGCCTGTCCGAAGCAATGACGCGCGAAGAACTGGACCGCTACACCTTCAACAGCCCCGGCCAGGCCACCGCATATTTCTACGGCTACATGCGCTTGCAGCAGTTGCGTCTGCAGACCGAGCTGGCCTTGGGCAAGAACTTCAACCGTCAGGCCTTCAACGATTTCATCATCGGCCAGGGCGTGCTACCGCCGGATCAGATGGCGGAGGCGGTACGCACGCAGTTCATTCCGGCACAAAAGGCGCGATAAGCAGGCGTCGAATCAGCTATTGCATGATTTACTCCCGCCTCTGCGCGCAGCAGCGGCGGGAGTACAAGTCGATACAGCGCAATTCAACGCTAATCAAGCTGCCCTTAGCAGCGGCTTACACCGAAGCTGTCGGAACAACATAGAAAAACACAGCCAGAAACTGCAGCACGCTTCCTGCCAGCACAAAGGCATGCCACACCGAGTGGTGATACGGCAGCTTGCGCCAAAGATAGAACGGCACCCCCAACGTATAAGCCGCGCCGCCGGCAAGCAGCAACACCATGCCGCCGGTTTGCAGATGCGCCAGCAAGGGTCGGAAGGCGATGATGCCGATCCATCCCATCGCGACGTACAGCAGCACCGCAAAGCGTCGGTAGCGCTTGAGCATGCCCAGCTCCAAGGCAGTGCCAAGCAAGGCCAGCGTCCACACCATGCCGAACAGGCTCCAGCCCCATATGCCTCGCAACGCGATGAGAGTAAACGGGGTGTAAGTGCCCGCTATCAGCAGAAAGATCGCGATGTGATCGAGCGTACGCAGCCATCGCCGGGCCGACTCAATGCGAATGGCGTGGTAGAGCGTGGACGCCGTATAGAGCGCGATCAGCGACACCCCGTAAACCGCACTGGCCAGTACGTCGCTTGCGCGACCTGCCGCGGCGCTATGCATGACCAGTACCGCCAGCCCGGCAACACTCAACAAAATGCCAATGCCGTGGATGACACTGCTGGCGAGTTCGTCGCCGAAACCGTAGCGCGGAAGCGCCACCTCGCTTGCTGCGGACATGCCGACCACTCTCAGGACGAAGTCAGCACGTTACCTTTTCCGCATTCATTTGCCCAATTCGAAATCGATATCAGCGCTCGATGATGAATGCGCCGAACGCGATGCCAAGATTCCAGCCGCGCCCCTTGCCACTCAGAGCCAGCGATACATTCCCCTTCGTCACCACCTGGCTATCCGCACTGGCCTGCGCGCCGGCATGCGCCTCGGCACCGCCATAGTGGCCAAGCACCTCGTGGATGTCGTAGACGCCCGTGAAGCTACCGTGCCCATCATCGATCTGGGTCTTGCCGAAGGTCAGGCCGCCACCTTCGGCGCGGATGCGTACCTGCATGCTTTGCCCGTTGTCACAAGTGACCGTGCCGCTGCCCTCGGCCCGCTTGTAGAAGGCCGACCAGCCGGACAACTGGAAATGCATCTTGCAGTGGATGTCGTCGTGGGCAGCCAGGCTCTGGGGGCTACTCAGCCAGGCCAGGCCCAGCAACAAGGCACCTGCCCCTTTGACGATGGCGGTGGTTTTCATAGGCGCGCCTCCCGCGGTTGATCCTGAAATTGTGGCAAAGATCACAACTATGGTTTCGTGAAGACGGCCATCACATGAACTCCACAGTTCACCAAGCTACCTTCCTGCAACATGCGTGCCTACGGATATCGCCTCCCCGATATCCGTTAATCCTGCAACCCCGCGCCCCCGCGGGGTTTTTTTTGGCCAAAAAAACATCCCCGTCCGGGCTGCGGACGGGGGCGCTGTCGTGCGTTGCTCAGTAGCGCAAAGTGACGCTGGTGGATGTGGTGGAAACGTTGTAGCTGCACTGCGGCGAGGTCGAACCGACCGGGTAATCCGCGCCCCACGGCGTGTTGGTGATCTTGGTGAAGGCCGTGTTGTAGACAGCGATACTCGAATACGTCAACGGTGAACTGGCCGGCAGTTCATTGCAACTGCTAACGCCGTACACCTCCATCACACCGCCGAACACCCACAGTAAATTGCCGTAGGGGTTGGTGGTGAGCGTGGTGCTGGTGTTTTTGGTCACGTCCTTGGAGGTGATGGTCCAGGTGCCGCAATTGTTGGCGGCCTTGCATTGGGTGGTACCCAGGATGGTGTCGCCCGCGTTCACGTTGATCGGGCCGCTGTAGTACGTGGTTCCGCTTACGCAGCAGTTCCAGCTCGACAAGGTCCACACCGTGCCGCTGAAGGCGTCATAGCCGAGCACCGGTTGCAGGATGCTCTCCACGGTGGGCAGTTGCTCCAGACCCGGGAAGAAATAATCGGTCTGTCCGGATTGGTTAGTCGGTGTTTTGGGCACTTTCCAAGTTGCCACGATCTTGCCGATATTCACTGAACTTGAGTAATTGGCATCTTCCACCCAGCCGTTGATGGTCGGTTTGCGAACAGCCTCAATCGGCGGCATGGCGAAGCTGCCGTTAGGCTCCACGCGCGTACCGTCGAAACGAAAGTGCGCTTGCGTGCAAGCTGCCGGCGTGCGCACGGCACCGTTCGCGGCTTCGATGCTGCCGTCGGCATGCAAAGTCTCGCCTTCCTCCACTCGCTGCACGCAGGAGGGCGAGAAAAAGCCATTCGGTGTCACCACATAGTCGGTGGGTACACCTTGCGGCCGCAGGTTGGCGTTGAATTCGCTGAGCGATTTCGGCGTAAACGCGGTTGTTGCGTTGTCCGCCGCAAACGCTGCGCCGCATGCGCCGAACACGGCCATGACGACGAGCGCGCATGCGCTTTTCCACGATATCCGCCATTGTGTCGATGGTTTCATGATTCGCGTATCCCTCTTCAATGTGAGTGAACGCGCTCCTTCGCATACGAAGGGTTTTTCACCACTCGAGGTGAAGCACGAAACACAGATCCCCGATGGGGCAATTTCCCCAAAACAGTCCATGTCATCGCCCTGGCGAGCAGGGCCGGGGCACTGTCGGGGCAAGGACGTGCACCCGGGGTGAAGAAGATGCTGTTTTTTCACACAATTTGGACGGCTATTGCACAAACCGGAAAAGCAGGCATACGCTGAAGCCGCATCGGCCACGATCCCCCCGTGTCCCCACACGGCGTGTACCCGGCGCATAAAAACTCACATCGTCGTCAGGAGGTCGTCCTATGTCGTCCGCAGGCCTGGCAGTCGTTCGTCGTGCGTATCGTCCGGATATGGTGCGCGTGGCCGCGTTGAGCGCGGCCATCACCTTCAACCTTGCCGCGCTCGTTTTCGCACTGCGTCCGTTGGCGCCGCAGTTTGCCGAAGTGATCGAATCGGTAAAGCCCATCACCATCCACGTCATCCAACCGCCACCACCTCAGCCGCCACCTCCGGACATCGTGGTCAAGCCGTTGCAAAAAACTCTGCCGGTCATCGTGCCGGTGCATGTACCGAAGGTGTCCCCACCGACCACCCATGCGCAACCCACGACAGAACCTTCTGACAATGCGCGACCTGTCGAGTCACCGCCTGTCGTTACACCCACACCACCGAGCATCGCACCAGGCGTAGTGTCGCTCGCCTATCGTTCGTCACCTCTGCGCTTCCCGACGCAGGCGTTGCGCACACACATGCAAGGCACGGTGCTGCTGCGCGTATTGGTGGATGAAAACGGCAAGCCGCTCGACGTTGTTATCGAGCAAAGCAGCGGTCACGCCTTGCTGGATAAAAGCGCACGCGAACAGGTGCTGTCGAGTTGGCTATTTCAGCCGGCGATGATCGACGGTCATGCAGTGAAAGCGTGGGCGCGTGTGCCGGTCAATTTTGTGATGCAGGATATGTAAAGACGGGAATTGGGAATCGCAATGCGTAGGTTGGATTACCTCCGGATTAAGTCCGGGGTAACTCAACCTACGCGCTATTCCCGATTCTTGAATTAACGCACGACGGGCGTTGCTGTCGGACGGCGCGCAAGGTGCACGATCGTCCACACCAATCCGAACAACAGCAGTGCCGGCAAGAATACCGGCAGCAACGACAGCGCGATAACCGGCAGCACCAGCAGCATCACCAATCCACTAATGAACAAGCCGAGCGCGCCCGCCAACAGGCTGAACAGGCCGCCGATCAGCCCGAAAGTCAGCTTGAACACCAGGCCGATCAGCGCACCGACCAACCACAATGCGCCCACTACCAGGAAGATTGCCATCAGCTCGATCATGTCCGTTACCTCCGACGTCGGTGCACGGTTTGATGCGCGTAGGTCTGCAATGGTTTAAGCAACCCTGCGCGCTCTGACAAGAGATTAAGAAATTGTCTGCAAGCGCTGCACAGTCAGAACCTTGGCCTGTCATAAGCATAGGCCGATGCGATCTGTCGTTCATGCCTCGAAAGTCATGGCCGTTCGCCCCTTGCCTTACGACCATTTAACGGGGTGCATGGTCCACTGCGAACCATCTCCGGTCTGCTTACGAACCTTATGCGTACATACCGACACAGTCTCAAGAATTTGCGTGATATTGCGTTCGCGTATTCGCTCGAAAAAAATCCGGATCTTGCCTCGCTTTCTCGTGAGCTTGGCGCCATTGTGCACCGCGATGCACAAGCGCTTGCCGAAGGGCTGCACGATCTGCGAGCGCACAACCGTGGTTTCGAACGCTGGCTGCTGGGACGTCGCGGCCATCCCGGCGTAAGCGTGCTGGTGATGGCGTGGCCGCCCGGCTATAGCTCGCCTTCGCACGATCATGCAGGCTTGTGGGGTATCGAGTTGAGTCTGTACGGCGCGCTTGAAGTGGAATCATGGTCGCGCGCGTCCACCTCCGAAGCGTGGCAATTGCGCGGTCGCGATTGGCTGGGCCCTGGCGATGCAACATGGTTCGATGCGGAACCACCCTACATGCATCGCTGCCGCAATCTTTCGCGACAAGAGACGGCGCTGACGCTGCATATCTATGGTGGTGATCTCGAGGACTACGCCACCTACGAACAGGTCGAATCCGAACCGTACTGGCTAAGCCTGCCGCAACGCGCACGGATTGCCGGACCTCTTCGCGTCTGATATCAACACAAGCTCGGGTAATCCACTCAGCAAGGAGTGACATGTTTCGACGCGTCGCCATCATTGGCGGCGGCGCCGCGGGGGCCACACTGCTCAGCGAATTGCTGGAGCGCCCCGTGTCGCAGCCGTTACATCTAGACTGGTACACCGGTGGCGGCACGCCAGGACGCGGCATCGCCTACGGCACGCGTTCGGAACGCCATCTGCTCAACGTGCGCGCGGCGTCGATGGGCATGTTCGCGAACCGTCCCAACGGTTTTCTGGAATACATGCAGAAACGCAATCCCAACATTTCCGGCACGGATTTCCTGCCCCGATGTTGGTACGGCGAATACCTCGAAACCGAAACCACCAACGCGCTCGCACGCGCCAAGAGCAATGGCCACGACGTGCGCGTCGTACCGTATGAAGTCGATGCGATGGTGCCAGAAAACGACGGCGTCACCCTCTTCCAAGGGGAAACCACCACACGCGTCGAAGCCACCGTGCTCGCGCTCGGCACACTGCCACCACGCCCGCTTCCGCAGGTGGATGACGCCGCGCTGACCAGCGGTCGCTACATCACGCAACCATGGTCCCTGCTGGCCGATGCCAAGCCGGATACGCAATCGCATCACGTGGCGATCATCGGCTTGGGCCTTACCGCGGTCGATGTGATCGTCGAACTGGCTGCGCTCTGGCCGAATGCGCGCTTCACCGCGATCTCCCGCCACGGTCTGCTGCCGGAAGTACATCCAGCCAGCGCATCACTGCCCTACGAAGATGGCGACGAACTGATCGAAACCATGCGTGACGCACCGGACATCCGTACATGGATGCATCTGGTGCGCGATGCCATTGCACACACCGATGACTGGCGTCGCGTGCTGGACAGCCTGCGCCCGCATACCCAGAAGCTGTGGGGCTTGCTGCCGCACGCCGATCGCGCACGCTTTCTGCGTCACGCGCGCTGGGCGTGGGAGCGCTCGCGCCATCGTCTGCCACCGCAGGTGGCGCAGGCGGTTGAAGCACTCGAGAAAGAAGGTCGACTTCAACGCCTCAGCGGCCATCTGCACGGCGTTACGCTTGCCGAGCGCGGCCTGCAACTGCGGTACTTGCCCAAGAACGAGCGGCAGGAGCGCACGCTGGAAGCGGAGTTGATCGTGCAAAGCATCGGTCTCGACAACGACGTACGCCGCACGCAGCACACGCTATTGCAGCAATTGGTCACCAATGGCCACATCCGTTCCGATCCCTTCGGTCTGGGCATCGAGGCCGAGCCGGATGGACGTGTACGGCACAACGGCAGCGCGTGGCCACGTCTGTTCGCCATCGGCAGCATGCTACGTGGCACCTTGTGGGAATCCATCTCCATGCCGGAAATCCGGCAGCAGGCGCGGCATCTGGCGGATCATTTGCTGGCGGAGTGAGCCGGGCGCTCTCGCTTTCGCGCGCTGCTGTCAGGGAGAAATTAGCGAAGGGAGCAGCAGCGCTCTGACGTTGAAGCTCCAACGTTGAATCGTGCGTTTGGCGACTTACAAAACGCCTCCGCTGCGCAGGTATCTCTACCCATGCCGGAATCGGCTCCCTCCTCTGCTTGCAGGGAAACATCCCTTCTTTTCTCCTCCTGCAAGCAGGAGGAGGTGGGGTGGGGTGAGTACTTGCCTGGAGCCTTGCCGCAAGTGTTCACCCCCTAACCTCCCGCTGCAAGCAGGGGGAGGAGCTTGTTCTATGCTTCGCTTTTACCTTTACCGAAGACTGCAATTTTTCCCGGACGAGAGTGCGCAAAAGCGGAGGCGCTTTACAGCAGCGAAGCCGGTCGATGACGGCTATGAATAGATCACGCGACTGCCCCTCTCCCCGAAGACGGGCAGGAATGATCTACTCGCACCTATGAGCCTCTCGCAGATCCTCCCCCTATTCGCCTTCCTGCTGCACCTGGCCGGCATCCTTGCCGCCATGCATGCGCTGATGAATACGCGCACGCCGCAAGGTGCGTTCGCCTGGGCGCTGGGTCTGTCGCTGCTGCCTTACGTCACCCTGGTGCCTTACCTGTATCTGGGGCGCAGCCATTTCCAGGGTTACGTAACGCTGCATCGCGCGCACCGCCAGCGGCTCTCGCAGGCGTCGCAACGGGGCGAACACGTTGGCATATCCGAATGCTGCATACGGTACAGCGCGCTGGCGCAGATGGTGCACGGCACGTTTCATCCGGGCCAGCAACTTGAACTGCTGATCGATGGCGAAGCCGCGTTCGAGGCCATCTTCAAGGCAATCGCCAAAGCCGAACGCTGCATCCTGATGCAGTTCTTTATCTTCCACGACGATGCCCTAGGCCGGCGCATGCAGCAAGCGCTGCTTGAGCGAGCGGCCGCCGGCGTGCGTGTGTTTGTGCTGTTCGACGGCATCGGCAGCCATGCCCTGCCCCGTCACTACGTGGAGACCTTGCGCGCAGGCGGCGTGGCCGTCTATCCGTTCGCCACGCGGCGGCGTCCCAATCGCTTCCAGCTCAATTTCCGCAATCACCGCAAAATCGTGGTGGTCGACGGCTCGATGGGGTTTCTTGGCGGCCTCAACGTGGGTGACGAATACCTGGGCCTGAAACCGCCGCTCGCCCCCTGGCGCGACACGCACCTGCAAGTGGCCGGCCCCGCGGTGACCGATCTGCAAAGCAGCTTCGCCGTGGACTGGCATTGGGTGACGGGTGAGTTGCCGCCCATGCTGCCACCCCAGCCGGTGCACGGTAGCGCGCATACGTTGATCGTGGCCACCGGCCCGGCCGATCCGCAGGAAACCTGCTCCCTGTTTTTCACGGTGGCGATCAACGCCGCGCGCAAACGCCTATGGCTTACCACGCCGTATTTCGTGCCCGACCAGGCGGTGATGTCGGCGCTACGCCTGGCGGTGATGCGCGGCGTGGATGTGCGCGTGCTGATTCCCTCGCGCCCGGATCACTTCACTGTGTTCCTCGCCTCCACCTTGCACGCATGCGATGCGATCGGCGCGGGCATTCGCATGTTTCGCTACCAGCCGGGTTTCATGCACCAGAAGGTCATCCTGATCGACGACAACACCGCCTGCGTCAGCAGCATGAATCTGGACAACCGCTCGTTTCGGCTCAACTTCGAAATCGGCGCGCTGAATGTGGACCACGCCTTTGCCGCGGATGTGGAACGCATGCTGGTTGCGGATTTCGAAAAGGCGGTGGAAATCACGCGCGAGGAATATCGTCGTGCGCCTTATTGGCGTCGATTGGCAATGCACGTGGCGCGGTTGTTTGATCCGATTTTGTAGAGCGCTTCGGCTTTCGCCCGAATAGCGGCACTCAATCGCCGCGCAACGCGCCTCGCCAATCACCGCCACGGAGAATCCAGCCCAGCCCGGCGCCCACCATCGCGCCGATCAGCTCCCAGAACACGCGCTGCCCGATATTGTCCGGATCATGCACCTGCGCGAGCCTGGCCTTGAGGAACTGGATCGAATCCATGCGTGCATAGTTGAAATAGAACAGATCCCACATGTCGCCGCTAGCGGTAAGCAGCAGGGAAAGCAGGAAGGTGATGCTTATCATCTTCAGCGGGCTCCAGCCCTGCCGACGACCGAAGGCGTGCACGACCATGTACAGCAACAAGGCGGCGACCGCGCTGATGCCGCCCGCCTCCAGGCCGCCTATCAATCCATAGCCCATCCACGATTGGTCGTAATGCATCTACCGTTTTCCTGAAATGATCGCTTGCATTATGCCGTCGTTCCGCAGTGGAATCTTGCGATGAATCACGACGCCGCCTTGATCCTCGTCGACGTGCAGCCGGACTTCATGCCCGGCGGCGCGCTTGCCTGCCACGAAGGAGATGCCATCGTTCCCGGCATCGACCAACTGCTGCGCCACCG
The DNA here is from genome assembly GCF_044904605.1 of Dyella humi. Lineage (NCBI taxonomy): Bacteria > Pseudomonadati > Pseudomonadota > Gammaproteobacteria > Lysobacterales > Rhodanobacteraceae > Dyella > Dyella humi. The sequence continues at coordinate 610,070 of NZ_JADIKI010000023.1, forward strand.
GCTGTTCCGCCAGACCGTCGCCACGCAGGACTGGCATCCACGCGGACATGTTTCCTTCGCCAGCATGCATGCCGGCACGCAAGCATTCCAGCAGACCCCGCTCTATGGCCACCCGCAAACCCTGTGGCCGGATCACTGCGTGCAGAACACTCCCGGCGCCACGTTGCATCCGGGCATCGACTGGTCGCAGGCGGACCTGATCTTGCGCAAGGGCAACCGCCCGGACGTGGACTCCTACAGCGCCTTCCGCGAGAACCATGGCCCGGACGGCAACCGCCCCAGCACCGGGTTGGCCGGCTGGCTGCGCGAGCGCGGCGTCAGCGAGGTGTACGCGGCGGGCTTGGCGCGGGACGTGTGCGTGCTGTGGACCGTACAGGATGCGCTGGCGCTGGGGTTTCGTGCGCACGTGATATGGGATCTGACGAGGCCGGTGACGCCGGAGAGTGATGCGGCTACGCGGGCGGCGTTGGAGGAGTCGGGGATTGGGATTGTGCAATCGGCCGAACTGCACGACTGACGCTCCCTCTCCCCTCCGGGGAGAGGGCTGGGGTGAGGGGCCAACCTCGACTGATCTGTACACATGCGCAAGAACAAAAAGTGTTGACTGCATGCGCAGCCCCACTTTCCGGCAAGTCTTGCCCCCTCACCCTAACCCTCTCCCCGGAGGGGAGAGGGGACACACCTGGCAAGACTCAAGCCTCGTCTTCGCCCGTCACACTCACATGCACATCCTCATCCGCACCGATCCACACCTCGACGCTGATCGGCCGGCAGCACACCTGGCAGTCCTCGATGTATTGCTGATCCCCTTCCGACGCATCGATCAACATCTCGATGCGCTCTCCGCAGTAAGGACACTGGATGGTGCGTGGCGTAAGCATATTTCGCTCAGGATGCGGCGCGTTCGGCCAGTTGCGCGATCGCCGCGGGAATCGCGGATGGATCGTCGACGGTGAGCATGCGCGGCGCATCCGCTTCGCCCAGACTGTTCTCCAACTCGTGCTCCCAGGTCACGTGATAGGGCATGTGCACGCCCCAGCCGCCCAGACGAATCACCGGCTCGATATCCGAGCGCAGCGAATTGCCTACCATCGCGAACTGCGCCGGCTCCAATGAGAACTCGCTGAGCACGCGGCGGTAGGTGGACGCGTCCTTTTCAGAGACGATTTCGATGCGGTGGAACAGATCGGCCATGCCGGACTGCGCCACCTTCTTTTCCTGGTGAAACAGATCGCCCTTGGTGATCAGCACTACTTCGTGCCGCTCGGCCACGGCGGCGACCGCCTCGCGCACGCCGGGCAGCAGTTCCACTGGGTGCTGCAGCACCGTCTTGCCGATTTCAACCAGCTGATGGATGTCGGCCGCAGAGATGCGGCCTTCGGTCACCGCGATGGCCGTTTCCACCATCGACAGCGTCATGCCTTTCGCGCCGTAGCCGAACAACTTCAAATTCCGCCGTTCGGTGGCCAGCATGCTGGCCTGCACAAGGGTGTCGCCCACGTCCACATAGCGCCCGATGATGGCGGTGAAGCGCGTGCTGGCTTCGCGGTAATAACCCTCGCTGTGCCAGAGCGTGTCGTCGCCGTCGAAGCCGATCAGCTTAAGCATGGAGTCTGCCTTCAGGTGGGGCCGGAAAGCTTACCGCGCCCGTCGGCCGAGTGCATGAGTGGTCCCGGAGGGCATGGCGCGAACGCTACAATTCCTTCACGGTGTCGGCAGCAGGGAGTCCACCATGAACCGCAAGCGATTTGAATCATTCTGGCGACGGCCGCGCATCGTGCATATCGGTGGCCGACCGTTCGTTTCCGAGGGGCTGAGGGAACGCTTCTGGGACGACTTCTATCACCGCGCCCTGATCATGAGCTGGCCGGCCTTCTTCGGCGTGGCCACCAGCGTGTTCCTGATGTTCAACGCCTTGTTCGCGATGATCTACCAGATCGACCCGAACGGCATTGCCAACCAGTATCCGAAGGGCCTGGCCGGCGCTTTCTTCTTCAGTGTGGAAACGCTCGCCACGGTGGGCTACGGCGACATGCACCCGCAGTCGGTGTACACGCATCTCGTGGCGACGTCGGAGATCATTCTTGGCATGGGCGACATCGCCGTGTTCACCGGCTTGATCTTCGCCCGCTTCTCGCGCCCGCGCGCCAAGATGGTGTTCGGCAAGCATCCCGTCGTGCGCACCATCGACGGCAAGCAGACGCTGATGATGCGTGCCGCCAACATGCGGCAGAACCTGATCGCACAAGCATCCGCGCAGATGCACCTGGTGCGCATGCATATCTCGCCGGAAGGCTTCCAGATCCGCCGCATCGAAGACCTGAAACTGGTGCGCGACCAGCACCCGATCTTCATGCTGAGCTGGAGCCTGATGCACGTGATCGATGAAAGCAGCCCGCTGTACAACGCCACGCCAGAAAGCCTTGAAGCCGACGAGACCACACTGCTGCTTACCATCGAAGGTATCGACGAAACCACCTCACAATCGATGCTGGCGCGCTATCAATGGAGCATCAAGGAAGTGCGCTGGAATCACCGCTATGTCGATCTAGTGCGCAAGGACAGCAACGGTGTGAGCGTCATCGATTACAACGTCTTCCATGACGTGCTGCCGTTGGATGAGGAAGAGAAGCAGTTGACTTGAGGGCCAAGCCCGGCCTTGCCTCACCGTCATTCCGGCGAAGGCCGGAATCCAGTTTCAATACGTCGTGCGAAGCACTCAAAATCGTTTTTGTGTCCTTCGGACCGCATATTTGAACTGGATTCCGGCCTTCGCCGGAATGACGACTGGGCAATCTGAGGCCTCAGAAATATTGTGTAGATACCTACGCCCCGACGCGCCGCCTTTCCGCATCAATATCCCTCACCGGCCGCACCTCGATGCATCCGGTCGCCGCCCACGGAAACGACTGCGCGATGCGCACCGCCTCGTCGATATCCGCGGCCTCGATCAAGTTGAAGCCACCCAGGTATTCCCGCGCCTCCGTATAAGGACCATCGACCACGGTGGTACGGCTGTTGCGCACGCGCACCGTCTTGGTCTGCGCCGGCGGCTCCAGCTGCATGGAATCGAGCAGGTGGCCTTCGGCGCGCAACTCGTCGGCATGCTTGAAGCAGCCGTTCATCATGGTGTCGAACTGGCCTGGGGGAAGGGTGTCCAACAAGGTGTCGTCGTTATAGATCATCACCAGGAATTTCATGGCATTCTCACGGCAGCATGGGGAAGACAACCGACAGCTGGCGCAGGGTAGGCCAAGCCGGAAACGAGGTCCAGGGCCATTTTCCACGGGTCCTCGCTCACCATTCGAGACGGGACCGGGGCCCCTGTCATATAGTTCACCTGTTTAGCTGTTGAATTCGGGGCAGCCCCTTCCGCCCCCGGACCTACCCGAGAATCTGAATGGGAACGTTTAACAACGCCTGGCTCGTGCTGGGTTTGGTCGGCCAGACGGTGTTTTCCGGTCGCTTTCTGCTGCAGTGGATCTACAGCGAATACAAGCGGCGCAGCGTGATACCCACGGTATTCTGGTATGCCAGCATCATCGGCGCGATGCTGCTGCTGTGCTATGCCTGCTACAAAAAGGACCCAGTATTCATCGTGGGCCAAGCCAGCGGTCTGCTGATCTATCTGCGCAACCTTCAGCTGCGTAATCGCAACAAGAAGGAACCCGAGCCCGAATCCTCGGAGCTTGCGTCATGACACTGGACCATCAAGTGCTCTGGATCGGTACGGGCCTGATCGGGCAGGTGTTGTTCGGCGTGCGCTTTCTGGTGCAATGGCTGTACAGCGAAGCGCGCGGCCAGAGCCTGATTCCTCCCGCGTTCTGGTATCTGAGCGTGGCCGGCGGCGTGATCCTCTTGAGTTACGCGATCCACCAGCGCGAAGCCGTCTTCATCATCGGCGAATCGGTGACCCTGGCCATTTTCCTGCGCAACCTGATCATGCTGCGCAAAGAACCCGATTCGGAATAACCCGGCACATCGGAGCGCGCCATGCATAAACGCTCGCTCCTGCTCTGGCTCACTGCTATCGCGCTGTTGACCGCAAGCACGGGCGCAGCCGCTTCCTTCGACACGCGCCCCGAACAAGCTGTACTCGCACGCCTGCTCCCTCATCAGGCGCAGCAATTCGAACTCGGCACGCTCCCGACTGCGAATGGTCACGAGCGTTTTCGCATTTCCAGTGCGAACGGCCACATCAAAGTGGAAGGCAGTACGCCGAGCGCCTTGCTGTTCGGTGTGAACTGGTATTTGAAATACGTGGCGCACGTGCAGATCTCGCCCAACGGCGACCGCGTCGGCTCCGCGCCGTTTCCATTGCCGACAAACGTGATCGAGCAGGAAACACCGTACGCCTATCGCTATGCGTTGAACGAAAACGTCGACGGCTACACCGCGCCTTACTGGGACTGGCCGCGCTGGCAGCGCGAGATCGACGTGCTGGCGCTATCCGGCATCAACGCGGTGCTGATCGAACGCGGCATGGACACCGTGCTCTACCGGACCTTTCGCGATGTCGGTTATTCCGATGACGAGATTCGCCGGTGGATCACCCAACCCGCGCATCAGAATTGGCAGCTGATGGGCAACCTGTGCTGCTTCAACGGACCGATCAGCACGGCATTGATGCGCAAGCGCGCGGTCTCCGCACAGAAGATCATCGCGCGGCTGCGTGAACTGGGTATCACGCCGGTACTGCCCGGGTTCTACGGCATCGTGCCGGCGGATTTCCAGCATAAGTCCCCCAAGGCGCACGTGGTGCCGCAAGGCGAATGGGCAGGTTTCACGCGGCCGGGCTGGCTCGATCCGCGCGATCCGATGTTCGCCAAACTGGCCGACGCGTTCTATCGCCATCAGCGCGAGCTGTTCGGCGACAGCAGCATCTACGACATGGAAGTGTTCCAGGAAGGCGGCGATGCCGGCGACGTGCCCGTGCCGGAAGCCGCGCGCGACGTGCAGAGCGCCTTGCTCGCCGCGCATCCGGATGCGCGCTGGATGATGTTGGCTTGGCAGGGCAATCCGCGGCAGGATCTGCTCGCGGGTGTGGACCGCAAGCATCTGTTGATCATCGATATCGATCACGATCGCGTGCCGCGCGACAACCGCCAGAAAGATTTCCAGGATGCCCCGTTCCTGTTCGGCGGCATCTGGGAATTCGGTGGCCGCATCACGCTGGGCGCGAACACCCGCAACATCACCGAACGACTGCAACGTCTTGGGCGCACCAACGACAACATGGCCGGCACCGCCGTGTTCACCGAGGGCATGGACACCAATCCGTTCGCCTTCGATCTGTTCACCGAAATGGCCTGGCGCAGCGCGCCGGTCGATCTCGCGAAGTGGACCACCGATTACGTGCAACGCCGTTACGGTGCAGCCGACCCGCACGCATTGGCAGCGTGGAACGTGCTGCTGCATACGGCCTATGACATCCGCATCGATCAAGTCGCGTTCAACAGCGAACGCGACGCGGCGCAAGAATCGCTGTTCAATGCGCAACCCAGTTTGACGGTCAATCGCGCGTCGAACTGGTCGCCCGAGGCGATGCGCTACAGCGCCGAGGCGTTCAAGCAGGCGCTACCGGACATGCTGCAAGTGGCCACTGCCCTGCGTGGCAGCGAAACCTATCAGTACGATCTGGTGGACATCGCGCGCCAGACACTGGCCAATGAAAGCCGCCTGCTTCTGCCGCAAATCAAGGCCGCCTACGACGCGAAGGATCGCACGCGCTTCGAGGCACTCACACAACGCTGGCTGCACCTGATGGATCTACAAGATCAACTGCTCGCCACCGATCGTTTCTTCCTCGTTGGCAACTGGCTTTCGCAAGTACAGCCATGGGCTTCCACACCTGCGGAACGGGCGCAACTCGACTACGACGCGCGCTCCTTGCTCACTACCTGGGGCGATCGCAAAGCCAGCGAAGGCGCCAGCCTGCACGACTACGGCAACAAGGATTGGGCGGGACTAACCCGCGATTACTATCGACTGCGCTGGCAAACTTACTTCCAAACACTCGATGACGCACTGCGCACCGGCGCATCCCCCAAGCCCATCGACTGGTTCGCGATGGGCGACCGTTGGAACCACGCGACGCAGCACTATGCTGATCAGCCGACCGGGGACGCGTATGAAGCGGCTGCGCAAGTCGCTCGCGCACTGCAGCTGATTGCAGAGTAGTGCATTAACCGCTTGCCCTCGTGATTCGACCGCTCGCCCCAAAACGGGGGCGTTCGTCACAAAGCGCGTGCCCATCTGCCGGGCAACGCCGATGCTCGGCGTACCCACAAGATCTTCAAAGGACGCGCATGAAAATTCTGAATCACTCCCGCTCACTGGGCATTGTCACAGTCACCTTGCTCGCTTGCGTGACGCTTCTGCCCAAAGTCACGTCTGTTCACGCCCAAGATTCAGCACCCATGGCAGCGGACGAAACGCAGCAGACGGAAGCCGGCGTGATGGCGGTCGATAATCATTGGAGCCTGGCCGAAATGACGGGCGACACCGCGTGGCTCGATCAGATGCTGATGCCTGAGTACCGCTCGGTGAACAACGACGGCACGGCGCACGCCAAGGCCGCGATCGTCGCCGGGGCCGCCAAGCGCAAAGGCACTAGTCTGGACAAGGCCAAGCTCGATTGGGCCACGTACCAAAAGGAGCATCCTTTCGGCAGCGCGGTGGTCGTGCATGGCAATACGGCCATCGTGTCTTTTTATGACCCAGCGCTCGGCCCTCAGCGCGGCGTGAAATCGTCGGACGTTTTCATCTACGTCGACGGTCATTGGCATGCGCTGTATTCGCAGCACACGGCCGTGCATGCATAGCTTTGTGACTGACTAACCGAGCGCCCACTCCGCCGCCTTGCGCGCATGAATGGCCGTGGTATCGAACAATGTCACCGACGCATCTTTCGCGCCGACCAGCATGCTTATTTCGGTGCACCCCAGAATGATCGCTTCGGCGCCTCGCGCAACGAGGTCCGCCATGATGCGGCGGTAGGCCTCGCGCGAGGCGTCGACGGTCTTGCCCAGGCACAGCTCTTCGTAGACCACGCGATGCACCAGGTCGCGATCGGCCTGCTCCGGTATCAGCGTCTGCAAACCATGCTGCGCCAGGCGATCGGCGTAGAACGGATGCTCCATGGTGAAACGCGTGCCAAGCAGGCCCACCTTGTGAAAGCCGACGGCGCGGATGTCGTCGGCCACGGCATCCACCACGTGCAGCAGCGGAATGCTCACCGCCGCCTCAATGGCAGGCGCCACCTTGTGCATGGTGTTGGCGCAAATCACCAACGCATTCGCACCCGCCGCTTCCAACCGGCGCGCGGCATCGGCGAGTACGCGCCCGGCGGCATCCCAGTCGCCCGCGTGCTGCATTTGGGCGATCTCATCGAAGTCGACGCTGTACAGCACGAGCCTGGCCGAATGCAGACCGCCCAGCCGCGTCTTGATGGTCTCGTTGATAAACCGATAGTAGGGAATGGTGGATTCCCAGCTCATGCCGCCGATCAGTCCAAGGGTTTTCATTCGTACGTCCTTACATCGAACCATGCGTAGCATGCCTGATGGCCAGGGCCATTCACGATAGGCATCGGGCCAATTTAAGGGAATTGAAGTTTTCGCGCGGCACGCCGATAGCCTGAAAGAAGTTCGCGGCGACCCAAGGAGCCCTGCATGATCAGCACCCAGCCCAATCTCGCTTACCTCAAGACTGCCTGGGCGGCGCATGCCAGCATCAGTGCCGAGAATTGCCGGCAGAGCTACCAGGAAGCGGGGATTTCGTTCGAGCGTTTCAATCACTCCTGGATTGTGCGCAAGAACGACACCCAGGTGTCGACCATGCCGCTGCGCTACACCCGCCAGGAATTGCGCATGGGTTTCCTGGGGCGCATCGAGCTGGAGGCGCGCAAGGCTGCTGCGGAGATCGAAGGCGTGCTGCTGCGAGACCTGGACCTGCCGGAAGAGCACACCCTGATCGTGGAGCTGGAGGAATCCATGCGCCATCTGCGCCGCCGCGGCAACCGCGCACTAGCGATCTTCATTGTGCCCACCACCGATGCGCCGACGTCCGACCGCATCGGGGTAGAAATCCAGGCGTTTCTGGATGCGCCCCGCGCCTGCCTGTACGCGCACCGCATCGATGCCGAAGGCTATACAGGCGCCGACCTGCTGGCCGGATGCTCCAAGCGCGAGCGTCATCCACGCGCCGCCACGTACGCCGAGCTCGGCCAGTGCATCGCGGCCACGCTCCGTATCGTGCTGGAAAAACGATTCCTCGCGCCTTTCGCACACGTGCAATAAGCGCCTAGTATCGTCATCGAAAACCGCAGCCCAGTTTGGCTGTTTTTTCACGCTTTCTTTACCGTCACCAGGGGCATCGTTTTCGCCTGAGTAGCGCAGATACTCAAGTCAAGGACGTCCAACGTGCCGAAAGAAATATACTCTGCGGCAATGGTCAGTGCCGTGCCGACCGGCCATAACCTGCTGAAAAATCTTCCGGTGGCGGTATACACGACCGACGCACAAGGACGCATTACTTTTTTCAACCACGCCGCGGTCGAGTTCGCCGGACGCACACCTAGCCTGGACGAAATGTGGTGCGTCACCTGGCGGCAGTTCCTGCCGGACGGCACGCCGCTACCGCACGATCAGTGCCCGATGGCGGTCGCCTTACGCGAACGCCGGGCGGTGCGCGGCATGGAAGGGTTGGCCGAACGCCCCGACGGTACGCGTGTACCCTTCATGCCCTATCCCACACCGCTGTTCGATGACAGCGGCGAACTGATCGGTGGCATCAACGTGCTGATGGATTTGTCCGATCAGAAGCGCTCGCAGGCCATGTTCGAACAGGCGCAGGAAGTGACTGAGCCACCGACGGGGTCGACCGAGCACCACGCCCAAGTGGTCGACAGTCTCGCCCGCTCCAAGCACGATTTCGAACTGCTGGTACGCAGCGTCACCGACTACGCCATCTTCATGCTGGATACCACCGGCCATGTCACCAGTTGGAACAGCGGTGCGGAAAAAATCACAGGCTATCGCACCGAGGAAATCATCGGACGCCACTTTTCCTGCTTCTATACGCTGGAAGACCAGGCTGCCGGCATTCCGCAACTCGTGCTGACCACGGCGCTGCGCGAAGGCCGCTATGAATCGGAAGGCTGGCGCCTGCGCAAGGATGGCACGCGTTTTTGGGCTAACGCAGTGCTCGACCCGGTGTGGGACAACGGCACGCTGATCGGTTTCGCCAAGGTCACGCGTGATGCCACTACGCGCCGCAACGCCGAACTTGCGTTGTTCGAAAGCGAGCGCCGTTTCCGAGGCATCGTGAACTCGGCGTTAGATGCCTTCGCGCAAATCGATCAGGAAGGCCGCGTTACCGAATGGAACCCGCAGGCACACGAACTGTTCGGCTGGTCGCGCGAGCAAGTACTCGGCAAGCCGCTGGCGAACCTGTGCTTTCCGCCCGGCGATGCAAACGCGCCGAACTGGCTAGCTTCCGTATGGCAAAACAACAAGACCAGGCAGACGCACCAACTCCAGGCCGTGAATCGCGCCGGGCGGCGCTTCACCGCCGAACTCAATGCCAGCGTGCTGATACTGTCCTCCGGTTCCTTGATGAACATCTTCATGCGCGACCTCAGCGAAAAGATCCAGATGGAAATACAGCTGCGCCAATCGCAGAAAATGGAAGCGCTAGGTCAGCTCACCGGCGGTATCGCGCACGACTTCAACAACATCCTGCAAGCCATCGCCAGCTCGCTGGAAGTGGTGGAACTTATCGGCCACAAGGAGCAGTTCACCAAGGCCGACAAGCACATCCAGAACGCGCTGAGTAGCGTGCGGCGCGCCGCCGCGCTCACCCATCGCCTGTTGGCATTCGCGCGCCGCCAGGCGCTCGATGCACAAGCGGTGGACGTGGGGGTGCTCATTGCCGGCATGAGCGAGCTGCTACGCCATTCCATCGGCGAGCACATCGCACTGCAGCTAGCGTTGCCGGACGATCTGCGGCCCGCGCACTGCGATGCGAACCAGCTCGAGAACGCCATTCTCAACCTGGCGATCAATGCGCGCGACGCTATGCCACGCGGTGGCCGCCTGCGCATCGAGGCGGCCAACGTCAACGGCGACGATCCCGCTGCCTTCACCGCGCTCGATCCTGACGGCAGCTACGTGAAGATCACCGTGGCCGACAGCGGCGCCGGCATGCCAGCCGACGTGAAAGAGCGCGCGTTCGACCCTTTCTACACCACCAAGCCGGTCGGCCAGGGCACAGGACTAGGGTTGTCCATGGTGTACGGCTTCACCCGCCAATCCGGCGGTCATTGCGTGATCGACAGCGAACTGGGCGAAGGCACGCGCATCACCCTGCTGCTGCCGCGTTACGTGGGTCCGGTGCAGCCCGCGGTGGAGCCGGTAGCCAATGTGGAGCGCCCCGCCGCGCGCGGCGAGCACATTCTGCTGGTGGAAGATCAGGGCGCAGTACGCGACGCTATCACCGAGGTGCTCGGTAAACTCGGTTACGTGGTGATGCAGGCATCCGACGGATTGGAAGGCATATCGATCGCGCTGGCGGGCAAACCGTTCGATCTGATCATCACCGACGTAGGCCTTCCCGGCGTCAATGGGCGCAGCCTTGCCGAAACCGTGCGCAGCAGGCAACCAAACGTACCGGTACTGCTAATGACCGGCTACGATCCCAGCGCCGCTCATTCGTCCCTTAGCCTGCCCGCAGGCATGGCGCTGCTGTCCAAGCCGTTCAACGTGGATGCGCTCAGTGAGCAGGTGCGGCGGCTGATCGAATGGCGCCACGCGAGACTGGAAACACGGCACTCCTAAATCACCCACGTCGCGCAAGAGAACGTCGAAAAAGAAATTCAACGACACCGATGAGTGGCGCGTGTGTGCCCGGTCGACGGGGATGGGCTGCGAAGACGCGTGCAACTTTCTCCGGCGTATGATTCGACGCGCGTCATCGCCCCGAAGCGACTTGTCGAACATCCCCTCTCATCAGGAATGCTGCCGATGAAATCGATCTTCCTTGCATCAACGCTTGTTCTGCTGACCGGTGCGTCGTTTGCCGCTGAGCAAACCGCCAATGTGCAGCGCATCAATCCTTCCACGCTGAGCGCGCCGCATGGCTATACCCACGTGATCACCGTCGACGGCGGACGCACGGTATACATCGCCGGACAGGTGCCGCTCGATCAGCATGGCCAGCTCGTTGGCGTCGGCGATTTCGCGGCACAAGTGCGGCAGACCTTCGAAAACCTCAAAGCCGCACTGGCAGCCGGCGGCGCGAATTTTTCCGATGTAGTGCAGATGACTACCTACGTAACGGACATGTCGCAGGTCGACACGTACCGGAAGATCCGCAACGAATACATGACCGGCCCTTTGCCCACGGCAACCCTGGTGGAAGTGAAAGGCTTGTTCCGCAAGGACGTGATGCTTGAAATGAGCGCAGTAGCCGTCGTGCCTGCGGCGGCACCGCATCCGTCCGTGAAGCCCGCGGAGCATACGCCCAAGGGTTGATGGCGGCCCATGCAGGCAATCACTAACGCGCGCATGATGGGCAGCGCAGCCGGGCGCCCTGCCCCGCCACCCTTGCCCACAATGAGGAACTTCCCATGTTGGATTGGCTCGATTACCGCAAGCAACTGCTGGGCCGCATCGGCGAGATCGGCAAACTCAGCCCCGACACCGTCGCCGGCTATCAGACCCTGTCCAAGGCCGGCCAGAAAACCGGCCACCTGGATGCCAAGACCCGCGAACTGATTGCCTTGGCTGTCGCCGTCACCACCCGCTGCGACGGCTGCATCACCGTGCACACCGGTGAAGCGCTGAAGCACGGCGCCACCCATGAGGAGATCGCCGAGGCACTGGGCGTGGCTATTGCCCTTAATGCGGGCGCCGCGCTGGTGTACTCGGCCAGGGTGATGGATGCGGTCGGGGCGCACGAGGCGGGGCACTGATAAGGTGCCTTAAAAAAAGCCTCCGCCGTACGGGTATCTCCATTCATGCCGGAATCGGCTCCCTCCCCTGCTTGCAGGGGAGGGTTGGGGTGGGGTGAGTACTAGCCGGAAACTTTCCCACAAGTGTTCACCCCCTCCCAACCTCCCCCTGCAAGCAGGGGGAGGGGCTTGCTCCATGCTTCTCCCACGGCACACCCGCCCCCACCCCATTTCAAAATCCGCCCCACCAAACGTCTCACATCAAGGCCGTCTCGCATCGGCCGATGACCTGGCTACCTGACGCGGTGACGGCTGTGCCCATGACCCTCCAAGAAATCGAGCAACGGCTTGCGGATTTGCAGGGCGCCATGCCGCGCCTGCTGCAGGACAACCACGGCACCGAGTTCTGGATCGAGTTTCTGGAGCGCGCCGATGCCATTCGGGACCGGGTATCGCTCGATCTCTATGACTGGGTCACCGAGCGGATCTACGAAGTGCTGGTCAGCTACGGCATTTCGCCGCCCTCGCAATGGATACTCATGGCGGCCGCCAGAGCTTCCTGATCCGATTCAAGGAAACCCAGCGCCGGTCGATAGGATTCTCAGGGCTTCAATCGATGCGGAGCCTTGGGGGGTTCCATCATGACTACATCATCCGTCGTTGCAGCACTGATGCTGCATAACCAATCCTGCTCCCAGTGCCGCATGGGCGAACCGTGCCTGGTCACCGAGCGTATCCAGGACGAATGGCTGCGACGGCAAGCCGCCAAACCATCCGAAGCAACCAAGATGAAGGCACCGTCCTGGCCGGCCGAACACGCGGCCTGATGTGCGCTTGAGCGACCAGCAGTCGTAAACCGGGCCGCTCCCTACGGAACGACCCGGCAGGTTTTCATTGCCTATGGATGCAAGCCGCTGATCGCCTCCAAAAAAACATCAGGTCAACGATGAAGCTGCACTCATAGGAGCAGTGCACGACCGCGCGCCATAACCGGCGCGCGTGATTTGCTGTTACAGGCATTCCCCAGCTATCGCCATTGTCGGCGGCACTCCCCAGCTTGCTTCAAGCTCTGCAACGCAATGTGCGCGGTAAGCGTCATGCAAGATGACACGTGCCGTCTCGAGGAAGCTGGGCAAGTTCGATGCGAATTTCGGCACGATCCAGGCATCGGCACCTTGCGCCTGCTCGGAGTAAGCTTGGCCCACTCCAATGGGGAGGAACCGGGGAAGCGAGGGGTTTATGCATCCGCATCCGTTCTTTGGTCTGGTCGCTGCCATCCTGGCCGTGATTCCCGCCTGGAAGATCGTCTCCAAAGCCGGCTACAACGGCGCGTGGTCATTGCTGATCTTCGTACCGCTAGTCAACATCATCATGATGTATGTGTTTGCGTTTAATCAGTGGCCCATAGAGAAGAAGCTCTAATCAATTCCGGATTCGTCGTCCCGGCGAAAGCCGGGATCCAGCGTCTTTAAGCATCTAAGAAGTCACTGGACCCCGGCTTTCGCCGGGGCGACGATTTATTCAGGCTGCGCATTGCCATGCATGCCGTAGCAGTGCTTATTCCGATGATTCGATATCAGCTTCATGGTCCGGTCACTTCGTGGCTGCGGGACTCACGAGTTGCAGCCTTTATGTTTAGCCAAGAAGGCAGCCGCATCTGAAGCAACAACTTACGTACCCATCTAGAAAGCGGAACTTCAACGTAACGAAAAGTTACCCAAGCACAGATCACAGCAGCAATAGGACGTGCGACAAAAAGCACAATCCGAAACGTACTGTGATCCATAGGAATGTGGGCAACGATACGGTACAAAACTTCAAAAACATAAACATGGATCAGATAGAGCGAATAGGAAATCTCGCCCATCCATACGGACCACGCAGGCACCTTGGCGGCGCCGATCTTTGCAAGCATCACCATGCCAAGGAAAAGAATGGCCACTGGCGCTGCCCAACCGCGCGGACCGAAGAAGTTCACCATCCCTACGCGATTCCATCCCAACAAAAGCATCGTGAACAGCAACGCTATGGTGGCGTAGACGATGGCACGCTGTTTAATTCTGAAACGACAGCCATATAACCAACCCGCGGCCATGCCTACTATGAAATCCCACACGATCGGATTGATGGGGAGATTCGCGTATCTCGACCATTCCACCAGTGGCTGCGATGCCACGCCGAGGTTATAACCTCCACGAAAGAGGGGAATCGCCATTAGGGTCAACGCAAACCATGCCGCCATCACCCCATAGCGCCAACGCCCGAAGAGCATGCAAGCGGCGAACACCAGGTAGAAATAGCACTCAAAGCACAAGGTCCAGGCGACGCCAACGGCCATCTGGAAATAAATACCTGACGCAGCCGGGTTGTGCGGAATAAAAGCTAACCCCTCCAGGTAAGGAAGAAAGATGGATGGATTAGTAAAGCCGTGAACGCCATGGTGATCCACGGCCACAGCCATCAACGTCACGACAGCAAACAAGGGCCAGATCCTGGCTGCGCGCTTGGCGACGAATCTCCAAGCATAGGCTTTGGTTCCATCGAAACTCTGAGTGGTCAACACCATCAGAAAGCCACTGATGACGAAAAACAGGTCAACGCCCATGCCCATCGGCAACAGTATGTGGTTGGCAACCGCCTTCCCCGCCTCAGTGTCCAGAAGAACACTACGGCTATGAACCATCACGACCATGAAAGCCGCGATACCCCGCAGCGCCTGCACCCACTCTAGCCTTTTCTCCGATGCACTCATCTTGGTGAGTGAGTACTTTCGCTCGTTTGGTTGTGAGGGCGCCGTACTTCCAACGGATATTGGATCAAGCTGCACACAGTGCTATCGCAGTTGATTTCCCTATCTCCTTCATTTGCCCTTATCCGGCACGCACCTTTTACGTTGTTTACGCGCTAGCAGTCGGTGACGAGCTTGCTTCAACAAGCTCGAGAGTTATGGCAGCACATGACAAAGAAGCCCAATGCCTAAGCTTCACGCAACCTTTCACTACTTAACCAGCACTCACCCGCGAAAGGCCCTTTCAGCCTGCGCTGGAAGATCGCTTAACGCATAACGCAGCCTGAGACATGCCGGGGGATCACGGCCGTCAAAACGGCAACGCATTTGTCAGCAAGGTAGTCGACGACATGCATACTGGTGAGCAGTACCACACGTTCATTCTTAGCTCGCAACGAGATCGGGTGGTGCGTGACAGGTTTCAGAAGATGGCGCTAGACTTTCTTCCTGATGGAGCAGACGTGCTCGATTTTGGTGCTGGCACCGGTATTGACGCAAAAGCGTTTTCCGCCAGGGGGCACCGCACCTTTGTGTATGAACCTTCGGAGGCGATGCACGAGTACTTGGCGGAGTATTGCCGTGACGAAATTGCTCGAAAAAGCATAGTCACGATTCCATCGCATCTCGCCTGCAGGGTGCAGGCAGTCACGGCGAACTTTGCAGTCCTCAATCATTTCGAAAGTCACACTTCGCTTTTTGAAGAGTTGTCACGCGTGGTCCCTCAGGGCGGCTTCGTCCTGGCCAGCATGCTCAATCCTTATTACCTCGGCGATGCGCGTTACGGTTGGTGGCGGGCGAATCTCATAAATCTTATGCGACGTGGCCACTACGCCATTGCAAGTGAAAGCCGCATCCATCGTTTTACGCCGCGTGTCGTGGCGCGAGCAGCGGCACCGTATTTCCGGTTGGAGCGCCTCACTCCGCGTGGCTTCGGATTGGCCACCCAGCTCTATATGTTCTTGCTATTCCGGCGCACCTGACATGTGGAAAGATTGGCTAAGGCCGTTCGTGCGTCCACTGCCGCAATGGTCTCCGGTTGCCATTGCTCCTCCATCACGGGTGGTCACCGCCACTTTGCATTGGGACGGCCAATCGGCAGATGTCACGGCAGACCACACGGTAGCTTCGCTCAAGCCACTCACAATTGCGACCAGCCTTGATGCCGGCCAACATCCCATACTTGAATACCGCGATAACGTCACAGGAAAGCTACTCGGCGTTTTGCGTCTGGCGCGGACAGCGTCAGTCACCACCGAAAAGACATCTCTCGCCCTCTACCACGTTGCAACTGGCGAACACCGCTGTCTAGTGTGGCCGCGTCGCTCATGGAACGCGTGGCTCCAGAACCGCAGCATGCTGAAGCATCGTTCGTCGAATCACCTCAATATGGAGCCTGCCACAGCACAGCAGCTCATGATCGCCTATCTATGTCCGCGCCCGGTGGTCCTTGTCTCTGTCGGCGCGCCAGGCCACCAAAATATGTTCCCAATGGATTTGATTGGCCCGCTGGAACGGAGTGGATTTTTTTCGCTCGCGCTACGCAGCACCAACGTTTCAGAGCCAACCATGCGCGAGGTGCGCAAGCTTGCTCTCTCTAACATTCCTTCGACAATGAAAGCGACTGTTTACAAGCTCAGCGAGCATCATAAGCAGCCGCTGATGGATTGGAATGCGCTTCCGTTTCCTGTTCGGCCATCGCGGAAATTTGGCATTCCAGTAGTGGCTGCAGCGTTACGCATTCAAGAGTTGACCATTGTGCATAGCCAGGTGATTGGCTCGCACACGTTCTTTCTTGGCCGCATTATTTCTGACGAGAATTTAGCGAAGGGCGCCCAACTGCATCACACGGCAGGCTTTCATCAAGCCTATCGTCACAGGCTGGATATGCCGTTTACGGTGGTATAGCCCGCGCAGGGCAGCAAGAATGATTGCACCTCCCGCCAGATCGATAGCCGCATCGATACACCAGCCGCGTTTGATGCAACGCCACTGTCGTGCGAAGCACTCCGAATAAATCTTCGTGTGCTTCGCACGCGCAGCGGATCAACTTCTTATGGCAGCGACGCCCCAAGCAAGCCCACCTTGTAGCCTGCCTCACGCAGCCGGCTGGTGGCTTTCATGCTCAACACCACCAGAATCACCAAGTTGACGAGCGGAATAAAACATCCGATCACCAACAGCACCTTGGTGCCGGTGGAATGTCCAAAGCCTCCGCAGAGGCGGAGGATACCGATGATCGACATCACCAATGCTACGAGGCTGGCTACCAACGCCAACCCACCAGATGAATGCTGGAGCGCGATGGTTATAAAGTTCAAGATGATCGAATAGATAATCAGCTTCTGGCCGCTAGCGATCTGCTGCAGTTCGGCACTGTCCGACGGACGATCATCAACCTGAGAACGCGGTGTTTCATACGGATTGTTGCTGCTCATACTTCCCCCTGTCAGCGTGAAGACAGCCTGCCGGCCAGCGCACAGCAGGCAATTGAAAACCCCTAAGCGGTAACGGCTGCGGACCCCTGCAGGCGCCGCATGCCCCCATGCATTCCCGCTACGTCCTTGTACACGCGCTTGAAGATGCCGCGCAAGGCCGGCTTGAGATGCGGCAAGGTCTGCTGCGGGTCCACGCCAAGCGCGATCGACACGATCGCATGCATGTGCAACACCTCCGCTTCCGATATATAGCCCTGCTGCCGCCACCGCCAACCCACATTCCCTTGGGAATACTGCGCGAATTGGAAGCGGGAGTTGGCGAGAAAGATGCCGAAGCCCAGGAACACCGCCGCAATATCGGTGGCCGGCTCCCACACCTCCCAGCCACCGGGCGGCGGTTCGGGAGACCCCGCTGTGCGGTAATGCGCAAGCTCGTGAGCGAAGGTAGCCACCATCGACATGGGATCGCGCAATTGACGCGGGTGATAGGTAATCAGCGCCCCGCCTTCCTCCAATTTGCGAAAGGTCCCGGCGGGCGAACTTGGCGCATCCTTGACGAATGCCTGCGGCGAAACCATGGGATTCGGATCGTCTTCCTGGCACTGCAAGGTGCATGGCCAATCCGCCATACCGGCGTAGACCTTGACCTGATGGAAGATCATTTCCGCGAAGGCGTGCCCTTGCGAACCGTCATGCGGAAAGAATTGCGGCGTGGGCAGGATCAGCCGGCGTTGCCTGAAAGCCTCGATGCCACCGGTATGTTCGAGTAGCCATTCGAAGCAGTCCAACTGCCATTGGGTCAACTCGGCGTCTAACAGCCGTCCTTTGCGAAACAGTCCGAACATGAATCCCCCGATCATGCCTGAGCTTCCAATAATGCCGCACAGAATTGACTACCAGCAAATCAATTCTGTTTCTTGCTCTGCATACCCCTGGGATTGATGAATCCGGCAGCCCTAAAAAGCCTAAGCTCGCGTTCGCGACCTATCGGAACCAGACCTCGTTAGCGGTAGAGTGCGTCACAATGCTGACACAAATGATCGCCATAACGATGGCGACCGTGTATCGGATCTGCAGACCTTTTCGGCAGAATACGGCCTGTATAGCGTCCTTTGCATCTAGGGATGTCCAGGTAGAAATGCGCAAGCAGGGGGGCCTCAATGAATATCCTTTTTCCGTCTCTTTTCAGCCTCATATTCATTTTCATTGGGGTTGTCGCTATCAACTTTGGGCGAAATACCGCGGCCAAGGCGAAGCAAAGCTTGTCTTGGCCCACGACGGAGGGGGAAATTGCGCATTCGGCGGTCCTGTATCAAACGGATACATCAGCTACGGCGGACAATGCCTCGACGTATAAAGCCGATGTCGTCTATCGTTACAAGGTGCATGGCAAGAGCTATTCGTCTTCCAAAATCTCCTTTTTGGATCTCGCCTCTACAACCAACCGCGCGCAAAGCGTGGTAAGCCGCTATCCCGACAATTCCACAGTTCAGGTTTACTACAACCCGACCAACCCTGCCGAGGCTGTACTGGAGCCCGAAAGCGTAAGCGGGATTACGTTTCTATACGTTTTCGGAGGCCTGTTCGCTGCAGCTGGGCTTTTCTTCCTGATCATGAGCTTGACGGGGCACGTGCACGTTCATTGATTGGCGGCGAAGCGCGTAGGCTGGGATGACAATCCCAGCAGTTGTGCGTGGAGGTACGCCTGGGATTTTCATCCCAGCGCGCTCACAATTGCGGGGATTCACATCCTGGCTATGTGCTGCACGTGAATATGGCTCAGGGTGAGGCGTCCAATACCTTCGTTGCCACCGCAACCGGCCCACCTTTTTCGATGACGGTCAATGTCGTTGCGTTCCCTGTGAATTCGAATTGCAGGTCACGCTCCAGGGCGAAGAAATGGGTGCCACTGCTTGGATAAAGCGAAACGCTTACGTGACTGGCCTTGAGGCGAAGATGGCTGCCTTCGACGCTTACAACAATATCGCCATCGCGAGGCGATACGTAGCGCCCGGCAAACGCGCTCAACTCCTTGGGCGACAAAGTCAGCGACGGACGCGGTGGCTGATAAGGCGCAGGTCCATGGTCATAACTGAGGATGCGATGCATCTGCCACATGCCGCCCACTTGCTTCCATAAGATGGTGAAAGCGGCCTGCCCGTCCAGATATTCGCGCTTGCCGGTTTCCGTCACATAAAAGCGATGCATGCCTGTTTCGATCTCGTAGCCGCCTGCCATGGCGTGGAAATGCACGCTTTCCGGAACCTCCTCCCTTCTAATTTTCCTCGCCGAATCACCACAGATGCCGTGTTCGATCGAATCAACGACACCGGTGCGCGTAGCTGTCAGGCCAGACTTGTCATGATAGAACTCGACGTCTTGGGTCAACAAGGGCGCCATCGCCTTTAAATCGCATGCGTTATAGGCCCGCCAGTAGGTTTCGTCTGCGGCCTTTATCCGCGCATCAACAGCCGACTCTTCCGCCAGCAGCGGCGACTGCATGAACAGCGCCACGATCCATAACGTGATCAATACGTAGCGACCAGCCATAAATGCCTCCTGCCTTTTCCTGAAAGAAGTCGAGCATCCGGCAAGCCAGTCGTCGCGTGCAGGAAGTAACTCGTACCTTTGCCCTAGGCCGGTTCACAAGCCAACCCCGTGAAGGCCCCATCCAACGATTGGGCGCATGGTGGCTTCCACACATTGAACTACGCTCCACGGCTAAACGGCAGGACGTGAGCGAGTCAAATGATCAGCAAGAGAGCAGCCGTTAACCTCAAAACCAAAGCATGACGCGGCTTGTGGTTGCGCAATATTCGCTGAAACCATCGCCCCAACTCATCGTTCCTGTCCCTGTCTTTCATGAAGGAAATCTCGGCGTCCTAGCCCTTCAACGTTGCGCCCAGTACAGCCTCCAGTGCCGCACTAAGAAGTGGATGCGCCAGAAATTCCTTTAATTTCGACCTGGCTTCATGCTTTTCCTGTTCCGAGTGATCGGACATCTCGATTCTATTTAGAAGGTTCTGCTCGAATGTCGACACGCTTATAGACGTAGTCGTCGTCTCAACGTTGTGCACGATACTTCCGCCCGTCGCAACGATGATTTTGATCAGGCTGAAATCCATCTTGGGCAGCCCTGCGCCAATGCCGATCAGCCCCTTCCCTTTGTCCGTGAGATCGTAAGGGCAGGTTATTCGGTCTTCAATAATCGTTGAAACCAACCCCGGAAGTTTGACGATGAGACCCTCGGAAACGAGAGCATCGGCCATTACGTTCAAATCCTCCATCGAAAGATCAGGAGCGATAACTTCTGGCACAACGGTAGCCGGCATTACAGACGAGATATAGCTGCCCATCAAAATGGCATGTCGAGCACTAAACTCACTCATGGCAGTCCCCTCTTTATCGGTTCATGATCAAGGCACGCTGCTTTCGATGCGACTAATGTCAAGCTGTATCAGGAAGTGAACCTGGAACCGCTTTTTGATCAATTCTCACTGCTGCTTCATCAACTCGACACGCCTGTTCTTCGCGCGCCCTTCCTCGAGGCGATTGTCGGCAATCGGCATTTCCTGCCCGAAGCCGCGTGCTGTCAGGCGCGACGCGTCGATACCCTGCTTGACCACGGCCTGCATTACCGCCTTGGCGCGCTGGAGAGACAGCGCCTTATTGGCTGCGGGCGAGCCGACGTTGTCGGTATGGCCATCGATCGAAATCTTGAGGCCTGGATTGGCCTTGAGTAGCGCCACGATTTGCGCGACCACAGGCTCACCCTCAGGCTTGATATCGGATTTATTGGTATCGAAATTGACGTATAGGGCGACGAAACCAACCTTGTTGATCGCTTGATACATCGCGTCTGCCGTGATCAGTTGCTGACGCACCTGTGGCTCGATAAAGGTCAGCGAATAATAGTGCGCGTGGTTGCCTTCGGGTTCTACCGAAACGTAAATATCGCCTTCGGGACGCGTCAGCTTCAATACGCGGGAGGCCAGCACGCTGTCCGATTGATTGAGCTCAACGGCGCCGATGCCCTTCAAAGCAGTGACATAGTTGGCCACGACCTCCATCGGTGCAATTTCCGGATTAGCTCGGTAGTAGCGGATGTAGGTGATTTTTCCCTCCGCGTGAAACGGCAGATCGGGCTGCCCTTGGCGTGCCAGCTTTTCGTCAAACACGTCGTAGTCGTGTACGTAGTACTCATAAATCGTGAAACCGGGGAGCCGCGGTACGAGCGGATGATCCTGTCCCTTTTCACCGGCGAAGACAGCAAGCGGCAGGAACAAAAACAATGCGACAAATAATCTTCTGAGCATTTGGCTTCCTTGACGATTTGAAAAAAGCGGCCTTGTTTTTCAACACAGAGGAAAGAGATACCTACTGGTGATCCAACCCTTCCCCTGGCGGCACTTCAGAAAAAGTACTCTGACCCTTTGCTTGCTTCTTATTAGTTGTTGCTTCCCATGTACTCAGCCAACGGCATGTTTTGGTTTTCTCACCCCAACGATCAGAAGCCACAAGCAGATTCCGATTTCACCAAATGTGGCCGGCAGCATGACGAAGCTCGGTATCGTGGCGTGCGGAAAAACTATTTGCGCGAAGTAGCTGATCAGATAGCTGAAGCATCCCATCATCAACAGAATGCCAAGGACTTTCGGAAGAAATCCCGACTTGAACACCAGATAGCCGAAAGGAAGTAACCAAAGTCCCCAAAATATCTCGGATACGAAAACCTTATGGTTGTACGCATCCATCAACAACATGACTCTTTCGCGCAGCTGGTCCGGGGTAAAAAGCTGCTTGTATTTGTCGCCATCCACGAGCGAAAGAATATCCATCTGATTCGCCAGCGCGACGAAGTAAATGGGCACACAAGCCACAGCCAAAGCCACCATGAGCACAGCCATGTCTCTGTTAACCGAGCTGAGCAACTTGTAGAGCGCTAAAGGCAATATCAGAAAGGCGACGTAGCCTAGCGCACCGGAGGCAATACCAAGACGGAAAATCAGCTCATTCGAGACGATGTTGGTAACCGCCATGGCTGCATCACCATGCGCATCAACACGCGATGGCACGACGATGAGACTAAATATGCCGGTGACGACGGTCAACAAATACAACAAGCCCGCGACACGCGCCGTCCTATTGTTCGCATCCATATGCCCGCCCCACGGATCGCCAACTTGCAGAAGAAGTATCTGTTGAATAGTCGACCACAGTCTGTTGTCGCGAGAATGACACGCCGGCCTTGGCTTGCATATGGACGTTAGTCATAGGGTGCGCAAAATGGAAAAAGGTGTCTGAGCCCCCCCTTTTTTCCACCAACTCCTACTCAGCGATGTCGATATACACCGTTAAAACGAACGTTCATACCGCCACAATTGCCATTGTCACTTACGACAAGTACATCTCCGATCAATCGAAGCGTTACGTGGCAACTATCGTTGCCATCACCTTCTGAAAACTCCACCACATTGCCGACCGGATTGCTTTGTCCGTTGAAATCTCCAACGTTCGGACCGCCTGGCGCTACGTTGGCAGGCGGATTTTCTGAAGGCCAAAAGGCGTGCCCCTCCCCCACAAGCTGAGCACCTTGCAGACGGATGCTGATGGTGTCGTCTCCATCTTTCCAAAGACCTGCCCATGCCTTAAGAGAAGGGCTCTTGTTAACGGGGATAAGTGACAACCGCGCCTGTTCCACCCATCCCGCACTGCCGCCTTTGCGGTTCGGATAGAACGCACATACATGGGTGCCGTGAGTGTTACCCGTGATCAGCACATCGCCTGGCAGCACATAACCCCAACCAGTACAGTCGGTCGGCTTTGAAGTGCAACCATCCGCGCCCAGCATAAAATTCAAATGCCCTTCGCCGATAACCTTGGCCAATCCGAACGTACTTTGCTCACTTGCAAAGCTTCCGTTCGCACACACAAGATCCATCGACTGGCCTTCGGCCGCCATGGCGGAGCTGCCGCCACATATCAAAGCGGCGATGAGCGCAAAACGAGCAACCTTCTCCATCCCATTTCCCCCAGGCACGACCATCAAGAGTAAGCCTCCAAGGGCAACGCGATCCCTGGATCATTTTTGCCCCAACCTAACCTGGCATCGTTCTTTCTGTAACGCTGCGTTATGCCCGGCGCGCCAACGCTTTCCTGGCCCGCAGATAGATGGTCACTGCATAGACCAAAAAGCCAACGCCAAGGATGACAGCGAAATCCAGCATTCCCGATGGCGATTTCAGTCCCCAGACAATGAACACCACGCCCATGAACGCAAAGAACAGGGGGCCAATCAGGATATTTTTTGGAGCGGCAGCAATAGCTCGCTGGTTTCGCTTGGCCAATTCGTTATAGAACTGCACCATTGATTCGTGTTCGCCCTTGCATGACAGGCCGTGACCCAAATCGACGACGCACTGATGGCAAAGACCTTTGGAGCATGCTCTGCACGTACCCACAGCCACAGTGTCTGGGTGGTTGAAGCAATTCATAAGCCCCCCGGTAATCATTCGCTTATCTAAGAAGACAAGGTAGAAAAACACTTCAACTAATTGGGAAAAGAGTTCTGACCCCCGATCGTTCCTTATCGTTCCTGGAATTCAATCCTGGGAACTTGACCACTTCCACGCGTCATCTGACTTAATACGAAGCGCTCTATGAAACATGCGATGTACACGAAACGATATCGCCCTCTTCATATCCCCTTGAGTAAGCACCTCTCCTCCTCTATAACTCCAGATCCAGGCCGACTCGGTGGACATTTTCACCCCGATCATTCCCACATGATAGAGAAGCTGAAGACTTGCCGAGGTCAAGTCGGCCAATTTTTTACTTGAGCCAGGGGAAAGCAAAGACTCACACAGCTTGCCAATATCGTCATTGAAA
The DNA here is from genome assembly GCF_044904605.1 of Dyella humi. Classification (NCBI taxonomy): domain Bacteria; kingdom Pseudomonadati; phylum Pseudomonadota; class Gammaproteobacteria; order Lysobacterales; family Rhodanobacteraceae; genus Dyella; species Dyella humi. Next base: position 634,134 of record NZ_JADIKI010000023.1, read on the forward strand.
GCACGCCCGGCGATTCCGGACGCCAATTCGTTCAGGGCGGTATCGGAAAAAGCGGAACGCGTAAAGGTTTCTGCAAACCCTTGGATAGACTCTGCTACACGCTGAAGGCTAGGGTAACGAGCGAGCCATTCGTCGTATAGCGACTTCAATCGGCCCTTGGAATATTTTTCCTCAGCATCGTGAATAACCTGCCAAGAAATTCTTGGACGACCCTCAGCCTGATCTAAACACTGATTGACATAAGAGATAACATCTCTAGGCCGATCAAAAGTTCGCTCCATAATATAGTTTATGGGCGAAATCCCTTTTCTATTACTTGGAAATAGATCGGCGAGATCCATGCCTATATCTGCGTACTTGTGCCTGAAGACCTCATTGATTCGCTTCTTGATTAGCTCAATTAGCTCAACTTCTGTCCATCTTATTCTTGCATAGTAAGCTTCGTATTTCTCTTCCTGAAATCCACCATCCCTAATTTCATCATAGACTCGCTCTAATAAATCATCTCGCAGAGCAATAGCAATTTTCACATTGGAAACCCTCCTGAATACTTTAATTTCTTCAATTAAAGCACGGATGAGCTTGCATTTAATTTTAGAAGTAACCCATTCCTCATCCAACCTATCTAACACCAAGAAGTATCGACGCTGAGGGTCGTCAAATACATCACTGTTCAAAAAGTTAAGAATCTCGCCTGTAGGTTCCACCATAAAATTGAACACATGTTCAAGAAAAATCAACGCTTTACCATTTATCGGTACCGCAACCTTTGAACAAAAGAAGCCCCATATAAATGAATTTTCGCGCCCGGACCAATGCATAAGATTGAATTTTCCGGGATACCTTATCAAGCATTTGAATTTACTTGTTTTTTTGACGCCAAGTCAGAAAATAAAACCTCCGCATCACTGGCGACCTATCCGCGCTACAGAGTGCCTGGCTCAATGAGTTAGTCGCCGCTCGCAGATTGCGAGGACATAGCGTTATCGCTTAACAGCCTTCGTTTGTTTAATGAGATCCTGTATTTCCTGCTCAGACAATCCTTTCAGTTCGCTATATGCTTCATCGGTCGCCACTTTGTTGCCGGTTCCTTCGCCTATGAGGTGATGCCCGCTAGCAGTTGCTTGGAACATGAAGTAGAACGGGCCCGCGGAATTTCCAGGCGCAGACACAACAACAACCGAGCGCCCGTCCGAGCAGCTGTAGACCCGCCACTGGCTGTTGCCAAAGACCTTTGGTATTGGCCCAATGTCGCACTTTAGCTGTGGTGACGCGGGGCCAGGGACTTGCGCCAGACAGCAACCTGTGGCTAGGAACATAATTATCGCATCGGCCGAAATGAAATGTGACATGGCAAGCCCTCTAAAGTTGCGGGAGTTTTTTTGCACCTACTTTGCTATGTTGAATAATCCAAAACAACAAGCCTGACGTAGCTGCAGCCAATGAATTTATTAGAACTCCCTTTGACATAGGGCTTGCTGGATGACTAGTCAAAATCGTCACTAACGCTCCAATTGAAAACCCTGACAGAGTGCCTGTCCACCAGCGGAACACGTTTAGTCGCGACAATAAGCGATAGAGCGGGTAGCCAAGTACGACGGTGAACCCGAACGCGCATACATACACGATGGACGAAAACACAATGATGGTAGGCACGTTAAATGTGGTATACAAAATTGACTCCACAATTCCAACGCCAACAATGGGCATTGGGGCCACCAAGCATCCAATCACTTCCGCTGCGCTTCGAAATATAACGGGTTGATTACTTTCCACAGCCGCATTTCTTTGAAGCATTGGAAATCAACCTGTCCATGATCAAACTCAAGAACAACACTACGCGTTTAGCGAAATCCATCCGCTAATCCCCTGTATAAGTTGGTTGTCACGCTGATTAATTCGATGGGTGGTGGCACCACCAGGTTCGGATCGGCAATACCAGCGGCTCAGGTCTTCGCTATCAATGAGCTGCTGCTGCTCCAGGTGCGCTTTCAGCAGCACAATGATTGGATCAGCGATGAGGTAGTTGCCTTCAACCCTTACTCGGTCGCAGATCTAGCAAACTAGTGGCATGAAGGGCATTAGGTGACGCCCTCGCCCGAGTCCTTACCTAACCTCCAAATCAGCCAAAACACCATTCCGGCCAGACCGCATGCGCCCCCCTGCACTAGTCCTGACTGAAGGGGCGACGGGTAGTGTGGGATTCGGTACATATAACCCACCAAAGCTCCCACAACAAATCCGACCGCCGTAATGGTCCACCAATGCATTAATTTCCATCTTCTAAACAAGAAATAGGTGGGTGTTCCAAGAGCAAGCATGAAGACGCAAGCATTGACGTATACGATGGCCGCTATTGCTAGGTATGTCCCAAAATATTGCGCCGTCGGTGGATTGATTGCACACAAAACTATCACCGGCACGAGTGGCGCAACAATAAATCCCAAGATCACGGCAGTCGATCGCTTCACATTCATAATGGCATCCTATGGTTTGCAGCCGCACTTCTGCTTCGCGTTGGCGATAATTTGATTCATTTGGTTACCCCAAACAAGCTCGTTGCCAACATAGTTGCCAAGCGTCATGGCCGGATTTGGACCAGCCGACCCCATATCACCTTGAATCGGAGCTTCGCCCTCACCGTAGGTGTGCGCGACACCGTCCGTAACCGTTCGGGCGACATACCCGGGTCCGAATACGCTGCTTGGTCCAGTGATGTTCACAACTACAGGCGCGCCCGTATTTAGATCGGTTGTGAGGTAAGACGTTACTGGATTAATCGGCGCGATAAGAGGGACTGCCGCGTTGTTGGGTGTGCCACCTGGCGTAGCGGGTTGCGGATTCCCAGCTGGTGGCGTTGGGTTGTTGATTAGGCCCTGCATCACAGAATCTGGATCAGCGCATCCAATTGAACGCGTAACGTCGTACTCGTGATACCAATAGTCGTGACCGTCGTTCGGGCCAAGTAGCGCAGGGAAATTTGCCGGTGCGGGAAGCGTAAATGCAGGGCCTCCACCTGGGTACACGCAAGTAACACGCCCGGCGGATACCGCGCATTCAAGACCAAAAGAATCAGTCGCATTCAACGGGCTACCGCCGACGTAGGCATATGAACTTGGCCCGCCGTTCCAGCCGCTCGGATCGCTCTCGATGTACCGTCCTGTTGCAGGGTCGTAATCTCGGAAGACGTTGTAGCTGAGCCCCGTCTCCGAGTCGAAGTACTGCCCCGGGAATCTCAGGTTGTATGTGTAACCGTTGGTAGTCGGTGATTGCTCACCCCACGTATTCCCTTGATATCCCCAAGCCCAGACCGTGTTGCCACTTCCGTCAGCGATGGCCCGCGGAGTTCCTAGCTGATCGGCAGTAACGTAAGCAATCGACGCGGAGCTTCCCTGCATGTCGATGTTGGCTACCGGTATGTCATCGAGATAAACATACTCCCGATTGCTGGAGCCGTATTCGCTGATAAGCTGAGTGTTCGGTCCATAGTTATAGCGTTCAGTCACGCCGCTGATCGTTTTCGCTGTGCGCTGGCCATAGGCATTGTACGTGTAGGCTGCAATCGTGCTCTGGTTGAGCTGCGTTAGCACCATTCGGTTGCGTGCGTTGTAGCCAAACCCGTAAGTGTTTCCAGCTTGACTGATTGCTGTGGTGTTGCCACCGGCATCTATCGTCAGCGCCGCGTTGCCTGTGGCAACGAGCTGATGGGTATTGCTCTTGTAACCGTAGGTTCCGGTAGCCAGACCACTACCAATCTTGCTTAGGCGATCGCCCGTCTGGTTGTACGTGACGCTCTCCAGCGTGCTGCCATCTGCCTCCGTGATAGCCGTAAGGCGATACAGCGGATCATAGCTATACGTTTCGGCGGCAGGGTTCGCGCCAGCACTATTGCCGATGGCCGTGATATCACCCATGGCATCGCGGGCCACATGCAGCGTAAACGCTGGACTGGTGAGATCGGTCAGGCGGTAGTTAGCGTCATACGTCCGCGTGACCGCCTGGCCATTGCCTAATGTGTAGCCGCTAACCGGTCCGAAAGGCAGATAGCTGACATTGCTCACCAGAGTGGTGGTTCCACCGCTCGTGCTCGCAGTGACCCCACTGATGCGGCCATTCGCGTCATAGCTGTAGTTCACCTGATTGCCGCTGGGATACGTAATGTTGAGAATCTTGCCGCCAGGACTGTGTGTATAGGTTGTCACGTCCGTGTGGCCACCGACCGCCTGGCTTACCTGAGTTACGTAGCCTTGGGCGTTGTAACAAAAGGTGGTACTAACGGCATTTTCGACGACACGGGTCAGGTGACCGATCGGATAGGAGCTCGTGCAGCCTGTAACGCTGTTGGCTTCGTCGTAGGTGTAGGCGACGTTCTGGGTACTATCAGCATAGCTAGCACTTAGCCGACGATCTTCGGCGTCGTAGGTATACGTCACGGCGTTACCGTTAGCATCGATCCCGGTGAGTACGTTACCGGCAGCATCGTAGCTCCGAGCCGTCACACCGGTATCCGGACTGGTGAGGCTGGTGGGATCGGACAACCCATCGTATTGATAGGTGGTATTAAGACCACTGGGGTCGGTCACCTGCGTGATGCGATTCAATGCATCGTAGGTATAGGTGGTCTTGGTATTGGCTGTCTGTGCCATCGCTGGAGAGATACAGGACGCGATGGCCACCGCAAGCGCCAATCCGGCGATCGCTGCCATGCTCTCTTTCGTCGTGCGGACATCGACTGCACCGTGGTTACACCTAACACCCTTCATATCCATCGCTCCTTTTCCGTTCTCTGTTCGTTGGTCGATTGGCTTAGCCTCGTCCGCCCGTTGTGTCACCAAAGAAAGCTTCAAAGTTTGTGTGTGATTCATGGCTTCGCCCCTGTCAGTTCGAGCCGCTGTAGTTGTCGAGCGTCTGTACCAGGCGATTGAGCGCGTCGTAGCCCAATTGCCGTTGGATGCCTAACCCGTCCGTACTCTGCACCAGGTTACCGTTTGCGTCGTAATCGCCATTCGCGCTGGCGTTGAACACCGTGTGGCTCAGACCATCCGTCACTTGGGTCAATTGCCCCAGGGGGTTGAAGGTACGACTCAGGCTCTTATGCAAGGTGCCCGTGGTGTCGTACACCTGTTCGGTTGTCTTATCGCCCGCTGCATCCAGGGTGTACTGGACATAGTTGCCTTGCGCATCGGCGATCTTTACTAGGCGATGCGCAGCGTCGTAGCCGTAGGTGGTCGTTACCCCGTCTGGATCGGTGACCGAGGACACCGCCCCATACGGCATGTAACTGATAGTGGTTTGTCCCCCACCCACCGTGCGTGTCGCCAGCCAGCCGCGCAGGGTGTACGTCAGATCGGTGTTGACGCCGCTGGCATCGGTCAGGCGAGTGATACGGCCATCAGCGTCGTACGAAGCAATGGTGGTGACGTGTCCTGATGGATCGGTAACGGTGTGCAGATCACCGGCTTGGTAACAGGCCGAACCCGGTGTGCCGCAGCTCGTCGCACTGCTGCTCAGGTAGTAGCTGTAGCTGGTGGTTTGGGTGGTGTCAGTGCGCGGCCCCGTTCCCGTCAGCAGTAAACCGACGATGGGACATTGAACACCATCTACCGCCGTGCAGTAGGCGTAGGTCCAGCGGCGGACGCCCGCGGGCACCGTACCCGAACTATTGCAGCTGTAGCCTGATGAGGCACTGTTGGTCGGATCGATTTCGCAACGAGCTAACGTTTGACCGGCGCTGTTGTAGACCCACTGGGTGCTACTGATCGTATTACCGGAGGCATCTAGCACAATTCGCATCAGCGGAACACGCAGTATGGTGTTCCAAGTGAAATTGGTTGTGCGTTGACCGGTCGAACCCGATGCGTCGATTCGCTGATCGAGCAGTCCATTGACGTCATAGGTTGTCTTCGTCACATTGCCTTTCCAGTCCGTCGTTGAGGCTGGATATCCATTCGCATCAAATGTTGCGGCGGCATTAGGCTGACCGCATTGTACCCCACACGGCGCACTCACTGAGCTGATGTGCATAGAACCATTCGGAGTTACGAAACTTAATGTTGATTGCGCGCCAGTCGGATAGGTTACAGACGTCGTTCCATTCGTGTTGTAAGTAAGTTGGGTCTTATCGATACTGGAGGCCAACATCGACATCGTTGCTTGACCACTGCTGTTGTACCCAATACTGGTGAAGCGCGTATTCGATTCGTCGATATCGCCTGTCAACGCATTGGGGAGATTGGCACCTCCGGTTAGCGAGCTTTCGTCGTAGACATACTGGCGCAATGTTTTATCTGGATAGGTGACCGAGACAAGATTCCCGCTTGAGCTATAGGCATAATCGAGAACACCGCCGTCGGGTTCGGTGACAGTACTCACTTCCGAATTAGTGTTGTAAGCAAAGCTTAGTACCCGACCTTTGGGATCGGTCACCGTAAGCAGCAAACCTACAATAGGCGCAACATTTGCAGGTGTTGAAGCCGTGCTATAGGTCAGCGTAGTTACCTGCCCATCGGGATCAATGATGGATATCAGCCTTCCATTCTGATCAAAGGCTTCCTGGTCGCGTGTAGAAGCATCGAAATGCAGCCAGCCCGTAAGATTGCCTGACGCATCGGTCTGTTCCGTCAGCCGATCAGCGACATCCGGATCGGTAACCCATTGGCCAGAGTTCAAGGTGAAAGCAATCTGACGCCCATCAGACCTAAAAACAGTTACAGCTGACGTGTTGCTACCTGCCAGATATTCGACACTGCGATCGAAACTATGCCGCCAATGCGTACCAATGTGAGTGGAAGATACCGATGAATGACTGTTGTAATAGCGATGAAAACTCAGATCGCCAAGCGATGCATCTTCGTCGTCCCTGTATTCGTTACCCGTAGCTATATCGATGGGATCACCAGCACAATTGCACGGTTTCCCAAGATTTCTCCCTGGATTATAGGGATAGGACGTTGCATACACCCACGTACCGCCGCCGCAGGTGCCGTGATATTGCATTATTGCGACCTGTCCATTCCCATAAGTCGTATCGTACGGGCTGACAACTAACACGCTGTAACTGCAACCAGGAAAAGCCCAATAATATTGGGCTTGGTAATCAGCCCACACCATAGATATTATAGTTTGGACATCGTTCGCCCTATTGTTGTACGAAGTGTCGCTATACGGCGGCCCATAGAAGGTGGTCGGCGTCGACGCCCAAGTCATCGTTCCGCAAAAGAAAAGAACGAATGTTGCCGCCACTCTCAACAGAACAGTTGTAGTGAAGGTACGTGACAGAATTTGCAAATAACTCATAGCCGCGCCCTAGTCAGTTTGTGCCGTTGTAGTTGTCCAGGGTTTGCACCAAGCGGTTCAGGGCGTCGTAGCTCTGCTGACGTTGGATACCAAGGCCATCGGCGCTTTGCACCACATTGCCGTTGGCGTCGTAGCTGCCGCTTGTGCTGGCATCGAACACGGTGTGGCTGAGACCATCCATCACCTTGGTGAGCTGGCCTAGCGTGTTGAAGGTACGGCTCAGGCTCTTGTGCAAGGTGCCGGTCGAGTCATAGACCTGCTCAGCGGTTTTGTTGCCGGCGTTATCCAGGGTGTATTGGAGGTAGTTGCCTTGGGCGTCGGTGATCTTCACCAAGCGGTGCGCGGTGTCGTAGCCGTAGGTGGTGGTGACGCTGTCCGGGTCGGTGACGGTTTGCACGACGCCATAAGCGGCGTAGGTGAATTTGGTGGTGGCACCGCCCACGTTGCGCGAGGCGAGCCAGCCGCGCGGGGTGTAGGTCATATCCGTGTTGATGCCATTGGCATCGGTCAGGCGGGTAACGCGGCCATCGGCATCGTAGGAGGCGATGGTGGTGACGTGGCCGGCCGGATCAGTGACGGTGTGTAGGTCACCGGCCTGGTAACAGGAGGCACCAGGCGTGCCGCAGCTCGTCGCACTACTGCTTAGGTAATAGCCGTAGGTGGTGGTCTGGGTGGTATCGGTGCGCGGACCGGTGGCCGTGAGCATCAAGCCCACGATCGGGCACTGCGTGGTGTCGACGGCTGCGCAGTAGGTGTAGGTCCAACGACGTACGCCAGCGGGTACAGTGTCGTTATTGGAGCAGCTATAACCAGATGCGGCTGAGTTGGAGGGATCAATTTCGCAACGGGCTAACGGCTGACCTATATTGTTATAGAGCCATTGCGTGATGCTAACGGTGCTGCCGGAACCACCCAGGACAACACGCGTCAGCGGAACACGCAATGTGGTGTTCCATGTGAGGTTGGTGGTGCGCTGACTCGTCGAGCCCGACGCGTCGATCCGTTGGTCGAGCAGACCATTGGCGTCGTAAGTGGTCTTGGTGACATTGCCGTTCCAATCCGTCGCCGACGCTGGATAGCTGTTTGCGTCATAAGTTCCCGAAGCATTCGACTGGCCACACTGGACACCACACTGGGTACTCGCTGTGCTTGGGCGCACAAGGCCATTCAGCGTCACAAAACTTAATGTGGTTTGCACCCCTGTTGCGTAGGAAATTGAAGCGGTTCCATCCGTGTTGTAAGCAACCTGCGTTTTGTCGATGCTGGATGGCAACGCCGACATGATGGCCTGTCCTTGGGTGCTATAGCCGATGCTGGTGAAACGCGTATTCGTTTCATCGATGTCGCCAGTCAGCGCGTTCGGCAAGCTGGCGCCATTCGTCAATGAACTCTCGTTGTAAACATACTGACGCGATGATTTGTCTGGATAGGTAACTGAGGTTAGGTTCCCACTTGCGTCGTAGCCGTAAGCAAGCACACCCCCATCCGGCTCAGTGACAGTAGCCAGTTTTGAACTACTGTTATAGGCGACGCTTAGTATGCGTCCCCGAGGATCAGTGACCGCGATCAACAACCCAGCCGTTGGCGCGATATTGGCGGGTGTCGAGGCAGTGCTGTAAGTCAGCGTGGTCGTCAGTCCGTCCGTATCAGTGATCGAAAGCAAATTGCCATTCTGATCATAGTTCTCTTGATAACGGGTCGCCGCATCGAAATAGGTCCATCCTGTTAGTGCTCCAGCGGTATTCGTCTGTTCAGTCAGTCGATCATCGATACCTGTGTCTGCAATCCATTGCCCCGAATTCAGCGTAAAGGTTACCTGGCGCCCGTCCGCACGAAGCGCTACAGCCGTAGTAAGCGTACTTCCAGGCTTATATTCAATAGTACGATCAAAGCTATGACGCCAATTGGATCCAATGTTGGTCGACGCCACAGCGGACTGGCTATTGTAATAACGATGAAAGCTCAAGTCGCCCAATGACGCATCTTCATCGTCACGAAATTCATTGCCAGTCCCAGTATTAATCGGGTCTCCGGCAATACAGTGGCATTGTTCTCCCAGGTTTTCCCCGGCGTTGATTGGATATCCCGTTGCATATACGTCAACTTGACCGGTGCAGACACCTGTAAACCCCAAGTTATAGACGAGACCGCCCTCATGGAATGGATTGTTATTGGGATCCAGGTACTCTCCTTGTAGCGTGCACTGCGGCCAGCTGGCCTTAGTTTTGCTGATCAAGATATTGATCGTTTGCTGCTCACTGCCAGTCGAAATGCCGAAGTAGGGGTTGTAGTACGGCGGGCCCCAATAGGTTGTCGCGCTCGCACTGGTCGAGGCAGCCAGTAGGCCGAGAATCCACATTATGCGCCGCAAAAAGTCCATTCGGGTTTACTCTGAGTGATCTATACACGGAGCTTTCGCCCACAACATTCGGGCATCAACTCAGCTAATTCGTGCCGTTGTAGTTGTCGAGTGTCTGCACCAGGCGGTTCAAGGCGTCGTAGCCCGACTGGCGCTGGACGCCCAAGCCATCAGCGCTTTGCACCAGGTTGCCGTTGGCGTCGTAATTGCCGCTCGCGCTGGCGTCGAACACCGTGTGATTGAGCCCATCCATCACTTTTGTGAGCTGACCGAGCGTATTGAAGGTGCGGGCCAGGCTCTTATGCAGCGTGCCGCTAGTGTCATAGACCTGCTCAGCGGTTTTGTTGCCGGCGGCATCCAGGGTGTATTGGATGTAGTTGCTCTGCGCGTCGGTGATCTTTATCAGGCGGTGGGCAACGTCGTAGCCGTACGTGGTCGTTACCCCATCCGGATCGGTAACCGTTTGCACGGAACCGTAAGGCGTATAGGTGAAAGATGTAGTGGCACCACCCGCGGTACGCGAAGCGAGCCAGCCGCGCGGGGTGTAGGTCATATCCGTGTTGACACCGTTGGCGTCGGTGATACGGGTGGGACGGCCATCGGCGTCGTAGGAAGCGACGGTGGTGACGTGGCCCATAGCATCGGTGACCTGATACAGATCGCCGGCCTGGTAGCAGGCCGCACCAGGTGTACCGCAATTCACCGCGCTGCTTGCCATGTAATAGCTGTGGCTGGTGGTTTGCGTGAGTTCGGTGCGTGGGCCGGTGGCGGTCAACACCAAACCTACAAGCGGACAGCCCGTGCCGACAGTGGTGCAGTAGGTGTAGGTCCAGCGGCGCACGCCAGCGGGAACTGTTCCTGTATTCGAGCAGTTGTAACCTGTCGCCGCACTATTGGTCGGATCGATCAGGCAACGCGCCAGTACCGACCCGGCAGTGCTGTACACCCAATCTTCGCGCCCCACCAAGTTGCTGTTGATGTCCAGCGTGCGCCGTTCGGTAGGAAGGCGTAGCGTTTCATTCCAATCGGTCTGCACCGTGCGTTGTGACGACGTGCCTGCACCCTCGATGCGCTGGGTTTCCAGGCCCGCCCCGTCCGCGCTGTAGCTATGGTTGGTGACCACGCCGTTGAAGTCCGTTTCGCTAAGCAAGTTGCCATTACTGTCGAAGTTTGTGCTTTGCGGGCCGCAACTGCGATCGCAATTGCCGGAGACACTGACCAGCTTCGAGGTCCCTTGCACGATGCTGAAGTTGTAGTTGCGCGTTTGTGTCTGACTCGCGGAAAGCGTGTAGGTGACCGTTACTGCACCGCCGCCGTTGTAGGTCAGCGCGGTCTGGTTGGCATTGTTGCCGTTATAGCCCTGCGTGACGAGGTTGTTGCTGTCGTAGGTGAACCACGAATAGCGTGCTTCTGTACCCCCTGCCGGCACGTAGCCTTCGCCGGTGATCAGATTGGGGTTATTGGCGTTTTCGTAGTGGTAGACGATGGCCGAACCATCGGGGTTGGCCACCTGGGTCAGGAGAGGGCTAGAGGAGGAGGTGTTATAGGTATAGGTCCAGGTGTTACCTGCACGGTCCTTCACGCTGTACACAGTACCGGTGTATGTAGCGCCGCTGGGGGACGTGTAATTGAACGTCAGGCTGCGTCCCCAATCGTCCGTCACGATCGCCAGCTCGTTTTGCGAATCGTAGGGAGAATGTGAGTGCCCGACCGCCCAAATGAACGATCTGGGTAAGGTTGCCGTCGCTGTTGTAGGTTTCGGTGTCGCCCGTGTCTTCGTCGAAATAGGTCCAGCCGCTGATGCTGCCGTTGCCTTGGATCTCGGTGAGTGTGCTGTGCACATCTGGATCAGAAGACCAAGCGCCAGTGCTGGCGTTTTGGCTGAAGTAGAGAATCTGGCCGTTGGGACGCTCGACGTACGCACCGGTCATCGAGGCACTGGCAACATAGCGCACGCGACGGCTGTAGTTGGTACGCCAACCATAACCAAAACCTTCAGCCGGGGCGCCTTGCACACCCACGATGACATGGGCTTGCGAATTGTAGTTGCGCTGAAGGCTCGGGCCACCTGTGCCGTCGATATCATCGACGTTCTCCCACATGAAGCCCTCGGCGATATCTACCGGATCGGGGGTGGAAGGTCGGCACTTATTACAGCCCGGCTTGCGGCTCTTGTCCGGTTTCAGAGCCGTCGTCGTGATATAGCAAGCGTTTATCGTAGAGATGAACCCAACGCTGTAACCCGTCGGGCAAGTAACCACGCGCGATGCGATATCGCTGAATGCTATGGGTTGCGTCTCGGGAGGATAGTAAATAGGACCTGTGTAGTTTAAAACCCATGTTCCGTCGTTTGCCCAGTTGATGCCGTAGTAGACCCCCATCTCTGCGCACACCTCCCAATCGGACATCGGAGAGCCGGCATACATGAAGGAGCCACCGTTTGCGCAGCTGTTATCCGGCGGCGACATGGCGAGGAGGGAGTTGAATTCATCGATGGGAGAAAACGATGTGACGCTATATGAAGGGCTGTAGGCTTGGACAAGGAGCGCATTCACGGCAGCCATCATCGATCCAACCGATGGAAACCACTTATAGGCGAAATAGCTGCCATTCGTGAAACGCCACGGCCCGGTAATCGGCGCAACGCAGCGAATGTTGGCATCGCTGCAGCTTTGCGCTTGGACACCTGTAGCAAGTGTGATGAGTAAGAATGCTGCGATCAACAGCGGTGTAGTACGACCGGACGTCCTCGTCATTGCTACACCATGCATGCGTGCCCGATGACGAGAAGCATTGTGTGTCATGTGCAAGCTCATCAGAGACATAAGGATTGATAAGAGGTGAGCTACCAAGGATCCCGCAATGCGGAGGGGTATGTTCGCCAAGAACATCCTACGCGGATGCAGACGAATCATGGGCAGCAATGACATTTTTATCGTCGAACTCACTTGATCACGCCCCTTCAAATTCTGCTATCCACGTGACTCTTTTATTGATGACGAGATTCGTGCGCGATAGACACTCATCCAATCCCCTTTCAGTCCCTTTCGAACTTCACTTCTGTCGCGCCCTAGCGACCACTAAACTTGCGCATCGAACAAGCGCTTACACCTAGTTCGTGCCGTTGTAGTTGTCGAGCGTTTGCACCAGGCGATTGAGCGCGTCGTAGCCCAATTGCCGTTGGATGCCTAGCCCGTCCGTGCTCTGCACCAAGTTCCCGTTCACGTCGTAACTGCCGCTCGCGCTGGCGTTGAACACCGTGTGATTCAACCCATCCACCACCGTGGCCAACTGACCCAACGGGTTGAAGGTGCGGCTCAGGCTCTTATGCACCATGCCACTGGCGTCGTACGTTTGTTCAGCGGTCTTATCGCCCGCTGCATCCAGCGCGTATTGCACGTAGTTGCCTTGCGCATCGGTGATCCTCACCAGGCGGTGCGCGGCGTCGTAACCGTAGATGGTGGTAACACCATCCGAATCGGTAAACGAAGAAACGGCACCGTAAGGCGTGTAGCCGATCACCGTTTGCGCACCACCGACCGTGCGACTCGCTAACCAACCCCGTGGGGTGTAGGTGAGATCGGTGTTGATGCCGTTGGCATCGATCAGGCGCGTGACGCGACCGTCAGCGTCGTAGGAGGCGATGGTGGTGACGTGCCCCGCCGCATCGGTGATCGTATGCAAGTCGCCGGGCTGGTAGCAGGCGGCGCCGGGCGTGCCGCAGTTCACCGCGCTGGCCGCCATGTAATAGCTGTAGGCGGTGGTCTGAGTGAAATCGCTGCGTGGACCAGTAGCGGTCAACATCAGGCCTAGGATCGGGCATCGCACGGTGTCAATGGCGGTGCAGTAGGTGTTGGTGCTGCGGCGCACGCCGGCGGGCACTGCACCGGTGTTGCTGCAGCTATAGCCCGATGCGGCCGAATTGGTGGGATCGATATCGCAACGGGCAAGCGTCTGACCGGCGCTGTTGTAGACCCATTGCGTGCTGCCTACCGGGTTGCCGCTGGTATTGAGAACGGTGCTTTGCAGGGGTTGCCGGATGGCTTCGTTCCAACTCGTCTGGATAGTTCGCTGTGCGGTGGTACCTACAGCTTCCACCCTCTGGGTTTCCAAACCACTACCATCTGTCGCGTACGTGTAGTTAGTGACGTTTCCCAACGGATCGGTCATCTGTGTTTGATTACCGTTGGCGTCATAGGCGTATGACGTCGTCGCGGTTGTGCAGCCGCTACAGGAACTAGCCACGCTAGAAACGAAAGATCGACTGTTTATGGTGGTCCAATTGAACGTGTGCGTTGCATTGAGTGGCGTTGTGAACGTGCTCGTTGTTGGAGAGCCAGCAGGGAAGCTCGAGACGAACGTATTGACGCCACCCGCATTGGATGTTTGGTAGGGCTGATTGATGCCTTGGTAGGAGAATGTGGCAAAACGTACGCCAGCCTCGTCCACAATCCCTGTCATCAGATTGGGATAGTTGCCTCCTGCATACGCGGTCTCGTTGTAGACGTACTGGAATACCTTGCCATCAGGGTAAGTGACGGTCGCCAGATTCAGATTCGCATCCTGTTGATAGGCGACCGTCGATCCATCCGGGAGCCCCAACGATGCGAGCGAACCCGAACTCGCGTAGGTTAAATTCAACACGCGCCCAGCCGGCGACGTGATGGATGCCAATACCAAATCAGTCGTGCCTGTTGCGAGGCCCGGTACGCTGGTGTAGCTAAATGTCGTTACCTTGCCAGTCGCATCGGTGACACTCAAAAGACTGCCCTGGGTCGAATACCGTTCGATAACGCGGTTAGAGGCATCAAAATACTGCCATCCAGAGACGTCTCCAGAGCTATCGTAGAGTTCGGTCAGTTGATCGTGAACGTCGGTATCAGACGTCCACGTTTGCGGGCCACCGTTGTTGTAGCTCGATGTGAAGACGAACTGGCGACCGTCATCTCGAATGACGTTTACAAGAAGCAGGCTCTGCGAAGACTGACCTCCCCCGCCTGACAAAATGTAACTGGGCAGTGAGGCTTGAGTCAGGTCCAAGTATCGCGAGTAACTGTACGTCCACTTCGAACCGAGATGCCATCCCCGTGTTTGGGCGGATAACGAGTTGTAATAGCGCTTGAAGATGACGTCACCATCCATGACGGCATCCGTCACTTCCTCGAAGCGATTACCGGTGGAGACGTCGATGGGATCAGCACACGAACAATCCGGTTTTCCTAGGTTCTTGGGCGGAACAAACCCACTCTGTGGCGTACTCAGCCATGTGAATACCTGATTGAAACCACAGCACAAAGGAAAGGCCCAACTCATTTGGCCGTTGCCGGACCAACCTGTTTGGCCGGGAGGAGCAATCTGCCAAGTGGAATACGTTGTTGCATTGACAGCGCGACATTCGAAATAGCCTTGATTGCCGTTCCAAAAATTGGTCCAGTACGCTGCAAAGGCCACACAAGCTCCATGGGCGTCGGCTTGGGAATAAAACCCTTCGCCGATCGTTGGATAACCGAAGTCGTCGGCCATACTCAACCTGGGCAGTACGAGTGCTGAGAGGCAAATAGCCATCACAGCAACCATAAAGGCGCGCAACAACGACTTCCTAATTACGGACCGGCTCGCAACCGATCGAAGGATGTTGGTGGAAGGTTCGTCGTTTTGGCACGCAGGACTTAGCCTCGCCCATAAAGCGTTGCTTGAGCGATTCACGTGATCCCCGTGTGGGGCTAGTCCCGATGGAGCCGTAGACCAGCCGTCCACTACGGACAGAAGGGTGTTGCGATAGCCATCCATGCGTTGTCCCCTGTTCCCCTTAAAGGCGCCACCTCAGCAATAAAGGGATGGCGCGTGCTGGAATATCGAAAATCCCTACGCGAATAGCGGCGTAACACATCGATGACGTACACGTCGCTTTCACAGTGGACGTAAGGTTGCACACGATTTCGTGATGACTTTGTGACGGCTCTGGCTGTTCAGTTGTAAGGTCTTTCTCTTTTGTGATGTAGGCCAATTCCTACGCCAACCTTCGAGACTGGGCGCGTAGCCCACTGTCTTGTATGTCGCCTAGGCATCGATTTGAGATCCCAACCAAAGGCTGCGGCAGCTTCTCCTCGTAACAGTTCGGCAAACACCATTCCATTGGCGAGCATCGGAAACGCCCATTGGGTAGCTATGCCACGTTACGTAGGGGCGGAGGTTCTAGATAGGTTAAAGCAACCAGCCCTTCCATCTCTGGCGGACATGGTCGATCAACCAGAACAAGGCACCTCGATTGGCAGCACTGAGTTGACCTTGACCTTTCTTGCGAAGCGGATCCGGGCGCCTTCACGGAACTTTCGCAAACACTTTGCTACGTCTTCACGACAGGATCAGGGGTCCTCTCAAAGCATTTGACACAACGCCGGCTACCAGACGGCGGAGTGGCGTTAGCGCTCGGCTACGGATGTGTGATTCATTAATCACGGGAGGTGTGCGATGCGATCTGTGCTGGCTTTGTTCGCAGTCATTGCTGTGTTGCGCGGGCGGGCGTCGACCAATCGCCCTTACAAATTCGGTTTCACAGTATTGGTATGCGCTTTGGTAGTCGGTGGGTGCGCGGAGACCGCTGTAAAGAACTCTCCCCTACAGGGAACTTACAATCTCCCGGTGCAGACTCCCTTCACGCCACCCCCACCAGCAACATCTACATCGGAGTCAGGAGTAACCGAGCAAGGACCAGCCAACAAACAGAAGACGGGCAACACAGCACGAATTAATGTGACGCCTTTTAGCTCGGTTGATATCCCTACAGGAACAAGTAGTTCGGGAGCGTACGCAGGGACATATACACGTTTGATCATCACTAGTACGGACGGTTCAAACTCGTCTCAACCTAATGAAGAGTCCATTAAGTACCAGTATCAGGACCGTGGTGCGTGGTCTCGTTTCTTCAGCCCGAAGCACACCTCTATCAATTTCAGCGTCAAGGTTTTCGACGGTCCCTTTATCGCAACCATTCCGTTGATGACCGTTGATCACGTTAGCAATACTAGCGATGGCGAAGGATTTCAGCGCGTTGTAACGCACCAGGTGGAAACCTACCCGCTATTCCTAATCAAAGAGGACGGCAGTAACAGTAAGTTTTCATCTCAATTTGTTTTGAAGGGTGCGACTCAATATCAGGGCCCGGTCTCGGGTGCGATATCGGCTGCGCAAACCGCGATAAAGTTGGTGGCTCCGCATAGTGCAGTGCTGACGACCTTAACGGAGCAAACCGTTAAAGATGCCTCCTCTGCGCTGGACAGCGTATTGGCCAGACTGCTATCGACTAGCATAGATGAAGAGCATTCGGTTGATGAAGATGTCGGTTTGCTTGCTCCGGGAAAAAAGGGGATCACTGTCACCCTTCAAATTCCTACTCCCGAACACGAGGGAGAGTGGGACGCACCATCGGGTGTGGTGGGGTCGTGGACCCTTCGGTTCGCCGCGCCCAGGCCGTCGGTTTTCTCGGATGTAGAAATTTGCATGCCATCGAACAACGCTCCCAATCAGGCGAGTTCCGCTAACCAACAACCGCTTCGCTCGTGCCAGAAAAGCTTTGACGACGCCGCAACCTTCGCAAGGACACAGGCAGAGAAATCGCCAGCGGCAATACTCCAGTTCCAGCTAATCAGCAACGCTGAAAACATGGGATCCGTTTCCAGCTTCCTGAAACAACAGGCTTGGTACGGAACCTCGCAGAAAGTGTTGTTAGCGGCTAAGCCAAAGCCCGAAGACGTCGCTAGCTTCTGTGAATCCATTAAACAAGCAATGATCGGTATTGGATTAAATGACGTAGATGCTGGCATTGTGTCGCACGCCATGGAACACGAAACCTGGGCCACAGATGCGCTACGAACAGAAATGGAAAAGCAGACGAAAGCTTGCGGAGCCTAGACAGCTAATACCACGTCCGCCCGCCTAGGTTGCTCACACCGAAGGAGGTTGTCGATATGACTGATGTAACAGCTAGCACATTCGCGGACCCCGCCGATGTCGCCGCGTACAGCTTCACAAATTTGGGTTGCCGATCACTAGGCTTAGAGCGACCTATGGCGAAGACCAGCCCTTACGTGCAGGCGAAGAAATCGTCAGTACTTGCCACTGTTTTAGTCGAACCAAAAATTAAGCCTGCCCCTTTTGGGACAGGCTTAATTGGCCTGGAAGATTTAGTTCAACTTTATGACCCTATTTAGTTCAACGTTATGGGGGCACTAGTTCAACTTTATGGGTGTTCCTACAGCAACGCGATGCTCAACCACACTTGCTATACCCACAATTCAAACAAGTCTGACACCCATCCATCAACACCAACGCTTTGGTATTGCACTTCGCACACAACGTAGCCCCGGGCGGGAAGCCGGCTGAGTCGTTGGTGCCGGCATCGGTGGGGCTTAGCTCAGTTTTTTTTTGAGCAGTCTTTTCGTAGGCGGCGCGTTTTTCGGCGATCAGGGCGCGCTGGGCGTCGCTCATTTCAGGGTCGTGGATGAGGCCGATGTTCTTCATGTGCTGTTCGATCACCGCGCCGATCTCGGCGACGATGCTGGGCATGTAGATGCCGCCGGCTTTGAAGTAGCCGCCGCGGGGGTCGAACACGGCCTTGAGTTCTTCGACGATGAAGGTGACGTCGCCGCCTTTGCGGAACACGGCGGAGAGGATGCGGGTGAGCGCGACGATCCACTGGAAGTGATCCATGTTCTTCGAGTTGATGAAGATCTCGAAGGGGCGGCGCTGTTCGTAGGCGGTGCCGGCGTTGAGCACGATGTCGTTGATGGTGACGTACAGGGCGTGCTCGAACAGCGGGGATTTGATCTTGAAGGTGGAGCCGATCAGCGTCTCGGGACGCTCCAGGCTCTCGTGCATCTGGATGACTTCCGCCATCGGCGGTTCTTTGGGCTGCTCGGCAGCGGATTGCTGCGCGGCGAGCGCGGCTTTGTCTTCGGGTTTGACGACCTCGTAGCCCTTGATCTTCTTTTCGATCTTGATCGTCATGTTTGGTGGTTCCTGTATGTGTGGTGGCGCCTGGTGGAGTGAGTGGATTCGCTAGCGGCTTTTTCAAGCGCTGTGGCGAGGTTGGTCCCCTCACCCCAACCCTCTCCCCGGAGGGGAGAGGGAGAGAATTCTTTGGCCCCTCGCTATCGATGAACGATGGAGAGGCAGGTCCTTCTAAAAAGAAATCCGGCCCGACTCGCGCCGGGCCGGATTGCACATGACTTACTTCTTGCGGGCGGCCTTCTTGGCGGTTTTCTTGGTCGCCTTACGACCGGCCTTCTTGCTGGCAGTGGACCTCTTCACCGCTTTTTTGGCGGCTTTCTTGCTAGCGGCCTTTTTGGCCGTCTTCTTACCTGCGGCCTTGCGGGCCGTCTTTTTGCTGCTGACCTTCTTTGCAGCTTTGCGGCCGGCTTTCTTGGCGGCCTTCTTGCTGGCTTTCTTTGCAGCGCCTTTCTTGGCTGCCTTCTTGGCTACACCCTTCTTCGCGGCTTTCTTGGCTGCGCCCTTCTTGGCGGCCTTCTTCACTGCTTTCTTCGCAGCCTTCTTGGCGGGTGCGGCTTTCTTGGCGGCTGCTTTCTTGGCTGCTTTCTTGCGACGAGCCTTCTTCGGCGCTGCAGGAGCGGGCTCTTCGGCTACCGGAGCGGCCGGTGTGAGCAGATCGTCATTGTGCACTTCGAACTCGGTATCGATAGACATGCGGGTATTCCCCTCCGGACGTTTGTTATGGAACCTTCATCAGGCTTGCTTACGGTGTGTGTGCGGAAACGTAGCGCGATTTCGCGTTGCGTGCCACTACTACTAAAACTTTCCGTAATAGCCTTCCTTCAAAGCATCGAACAAATTGGCGGCGGTGTGCATCTCTCCGTCGTACTCCACTTCTTCGTTGCCTTTCAGTTCCACAACACTACCGTCCTCTAATTCGAAGCGGTAGAGGGTGTTTTCCAGATCGGCTTCTTTTACCAGCACGCCCTGGAATGCAGCGGGGTTGAAGCGGAACGTGGTGCATCCCTTGAGGCCCTGTTTATAGGCGTAGAAGTAGATGTCTTTGAAGTCTTCGTAAGGGTAATCGGTGGGTACGTTTGCGGTCTTGGAGATGGACGAATCCACCCAAAGCTGGGACGCGGCCTGGATGTCCACGTGCTCCTTGGGGCTGATGTCGTCGGCCGAAACGAAGTAGTCGGGCAGCTTGGCCTTGGGGTCGTCGCTGAACGGCATCGCCTCGGCGTTGATCAGCGCGCGGTAGGCGAGCAGCTCGTAACTGAACACCTCTACCTTCTCTTTGCTCTTGCGGCCCTCGCGGATCACGTTGCGCGAATAGTGATGAGCGAAGCTGGGCTCGATGCCATTGCTGGCGTTGTTGGCCAGTGACAGGGAGATGGTGCCGGTGGGGGCGATGGAGCTGTGGTGCGTAAAGCGCGCACCCACTTCGGCCAGCTCCTTGACGAGGTTGGGTGCCACTTCGGCAACGCGCTGCATATAGCGGCTGTACTTGGCGTGCAGCACGCGGCCGGGGATGAGATCGCCCACCTTGTAGCCGTCCTCGACCATCTCCGGACGCTTGCGCAGCATGTCGCCGGTAACGGTGTAGTTCTTGGTGAGCACAGGCGCAGGGCCTTTTTCCTTGGCGAGGTCGAGTGCGACCTCCCAGCCGGCCACGGCCATCTCGCGCGACACTTCTTCGGTGAAGGCCACGGCATCAGCGGCGCCGTAGCGCATCTTGAGCATGGTCAGCGTGCTGCCCAGGCCCAGGAAGCCCATGCCGTGACGGCGCTTGGAAAGGATTTCGTTGCGCTGCTGTTCCAGCGGCAGGCCGTTGATCTCCACCACGTTGTCGAGCATGCGGGTGAAGATCTTCACGACTTCGCGATATTCGTCCCAATCGAAACGAGCCTTGGGACCGAAGGCATCACGCACGAAGGTGGTGAGGTTGATGGAGCCGAGCAGGCAGGAGCCGTAGGGCGGAAGTGGTTGCTCGCCGCAATTGTGTGCGTGAAAGCCGTTTCCGTCGAAGGTGTTGATGCCGGGAACCTGTACGTCGTAGACGTCTTCTACACCGTCGGCATCGAGGGTCGCCACCGTGGCGACAAAGCGCTCGCGATTCAGAGTGCGCCGATAACCGGCCAAGAGCGACTTCAGGCGCCCTGCCTTGTTGCTATCGGCAAAGCCGACCAGCTCATCGAAGCGCGATAGGGATTCACCGGCAATGACGAGTTCGTGCTGAGCCTGCGTTGCATAGGCGCGCATACCGCCGTTGCCGTCAGGGAGCATGCTGCTGCCCGCGACGCGACGATCACGATAGATGCGGGAAGGGATACCCAAGCGGAGCAACATGCGCTGCACCGCTTCCAGGCGCGCCATATCCGATTGCGCCAAGCGCACGGACACGCCCTTTGTCTGACTGCCCTGCACGGAACCGTCGGCATCGAAGAAGCCGCGCAGGAAGCCCCGATAGGCATCGCTGGACGCCTTTTCAAGCGCAGGCGTAATGGCCTTGTCGCCTTGCGCCATGCCCAGCTCGAAAGCCAGGTCACGCAGCGCGGCAGACTTCAGGCGCCATTCGCCACGGCCCTGCACCTCGGACCAGCCATTGAAATCGGCGCGATGTGGCAGCGTCTGCGCGCAGCGCAATGCTTCGCCCATAAGGGCATGCGCACCGCTGCTACCGACTGCGTTAACGGCCGCTGCCTGCGTCCATACCGAGAGGACGGCCGCCTCCTGCTTAAGCGTGCCGTCACCCACCAGCAGGCCGAGCAGATAGCCCTGCTCTTCGGTCAGCGCACCACTCCAGCTTGCGTTGGCACGATGGTCATTCAGCAGCACGCGATCGCCTGTACGCAGCTCGCCGGCCTCACACCATTCTGTTTCCACATTCCAACGAGTGAGACGCGATACGCGGCGCACGCGGTGGTCAGCGGTCAGTCGCAGCCGATAGCCCTCTTCCGTTTGCAGCGTTAGCACCGGCTTGGTAGCCGTGCGGAAGAAACCCTCGGCGCCCGTTCCATGATCTTTGCCGTCCACACGAGCCATAAAGCCACGGCCCAGCAAATCACTGACCTGGCGCGGACCCTCGCCGGTTTGCACCCAGGTATCCGCTGTCACACACGGGTTGGTAGCGCGGATATGCTCGCACCACCAGTTGTTGTTCATCTCGTTAACTTTGTCGATAAGGATGAAACCAGGCTCCGCGAAATCGTACGTAGAGACCATGATCATGTCCCACAGGTGCCGCGCACGGATGTGGCCGTAGATCTTGCAAGCGACCAGGCCGTCCTCGCGTTCGACATAGTTCTCGTGTGTGGGCCATTCACGCCACACGACCTTGCTCGGGTCGTTGAGATCGATGTCGCCCTGCTCTTTGACGTGCACCGGGAAGACCATCGGCCAATCCTGATCGTGCTCGACGGCCTGCATGAAGCCATCGGTGATCAGCAGCGAGAGATTGAACTGGCGCAGGCGGCCGTTCTCGCGCTTGGCGCGGATGAATTCTTTGACGTCGGGATGGCTGACATCGAATGTGCCCATCTGCGCACCGCGGCGACCGCCGGCCGACGAGACGGTGAAGCACATCTTGTCGTAGATATCCATGAACGACAGCGGGCCGCTGGTGTATGCGCCAGCACCCGACACGTATGCGCCGCGCGGGCGCAACGTACTAAATTCGTAGCCGATACCGCACCCGGCTTTCAGCGTAAGCCCTGCCTCATGCACCTTCTGCAGGATGTCGTCCATCGAATCGCGGATGGTGCCGGACACAGTGCAGTTGATGGTGGAGGTGGCGGGCTTGTGTTCCAGCGCGCCGGCGTTGGAGGTAATGCGGCCGGCAGGAATCGCACCGCGGCGCAGCGCCCACAGGAAACGCTCGAACCAGTGTTCGCGAAGCTCCGGTGTGGCTTCCACGTCGGACAGAGCGCGCGCGACACGCTTCCAGGTGTCGTCGATGGCAGCATCCACCGGCTCGCCGGTCTTGGTGCGCAGGCGGTACTTCTTGTCCCAGATGTCCAGCGACGCGGGTTGCAGCGGAATGGCAGCGGCATCGCGATTGGTGTTTGTTGCACGCAAGGTGCTCATCGGCTTCCTGACCTCCTGGCATGGCCTCACGGCCCCGTTGGTTTCTTATAGGTAGAAGTGTTGTGGCGTCAGTGACGGAAAAAAGCCCTGTCGTACCCGGTTCACGCCCGCGCGTGAAAATCGGGTTCGGCGTTTTTTCGCGAACAGCGGCAGCCCCTCCTGACGTTATTCATCCAGCCCCAGCACTTGGGTGGCGGACCGAACCCCGCACACAAGATGTTGTGGTTGCGACTGGGCGAACGTTACCCCCGCCACCGATGGATGTAAAGAGCTGACTGCATCACGACGAGCAATGCGCTGAAAATATTCCTCCGGCGTACTGATTTGTGACAGGGAGGCAAACTGACACGCGGCCTCAAGGATGCCTCGCTGCGAATCAAGCACTTGTATTCGTACCAAAGGCACGGTGCATGCTTGGGAACCGTCCGCGCCATGTCGAGTCGAACAAGCAGTTTTTTCTTGACCAAGGAGACTTCATGCATCCGCGTTTTCTCCGCAGTTTTACTGCCCTTCTCGCCGCGGCTTCATTCGCCGTTCTACCGCTGCGCACGCAAGCCGGATTGCCACCGGCCGTCAACGGCCAACCGCTGCCTTCGCTGGCGCCGATGCTGGAAAAGGTGACGCCGGCGGTGGTGAACATTTCAACCAAGACGCGCGTACGGGTGAGCAATCCGTTCTTCGACGATCCAGTGTTCCGACAGTTCTTCGGGCTGCAAGGCTCGCCGCGCGAACAGGTGGAACAGAGCCTGGGTTCGGGCGTGATCGTGGATGCCGCGAAGGGTTATGTGCTCACTAACAATCACGTGGTGGGCGGCGCCGACGACATCACGGTGACGCTGCAAGATGGGCGCAATGTCAAAGGCACTTTGGTGGGTACCGATCCGGCCACCGACGTGGCGGTGGTGAAGATCACTGCCGACAAGCTGCAGGCATTGCCGATTGCCGATTCTTCCACGCTGCGCGTAGGCGATTTCGTGGTGGCGGTGGGCGATCCGTTCGGACTGGGCCAGACGGTGACGTCGGGCATTGTCTCCGCGTTGGGTCGCTCGGGCCTGGGTGGGTCGAGCTTCCAGAACTTCATCCAAACCGATGCGTCGATCAATCCCGGCAATTCGGGCGGCGCGCTGGTGAACCTGCGCGGTGAACTGGTGGGCATCAACACGATGATTCTCTCGCCGTCGGGCGGCAACGTCGGCATTGGTTTTGCCATTCCTACCAAGATCGCCAGCGAGGTGATGGATCAGCTGATCGCGCACGGCAAGGTCAATCGCGGCAGCTTGGGCGCGCAGACGCAGGACATCACGCCGAACATCGCACGCATGCTGGGCCTGAAGAGCAACGAAGGCGCGGTGGTGACGCGCGTGCTGCCGGGCTCGGCGGCCGATCACGCGGGGTTGGAAGTGGGCGACGTGATCACCGCGGTGAACGGCCAGGCGCTGCAGAATTCGGACCAGCTCAACAATGCGCTGGGCTTGATGCCGCCCAACAGCACGGTGAACCTGACCGCGCTGCGCAACAACACGCCGCGCAAGCTCACCGCGCAGCTCACGCCGCAGAAGCTCGCCACCTTGGACGGCACCCGACTCGATCCACGCCTCACCGGCGTGACCTTCAGCGAGTTGAGCGATGAACAGGCCAGCCAGGGCATGGCGGGCGTCGCGGTGGCGACGGTAAATCCAAGCAGCCGCGCCGCGCAGGCGGGGCTCTCTGCCGGCGAGGTGATCGTCGGCATCGGCAACCGACGCATCACCAGCTTGCGCGATCTGCAGGGCCTGGTCGCCATGCGTCCGCGTCAGCTGGTGCTGCTGGTGGCCACCGATGAGGGCCTGAATTACGTGGTGGTGCAGTAAATTGACGGTGCTCCCTACTCTGCGCGCAGGGGTAGGGAGCACAGCAACGATGACTCAAAGCCAAACGGAAAACGCGACACCTATTTCCTATCCAGCTCAACTATTGGATGCAACTCCATGAACGTACTCGATGTTCATGGACATAATTGCTTGATGTTTTGGTCCGGGACCGCTGAAATACGGTAACCCGTCACTACGTTCGTGTGTCGTCGACGGCACACTCGCATCATTTCCCTCTTTAGCAGGTCGCGCCTTTTTATGCCCGTACGCATCACCCGTCTGCTTTCCGTCGCCCTGACCAGCGCCGCTCTTTCCACTGCCGTGCTTGCCGCGGCTACGCAGTCGCTCACCTGGCGCGGCGACGTGGTCACCGCCAACAGCGTGGTCAAGGGCGTGGCCAAGGCCTGGCAGTCGTCCGGCCACGGCGCGCTTCAAATCCAGCCGTTCAACACCGCTTCGGGTTTGGATGCGGTGTCCGGCGGTTCGGCTGACATCGCCGGCAGCGCGCGTCCCAGTTCCGGTAGCTCGGTCGATAGCGGCCTTACCTTTACGCCGGTGGCGTGGGACGGCCTGGTGCTGGTCACCAGCCCGGCCAATCCGGTGAGCAGCCTCACGCTGCAGCAGGTGCACGACATCTATTTCGGCAAGATCACCAACTGGAAGGAAGTCGGCGGCAGCGACGCGCCGATCGATGTGTTCGCGGTAGCCAGCCCCGGCGACGGTGTGGAATACAGCTTGCGCAAGCTGTTGTTCGGCCGCGGCAGCCAGCCAGTGGCCGCACCGCGCTTGTATGTAAACACCACGCAGCTTGAGCAGTCGGTGATGCTCGATCCGCGCGGTTTCGGCGTGACCACGCTGTCGAGCGTGGCGGGCAATTCGAAGATCAAGATGCTGCGCATCGATGGCACGGCGGCGAGCGCGGGCACGGTCGCCAGTGGCGCGTATCCGTTGTTTGTACCGCTATATCTGGTAACCAATCCATCCAGCCCGAACGCGGCGGCGGCGAAGGAATTCGTGGATTTCACGCTGAGCGCGAAGGGCGAAGCAGCATTGCGCGCGCACTCGCTGGTGCCCTATCAGGCAGGCAGCGCGCTAATTGCGATGGATGATTCGCGCCGCAGCCGCATTCTGGCCCAGGTCGGTGCGCGCGCCAGCGCCGAGCCCTCGCAGATTGCTGCCGCACCGGCGGCTCGTCCGGCGCCGGCTGCCATTGCTGCCGCGGCGGCACGCCCGGCAACGCCCGCCACGCCGTCGCTGAACAAGGTCACCGGTGCCGTGGTAACCACCGCGCCGCAGCCGAGCAGTCTGAAGGGCGTCCGCGGCGATGCGTTCACCGAACTGGCCGCCGCCGGCCGCGGTAGCAGCTTCGCCAAAGTCACCAGCGATGCGTACGTGAGCGTAAGCAAGGTACCCGTCAGCAAGACCACTGCGAAAATCGGCAGCAAGGCCGCAAGCGTCGAGAGCAAGGTCGAAGCCAAGAAGAAGGTGGCCAGCGTCGAGCAGAAGCCGGCGCGCACTTATCGGGTTGGCGCTGGCGAAACGCTGTACTCCATCGCGCGCAAGCACGGCGTGGACGTGGCGCAGATCCGCACCTGGAATCACCTGAAGGACAACACTGTGCGCACCGGCCAGACGCTGCGCATTCAGTCGCGCTGACGTCGAGAAGTGAGTGGAGAGGAGTGAGGAGTAAGTAAGAGCAAAGACGTACGCGGCACTTCTCTCACTCCTCACTTCTGATCACTCGCTCGCCATGCAAATCCTCGCCATCACGATCGATCTGGACGACACCCTGTGGCCGGTCATGCCGGCCCTGGAGCGGGCGGATCGCGATCTGAACAACTACCTGCGGCTGCACTACCCGCAGGTAGCGAAGACCTGGCCCATTCCAGCGCTGCGTGAATTGCGCGCACAGGTGGCCGCCGAGCGCATCGACTTGGCGCATGACTTCACCGCGCAGCGCTACCTCACCATGCAACGTGCGTTCGATGCCTGCGGCATCAGCGAAGCACCGTTGGATGCGCTATTTGAAGTCTTCGCCGCCGCACGCAACAGCGTGGAACTCTACCCCGATGCGCTGCCCGCGCTCGAACGCCTGCGCGCCGCATGGCCGGTCGCCAGCCTCACCAACGGCAACGCCGACCTGGAACGCATCGGCCTGCATCTGCACTTCGCGCACCGCATCAGCTCACGCGATGTCGGCGCAGCCAAGCCCGATGCGCGTATCTTCCTCGCCGCCGCCGAGAAGCTTGGCATTGCGCCCGAGAACATCCTGCACGTGGGCGACGATCCCGAGCTGGACGTGGTCGGTGCTCGCGACGCGGGGTTGCGCACGGCGTGGATCAATCGTGCGGGGCACCCGTGGCCGGGCACGCTGGGGGCGGCGCCGGATTTGGATTTGCGGGATCTGGCGGCGCTGGTGGAGTGGCTCGAGCGGCCCATCTAGCACTCCCCTCTCCCTTCGGGAGAGGGGCCGGGGGTGAGGGTGCGAGCGAAGCGCGATGTCGGCTTCTTGTACAAGTCTTCACCATCACGCGCTGATCGTACCCTCACCCCAACCCCTCTCCCAAAGGGAGAGGGGGAAGCGGATGGTTTTGAAGCCCCAAGCAAAAACGCGCATCATCTTCCGCCAATCCTCATCACCCGCGCATGCCATGCGCAAGGAACCGCATGCCCGCCCTTATCGCCCAACGCTCCAACCGTCGCGCTCCTACGCCCGTTGAAGCCACCGACCCCGTGCATCTCGCCACCACGCGCAAGCGCTTGAACGCCGCACAGCGCAGCTGGCTGGATGAGAATGGCTTCGACGCAAAACCCGGCAGCGTGTGCCTGGTGCCGGATACGAACGGCAAGCTGGCGCGTGTACTGGTCGGCGTGGAACGGCAGGATCCCCTCGCCGCTTTGGCAGCCCTACCGCTGATGCTGCCTACCGGCGAATACAGTTTAGCTGCGGAAAGCGTGCCGCTGGACGCGGAACTCGCCGCACTCGGCTGGGCGCTGGGCGCGTATCAGTTCACTCGTTACCGCAATGCCAAGCGTCCGGGTTCGCCGCTGGTGGTCAGCGCGGAAACGCTAGCTGCGCTGACGCCGCAAATCGAAGCCACCTACTTCGTGCGCGACCTGGTCAACTTACCGACCGAAGACTTGGGGCCCAAGCAGCTCGCCGACCAGATCAAGGCGCTCGGCAAGACGTACAAAGCGAAGGTGCGCGAGTGGGTGGGTGACGAACTGCTGGAAGACAATTTCCCCACTATCCACGCCGTCGGGCGCGCCAGCCATCGTCCGCCGCGTTTGGTCGAATTGAGCTGGGGCAAGGCCAGCGATCCGAAAGTAGTGCTGGTCGGTAAGGGCGTGTGCTTCGACACCGGCGGCCTGGATCTGAAATCCTCCGATGGCATGCGCTGGATGAAGAAGGACATGGGCGGCGCCTCGCACGCGATCGCGCTGGCCGGATTGGTGATGGAAGCGAAACTGCCTGTGCGGCTCACGCTGCTGGTGCCGGCGGTGGAGAACGCGGTGGCCGGCAACGCGATGCGGCCGGGCGATGTGGTGGTCACGCGCGCCGGCCACAGCGTGGAGATCGACAACACTGACGCCGAAGGCCGCCTGATTCTGTGCGATGCACTGGCCTACGCGGCCGAGCAGAAGCCAGAGTTGATCATCGACTTCGCCACACTTACTGGCGCGGCGCGTGTGGCACTTGGCCCCGATCTGCCGGCGCTGTTCGCCAACGACGATGCGCTCGCCGAAGCCGCTCTAGCTTGCGGCAATGCCGTCGCCGATCCGCTGTGGCGGTTGCCGCTGTGGCGTCCGTACCGCAAGTTGTTGGAGTCTTATCTCGCCGATTTCGCCAATGCGGGCGCATCCCGCCATGCCGGCGCGATCACCGCGGCGCTGTTTATGGAGCGCTTCATTCCGGAAGGCATGCCATGGCTGCATCTGGATACCTATGCATGGAACGACGCTGATCGTCCCGGCCGTCCGCGCGGCGGCGAGGCGATGGGGTTGCGGGCGATGTATGCGTTGTTGAGCAAGCGGTACGGCTGAACATTGCCGTAAATTATCTACATGACACCTCGAATAACTCCCTCCCCTGCTTGCAGGGGAGGGTTGGGGTGGGGTGAGTACTTGCCATGAACTTCCCCGCAAGTGTTCACCCCCTCCCAACCTCCCCCTGCAAGCAGGGGGAGGAGCTTGTCGCCCTTGCATGACTTCTGGCTTAGTCGCGCCGCCGTGCAACACCGCATGATGCCCGGATACTCCACCTGGCATTCCAACCCATGCGCCCACTGCGTCCTGCCCTGCTCGCCATCAGTCTCGTCGCCAGCCTTGCCGGCTGCGCCAGCGTCCAACAGCATCAACCGCCGCTCACCGCACTCACGGAAAATTCCGGCGGTGTGATGCCGGCCGAACAGAAGCGCGTGCATTTCGATCATGCGGAGCTGCATATCGCGGTCGATCCTTCGCAGCAGCGCATCGATGCTACCGCCACGCTGAGTTTCACCGCGCGCGAGCCTACCAACGTGCTGGTGCTGGATCTGGATCGCAACCTGCCGATCAGCGCTATCGAGCTGGACGGTAAACTGGTTGCTGCCACCGATTGGAGCAATCCGGAAGGACGCTTGCGCATCCAGTTGCCACGCACGCTGAGTGCCGGCGAACACGTCGCCACTACCGTGCACTATGGCGGCCAGCCGCACGTGGCGAAGAAGGCGCCGTGGGATGGCGGCTTCGTATGGAGCCACACGAAAGACGGCCAGCCGTGGGTAGGCAGCGCGGTGGAAGGCGAAGGCTGCGATCTGTTCTGGCCGTGCATCGATCATCCGCAGGGCAAGCCCGATCTGGTCGATCTGTACGTGACCGTGCCTAAGCCACTGGTGGCACCCGGCAACGGCGTGCTGATCGGCATCAGCGACGAGGGCGACAAGCGCACCTATCACTGGCGTGCCAAGCATCCGACCACGTATGCGATTTCCATCAATGTGGGTCCGTATCAGGAGCTCACCGGCGAGTACCACAGCCGCTATGGCAACGTGATTCCGCTGCAATATTGGTATCTGTCCGGCGAGGAGGAGCAAGCGCGCAAGCTGTTTGCCGAATTTCCGCGCATGCTGGCCTTCAACGAAGCGATGATCGGCCCCTACCCCTTCGGTGACGAAAAGATGGGCGTGGTGGAGACACCGTATCTGGGCATGGAGCACCAGACCATCAACGCCTACGGCAATCACTACGCGAAGGACGGCAGCGGCTTCGACTGGCTGCTGCAGCATGAATTCGCGCACGAGTGGTTCGGCAACCAAGTGACCAATGCCGACTGGGACGACATGTGGTTGCACGAAGCCTTCGCGACGTACATGCAACCCCTATACAGCCAGGCGATCAACGGCGACAGGGGCTACTACGCCTGGCTCGACAAGATGCGCCTGGCACTGCGTGATCGTTATCCCGTCGTGTCTGGCAGCAGCAAGACCGAAGCACAGGTTTATGACGATGAGCACGGCCCTGGCCTGGACATCTACGATAAGGGCGCATTGATGCTGCACTCGCTGCGCACGCTGATCGGCGACCGCGAGTTCTTCGAATGCCTGCGCGTGCTGGTGTATGACACGCCCGATCCGAAGCCCGGCCACTTCACGCCGCACTACGCCAGCGCGCACGATTTCATCGACATCGTGAACAAGGTGACTGGCCGCGACCTGAGCTGGTTCTTCAATGTGTACCTGTACCAGGCCGCGTTGCCGGCGCTGGATGAGCAACGTCAGGGCAACACGCTCAGTTTGCGCTGGCGTACACCGCACGACCTGCCTTTCCCGATGCCGGTGGAAGTACAGGTGGATGGCTCGCTGCACGTACTGCCGATGACGCATGGCGAAGGCAAGCTTGAGGTGCCTGCGGATGCGTTGGTGATCATCGATCCGCATTCGAAGCTGCTGCGTGATTTGCCGCAAGTGACGGAATTTCAGGAGTGGCAGAAGCAGCAGAAGGCGAAGGACAAGGCGAAATCCAGTTAAGCGCGTCACGTACCCCAAATGGCCGTCATTCCCGCGGAAGCGGGAATGACGGCCATGAGGATTACGCAGAAGGTGACGCGCCGACGAGCTTGCGCAACTGCGCGAAAATCGCTCGCCATCCACGCACGATCTTCGGCAGCAACCAACAGATCAGCACGATAAACAGTGCCAGCAGAATCAACAGCACCAGCGGGTGCTGCCACGTCAGATAGAGAATCCCCAGCAACGAAATATCCTCACCCGCACTGGCGCCCCAATTGCTGAAAGGCTCCGGCGAGGTATTGATCAAGGCGCGCGTGCCCGACTTGGCCAGATGCGTGCCCGTAACCACCGCGCCACCTAGCAGCGCCGCGGCCACCTGCTCGTCCACGCCCGCGTTCTTGAACACGCCCCACGCCAGCAAGGTGCCAACGGGAATGCGGATGAAGGTATGGATGGAATCCCACACGCTGTCGAACACGGGTACTTTGTCGGCAAGAAATTCGCCCACCATCAGCACTCCGCAAGTAATCAGCACCCAGTTGTGGCTAAGCACTTCCAGACCCGGCGGCAGCGTGACGTAACCCAGCCGGCCAAGCAGACCGGCAATGAACAGCGTGGCGTAGAGGCGGATACCGCTGGCCCAGGCCAGGCCGCCGGCTAGAGCGAGGTTGGAGAGCAGGTTCATGGGCGGAAGATCCCTGGCGCCGAGAGGCTTGCGGCCATACTCGCTCCAAAAGATCCATATATCCATCGCCTTGCCACAGCCTCCGGCGCTACCTCACCGTCATTCCGGCGCAGGCCGGAATCCAGTTTTAGTACGTCGTGCGAAGCACACAAAATCTTTTTATGTCGTGTGCTTCGCACGTCATGTTTTGACTGGATTCCGGCCTGCGCCGGAATGACGAGCGAGAGACCGCGACGCAAATAAAAAAGCAGCGCCGGAGCGCTGCTTTTTTTGTCCTGCCGAGTGGCTTACTTACCGCCTGTCGACGACGCCGGCTTCGGCGCTTGCGACGCACCCGGCTCCGTCATCGGTGTCGGCAGCGCCATCGCTCCATTCGTCGAAGCCATCGATGCACTATCGCCCAGCTTGCCGCCATACGGCAGCACTTCTGCGGCCAGCTTCGGGTTGGCATCGATCAGGCCGATCGCGTCAAACAGGACGTGCGAGGTTTCCTGCAACTGCGGATCGGGTGCTTTCTTGGCCTCTTCCTGTTCCTTCAGCTCCGACTTCAGGCTGCGCTCGTTCGGGTTGAGGCCGTCGTCGAGCTGAGCCTCATCGTCAACGTCGGCAGTGCCACCGTCGATCGCTTTGTGGCGCGTGCGGAACTCGGCCTGGATCGCATCCAACTGCTTGCGCTCGGTCTCGCGCTGGTCGTAGTTCAGCGAGATGGAGGCGCGGTCGGCCAGCTTTTTGTACTGAGCGAGTTCGTCCAGCATCAGCTGCCAAGCCGGCGACTTAGCGACACGCGCGTCATGCATCTGCTCAAGCTGCGGCAGATACGCCTTCATGTCGGCCACCGGCTTGTAGTCGGCCGGCGCGATCTGCGTCCACGGCAACGCGTTGTCGTAAGTGGATTCGCCGAATTCCTTGTCGTCGCCGTTGCCTGGATACTGCATGTCCGGCGTAACGCCACGTAGCTGCGTGGAACCGCCATTGATGCGGAAGAATTCCTGCACGGTCATCTTCAGCGCGCCGTAGTCCGGCTTGCTGTCGGGATCGGCGGCGAAGCGGTTGAGGTCGATCAGTGTCTGCACCGTGCCCTTGCCGAAGGTCTGCGTGCCGATCACCAGGCCGCGGCCGTAATCCTGAATGGCCGCGGAGAAAATCTCCGAGGCCGAGGCTGTGCCGCGATTGACCAGCACCGCCAGCGGACCGCTCCAGGACATGCCCGGATCGTCATCGCCCTGCACCTGCACTTGGCCACGTGCATCGCGCACCTGCACCACCGGACCCTTATCGATGAACAGGCCAGTGAGCTCGTTCGCCTCGTACAGCGAACCACCGCCGTTATTGCGCAGATCGATCACCACACCCTGCACGCCTTCGGTTTTCAGTTCGCCCAGCAGTTTGGCGACGTCGCGGGTGGCGCTCTTGAAGTTCTTGTCGCCTTCACTGCGCGCGCCGAAGTCGGAATAGAACATCGGCAGTTCGATCACGCCGATCTTGCGGGTGACGCCGGCATCGGTGATTTCGATGACCTTCTTCTTGGCGGCCTGCTCTTCGATGGTGACTTTCTTGCGCACCAGCGTGATGCTTTCGTGCTTGCCGTCGGTGCCCTGGTCGCCGGGCACGATCTCCAGGCGCACGGTGGTGTCTTTCTTGCCGCGGATGAGGTTGACCACGTCGTCGATGCGCCAGCCGACCACATCCGTCAGGGGACCGCTTTCGCCTTGGCCAACGCCGAGCACGTAGTCGCCCACGTGCAGCTTGCCGGACTTGATCGCCGGACCGCCGGGCACGAGTTCGCGGATCGCGGTGTAATCGTCGCGCTGCTGCAGCACCGCGCCGATGCCTTCCAGCGAGAGCTTCATCGAGATGTCGAAGTTCTCGGCCGCGCGTGGGCCCATGTAGTCGGTATGTGGATCGGTGGAGTTCGCATACGCGGTCATGAACGTCTGGAACGCGTCCTGGCCGTCGAGCTGTTTCACGCGATCGATGTAGTTGCTGTAGCGCTTGTCCAGCGTCTTGCGGATGTCGTCATCGGTCTTGCCGGCCAGTTTCAGGCGCAGCCAATCGTTCATGGTGCGCTTGCGCCACAAGTCGTCCAGCTCGGCCTTGTCCTTCGGCCAGTCGGCCTTCTTGCGGTCGATGGCGTAGGTGTCGTTGGTGTTGAAGTCGAAGCCCTGCTTCAACAGGCCGCGCGCGTAGTTCATGCGGTCGATGGCGCGCAGGATGTACTGGTTGAAGATGTCGAACGGACCGGAGAGATCCTTATTCCAGATCGCGTTGCCGAACTGGTCCTTGTACTTGGCGAACTTCGCCATGTCTTCCTGCGTGAAGAACACCTTCTCGCCGTCGAGCAGCTTGAAGTACAGCGCGTAGATCTTCTGCGACATCGCATCGTCGAGCGGCTGCGCGTCGTAGTGGAAGCGGGTGAGCAGGTGCGCCGAGATCAGCGCCGCGCTGGCTTCATTGGTGTCCGGCTGCAACGGCAGCTCGGATACCTTGCGCGGTTTGCTGGCGCCAAGATCGGCCGCCGATTGCGCCAGCGTCGCAGTCGAGGTAACGCTGAGAGCGATCAGTAGAGCCAGCAGGGGACGAAAGCGAAAGATCATAGAGGTCTCTTCAGGCGTGCTCGGTGACGCCAGCCGCGTGAGCCTGCTGGTCGGCGTGATAGGAAGAACGGACAAGCGGGCCGGATGCGACGTGATGGAAACCCATCGCCTCACCCGCCACGCGCAAGGATTCAAATTCATCCGGCGTCCAGTAGCGCACCACCGGATGATGATGCGGCGTGGGCTGCAGGTACTGGCCGATGGTGATCATGTCGACGTCGTGCGCGCGCAGGTCGCGCAGCGTTTCGATCACCTGTTCGTAGGTTTCACCCAGGCCCAGCATGATGCCGGACTTGGTGGGCACGTCCGGATGCTGCGCCTTGAAGCGCTTGAGCAGATCCAGCGACCACTGGTAGTCAGCGCCCGGGCGCACTTCGCGATACAGGTGCGGCACGGTTTCCAGATTGTGGTTGAACACATCCGGCGGGAAATCCTTCAGCACTTCCAGCGCGCGCTCCATGCGGCCCTTGCCGCGGAAATCGGGTGTAAGGATTTCGACGCGGGTATTTGGACTGGCATGGCGCACGGCGCGGATGCAGGCGGCGAAATGCTCGGCGCCACCGTCGCGCAAATCGTCGCGATCCACCGAGGTGATCACCACGTACTTCAAGCGCATGTCGCGAATGGTGTCGGCCAGGCGCGCCGGTTCCAGCGGATCGGGGGCGGCCGGACGGCCATGCGCTACATCGCAGAAGGAACAGCGACGCGTGCACACGTCACCGAGAATCATGAAGGTGGCGGTGCCCTTGCTGAAACATTCGTGGATGTTCGGGCAGGAGGCTTCTTCGCACACGGTCACCAACGCGTTCTCGCGCAAGCGCGCCTTCAATTGCTGCACGGCGTTGCCTTGCGGCAAGTGCACGCGAATCCAACTGGGCTTGCGCAAAGTGGGAACGTTGGTATCGAAGCTGGCGCGATTGAGCGCGATCTTGTCACCGCCGAGTTGCTTCTCGGCAGGGGCGCCACTGACGACGCTGATCGGAATGACTTTCGTGGAAGATGCGGTGGTATCGCTCATGAAATAGCTCTGACCGCCACGCGAGCGGGGAGTTCGGGGATCACGGGATTGGCCGGTTCACCTTCGAAGCCGAACTGTCGGCAGAACTCGCCAATCAGCACCTCCTCGACGTCCGCCAGCCGCGATGGACCGCCCAAGTCTAGCACCTGCGTGACCGCCAGACCCTTGTAACCGCAAGGATTGATGCGGTGGAACGGCTCCAGGTCCATGTTCACATTGAAGGCCAGTCCGTGGAAGCTGCAGCCCCGGCGCACACGCAGGCCCAAGGCTGCCACCTTGGCGTCCGCAACGTAGACCCCCGGCGCGCCCTCGCGGCGGACGGCCTGGATATTCCAATGGTCCAGGGTATCGATGATGGCTTGCTCGATGCGGTTGACCAGCTCGCGCACCCCCAGCCCGGCGCGGCGCAGGTCGATCAGCGGATAGGCCACGATCTGGCCGGGGCCGTGGTAGGTGACCTGTCCACCGCGATCCACCGGCACCACCGGAATCTCGCCCGGCGCCAAGACGTGCTCCATCTTGCCGGCCTGCCCGAGGGTGAAGACGGGATCGTGCTCCAGCACCCACAGCTCATCCACGGTATCGGCTGTGCGGTTGTCGGTGAAGGCGCTCATGGCCTGCCAGACCGGCTCGTAGGGTTGGCGGCCCAGGCGGCGGACATGGAGCGGAGAACGGGGATCGGGGATCGGGGAACGCTCGGTCACGGCTAGACCATAGGTGCAGGTGTTTGACAGGCAGCAGATTGGGCTGATGGCGATAAGGAACAAGTGCCGGAAGCACCACGTTCCTTGTTCCCCGATTCCCGTTCCCTGCTGTTCAAAGCGTATAGCGAATATCCGGATCCGCCCGCAGCACGCTATGCGCCAGGTCGTACTGCTCGCGCGTCTCGCAGCGGAAGCTAACGGTGACGGAGAGAAAATTTCCCTCGCGCGAATGACGATGTTTCACGGTCTCATGCAGCACGTGCAAGCCGATGCCTTCGAGGATCTGCGGCACGCGGGCTTTCAGATCCGCGCTGGCGTTGCCCATGGCGGTGATCTCGAACTCGCCGGGAAACTGGAAACCCTGGCCTTCTTGCGCCTGAATGTCGCTCAGCTCTTTCATAGGCCTTCTCCGCTTACTTGTCGTTCCACAGGCCGTCATTCTCGCTTTCGCGGGAAGACGGCCCCGTGTGGTTCATGATGTGAAACTTACTTCTTGCCGCTACCGTGGAACCACAACAGGATGCTGTCCCACAGGCGCTTGAAGAAACCGCCCTGCGGTGCATCGTTCATCGCGACCAACGGCACGTCCATGATCGACTGGCCATCTTCGGTGATGTGCAGCGTACCGACCTGCTGGCCCTTCTTGTAGGGCGCGATCAACGTGGACGGAATATCCATCGTCGCCTTCAGCTTGTCGTAGTCGCCGGTCTTCACGGTCACCAGCACGTCCTGCTGCACGCCGAGCGGAAGCTGATCTTCCTCACCCTTCCACAAGCGCGGCGTAGCCAGCGGCTTGCTGACTTCGTACAGCTTGTGCGTTTCGAAGAAGCGGAAGCCGTAGTTGAGCAGTGCCATTGCCGCGTCGGCGCGCGCTTTCTCGTTGCTGGAGCCCATCACGATCGCGATCATGCGCGACTCGCCGCGCTTGGCGGAAGCTGCCAGGCAGAAGCCTGCTTCGGCGGTGTGGCCGGTCTTGATGCCATCAACGCTTGGGTCGCGCCACAGCAAGGTGTTGCGATTGCCTTGCTTGATGCCGTTCCAGGTGAATTCCTTGATCGCGGAGATCGCGTAGTCATCCGGATAATCATGAATCAGGGCGCGCGACAGAATGGCGATGTCGTGCGCGCTGGAATAGTGATTGTCGGCCGGATAGCCCGACGCGTTCACGAAGTGCGTGTTCACCATGCCCAACTGCTTGGCGTAGGCATTCATCAAGTTCGCGAAGGTTTCTTCGGAACCGGCAGTGTGTTCGGCCAGCGCAATAGCGGAGTCGTTGCCGGACTGGATGATCATGCCGTAGAGCAGATCCTTCAGCGGCACCTGGCTGTTGAGCTTGAGGAAGCTGGTGGAACCGTCCGTGCCCGCGCCGCCTGCGCGCCAGGCGTGCTCGCTGATCATCACCGGGTCGGTGAGGTGGATCTTGCCCGCCACCAGCTGCGCCGAAACCACATAGTCGGTCATCACCTTGGTGATCGAAGCCGGCACCACACGCTCGTCGGGATTCTTGGAAGCGAGAATCTGGCCGGTGGCGTAATCCATCAACACCCATGCCTTGGCATCCACATCCGGCGGCGGCGGTACCGGCACCTGTGTGGCTGCCGGCGCGGGCGCGGGATTCGGCACGGGCTTGGGCGGGGTCTGCTGGGCAATGGCACCGGCGCCGAACACCAGGGCGGCGGCGGCAAGAATGTGCAGAGGGTGGCGGAACAGATTCATTGTGGGCTTACATCCGTAAATGCTTTGGCGCGCGCGGCGCCATGACTACTTCGCAGAAAATTTGCAAATACGCTCTGAATAAATTCAGAGCGTGTCTCAGTCTACCGCGACCTGCGGTGGCGGCAGACCCATTTGTTCGATCTTGGAACTCACCTGGTCGGCGCTATCCACGTCGGAGAGCGGCCCTACTCGCACGCGGTGCACGAGCCGGCCGCCAATCGTCGCATCGGATACCTGCACCGGGGCGAAATTCGCCACACGCAATTGCGCGGCGATGCGCTCGGCGTTAGCCGGGTCAGAGAATGCACCCACTTGCAGGTAAATACTGGGCGGATGTGCAGGCGTGGCGGTGGCAATCGGTGGCGGTGGCGGCGCTTCCTGGGGTGGCGGTGCGGAGGGATCGATGCCTTGCACTTCCACCAGTCCCGTGCCTTTGGGCCAGATGCCGATCTTCACGGCGGCGGCGTAAGACAGATCGATCACGCGGTCCTCGTGGAACGGACCGCGATCGTTGATGCGCACGACCACACTCTGGCCGTTCTGCAGGTTAGTCACGCGCGCGTAGCTCGGCAGCGGCAGCACCTTGCTGGCAGCGGTGAACTTGTACATGTCGTAGTCCTCGAGGCTAGAGGTCTTATAGCCATGGAACTTGGACCCATAGAACGAAGCGATGCCGCGTTCGTCGTAGCCACGCGCCGTCGGCAGCACGCTGTAGGTGCGCCCCAGCACGGAGTACGGCGATTTGTTGCCGTAGAGCGAGCGCGGCTCCACTTGCGGCACCGGCTCGGGCAGCTTGCTCACATCCGGCGGCGGGCCGTCTGGAATACTGTCGCTGCCGCTGCGATAGCGGCTGCTCTGCGGCCTGCTGGTGTCGTCGTTGATGCTGCCGGAACCGGAACCTCCCTGGCTGGAACTGCCATGCGAAGACGAATAAGACGGACGCGTGCTGTGATGGCCGCCGCAACCGACCAGCATCAGCGTGATCGCAAGCAGCCATGACAGGCGCCAGAGCGTCTTCATCGCGTGACAGTCTCCTGAGAGCCTGTCTGAACTTTCTGCGCAGCCCCGGACGAGCTCTGATCGTTCACGCCATCCACAATCGCCTGCGCCAGCTGGTTCACGGCCATCGCGTACATCACGCTGCGGTTGTAAGTGGTGATCACGCGGAAGTTCTGGAACGTAAACCAATATTCGGGGCCGTTCGCGCCCTGCAGCGTCTGCAGGCTGCTCGGTGCACCTGGATCCAAGTGCTGCAATGGTGCATAACCCCAGGCTTCGAGCTGTTCCACCGTCCATTGCGGCGTGGCGTCCTTCACCGTGAGCACTTTCGCCGCGGCATCCGGCTGCGCGCGCGCCGCCACCGGACCGCCCGTGACCCAGCCGTGCTTGGCGAAATAGTTGGCCACGCTGCCGATGATGTCAGGCAGCGAATTCTGCAGATCGATGTGGCCGTCGCCGTCTTCATCCACTGCAAAATCGCGGATGCTGCTGGGCATGAATTGTCCCCAGCCCTGCGCGCCGGCATAGGAACCGGTGAGCGTGTCGAGCGGACCGGCAAGTTGCGTATCCGGCAGTTCCATCAGCGTCTTCAGCTCGTTGCGGAAGAACGCGGCGCGCGGCGGGTAGTACAGGCCAAGCGTCACCAGTGCATCCAGCACTTTGTACTTGCCGGTGTTGCGCCCGTAGAACGTTTCCACGCCGATGATGGCGACGATGTACTGCGGGGCCACGCCGTACTTCTTGGCGATCCCTTCCAGCAGCGCCTGATGTTCACGGTAGAACTTCACGCCCGCATCGATGCGCGCGGGAGTTAGAAAAATCTGGCGGTAATCGCTCCACGGCTTGGCCTCGGCCGGGCGGCTGATCGCATCGAGGATGCTCTGCTGCCGCTTCGCGCCGTCGAGTAGCGCGTTCAAACTGGCCGGATCCTTGCCGGTGTCTTTCGCTACTTCGGCGACCAGTTGCTGCTGGCCAGGATGCTCGGCCCAGGCTGCGAATGGCGCCAAGAAACATAGCGCTGCGAGTGCAAAAATGATTCGTTCCTTCATGCGGGCGAGGGTAACACGCATGCGCATTTTTGATGGCGCATCAGTCATGCACCTTGCGATTGGCATGGATCGACATCAGCACGCCGAAGCCCACCAATAACGACACCGCCGAGGTGCCGCCGTAGCTGACCATCGGCATCGGCACGCCCACCACGGGCAGAAGGCCCGCCACCATGCCACCGTTGACGAATACGTATACGAAGAAGCTCATGCCGATCGCGCCGGCGAGCAGGCGCGAATAGGTGTCCTTTGCTTCCATCGCGATCCACAGGCAACGGCCGATAATGAAAGCGTACAGCACCAGGATCGCACACACGCCAATCAGGCCGAATTCCTCGCAGAACACGGCAAAAATGAAGTCAGTGGTGTGCTCGGGCAGAAAGTCCAGGCGCGACTGCGTGCCCTGCCCGAAACCCTTGCCGAAGACGCCGCCCGAACCCACCGCGATCTGCGACTGGATGATGTGCCAACCGTTGCCGAGCGGATCGGATTCCGGATTGAGCATGGTGAGAATGCGACCGCGCTGGTACTGATGCATGAAATGCCAGGCGATCGGCGCCATACCGGCCGCACCCGCGAACAACAGACCAATGCGCCACCATGCCATGCCGGACAGGAACAGCGTGAAACTGCCCGCCGCCGTCACCAACAAGGCCGTGCCGAGGTCCGGCTGTTTGCCGATCAAATAGGCAGGAATCGCGATCATGCCACCAACCACCGCGATGTCCTTCCAGCGCGGCGGCAGCTGGCGCGGATGCAGGTACCAGGCCACCATCATTGGCATGGTCAGCTTCATCAGCTCCGACGGCTGGAAGCGCATGATCCCTAAATTGAGCCAGCGATCCGCGCCGCGGCCTTCGCCCAGCACCGCCACCACCACCAGCAGCATCACGCTGCCGGCGTAAAGCCACGGCGTCCAGTTGCGCAGCATCGACGGTGGAAGGCGCGACATCACCAAAATGAAGAGGCCGCCGAGCACGAAGCGCGCGGCCTGTCCGATGACCAGAGAAAGATTGCCGCCGCCCGCGCTGTACAGCGTCACCAGCCCCACACAGCAGAGCAAGACCAGAGCAAAGGCGAGCGGCAGGTCGATGCGCGGACGCCTCCACACGCGACGGAAAAAGCGATGAAGACGAATGCGCAAGGTATCGATGGTCATTGTGCGTCGTCTCCCGCAGTGGAGCTGTCGGGGGCAGGCATGTCGGTCTGCGGCGTGTCTTCCGGTGCCGGCGGTGCTTGCGCAGACGAGGCGGCCGCCACGCCGGATTCCTGCAACGGCTGGTGTGGCGGCACCGCGCCGCCTTGCGTAGTGAGCCATGTGTCGAGAATCTTGCGCGCGATCGGGCCGGCGTCCTTGGCGCCCCACGCGCCCGCCTCAAGCACCACGGCGACGGCGATGCGCGGATCCTCGGCTGGCGTGAAAGCTTCGAACCAGGCGCGATGGCGCGCGGCGAGGTACGCCGTATTCTTGTTCTCGTTGTACGCGTTGCTGGTTCGCGAGAAGCGCTCGGCGGTACCGCTCTTGCCGGCGATGCGATACGGAAAGCCCTCGCCCAACTTGGTGCCGAAGCCGGTCGACTGCGGATCGTTGCTGTAGATCACCAGCTGCATGCCCTCGTTCACCGCCTCCCAGTCCTTCATGTTCTTGATCAATGAAGGCCCGGTGGGCGAATTGGCCAGCGGCGCCGGTGACTTGCCGACATCCGCAGTCGCCATGACCACGCGTGGCGCGTAAGGCACACCGCGGCCCGCGAACGTTGCCAAGGCGTGCGCCAACTGCATGGTAGTGACGGACCAATAGCCCTGGCCGATGCCCGCGATCACGGTCTCGCCGGGATACCAATTCCGCTC
This sequence comes from Dyella humi, assembly GCF_044904605.1. Taxonomy (NCBI): domain Bacteria; kingdom Pseudomonadati; phylum Pseudomonadota; class Gammaproteobacteria; order Lysobacterales; family Rhodanobacteraceae; genus Dyella; species Dyella humi. Next base: position 675,319 of record NZ_JADIKI010000023.1, read on the forward strand.
CTTGGGCGAATGTTTGGCCTTCCATTCGCGCGACGGCAGGATGCCGGACACCTCGCCGGGAAGATCGACTCCGCTGGGATGTCCGAATCCGTAAGAGCCCATGAATTCGCTGATGCGATCGATGCCTAAATCCAGCGCAAGCTTGTAGAAGTACGTATTGACCGATGCGTAAATCGCTTTATAGAGATTCACCGTGCCGTTGCCATAGCGCAGGTCGTCGCGATAGCCGCGCGACTGGCCCGGAATGTAGAACACGCCGGTGGACAGCACCGTGTCCTGTGGCGTGCGCACGCCGTACTCCAGGCCCGCCAGACCCATGAACGGTTTCACTGTCGAACCGGGCGGGAAAGCCGCCCTCAAAGCGCGGTTGATCAGCGGTTTATCGGGTGACGTGATCAGTGATTTGTAATCGGCCGAGCCGATGCCGTTGACGAATAGATTCGAGTCGAACGACGGCACGCTGACCATCGCCAACACCTGGCCGTTGCGTGGATCGATTGCCACGGCTGAACCCGGCCTGCTTTCGAACGCATCCTCTACGGCCTTCTGGACGCGTGCGTCGATGCTCAAATAAAGATTCTTGCCTGGCACCGGCGGATGCGTTTCCAACACGCGCTGCACGCGCCCATCGGCGTTCACTTCATCCAGTTCGTAACCTGGCGTGCCATGCAGCATGTCTTCGTAAGAACGCTCCAGACCTGTGCGTCCGATATGCGTGGTGCCCTTGTAACGATCCTGATCGAGATTCTCCAGATCATCCGCATCAATGCGGCTTACGTAACCCACCACATGCGCAAACAACGGCCCCAGTGGGTAATAGCGCGTGAGATACGGCACCACGTCCACGCCTGGAAAGCGCCAGCGGTTCACTGCGAAGCGTGCGATGTCGTCCTCGGTCAGCCGCATCTTCAGCGGCACGCTGTCGAAGCGGCGCGATTGCTTGAGCTGCTTGTGAAAGGCGTCGAGATCGTCCTGATCGAGCGGAATCACCTGGCCCAGATCGGCCAGCATCTGGTTCATGTGCTGCACCTGCTCCGGCCGCACTTCCAGCCGGAACGCCGGTATGTTGTCGGCCAGCAGCACGCCGTTGCGGTCGTAAATCAGGCCGCGTGCCGGCGGGATCGCGCGCGGTTTGACGCTATTGTTGACCGAGCGGGTGGCGAACTCGTCGTGATGCAGCACCTGCAGAAACACATAGCGCCCCACCAACGCGAACAGACCAAGCAGGATCAGGCCAAAACCCGCCAGCGCACGACGGCGGAATAGCTCGCCTTCACCGCGCGTGTCCTTGTAGGTGCGCAGGCGGCGGCTCATGGGGCGGCTCTGCCGCGGGGAACGGGGAACGGGGAACGGGAAACATGTAGATGGCGACTGCCCATCCATCCCGTGTCGCATGAATTTCTTGCTGGAACGCAGAGAAAAGCGGTGGCTCGCGCTATCTGCACGTTCCCCGCTCCCCGTTCCCTGTTTCCCGCTCTCATTGCAGCCTCAACCGCATCCGCAAGTCGTCAAGCAGCAGGAACAGGAACGGCCACAACGCCGCACTAATGAACGGCGAAGCCCACCACAGCGCCGGCGGGGTGGCTTCGCCGGCGAAAGCACGCACCACCAGCAGCAGAAAGCGGTCGTTGACCAGCAGGGCCAGCACCGCCAGCGTCTGCTGCCACATCGGGAAAAAGCGCAGGCGCGAACGGAAGCGCAGCGCGATGAATGCCAACACGCACAGGCGCAACGCCTGCTCGCCGAGCAACACGCCCGACAGCAGATCCGCGCAAATCCCTAAGATGAAGGCGAGCCCCAGCGTGACGCGCTGATCGCCCGACTCCAGTGCCCAGTACAGCAACACCAACGCGGGCCAGTACGGCTTGAATGCTTCCAGCACGTGCGGAAGCGGCACCAGCATCAGCAGCATCGCCACCGCCAGCGTGCCGACAAACCACCAGAAAGAGAGTCGCTGGCGGCTCATGTCGGCGGCGCTCCCGTGGTCTGCGCCGGTGCTGGCTTGGCGGATGGTGCGGTGGAACCTGGCGCAAACGCGCGTGGTACTGCGACAGTGGACGCCGGCGCAGGCGCTTCACTGGCCGGCGGACCGGCAGGCGTTGCCGGCGGCGGTGGGCCGGCCGGCTCGGCCAGATCGTGCAGCACCAATACTTCGTCGCTGCGATCCAGATCGGCGCCGGGTTGCGCGTGCGCTTCCAGGAACATGCCGCTGGGGGCTGGATCCACACTGCTGATCTCGCCAACCGGGAAGCCCTGCGGAAAACGCCCGCCGAGTCCCGAGGTCAGCAGCTTATCGCCCGGACGCACATCGGCCGCCATCGGCACATTCGGCAAGGTGAGCTGCTGGTCGTTGCGAGAACCGTAGGCCACGGTGCGCAGACCGGTGCGTTGGACCACCACTGGCAGCGCGTGATCCGGATCGGTCACCAGCATCACAGTGGCGGAGTTCGGCAGCACGTCTACGATCTGCCCCACCACGCCGTGTGCATCGATCACCGGCTGGCCGGAGCGGATGCCGTCGCGCGCGCCCAGGTTGATCATGATGCGATGGCGGAAAGCACCCATATCCATGCCAATCACACGCGCCAGTTGCACGTGCAATTCCAAGCTGTGCTGGGTGTCGAGCAGTTCTTTCAGGCGCTGGTTCTGCTCGGCCACGGCCGCCATGCGGTTGAGCTTGGCGTTGGCCAGCAGCAGATCTTCGCGCAGGCGCTGGTTCTGCTCGGTGAGCATGCGACGGTCGGCGAACGCCACGCTAAGTGCATGAAAACCATCGGCCGGGAGACTCGCCAGTCGGTACACCGGCTCGATCACGATGGCGGTGGCATAACGCAGCCGCCACAGCCAGCCGTTGCGATGATCCAGCACCATCAGCACCATCGCCATGGCGAGGTAGAAGATCAGTCGCAGGGTGCCGGCGGCGGTACCGGCGAACAGGGGCGAGGATTCCTCGCGCGCGAGCGGCATGGCCTACACCCCCCGTGTGCGGATTATTCGGGAGCGAAGAAATCGCTGCCGTGCTGATCGATCAGCTCCAGCGCCTTGCCGCCACCGCGGGCCACGCAGGTGAGCGGATCGTCCGCCACTTGCACATGCAGGCCGGTTTCCTCGGAAAGCAGGCGATCCAGATCGCGCAGCAGCGCGCCACCACCGGTGAGCACGATGCCGCGCTCAGCCACGTCGGAGCACAGTTCCGGCGGAGTCTGCTCCAGCGCAGCCTTTACCGCCGCGACGATGCCGGCCAGCGGCTCGTGCAGGGCTTCGAGAATTTCGTTGGAGTTGACCGTGAACATGCGCGGCACGCCCTCGGCCAGGTTGCGGCCGGAGATCTCGATCTCCTTGACCTGGCTCTGCGGGAAGGCGCAACCGATTTCCAGCTTGATGCGCTCGGCGGTGGATTCGCCGATCAGCGTGCCGTGGTTGCGGCGCACGTAGTTGATGATGGATTCGTCGAAGCGGTCGCCACCCACGCGCACGGACTGCGAGTAGACGATGCCGTTGAGCGAGATCACGGCCACTTCGGAAGTACCGCCGCCGATATCCAGCACCATCGAGCCACGGGCTTCGTGCACCGGGATGCCGGCGCCGATTGCGGCGGCCATCGGTTCTTCGATCAGAAACACGTCACGGGCGCCGGCGCCTTCGGCCGATTCCTTGATCGCGCGGCGCTCCACCTGGGTGGAACCGCAGGGCACGCACACCAGCACGCGCGGGCTGGGACGCAAGAAGCGCGAACGGTGCACCTGGCGGATGAAGTGCTGCAGCATCGCCTCGGTCATGGTGAAGTCGGCGATCACGCCGTCCTTCATCGGCCGCACGGTGGCGATGTTGCCCGGAGTGCGGCCCAGCATGCGCTTGGCCTCGCCACCTACGGCGGCAACGGTGCGCGGACCGCCCGGACCACGATCCTGGCGAATCGCCACGACAGAAGGTTCGTTCAGGACGATACCCTGGCCGCGCACGTAAATGAGCGTATTGGCCGTGCCAAGGTCGATGGAAACATCGTTGGAAAACATCCCGCGAAACTTCTTGAACATGGGTCCGCCGCGTATCGACTCTGGCTAAAAAGTAAGCGCGCCAGTCTAGTAAGCAAATACCTTGTCCGCAAGGACATTCGCGTTAAGAAAAGCGGCTTTTTTCGGGCAAAGATGAGGGAGAGTGGGGAAACGAGGAACGGGGAACGGGGAACATGCCGATTCGCGTTGATGTTGGGCTTTTGCTTCCTCATCCTCTCTCGAAAGCGCAAATGTGCGAAATCGACGAGTTACCGCGATCCACATATTTCCCGTTCCCTGTTTCCCGTTCCCCGACTAACCGCTACGATAATCCGTTTGCCGCCGCGACCCAGCCGCGCCCAGCCAACCCTATTCGGACCGCCAACCCATGTCTGCCGTCATCTGCGGATCGCTTGCCTACGACACCATCATGGTGTTCCAGGACCAGTTCAAGAATCACATCCTTCCGGACCAGGTCCACATTCTGAACGTCTCGTTCCTGGTGCCGCGGATGCGCCGCGAATTCGGCGGTTGCGCCGGCAACATCGCCTATAACCTCAAGCTGCTGGGCGGCGATCCGCTGCCGGTGGCGGCGGTGGGCCAGGATTTCGGCCCCTATCGCGAACACCTTGAACGTTGCGGCATCCGCTTGGACTGCATCCGCGTGTTCGAGGACCAGTTCACCCCGCAGTGCTTCATCACCACCGACCTGGACAACAACCAGATCACCGCCTTCCACCCCGGTGCGATGTCTAGCGCGCACGCCAACCACGTGCGCAACATCCCCGATATCAGCTTCGGCATCGTCGCGCCCGACGGCCGCGAAGCGATACTGCAGCATGTGGACGAATTCGCCGCGCGCGGCGTGCCGTTCGTGTTCGATCCCGGCCAGGCCATGCCGTTGTTCAGCGGCGAGGAATTCCGGGCGATGATCGAAAAATCCACCTACGTGATCGTCAACGACTACGAATCACAGCTCCTGCAGCAGCGCACCGGCTGGAGCGCCGAGGAAATCGCCTCGCGCGTGAAGGCGTACATCGTGACGCTGGGCCCGGGCGGTTCGTTGATCCACACCTCGGAAACCACGCATGAGATTCCGCCCGCGCGCGAGCGCCAGGTGGTGGATCCCACCGGCTGCGGCGACGCGTATCGCGCTGGACTCATCTTCGGCATCATGAACGGCCTGGACTGGCCCACCGTCGGCCGCATGGCCTCGCTGATGGGCGCGCTGAAAGTGGAACACCCCGGCACGCAGAACCAGCACTTCACCTACGCCGAATTTGCCGCCAAGTTCAAGGAGCAGTTCGGCTACGCGCTGAGCTGAAGCGGAAAGAAAAGCCATGTCGACCCTTGCCAACATCGTCGTCACGATCATCGCGCTGATGCACGTATGGTTCCTGATCCTGGAGATGGTGCTGTGGGACAAGCCCGCAGGCCGGCGCGCGTTCGGCACCACGGCCGAATATGCCGCACAAACCAGGGTGCTGGCCGCCAACCAGGGGCTGTACAACGGCTTTCTCACCGCCGGCCTGTTCTGGGGCCTGATCGTAGGCGGCATGGAAGGTACGCACGTGAAGCTCTTTTTCCTGGCTTGCATCCTGGTGGCCGGCGTGTACGGCGGCTTCAGCGCCACACGCAAGGTGCTGTGGATTCAGGGGCTTCCGGCCGCGATCGGCATCGCCCTGGTGCTGGCGAGCTGAGCGCGTGGACGAGCACGATCGCGAAGCGGTCGGGCAGCGGTTCGATCCCGCGTTCATGCAGCGTGCCCGCGATCTGAGCTGGACGGCCCTGCGGGGCATTCGCGAGCGCATGCACCCCGGCATCAGCGAGGACGAAGCGCGCGCCGAGGCCATGCAGGTGTTTGCGGAACTGGGCATGGAGCGGCTGTGGCATCCGGTGATCATCCGCATCGGCCCGAACACCACCCGCACGTACCGGCAGCCTTCCCTGCCGGACGTGCGTTTGGGCGAGAACGACAGCTACTTCATTGACTTAGGATTGGTCTTCGACGGCCACGAGGGCGACGTCGGCGACACCTTCGTGATCGGCCACGCGCCTGAGCGCCTGGCGTGTGCCCAGGCGGCGCGCGCGCTGTTCCACGACGTAGCCGGCATGTGGCGCCATGAGGGCTTAAGCGGCCGAAAGCTTTATGATTACGCCTGCGAGCGCGCCGAAGCGATGGGCTGGCGTTTCAATCACGCCATCAAAGGCCATCGCGTGAGCGACTTCCCGCACTCGGTGCACAAGGGCGGCGATCTGGGCGACCTGGACCACACACCTGCCAAGGGCCTGTGGATCCTCGAAATCCAGATTGCGCACCCTACCGAACCGTTCGGCGCTTTTTACGAAGACTTGCTTGTTGAATCTGCGCCATGAACGCGCTCGTTTCGGCAATGCTGCCTACACATTTGAAACGTACGCTGCGGACCATGGAGGGCCCCTTCACCACATATCACGCTCTCCCGTCCGGGAAGAGACAATAGCTTTCTGTTCGACAAACGACTTCTACTACGGAACCAAGACTGTGGCCCGCCAGAAACCTCTCAACCTCTATCGCAACATCGGCATCATCGCGCACATCGACGCCGGTAAGACCACCACCACTGAGCGCATCTTGTACTACACCGGCAAGAAGCATCAGATCATCGACGTGCACGACACGAAGGATGGCAAGGGCTCGACCACCACCGACTACCTGGAACAGGAAAAAAAGCGCGGCATCACCATTCAGTCCGCCGCCGTGTCGACCGAGTGGAAGGGTCACCAGATCAACGTGATCGACACCCCTGGGCACGTGGACTTCACCATCGAGGTGAACCGCAGCTTGCGCGTGCTCGACGGCGCCGTGGTGGTGTTCGATGGCGTGGCCGGCGTGGAACCGCAGACCGAAACCAACTGGCGCCTGGCCGACCAGTACAACGTGCCGCGCATGTGCTACGTCAACAAGATGGACCGCATCGGCGCGAACTTTAAGCACGCCGTGGACGGTATCAAGAACCGTCTTGGCGCCAACATCGTGCTCTGCCAGGTGCCACTGGGCAGCAGCGACGACTTCATCGGCATGGTCGACCTGATCGCCGGCGCGGGCTATATCTGGGACAGCAGCGACAAAGACAGCAAGTGGGAGACGATCCCGCTGGACCAGGTCGCCGACCATCCGAAAGTCAAGGCATTCACCACCACCGCCGACACGGAATGGGTGTCCAAGCTCGCTGAGCTGCGCTCGCAGAGCATCGAAAGCGCCGTGGAAATGGACGACGATGCCATGCACGCCTACCTCGATGGTCAGGAACCGACGCTGGAAACGCTGAAGAAGTGCATCCGCAAGGGCTGCGTGGCCGGCAAGCTCGTGCCGGTGTTCTGTGGATCGTCCTATCGCAACAAGGGCGTGCAGCAGATGCTCGACGGCGTGGTCGACTACATGCCGTACCCGGGCGAGAACGGCGGCATCTCGATGGTGGACGAGGACGGCAACATCATCGGCGAACAGGCTGTGACGGATGACGCCCCGGTGCGCGCGCTGGCCTTCAAGGTGATCAACGACCAGTTCGGCACCCTCACCTTCACCCGCATCTACTCCGGCGTAATCAAGAAGGGCGACACGCTGCAGAACGTCACCCGTGGCAAGAAAGAGCGCATCGGCCGCATCGTGGAAGTACAGGCCAATGCCACCAAGGAAATCGACGAAGTGCGCGCCGGTGATATCTGCGCGTTCGTCTCGTTGAAGGAAACCGAGACCGGCGACTCGCTCACCGATCCGCAGCATCCGGTGCTGCTGGAGCGCATGCGCTTCCCTGATCCGGTGATCAGCGTGGCGGTGGAACCCAAGAGCCGCAACGACATCGACAAGCTTTCCACCGCGCTCTACAAGATGGTGAAGGCCGACCCGTCGCTGCGCATGGAAGTGGATCAGGAAACCGGCCAGACCGTGCTCAAGGGTATGGGCGAGCTGCACCTGGAAATCACCATCGACCGCATGCGCACCGAACTGGGCGTGGAAGCGAACATGGGCAAGCCCAAGGTCAGCTTCCGCGAAGCGTTCGGTCAGACGGTGGAACACACCTACACGCACAAGAAGCAGTCCGGCGGTTCGGGCCAGTTCGCTGAAGTGAAGATGATCTTCGAACCCGGTGAACCCGGCAGCGGCGTGGTGTTCTCCGATGAAGTCGTCGGCGGCCGCGTGCCGCGCGAATACATCCCAGCGGTGGAACACGCCATCACGGTGGAATCGCGCGAAGGCCAGGTGGCCGGTTACGAAGTGCTGGACTTCAAAGCACGCCTGGTCGACGGCAAGTACCACGACGTGGACTCCTCCGCACTCGCCTTCGAAATCGCCGGCCGCGCCTGCTTCCGCGAAGCGCAGAAGATGTCCAAGCCCAAGCTGCTTGAGCCCATCATGAAGCTCGAAGTAGTCACTGAAGCCGACTACCTCGGCGACGTGATCGGCGACATCAACCGTCGCCGCGGCTCGATCAGCGAACAGGGCCAGAAGGGCACCAATGCCTTCGTGCAGGGCTTCGTGCCACTGGCGGAAATGTTTGGCTACATCAACTTCCTGCGCTCCGCCACCAGCGGCCGCGGTACCTTCACGATGATCTTCGATCATTACGAAGAAGTGCCGGCGAGCATGGTGGCGAAGTTGATGGAGAAGGAAGCGAAGTAATTCTTCGCTTTCCTGATGAAAAACGAAAAGCCCGGGGCGATCCCCGGGCTTTTGTTTCATGCCTCCACTTGCATCTTTCGCGAGTGCCACTTTAGTATCACTCCATGCGCACTGAACTCGTCACCACGCTCAAACGCCAGGCCACGGATTTACTGGCCGAACTGGAGCGCGATCGCGAGCCAATCCTGATCACACAGCACGGCCTACCCAGCGCCTACCTGATCGATGTCGAATCCTTCGAGGCCATGCAGCAACGCATGAAACTGCTGGAAGGTATTGCACGTGGCGAGCGCGCCGTAGAAGAACAACGCACGCTGTCCCATGAGCAGGCAAGGACCCGCCTGAAACGATGGCTGAAATAATCTGGACCGAACCGGCGCTCAGCGAATTGGACGAGATTGCCGATTACATCGCACTAGATAATCCCGATGCAGCGCGTGAACTCGTCCAGCGCGTTTTCGCTCATGTGGCGCAGCTTGCCAACCATCCTGAGAGCGGCTCCCGACCGCCGGAGCTGAGAGGTTCGCGCTATCGGCAGATCGTGGAACCACCCTGCAGGATCTTTTACCGCGTTGATCATGACGTCGTGATCATCCTCTACGTCATGCGCAGCGAACGGCGTTTGCGGCGAAGCCGACTGCCCGACCAGCGTTGAACCTCCCGCCAAACAAGCCGCAAATGACTCAAAAAACAGCCGGGACAACGCCGTCGGGTACAATAGTGGGTTAGCGCCATTTGCCTACCCTCCTTATGTCCAACCATCTGCAAGAAACCAATCGCCGCCGCACCTTCGCCATCATCAGCCATCCCGACGCGGGCAAAACCACGCTGACGGAAAAGCTGCTGCTGTTCGGCGGCGCGATCCAGATGGCCGGCTCGGTGAAGGGCCGCAAGGCGGCGCGGCATGCCACCTCGGACTGGATGGCGCTGGAAAAAGAGCGCGGTATTTCGGTCACCTCCTCGGTGATGCAGTTCCCGTATGAGGGCAAGATCGTCAATCTGCTCGATACCCCAGGCCACGCGGACTTCTCCGAGGACACTTACCGCGTGCTCACCGCGGTGGACTCGGCACTGATGGTGATCGACTGCGCCAAGGGCGTGGAGGAACGCACGATCAAGCTGATGGAGGTGTGCCGCCTGCGCGATACGCCGATCATGACCTTCATCAACAAGCTCGACCGCGAAGGCCGTTCGCCGATCGAGTTGCTGGACGAGGTGGAATCGGTACTCGGCATCGCCTGCGCGCCGCTGACCTGGCCGATCGGCATGGGCAAACGCCTGAAGGGCGTATACCACCTGCTGCTGGACGAGGTGCACGTATTCGAACCCGGCAAGAACTTCACGCGGCAGGATTCGACCATTTTCAAAGGGCTCGACGCACCGGGTCTGGAAGCAGCCATCGGCAGCGAAGCGCTGAACGAGATACGCGAAGAACTGGAACTGGTCCAAGGCGCGTCGCATCCCTTCGACATTGAAAAATACCTTGCCGGCAAGCTCACGCCCGTGTTCTTCGGCTCGGCCGTGAACAACTTCGGCGTGCAGTTGCTGCTGGATTTCTTCGTGGCGCACGCGCCCTCGCCGCGCCTGCGCACCACACTCAACCGTGATGTGAAGCCGGAAGAAGAAAAACTCACCGGCTTCGTGTTCAAGATCCAGGCCAACATGGATCCGGCGCATCGCGACCGCGTGGCTTTCATGCGCGTGTGCTCCGGCACCTATACCGCCGGCATGAAGATGGTGCAGACGCGCACCAGCAAGGAAGTACGCATCGCCAATGCGCTCACCTTCATGGCCAGCGACCGCGAGATTGTGGAAAGCGCCTATCCCGGCGACGTGATCGGCCTGCACAACCACGGCACCATCAGCATCGGCGATACCTTCACGGAAGGCGAAGCCATCAGCTTCACCGGCATCCCCAACTTCGCCCCGGAACTGTTCCGTCGCGCGCGCCTGCGTGATCCGCTAAAGATGAAGGCACTGCAGAAAGGCCTGGCGCAGCTATCCGAGGAAGGTGCCACGCAGTTCTTTCGCCCACTGATGAGCAACGACCTGATCCTGGGCGCGGTTGGCGTGCTGCAGTTCGACGTGGTGGCCTACCGCCTGAAGGACGAATACGGCGTGGACGCCAGCTTCGAACCGGTCGGCGTGGTGACGGCCCGCTGGATCCACTGCGATGACGCAAAGAAGCTGGAAGAATTCCGCGAGAAGAACATCATGAACCTCGCCATCGACGGGGCCGGTGAACTCGTCTATCTCGCCCCTACCCGCGTGAACCTGCAGCTCACCCAGGAGCGCTCGCCTGCCGTGCGCTTCTCTGCCACCCGCGAGCACGCCACCGCCGTCGACGTTTAAACCCGCGGCAACCTCGCCGCCTTCACGCAGTCATCACCTAGCCGGACAGTACCGCCCGGCCAGGCATCTCGCTAATCTGGTGCCAGGGGACCGCCGTTCGGGCTACCGGACGCGGCATATCCAACTGTCACCTCAGCGGGATTACGCATGGTCAGCTCCACTGTGACGCCGACTCCAAGGAAGTATGGCTGGCTGGCCAATCTGCCCATCCGCTACAAGATCATTATCGCGATCGGGCTGTTGCTCGGCTTGTTCATTCTCAACAGCCTGATCAATGTCACCTCGCAGAACAGGCAGTCGGAAACGCGCCGATGGGCGGATCACACCTATCAGGTGCTGCTGCAGATCGAGGAACTGCAACGCACGGCCCTCTCCGGCCAGGTCGGGCTGCGCGGGTTCATGCTCATCCACGATCCCAAGGAATTGGCGCGCGCAAAAAGCAGCAACACCATGTTCTTGGCGCAGCTTGCCGAACTGCGCCACCTCACCTCCGACAACCCGCTGCAGCAGGCGCGTATCGACCGCATCCAGACGCTGGCGCTGCAGTGGAACCGCGAGATGCAGGCGATGGTTGTGGATCCGGCCGCTTCGCTCAAGCCCGGTGATCCGCAGATCGCCGCGCAGGTAGCGACAATCGAGGCGAACTACATCGCGCACCGCACCGTGCACATCGAGGATTGCACGGCGGTGCTGGACCAGATGAGCGAGACCGAGCGCGAGCTGCTCATCACGCGCGTCCGCAGTGTGGAGCGGCTGTTGAAGGAGACGCTCTACGTCAACATCGTCAGCGCGCTGATCGGCCTTGCCCTCGGTCTGATGGTGATCTCGCTGACCTCACGCATGGTCGCGCGCCCGATCCGCCGGCTGGGCGAATCGATGACCCGGCTGGCCAACCACGATCACACCATTCCGATCCGCGGTGTCGAACGCAAAGATGAAATCGGGGAGATCTCGCGCGCGCTGCAGGTGTTCAAGCAGATGGTGATCGAATCGCATGCCCAGGCAAAGCTGAAGAGCGACGCCACAGCGATTTCCGCCAGCCTGCAGGCCGCCACGAATCATCGCGATTTTGCTGAGCGACTGGTCTCCCAGCTGGCGCCGTTGATTCATGCCGGGGTGGTGCTGTTCTACGGCTTCGACGAATCGCGCCAGCGCCTCGACCTGCTTGGCAGCTACGGTCTACGCCTGCAGAACAGTCCGGACGCATACATGCCGGGCGAAGGGCTAGTCGGCCAATGCGCATCCTCGCGCCAGCCGATCGTGCTGGACGACGTGCCACACAACTATTTCCGCATCGATTCCGGCAGCGGCGCAGCGGTGCCGCGCTATCTCACCATTCTGCCGCTGTTGGTGCGCAACCAGCTCGTGGGCGTGCTGGAATTCGGCGGCTTTGGCGCGCCGACGCCGCATCACGAACAGTTGTTGGAAGAATTGCTGCCGCTGGCGGCGCTCACGCTGGAAAACCTCAACCGCGCGGTGAACACCGAACAATTGCTGGAACAAACACGCGAGCAGGCAGACGAATTGCGCATCTCCGCTGTCACCATGCGTCAACAGCAGGAAGCGTTGCGCGCGGCCAACGACACCTTGCAGACCAAGACCATCGAGCTGGAAGAACAATCCCAGCGCCTGCTTGCTTCCGAGGAAGAGCTGCGTGTGCAGGCCGACGAACTGCAGGCTTCCAACGAAGAGTTGCGCATGATGACCGACACGCTGCGCGAGCAGAAGCAGCAAGTGGAAGTCCTGCAGCAGGAAACCGAGCAGAAGGCGGACGAACTGGCACGCGCCAGCCAGTACAAGAGCGAATTTCTCGCCAACATGTCGCACGAACTGCGCACGCCCTTGAACAGCCTGCTGATCCTGTCGCGTAGTCTGGCCGACAACCGCGAAGGCAACTTGGACGGCGAGCAAGTGGAATCGGCGCGGATCATTCATGACGCCGGCTCCAGCCTGTTGCGGCTGATCAATGACATCCTCGATCTCTCCAAGATCGAAGCCGGCAAGATGGAGCTGTCGCTGGTGGATTACCCGCTGCAGAATCTGGCACGCAGCTTCCGGCGCAACTTCGATCACGTGGCGCGCGACAAGCAGTTGGACTACGAGGTCACCGTTGGCGAATCCTTGCCCGAGGCTATCCATACCGATCCCACCCGGCTGGAACAGATCGTCAACAACCTGCTGGCCAATGCCTTCAAGTTCACGGCCAAAGGCAGCATTCGCGTCCACATAAGCCGGCCCGTCGGCGACCTGCCCGTTCCCGAAGCATTACGCGGCAACGCGTTGCTGGCGATCAGTGTCAAGGACAGCGGCATCGGCATACCGACCGACAAGCTGGAGCGCATCTTCAACGCCTTCGAGCAAGCGGACAGCAGCACCAGCCGGCAATTCGGCGGCACCGGGCTAGGCTTGAGCATTTCACGGCGCATGGCGGCATTGCTGGGCGGCGACATCGTGCTGCGCAGCGAAGTCGGACAAGGCAGCGAGTTCGTGCTGTTGCTGCCCGAGCGCAGCACCGGTACCACCGCGAGCGTTGGCGCGCCCGCAACCTCCAACGCCATGCCGGCACCTCGTCCGGTGACGCGCGCACTGCTGCCGGCCGAGGGCATGAAAGACGATCGCGAACGCATCGCCCCTGGCGACAGCGTGATTCTGGTCGTCGAAGACGATCCGGCATTCGCACACATCCTCGCCGACATCGTGCGGCAGAAAGGGCACCGGATGCTGCACGCCCCCAATGGCGAAGCCGGTCTCGAACTGGCTCGCCGCCATCACCCGGTAGGCATTCTGCTGGACGTGATGCTGCCAGGCATGGATGGCTGGACGGTGATCGAGAGGCTCAAGGCCGATCCCGTCACACGCCACATCCCCGTGCATTTCCTCACTGCAACCGACGATGCAGGACGCGGTCGCGAGCTCGGCGCGGTAGGCTTCCTCACCAAGCCGGTAACGCGAGAGGCCATCTACGGTGCGCTTGAACGGCTGCTCTCGTTCGCCAAGGGCCGCACGCGGCATTTGCTAGTGGTGGACGATGACCGTCTCGTGCGCGAATCGCTGCAAATCCTGTTGAGCCAGGACGAAGACCTGAAGATCGAGCAGGCCGAGTCAGGCGAGGAAGCCCTGCAGAAGATCTCGTCTGCCAGTTACGACTGCATCGTGCTCGATCTCGGCCTGCCCGGCATGTCGGGTATCGATTTTCTGGAAAAGCTCGCCGAAAGCGGCAACGTACCGCCGGTGGTGGTGTACTCCGGCCGCGAACTGAGCCGCGAGGAAAGCCTGCGCATCCGCCAGTACACCGACAGCATCGTCATGAAAGGCACGCGCGCGCCCGAGCGGCTCATGGATGAAGTCAGCCTGTTCCTGCACAGCATTCGCAACAGCAAGCAGGCGACCGGCAGTCCTGCCGCAACGGATGATGGTTTACGCGGACATCATGTACTGCTGGTGGACGATGACATGCGCAACCTGTTTGCGCTTTCCAAGGTGCTGCGCGACTGGGGCATGCAAGTGAGCATGGCGCAGGACGGACAGAAGGCGCTGCAGGTGCTCGCCGAAAACCCGCAGGTAGAACTGGTGCTGATGGACATCATGATGCCGGGCATGGACGGTTACGAAGCTACGCGTGCCATTCGCGCACAACCAACCCTGTCCCGCCTGCCGATCATCGCACTGACAGCCAAGGCCATGCGCGGCGATCGCGAGCGCTGCCTGGAAGCGGGCGCCAACGACTATCTGTCCAAGCCGGTCGACGTGGACAAGCTGGCTTCACTGATTCGCATGTGGCTGCGCGACTGACGGAGCGTGGTGATCATGGACGCATCGGAACTGGACAGTATCGAGGTGGGGCTGTTCGTGCAGGCGCTGCAGAAACGCCACGGTTACGACTTCGGCCAATACGCGCCGGCCTCGCTAAGGCGCCGCGTGCGCCTGCTGGCCGACCAGCTCGGCTGCAAGACCATCAGTGGCCTGACCGAGCGCGTACTGCACGAACCGCAACTGCTGTCGAACGTGCTGGAAGGCTTGACCGTGCCGACCTCGGAGATGTTCCGCGACCCGGCCATGTTCCGCGCGCTGCGCGAAAAAGTGTTCCCGCTGCTGGCGTCTTATCCGCACATCAACATCTGGCAAGCCGGCTGCGCGCACGGCCAGGAAGTGTATTCGCTGGCGATCCTGCTGGAGGAAGCGGGGCTTTACGATCGTTCGCAGATTTTTGCCACCGACCTCAGCGACCGCGCCCTGCACCGCGCCAGCGAAGGCATCTACCCAGTGAAGGACGCACAACAGTGGTCGCGTAACTACCAGGCTGCCGGCGGCATTCATTCGCTGGCCGATTACTGTAGCGCGGGCTACAAGCTAATCAAGCTCAATCAGCGCCTGCGCCGGCACGTAACTTTCGCCGTGCACAACCTCGCCACCGATGGCGTGTTCTGCGAAGCGCATCTGATCTTGTGTCGCAACGTGCTGATCTATTTTTCCGATGCGTTGCAGGATCGCGCGCTGACACTGTTTCGCGACAGCCTGGTGCGCGGTGGTTTTCTATGCCTGGGTCTGCGCGAAAACCTCAATCCGGCGCCGCACGCACAAGATTTCTCGCCATTCGATTCGGCGATGCGTATCTACCGGCTTGCTACCCACGCGGATGGCAACCACGCATGAGCAGGCCCACCGCCATCGCGATCGGTTGCTCGGCCGGCGGCGTGGATGCGCTCAAGAGCGTGCTCGGCGGCCTGGATGCAAAGCTTTCGCAGGCCATCTTGGTATGCCTGCACAGCCATGCCGACACGGTGGACATGCTGTGCGACGTGCTGGGGCGCATGTCGGCTTTGCCGGTGATCGAGGCTGTCGAGCGTGAAGTGGTGCAACCGGGCGTCGTGTACCTTGCGCCTTCGGGCTACCATCTACTGGTGGAAAGCGATCTGCATTTCGCCTTGTCTATCGATCCGCGTGTGAACCATGCGCGGCCATCGATCGATGTGTTGTTCTATTCCGCCGCCGAGGCCTGGCGCGACGGGCTCATCGGCGTGGTGCTCACCGGCGCCAATGCCGATGGGGCCGCCGGACTGCGACGCATTCGCCAGCTTGGCGGCCTCGCCGTGGTGCAATCTCCGGTGGACGCCGAAGCAGCCACCATGCCGCAAGCGGCCCTGGATACCGCCGGCGCGGATTACTGCGTGCCCCTTTCGGAGATCGCCCACGTGCTAAACCGACTCTGCCTGGCATGACTACTCACGTTCCCAAGATTCTGGTGGTCGACGACACCCGCGCCAACCTCGTGGCCATGCGTCATCTGTTGGCCGACAGCGGTGCCGAACTGGTGGAAGCCAGCAGCGGCAACGAAGCGCTGTCGCGATGTCTCGACCAACATTTCGCGCTGATCCTGCTCGACGTGAACATGCCCGACATGGATGGCTTCGAAGTCGCGCAACTGCTCGGCGAAACAGAACAGCTGCGCGATACGCCGGTCATCTTCGTAACGGCCGCGTACGCCGATGACATCAACCGTTTAAAGGGTTACCGCTCCGGCGCAGTCGACTACATCGCCAAGCCGATCAACGACACCATTCTCAAATCGAAGGTGCGCGTGTTCCTGGAACTGCACAACGCGCGCATGCAATTGCAGCAGACGTTGGAGGAACTATCCGAGCGCAACCGGCAGTTGCAGGTGGAAATTGCCGAGCGCCAACGTATCGAGGCCCAGGTGCGCCATCAGGCCACCCACGACATGCTGACCGGGCTGCCCAATCGCGTACTGTTCCACGACCGCCTGCGTGCTGCGGTTCAGTACAGCACCGTGCATGGCGTGCCGTTTGCGCTGGCGTTGGTCGATATCGACGGCTTCAAGGGCGTGAACGACACCTACGGCCATCCGGCGGGCGATGCGCTGCTGCAGGCCATTTCTTCGCGCCTGAGCCGTCACGTGCGCGCCAACGACACGGCCGCGCGTCTCGGCGGTGACGAGTTCGCGGTGATCTTCCAGGAGGCCGGCGACATCACGCCGCTGCTGCAACGTTGCCAAGACATCTGCAACGTACTTGCGCAGCCCTATCCACTGCAGGCCGAACAAGGCGCCATCCTCGCACGAGTGAGCGCCAGCATCGGCATCGCACTGTGGAACGAGCAGATCGATTCGGACGAGGTGCTGATCCAGGCTGCCGACCGAGCGCTGTACCAGGTCAAGGAACATGGCAAGAACGGATGCGCGCTGGCTTCGTCCTGAGGCTCACGCCGGTGGATGACGTGTGGCACTGCATGCCGCCGAACCAACTGCGTAGCCTGAGCTCCACCAATCAAGGGGATTGCCATGCAGGAAACCGTCGCCTTCCGCACGCCGGCACTCGCGCCAAACTGGCAACGCTGGCTCATTTTTTCGCCGCTCGCCCGCATCGTGATCTACGCGGCAATGGTGTTCGGCATCGGCTACGTGGTCCACAGCGGTCTTGTCATGCTGGGCTGGATGAGCAAGACAGCCACGCCGCTGCAACACGCGCTGGCCGCGCTGTCGATGCAGCTTTTGTCCACTGTCATCAGCTACCTTGTCCTTGTGCTGTTGATCGAACGCAGGCGCATGCGCGAGCTGTCCTTGCGGACAATCCCCACGTACGGCGCAGCGGGCTTGTTGGCTGGCTTCCTGATCTTCAGCATCGTGGTCGGCCTGCTATGGCTGTTCGGCAGCTATCACGTGCTTGGCATCAACGCTGACGTCAATTGGCTGCCGGCCGTGCTCGTTGCAGGTGTCGGCGCAGGTATCGGAGAAGAGATTCTCACACGCGGCGTACTATTTCGCATCGTCGAGGAAGGGCTCGGCACCTGGTGGGCACTCGCGATTTCGGCCATCTTCTTTGGTGGTGCGCACTTCTTCAATCCCGGCGCCTCACTGTGGAGTTCGCTGGCCATCGCGATCGAAGCTGGCATTCTGCTGGCGCTGGTTTTCCACGTGACGCGAACGCTATGGGCATGCATCGGCCTGCATGCCGCGTGGAACATCACACAAGGCACAATCTACGGCATTCCGGTATCGGGTGGCGATGCAAAGGGCTGGTTGATTTCGTCGCGCACGGGACCGGATTGGCTGAGCGGCGGCGCGTTCGGTGCGGAGGCCTCAGTAGTAGCGTTGGCCGTGTGCACCTCAGTGTCGATAGCGCTGCTGGTGATTGCATTGCGGCGCGGAAGCATCGTGCGGCCAAGCTGGTCACGCCGCGCTACGACTTCTTACGAGGCGACACCCACATCGTGATGTGCGCGCGGAAGACCGGTGTTCCCGTCGGATCCGTAACCTCGACGACCACCGGCCATTCCCGGCCGTTATCCACTTCGCCGAGCTGTGTTTCCGGCGTGGCAACCGCATGCATGCTTCCCTTTGCCCGGCTGAGGTATGCCACGCTCATGCCTTTGGGAATCCAGCGCGCATCCGGTGGCAGGGTCGCTTCGGCCATCACGCCTGCGCTAAGTTCGGCAAGATTGCACAGTGCAATCGCGTGCACAGTACCGATATGGTTGTGCACACGCCACCGATCGCGCATGCGAACTTCGCAGCGGCCTGGTTCCAGCGTGACGAAATACGGGGCGATGGTGGCGAAGTAAGGCGCGCGCAAACAGACGGCGCGGGAGAACAGCCAGTGACCGCAGGGCCAGCGGGTGATGCGTTGGTATAGAGAAAGCAGCGATGTGCTCACGCCTTGTAGCCCCCGTAAAACGAAGCGTCGAATGACCTCCTCCCCCTGCTTGCAGGGGGAGGTTAGGAGAGGGTGAACACTTGCGGGAAAGTCTCAGGCAAGTGTTCACCCCACCCCAGCGATCCCCTGCAAGCAGGGGAGGGAGCAGCTTCTCGGATTAATTCAGGCAAAGGAAAAATGCAGCTCTTAAGCCGCATCCGCCAACTTCTTCGGATCCTTGCGCGTGATCGCCGAGCGCAGCTCCGCCGGATCGAAATCATCCACCGAGATGAACTCGAACACGCCTTCGCGCACGCGCTTGAGCAGAGCGGCTTCGGAGGCATCGATCACACCAGCCTTCAACGCTTCATCCAGTTGCCCAAGATAATCGTGCGACTTGAACTGTCCCGCTTTCTGCGCCTTGAGGAATTTGCGCTCCACCGGTTCGGCAGCAATCACGTCCGGCAATAGCTGATTCATGCGGCCGACGGTGTTGTTGGACGTGGGCGTGAGATAGGTCCACTCCAGCAAACGATCGCGCGCTTCGCCCGGCGCGGTGATGATGGCCGCGACACGACGTCCCAGCCGATCCGACGGCGGCACTTCACGACGGCCGAACGGGAACACCAGCACACGCAACAGCCACGAAACCGGGCGCACGGGGAAATTGCGAATCGCGCCATCCAACGCCATCTGCGTGCGCCACATGCATTCGTGGAAGGCCCACGCCAGCAACGGACGATCCGCTTCCGGACGGCCGGTATCTTCGTAACGCTTCAACATCGCGCTGGCGATGTAGAGATAGCTGAGCACGTCGCCCAGGCGCGCGGAGAGCTTTTCCTTGAACTTCAGCTTGCCGCCGAGCACGCCCATGAAGGTGTCGGCGCATAGCGCCAGCGCAGCGGAGTAGCGATTGAGCTTGCGGTAATAGCGGCGCACGTAGGCATCGCCCGCCGCATCCCCGATGCGTGCGCCGGTGATGCCGAACACAAAGCTGCGCACAGCATTGGATATGCCAAAGCCGATGTGACCGAACAGCGCACGGTCGAACGTTTTCAGGCGCTCGCCGTAATCGGCAATGGACAGTGCCTGCATTTCCTTCAGCACGTAAGGATGGCAGCGGATCGCGCCCTGACCGAAGATCATCAGGCTGCGCGTCATGATGTTCGCGCCTTCCACCGTGATCGCGATCGGTACGCCCTGCCAGGCGCGGCCCGCATAGTTCTTCGGGCCGAGCTGCACGGCTTTGCCGCCGTGCACGTCCATCGCGTCGCCGGCGATCGCGCGGCCCCATTCGGTGGCGTGATATTTGGCGATGGCCGACGGTACAGCCGGTTTTTCACCGCGATCCACTGCTGCTGCCGTCGCGCGCGACAACGCAGCCGTTGCGTAAGTGAGACCACCGATCCGTGCCAGTGCTTCTTCCACGCCTTCAAAACGCGCCACGGCCAGACCGAACTGCTTGCGCATGCGCGCATACGCACCGGTGGCCGCCACCGCCATGCGCACGCCGCCCGTCGCATTGGACGGTAGTGAAATCGCGCGACCCACCGAGAGACATTCCACCAGCATGCGCCAGCCGTGACCGGCCATATGCGGACCGCCGATCAGCGTCGACATCGGCGCAAAGATGTCCTTGCCGCGCACCGGTCCGTTCTGGAACGGAATGTTGAGTGGGAAGTGACGACGGCCGATTTCCAGGCCCGACGTGCTACGCGGCAGCAGCGCGAGCGTGATGCCGAGGTCGTCCTTCTCGCCCAGCAGATGCTCGGGATCGTACAGACGGAACGCCAAGCCAACCACGGTGGCGATCGGTGCCAGGGTGATGTAACGCTTGTCGAAATTCAGCCGCATGCCGATGGTTTCGACGCCGTCGACCATCTGCTTGCAGACGATGCCGTAATCCGGAATCGAGGTGGCATCCGAGCCAGCGTACGGGCCGGTGAGCGCGAAGCACGGAATTTCTTCGCCAAAGGCGAGGCGCGGCAGGTAGTAGTTCTTCTGTTCGTCGCTGCCGTAATGCAGCAGCAGTTCGGCCGGACCCAGCGAGTTCGGTACCGCCACCGTGGAGGCCACCGTCGCCGACATCGTCGCCAGCTTCTGCAGCACTGCCGAATGCGCGAGCGCGGAGAAGCCCAGGCCGCCGTACTGCTTCGGGATGATCATGCCGAAGAATTTGTGCTTCTTGATGAAGTCCCACACTTCCGGTGGCAAGTCCCCCAGTTCGTGCGTGATCTGCCAGTCGTCGAGCATCCCGCACAGCTGTTCCACCGGGCCGTCGAGGAAGGTTTTTTCTTCCACGCTCAGTTCGGGCTTCGGCTGTTTGAGCAGTTCGTGCCAGTCCGGCTTGCCGGAGAACAGTTCGCCTTCGAAACCGACGGTGCCCGCTTCCAGCGCCGTCTGCTCCGTATCCGATAGCTTCGGCGTGACCTTTGCGAACACTTTCAGCAAGGGTGCGCTGATCTGCTTGCGGCGGAAGGCGAGGTTCAACAGCGGCAGCGCGATGGCCAGCTCGATCACCAGCAGGATCACCATCGTGATCGGTGCATGCGCCAGCAGCCCCACCACGACGGTGGTGATTATCGTGGCTATCGCCCATGTGCGCAGACTGCTGCGGTGGTAAGCGCAGGCGCCGGACGCAATGAGCGCCGCCAACACGGTCAGTAGTACGGACATCTCAACACCTCATGGCAGATGACTTGGCCACGCCCTACTGGACGCCGGCCGGTTCCAGGCTTTCGATGAAGCCTGCAATCGCGGCCGTGAATGCGTCATTCGCATCCCCGGCCAACATATGGGTCGCGCCCGGTACTTGAGCATGCCGGGCATGCGGTACCAGCGCGAGGAATTCTTCGACGGTGTGATGGGAAACCACATCGCTGCGCTCGCCGGAGAGCAGCAGCACCGGCACGTTCACCTTCGCCGCTGCCTCGAACAGGCGCGGCTGATAGCGTTCGCTCTCGCTGACCAGGCCGCCGGAAAGCAGTGCCGGATCCCAGTGCCAGCGCAGGCGGCCGTCCGCGCCTTCGCGCAGCAAGGGGCGCAACTGCTGTTCGCTCTTGCGTTCGCGACGCTGCGGCAAGTACGCGGCGATCTGTTCCGCTGCTTCGGCATAACTGGCAAAGCCATCCGGATGCGCCTGCATGAACGCCAGGATGCGCTCGACGCCGGCGGTTTCCCAGCGCGGCGTGATATCCACCAGCACCAGCGCGCGGAACGGTGCAGGTCGCATCTCGCCTGCCGTCACCAGCCCCAGCAATCCGCCCATTGATGCACCCACCAGGATCGGCGGCTCTGGCTGCGCGCCAGCGAGCGCAAGCAGATCATCGACGAATTGCTGCATGTGATAGTCGCCGTCCGGCGCGCGATCGCTCTCGCCATGGCCGCGGCTGTCAAAAGTGATGCAGCGGCAACCGCGCGCGGCCAACGTGGCTGACGCGGCGCTCCATGCGCCGCGGGTCTGGCCGAAGCCATGCGCGAACAGCAAAGTGGGCGCGCCCGACGCATGACGCACATCGGCCGCCAGCGACAGGCCGTCTGCCGTAGCGAATGCGGTTCGGGTGGCTTGATGCGATTCCATACGCATGAGTATGGGTTGCGTGCCGGGACAGCGTCAACCCACCCCAGAATCGGCCGTTTCCCGCGGCCCCGCGTGCTGGTACGGCCCAGTTTGCCGCCCGCATGGGCTACCATACGGCAATGAATGTCCGTCAAAAACCCGAACGCACGCGTCTTTCCGCCGAAGACTGGGAAGACGCCGCACTCAACCTGATCGCCGAACAAGGCGTGGGCGCGCTGGCCGTGGAAGCGTTGGCTCGTCAGCTTGGCGTCACCAAGGGCAGCTTCTACTGGCATTTCCGCACCCGCGAAGCGCTGCTGCAGGCCGCGCTGGAACGCTGGGAGCAATACGGCGAACGCGAAATCATCAACCAGATCGAATCCATTCCCGATCCGCGCGAACGCCTGCCGGAGCTGTTCCGGCGCGTGGCGCACGAACTTCATCCGCATCGCGTGTACGCGGCGTTGCTGAAGGCACTGGATCATCCGCTGGTAGTGCCGGTGATGGCGCGCGTTTCCAAGCGGCGCACGGAATTCCTGCACGTGGCCTATACCGAAGCCGGCATGGGATCCGGCGAAGCGCTCAACCGCGCCCGCCTCACTTACGCCGCCTACGTCGGCTTTCTGCAGCTGAATTTCACGCTCGGTCTGCCGAGGTTGTCGCACGAAGAGTTCGACGCCTATGTCGAACACATGATCGCTACGTTGATCCCGGCTTAACGCCGCAGGGTTGTAAATCAAGCATCGGAAATCGTAAGGGCGGGATGCGACCGCCCTTACGAATATCTGTGCTCGATTTTCGATTTAATCCTACTTATGCTGCACTCAACCTTGAAAGGCCAGTTACCGTAACTTACCGTCGCGCCTATCATTTATGGCCATACCAAAAGTGAGGGAAACATGACGAGCAAGCTTGCGGCGCTTGAACGATGGGTGCAGGACGTAGCAGCCAAGACCCGTCCCGCGGCAATTCATTGGTGCGATGGTTCGGACACCGAATATCAGGCGCTGGTGCAGCAGATGCTGCAGACCGGGGACCTGATCGAACTCAATCAGCAGACCCATCCGGGCTGTTATCTGCATCGCTCCCATCCGTCCGACGTGGCGCGCGTGGAGCACCTCACCTTCGTGTGCACCGAACAGAAAGCGGATGTCGGTCCAAACAACAACTGGATGGCGCCTGACGAAGCGCACGCCAAAATCGATGCGCTGTTCGACGGCTGCATGGAAGGCCGCACCATGTATGTCATTCCGTACTGCATGGGGCCGATCGATTCACCGCTCTCGCGCTGCGGCGTGGAAATCACCGACAGCCCGTACGTAGTGATCAACATGCGCACGATGACGCGCATGGGCGCCGCGGCGCTGGCGCGCATCGAGCGCGAAGGTCATTTCGTCAAAGGCCTGCACTCCATCGGCGAGCTCGATCCAGAGCGCCGCTTCATCATGCATTTCCCGGAAGAGCTGACGATCAAGTCGTATGGCTCCGGCTACGGCGGCAATGCGCTGCTGGGCAAGAAGTGTCACGCGTTGCGCATCGCCAGCTTCCAGGCGCAGCGTGAAGGATGGCTGGCCGAGCACATGCTGATTGTCGGCATCGAGAATCCGCAGGGCCAGACGCACTACGTCGCCGCCGCCTTCCCTTCCGCTTGCGGCAAAACCAACCTGGCGATGCTGATTCCGCCGGAAGGCTATCGCCGGAACGGTTGGCGCGTGTGGACCATCGGCGACGACATCTGCTGGATGCGTCCGGGCGAGGATGGCCGCCTGTATGCGATCAATCCCGAAGCCGGATTCTTCGGCGTAGCACCGGGCACCAGCGAGAAGAGCAATCCGAATGCGCTGACCTCGATTTCGCACGACACGATCTTTACCAACGTCGCGCTTACCGCCGACAACCAGCCATGGTGGGAAGGCCTGCCCGGCACGCCGGTGGTCGACTGGCAAGGCCGCCCGTACGATCCGGCCAACGGCCCGGCCGCGCATCCGAACTCACGCTTCACCGTGAGCGCCAAGCAATGCCCAACCTGGTCACCCAAGGCCGAAGATGCGCAAGGTGTGCCGATTAGTGCCATTGTCTTTGGAGGCCGCCGTCCGTCGCTGCTGCCATTGGTGATGGAATCACGCGACTGGGCGCACGGCGTGCTGATGGGCGCAGCCATGGGTTCGGAAACCACTGCAGCTGCCACCGGCGCGGTGGGTGTACTGCGCCGCGACTCAATGGCGATGAAGCCGTTCTGCGGCTACCACTACGGCGACTACTTCACGCACTGGCTATCGTTCGACAAAACCGGCACCAAGCTGCCCAAAATCTTCCACGTAAACTGGTTCCGCAAAGGCAAGGACGGCAAGTTCCTGTGGCCTGGCTTTGGCGAGAACCTGCGCGTGCTGGAATGGATGATCGCGCGCGTGGAAGGCAAGGCGCGCGGCATCGAAACACCCATCGGCACCGTGCCGGCCGCTGGCGAACTCAAGCTGGATGGCCTGGATCTGCCGCGCGAAACGCTGATGGAACTGCTCGATATCGACGCCTCCGGCTGGCAGGCCGAACTGCATGCCATCGGCGAGTACCTGGACAGTTTCGGCGACCGTCTGCCCGCACAACTGCGGCAAGAGCAGCAACGCGTCCACCACGCTTTGCAGACGCCGCGCAAAGCGGCGAATGCCTGACCGGGAACGGGGAACGGGGAACGGGGAACGGGGAACGGGGAACGGGGAACGGGGAAAAGCGTCGCACGGCAAAGGTGTGTCGCTTTTTCCGTACCACTGTTCTCATCGGAAATTCCAACTCACCTCACCCTTCACGCTCCCCGTTCCCTGTTCCCTGTTCCCTGTTCCCCGTTCCTTGCTCTAAACCCATCGCCCCCCAGCCGCATCCAAGCTGGCAAGATGATTGCCGCTTGTATCGCCACCGGAAGCGCTATGCCACCTGCGCTCGCTGCGGGAAACAACGAAATGGATGACGTACGCGCGGCCGCGGCAGGCGACCGCCAGGCGTTCCAGCGCCTGTACCGCCAGCACGCAGGACGCATCCATGGCGCCATGCTGCGATTGTCCGGCTACGATCATGCGCGCGCCGAGGATCTTACGCAGGATGCATTCGTGCGCGCATGGCAGAAACTGGACAGTTTCCGTGAGCAAAGCTCGTTCGGCACTTGGCTTTACCGGTTGGCGGTCAATGTGGCACTGATGGACATCCGCGCGCGGGGCGCCGATCCGGTCGGCTATGTCGACCAGGAGAACGTTCCCGAGCATGGCGAAACCCCGTTCTGCGCCGCCGAGCGCGAAGAGCTCGAGCGCGCGATCGGCAAGCTGCCACCACGGGCACGCGCGGTACTGGTATTGCACGACGTGGAAGGTTGGCGCCACGAGGAAATCGCCAACGAACTGGAGATGGCAGTAGGCTCATCCAAGGCGCAACTGCATCGTGCACGCGGCTTGTTGCGCAAGGTACTCGGAGATGTGCGATGAATGAATTCGAATGGCTGCGCCAGATGCGCGACTTGAACCAGCCGGTCGCTCCACGGAACGATCTGTGGACGCGCATCGATGCTGCGCTCGACGATGACGCATCAAGTGAAGCTACACCTTCGTTGCCGGTCCCACGTGCGCGACATCGCCGCGTGTGGGCATTGGCAGCCAGCGTTGCCGCCGTCGTGGTATTGGCCGGCGGCATCGTTTGGCGCATGCAAGTGACGCCGCATAACGCCACATCGGTTGCTGCCAACAGCACGAACATCAACAACGCGTCCTGGAAACCAAGCGACCCGCGCCTGACTGGCGCCGCGCTTGTACTGGATGCAGCGCGCTTGGAACTGCAACAGGCGATGCAGCAAGCTCCCGATTCACCCGCCCTGCAGCGCCTGCTGCAACGAACCCACGCGCAGCAGAACCAGTTGCGCGAACTCGAGAAACAAGCCGGCTGAGGACATAACAACGATGAAAAACGCCCGCTATCTGCCGCTGTTGCTCTGCCTGCTGCCGGGAGGGCAGGCTTTTGCCGATACCCCGCTGAATATCAGCCACCCCGCGGCTCCCACCGTGCACGTCACCATCAGCAACGTCAAAGGCGAAGTCACCGTCACCGCCTGGGATCGCAACGAAGTGCACGTGGGCGGTCAACTCGGCGACGGCGCAGAGCCGCTCGCTATCGATGGCAGCGAAAACAACCTCATCATCAACGTACAGGCCAAAGGCCACGGCGGCTGGTTCAACTGGAACGGCGAGAACGCCATGGAGCCCAGCACGCTGGACATCAACGTGCCGCGCAGTGCGTCGGTGAAAGTGAACGTCGTCAGCGCACCACTGAGCGTGGACGGCATCAACGGCGGCGACATCGAGGCCAACTCGGTCAGCGGCCGCGTGCGCATCAATGCGCAGACGCCAATGCTCAACGTCGTCGCCGTGAGCGGCAACATCGCTTTCTCCGGTCATGCCAAGCAGGCGAAGCTGCAGTCGGTGAGCGGCGACATTCTTGCGCCGTCGCTGGGCAATTCGGTGGAACTGCAGACTGTCTCAGGCCGTATCCAAGCTGGCGGCGGCCCGTGGCAACAACTCAGCCTGAGCACGGTATCGGGTGACGTACAGCTCACCGGAAATCTTGCTGCGGACGGCAACATGAGCATCGACAGCATGAGCGGTGACGTGCAACTGCAATTTCCCGCACCGCTCAACGCCAACCTGCACGCCAGCACCTTCAGTGGCGACCTGCGCACCGATTTCGGCACACCCACACGTCCGGAACATGGTCCAGGCAGCACGCTCGACGCGGTGGCCGGCAACGGTAATGGAAAGATCCACATCGAGACCTTCAGCGGCGACTTGCGGATCAGGAAGGGCGAATGAAAAAGCCAGGGAACGCGACATGCCTCGTGCGCAATGTTGACGTTTCCCGTTCCTACTAACGAAAACGCCCCCGGCATGCGGGGGCGTTTTTTTGCGTTCGGTATGGATCAAAGATCCTGGTGATATTGCACGTACGGCGTGCGCGATTGATCCGGTTCCGGCGGACCGGCCGGCGTGTTCACCGCACTGCCAGACGACCATAGGTTCTGCGCGCCGAAGCTCAACGAACCCTGCCACGGCAGGCGCCATGTCACGCCCAGATCGATGCTGTTCCACCGGCGCTCGGCATTGAGCATGCCTGGCACCGCCGTGCCAGGCTCGGGGTACATCGTGCGACCTACGATGCTGGTACTGACCGGACCGTGTTCGATGCCGAAGCTCAACGCCTTCTGATCCAGCGCATTGAGGCCCAGCTGATTACCCGGAAGCAGACGAATGCGCCCCATGCTTGCGCCAAGCAGCACGCCGCTGTTGCCGTTCAGCGCGAAACGGCCGCGTGCGTTGAGCTGCGTGCTGCTGTCGAAATCCGACAGACCGTTCACGCCGGGCACCGCGCCAGGCAGCACGCGCGGCAGCGGTGTGGGACTGGGAGCCTGATCCTGCGCAACACTCACGCCCAGGCTGTAGCGGCCGGCATTGTACGTGGCGCCCACTTCGCTGCTAATGATGCGCGGCTGCGTCACCCATGAGCGCTGCGTGACACTTGCCTGCGCCGATACGTTCGGCGTAACGCCATATTGCACGGTGCTGGAATTGACTGTGCCGCCGGCAAGCGGGTTGACCGACAGCAAGGTGTTGTTGCTCTGCGCATCCGCTGTCGTGCCGCTCTGCGCCTGCACCAGCAATGAGCCCGGTGCGGGCTGCTGCTGAGCGCTCTTGATCGAGATCTGCTGTTGCTGCATCCATGCGGTATTGCTGATTTGATCGCCGGACAGCGTCTGCCCTGCCGCGATGAGCGGCATGCACAGCAGCGGCAATGTCAGCAGCGATCGGCGCATGAAATTTCGAGACTGATTCGGCAGACCCATCCGTACCTGGACAGTGCGGATTCCCGGAGTTCAGTATACCTTACTTTACTTTTTACTAACAACCGGAAAAGGCGCGTTTTTTTGCGGCACGGTCGGCCAAAACAGTGACATGAACAACTACTTGGTGGCACGGGGGATGCATAGGAAGACCATCCTTCCACCTGGTCAAAGAAAGCCATGTGCACCAACACATGACGGTATCTTCACGATATATAGTCATCCGACGCACCGCGCATGGACACGCCCACAGGTCATGAGTTCAATGCCAGACAGCCGCAATTTCGCGACAGAACCCGGCGGAGTCCTGCCGGTGGAGCTGCGCGAGACGCTGGAGCGGCTGTTTCGGGCAGCGGATGCGGATGGCGTCTTGAAGATCTGCGAGACGGCGCTGAACCAATTGGGGCTGCAAGGAACGCTCCGTTGGCTGCCACCGGAAGCCGAGGGCGCCGCGGAGCAGGGTCGGCTTAATCTGGCTAGCGATCCGCAGAGCCTGAGAGTACTGGCCTTGGAGGGCGAAGCCGCCCTTCTGAACCAGGCAGCGAATTCTGAACTGGCCTGGCTGGGTCGGCTGGCCGGCATCCGCCTGCGCCAGTTGAGTGAAACCGGGCGGCTCTACGAATCCATTTCCCGGCTGGCCATGGCCGAGCGGCTGCAGCGCGCTCTGTACGCCATCGCCGAGCTGGCCGGCACCGCGCACAACCTGGCCGAGATGATGCAGTCGCTGCATTCCATCGTCGGCATGCTGATGTACGCGGAGAACTTCTACATCTTCCTGTATGACCCGGTCAGCGACAGCGTGCGCTTTCCGTATTACATGGACACGGTCGACCAGAAGCCGCCCGCGCCGGACGAAAGCTATCCGCTGCAGGACATGCGCTACAGCCTCACCTGGAACCTGCTACAAAGCGGCCAGCCCATCATGGGTTCGGTGGAGGAACTGGCGCGCCAGCTCGAAGGCCGCTTTGCGCTGGTGGGTCCCGCGTGCGAACACTGGCTGGGCGTGCCGCTTATGCGCTGCAGCCAGGCCGTTGGCGGCATCGTGGTGCAAAGTTATCGCTCCGACACGCATTACACGCACCACGACCGCGACCTGCTCAACTACGTCGCTCAACACATGCAGACCGCGCTTGAACGACGCGAAGCACACGCCGAGCTGGAACGGCGCGTGGCCGATCGCACCGCGGCATTGCGTGCCACCAACCGCGTGCTGCGCCAGCAGGTGTTGCAGCGCCAACGCGGCGAGCGCCTGCAATCGGCGCTGTTTCGCATCGCGGAGCTGGCCAGCGCGCCGGAGAGCCAGCAGAACTTCTACGCCGCCGTGCACCGCGTGGTCGGCGGTCTGCTCTACGCACGCAATTTCTACATCGCGCTGCTAGACGAAAGCGACCAGAACATCACCTTCCCCTATTCGGTGGACGAGATCGATAGCGCGCGCGCGCAGCGTCCCGTCGCCAACGGCGCCACCGAATACGTGCTCAAACACGGCAAGCCGCTATTGGCCGATCGTCAAACCTTCGAACGCCTGGCCGCCGCCGGCGAATACCAGGAAATGGGCGCGAAATCGGTGTGCTGGCTGGGCGTGCCGCTGGTGTGGGACGACCGCGTGAAAGGCGTGCTCGCCGTGCAAAGCTACTCGCCTAAACACATCTACGACACGCGCGACCAGGAACTGCTCACCTTCGTCAGCTACCACATCGCCAACGCGCTGCAACGCAAGCAGACCAGCGAATCGCTGAAGCAGGCCTACATCAATCTGGAACGCCGCGTCACCGAGCGCACACGCGCACTGGCGCTGGCCAATCGCGATTTGCGCGAGCAGATCGCCGAGCGCGAACGCGTCGAACGCCGGCTGATGTACGAAACCTTGCATGATTCGCTGACCGGCTTGCCCAATCGCACCTTGCTGCTGCAACGGCTGGGTCAGGCGTTGCAGGCGTATCACGCCGATCCGAACAAGCTGTTCGCGGTGCTGTTTATCGACCTGGACCGTTTCAAGGTAATCAACGATTCGGTCGGTCATTTGATCGGCGACGATCTGCTATTCCAGGCCGGTAGCCGCATCCGCGCCTGCCTGAAGACGCGCGATCTGGTGGCGCGCCTGGGCGGTGACGAATTCGCGGTACTGCTGGAAGGCATCAGCGATGCCGGCAAGGCGAGACTCGTCGCCGAACGCATCATCGAAGAACTGCACATACCGTTCCGGTTGGGCATCAAGGAGATCTTCACCTCCGCATCAATCGGCATCGCCCTGCCCGGCCCGCATTATCAGCAACCGGAAGAACTGCTACGCGATGCGGACGCGGCGATGTACCGCGCCAAGGACGAAGGCCGCCATCGCGCCGCGGTATTCGACGATCGCCTGCGTCGCGAAGTGCTGTCGCTGTTGGAAATGGAAGGCGATTTGCGCCGCGCGCTGAGCCGCAATGAATTCGTGCCGTTCTACCAGCCGATCGTGGCGCTGGATGACGGCCGCACCGTCGGCTATGAAGCGCTGCTGCGCTGGCGCCATCCGGTGCGCGGCCTGCTCTGCCCGGGAGACTTCCTCGCCGTCGCAGAGGAAAACGGCAGCGCAGAAAGCATCGACTGGCAGATCTTCGAGCAAATCGCTTCACAGGCCAGCACGCTGGCGGGTACCGATGGCTTCGTCAGCCTCAACGTCTCCGGCCGGCATTTCCGGCAATCCGATCTCGATGACCGGCTGCTCGATCTGATGCGCGCTCATCGCGTGAATCCGCGCTCGCTGCGCATCGAAGTGACCGAGCGCACGCTGCTGGAAAATCCCTCGCAAGTAAAACGCATGCTGGACAACCTGCGCCAGCACGGCGTGAGCATCGCGCTCGACGACTTCGGCACCGGCTATTCGTCACTCAGTTATCTGCACCAGTATCCGATCGAAACGCTGAAGATCGATCGCAGCTTCATCATCGAACTGGCCAAGGCGAATAGCCACAGCGTGCCAGTGGTGCGTGCGATCCAGGTGCTGGCCGATTCGCTGCAAATGCAAGTGATCGCCGAAGGCATTGAGGACGATGCGCAGCGGCAGGTGCTGCGGCATATCGGCTGCCGCTTCGGCCAGGGGTTTCTATTCGCGCACCCGGAACCAGTCGAGGTGTGGCTAAAGTAGGTTGGGCAAGCGAATGCTCACCCCAACCTACACCGCAAGACGGTTACTGCACCGTCGAACTCGCAGCCGCGCCGCCACTCAGCAGGTGCTCCGCATCCACGCGATCGAAGGTATACGTGCGCGCACAGAATTCGCAGGTGACCTCGATCGTGCCGTTCTGCGACGCCAGCGTGGCTTCGATCTCTTCGCGACCCAGTGAGCGCAGCATGGCTTCCACTCGCTCGCGCGAGCAACTGCAGCCAAAGGCGAGCGGACGCGGCTGAAACAGGCGCACGGTTTCTTCGTGGTAGAGGCGATACAGCAGCTCCTCCGACGGCGTGCTGAGCAATTCGTCACGACCGAGCGTGGCGGTGAGATGCTCCACACGCGGCC
The DNA here is from genome assembly GCF_044904605.1 of Dyella humi. Classification (NCBI taxonomy): domain Bacteria; kingdom Pseudomonadati; phylum Pseudomonadota; class Gammaproteobacteria; order Lysobacterales; family Rhodanobacteraceae; genus Dyella; species Dyella humi. Next base: position 706,905 of record NZ_JADIKI010000023.1, read on the forward strand.
ATCCATCCTCGTCCTGTCCCGCATCGTGGCCACCTTCGCCCGGCACTTTCTGCAGCATCAGCCCAACGGCATGCTGATCGTCCGCCGCCAGCACAAAGCGCGCGGGCAACTGCTCGGACTGCTGAAAGTAATTTTCCAGCGCACCCGCCAAGTCCGGATGACTCAGATCGACCAGGCCCTGATAGCGCTGTCCACGCTCGGCCTGGCCGATGGTGATGGCCATCATGGCTTGCGGCAGTTCGCTCAAGGCCAACGTGTCGGGCACCTCATCGTTCCAGCGTGCCAGGCCGCGCAGGCGGCCGGCATCGGTGCATTCGGCGAACAGTAGCCGCAAGGCGCCCTTGCTCTTCAATTCGACCGACAGCGCGCCGTCGAACTTGATGTTGCCGGTCAGCAGCGCGCTGGCGGCTAGCGTCTGGCCCAGCAGATCCAACAGCGGCGCGGGATATTCAGCTCGGCTGGCGACCTCGCGCCAGGCCGCGCCCAGCCGCACGATCACGCCCCGGACGCCGGCACGTTCCAGCAAGAAGCGATGGAGTACATCCTCGGCAAGCACGGTTTCCACGTGGACAACCTCATCAAACGGCAAGGAGCGCGATATGGGGGTTCGCGCCGGTAGGAACAATAGCTCGCGGCGGCGCCCTCCTATACTGCGTAGGCTCTTTCACGCCGATCGAATCCATGTCGCATCTTCCACTTTTTCGCCGTCTGTTGCGTTACGCCGGTATCGTGATCCTGTCATGGGTCGCCCTGAGCTGGTTCGTGGTGCTGGTGCTGCGCTTCGTGCCGCCGTGGACCTCGGCCGTGATGATGGAACGCCGCCTGGATGCCTTGATCCATGGCGAAAAAGATTTTCAGCTGCACCAGCACTGGGTGCCGTGGTCGCGCGTCTCGCCGTGGGTGCCGGTGGCGATGGTGGCCGGCGAGGATCAGAAATTTCCGTTCCACCACGGTTTCGACTTCAACTCCATCGAGAACGCCATCGACGCGGCCGACGATGGCAAACGCCTGCGCGGCGCCAGCACGATCAGCCAGCAGACGGCCAAGAACCTGTTCCTGTGGAATGGCCGCAGCTTCGTGCGCAAAGGGCTGGAGGCGTATTTCACCGTGCTGCTGGAGCTGATGTGGCCGAAGCAGCGCATCCTGGAGGTGTACATGAACATCGCCCAGCTCGGCGACGGCATCTATGGCGTGGGCGCGGCCAGCGACGCGTACTTCCGTGCATCGCCCGCGCAGCTGGGCCCGTCGCAGGCGGCGCGCCTGGCGGCGGTATTGCCTAGCCCGGACCGGTTCCACGTCGACCGTCCCAGCGGCTACGTACTGGAACGCGCGCGCTGGATCGAGCAGCAGATGAACCAGCTCGGCGGACCTGCTTACCTGCAAAGCCGCCAGCCGCCGCGCGACGTGCGCCCAGCGCGACGGCGTTAGAGCACTGCCGCCGAGCCAACGTTTACACTTCGCTCGTCTGCTTGCTTTCCGGATCTTGCATGCCGCAGCTTACGGTTGTCGTTCCTGCCTACAACGAATCGGCCGTGCTCGCCGCCTTTCATGAGCGGCTGAGCACGGTGCTGGACCAGCTGCCGCTGGCCTGCGACGTGCTGTACGTGGACGACGGCAGCCGCGACGACACCTGGGCGATCATGCAATCGCTGGCCGCCGCCGATCCACGTGTGGGCACACTGAAGCTGTCGCGCAATTTCGGCAAGGAAGTGGCCTTGACCGCCGGGCTGGACCACGTCGACGCGGATGCCGCGGTAGTCATCGACGCGGATCTGCAGGATCCGCCCGAGCTGATCCCGCAATTGGTGGAACAATGGCAAGCCGGCTACGACGTGGTGTATGCCACGCGCAGCGCGCGCGCCGGCGAAACCGGTTTCAAACGTTTCACCGCGGCGGCGTTCTATCGCGCCATGGAAGTGATGTCCGACGTGGCCGTGCCACGCGATACCGGCGATTTCCGGCTGCTCTCGCGCCGCGCCCTTGCCGCGCTGAGGCAACTGCGCGAGCGACAGCGCTTCATGAAAGGCCTGTTCGCGTGGATCGGCTATCGCCAGACCTCAGTGAAGTATCTGCGCGATCCGCGCCTGGCCGGCAAGACTAAGTGGAATTACTGGCGTCTCACTCAGCTTGCCATCGAAGGCATCACTTCGTTCTCCAGCGCGCCGCTGAAGCTCGCCACCTGGACCGGCTTGGCCGCCGCCGTGCTGGCGTTTCTGTTCGGGCTGAAGGTGCTACTGAAGGCGCTGATGCACGGCGATCCGGTGCCTGGCTACCCCAGTCTGATGGTAGTGGTCCTGTTCCTGGGTGGCATTCAGTTGCTCGCGCTGGGTGTGATCGGCGAGTACCTGGGTCGCAATTACACCGAGAGTAAGCAGCGGCCGCTGTATTTCATCGAGGAAGAAAGGCTGCCCGCGTCGCGCGCGGCGGTTCACACCGATAAAACACAGCAGCGCTAAACTGGTCCCACGCGGCCATTGCGAGGCCGCCGGGGAGGTCTGGATGCGTCAGGTCAAGCATTTGCTGGACAGGAAGGGCAGTGACATCTTCGCCGTTGCGCCGGAAGCGCCCGTGCTCGAAGCGATCAAGCACATGGCCGAGCGAGGAGTCGGCGCATTGCTTGTCATGCGCGGCGAGCAACTAGTGGGCATCGTTTCCGAACGCGACTACGCGCGCAAAGTGATCCTGCAGGGTCGATCGTCGGCACAGACGCCGGTCTCGGAGATCATGAGCAGTCCGGTGCTCACCGTTACACCCGATACGGACGTCTTCGACTGCATGCGACTGTGCACCGACAGCCGCGTACGCCATCTGCCGGTGATACAGGGTAATCGCGTGATGGGCGTGATCTCAATCGGCGACCTGGTCAAGGAAGTGATCAGTGCGCAGGCCGAGCAGATCGAGCAATTGCAGCGGTACATCACGAGTTGAAATTCGGAAACGGGGAATAGGGAACGGGAAACATAAACCCTCACGCAAGGTTTTCGTTCCCCGTTCCCTGTTCCCCGTTCCCTGCTTTGATCTCCGGCGCCAGATCGGGCGACGTGGCTGCCTTGCGTGCAATCCACGCGGCCAGCGAGGAAGCTCCCACGCCGATGAGGGCAATGCTGCCCACGCCGATGCCGAGCTTCACCATGCCGCTGACGCCGGTGGTGATCACCACATCACCGAAGCGCCACACGGCAGTGTCCACGAAATTCTTGCCCTTGTAGCGCGTCTCGCGCGGCACCCGCGTGTAGAGCGCATCGCTGGCCGGCTTGGTCATGCCGTACATGAATCCTCGCGTCCCTACCATCATCAACGCCAGCAACGGCACGCCGTAGCCGAGTACGTCCAACTGCGCGTGTCCGCCCAACGCCACCATCACCAGCAGTCCCAGGTTCACCAGTTGCGGCAACACCATCGCCCAGACCGCGCCGCGATGCATCAGCAGCCAGCGTGACAGTGTGAGCTGCAGCAGTGCGCCGAGCAGGTTCACCGCCAAATCGATGTGCGCGTAGAACGCCGTACGCACGGCGGTCGAGGCGAGATGCGCCTTGGCGTAGTCGGCCACCAGCGCGTAGGCCAGCGTGCCGACACCATCGCCCAGCAGCATCAGGATCGCCATCCAGCGCAGAAACGGACGCGACCACAACTCCCGCACACCAGCCCATAGCGAACCGCCGATCGGCTGCTCGCCCGCACCACCTTCCGCGCGTTGCACGGATATCTGCAACAGCAACGCCAAGGAGGCGGCGAGCATCGCCGCCGATATCAGCAGCAACGGCGCCACGCCGATCCAGCCAACCAGCAGGCCGGTCACCGACGGACCGACGATCGCACCCGCCATCCCACCCAGCGCAATCAACGGAAACACTTCGCGCGCGCGCCGGCTGTCGAAGACATCCGCCATGAAACTCCAGAACAGCGAGACCACGAACAGGTTGAACACGCTAACCCAGATGAAAAACACCACGCCCAGCGCATGCGCGCCGATGCGGTCCTGCGCCAGAAACGCCGGAATGAACGCCAGCAGGCACGCGATGAAGAAGCTGTAATTCCAGACCAGCAGGCGCCGCCGCGGAAAGCGTGCCACCAGCGCGCCGAATACCGGCGTGAGCAACAACATGGCCACAAAGGTGGCGGCATAGAACAACGGCAACTGTGCAGAACCCACTGCACCGCCGAGTTGATCGCGCACCGGGCGGATGATGTAGTACGAGGTCAGCACGAAGAAGAACGCGAGCGCTGACACCATCGGCGTGGCGTCGTGACGCGCGGAATCGGAGGACGGCAAACGCACCGGGTGGCTTCCAGCGGGAGGCGGCGCAAGACTAGCATGCTGCCATGACGCATATTCTCGTGCGGAAAGGCGGCGCCCAACGTCACGCTGTTGTGACCTTGCCCGAAGTACAGGACAATCCGGCGATACCCATGGACGATCCCACCAGCCCATGACCCGAGGCGTGGCACCACGCCCGAAAGAAGCCGAGTAGCATGCAGTTTCGTAAGCTTTCCCTGCTGATCGCCGGTTCACTCGGCATTGCGGCCATCTTGATTCCCGCGTCAGCCACGCGCGCCGGCTCCTCAACCACGCAACTGACCGCCGACATTCGCACCACACCGCGCGACGTCACCGACGAGAGCGCCACGCTTCCACCCGAACACATCAAGGCCGCGCTCGATGCCTATTCGCACTGGCTGGACGTGGTAGCGCAGCGCAATGAAGTGGCCGGCCTCGCCACCGCAGTGGTGGTGAACAACAAGGTCGCCTTCGAGCGCACCATCGGTTATGCCGATGCCGATACGCAGGAACCGATCACGCCCGCCACGGTATTCCGTCTTGCCTCGCTCTCCAAGGCGTTCGCCACCGCCGTCACTGGCTTGCTGATCGAAGATGGACGCTTCAACTGGGACACCAAGCTAACCGATGCGCTGCCATTCTTTCAACTGAAAGATGCGCAGGCCTCCGGCGCGGTCACCGTGCGGGACATTCTCGGGCAACGTCTGGGGCTGCCGCACAATACCTACGATCAGATGCTGGAAGACAACGTTCCTTACGAGGAACTGGTGCGCAAGCTGGATGAGGTGACCCTCACCTGCAACGTGGGCCAGTGCTACGGCTATCAGAACGTCGCCTTCAGCCTGATTGGTGACCTGATCTATGCGGAAACCGGCGACTTCTTCTATCACCAGGTCGACAAGCGCATCTTCTTTCCGCTCGGCATGACCACCGCCAGCTACGGTCGCGAAGCGCTGGAAAGCAGCAAGAGCTGGGCGCGCCCGCACCGTCCGCACGGCGCGCATGCGTGGGAGTCGTTCGATCCGAAGGAAGCCTATTACCGCGTGGCACCGGCGGCTGGCGTAAACGCCAGCCTGCGCGACATGGAGCAATGGCTGATTGCGCAGATGGGCGGACGCCAGGACGTGCTGCCGCAACCGCTGTTGGATGAGCTGCATGCGCCCGGCGTAGACACGCCGAGCGAAATGCACGCCACGCCGTGGCGCCACGCGCGCGTCACCACCGCCAGCTACGCGCTGGGCTGGCGCGTGTTCACCTATGCGGGCGAAACCATGATCTTCCACGCCGGCTCGGTGGAAGGCTATCGCACGATGATCGCGTTCTTTCCGAAATACCGTGTCGGCATCGTGTCGATGTGGAACTCGCCGGGCGCGGTTGGCACCGACCTGATGCCGATGGTGTTCGACACGATGCTCGGCCTGCCGCACGTAGACTGGGCCGGAGTGGAAAGCGATCCGCCGGCGAATCGGGCGGCGCCGGTGAAGGCTCGGCACAAGTCACGTCGTCACGGTAGCTGAGCAGATCAGCGCCCTACCGTGAACCTGCGGTTGAAGTGATCTCCATGCATACCTCGCCGTCATATCAGCGCAGCCACGTAGGCTGGGATTGCCTCACAGCCTACTCGCTGATTGATCGATCCCCGCAAGATTGTCCCCTCACCCTAACCCCCGATCGAGTCGAGGGCAGGCCCCTCTCCCCGAAGGGGAGAGGGAACGGTTATAGGATCACTGCGCGCTGTTGAGCTTGAACTCGATGCGCTTCTGCTGCTGCGAAGCGGTCGCGGTGCCATCGCGCATCGCTGGCGAGAACTTGGCGCGGCGCAGCGCATCGATGGCGGCATTGTCGAACACGTGCCGCGGTTCGGCGCTGGTCACCTGGATATTAGTGACGCTGCCGTCCACATTGACCGTGTATTGCACGTCCACCCAACCTTCCTGGTTGTTGCGAAGCGCCGCAGACGGATAGCGCGGACGAATGGTCGAGATCGGAATGGCGTCGCGCGTCTCGCTGCCACCCGCCGAAGTATTCGCGGTGGCCACCTGGTTGCTCGTCGTCTCGACCGGCTTCTTGGTTTCTTCTTCCTTGGCCCTCTGCTGCGCGGCCAGTGCGGCCTGCTGCTGCGCGGCCTTGTCCGCCGCAGTCTTATCGGCGAGCGCCTTATCTGAAACAGCCTTGTCAGCAGCGGCCTTTTGCGCAGCCAGTTCAGCCTGGTGCTGCTGATCGAGCTGCTTCTGCTGCTCCTGGTCGAGCGTCTTGCGCTGTGCATCCAGCTTGGAGCGCAGGATGGTCAGTGTGTAGTTGGTGGGGTCGACCTTGGTCAGCAGATCGATCTCGCGCTGGGCTTCATTGAAGTCGCGCTGGTTGATCGCCTGCTCCACGTTGCTGGCCGCGAACGGGAACGTCTCGCGCAAAGCATCGGCTGCCACCTGGTTGCCGGGTTGCTTCTGCAGCACCTTCAGATAGAACTCGAAGGCGTTGTTACCGGCCGGCGCGATGACGCGCTGCTGGTTCATTGCACTGCGCGCTTCAGTCAGCAGATCGTTAAGGCTCATCGCCTCCACGTTCACCGGCGGCGCGGCGGCCTGCTGCTGGCTGGCACTGACAGGTGTGGACGGATGCCCCCCGGTGTCCGCCGTCATCAAGTCCTGGTGAGGCTTGATAATGAGGAACCAGGCCACGACCGCGAGACCCGCGACAATGGCAAGGACGGCAAAAATGATGGGCTTGGTAGCCCCGCGCTCAAACGAGCGCGCATGACGACTATTTCGGGTATCCATGATTTTTCACTAGCTGCAGTGGCATCAGATACCCGCGCTTTCCCCCCTGTTATCCAGGAGCGGCTTTCCCCTAGGTTCGCCGCGGCGCGGATGGAGCAAAGGTAACCTGATTAGGGCGGCACAGCAAATGTGGAGACTTTCACGAAAAGCCGTGAAGCGCGCTGGTAAAGGGAGGCAAGAGTGAGGCAGAGCAACTGCCATACCTATTTCTCATTTTCGGAGGCCGAAAATGAGGCCCCCAAAATGAAGCGTCCCGGCACATGGCCGGGACGAAACGCTTTCGAAGCACCTCCCTGCGCTGGGCACCGCAGGGAGACAAATCGAGTGAAACGTCTAATTGTTGTGCTTACTTCTTGCTTGCCTTGGGGGCCTTGGAGGCCTTGGTGGCTTTCACAACTTTGGCAGCGGCGGCCTTCTTGGCGGTGCGCTTGCGCGTCGCCTTCTTGGCAGCCTTCTTGGCGCCAACGCGCTTGGCGGTGGCTTTCTTCGCGCCTACGCGCTTGGCACCCGCCTTCTTGGCGGTCTTGCGCGCGGTGCGCTTCTTGGCGGTGGCCTTCTTGGCGACCGGCCGCTTGGCAGCAGCTTTACGGGTGGTTTTCTTGGCGGCTTTCTTCGCCGACTTACGTGCAGTTTTCTTGGCAGTGGCCATAGTGCGTCTTAGCTCCTCATCAGTTGGCAGTGGTTGCCCAGTAAAAGCGTGGAGGAACGCCTCAACCAGCAAATCGCTGTTCGTGGCGTGCCTCAAATTGTGCACCTGCCGGTACGTGCGCAGGTCCGACAGCAGTCGCAATACATGCATGGGTATCGAGACAGTGATCTTTCTTACTGCCTCTGCTTTCTCGCCATGTTCTACGTAAGGCTGGATGTATTTCGATGCCACCATTGGAAACGTTCCCCGTTTATGGTGCGAAAGCTATTCCCGAACATTTCAACTGTCAATTGATTTTTGCCATGAAATCAATCCCTTCGCCCCGACGACCGGTTGATATCGTGGTCGGGAGGAAGGTATTTCAATCATCAAATGCAATGCGAGCAGCCGTCCAAACGTCCAGAAAATTCGCCTCGCGAGTTTTTAGAAAAAGGCCAAAAACAAGCTAAAAAATGTGATTTTTCTCATCCGCGCTGATACACGCACGACAATGATTTAGGCAATGCAGCCACGCCATATGCGACGCCGTTCCGGCTGCCCGAAAGGGTGATCCGGGAGCATGAACGAATTTAGACCGAAGGACGCCCGAACGGGTGCCGAAGACGGTCCAAGACACCCCGAACACCCTCGTTGCGCGCCGAGCAGACGCGCCGCTGCGTACATGCGACGGACGTTCGCGACGATCGTTCGCGATGTCTGCCATGCATTTTTTTCATCCTGCGAACGACATCGTGTTGCGTTCTTCCAATGGCAACGCATGCCGCCAATATGACAACGGCCGCCTAAGCGGCCGTTGTCGAAACACACGGATCGAGCGTCAGTGATCTTCGTTCTCGATCAGTTCGGCGTAGGCGTCGGCGTCGAGCAGTTCATCCAGTTCGCCGCGATCGCTGGCCTTGACCACGAACAGCCAGCCGTCGCCGTAAGCATCTTCGTTGATGGTTTCGGGCTTGTCGGCCAGGCTCTCGTTCACCTCGACGATCTCGCCGGATACCGGCGAATAGATGTCGGATGCGGCCTTGACCGATTCCACCGTGGCCGCGCCGGTGCCGGCCTGCACCGTAGCGCCCACTTGCGGCAGTTCGACGTACACCAGGTCACCGAGCTGCTCTTGTGCATGGTCGGAGATGCCCACGCGAATCAACCCGTTGTCTTCGACACGGGCCCACTCGTGGGACTTGAGGAATTTCAGATCGCCGGGAATCTCGCTCGCGCTCATGGTCGGGTCCAGTCGTTGGTTTCGATCAGGGGTTGGAAGTGCGAATTCTAACTGCTGACGTTGCGGGATTGGGACACCTCCCGCCGACGTGCTTTAGATGCCTTCGCAGGCTTTGCCGTCGCGTACGAACGGAAACTTCACCACGCGCACAGGTACTTCGCGGCCGCGGATATCGACCCGCACGTTATCGGCGACGCCCGCCGGCACACGCGCAAACGCGACCGATTTGTTCAAGGTGGGTGCGAAGCCACCGGAAAGAATCTCGCCTTCGCCTTGCGGTGTCAGCACTTTCTGGCCGTGGCGCAGCACACCTTTCTCATCCAGTACCAGGCCGACCATCGCGTGCGGAACGCCGGCAGCCTTCTGTGCCTCCAGCGCTTTGCGACCGATGAAATCGCGGCCTTCGTCGAGCGAAATCGTCCAGGCCAGGCTGGCTTCCCACGGCGTGACATTTTCGTCCATGTCCTGGCCGTAGAGATTCATACCGGCTTCCAGTCGCAGCGTGTCGCGCGCACCCAGCCCGCACGGTGCCACGCCGGCGCCAGCCAACTCCTGCCACAAAGCAACGGCCTGTTCCTCGGGCACTATGATTTCGAAACCGTCTTCGCCGGTGTAGCCGGTGCGCGCGATGAACAGCGGCGCACCATGCGGGCCTTGCGCGGCCGCGGCAGCGAAACGGCCGAGCTTCTCGATGCGCGGACGATCCACCTCGTGCAGCAGGCCGATTACCTTGGCGCGTGCGTGGGGGCCCTGCACGGCGATCATCGCGAAGTCCGGACGCTCCTTCACCGTGACGTCGAAGGCTTTCGCTTGCTGCTCGATCCAGGCCAGATCCTTGTCACGCGTGGCCGCGTTGACCACTAAGCGGAAGAATTCATCGCCGAGGAAGTAGACGATCAGGTCGTCGATCACACCGCCCTGCTCGTTCAGCATACAGGTATACAACGCCTTGCCCTGCACTTTCAGCTTGTCGACGTTGTTGGCCAGCAGATGGCGCAGGAAATCGCGCGTGCGTGCGCCGTGCAGATCGACAACGGTCATATGCGACACATCGAACATGCCAGCATCGCGGCGCACGACATGATGTTCTTCGATCTGCGAGCCGTAGCTGATCGGCATGTCCCAACCGCCGAAGTCGACCATGCGCGCGCCGAGTTCGCGATGGGTGGCGTTGAGTACGGTCTTCTGGGTCATTGCGGGCCTGCAAGGGTGAGGAAATGACAAGGGGATCACGCATTATGTCCAGCGCCTTGCGTCAATCCAAGCTGCAGGGCGTCATGACTGGCGATGTATCAGACGGAACGTGAGATTGATGCGTGGTCCGACAACTTCAGCGCTCTTGGGCAAATCGTGCTGGTAGTGGCTCTGGGTATCGCCCGCCATGCACAGCAAGCTGCCATGCGGCAGCGTGAGGCCGACCGGCGGCGACGCACGCATGCCGCGAGGCACTCGACGACGAAAACGAAAGCGGCGCTCCGCACCCAGGCTCAGCGAGGCGATAGTTGGTTGGGCGCCGAGTTCGGGCTCATCGTCGCTGTGCCAACCCATGGAATCGTCACCACTGCGGTACAGATTGGCGAGCACGCTGTTGAACTTCGCTTGGCATGCCTGCTCCACGCGCAAGCGCAGGGAAAGCAGGGATGGTGTCCACGGCCGCGGCTCGAAGCGGCTGCGCGAATAGACGTACGTAGCGCCGGGATCGCCGATCCAGCAGCTCAGTCGCGGCGAATCGACCTCGCGCCCGAACATTTGCAAGCGATGCCGCTCCCAGGAGATTTCATCCAGCAGGCGCTTGAGCAAGTCATCGGCTTCTTCGTGGGCAAGCCAGCATGGCGCGTAGCGCACATCCGCATCGATCAGGGGCAGACGTTGCCAGCTGTCGCCAAGCAGCTCAATCGTCGTCACGGACATAGGTGTACACCTGCGCCGGCGGCAAATTACGCCACACCATGCCCACGCGCGTGCAGCGCAAGCGCAGTTGCCGCTGCACCTGTTCGTGCATGGGGCTGCGCCAACCATAGGTGTATTGCACGAACACACCGCCAGGACGAAGTACGGCCAGCGCGGCGGAAACAATGTCGTGCTGCAACGCCGGCGGCATGGCCAGCAGACCGAGGCTACTGAGAATGGCATCGGCGCCCGTGGGTGCCAGCACACCCGTGCGCAGAGCAAGTTCGTGGACGTGCCTCGCATCGGCGCACAACACCTGCGCCTGCGGAAAGCGGCGGCGCAGGATGGCATGTAGGGTGGCATTCATTTCCAGCACCAGCAGCTGCGCTGCGGACACCCCGTGTTGCAGCAGCGCTTCCGTGATGACGCCGGTGCCGGCACCCAGTTCGATTACGCAACGGGCCTTGGCCGGCATGGCCGCCGCCATCATGCGCGCCAAGGGCCGACCGGACGGCAGCACGGATGCCATCTGCAGCGGATGCTTGATCCATTCGCGGAAAAATGTGAGTTGCGAGGTTATGGCGGGCATGGTGGTGGGGTCGGGATTTTCCATCACTCTATCCGGCGACCCGTAACAAAACGTTGTCAATGGCCTTCACTAAGCGATCACCGGATAGTTGGGCGCAGCATCGAGCGTGGCAGACCACACCGCCGCAAGCTCTAGCAGGCGCAGATCCGAACCGCGTGCGCCGACCAACTGCATGCCGATCGGCAAGCCATTTGGCAGCGTGCCCATAGGAATGCTCACTGCAGGACAGCCTGCAAGATTGGCGAAGCTGGTGAGATCGCCCTGCGTATCCGGCGCTGGACCATCGAGCGGGAAAGCGCCCTGCGGCGTGGTGGGCGTCACCAGCACGTCGATCTGCGCGAACAACCGGCGCATCTTCAGCGTAGCGGTGTCGAGCACGCGATCGGCATCGGCGTAATCGGCGGCGGTCTTGCGCGTGGCGTAATCGAGCAGGCGACGGAACTGCGGCGAAACGGGATGCTCGGTATCGGCAAGCTGCACGGCGAAGGTGCCAAGCATTTCCGCCTCCATCAGCAAAAAACCGGCGCGGCGGGTGCGAGCAAAGTGCCAGTCGTCGAAATCCACCGTGCGGCATTCGCCCAATTCGCGGTCGAGCTTGGCGAGCGCCGCTTCGAATACGTCCACGACTTCCGGCTGCACACCGAGCGCAGGCAGGTTGGACAACAGGCCACAACGCAACTTGCCAGGCTCCCAATCCGGCGGCGACAGCGCCACGCGGCGGCGGCGCGAGCGCGAATCGTCCGCGTCATAACCGGCGAGCACCTGCAGCAGCACGGTGAGGTCGTCCACGCCACGCGCGAGCAGCCCCACGGTATCGAGCCGACGCGCCGCTGGCGTCATGCCACGCGCGGAAATCTCGCCTTGCGTGGGCTTCAAGGCGAACATGCCGCAATAGCTGGCGGGAATGCGAATGGAACCCAGACTGTCCGAACCGATCGCCGCCACTGCCAGGCCTGCCGCCACCGCTGCCGCGGCACCGCCGGACGAACCGCCTGCCGTGTAGCCCTGACGATGGGGGTTATGCGTGGGCCCAAAGTGCGGATTGTGCGTGGTGGCGCCGAGCGCGCCCTCGTCCATATTGGTTTTGCCAACCAGTACGGCACCCGATGCGCGCAACCTTGCCACCACGTGCGCATCGTGTTCGGCCATCACGCCTGGCCCCGGCAAGCCGGAGCGCGTGGTCCAGCCGGCGATGTCGAAGTTGTCCTTGAGCGCTATGGGAATGCCATCCAACCGTCCGATCACGCCGTCGCGCCGGCGATGCTCGGCGCTACGCGCCTGTTCGAGCATCAGCGCCGGGCTCAAACCCACATAAGCATTGAGCTGCGGATTGATGCGCTCGATGGCCTGGAGGTAGACCTCGGCCAGCCGACCCGGTTGCACGCGGCCGGCGGCCAGCCAATGCAGGATCTGGCACAACGTGGCGCGGCGAAGGTCGAGATCGGCGATCGGCTGTAGGGAACTCATGCACGCTCCAGCGCAGGGTGAAACGCGATTATGTCCATTCACGGCAGCTCACCCACAAGCAGGCACCTGTTTGCCGCGCGGTAGGCGAACCCGGAGAATACCGTCCTGACCGCCACGGGAACCACCCGTGCGGCTACCCTCAGCAGCCACCTGCCACGTGACGGAGCCCAAGCCCCCATGACTGAACGCGAGACGATGGAATACGACGTGATCGTCGTCGGCGCGGGGCCAGCCGGGCTTTCGTTCGCGATCCGCCTGAAGCAGCTCAAGCCGGACGTGACGGTGTGCGTGATCGAAAAAGCATCCACTATCGGCGCGCACATTCTGTCCGGCGCGGTGATCGAACCCCAGCCACTGGACGCCCTGCTGCCCGGCTGGCGCGACAACCCGCCGCCGATCTGCGTACCTGCCACCGAGGATGAGTTCTGGCTGCTCAACAAAACCGGCGGCCGCAAACTGCCGGTGCCGGCGACCATGAACAATCACGGCAACTTCATCGTATCGCTGGGCGCCATGTGCGCATGGTTGGCCCCGCAGGCCGAAGCGGTAGGCGTGGACGTGTTCCCCGGCTTCGCCGCCGCTGACACCATCTATAACGACGACGGTTCCGTGGCAGGGGTGCGCATCGGCGACATGGGCGTGGCGAAGGACGGCTCGCACAAACCCGGCTACACGCAAGGCATCGACATCAAGGCGAAAGTCACCGTGCTGGCCGAAGGCGCGCGTGGCAGCCTCACCAAGCAGCTAATCAAGCGCTTCAAGCTCGACCAGGATAGCGATCCACAAGGCTATTCGATCGGCATCAAAGAACTGTGGCAGGTGCCAGCAGGACGCGTGACGCCCGGCAAGATCTTCCACAGCTTCGGCTGGCCGGCCGACAACCACACCTACGGCGGCGCCTTCCTCTATCACCTGGACAAAGACCGCATCGCGCTCGGCTACGTCAGCGGCCTCGACTACAGCGATCCGAACTACCAGCCGTGGGAAGCCTTCCAGCAATGGAAGAACCATCCCATGATCAAGTCGCTGCTTGAAGGCGGCAACATTCTTTCGGCCGGCGCGCGCGCCATCGTCACCGGCGGCTATCAATCGCTGCCCAAGGTGGAACTACCCGGCGCCCTGCTGATCGGCGACACCGCCGGCCTGCTTAACGTGCCGAAGATCAAAGGCACGCACCAGGCCATCAAGAGCGGCATGCTCGCCGCCGAACACCTCGCCGCCAACGATCTGACCCCCGCCGGCTTCGACGCCAAACTGCGCGGCTCGGACGTGATGGCCGAACTCAAGAAGGTGCGCAACATCAAACCCGGCTTCAAGAAAGGCCTGTGGTTCGGCATCTTCAACGCCGCTTGGGAAACCGCCATCGGCGGAAAATCGCCCTGGACACTGAAGAACAAGCCCGACTGGAACTCCCTGCACAAACTTGGCCAGCATGAGCAAGCTAAGCGCGACTACGTGCAACGCGAACTGCCCCCACGCGACCGCCTGGCCGGCGTCTACTTCGCCGCCACCGAACACGACGAAGACCAACCCATTCACCTGCACGTGGCCGATACTTCGGTATGCGTGACGAAATGCGCACAGGAATACGGCAACCCCTGCACCCGCTTCTGCCCCGCGAACGTCTACGAGATCGTCAACGATGAGGGTGGCAAACGCCTGCAGATCAACGCCGCCAATTGCGTGCACTGCAAGACCTGCGATATCAAAGATCCTTACGAAATCATCAACTGGGTTCCACCGGAAGGTGGGTCCGGACCGAACTACCAAAATCTGTGAATCTCGATCTCGCTTGGCGCATCGCGCGCCTGCATCAACTTATTCGTCGCGCATGGGGCAGTTTGGCCTTGCGCGGGTGGAAAGGTACGTTCCGTCGTGCCGTCGAACAATTCAATGCCCAGCAAGGAAGCGCCGGACCGGATGATCTCCACACCGTAGCGGACAAGGACTTGCGCAATCGCAGGCGCATCCTGGTGATCGATACCATGCTGCCCAATCCGGCTCGCGATTCCGGATCGTTGCGGCTGTGCATGATGCTCCAGCTCCTCCACAACGAGGGTTGGCATGTGGACCTGCTGCCCGACGACGGCCGCATCACTCCCGCAGACGTCGAACGACTGCGCATTTATGGCGTGCACGTGCACCCAGGCAGCGTGTTGACATGGCTACGTAAGCATGGCACCTCACTCGATGCTGTACTGTTGTGCCGCTTGTCCGTCGCGGCGCCGTATCTGACACCAAGCCGGAACCTGGCCCCTCAGGCCATGTGCATCTTCGATACGGTCGACCTGCATTTCCTGCGCGAACAGCGCGCGGCTGAAGTATCCGGCAGCCGACGCATGCACAGGCAATCCGTCGCGTCACGGCAACGAGAGCTTGCGCTAATACACGACAGTGACGTGAGTTTCGTCGTAAGCGAGGTGGAACTGGATATCCTCAGAGAAGAGTTGCCCGACAGCCATATCGAGCTGGTCAGCAACATCCATGAGATACATGGCCGCAGCAGTCCGTTTTCGACAAGGCGCGACCTGCTCTTCGTTGGCGGCTTTGGCCATCCGCCGAATGAAGATGCCATGCGCTGGTTCGTGGCGGAAATCTTGCCCAAGCTACATTCGCGCGATCCTTCGATATGCTTGCATATCGCCGGGGATATCACGCCGGAGGCTCGTCGCGTACTGGAACAACCTGGCGTCGTCATTCACGGTCGTGTGGACGACTTGTCGACACTCATGAACTGCTGCAAGGTCTCGATAGCGCCGTTGCGTTTCGGCGCTGGCGTCAAGGGCAAGGTGAACATGGCCATGAGCTACGGCCTCCCTGTGGTGGTCACCCCCATTGCCGCAGAAGGCATGCATTTGACTGACGGTGTCGATGCCCTCATTGCGAACAATGCCACCGATTTCGCTTCTGCCGTATGGCGTGCATATCACGACGAACAGCTTTGGACCCGTTTGTCCGATGCAAGTATCACCAACGTGCGCCAATACTTTTCCCCCGACGTGGCACGAGATACGTTACGCAGAGTATTACCTTCCGGCCAAGAGTTCGCCGATCGCTCTGCACCGGTGAGGTAGTTCATGAGAAACCTGCTGCAACTCGTCAACCGCTTCCTAGCAAGGCACCCGAGCCTGAGACGCAAGATCGTCAACGCTGTTTATCGTATTCCCGTACTCGATATGCGTCTGCGCGCAGTACTGAATCAGCGTGACGACCTAACATGGCGACGTTTAGACGTAGACGATTTGCCTGAAGACGTCCAAGTCGTATATGAGCGGCTTTGCAATCGGGTGAAACGTCCATGAAGCTTCTGCTTGACCTTCAAGGTGCCCAAAGTCAGAGCAGAAGTCGCGGCATCGGTCGCTACACGTTAGCGCTCACGCGAGCCTTTTTAGACAAGGCAGAAGCGAACCACGACGCACGACTGCTGCTTAATGCGCGGTTCGGTGATGCCACGGATGCGTTGATCGCCACCCTTGGTAAGCATGCGAACCCCGATCGCCGGCTCGTACTGGACGTGCCCGAAGGTATTCGCGCCCAACCTGGCGGAAACGATTGGTTGCGCCGAGCCGCCGCACGTACCATGCGGCACGCCGTAGAAGGACTTGGCGTGAACGTTGTCTGGTATAGCAGTGTGCTCGAGGGATACAACGACGACGCTGTATTGCCGGATGAGCCACCTGCCGGCGTCGTCAGCGTGGCGACGCTGTATGACCTGATTCCTTTGCATGATCCAGATGCTTACCTTGATCACCCACGCGTGCGTCAGTGGTATGAGCAAGGCATCGAGACGCTGCGCCGCTGTAATCTGCTTTTCGCTATATCCGAGTGGGTTCGTCAAGATGCCATCAAGCAGCTTGGCTTGGCGCCTGAGCGCGTCATCAACATAGGTGCAGCAGTTGACTCATGCTTCGCACCATCGTCACCTGATTCGGTAGCTTCAGCCTCCCTTCGTTCAAAGTATGGCATCACTCGTTCGTTCGTTCTCTACAACGGAGGATTCGATCCCCGCAAAAACGTGCCGGCACTGATCCGAGCCTTTGGAGCGCTCTCCGAATCTCTGCGCGCGGCGCACCAGTTGGTCGTCGTTGGACGCGCCGGGCAGGAGGACATGGCGCAATTGCAGGCTGCGATGCAGAGCGCCAGACTGACAGCGGATGACGTGATCTACACCGGTTATGCGCCGGATGGGGATTTGATAAGGCTTTACGGTGAATGCGCGCTATTCGTCTTTCCTTCGCTGCTTGAGGGGTTCGGCCTGCCGCCGCTAGAAGCCATGGCATGTGGTGCCCCTGTCATCGCTAGTCATGCCGCCAGCCTTCCGGAAGTCGTGGGTAGACGCGATGCGCTCTTCGATCCGCAACGCGTAGACGGGATCACTGTGCGCATGACTGACATACTCGGCAACCCATCCTTTGCCGAGGAGCTTCGTCGATACGGTCGCGACCGTGCCGCGAAGTTCAATTGGAGCGCTGTAGCAGATCGCGCCTTGAACGCGTTACAGATGTCGGCAGAGCAAGCAAGAACTCGGCATGCTGCGAAGGAAGCCCCCGCTTCACGCAAGCTCGTCTGCGTTCCGGCTCCTGGAACAGCTATCCCGTCTTGGATGAATGACATCGAAGCCAGCGTGTTTTCCGACATCTCGCAAGTACGCAACCTGGATGCTGCCTATCTGCTGTACGTCGCCGAGCTGGGCAATGCCTCCACCTTCGAAAAAGCCATGCGGATGCACCCAGGCGTTCTGCTTGTCCAGCATGTATCGCGCGGCAAGCCTGCAGCAGACCATCAGGACAGGTGGCATGCCACCTATAAAGGAATGGGCTATCCCGGCTTACTTGCTTTACAGAGCAGCCAAGCCGCCAACGCCAGCATCAATTTGGCGCCATTATTCGAACATGCCTTGGCCGTACTTTGTGCCGATGAATCGCTTGCCGGCCAGATTCGCGCTTCGGTGACAGCTATGTCGCCTCCCGACATCAGGGTACTGCCCGAATCCAAGACAGCTCCCGCCTGCCTAGCCGCACTGAAGCAGTTGTATGCGACGCATCCGCTCGCACGCGAAGCAATGCTGCTCAACGACGTTGGAGCTATGGAAGGTAAGCCGAGCGATGACGATCTTGCTGCCGTTGCCTCTACGGCGATATCCGTACGCAAGCCCGGGAAAATTCGTCGATGGTTGGTCGATGTCAGCAGCATCGCAGAAAAAGATCTCCGTACCGGGGTTCACCGTGTTGTACGAAACACGCTCGTGCATTGGCTCAAGTCCCCGCCAGATGGTGTGCGCATTGAGCCCGTGCGTTTCAGCCAAGGGCGTTACCATTATGCGCGACGCTATGCGCTTGACCTGCTAGGACTTACGGATGTTTCCCTCCCGGAGGAAGCCGTTGAAGCGGCCAACGGCGACACCTTCTTCGGCCTCGATTGGGCCGTCGATACCATCACCGCAGCAGAACCTCAACTACGTGAATGGCATCGTCGTGGCGTGAGCCTGCAGTTCCTCATCTACGACCTGCTGCCGATTACGCTGCCGGATACGTTTCATCCTTATGCACGCGATCGCTTCAAAAATTGGCTGAAAACGATCACAACCCTTGCCGATCGTCTGATCTGTGTTTCACGAGCAACTGCCGAAGACTTGAGTCGTTGGCTAGCGTTGACGAAAATGCCTTACCAATTCAAACGCGCACCCGGCGTGGAACATTCACCGCCCGGCGTCGATGCCACGCTGGGAGGCGTGGTGTCCAAACCGCGCCCGCAGCTTGTCTATGTAATGCGTACTCGCCCCACTTTCTTGATGGTCGGAACGATCGAACCGCGCAAGGGCTACGATCAGGCGCTCGACGCTTTCGAGTTGCTGTGGAGCAGCGGCATAGACGTCAACCTTGTCATCATCGGTCGTTTCGGATGGATGATGGAAGCTTTCGTCGCCAAGGTGGACAAGCATGCAGAACGAGATCGTCGCCTGTTTTGGATCGACAACGCAGACGACGGTGAACTGAATGCTATCTACCAAGCCAGCACAGGGTTGTTAGCTGCGTCCTGGGGCGAGGGTTACGGTCTACCGTTGATCGAGGCGGCCCGGCGAGGATTGCCCGTCATCGCACGCGATCTTCCAGTGTTCCGCGAAGTTATGGGACAGCAAGCCGCTTACTTCAATGCGCCGGCTGCGGCAGATCTGGCCGAGTTCCTGCGCAATTGGCTGATCACTCCCCTGCGTCCGAATCAAGCTGCCGCAACGCAATGGCCTTCCTGGCAGCAAAGCGCTGCGAATCTGGCGGAATTAGTCCGGCGCGCGCAGTGACCATTCGCCACCGCATGGTGCTTCAAATCCGGTTAGAATAGTTGTTTGCATGACAATTCCATACGCCCACGAGGCGTCCGGTATAAGGAAACGCAGATGAAGATTCTGGTCGGCTACAAGCGCGTTGTGGACTACAACGTCCGCATCCAGGTCAAGCCCGACGGCACCGGCGTGGCGACCGACGGCGTAAAGCTCTCCGTCAATCCCTTTGACGACATCGCCCTGGAAGAAGCACTGCGCTTGCGTGAAAAGGGCGTAGCCGAAGAGGTGCTGGTAGTTGGCATCGGCCCGGCCGATTTGACTGCCCACTTGCGCAACGGCTTGGCGATGGGTGCTAACCGCGCCATTCACGTAGTCACCCCGGAAGCGGTGCAGCCACTTACCGCGGCGCGCGCGTTCCTGAAATTGGTGGAAAAGGAACAACCTGGCCTGGTGATCTTAGGTAAGCAAGCCATTGACGACGATGCCAACCAAACCGGCCAGATGCTCGCTGCGCTGTGGGATCGTCCACAGGCGACCTTCGCCAGCAAAGTCGAGATTGCTGCCGGCAAAGCCACGGTAACGCGCGAAGTCGACGCCGGCCTGGAAGTCATCGAAACCGAACTACCGGCCGTGATCACAACCGACCTGCGCTTGAACGAACCGCGCTTCATTAAGCTGCCGGACATCATGAAGGCCAAGTCCAAGCCGATCGACACCATCGAATTCGCTTCGCTGGGCGTGGATACGCACGATCAGCTCAAGACCACGCACTACGCCGCGCCAGCCAAACGCAGCAAGGGTGTGATGGTGAAGGATGCCGCCGAGCTGGTGGCAACACTGAAGCAGAAGGGGCTGCTCTGAGCAGCCGACCGGAATAAGGAGACATCCATGAGCAAGATCCTGGTTATCGCCGAACATCTGGACGGCAAACTGAACCCTTCCACCGCGCGCGCCGTGAGCGCTGCCGCAGCCATCAAGCCCGAAGCCATCGATGTGCTCGTGCTTAGCAACAACGTCGACAATCTGGCCGCTGAAGCCGCCAAGATTGAAGGCGTGAGCCGCGTACTTACCGTCGCTCGCGCCGAAAACGCCCATCCGCTGGCTGCCGTGTTGGCACCGCAAATCGCCAATGCTGCCTCGGGCTATAGCCACGTGTTCGCCCCCTCCACTACGTTCGGCAAGGACGTCGCGCCGCGTGTGGCCGCACTGCTGGGTGTGGCACAGGTCAGTGACGTGATGAGCGTGGAAGGCAGCCATACCTTCAAGCGGCCAATCTACGCCGGCAACGCCATCGTTACGGTGGAAGCTGACCCCTCGCATGCCGTCGTGGCAACCATTCGCACCGCGTCTTGGCCTGCAGCCACTAGCGGTGCCAACAATGCGCCGGTCGAAGCGTTGAGCCTGAATGTAAGCCTTCCTTCGCACACGCGCTTCGTCGAACTCAAGCAGGGTAAGAGTGATCGCCCGGACCTGCAAAGCGCCAACAAGGTCGTTTCCGGCGGCCGTGGCGTCGGCTCTAAGGAGAACTTCGAAATCATCTACAAGTTCGCCGACAAGATCGGCGCAGCCGTAGGTGCTTCCCGTGCTGCCGTCGATGCTGGTTATGTGCCCAATGAGCTGCAGGTAGGTCAGACCGGCAAGATCATTGCCCCCGAGCTATACATTGCTATCGGTATCTCTGGTGCCATTCAGCACCTTACTGGCATCAAGGACGCCGGCACTATCGTGGCGATCAACAAGGACGGTGAGGCGCCGATCTTTGAAGTGGCCGACATCGGACTGGTCGGAGATCTGTTCAAGCTGATACCAGAGCTGGAGCAGGCAATCGGCTAACGGTCAACGCACCCGATAACTCGAAAAAGGCGGTACATACCGCCTTTTTTATGCCCGCATCAGCTCAAGCGCCCAGGATGAAGTGCACTGCATCGATCACGCGCTGCACATCGTCATCGGACATGGCCGGCGACAATGGCAAGCTGACGGTTTCGCGCCCAACTCTCATGGCATATGGCCACTGCTCCGGTGTCCAGCCGAAGCGCCGCTGGTAATACGGATGTTCGGGAATGGAGAGGTAGTGCACACCCGTGCCAATCCGCATCGCATTCATGCGATCCAGGAAGTCATCGCGCGTAATGCCGCAGCGTTGCGCATCGATCATCACCGTGTAGAGGTGCAGGCCGTGCCGCGTATCGGAAGCTGCAGCAGCAGGCAATGAAATTGGCAGTCCCGCGAACGCTTCGTCGTAACGCCGCCAGATCTCGGCACGGCAATGCCAATTCTGTTCAACCCGAGCCAGTTGGTGCAGGCCGATTGCCGCCTGCACATCCATCATGTTGTATTTGAAACCGCATTCCACGACTTGGTAGTGCTTATAACCCTGATCACCGAATCGATGCCAGGCATCCTTGCTCATCCCGTGCAGGGCAAGAATACGTGCGCGCGCCACCTGCGCTTCGCTGCGACCGAGGATCATGCCCCCTTCGCCGGTGACCACATTCTTGGTCACGTAGAAGCTGAAACAGCCGAAATCGCCGAATGTACCCAGTGGCTTGCCGTGAAAATGGGCTTCTACCGCGTGCGCGCAATCCTCGATTACCGCCAGTTTATGGCTATCTGCGATCGCCATGATGCGGTCCATGTCGCAGGGACGACCGGCAAAATGCACGGGCAGGATCGCCCGCGTACGAGGCGTGATGGCCGCCTCGATGGCCACAGGATTGATGTTCTGCGTCAGCGGATCGATATCGGCCAACACAGGCGTGAGTCCGGCGTGGAGAATAGCGTTGACGGTGGCGCAAAAAGTCAGCGGGGTGGTGATGACTTCAGAGCCAGGCTCGATCTCCGCCGCCAGCATGCTCACATGCAAGGCCGCCGTGCAGGAGTTGACTGCCGCGACCTGTGACGCCTGTACACTGCGGAAGGTCGCAAAATTTCGCTCGAATTGCGCCACGCGCGGCCCCGTTCCCAGCCAGCCCGACCGCATGCATGCCTCCACTTCGGCAATCTCCGCTTCGCCGATCTGCGGCGCGCCGAAAACAAGAAACGGCAATTCAGAAGGGTTCAAGTTCGAATCCGCATGCATAGTGGGGAAAATGTTCCGGTTCGGTGAAACCCGCGAATGAATCTCCAGGCTCGCGATCACCGGCATTCTCATGGTACGAACAATCAGTGTTCCGCGTCGGGAGCCACCTGTGACATCAGCTCTTCAACCATCGCTTCAATCGAGCTTTCGCTAGTGCGTAAGTGCACCTCCGGCCTAGCCGGCGCCTCGTAAGGAGAATCGATGCCCGTGAAGTTGCTGATTTCTCCCGAGCGTGCCTTGCGGTACAACCCCTTAGGATCGCGCCGCTCGCACTCCTCCAGCGGCGTATCGACGAAGACCTCCACAAACTCGCCCTCCTCGAACAAGTCGCGGGCGAATTCGCGCTCGCTCTGGAATGGCGAAATTACGCACACCAGCACGATAAGCCCGGCATCGACCATTAAGTGCGCCACTTCGGCTACACGCCGCACGTTCTCCACTCGCGCCTCTGCCGTAAAACCAAGGTCACGGTTCAAACCATGGCGCAGGTTGTCGCCATCGAGCAAATAGGTGTGACAACCCAATGCGTTCAAGCGACGCTCAAGGAGATTGGCGACCGTCGATTTGCCAGCACCTGACAGCCCGGTGAACCACAGGCATTGTGGTCGCTGCCCCTTGCTTTGCGCCCGCACCTGCTTGTCTATGTCCAGGTGCTGCCAGTGCACGTTGGTAGCGCGACGAAGCGCGAAATCGAGCATGCCACAAGCTACGGTGGCATGGTTCTGCCGCTCGACGAGTATGAATCCGCCTAGCGTTGGATTGTCGGCATAGGGCTCGAACGCAATGGGATGATCAAGGTCGATGTTGCAATAACCGACCTCGTTCAACTGCAGACGATGCGCGGCCAGCTTGGCCTGCGTATTCACGTCCACCTTGTGCTTGATCGAGGTGACTCGGGCATTGACTGTTCGAGTGCCGATCTTGAGCCAGTAACCACGATTAGGTAGCAATGGCGCATCACTCATCCACAACACATGCGCGGCAAATTGATCAGTCTCCTGCGCCGGTCGCACTGCATCGGCAATAACATCACCGCGGCTGACGTCGATCTCACAATCCAACGTCAATGTCACGGCCTGCCCTGCATTCGCTTCGTCGAGATCGCCGTCGGCCGTTACAATTCTTGCGATATGAGCGCGATGCGCACCAGGCTGCACCACGACCGGTTCGCCAACCTTGACCCGACCGCTGCAGATCGTTCCCGCATAACCGCGAAAGGTCTGGTCCGGACGATTGACCCATTGCACTGGCATGCGAAAGTCGGAGGAATGGAACGGCTCGACCTGTATGTTTTCGAGCAATTCGAGCAAGGTCTGGCCCTCGTACCAGGCCATCCGTGTGGAACGCTTGCCGACGTTATCGCCCCCGAGAGCAGAAACCGGAAGCGCATGAACTGCGGCAATGCCCAGTTGCGAGGCAAGCTCGCCGTAGGCATCGCGGATGGATACATAGATGCCCTCCCTATAATCGACCAGGTCCATCTTATTGACAGCCACAATGACTTTGCGAATACCAAGCAACGCGCAAATGTACGTATGTCGCCGCGTTTGCGTCAGCAAACCCTTGCGAGCGTCGACCAGCACGATGGCCAGATCCGCATGCGATGCGCCCGTGGCCATATTACGCGTGTACTGCTCGTGTCCGGGGCAGTCGGCCACGATAAAGCTGCGGCGTACGCTGCTGAAATAGCGGTAAGCCACATCGATCGTGATACCTTGCTGGCGCTCGGCATCGAGACCGTCGGTCAGCAGCGAAAAATCCAGGATGTCCCCGGCGGGATGCAGGCGCCGACTATCGCGCCGCAGCACCTCAATCTGATCATCCGGCAGCATGCCCGCATCGAAAAGCAAACGGCCTAGCAGCGTGCTTTTGCCATCGTCCACACTGCCGCAGGTAATGAAACGCAGGAGGCTGCGAGACTGGACATCGGCTGCATCCATCAGAAATAGCCCTCCTGCTTCTTGCGCTCCATTGACGCCGCTGCATCCTGGTCGATGAGCCGCCCTTGACGCTCCGACAACCGTGATTCGGCCATTTCGGCAATGACCTCATCCAGCGTGCTCGCGGTGGATTCGATCGCACCGGTTAACGGATAACAGCCAAGCGTGCGGAAACGCACGGTGCGATGCTCGATCTTTTCACCATCGTGCAGGACGAAGCGTTCGTCATCCACCATGATCCAAGTACCGTCACGCGACACCACCGGGCGCTCCTTTGCAAAATAGAGCGGCACTACCGGGATTTCTTCGCGCCGGATGTAATGCCATACATCCATCTCCGTCCAGTTGGACAGGGGGAAAACACGCACACTCTCGCCTTTGTGGATGTGCGTGTTGTAGAGATTCCACAACTCGGGACGCTGATGCTTCGGGTCCCATCGATGCTGCGCGTTGCGGAAGGAGAAAATGCGCTCCTTGGCGCGTGATTTCTCTTCGTCGCGACGGGCACCTCCGACCGCCGCGTCGAAGCGGTATTTATCCAACGCCTGCTTCAGGGCGGCAGTCTTCATCACATCCGTATGTATCGCTGCGCCATGGACCAGTGGAGAAATGCCTTGGCGGACACCTTCCTCATTGACATGCACAAGCAGCTGCACATTACCAGCCGCGGCTACCTGATCACGGAAGGCGATCATCTCGCGAAATTTCCATGTCGTATCGACGTGCAGAAGCGGGATGGGTGACCGCGCAGGGTAAAAAGCCTTACGCTGCAAATGCAGCAGCACCGAAGAATCCTTACCGATCGAGTACAGCATCACTGGGCGCTGGAAATTGGCCACCACCTCTCTAAAGATGTGGATGCTTTCGGCTTCGAGTTGGTCCAGATATCCGTAAAATGAAGTCATTGGCGCCGCTAAATACTGAGAATGGCGGATTCTGCCATGACAGGCCGGGATGGGGAGCCCATGAAGGGCGGCCATTTATATACCCATATCGAACTTCCCTTCCACATGAATGTCCTGGCTGCCCGCGCCGGCAGCCCTGACTATAGGCCGAGACCGACTCCTGAAGCGGGCGAAAGTACTTGAGCGGCCAACATCGGCCCAAACGACGCTATCCATTAAGCCAAGCCTCATCACCGAACGTGTATCGAGCCCACCTCGGCCACTCCGGGATTTCGCAAGACCTTTCAGCCTCGTCAGGGAGTTGTCATTAGAGTCTCGTTAGTGGCCCAAAAAGCGGTGGTTGTGGCATGATTAAGAGAAAATTTCTTACGGATGCCACGGCTTTACGGGACATATTGCGTGGCCACATAAAGGATCAGGGAGTCAAATGAAAGTTACTGTGATTGGATCAGGTTATGTCGGCCTGATTACAGAAGGCTGCCTGTCAGGGATGAGCAATGATGTCCTTTGCTTTGACGTCGACCGTAACATGATCGATGTGCTCAACAGCGGCAGCGTAGCTATACACGGACCCAGACCTGCCGAACTCATCCGCCGCAATTTGAGAGCCGGGCGTCTGCAATTCAGCACAGACGCCGACGCCGGCGTCGCCCAAAGCATGCTCTGCTCAGTAGCCCTTTAGAGGGATATCGAAGTATGGAACGAAATGATTTGCTGCCTTTTGAGCGAGCGCTACACGGAAAACGGGTATTCCTCACCGGACACACAGGCTTCACTGGCAGTTGGACCTCCGCATGGCTGTTACAGCTCGGCGCGACGGTGTGCGGCTACTCAAAACCCGCCGAAACCTCGCCAAGTCTCTGGGAGGAACTCCGTCTCGAGGACCGTATGCAATCGGTCCGTGGCGACATTTGTGACTGTCCAGCACTTGATCGCGCCATCGCAGACTTTGACCCGCATGTTGTTCTTCATCTAGCCGCTCAGCCCCTTGTTCGCAGGAGCTATAGAGAACCGTTCGAGACGTTCAACACCAACGTCATGGGCACACTTAACGTATTAGAAGCGGCCCGTCGGCTTGTCAATGTGCAGGCTATTGTTTGCGTCACTACCGACAAGGTGTACGAGAACAAGGAATGGCCGTGGCCTTACCGAGAAAACGACGCACTGGGAGGTAGAGATCCCTACAGCGCGTCCAAGTCGGCGGCCGAAATGGTCATTCAGAGTTATCAATATGCATTCAAGACAATCGACGGCCAACCATTGCCGCTCGCAACCGCAAGAGGTGGCAATATTATCGGTGGCGGAGACTGGTCCGAGGATCGCTTAGTTCCAGATTTCGTACGCGCAGTAGTCAACGGGGCACCGCTGACGCTTCGCTATCCAGACGCGACGCGCCCGTGGCAGCACGTGCTTGCGTTGGTGCAAGGCTATCTCATGCTGGCCGCGGGTCTCATCGAGAAACCAGAACAGCACGCGCGAAGCTGGAACCTCGGCCCGACCGACGGGCGTGCTCTTACTGTACGCAATGTTCTTGAAACGCTGTCCTCCACCTGGGCACGTCCCAAGCTTCATTATCTGGATAGTCCGGCCAAGGAGGCGAAGCTGCTGGCGCTCGACAGCACGCTGGCGCGCGACGTGCTTGCTTGGCAGCCAGCCTGGGACGTCAACGAAACTATTGTCCGTACAGCGGATTGGTACTGTGAATTTTATGCTAAGAAACAGACAGCACACGAAATCACGCACGACCAGCTCAATGACTGGCGTCGCTCTCTTCTAAACCGACTGTGGGCCGATGCATGATACGCATCTTGCTGACCGGGGCTTCTGGATTCATCGGCAACAGATTGCTTCGACACCTCTGCAACGCTGGTATCTCCGTGGTGGCTACCGGAAGAACTCCAGTATCGGGAGGTGGCGTACATTTCTTGGCCATCCCACGTCTAAATGCAAAGGATCTCCGCTCGGCCTTACAAGGTCAGCCTATCGATGCGTTGATCCACCTGGCCGCGGCAGGTGTCAATCCGGACGATCGGGACGCTCAGCGCCTGCTCGAAATCAACGGTCACTTGCCGGTCGAACTCACCTGTCTTGCACGCGATCTTGGCGCCCGAGCTTTCGTGATGACCGGAAGCAGTTCAGAGTACGCCCAGATTGATAGTGAGCAAATCGGAGAAGGGGCTTCACTAGAAACAGCAAAAACCTATGGAGCCACTAAAGCCGCCGGAGGGCTTCTCGCTGTTGCAATAGGCCTCACGCTTGGCCTCCCGACAGTAAACCTGCGCCTGTTCAATGTCTTCGGACCTGGGGAAGCTTCACACCGCCTGCTGCCTTCTCTATTCGAGAGCCTGAGCATGGGGCGGCCCGTTCTACTTTCAGAAGGTCTACAACAGCGCGATTTCATCCATGTGGATGACGCATGTGCCGCAATCCTAGCTGCGTTAAATGCAGCCTTGCGCGGCACGTTGCCCACTGGACATTACAATGTATGTAGCGGCAAGGGCACTTCAGTGCGAGATTTCGCTTTGTCCGTGGCCTCCATACTTGGGGCAGATACAGGGCTCCTCCGCTTCGGGGCATTACCTATGCGTCCTGATGATGTGCCGCGTGTCGTAGGCGCTCCGGATGCGCTCGGACGAGCTACAGGCTGGAAACCAACAATGACATTCTCACAGGCTATTAAAAGCGCAGTTGATGAAATGCGCCAATTGACTTCGCATGCCTGAGCCATGACAAATCTCCCGCTGATATCCATTGCCATTCCCGTCTTCAACGAGGAAGGCAACATCGACGCCCTTTATGGGCGATTGGCCGCACTGGCAGAAATGATGGCACCCGAGTGCCGCCTGGAGTTCGTCTTCACAGATAACCATTCGGTCGATCGCACGTGGGACATGTTGGGCGAGATTGCCTCCAGGGACAAACGCGTCAAAGCCATCCGGTTTTCGAAGAACGTCGGCTTTCAGCGTTCTATTCTGGCAAATTATCTGCACACGAGTGGGGATGCTGTCCTCCAGATTGATGCAGACTTACAGGACCCTCCCGAGCTACTTAAAGAGTTCCTGTCCCTGTGGAAACAGGGCTACCACGTGGTCTATGGTATCCGTCGCTCGCGCCCGGAAGGCAAGCTCATCCACAGTTTTCGCAAGCTAGGTTACTGGCTTATCGACAGAATCAGCGAGCACCCAATACCGCGCAACGCGGGCGATTTCCGCCTCGTCGACCGCAAAGTCGTCGACGCGCTCGCCTGCCAGCGATCCGCAGAGCCATACCTGCGTGGATTGATTGCTGGAATGGGCTTCCGACAAATCGGCGTGCCCTATGATCGTTCGGCACGAGTAGCAGGCTCCAGTAAGTTCGGGGTAGCTCAGCTCATCAAGCTCGGCTTCACTGGCGTGTTTAATCATTCGCTGGTCCCCCTACGGCTTGCAACCGTGGCTGGCTGCGCCATTCTTTCTCTCAGCGCCATCGGTGCTATTTACTACGTAGGGCTGAAGCTGCTTCATCCCGATCTGCCACGCGGCCTTGCGAGCCTCCATATTCTGATTTTGTTCGGCATTGGCTTCCAATCGCTTTTGCTTGGCATTCTTGGTGAATATCTCCTCCGCATTTATAAAATCTTGCGCAGAGAGCCCATTGCCATCGCCCAAGAAACACTGAACCTCAAATCAAACGACATCAAACTTTGAGAGCGAATCATGAAGGCAGTCATACTTGCCGGTGGCCTTGGCACGCGCATCGCTGAAGAATCGGATTACCGGCCAAAACCAATGGTCGAAATTGGTGGTCGCCCGCTCCTTTGGCACATCATGAAATCCTATGCCAAGCATGGCATCAAGGATTTCGTGATATGCCTTGGCTACAAGGGCTATGTGATCAAGGAATACTTCTTCAATTACCATCGTCACACAGCCAACCTGGAAATCAGTCTGCGATCCGGCGACGTGAAGGTCCTCGATACGCGAGCAGAGGACTGGAAAATCACTCTCATCGACACTGGCCAGGACACCATGACTGGCGGACGCGTCAAGCGCATACGCGAACACTTAAACAACGAGACCTTCTGCCTGACTTACGGTGATGGCTTGTCCGACATCGATATATCGGCGGAACTGGCATTTCATAGATCACATGGCAAGTTAGCGACCGTGGCCGCAGTCCAGCCTCCAGGTCGCTTTGGCGTACTGAATATGGGAGAAAAATCGAACGTCTCGAGCTTCGAAGAAAAGCCGCAGGATGAAATGGGTTGGATTAACGGCGGGTTTTTCATTCTTGAGCCTTCGGCCATTAACTATGTCGAAGGCGATGAAACTTCGTTCGAGCGCGCACCCCTTGCAAATCTTGCCAAGGACGGCCAGCTGATGGCGTTCCAACATTATGGTTTCTGGCAGCCATGCGACACCCTACGTGACAAGCGAGAACTGCAGAGCTTGTGGGATGCAGGCAAGGCACCGTGGAAGGTATAACAATGCTTGACCAACCCGCATTCCTGAACAGCGCAGAGAGAAAATCGAAGAGCAACTTGCTTCGACTTCTTGTCGGCTGCGCGCTATCCCTTGTGTGCCTATATTTTGTCTTTCGACATATAAAGTTCGCGGAAGTCAGGCAAGCGCTTGCTACATTCCGGTGGCCATATTTACTGCTTGGGTTCTTCTCGCTGAGTGTGGGTTACACTGCTCGCATTTACCGTTGGAAAGTACTTCTACGTACCTGTGGCTCTAACGTGACCACGCGTGCTTGCGCGGGGCCTTTCCTTGCGTCGATTGCATTGAACAACGTGTTACCACTTCGCCTAGGCGACGTCGTCAGAGCCTTTGTGTTCCCAGCCTCGCTTGGTGTAACACGCACCGCGGCGACGGCAACACTCGTACTCGAACGGCTCGCCGATCTGCTCACTCTGCTTATTTGCCTGGCTGCAGCCATTTTTTTCTTTCCCAAAGGCGCGCTCCCGAGCACCGTTACTGACATCGTAGTAATCATATCCGTGCTCGGAAGTGCCACCTTGCTTTGCCTGATTTTCTTCACGTCACCCATCGTCAGGCTGCTTGGCTGGATCACCACTCGAATCGAAAACAGGAAGCCATCTAAGCTATTAAAAATCGTATTGACCGTAACGAACCTTGGTCGAGCATTGGAAGCCATTTCGCACCCCCGTTCGATCTTCGCAACATTTACGATTTCATTTGCAACCTGGGCGGGTGAACTGGGCCTCTACCTCGCATTGATGCAGGGCACAGGAATGGTGTTCTCGCTCCCCGGAGGGCTTCTTCTGATGTCCATGGCTACCATCGCAACGCTGATTCCTTCGTCCCCTGGGTATGTGGGCCCATACCATCTCGCCGCCTTCACCGCGGTGAACCTCATAGGTGGCACCTCTGTGCAGGCCATGACGCTCGCGGTCCTATGTCATCTCGGCGTATGGCTTCCCACGACGACTGCAGGTGCAATCATCATGATCTTCAACCGAAATCTATTTAAAGCGGTGCAAACGCAAGCAATCCGCGACGAAGCTGGAGAGTAACATGAACGATTCTTCGCCCACGTTTGACACTGCCATTGTCGGTGCAGGTTTTGCTGGTCTCGTTGCCGGCCTCCGACTCGCTCAGACTGGCAAAAAGGTGGTTATTCTTGAGAGCGAGGCGACCCCCGGCGGTCTGGCCGGCACGTTTGAATTCGACGACGGTGTCTGCATCGAAAAGTTCTACCATCATTGGTTCAATAACGACGCTTACGTGCCCAAGCTGGTTGAGGAGCTCGGCCTCAGCGATTCGATCCTGACCCTGCCATCAAATACTGGCATGTATTACAACGGACGGCTGTGGAAGCTGTCGACGCCTATTGATGTCCTTCGCTTCAGCCCGCTTCCCTTCATTGACCGCTTGCGCCTTGGCTGGCTTGTTTTCCAAGTCCGCAAGGTTAAGGACTGGAAGTCGATCGAACATCTTACGATCCGCGAGTGGCTGGAGCCATTGTGTGGAAAGAAGGTTTTCAAGGTCGTATGGGAACCGCTGATTCGCTCGAAGTTCTCGGTTTTTGCGGAGGACATTAATGCGGTCTGGTTTTGGAAGAAGCTCGTGCTTCGAGGCAGCACGCGCGACTCCGGCGGTGGTGAGCAACTAGCCTATTTTCGCGGTGGTTTTGGTCGCCTGGCAGAAGCACTAGCGGAACGAATCACGGTGCTCAATGGAGAAATTCGCTATGGCACACCGGTAGTCGGATCGCTTACGGAGGGCAACAAGATTCAGGCCCTTGTGACATCTTCAGGTAACGTTAGTGCGCACAACTACCTATTCACACCCTCCTTCAAGGTCATCGCGCAAATTCTGAAAGACGCACCGGAAGCGTGGCTCGACAGGCTAAATCGGGTGAACTACTTAGGAAATATCTGTCTTGTAATGGAACTTACACACAGTCTTTCCGATACATATTGGCTCAACGTCAATGACCCGGGATTCCCCTTTGTCGGTGTCATTGAGCACACAAATCTGGATGACAGCTCGCATTATGCTGGGCGCCATATCGTGTTCCTTTCACGCTACCTTGCCATCTCCGACGAAACCTGGGGTATGAGTGACGCAGCATATCTTGAATATGCACTACCTCACCTGGAGCGCATGTTCCCTCAATTCAAGCGCAACTGGATCAAGGAATTTCGCATCTGGCGCGCCGAGTACGCCCAACCCGTCACTGAACGCAATTATTCAAGTTACGTGCCGGGCCAGGATACCCCCTATGAAAACGCCTTGATCTCCACCATGGCACAGATTTATCCAGAGGATCGCGGCACCAATTACGCTATTCGCGAGGGCGACCGCATCGCGGCCCTCATTAATAGACGTTTTGAGAGTGTGTGAAGTCTAGGGATGTCTTGGCTAAGTTGCCGGATGTTTTGTACAGCGCTCGCAAGTAGTTGACTGGTGCCAGATGAATTCAATGACTCGCGCCATTGAAGGACAAGATCATAATTAATGGTGCGCGAAGGGCAGGCTGTAGCTCTATCTGTGCTGAAAGGTTCATCTGTCAATGTCTAATGCAAAAGATCAAACACTAAATTCGCCAAGTGAAGCGTTGCCTTGGTCGCGCGCCGCCTCACACAAAGCCAGCATTTGGCTTGCCTTGGTTGCCATGACGCTGTTTTCCGTGTTGACACTAAAGCTGCCGGCACAACGGGTCGGCGATGGCTCCGAGTACTACGCTCTGTATTACGCGATCCAAGATGGGCATCGTACCTTCATGACTGAGCCCGCATGGACCAGCTACGATCATCTGTACGACCAAAGAAAAGTTGCCTATCTTGTAGATACGGATAGCCTACGCACGGTATTCCCCGCTCTCAATCAAAGGAGCGGTGCTGACTTCAATCATTTTTGGTTTTATCCGGCGATGGCAGCCACATTAGGTGGCTGGCTAGCGGCTATTAAAAGCAATCCACACGCGGCATTTCTTTTCCTACATGCGCTGCTAGCTGCGTCGCTGATTTACCTGAGCGCTAGATTTTACGGAAAATCTGGGGTGCTCGCTGTCGGTATTGCTATTGTCGGTTCGCCGATTTTCTGGTTCGTTGATAAAGTGCACACAGAATTCCTCACGTTTACGTGCGTTGCTGCAGGAACGACTCTGTTTGTACAGCGCCGCTATCTAGGCGCGGCTGCCTGGCTTGCGCTTGCGTCGACTCAAAATATCAGCATTGCCGCTACTGCTCTCTTTTCTCTTGCCATAGCGGTATGGCAGATGTGGGGACAAACCATCAGGATCAAGGACGTCATGCTTGGAGCCCTAGCGCTTGCCTTGATGGCCATCCACCCGATCTATTACTTTACTCGAGTCGGCGTCATTGATCCGCAGCTTCTGGCCGGCGGCGCCAAAATTGGTCTACATCTAGGCACCATGTATATCTGGATCATTGATCCGGATATTGGTCTCATTCCCAATTGGCCATTGTCCATTTTGATCTTGGTGGCCTTGGCGCTTGCTCTCAGAGTGAAAAAGATTTCCATCTTTTCTTTGACTACCGCATTCGTTGCCATTTTTCTAGCGACGAATTTGTATGCGCAATCATCCACCGAGAACCTGAATTCTGGTGCCACTATCGATATTGCACGATACGCCACTTGGTATATCGGCCTATTTGTACCAGGGCTGGCCTATCTCATAGGGAACCTTTCGAGAAAACTGAGTATCGCCTTGGTAACGCTTCTTTTTTTTGCCGCGGCGACTATCGCAAACGCCGCGCATTTCTTTCCCCGTCAGCATGAAAAATATCTAACACCGACTCGACTCTCCGCCTGGATACAGGAGCACGCACCCTCTTGGTACGATCCACCGGCGCAAATCTTCGCTGATCGCAATGTTGACGTGATAGACCCCATGCTACCGAAATCGTACGCAGTACTTGGCCCAGGCTGCCGCAAGGTGCTCATCGTCGTCCGTCAGGGCTACCCCGTAGTGCCTATGACCACGAACCCTTGCGAAATTGACCCAGCAGTATTACCGGCTCGAGTGCTCGCTCCCGTTGATAAGGGCAAGATATTGCCTGATGGGCGCAGCATGCGGTATGTCATCTTGAGCGACGCTGAGTTGGCTCAAATAGGACAGTTGGGTCAAGCACGGCCTGTATTGGAAGTTGGTCGAACATACCAAATAACCAGGACTCACCCAGTTGCAAAGGGTTTTCTTGGTACCGGCTGGGCAGCCCCAGAAGCCTGGGGCACCTGGTCGAGCAGCCCCAAGGCGTTCATCAAAGGCCGTGTGGACCAATGCCCAGCCGGAGGCTATGTGATGTCCATGGATTTCACGGCCTTTATTACACCAAAGAACCCCGTCATGAAGGTCGCTATCGGTGCAGAAGGCTTGCAGTTGTGGGGACAGCAACTCACATCACCGCTACCTACCCCCATCATCTTCCCCATCCCTTGTACCGCGATTAAAGAGGGCATGTTGGAGCTCACCATTTCAATCAGTGGATCAATGTCACCCAACCAAGCTGGCATATCCGATGATCCTCGTGAGCTTGGCATAGGCCTTAGGGCTTTTAAGCTTCAATCAGCCGATGCAAGTCCAACATCACAGAATCCATCCTGATTATCCGAAGTGCGCCGATAGAAATAATCTATACCCATCTAGAGATCCGCATTGACCAGCAGCTCATGGCTCGGTCAATCGCGCCAAGATAGGCCTCATAGTGACCATGCAGGAAGGCAACATGAACGATCAAATCGAAGCTTTCTTCCCCGATATTTCGCAACCGCTGCTTTTGCCGGAAAATCATACTGAACATGAACTACTAAGCTATCTTGAAAGCTTTGAGCTGGACGGTGCGCCAGCCAAAGAGCTGTCCACTTATCTCAGCGCAGACTTCCGGCGCTTCGTCCATACGCTCTCCATCGTTCCGGAAGGACATGGCAGACTGCTTGAAATTGGTGCGAATCCCTACTTCACCACCATCCTTCTCAAGAAGTTTCGCCAACACGAAATCTATTGCACCAACTATTTCGGCATATCTGGTGGTGGTGGCAGACAGAGTTGTAAAAGCACACTGACGAACGAAGTCTTCGATTTTGACTTCCTTAACAATAATGTTGACGTTGAAGATATCCCCTTCGAAGAGACATTTGACATCATTCTCTTTTGTGAAGTGATTGAGCACTTGGTTGCTGATCCGCTGGGCGCACTCCGCCGCATCAAGGACAAACTAAACCCTGGTGGCGCACTGATCCTAACTACACCAAACGTGAATCGTTTGGAAAACATCGCCAGGATGATGTGCGGTGGCAATATTTACGACCCAATTTCCGGCTACGGTGTCTACGGCCGGCACAATCGTGAGTACAACAAGCACGAGCTATTTCTAATGCTCAGCCACCTAGGCTTTGATCTCGACCTGATTTATTCGTCCGACGTGCATGAGAACCACGCCCGTGCCTATTATCCGATCGAAAACATTGCTGCACAGATCCACTCGACGCCGAATCGGGGCTACGATTTGGGGCAGTACATTTTCCTGCGCGCCCGAAACAGTCGCCTGGCAGCAGAAGGAAAGCCACGCTGGCTTTATCGAAGCTATCCTGATGCCGAGTTGTGCGATTAGTCGCGACGCGCCGTAATACCGATACTGACAACCGCGGTGCTATCAACTTTCATTGATGCTAAGACACGTATCGGCGCTGTGTCGTGCGTGGATATCTGAAAAGACAGCGGCTTACCACTGTCACCGTCTTCCGAAGAGCATCCCCCTGCTCCAGACACTCACCGACCATAAGTCGCCGCGCATCCGACGTCCCCCGGTTTTGAGTAGCCCATCTCAGCCAGGAAACGCATCCGCGGCAAGTCCTTATCCCCCAGCGCGAGCGTCGAAAGCCAGCATCCATGAAGATGTTGAGCCCCCATACAGACACGGAACCCTGACGCCTGTGCAGCTAGAGACTCGCAGCTCAGGTCTGCATGCCTTTCACCTTTTGGATACTTCGCCTGCATCGCAACTCATCTTGCCCTCGCTTTGAAGCATTGCCGACGCTTTGTATTGCGTCATGAATCGAACTCATCGCCCAGTTCAGACTGGTGACGCCTCACCCTCTACCTCTACCTCTACACGTGGTACCTGGAGGCCTTGCTGTCACAAACCTGAATAATTTTTAATGCAATTGCCACCTTACGCAGGGCTTACGTTATTCTTGCACATACTCGCGGCGCTTCCCGTAATCTCCTCACTTGCAGTCGCCCCACCTTCAATCCAGATTTCTGAGGACGCTGTGCAGAAGATTTTGCACTTCCACATTCCCAAGACTGGTGGCATTGCGATACGCCAATATCTCATCGAGCAACTCGGGGAGCAATGCGTATCTCCAAGTGTTTTGGGCAACCGATTGAGCGACGCCCTGCTTCGTTGGCGCGATATGCGTGCCATCAGCGGGCATTTTTCCCTCTATCAAGGTGATCAGTTGCCTGTCGATCGGTGCAACATCACGGTACTGCGCAACCCTATAGACCGCTTTCTCTCGCAGTACTTCTTCGAAAAAAGCGATAACGCAGATCGCCTTCTCGATGCAAAGGTCCACGCGCTTGATCTAGACGACTATTTAGAAAATCTATCGATTGATAAGCCGGAAGCCGTCTCATGCCAGATGGGAATGCTCTACCCTCTGGGCACGTCATCCAGAACGGAGCTTTCTACGAACGAAAAGTATGAGGCAGCCGTTCGCTCCCTGGAGCTCTTTGAACTGGTAGGTATCCAAGATGAGCTGGACGATTTCTCTAGCATGCTGGATGCGAGATTTTCGTGGAAGCCAGTACCCCTTAGATTCAAGAACGTCGCGTCGCAGCGCCTTCCCTCGAGTGCACTGTCTGCCAGCCAGCAAAGCAAACTCAATTATCTGCTGGAGTGCGAATTGGAGCTATACCAGCAAGCGAAAGCGCGATTCAAACAGCTGCGACGGAATTTCATCAGGACCTCGGTAAGCATGCTGGACAAAGGCATGCCCCTCGACCATCGGCGTCAAACCGCTGCCGCCCCCACGGCAATCGAGCAAGCACGGGACTTTGGAGACAGGCGCTGCTCGGTACTGCAAGTCAGCGTGGAGGGTGAGATCTCGGGCGCCAATCACGTGATGGTCGGCGAGCATTGCAATATCTCGATTAGTTTCAAGGTCGATCAGTCGATTGACGAGCTCAACATCGGCATTGCCATCAAAGATGAACAGGGATCATTGATCTTCGGGACCAATACCATGTTGCTCGGGAACGTCTACGCGGTCATTCCCGGAGAGTATTGCGCGAGTTTCCAGATGCTCAATCGTGCCCCCATTGGCCGATACGTGGTCGACGTCGCCTTGGTTCGTAGTGAAACCCATTATCAGGGTTGCTACCACTGGCTCGAGAAAGCTGCTTCCTTTCAGGTCCACGAAACGGCAGCTGCATACTTCGAGGGGCAGATTCTTATGGATGCGAATGTCGAACTCGTTGCCATGTCGCCAAGC
Source organism: Dyella humi (assembly GCF_044904605.1). Lineage (NCBI taxonomy): Bacteria > Pseudomonadati > Pseudomonadota > Gammaproteobacteria > Lysobacterales > Rhodanobacteraceae > Dyella > Dyella humi. The sequence goes on from NZ_JADIKI010000023.1 coordinate 743,951, forward strand.
GCATCCTGGTCATCCATCACCCACGTACCTTCGAACAGCGTGATGCGCTCCTTGGGGCGGAACAACAAGCCTCTTAGTGAATTCGCCTCGAAGATCACGCCGATGTGCTCTATGGATCAGTTCTACCTTGGGCTCGACGTATTTGTTCCGATGCATATAAGTAATATTAGCGGCGAAACTTGGAACGCCTTTGGACAGCAACCTGTCACACTGTCCTATCGATGGCTGACAAAGGACAATGAAGTCATCATCAGCGATGGACTGCGCACCCGTCTTCCAACAGACGTGCCTGCGGGTGGCTCGATCATTGTTCCGATGAAAATCCGGCCACCAAGCAAATCTGGCGAATTTCAGCTAGTCCTCTCATTGGTTCAAGAGTCGGTGGCTTGGTTTGTGGACAAGGCTCCTCAGACTGCACATATCACCCAGATCAATCTAGCCTAAATCTTCACCTGAGAGCCTTAGGGAGAGGCTTCTTGGAAACAAGGTCTATCCAATGGCAGGACGAGTCAGGATTCAGTTACGAGTTGACTGATCTCCGCAGTCTTCCTTTGCATCAGTGCTTCATCCCCTCGTGCCTCAACATTCAGCCGAAGCAACGGCTCCGTGTTAGACGAACGCAAGTTGAATCGCCATGATCCGAAATCCGCGCTGAGGCCGTCGGTTGAATCAATGGCTGGGGCTGACCCTTGGAAGTGATTCATGACCCTGTCTATCGACGCAGCTGCGTCACGAACTCGGAAGTTGATCTCGCCACTGCAGGGAAACGCTTTCATCTGCTGCTTTAGCATATCCCCAAGCGACACCCTGGTTTTGGCGATACGCTCCACAAGCAGCAGCCACGGGATCATTCCGGAGTCGCAATAGGCAAATTCGCGGAAATAGTGATGGGCACTCATTTCACCACCATACACCGCGTCTTCACTACGCATGCGCTCCTTGATGAAGGCATGCCCCGTCTTGCTCTGAACGGGCACGCCCCCAGCCTGCTCGACCAGCTCCACGGTATTCCAGGTCAGCCGCGGATCGTGAATGATCTTCGCTCCAGGATGCTTTTGCAGTAACTGTGCAGCCAGCAAGCCAACAATGTAATACCCCTCAATGAACTCTCCTTCGGAGTCGAAGAAGAAACAGCGATCAAAATCCCCATCCCAGGCCAAGCCAAGGTCAGCCTTGTGCTCGCGCACCGCATCGGCCGTCGCCGAGCGATTCTCCGGCAACAAGGGGTTGGGGATGCCATTGGGAAAGCGGCCATCGGGCTGGTGGTGAACCCGAATAAACTCGAGTGGCAGATGCTTGGCTAAAAGATCGATGACAGAACCAGCGGAACCGTTACCTGCGTTGACGACCACTTTCAGCGCGCTTAACGCAGTCACATCCACATAGCTTAGAAGATGCTCGATATAAGCCGACTTATCCTCGTCGATGACAAGCTTGCCGCCTCCCCTTACTTCGCCGAATTGATTCGCTTCAACCAGCCGCTCGATATCCCGCAAACCGCTGTCACCGCTGATCGGCGTGGCCCCTTTGCGCACCAACTTCATCCCGTTGTAGTTCATCGGGTTGTGGCTTGCGGTGACCATGATGCCACCCTCAACCTTGCGGTGAGCGGTCTGGAAATAGACTTCTTCCGTACCACATAGACCGATATTGATAACATCGCACCCCTCATCATTCAGGCCACGGATGACGGCCGAAGCTAGCGCGGGACTATCCAGCCTGATGTCGTACCCGACAATAACGGTTCCGATATCAATCGTTCGTGCTAACGCGCGACCGATACGATATGCGACATCGGCATTCAACTCGTCAGGAATACGGCCACGGATATCGTAGGCCTTAAAGCACTTCATTCCATACTTCCTCAAAGATCATGAATGGCGTGAATCGTGCTCGTACATCCAGCGTAAGGTGTTCTCTAGTGAGATGATGTCGAGCGGCCCTATCAGTCGGGTGAGCTTGGCGTTATTGCCGGTCAAACGGGCAACCTCGTTGCCGCGAACGAAAGCAGGGTTGACCCTGACTTCGATGCTGTACCCTGCAATACGCTCCATCATTCTTATGACTTCAGTGAGCGAAACGGAAACACCAGAACTCAAGTTAACTGTCTCTCCCGCCGCCCCTACCGATAGTAATCGCGTATAAGCATCTGCAACGAAGCGCACATCCTGAAAATCACGCGCAACATCGATGTTGCCCAGCTCAATCACGGTAGCACTGCAACGGAAATGCGAAACGATCTTCGGCAGGAGGAAATTTTCCGATTGTCCCACACCCGTATAGTTGAACGGGCGTGCGATCGTGATGGGCAAACGATCCATCCAAAGTCGTGCCATGTGCTCCATGGCCAGCTTGCTCACGGCATAGTCGTTCACCGGACTCGGCGGAACGCTTTCGTCGAGCAATTCAATATCGCTGTTCCCATAGACGTTGGCACTGCTGGCCAGAAGCACCGCATCAGGGCGACGATCAAGCGAGGCGAGCGCTTCGAGCAAGTGCCGGGTGCCTACGATATTGGTACGGTACATTTCGTCTGCATCGCCATGAGCGACGAATGCGATAGCAGCGAGGTGCACGACGGCATCGGGCTGCGCCAAAGCCACGGCCCTAGCTACCGCACTCCGATCGAATAACTCGATTCGCGCTGAATCGAGATCAGCAGGATTTGCGGAGAGACCAAGGACTTGGTGGCCCTTGACCTGCAGGGCTTTGACGACATAGTTACCGGTAAAACCGTGATGTCCGGTAACCAATATCCGCTTAGAGGTAGAGTCAGAAGGACGCGTCACGTTCGTTCCGGCGTAGGTCCGCCTCCACCATCATTCGGCAGAGCGCCTCAAGCGAGGTTTCCGGCTTCCATCCAAGCTTATCGAACGCTCTTGTGGCATCGCCGATCAACAGATCGACCTCGGCTGGACGATAGAACTTCGGATTAATGCGAACAAGCGTACGGCCAGTCTGAGCACAGATCCCTGTTTCGCCTTCGTCCTTGCCTTTCCATTCGATGGTCACATCTGCGGCAGCAAACGCGAGAGACACAAAATCCCGAACCGTAACGGTACGGTTGGTCGCCAGCACATAAGTATCAGGCTCGTCGACCTGGAGCATGCGCCACATGCCTTCGACGTATTCTTTGGCAAAACCCCAATCGCGCTTTGCATCGAGATTGCCCAGCTCAAGCACATCGAGCTTCCCTAACTTGATCTTCGCCACTGAGTCAGTAATTTTGCGCGTGACAAATTCGCGTCCACGCAAGGGCGATTCGTGATTGAACAGAATGCCACTGCAGCCAAAGATACCGTAGGATTCACGATAGTTGACCGTGATCCAATGCGCATACAATTTCGCAACGCCATAGGGACTGCGCGGATAAAAAGGCGTGTCTTCCTTTTGGGGCACGGCCTGAACCTTGCCGAACATCTCCGACGTCGAGGCCTGATAGAAACGAATCTTGGGGTTAATGACCCGAATCGCTTCGAGCAAATGAAGTGCACCTACGCCCGTGATATGAGCTGTCGTCGCTGGCTGATCGAACGAGACCCCGACGAAGCTCTGCGCAGCAAGATTATAGACCTCGGTCGCGCCCGTGGTCTGAAGCAAGCGGATAGCGGACCCCATGTCGGTTAGATCGAATTCAACCAATGTAAGATTCGGGTGCTGATGAATCCCGAGCTCTTCGATACGCCAAAAATTTACCGAGCTGGTCCGCCGATACGTACCAAAGACGCGATAGCCCTTTGACAAAAGGAGTTCGGCCAGGTATGCACCGTCTTGCCCGGAGATGCCAGTAATTAGTGCTGTTTTCATTAGTGTCCGTTGCTATAAATTTCTGATCCTACAGGGACGGGCATTGTCCCTAACCCATCCTCCGCACTCAAGCCCACCCTAGTGTCTCCGGCTCCCGGTCATGTGGAAGGCATTGTCCAGCATGATGCTGATGAACACCCCCCACCCGCCACCGGAGTCAATTCCAGACTCCAGAATTCCATGTTGGCCTCCCCGTCAGTCATGATCCTGATACGGAAATCGGCTACGTCCTCCTTGAGCGATATCTGGAGAGAGCCAATTTTTCCCTCACCGGCCGTAAGTGGCCCGGAAGCGAGTCGCCATGAACCATCACGGGCCTCCACGTCTACCCAGGCAGTCCCCACCTCTGAAGACCTCTCGCCTGTGATAGCCAATTCATAAGTCCCACTGACAACCTCAAATGGAGGTGTCGCATAAAGCACACCAGGCAGTCCATTGGATCGACGCCGCCCCTTTATTAAGTCCCCCGCTGAAGACTGCGCGCGGTAATCCGAGGCCGCAAAACGACGAAGCATGGATGGAACCCAGGAATAATACCAATGCTCCATTACCGCAACCTCTTCAAGCTGCTGCGCGCTTTGCCTCCAAGTTATCCACGGCATATCCGCTGAGCGAGGAACTTTGTCCCCTGCCTGAAGTACGAGCCACTGCTTTATCGAGCCTGCCAAAGCACCAGGTTCCATGCCGGAAAAGTAGAATGCATGTTCACCCGCCACCTCGAGGAAGACAGGTAGATCTCGAGCGATAATGGATAAGCGATATTGTGCCGCCTCAATCAGGGGCAAACCAAACCCCTCACCTTCGGAGGCAGCCAGGAGTGCGGAAGATCGGTGATACATTGCAATCAGCTGTGTATCATCAGCGGTCTCCATCCAGAAAAGTCGACTACCATTCTTAGGATGGTTTCTGAGACGTGACACCAACTCCTCCACACGCCAACCGGCTTTTCCGATTAGCACGAGATTCACATCGTGGCCGGTATCCCACAGGACATCAAAAGCCTCAAGCGCCTGTGCATGTCCTTTTCGAGGCTCAATCGTGCCAACCATCAAAAATGTGGGGCGCCTGCCCAGATCAAACGGCAACGTCTCATCCAAGCCATCCGCTGCAGTGCCTGGAGCCAGGTCAGCACCAAGATGAAAATATCCGACCTTTAAAGGGCGCCCCCGTACCGGCATGGCTTGATGCAGCCATTGCTTAAGCTCGTCAGCCACCGTGCGGGAAATGCATACAATCCCGTCGGATAGCTCGGCTATCACCTCGTACCAGCGCCGGAATGTAGGCAGGCCTGCCTCATCGAAGCAATCTGGTCGGAGCAGCGGTAGCAAGTCATAGACGACAAAATTGACTGCCACTCCCCGGCTGCGCATCCATTCGTAGGTTTCGCGCAAGTAGGGCACCAGGTGTGCGGCCAGATCCAAGCCAACAAACACGTCGCCAGGCTGGAAAGCTACAGGTGCGTCCCCAGGCAAAGAAAGTTCTGGGAAAAACCGTCCGTTGCAGTAATTGCGCGCATAACGAAAGACGCCATCCGCTTTGATATAGACGGGCTCCACCTTGAAGCCCGAGGGCGGCGCGCTCAACAGTTCGGCGACGATATGCCTAACGACGCGCTGAATACCGGTCTTCGCGTCCTCAATCACTAGATGAGAGATATCAACGAACATGGAACGCTGCCGTGTATTTACCGGCCGATTGCGAGCCACCGCCATGGCAAGACGTGAGATATCGGCGGGATTCCATTGAGGTATACCCGGCACTTGTGCCAGACGGCGAATAAGGCTGCGCATCTCCCGATAACGTGCGACTTGTACTTCATCGCGATGAGCTATGGGCAACGACACCCATCCCGCGTGACCGTACGCGACATCAGTCGAATCGAGATCCTCAAAGCTCGCTGCAGAAACCGGACCTGCAAGCCGCTCAAGCGCCTGGTAACCGCGGGCACCGTAGATGATCGAAGCGAGCAGGGGTCGGTCTACGAACTGGAGTTCATTTAAGGCCTGTGCAACTGATGCGTCTTTGAGAAGAAGCGTTGCGTTTCTATCTTTCACCGCCGAGAGCAGGTACGCAGTCGCCGGGACATCGCAGATCTGCACGACGACTTCATCATACGCCACCTGGTTAAAATCGCTCAGCTTGCGCCTGCACCAATTCGCCGGCCGCGGCTGCCAGACAAACTTCGCCTCGGCACTACCATCGTCATCGTGAATGACATCCACCTGCAAAGTAGCCAGCGGACCGAACCCTAGCGCGTCGAGCGCCTGTGAAGAAAACTCCCCAGCTGTTAAGACGGCGACACGCCGCCCTCCCGCATCTTGCCCCAGCGGCGTAGCAGGCTTCTGGAGCTGCTGTACACGTAATGCCTGTTCAATGGCTGACCATGCGGCGGAAGCCGATAAGGCCCAGGAAAATTTCTTGGTATGAACGGCGGCATGTTCCCTGAATCTATTGCGAAACGCTTCGTCGGTAAGCCCCTGGAGAAGTTTTGACGAAATCGAAGCCATATCGCTCGGATCGAAAAGTGCCTCCGTCAGACCGATCACTTCGGGCAAGCTGGTCGTATTAGCCCCCAACACAATCGCACCACAGGACATGGCCTCCAACGCAGGCAACCCAAACCCTTCGTGGAGCGACGGAAAGATGTAAACAGCGCAAGCGTTGTAGAGCTTGATCAGTTCTGCGTTTGACACAAAACCGGTAAACACCAGCTCGTCCCGCGCAAGTCCCACGCTATCGCGAACGACGGAGAGCTCGTTGTGCTCCTTGGTGTCGATATTGCCAACAAAAACTAGCTGATGACTCTTTCGTACACTCTCCGAAAGTCCTGAATATGCAGCAATGAGCGCACTTAGATTCTTGCGGTGATCAAATCCACCGGCATACATGACGAAATTGCGATGAACGCCATACTTTCTGCCGACCGAGGTTGCAGTGACCTGCGTAGGCAGCCTGACAAACTCGTCTCCCACCGCCGCCGAAATGTTTACAATGCGCCGCTCGTCCAGCTTCAACAGCTGGATCGCCTCACGACACGTCGACTCCGATATCCCAAGCAGCAGATCGCAACGCTGGAGATGCTCCAGCTTGCGCATGTACCACGCCTTCAAATCATCCTTGACCAGATACCTGTCTGGCATGACCAATGGAATCAAATCGAACAGAACGGCTACCTGCAGCGCCCGGGAGCGCTCAGGCACGGAAGTGACCACCGAATCAACCCAGCCATCGACCATGCTGGCTGTGAATATGACATCCGCATTGAGGCTTTCCAGGAAGGCCTCTCGCAGTGCCTCTGCCGCTAGATTGCGCGACCGATTGTCCTCTACCATGGAGGCAGTGGGGCCTACACTTTCCCACGACATGACGCGTTCAGCGGGTACAACATCTGCTAGTAGATCACGAACCAAGTTGACCGAATCGGGCATTGCTCCATTTAATGCAATCCATAGTTCGTGCCCGCGGCTTTCCTGTGCCATGGCACGACAAAGTGAAAGACAATAACGCCCTACTCCCCGAATTCGACCATCCGGAGACTGGCACCCTTGCAGATCTACGACTACCCGCATCCCCCCCTCCTATCAGTAGCGTTCGGCTTCACGCGCAATGGCGGTTCTAAGCATGGTTTCGATCGCAGCAGCGTCCGTCGACATAGCCAACGTCGTTTGCACACCTATTTGTGGCGGATACAGGAAGGTACGCAACCTCCTGCCGAGACGAGTGTGGGGGCCAAGCAATTTCGAGGCGAGTACGCGAAGTAATTTGAATTGCAATAGCCAGCGAATCGACGGCCTCGACGCCCTTCCCGCACGGGCAACGGCTGGACGGATAAAGCGCCAAACTTTACCCAAATTCGCCCGTATGAACGTCTTCGATGCCCTCAAGGGCGCCGTAATTCGCCATGAAGTACTGAGCATAAGAGCATGAACGTCCTGGGCCCGATGGTCCCGCTCCACTCTTAACGCCTCGATGTGCCGTATTAACTCCTGCTGCCGCAGCAGCAATTCCTGGATCTCTCCATCGGCGGCCGCCCTGGCCGCGCTTACCTGCTTGAATGAACCCGCACGTGCCTGTTGCAACTGCGATGTCAATTCATCACGACCTAGCAGCAGTGCGACGATCTCAGCTTTATGCGATTCAAGCTGCGTCTTGAGTATCTCTCTCTCATTTACATTCTCCGCACGCGCCTGTTCAAAGGTTGCACGCAACAGCGCCTGCTCCTCGGAAAGCAGCCGCAATGTGTCGGAAAGTTGCTGCGTCACAGTCTTCGACTGGGCCAATTCAACAAGCGCAGCACGCAAGCGCTCATGGGCATCGTTAACACCCAGATGCGCATCGCGATCGCGCGCGCGCACGAACTGGTCGAATATATTCGGTGGGAAATCAAAGGCAGCAATGAGCTCAGAACGCTCATCCGCTACATAAAACCGATTCAGGCCGTCCTTATAGGCGAGCTGGTAACCCCGACCAGTCAACAGATATTCCCATCGTTCGTGCGTTGGAACTTGACTATTTGGCTCCATTGCCTCCACAACAATGATCCACGGTCTTACCGCAGTTAGCGACGCAGACGACAATGCGGCCTTCTCACAACCCTCGCAGTCAACCTTCATGAAGTGGACTTCGGTGACACCATGATCAACAAAGATCTGATCCAAGGAGAGTGCAGGTACGCATCGTTCATTGATCACCCTGCCCTCTTCACGATAACTCTCAGCGAACTCTCTATTCGTTGTCGACAGCCCAGTCTCCTCCACTTCGAACATGACGAGATCTCCGGACTGATCGGTCGCCGCCACATTGAGATTGATATCGTGGGGACGGTCACTCTCCAGCAAGGTGAACCATGTGGTCATCGGCTCGATATTGATGCCATGCCAGCCGCACTCATAAAAAGCCTTTGTCACCGACTCATTGACAGGATGTTGGGCCCCCACGTCCACGTAGAAGCCCTTGACGACATGCTTCAGTGCCCTGTGCAGCATCACGTCTTCGTAATTCTGCGCGTAGCTAACGAACGTCATATCGCCGTCACCTCAAACTCCGGCGGAATCCACGCATTACCCACAAAATGCGGATGCGAATGGTTGGCTACCGTAAACACGAATGCCAGATCACGCCATTCGTAATTGTCGACCAAGTGCGTATCCGTACTCACTAAGGCGGTCGATATGGAGTAAGTACCTGGACCGAGATTCATCGGAAAGCGAACACGATAAGTCACGCGCTGCCCTGCCTTCACCTCCGCAAGCACCTGCTTCGTGTGGTGTGTATTAGTTCCGAAGATCGCTTGGCCAAGGCGATCCTTGATCAAATAACCAAAGACAAGTCTAGGAATATCAGCCTTAAGGATGACGCCGATGCGTAGCTCGACCGCTTGACCCACATCTACGAATTCGACGGACTGGCCGCTCTCCGTATAAAGATGAATGCTTTCAACAACAGCCTCGAGCGTGCCAGAGATCGTTTGTAGCTGACCATCTCTGAGGCGCTCCGTCTTTACCGTGCTGTTCTCTCTCTCCGCGATAAGCGCGTTATAAGCATCCATGACCTCCACCGGTTCGCCGTCCTTGAGGACTCGCCCCGCCTGCAGCAGGATCGCCCGATCACACAGACTCTGGATTGCGGAACTGTCATGCGAAACGATCATCAAGCTCGTTCCTTGCTCCCTGAACTCTCGAATCCGCTTGAAGCACTTGTGCTGAAAATACGCGTCACCTACGGATAACGCCTCGTCTACGATCAAAATATCCGGGCGGAATGCCGTGGCAACGCTAAAGGCAACACGCATTTGCATACCGCTGGAATACGTTCTGACATGCTCATCGAAATAGTTCCCAATCTCAGCAAAGCGCTCTATCTCAGACATTGCCGCGTCAATTTGTTCGCGAGAAAATCCCATTAATCCGGCGGCGTGATACACATTCTGACGACCAGTAAGGTCAGGACTGAATCCCATCCCGAGTTCCAGGATCGCTGCGACACGACCATTCACCTCAACCGAGCCCTTGGTTGGCATCAAGGTCCTTGTCACCAGCTTCAGCAATGTGCTCTTGCCGGCACCGTTTTGGCCCACAATGCCGATAGCCTCGCCACACCCTACTGAGAACGATATATCTCGAACGACCCAGTGCTCTTCTCGAACCTTAACTTTCGCACCGAACCAACTGGCGAATCGCTTGAATTCGCTGCCGTAGTCGCGAAACGCCTTGCCAAGCTCCGTCACCCGAAGAACATCGGCGCTCATAGTACATCCACCATTTCGGGAGCCGCACGGCGAAATACGAGTAGTGACAACGCAAGCAGTACGAAGGAGCCCGCGAGCATCCATCCGAGTGGAACCAGATGAGGGGCTTGACCGTACAGTAGAACGTCCTGGTAACTGCTGACGATGTAATACATTGGGTTGAACACTATGATATGGCGAAAGGTATCGCCCAAGATGTTTGCCATATAGACCACAGGCGTCATCCAAAACCACAACTGTAGGACAACGGCCATGACTTGCCCAATGTCCCTGACAAAAACATTGAGCACCCCAAGCAATAACCCCAGACCGAGAGAAAAGGTGACATTGATCGCGAACAGCAAAGGCAGCCAAAGAAGGGAAATGGTGGGCGGGTGTCCTACAATGGCGAAGATGAAAACTGTGGCGACGAAGAGGAATAGATTTCCCACCAACGCCGTGCCAACCGTGATGAACGGCAAGCATACCCGCGGAAAGAAAATTTTCTTCATCAAGTTCCCGCTATCAACGAACAACGTCAATGATCGTTGTACGACCTCCACAAACAGTGACCACGCGAGCATGCCTGCCAGCAGATAGATCGAATACGCATACTTACTAGTGGCGCCAGGGAGTTTTGCCTCCATGACACGAGACAACACCACCGAGTAAATCGCCACCTGCGCCAGGGGCTGTAGCACCATCCAGGCGGCACCCAGCTTGCTTCGAGCAAAACGAGATTTCAGTTCATTCTTCACCGAAGACAAGATGAAGTGTCGGTATCGCCATACCGAACGCATCATTTCACTCATGGTTATTTCATTCCGTAAAGTGCGAACCGCGACTGCCACAGATCATCTTTAAGCACCCGCTTTTTGATCGAATGCCACCACTACTACTGAGCGCGCCAATAGAATCACCCGGCAAAGGCGAGAATCTCTGTGATGGCACCACTCATATGACATGACCTAAAACCAAAGACATTAAGAGTTCTAGCGTCCTTCACGTCCGCTGAATCTTGCTTGCTCAACGCGCTATAGCCATCGCAAGCTCGTCCTTGAGATCTCGCACGTCCTCAACGCCAACCGACAGACGAATTAGGCTGTCGCTAATACCCAAGCGCTGCCGATTCGCTTTGGGAACCGAAGCATGTGTCATAATAGCGGGATGTTCGATTAAGCTTTCGACACCGCCCAGCGACTCGGCGAGCGCAAACAGTTCACACTTTTCAAGCATGTGTCTAGCGCGCTTAAGACCACCCTTCAATTCCGCTGAAATGATGCCACCGAAGCCATTCATTTGGCGCTTCGCCAAGGCGTGCTGTGGATGTGATTTCAAACCTGGATAAATGACTCGATTGACAGCTGGATGAGTTTCCAGCCAATGCGCCAGTTCAAGCGCCGAATCGCAATGGGTACGCATACGTAAATGTAACGTCTTAAGACCACGCATAGCCAGGAACGCATCGAACGGTCCCGCGATGGCGCCAACGGAGTTCTGCAAGAACCCCATCTGCTCCGCCAGATCTTTACTGCCTGCCACGACAACACCACCCACGATATCCGAATGGCCGTTGAGATACTTGGTGGCCGAATGGAGTACCAGATCCGCCCCCAGTTCCAGCGGACGCTGCACAATGGGTGAGCAGAAGGTGTTGTCGACGACCAGGATGAGGCCATGCTTCTTAGCGAAGGCCGCAACCTTGCGTAGGTCGACAAGCTTCAGCATGGGATTGGTGGGGGTTTCCGCCCAGATCATCCGAGTGTTGGGCTTCAGAGCGGCTTTCAGGGCGTCGCTATCGTTCAGGTCGATGAAGCTGAAATCCAGCCCGGCGGAACGGCGGCGGACCCGCTCGAACAACCGGTAGCTGCCGCCGTAAAGATCGTCCATGGCGATGACATGGCTGCCGGAATCCAGCAGATCCAGGACTGTTGCGGCCGCAGCCAGCCCTGAGGCGAACGCGAAACCGGCCACACCACCCTCCAGGTCCGCCACGCAGCGTTCGTAGGCCATGCGGGTGGGGTTTTGCGTCCGTGAGTATTCAAACCCCTTGTGCTTGCCAGGGCTTTTTTGCACATATGTCGATGTGGCGTAAATGGGCGTCATGATGGCCCCAGTGCTCGGATCGGGAGCCTGGCCTGCGTGGATGGCGCGCGTGCCTAATCCCAGTACCTTCGTCTTGTTGCGACTCTTCGTGGCCATGATGGGGCTTGGTCCGAGATAAAACGGTAATCTTAACCCGACAGGCGGAATATGGCCGAACGGGCACCTGAAGATTTCGTTCAGTAATCCTACTCCTGGGTGTCTTCGTAAGGCCCGGGGTTAGTCCAGCACTAACCAGCCCTTCAGCCTCCCGTTGAGTCGCAAGCTTTTTCGGAGTACCCCTTACGAGCAGGTCTAACCCCCAAGCTAACGCTCAAGAAGCAATCTCCTAGTCGGCCATCCAGTGCCGTCCCCGGCAACCTTAGACCAGTGATGTTGGACATATTGTTCGCACGCAGGGCGTTTCCGGACCCTGTGGCAGCCCTCTTTCCTCAGCTGATCAATGGCAAACTATCCCTTGGCTGCATCTCAAAGCAGGGCTTGATGAATCCGATATCCCTTGATGTCAGAACATGGCTAGTCACCGGCGGCGCAGGTTTCATAGGCGCCAACTTCGTACTGCAGACGGTCGTCGGCGGGATATGCGTCGTCAACGTCGACAAGCTGACCTACGCAGGCAACCTGGATACGCTGGCACCCATAGCCGATAACGACCGTCACCGATTCGTCCAGGGCGATATCAAGGACCGCAAACTGTTCGCGCAGTTGCTCGCCGAGCATAGACCCGAGGCCATCATCAATTTCGCGGCCGAATCGCACGTCGATCGCTCAATTGACGGACCGGCCGCCTTCATCGAAACCAATGTCGTGGGTACCTTGGGCCTGCTCGAATCCGCCCGAGATTACTGGCGCTCGCTGGAAGGCACGGCACGCGACCACTTCCGCTTTCTGCACGTCTCCACCGACGAGGTCTACGGCACACTTGGCGCCGAGGGCAAGTTCACCGAGGCCACGGCATACGCGCCCAACTCTCCCTACTCAGCATCGAAGGCGGCTTCCGATCACCTGGTGCGCGCCTTTCATCACACCTACGGCCTACCCACGCTCACTACCAATTGCTCGAACAACTACGGGCCCTATCAGTTTCCCGAAAAGCTGATCCCGCTGGTCATTCAAAAGGCACTCGCTGGCGAATCGTTGCCCGTCTACGGCGATGGCATGAACATCCGCGACTGGCTCTATGTCGGCGATCACTGCGTGGCGATCCGTCGAGTGCTGGAGGCCGGGCGAATGGGGGAAACTTATAACGTCGGCGGCAATGCCGAACGCACGAACATCGATGTCGTGCGCGCCATTTGCTCACTGCTCGATGCAGTGCATCCGTTGTCCAGCGGTCAGCCTCATGAGAGCCTGATCACCTTCGTCAAGGACCGTCCGGGCCACGACCGCCGCTACGCCATCGACGCCAGCAAGCTTCAAAACGAACTCGGCTGGCAGCCCTCCCAGACCTTCGAAACGGGCATCGCGCATACCGTGGATTGGTACCTTTCCAACCAGACCTGGGTACAACGCGTGCTCGATGGCAGCTACCGCATGGAGCGGCTTGGCGTATGACGACACGCAAGGGGATCATCCTGGCTGGCGGCTCCGGCACCCGGCTCTATCCGATCACGCAGGCCATCAGCAAGCAGTTGCTGCCGGTCTACGACAAGCCCATGATCTATTACCCGCTTTCCGTGCTGATGTTGGCGGGTATGCGGGATATCCTGATGATTAATACGCCGCACGAGCAGACGCTGTTCCAGCGTTTGCTTGGCGACGGTTCGCAATGGGGCATTGATATCCATTACGCGGTGCAGCCATCGCCAGACGGCCTCGCCCAGGCATTCATCATCGGTCGCGATTTCGTGGGCAATGACCCGAGCTGCCTAGTACTAGGTGACAACATCTTCTACGGTGTGGGGCTTACGGAGCGGCTGAAGCGTGCAACCGTACGGGAACACGGCGCCACCATCTTCGGCTATTGGGTCAAGGATCCGCAGCGCTACGGCGTTGCCGAATTCGATGCTGAAGGGCGCGTAGTAGGCATCGAAGAAAAGCCAGCGCAGCCGAAATCGCAATACGCTGTCACTGGCTTGTATTTCTACGATCAACGCGTATGCGACTACGCCGCCAAACTTCAGCCCTCTTCCCGCGGCGAGCTTGAGATCACCGACCTCAACCGCTGCTACTTAGAAGACGACTCGCTCCACCTGGAACAACTCGGCCGCGGTTACGCATGGCTGGACACGGGTACCCACGAATCGATGATGGAAGCCGGCAACTACATCCAGACCATCGAAAATCGGCAGGGGCTGAAGGTCTGCTGCCCGGAGGAAATCGCCTACCTCAATGGCTGGATCGATGAGGAACAGGTCATGCGCTTGGCCGCACCTCTGATCAAGACCGGCTACGGCCAGTACCTTGTGCAATTGGTAAAGCAGGGTCCTGCGCGATGAAAGCCATAACAACTTCCCTGCCAGGCGTGTTGGTCGTGGAACCCCAGGTTTTCGAGGATCCACGCGGCTTCTTCTACGAAAGCTACCACGAGGCGAAGTACGCCAAGCTCGGCATCTATGCCAGCTTCGTGCAAACCAATGTCTCACGCTCGTCCAAAGGCGTACTGCGCGGCCTTCACTATCAATGGCCGAACCCGCAGGGCAAGCTGGTCAGCGTGCTGGAAGGCGAGGTTTACGATGTGGCCGTGGATATCCGCCTAGGCTCACCCACTTTCGGGCAATGGACCAGCGCGATGCTAACCGCCGACAATCGTCGGCATATGTGGATTCCTGCCGGCTTCGCCCATGGCTTCTGCGTACTTTCCGAGCAGGCGACCTTTACCTACCAGTGCACGACCCTGTATGACCCTACAGCGGATGCGTCAATTTGCTGGAACGATGCAGCCATCGGCGTCGATTGGCCCGTCGGCGAGCCACTGATTTCCTCCAAGGACGCCAAAGCACCGCTGCTGGCCGATGTACCGGCTGACCGCCTGCCATCGTTCGAAACATGAACATCCTGCTGCTTGGCGCGAATGGGCAGCTTGGCCGCAGCTTTCTTGAACATGGCGAGCTGGCGGTGAGAGGGCTGCTCACGGCCGCAACTCGCGACGGGCAACGTTTTGACGGCGGCCCGGCCGAAGTAGCCGATTTATCGCAGCCCGAGACGCTGCCCGGTCTGCTGGACCGGCTGCAGCCGCGCGTGATCGTCAATGCGGCCGCCTATACCGCGGTAGATCGAGCCGAGAGCGAAGAAGCGCTCGCGACGCGCATAAACGGCGAAGCGGTGAGCATGCTTGGGACATGGGCCACAGCAAACGACGCACTGGTCATTCACTACTCCACAGATTACGTTTTCAGCGGCAACGCCACGGCGCCATATCCGACCGACGCAACTACCGCTCCCATTGGTGCCTATGGTCGTAGCAAGCTCGCCGGCGAACTCGCCTTGCAGATGAGCGGTGCGCAGCATCTGCTGCTGCGCACCGCATGGGTCTACGCGTCGCACGGGCACAATTTTCTTCGCACAATGTTGCGCCTGGCGGCGGAGCGCGAAGAAATCCGAATCGTGGCTGACCAACATGGCAGCCCCACCGACACGATGTTGATCGTGCAGGCTACCCTTGCCGCCCTCGATACGTGGCTGGAAGCCAAACCGATGCAGCGTGACCACATAAATGGAACGCACCACTTGGTCGCCAGCGGCAGCACGACTTGGCATGGCTTCGCCGAAGCGATCATGCAAGAGGCCAGCGAGCAAGGATTACTTGCCCGCGCGCCGAGGTTGATCCCCATCACCACAGCAGAATTTCCCACGCCCGCTCGCCGTCCCGCCTGGTCGGTGCTGGACAATACAAGGTTCCAGCGGCAGTTCAGTTATCCTTTGCCGGATTGGCGGCAGCGTTTGAACCACATCATCAAAG
This sequence comes from Dyella humi, assembly GCF_044904605.1. Lineage (NCBI taxonomy): Bacteria > Pseudomonadati > Pseudomonadota > Gammaproteobacteria > Lysobacterales > Rhodanobacteraceae > Dyella > Dyella humi. The sequence goes on from NZ_JADIKI010000023.1 coordinate 759,988, forward strand.
CACTGGTCCCTTAGAACATGTTGATTCCTCTCATTCTTAGCGGTGGCAGCGGCACCCGTCTTTGGCCGGTTTCGCGTAGAAACCTTCCCAAACAGTTTCTCTCCCTGAGTGGCGACGGCACGCTTTTCCAGCAAGCCGTAACCCGCACGCAGAAGCTGCCGGAAACCGCCGCACCGATCGTGGTCGCCAGCGAAGACCACCGTTTCCTGGCAGCCGACCAACTACTGGACGCCAATGTGCATGGGGCCACCATCGTTTTGGAGCCCATTGCCCGCAACACCGCCCCGGCCATCGCCCTCGGCGCCCTCAAAGCCGTAGAGCGCGACCCGCAGGCTCTGCTGCTGGTGTTGCCCGCCGACCATCTGATCGGCGATACAGAAAGCTTCGTCGCTGCAGTGCAGCAAGCCCTGCCTGCAGCGCGGGATGGCTGGCTGGTCACCTTCGGCATCCGCCCGGATCGCCCGGAAACTGGCTTCGGCTATATCCGCCGTGCCGAGTCGATCGGCGAGAACGCGTTCCGGGTGGAGCGGTTCGTGGAGAAGCCGGATCTGGCCACCGCCCAAGGCTACGTGACCGACGGCAGCTACGATTGGAATTCGGGCATGTTTCTGTTCAAGGCTGCCCGCTACCTGGAAGAACTGAGCCAGCATGCGCCGGAGATGCTTGAGGCGGTGCGCAAGGCCTATGCCACCGGGCACGGCGACCTTGATTTCGTGCGCGTTGATGCCGAGGCGTTCGCAAAGGTGCCGGACAATTCCATCGACTACGCGGTGATGGAAAAGACTTCGCGCGCCGCAGTGATCCCGGTGAGCTGCGCATGGAGCGATATCGGCTCGTGGTCCGCGCTGTGGCTGTCGGGTCAGCACGACGAGCAGGGCAATCAGCGCGAGGGCGATACGCTCACGGTGAACACGCGCAATTCGCTGCTGCGCTCACATGATCGCCACATGATCGCCACCGTCGGCGTGGAAGACATCATCGTCGTCAGCACGCCTGATGCCACGCTGGTCGCGCATCGCGATGCCGCGCAGGACGTGAAGAAAGTGGTCGATCAGCTGAAAGCCTCCGGCCGCACTGAGCATTCCTTCCATCGCGTGGTGCATCGCCCGTGGGGCAGCTACGACTCGCTCGAAGCGGGCGGGCGCTTCCAGGTGAAACGCATCGTGGTGAAGCCTGGCGCCAGTCTCAGCCTGCAAAAGCATCATCACCGCGCTGAACACTGGATCGTGGTCTCGGGCACGGCCGAAGTCACCTGCGACGAAAAGGTGTTCCTGCTCGCAGAAAACCAGAGCACCTACATCCCGCTCGGCAGCGTGCATCGCTTGCGCAACCCGGGCAAGGTGCCGCTGGAGCTGATCGAAGTGCAGTCCGGCAGCTACCTCGGCGAAGACGATATCGTGCGCTTCGACGACGTCTACGGGCGTGCCTGAGAGCCTGTCTACGGTCTCTGAAGCACACTGACATCCGCGCGACTTGATCCTGACGCGCAACATCGCTGCAATAGCCGTTGCGCCCCGCATCGCGCCGGGCGCAACGGCTCAAGGAACCCGCGGATGTCTTACCTACCCAGCTGTTTCGGTGTGCGTCGCATGTTCACGCGCACCCGCTTCGTCCTTGTCGCGCTGATCGCAGCGCTGTGCATGTCTACGACGTGCCTAGCCGCTTCATCGTCGGCGCCGCCGATTCGGCACGTCTTCATCATCATGCTGGAGAACGAGTCCTATCCGGTCACGTTCGGTCCGCAGTCGATCGCACCTTATCTCGCCCGCGAGCTGCCTAAGCAAGGCGCGCTGCTGTCCAACTACTACGGCATCGGCCATTACAGCCTGGACAACTACATCGCGATGATCAGCGGACAGGCGCCCAACGTGGCCACGCAGGCCGACTGCGCAACCTTCAGCGAATTCGCACCGACGGCGAAGAAGCCCGACAGCAACGGGCAGTTGCCTGGCACGGGCTGCGTTTACCCGAAGAGCGTACACACACTTGCCAACCAGCTCACCTCGGCCGGCTTCACCTGGAAGGCGTACATGGAAGACATGGGCAAGGATCCCACACGCGAATCGGCCACCTGCGCGCATCCGGCCATCGGCACGATCGACAACACCGAGCACGCCACACCGAACGACCAGTACGCTGCCAAGCACAACCCGTTCGTGTATTTCCATTCGGTCATCGATAACAAGAAATACTGCGACAGCCGCGTGGTGAATCTCGATCATCTCACCGACGATCTGGCCAAGCTCGAAACCACGGCGAACTTCGTCTACATCACGCCGAATCTCTGCCACGATGGTCACGACGCACCTTGCAAGAATGGCGAACCCGGCGGCCTGATTTCCGCCGATGCATTCCTGCGCACTTGGGTACCACGCATCGTCGATTCCCCCGCCTTCAAGCAGGACGGCCTGCTGATCGTGACGTTCGACGAAGGCAATGACGGCGCAGCATGCTGTAACGAGAAACCGCTCCCAGGCGGCCCGCAACCGGGCGGCAAGATCGGTCCCGGCGGCGGCCGGATTGGTGCCGTGATGCTTTCGCCCTTCATCGCGCCGGGCACGCAGTCGGATGTGGAATACAACCACTACAGTCTGCTGCGCAGCCTCGAAGATATCTTCGGGCTGTCGTACTTGGGCTATGCGACAGACGCCCAACTCCGCACATTGGGTAGCGACGTATTCACAGCGCATCCGGCAGCATCGAAGTAAAGCCACCACACCCTGCCCCAAACAAAGACGCCCCTGGAAAACCAGGGGCGTCGTCGTTTCAGCGCATCACAGCAACCGTTACCAGCCCGATGCGTACACCAGGTTATACGCGTTCACCGAACCGATACCGGTGGCGAAATCCCAGCCGGTGGTCGTGCCGTACGCCTTCGCGTAGGACGAGGTAGAGGTGGACAGCACACCATACGTGCCCGACGGCTTGTAGCAGCTGTGCGTGCCCGTGCAGTTCACGTCCATATCGCCTTGTGTGACGTCGTAGAAGATGCACGAGCTGCCCACGGTGTTGCCGTTGCTGGAATTGCACGTAGCGCTACCCGACGAACCGTACTCCGTGTTGGCCAGCGAGTAGTACACCGGATTCGGGTTGCCTGCGCCGCTGGTGAGGTTGTTGTGCTCGTTCACCAGCGCCTGGATACCCGCCATGATCGGTGCCGCGAACGACGTACCACCTGCGCCCGCCCAGCCGCTCGGTGCACCCGTGCAAGCTACGCCCTGACCCGCGGTGTTGCTGTAGCAGTACACGTAGTAGTGGCCCCACACGCCATTGGCGGCGAACAGCGATACGTCCGGAATATCACGCACGCCGTCCGCCGGGTTGCCTACGATCGACTGCCACGATGGCTTGGCCGTGCCCTTGCAGGTACCACTCACCACCCCCGAAGTACTGGCGCTGCCGCTTGCGCAGCCGCTGGGACCGCCGCTGCCAGAAGCCGTGGTCAAGTAGTACTGCTTGCCAGTGGTGCTATTGCAGAAGCCGGTCCGACCATAGGGTGTGCTGTAGCCGGACTTGGTGCTGATCAACACGCTGGCGCACGAGTCGTTCCACGGAATTTCCGGGATGTACGACTTGGCCGAACCATAAGTCGACGTATTGGTGGAATTCCAGTACGTGCCGTTGGTACCCGCATAGGTATCGCCGAAGTCTGTACCGCCCACCGCCACGTTGTACGGCGTGGATGCGAAACCGCTCACGCCGATGCCATGCGTGGCGTTGCTCTGGTTGGCATCGCAGCTCGCCGCGCCTTCATCACCGGAAGATACGAACACTGACACGCCTTCCGACGCCGCCTGCTGATAGGTGGAGATGTACGCAGCGTTCGCGGTGGCGCCGTTGTACGCCTCGCACTCACCGTAGCTGACGCTCATGATCTTCGGCACCGAGCTGCCGTTGATCAGGTTTTGCACCGCGATCAGGCCGCCGAAGGTGGTCGACGTGTCGGCGCATGACGCCAGCTCCAGCGCTGCATACGGTGCTGCTGCACCGGCGTATTCCACGTCCAGCTCAGCTTCGCCATCGTTGCCGGCGATGTCGCCCGGGTTGGTACAGCTGCCCGGATGCACCTGCGTGAAGTTGGCCGTGGGCAGACCGAAGGTGGAACGGAAGGTGGTGATGTCGCTGGTCGAATACACGTTGGTGTCTTCGATCAGCACGACGGTCTGGCCAGTGCCGTTCACGCCCGCGCTGAACAGCGAGTTGAGGTTATAGATGGTGGCAAGATCCGCCGGCGTCACCGCCTGATACGTGCTGGTGCCGCTGGTGAAGGTGTAGTCCACGTGTTGCTTGTAGTTGCTGTGCGGACGGAAGTCATGCAGCGACACCACGCCCTGGACCACGCCGGCGAACGCGGCCGGAATCTGCGGATTGCTCATGTTGGCGATGTGATCTTCGCCGTTCACGTTCAGATGGTGGATCTCGGTGGCGAACGCATTGCGCACCTGCGCAGCCGTGCCGGAGAAATCGATCGTCATGCCGCTTTCGTACACGCGATTCACGGCGAAGCCCTGCGACTTCAGCCAACTGGTGAGCGTATCGATATCCAGTTGCGACGGTCCGTACTGCTGGCCGAACTCGGCGGCAGTCAGCCAGTGATGGTAGTTCGGCGAGCCCTTGGTGGTCTGTTCCTGCATGAAAGATTCCAGCGCCGTCTCCCGATCGGCGGGACGCTTCAATTGCAGAAGCATGTGATCCAGCTGCGTGGAATCATTCACACGACCGCGATCATTGGCGGCGGTCGCGAACGGATGAACATTGCCTTCAAGGGCAACGCGACTGTTGTTGTTCGGTGCCTGGGTGATCTGCGGCGCGGACAGCAGACCAATGGTGGCGTGGCTATTGGCCGAATAGGCCGAAGCAAGGCCCATGGCTAAAACGGACAGCACAAGCTTGGCGGCGCGACGGCCGCCAGAACGTACGGAACCAGATCTCACGTGGAATCTCCCCAAGAATGACTCAAGAAAGGATGTTTCGTGGCGTCCGCGTTGCATCCCCATTACGGCGGCGACATGGCAAAGCCACGTTGTATCCAATGCAAAACCAAAATTACGCAATAACGCTGTGTGCGACGAATGGTTCTTTTTCGATGCCCCCTCAGTGACGGTGAAGTTGTTGCAACCTCAATCGGCGCCATCCGTGGCTCTTTCCCCCGGGAGCATTTCTAGCATGTCATTTGCGTGATCGATAGATGACACTTACATGAAGCACGTCACATAATTTTGTAGGCGCAAAATGCTTCGCTACGGCATGTCACTCAGTCTTATGCAAGCACGCGTGTGCGGCGCGCGTTATTTGCGGCATCTGCATCGATTCAATACATGGCTATCTTCGCTTTTGCTCGTTTTGTATCGAGCCAATACGCGTGGCATCGCTTTCCTACAGGCAAAATCATCGTAACGTTCGTCGCACGCTCGCATGTACGACGCATCGCGCTGCCATGACGCTCGTAATTTACTGCGCCATGTCGCTTGTGCGCATAACGCTAAAAATCCACCACGCTACTCAACAAGTACGTCCGATGATTCTGCAGCGGCACGAACGTCTCATCGAATGTCGGGCTGTACAGATTCCGGCCAAGCAGGTTCTTCACGCCCAACGTCACACTCCAGCGCGACGTGCGATAGAACACGTTCATTGCCACATTGGCCTGCCCGGGAATCTTGATATACGCGCTGCCATCAGACATCTGTCCCAGACTGGTGCTGCGCGCCAGCACACCGCCGGCGACACCAAAACCACGCAACGTACCGTGCTGGAAGCTGTAGCTCAGCCATAGGTTGAAACGCTGCTGCGATTGTCCCGTGGCCGACGTGCCGTCATTGTTGTGCACCGACGCACGCGTGTAGGCGGAACTGAGATCCAAGCCCGGCGCAACTCGGCCGTTGAACTCGATCTCGAAACCCTGGTTCGACTGACCTGGACCGCTGACGAAGTTATACGGAGGCTGCAGCGACACCAGATCGCTGCTGTGATCGAGCATGATGCGATAGGCCGCCACCGTAAGGCGAGCACGATCCTGGAACAGGCTGAACTTCGCGCCGGCTTCAATCTGCCGCGACAGCGACGGCGGCAGCGGCCTTCCATCCTTGCCAAGATACGTGTCCGGCTGAAAGCCGTTCGACGTATTGGCGTAGAGCGACACGTCAGGCGCTAGCTTGTAAACCAGCCCGAAGTTGGGCACCCAGCGCACTTTGCGCATGTTCCAAGGCGTACCGTCGAGATGGATCGTTTCCAGTTCGTAACTGGTGCGCCGCCAAGCCAGCAGCGCTTCCAGATGCGTGCTAAGGCTGATCCGGTCCTGCAAGAACAACCCGCTCTCCGTCGTCCAAGGCTGCCCCGGTAAATAGCTGAGGGCGTAATCGTCCTGCGTAAGTACCGAAGTCGGCGGTGGAAGCGGCCCTCCGGTGAAGAGGTTGTACGACGCACCTATGTTGCCTGTATCGGTCGCATCGACATTGCTGCCGATCTGGATGCGCGAGAAATCGAAACCCAGTACCAACGAGTGCTGCATCCAGCCATGTCCGAACGTGGCCGCTACGTCGTTCTGCAGCGTGTAATACGCATCAGACGAACGATAGTCCCGGCCGACGGCAAAGATATCGCCGGATGGCTGGACACTCCCTACTGTCCACTCCTGCAGGTCGATCGACTCGCGCACGTATTGCGCCCTGCTGCGGAACGACCAGGTGTCGTTGAAGCGATGCTCCAGCATGTAGAACAACCGCCGCGTTTCCACTGCGGTGTGATCGTTCGGATTGTCCAGCAGCAGACCCGGCGGCGACGAAGACCCGACCGTATTGCCCAACAAAACGGTGTGATCGGGAATCGGTGCGTGATTCATCATCCACGACAAGCCGGCGATAAACGTAGTGTCCGGCGTCGACCAGCCGATCGATGGCGCGACGTAGCGATTGCGCTGGCCGCGCATGCCTTGCGGCGTGCGGTCCGCCATGTCGCCATTCGCGATCAGGCGATAGGTCAGCGTCTTGCTGGCATTCAAGGCGCCGGCCAGATCCACGCCAAGCTGCTTTTCGCCATGGTCCCCGAAGGAAAACACCAACCGATGGATGGGATCGGCTTGCGGCTTTTTCAGGACCACGTCGATCAGACCACCGAAATTGTTGTTGTTGGACGTGTCGCCAAGAATGGCCTGCGGCCCTTTGAGGACTTCAACGCGTTCCACGCCGATCATTGACGGATAATCGCCCACGCCAAGCACGTTGTTCGGCATGCCGTCGGTCATGCCGTTGCCGGCGATGAATCCTCGCACGTTGAAAATCGGCAAGCCGCCCGAGCCGTCGATGTATTGCGCACCCGCCACGTTCCGGATGGCATCGGCAATGCTTTGCACCTGTTCGGACAGCAGTAGATCCTGGGTAACGATGCTTACCGATTGCGGCACGTCGAGAGGATCTGCCATCGTGCGCTCAGGCCCGCTGCTGACATCGGCCATAAAGCCCTCGTCGCGCCCTACCAGCCCGATCGCTTGAATGGGAGGCAGCGGCGTCACCGAGATCGGAGCCGATGGACGGCTGGACGGCTGAGTGACCGCTCCCGCCCGCGGCTTCACCACCACCGTGCGCGCATCGACGAACGTAAAGCTCATGTTCGCCCCTTCAAGCAAATGCGTCAGCGCCGCTTCGGGTGTGAACGTGCCGCTCACCGCATGCGAGCGCAACGCAGCGACCGTTTGCCCGGCGGTAAGCACCTGCACGTTTGCCTGCTTGCCGAAGGCGATCAACGCCGTGGCAAGCGGCTGAGCAGGTATCACAAAACGCATGCCGGCCGTTTGCTCCGCCGCGCGGACAGGTGCGATGCACCCCACCCCTGCGACTATCCCCAACGTCAGGCAGCCGTAAGTTGGCAGCCAGGCAAACAACCTCATGACATGCGTCGACCCCGCGTGAAATCACGAGTTTGACATGTGCCACTGTCGTTCGCACAACCCTGCGGCCGAAAGAGACAGGCCACGAGCGTTAAAGTGCTTTAGCTTGCTGCAAGCTTGCGGAATTTCGATCTGCAGACGTGTAGGTCTGCTATGAAAGTTACCATTCCCTCATAGCCGTCATTCCGGCTTTCGGGGGAATGACGGCCCCTGGATGGCTTTCATCATGGCGGGTGTCCTGCAACCGCATCGCTGTTGAGGTTGCACCCCAACCTACATTTCCTTCAACGCCGACTTGCATCGGAAAGGATCACCCGATCCGGTTCTTTGCTCACCTGCAGCGGAAACACTTGCGGCAATGCATCCACCCAACTGTCGATGGCATCGGTACGGATGGTGCCGGTATAGCTCAGCGCATTTAGGTCTGCATCGGCGATATGCATCGGCTTGCCGGCATAGCGATTCAGATTCGCGATCACCACGCTCAGCGGTTCGTCGATGAACTCCAGCCGATCATCGCGCCAGGCCGCCGCCTGCTGAGCTCCGATAGCACCGACGGTCATACCCGCTGCGTTCGGATCGAAAGATACGCGCTGACCCGCGCTGGCTTCCAGCATGGTGTTCCGATTGGCGGTGGCACGCAGATCGGCGATCGACACGCGTCCTTGCGTCACCGCGATCGTCACCCGGTCGCCGGTGCGGCGCACATCGAATGCGGTGCCGATGTCATGCACGGATACGTCGCCCGCCGTCACCACGAACGGACGGCTGTTGTCGTGCACGACGTCGAAGAAGGCTTCACCGCCGCGCAGCTCCACGCTGCGCCGATCACGACCGTAGTGCATGGTCAGTGTGGATGCCGCACCGAGCGCTACCTTCGTGCCGTCTGGCAAGATGAAATCGCGGTTCTGCGCAAGCGCGCTCTGATAGACCTGCGCCGTATCGCCGAAGGCAAAGTGCGTCCAACCAAAATAGACCGCGCCAGACAACGCGACCGCGGCGATCGAAGCGGCCGCCGCCAGCGGAAATCTGTGCCGCCGCAGTTGCGCGGGTCGCGCGAAGGCATGAATCAGCACCTTGCGCGATATCTGGTCGAGCTTGCCCAGTCGTTCTGCCAGCGCATTCATCCGCTCGAACGTTTCCAGGTGACGCTGGTCCTCGCTCGTCCACGTCAGCCACTGCTCCACCGTGTCGCTGTCTGCATCAGGTGCGCGTAGCCGCACCCACCAGTCGGCAGCGGCCCGAACGATCTTGTCCTGCTGCTTGTCGGTCATCACGGCACCTCCTTTTCATCGACACGCGCGCGGCAATGGGCCAGCGCGTTAGTGACGTGGTAGCGCACCATGCGCTCACTGAGTTTCATGGTTTGCGCGACGCTGCTAAAGTCGCGCCCCTCGATCACGTGCATCACGAACGCCTGAGCTGCCTTGGGAGGCAGCTCATGCAAGGCGTGACGAAGGCCAGCCACTTGCTCCACCGCCACGGCGTGCCGGTCAGGGCTTTGCTCGTCCACGGGTTCGTCCTGCGCCTGCACGATCGCAAAATCGCTGCGCACTTTCCGCTTGCGCAGGCGGTCGATAGCCAAATTGCCGGCCACCTTGAACAGATAGCCGCGCAGGGAATCGACTTCCTCGCGGTTATCCATGGTCAGCATCCGCAAGTACGCTTCCTGCGCCACTTCCTGCGCATCCGACAACGAATTGAGGCGGCATTGCAGAAATGCGATCAGCGCGCGGTTGTGCTCGCGAAACAGATTTTCGATGTCGCTCACGTGCACGGATAGCGTCACGGTGCTCATACCTTATGAACCGTTGCATGAGCCTGCCACAACGGCGGACGGCATGCGTAATGGCAATGGCCCCAAGGCATTGATCAGCAGCTGCTCCGCCTGGCGCCGCAGGGCTTCGCGGCGGCGAAAAGCAGCGCGATGGTTGCTCGATACCTCCGCCTCCGTCTTGTGCACGAGCGTGGCCGGCAGCGCGTACCAACCGCCACCGATGCGCCGGCCGTGCTGCTCTTCCCAGAACGCGTCGTAGTCGGAATAAAGCGGGCGGCCGCTGCGGCGTAGCGGATGCGCCTCGTTGCTGATTGCCACCAGCCGCTCGATGCCGTAGTGCCGCGCGAAGGTGTACGCCAGCGATAGCATCAGCTGCTTCGGGCGCATGCCATGCAGGTTGCGCGTGAGCTCGCGCACCACGTCCCTGGCGTTGTCGCCGCGCGGCCCTTGCAGGCAGCCGATCATCAGTGTCGGCTGCGAGTCGGCCACGCTGAAGACGATGCTGTACAGCGGGTCCTCATTCACATCGCACAGCTGCAGGCAGAGCTCGCCCTCGCACCCTTTGTAGATCGGCGGACGCATGCACAGCGTCAGCAGGGAGCCATCCTTGGCGATCAGGCTCCCTAAACTCGCATGGCCCATGGCATAGACCAGCTCGAACAAGCCGCGCGGCAAGTGCGCCGTCGCGAAGCGATAATGTTGCTGCAGATAGTCCAGGCGATCGCGCCGATGCCAATGCGCATTGATGTAGCGATGCATGTGTCGCTCCAACAGACGCGGATCGCGTCGTCGATAGGCACGCATCACCGGATGGACGGCAATGAACGCAAGAAAGCGCCGATGCTGCGCCGACATGCATACGCTGCGCACGAGGTACTTCAGCGCCGTCACGCTTCGCTTGTACCAAGGGCCGGTCCAATCCTGGCGATGACGCAGCGAGTCGAACAGATTCTCCAGCGCGCCGGCGGTGGAGGTACGGGCCGCGACGACGACCGAAGGCGTACGCGCGGGTCGACGCGGATTGGGCGCATAGACGCCTGGGGGCAGGAAAGCTTCCAGGCCGATACCCAGGACACCTGCAGGGGGGCGGTTTGGCTTGTTCAAGGCGTTCGTTCCATCGGAAAACAATTGCGGCTTTCCTGATAGACGTTTCAGCCTGGGGATTTTGAAATGAGCTCAAAACTAGCTCCCTCTCCCCTCCGGGGAGAGGGCTGGGGTGAGGGGCCAACCTCGCCTGATTGTTATTCGTGCGGAACAACCACCTGCACGCTGGCGTGTGCAGCCCTGTTTTCCCGCAAGTCTTGACCCCTCACCCTAACCATCTCCCCAGAGGGGAGAGGGAACTGATCACCATCAGCGACGCGAATTGTCCGCCAACACCGTGCCCTGCGGCGTCCCCATCGCCTGGAACAAGGCCGCCGTATCCGCCAGCCGCGACGCGCGGGCCTGTATCTCCGTCAGCTTCGCGTTCTGCCAATGCTGTTCGGTGAGCACCATCGAAGGATAGGACACCGCACCCAGGCGATAGCGACTATCGGCGTTAGCGAACGACTGTTCCGCCGCCTTGGCCTCCTCCTGCGCCGCCTGCAGTGTCAAGGCATCCTGATCCAATGCAACCATCGTGTCGGCGACGTTCTGGAACGCGTTGAGCACTGTCTGCTGATAGTTGGAAATCGCGGCGTTGTAACTGGCGATGGCTGCCTTGCGCTTGGCGATCAGCTCGCCGCCGTGAAAGATTGGCTGGGTTAGCGAGAGCCCTGCGCTCCACACCGAACCCGCGCTGGTGAACAGGCTCGACGGTTTGAAGGCTTCCGTACCCAGCGACGCCGACAGCGAAATGTGCGGAAACAGATTCGCCGTCGCTACGCCCACCTGCGCGGACGCCGCATGCACCGATGCTTCTGCGGCCAGCACGTCCGGCCGCTGCTGCAGCAGTTCGGAAGGTACGCTCACTGGCACGTTTTCCGGCAGATGCAGGTCCGCCAACGTGAGGTTCGCAGGCGCCTGATCGGGCGTGCGGCCCATCAACACCGCCAAGGTATGCCGTGCTTTTTGCGCCTGGGCGCGTAACGGCGGCAGCGAGGTATCGATGCTTGCAGCTTGCTGACGTAGGCTCAGCACATCGTCTTGCGACGCCGCGCCAAGGCCGTGCGCGTGCTCGGTGAGATCGGTCTGCTCGTGCGCCAGTTTGGACAGCTGCTCGCTGGTGCGCACCTGTTCCTCCAGCGAGGCGGCATTAATCGCGGCCGTCACGATATTCGCCGCCAACGCGCGCTTGGCCGCGTCGAACTCGTAGGATTGCTGATCGACCTGCGCGGCCGTCTGTTCGATACCATGCCGATTTGCGCCGAACACGTCGAAGTCGTAACTCAGCGAAAGCTGCCCGGCGTAGACGTCGTACAGATTGGTGGGCGGCCCGAAGCTCGGAAAGCCCAGCGCGCGCTGCCGGCTGCTTTGCGCCTGCCCATCCAGCGAGGGCAGCATGGTGGCGCCGACCTGCGCGCGCAGCAGTTGACGCGCAGATTCCAGCGTATGCCGGGTCGACGCCAGCGAAGGGCTATTGCGCAAGCCTTCCTCCACCCACGCGTTGAGCGTATCGCTGCCGTATGCGCGCCACCATTCCGGTACGGCGCGCTCACCAAGGCTGAATCGCTGCGCCACACCGTCAACCTTGGCGCTTTCGGCTGGCGTTGGCTCGGCCGTGTAATGCGCTGGCGAAGGCGAGGCAGGCGGCTTGGCGGGCGGTGCGAAGGCGCATCCAGCCAGAGTCATCGCGGCGGCCAATGCTGTGGTCCGCAACGCGGGGATCATCATGTTTGCAGGCATCATGTGGCAGCCTCCGGTTCGCTAGCGGGTTCATCGGCGCGCACGCGGAACCATGCCGCGTACAGCGCCGGCAGATAGAACAGCGTGAGCACGGTCGCGACAGTGATGCCACCCATTAGGGCTGTAGCCATCGGCCCGAAGAAGTTGCTGCGCAACAGCGGAATCAGCGCCAACACCGCCGCCGCCGCCGTGAGCGTGATGGGTCGGAAACGCCGCACTGTCGCGCCGACAATCGCCTCCCAACGCGGATGACCGGCACGAATATCCTGCTCGATCTGATCCACCAGAATCACTGAGTTGCGCATGATGATGCCGAACATCGCGATCGTGCCGAGCATTGCCACGAAGCCGTACGGTTTATGGAACATAAGCAATGCGAGGATCACGCCGATCAAACCCAGCGGCGCGGTCAGCACCACCATGAAGGTGCGGCCGATGCTTTGCAGCTGGATCATCAGCAACGTGAGCACGGCGACCAACAGCACCGGCATCTGCACATTGATCGAGCTCTGGCCTTTCTCGTTCTGCTCCACCGTGCCGCCGACTTCGATGCGATAGCCCACCGGCAGATGGCTGCGGATATCGGCAAGCTTTTTGTCGACAGCATTGGTGACATCCAGGCCTTGCGCGCCGTTACGCGTGTCGGACTGCACGATGATCGAGGGCTGGCGATCACGCTCCCAGATCACACCGTATTCAAGCCCATAGGCGACATGGCCGAGCTGCGCCAACGGAATCGCGGTGCCGCTGGACGTGGGTATCGCCAGCCGCTCGATCTGATCCGGATGAATGCGATCGCCCTGCTCGCTGCGTAAATCCACCGAGATCAGCTTGTCGCGCTCGCGGAACTGCGTCACCGTGGTGCCGGACAGATTCATCGCCAGGAAGTTGGCGATGTCCTGCGAAGTGAGCCCCAGCTGCCGCGCCTTGTACTGATCCACTTCGAAGCGCACGGAACGCTCGGCCGGCTCGTCCCAGTCGAACTGCACGTTGGTGGTATCAGTGTTATTGCGCATTACGGAGGCCACTTGTTCGGCAATGCCGCGCACAGTGGCGATGTCGTCGCCTTCCACACGGAACTGCACGGGGAAGCCTACGGGCGGACCGTTCTCCAATCGGCTGACGCGTGTGCGTACGGCGCTGAAGTCACGTTTCAATTCGCCGTCCAGATAGGTAGCCAACTGCTCGCGTTGGTCCAGGTCCTTGGCGGTAATCACGAACTGCGCGAAGTTGGGCTGTGCCAGCTGCTGATCCAGCGGCAAGTAGAAGCGCGGCGCGCCGCTGCCGACGAAGCTGACGTAGCTGGCGATTTCCTTGCGATCTTTGATGACCGCTTCGAGGCGTTTGGTCTCGCGCAGCGTTGCGGCGTACGAGGCACCTTCCGGCAAGCGCAAGTCCACCATCAATTCCGGACGGTCCGAGCTGGGGAAGAACTGCTTGGGCACCACCGCAAAACCGCCGAGCGCGATCGCGAACAGCAGCACCGTCGAGGCCAGCACCAGCCAGCGATGACGCAGACACATATCCAGCCAGCCACGGAAACGGCGGTAGAACGTGGTGTCGTAGATTTCGATCTCGTCGCCGTTGTGCACCGGCTGCACGGCTTTTGCAGCACGTGCTTCGTTCCAACGCTGCGGCAGAAAGCGTGCCCACCACTCCTGCCCAGGCTTCGCGCGTTCGTGGTGCTCCGGCAGCAGGTGATAACCGAGCAGCGGAATCACGATCACCGCCGCCAGCCATGACACCAGCAACGCGATCGCCGAGACTTCGAAGATCGAGCGCGTGTATTCGCCGGTGCTCGACTTGGCCAGCGCGATCGGCAGAAAGCCCGACACGGTCACCAGCGTGCCGGTCAGCATCGGGAACGCGGTGCTGGTATACGCATACGCGGCGGCGCGCACGCGGCCCCAGCCCTGCTCCAGCTTCACCGACATCATCTCTACCGCGATGATCGCGTCATCCACCAACAGGCCCAGCGCCAGCACCAGCGTACCCAGCGACACCTTGTGCAGGCCGATGCCGAGCATGTCCATGCACAACGCGGTGGCAGCCAGCACAAACGGAATGGAGATCACCACCACCATGCCGGTGCGGAACCCCAAGCTGAGCAGACTGACGAACAGCACGATCCCCACTGCCTCGGCCACTGATTCCAGGAAGTCGTCCACCGAGCGCGACACCGCGTGCGGCATGCTGGTGACTTCCGACAACTTCAGGCCCGCCGGCAGACGCTTCTGCAGCACGCTTACCTTTTCGTCCAACGCCGTGCCGAGATGGATCACATCACCGCCCGGCTGCATGGTGACGCCGATGCCCAGCACCTGCTTGCCCATGAAGCGCACGGTCTGGCTGGGTGGATCGTCGTAGCCGCGCCGGATGGTAGCGATGTCGCCCAGGCGGAAGCTTTTGTCGTTGATGTGCAGCAGCGTGTTGGCCAGCGCGTCGAGGTCTTCGAGCTGGCCGCTGGGGCGCACGAAGACGCGATCGTCCGCCGTGGTGAGCACGCCGGTGGACGCCACCGCGTTCTGTTCGTTGATCGCCTGCCCGATCTGCTGCGGGCTGATGCCGAGCTTGGCCAGCTTTGCATTCGCCACATCGATGTAGATGTGCTGATTCTGGTCGCCGAAATAATCGACCTTAGCAATGCCCGGCACGCGCAGCAATTCCACGCGCAGCTGGTCGGCATAGTCATGCAACTGCGCCGGTGTGTAACCGTCGCCTTCTAGCGCGTAGATGTTGGTGTAGACGTCGCCGAATTCGTCATTGAAGAACGGTCCCTGCACGCCCTGCGGCAATTGCGCCGCGATGTCGCCCACTTTCTTGCGCACCTGGTACCAGGTTTCGGGCACTGCGGCAGCCGGCGCCGAATCCTGGATGTTGAAGAAGATCAGCGATTCGCCGGGACGCGAATAGCTGCGCAGGAAGTCGATAGCCGGCGTTTCCTGCAGCTTGCGCGCGATACGGTCGGTCACTTCTTCCTGCACCTGCTTGGCGGTGGCGCCGGGCCAGTAGGTTTGAATCACCATCACCTTGAATGTGAACGGTGGATCTTCCGACTGGGAAAGATTCTTGTACGACAGCACGCCGGCCAGCGCGATCAGTGCCATCAGGAAAAACACCAGCGACTGATGGCGCAAGGTCCACGCGGAAAGATTGAAGCGGTCCTCGTGACTCATTGCGGCGCGTCCTCGGCATGCGGCGGCGCGATGGGCGTGACTTTTTCGCCCGCGGATACGGCATGCACGCCTTGCATCACGATGCGCTCGCCGACCTTCAGGCCAGCGGCAATCAGCACATCGCGCTCACCGTAGCGCTCCACGGTGACCGGGCGCAGGTCGAGCTTGGAATCACCGGGAGTCACCACCCACACGGCCGGATGCTCGCCCTGATGGAACAAGGCCGTGGCCGGAATCGTGACCATGGCGTCGGCAGGCTTGCTGCCTTGCAGAGCGACGTCGGCCGTCATGCCGAGCTGCAGTGATGCATCGGCGTGATCGATCGCCAGCTTCACCAAATAAGTGCGCGATTGCGCATCAGCAGCAGGTGCGATTTCACGCACGCGCGCCGTATAACTGTGCCCTGGCGAGGCCGGCAGGTTCATCATTGCCGCTTGGCCGATGGTGATGCCGCCGACGCGGCTTTCGGGCACGTCGACGTAGACCTCACGTTCGCCCGACTGGGCAAAGCCGAACACCGCCTGCCCCGCGGCCAGCACCTGCCCTACTTCAGCTTGGCGACTGGTGATGATGCCGTCGTGATCAGCCACCAGGGTGGTGCTCTGCGCCAGCTTGTATTGCTGCCGGGCCTGGTCGCGGCCGGCCAGCGCAGAGGCGTAGTTGTCCTGCGTCTGCTGCAGTTGCAGTTGGCTAATCAGGTTCTGCTTGAACTGCGCCTCGTCCCGGTCGCGCTGCTGGGTGGCGAACAGCAGGCGATGCTCCGCCGCATCCAAGGCCGCCTTGGCATAAGCCAGTTGCAAGCTGGGGTCGGCGGGATCGAGCTGGGCCAGGGGCTGACCTTGTTTCACTTGCTCGCCCGGATCGACGTAGCGTGCGGTCAGTCGCCCAGCCATGCGGAACGACAGCGGCATCTCGTAGCGCGCATGCACGTCGCCGGAGTAGCGGCCCGCAACGGCGCCATCGACCGCCTGCACGGGCAGGGCGATCACCGGTACGGCGGCCTCTGCCTCCGGTGCCTTTTTGCTGCATCCGGCCAGCCATATCAAAGACATAGCCGCCACCAAGGGCAATCGGATATGCCGCCGCGCCAGCCCGCGCAGCTTGGGGGGAAGTGGGTAGATCACGGACCGCTCCAGGGATGAGGGGAATGCCAAATACGGGTACGGACTCTAATTCACACACGCATTCAAATACAAGTATGTATTTAAATACATGTGCCGATCGTCGTGGTACGATGGCGCATGCCACGCAAACGCCTTACACGGGAAGAAAGCCGCGAACAGACCCGCCAGCGCCTGCTGGATGCGGGCGCCGTCGCCATTACCAAAAAGGGGTTAGCCGCCAGCAGCGTAGAAGACATCGCCGGTCATGCCGGCTATACGCGCGGCGCGTTCTACTCCAACTTCAAGAGCAAGACGGATCTCTTCATCGAACTGCTCAGGCTCGATCACTCCAACATCCAGGAGGATCTGCAGCAGTTGCTGGAAGCGGACCTATCCCACGAAGATCTGCAAAAACAGCTGGCCCTGTTCTACGGCCAGTGCTATCGCGACAGCACCAGTTACGTGCTGTGGGCCGAAGCGCGACTGCACGCCGTGCGCGACGCCAAATTCCGCCAACGGCTAAATGCGCTGTGCCTGGAAAAGCGCGACATGATCGCTTACTTCATCACCCAGTTCTGCGAACGAATGGGCATGCAACCGCCCTTACCCGCTCCCGACTTGGCGCTGGGGAGCATGGCGCTGATCGACGGCATGCTCTACTTCAACATGAGCATGCCTGCGGAGATGCCGGACGCGTCCACGGCAGCCGTGCTGAGCACGATGTTTACGGCGACGTTCTTTGGCTCCCGCGGATAACACCGCCCCATGGACGTCATTCCCGCGAAAGCGGGAATGACGGCCTCGTGGTATTACCTGCCGCGGCGCAGGCGGTATTCGCCGTAACCCACGTAAATGCTGGCACCCAACACCATCAAGGCAAGCAGATACCAGGTGATCAGGTAGCTGAGATGGTTGTTGGGAAAGTTGATCACCGTCTTGCCGCCTTCCGGCCACTGCGTGCCGTTGTCTGGCGCGGCATCCGCATCCACGAAGTAAGGCGCCACGTCGTGCAGCCCGCGTGCGGCAGCAATAGCTGGTACATCGCGCGTATACCAGTCGTTTCGCGCAGGCTCGTTATGGCGCATGAAAGCGTTCGGTTCCGACATGCGCAACAAGCCCGTCAACGTCGTTTCACCAGTCGACCCCGGTGAACAATGCCCGTCACGGCCGCACCAATCAGCCGGCGCATAGCCCCGGTTGATTAACACGATGGAACCATCCGCCATGCGTAGCGGCGTCATCACCCAGTAACCGCTGCCTTCGTCCGTCGCCGCCCATATCAGCGTCTGGTGATCGTGCAGGAAGACGCCGCTGAGGCGCACATGCAGGTACTCGTCCTTTTCGGCACTGACACTCGGCCATTGATTACGCGGCGGCGGCGCGACGGGCGGTGCGTGCACACGTGCATCGACGCGCGCGATCAGTGCGCGCTTCCAAGCAAGACGGTGGACTTGCCAGTTGCCCAGGGAGACGAAACCTGCGAACAGGCCGATGGCAAGCAAGGCGAGCAGCGTCAGACCTAGCGGGCCGCGAGGGGCGCGTGGGGTGTCGTAAGAGGAAGTGTCTTGGGAAGCCATGTGAACAATAATCGCATCTTATCGTTCCGATATCCCACACTGCGACACCGTAGGCATAACACCATAAGGCCGTCATTCCCGCGAAACTGGCCTCGCACCCCTGCCCTCTCCCCGAAGGGCAGAGAAAACCATCTTCACGGCAAATTCCGCACATCCTTCATCATCGAGGGCATCATGTTCTGGTTGAGGTGGTACATCACCCAGATCGAGCCGCTCAGCGTGATCACCACCAGCACGATGGTGAAGATCAGGGCCAGCATGTTCCAGCCGCCTTCGGACTTCGCATTCAAATGCAGGAAGTACACCATGTGCACCACGATCTGGATTGCCGCCAGCAGCAAAATGAAAGCATCCGCGGGGCCTGTTTTCGAAAACGCACCAGACATCACCAACCAGAATGGAAGGATGGTGAGCATCGCAGCAGCCGAAAAACCCGTGAGATAACCTTTCAGCGTGACATGAATGGCGCCGACGCCATCGTCGCCATGCTCGTGGTGACCATCGTCATGCGCGTGTGGAGTGTGTTCGCTCACGACAGCTTCCCCATCAGATAAACGAAACTGAAGACGCCCACCCACACGACGTCAAGGAAGTGCCAGAACATCGACAGGCACATCAGGCGACGTTTGTTGGCGGGAATCAGCCCTTTCTTGCCGACCTGCACCAGCAGCACGATCATCCAGATCAAGCCGCAGGTCACGTGCAGGCCGTGCGTACCGACCAGGGTGAAGAACGAAGAGAGAAACGCGCTGCGCTGCGGCCCCGCACCGATCGATATCAGGTGCGCAAACTCGGTCAACTCCAGCGAGATAAAACCCGCACCGAGCAGCCACGTGACGATCAACCACGCCGTCATCGGACCCCGGCGATTCTGCTGCATTTCCAGCACGGCGAAGCCATAGGTGATGGAAGAAAGCAGCAGCAACGTAGTGTTCACTGCAACGACCGGCAATTCCAGCACTTCCGCCGCGGAAGGCCCCCCGGCGTACTGGCGCCCCAACACGCCGTAGGTAGCGAATAGACAGGCGAAGATCAGGCAATCGCTCATCAGATACAGCCAGAAACCCAGCAGCGTGGCGTTTTCTGGATGATGCCCTTCGGTCACATGGAAGCGCAGTGTTTCCTCCGCGCCACTGCCCCCGCCTACGGTCATGGTCATTTCGGACATGGCTAGGCTCCGGCGCGGGCGGCTTCGACCCGGCTTACTTCATCTGCAGGGATGTAGTAGTCGCGGTCGTAGTTGAAGGTGTGATGGATGGCCACCGCCAGCAGCGCCGCGAACGACAGCGCCGCGATCAGCCACATGTACCAGACCATGGCGAAGCCGAAGATGAAACTCAGCACCGCCAGATACACGCCGGTGCCTGTGTTTTTCGGCATGTGGATGGGCACGAAGCCCTCCAACGGCCGGCGCCAGTGATACTGCTTCATCTGCCACCAGGTGTCGATGTCATGCACCTGCGGCGTAAAAGCAAAGTTGTACGGCGGCGGCGGCGACGAGGTAGACCATTCCAGCGTGCGCCCATGCCACGGATCACCCGTGGTATCACGCAACTTGTCGCGACGCAGGATGCTCACCGCAAACTGCACGATCATCGCCGCAATGCCCAACAGGATCAGCACCGCGCCGAACGCCGCCAGCTGGAACCAGATCTGCAGCGACGGATCGTCGAAATGTCGCAGGCGACGCGTCACGCCCATCAGCCCCAGCAGATACAGCGGCATGAACGCAAAATAGAAACCAACCACCCAGAACCAGAACGAGAGCTTGCCCCAGAACGGATCGAGCCTGAAACCAAACGCTTTCGGGAACCAGTAATTGACGCCGGCAAACATGCCGAACAACACGCCACCGATGATCACGTTGTGGAAGTGCGCGATCAGGAACAAGCTGTTATGCAGCGCGAAATCCGCCGGCGGCACCGCCAGCAATACGCCGGTCATGCCGCCAATAGCGAAGGTCACGATAAAGGCCACCACCCACAGCATCGGCACATCGAACACGATGCGTCCGCGGTACATGGTGAACATCCAGTTGAAAATCTTCGCTCCCGTCGGGATCGAGATGATCATCGTGGTGATGCCGAAGAACGAGTTGACGCTGGCGCCTGAGCCCATGGTGAAAAAGTGATGCAGCCACACCAGGTAAGAGAGCACCGTGATCACCACCGTCGCATACACCATCGACGCGTAGCCAAACAGACGCTTGCGCGAGAAGGTGGAGGTGACTTCGGAAAACACGCCAAAGGCGGGCAGCACCAGGATGTACACCTCCGGGTGCCCCCACACCCAGATGAGGTTGACGTACATCATGTAGTTGCCGCCCAGATCGTTGGTAAAGAAGTGCGTGCCCGCATAGCGATCCAACGTCAACAACGCCAGCGTGGCGGTGAGCACCGGAAACGCCGCCACGATCAGCACGTTCGCGCACAGTGCCGTCCAGGTGAAGATCGGCATCTTCATCATCGTCATGCCCGGCGCACGCATCTTCACGATGGTGGCGATCATGTTGATGCCGGAGAGGGTGGTGCCTACACCCGCTATCTGCAGCCCCCATATCCAGTAATCCACGCCGCTGTCTGGACTGGACGACAGCTCCGAAAGCGGCGGGTACGCCAGCCAGCCGGTACGCGCAAAAGCGCCGATGAATAGCGACGCCATGACCAGCACCGCGCCAGCAACCGTCATCCAATAGCTGAAGTTGTTGAGGAAAGGAAAGGCTACGTCGCGCGAACCGATCTGCAGCGGCATGACGAAATTGATCAAGCCGGTGATGAACGGCATGGCGACGAAGAAGATCATGATCGTGCCGTGCGCGGTGAAGATCTGATCGTAGTGCGCAGCCGGCAGATAACCTTCGTGCGGGCCGAAAGCGACAGCCTGTTGCACGCGCATCATCAGCGCATCGGCGAAGCCGCGTAGCAGCATCACCAGCGCCAGCACGATATACATGATGCCGATCTTCTTGTGATCCACGCTGGTGAACCACTCGTGCCACAGATAGCCCCATTTACGGTAATACGTGATCAGACCAAGCACCGCGATAGCGCCCAGCGCCACACCGATGAAGGTAAAGATCAGGATGGGTTCGTGATAGGGAATCTCGTCCAGCGTCAGACGTCCGAAAAGCAGCTTGGTAAGATCGGGATGTTGAGAAGTCATCGCGGCACCGGCACTTGAATTCACTGTGGATGAGCCATCGGCATGGCCGCGTGGCTTTCGGATGTCGCAGACGCTTCGCTGCCCCCGCTGGGTTCGGACATCCGAAGCATGTTCATGCACGTAGGACCGGGTTGGACGCAGCGATTGAGAATGGATTGGTAAAGGCCGGGCGCCACACTGCCGTAATAACGCACCGGCTCTTGCTGGCTTGGCGCTTCCAACTTGGCATAAGTATCGTGATCGAGCGTGCCGCTGCCTTGAGCTTTGGCCTTGGCCACCCACTTGGCGAAATCATCCTCGCTCACGCCGTGGAAGGTGAAGTTCATGTACGAGAAGCCTGCCCCGCTGTAATTGGCGGAAAAACCCCAGTAATCGCCAGGTTTGTTGATCACCGCCTGCAGCGTGGTCTGCATGCCCGGCATCGCGTAGATTTGGCCTGCCAAGGCAGGGATGAAGAAGGAATTCATCACGGTTGAAGCCGTGAGGTTGAAATGAATCGGTCGATCCACCGGCGCGGCCATTTCGTTTACCACCGCAAGATTCTGCTCGGGATAGATGAACAACCATTTCCAGTCGAGCGCGACGACATCCACTTCGAGCGGTTTGGCATCCACCGGCACTACCCGCCCGGCCGAAAGGCGATCGAGCGGTCGATACGGGTCGAGCTTGTGTGTGCTTACCCAGGTCACCGCGCCGAGCGCGATGATGATCAGCAATGGCGCCGACCAGATCATCAGCTCCACGATGGTGGAGTGATCCCAATCCGGATCGTATGCCGCCTTGTGATTGGATGCGCGGTAACGCCACGCGAACACCAGCGTGGCCACGATCACCGGCACCACGATCAGCAGCATCAGGATGAGCGAAATGATGATCAAATCGCGTTGCTGACGCGCAACGTCCCCGGACGGCGACATCAGCACGGTATGACAGCCCGTCAGCGCCAGGGCAAAGGCCAGCAGTAGCAGTCCGCGGAGAGCCTTCATAGACATGACAGACGCAACCGAATGAGAAGGGGTACTGCTGGGTCGAAAGGTACGCCGATCGATGGGCCGCACGCAAATGGTTTGGGCATCCACCGCGACATGCTGCGGCGTTTCGCCGTGCTCGAAGTGGATCGGAAACAAGGACATGATGTTGAAATCATGCCGGGACGTGGCATGAATGCTTTGTGTTCGTAACGTCTCGGCAAGAATTGGGTGCGCATGTTTGCGACGATCCGTTCCCTCCCCCGTATGGGGGAGCGAGATTTCGCATGGTTGAGTTTTACGCACGCCGGCAGAAGAAGGCCGTGTGCAAAAAATAGATCAGAGGGTCCCTAGCCTTGACCGCGCAACGGTGCCATGCTGTCACCGCTGCAACTCCCTATCCGAGCAACGACTATGTCCAGTACGTTTGAGGATCAGCGCGAACCAGCCGGCCTCTCCCCGGAAGACCTCGGGCGCATTCACGCCCATGCCCGATTGGCCCCAGGCGAAATCGCCGTCGGCGTCATCGTCGGGCGAACCGCCGAATACTTCGATTTCTTCGTCTTCGGCATCGCTTGCGTGCTGGTGTTTCCGTCGGTGTTCTTTCCGTTCGAAAGCCGGCTGGACGGCATGCTGCTGTCGTTCGCGATTTTCTCGCTGGCCTTCATCGCGCGCCCGCTCGGCACCACGCTGTTCATGGCCTTCCAGCGGCGCTGGAGCCGCGGCACCAAGCTCACCATCGCCATGTTCCTGCTGGGCAGCACCACCGCCGGCATGGCGTTCCTGCCCGGCTACAACATCATCGGCGGCTGGGCGATTGGCCTGCTGACCTTCTTCCGGTTCCTGCAAGGCATTGCGCTGGGTGGTTCATGGGATGGCCTGCCGTCCCTCCTCGCCCTCAACACGCCGCCCGAACGGCGCGGCTGGTACGCCATGCTCGGCCAGCTCAGCGCCCCAATGGGCTTCCTGATCGCCTGCAGCCTGTTCCTGTTTCTACACACCCAACTGGCCAGCGACGATTTTCTGGAATTCGGGTGGCGCTATCCCTTCTACGTCGCCTTCACCATCAACGTCGTGGCGCTGTTCGCGCGCCTGCGCCTGGTGGTGACCGAGGAATACACCCGCGCCATGGAAGAGCGCGAGCTGCAGCCCATCGGCATCATCGACATGCTGCGCCGCCAGGGCTACAACATCTTCGTCGGCGCCTTCGCTGCGCTGGCGAGCTATGCGCTATTCCACCTTGTATCAATTTTCCCGTTGTCTTGGATCACGCTGGGCACCACGCAATCAGTCAACGCAGTGCTGACGATCCAGATCGTCGGCGCACTGGCCGGCATCGGCGGCACCATCGCCTCGGGCATCATCGCCGACCGCATCGGCCGGCGCACCACGCTAGGTACGGCGGCCGTGCTCATCGGCATCTTCGCCCTGTTCGCACCTTGGCTGCTGGGCGGTAGCCAGATCGCGCAGGACGCCTTCATCATCATCGGCTTCGCCCTGCTTGGCCTGTCATACGGACAGGCGGCCGGCAGCGTGACGTCCAACTTCGAAATCCACCTGCGTTACACAGGCGCGGCGCTGACATCCGATTTCGCCTGGCTAATCGGCGCCGCGTTTGCGCCGCTGGTGGCGCTGGGATTGTCGGCGCGATTTGGGTTGGTGGCGGTGAGTTTGTATTTACTCTCTGGCGTAGCGTGTACGTTAATTGCATTGCGGGTGAATAAGGCGCTTGCAGAGCGGGAGTGATGCTCTGCGGCTTCTTTCTGACCGAGAGTATCCGTTGCTTCGCAAGAGTGGTGGCGAGTGGTTGCGAACCAAACATTCCGCCAGCGCGCCCCAGCCCGGGTAGGCTGGGATGACAATCCCAGCGTTAGGAACACCGCTAGATAGCTGGGATTATCATCCCAGGCTACGAGCTAAACAGCTCTCGCATACCACGCATGATGACCGGCAATCAGCAACTCGATTCCGATCACATAGCGCTGCAAGTGGATTCGCGCTTCCTCACTCAGGCGCAACGTGACGTAGAGCTGCGGGAGGCGACTTCGCAATCCGCACCAACGCTGCATGAGTTTCTCGTGCATGGAGACGACCTTGCTGATCGCCTGATCTGGGCTTATGCCCCATTGCCGCTGCACAGCGCGCACCACGTTGTCTTCCGGCGGATTGCCCGCACGCGCCGCAGCGATGTCGCTCACCCACCGCATCGAGTCCGCTTGAATGTCCCGCAGCCCTTCGATTTCCAGGCTTTCATAGGCACCGCGTGGCAATTCGTACTTGAGACTGCCTTCGATCAGATCGCCAAGCACGGCGCATTCGGTGCTATGACGATCCGGTAGATGCGTGCTCAGATTCGTTTCGCCCTGGAGCTCGGCAAGCACGTTGTCGCCGGCAAAGCAAAGGAACCATCTGCGCCAGTTGGTGGCGGCACGTTGCTGCCATGAGAGACTCATGCCAGCCGCCTCGCGCTTCCAAAGGTTAGCAAAGGCCCATACCAGCGGCGGTGCATCATCGGCCGGCTGAATGCCCACGCGATGCAATGTGAGGTCGACAAGCTGCCATATAACCATGTTGGCGGCCGGAGCATCCGTCTGGCATAGCCGTTGGTATTCGCCGCGCCACACGTTCGACCACGTGATCGCATCTACTGCGATATCCAAAGCAGTATCTTCGGCGATGGGGTAAAGCAGAGTAGCGTATCGGACGATATCCGGCAGGTCGAAGCTCGCCAGCGCATCGTTTTGCAAAAGGCGGTAACGCTGCAGAAATGCACGGCTTCGCCATACGACGTCGCTCAGCTCCTCATTGTTCTTACCGGCCAAAAACGGAAACTGCAGTGAGGCAAGCCCCTGTTCTAGGAGATTCACTTGCACTGTGCCGTGTTCCATCGAGCGATGCAATTCGGAACTCGCTTCTATAGTTTCGACATGCATGACTCCTACCCTCCAGGATGGCTTCGTTGCCTCACTTACACGAGCATCAAAAGCAGTTGCTCGGAACGATCTGCAAGCACCGACGGCCTAAGTGGTTACGTACCGAAGCGCCGCTGTCGGCGCTGATACGTGGCGATGGCGTCTTGAAAATCCACCAAACCGAATTCCGGCCAGCACAATTGCACGGCGTGCAGCACCTCCTGCCGTCCGCTGTAGGCCACGGCAATATTCACGATGCGGTGCGTGCGCCGCTTCGATGGTTTGCATGATGAAGCCCTGTTCCATGAGCCCGTCCTCTTACGCGTGCAAACACCGGCCCAACGCGCCCCATAGTGAATGGGGCGCGCAAACGATCAATCGTGTAACTACATGGCTTTTTGCTTTCCCTGCTTCTCCGCACCGGTGCACACTTCCTTGCTCGCATCGCGCACATTGCCACGATGCGAGCGAGCCCTTAGACAAGTGCTGTATGGGCGACATGCTAGGGGGCCGCGTCTTAAAGCGGTGTTTCCCATTCGTCGAGAGATTTCGCCCGGAATGAAACGGGACCGGGTTACGTTAATTTGCGCCAAAAAATTTGAAGCGCCGAGGCAAGTCCGGAACGATCGCGGGAGTCAATGGATGCCGATAGACGCCATGAATCAATGTAATCCCAACAATCAATTGGCCCTTTCAATCGATCTCCCGTATCTTTGAAACCCTTACCAACAACACACCGGGAAATAGCAGATGTCGTTGATCAACACCTCCGTCAAACCTTTCAAGGCCACCGCTTACAAAGATGGCAAGTTCGTTGAAGTGACCGACGCCTCGCTGAAGGGCAAGTGGTCCGTGGTCGTGTTCTACCCGGCCGACTTCACCTTCGTCTGCCCGACCGAGCTGGAAGACTTGGCCGATCACTACAATGAATTCCAGACGCTGGGCGTGGAGATCTACGGTGTATCCACCGACACGCATTTCTCGCACAAGGCGTGGCACGACACCTCCGACGCCATCAGCAAGGTGAAGTACCCGCTGGTGGGCGACCCGACGGGCGCCATCACCCGTAACTTCGACGTGATGATCGAGGAAGAAGGTCTGGCGCTGCGCGGTACCTTCGTGATCAATCCGGAAGGCCAGATCAAGCTGTGCGAAATCCACGACAACGGCATCGGCCGCGACGCGGAAGAACTGCTGCGCAAGGTGCGCGCTGCACAGTACGTGGCTTCCCATCCGGGTGAAGTGTGCCCGGCCAAGTGGAAGGAAGGCGCTGCCACGCTGAAGCCGTCGCTCGACCTGGTCGGCAAGATCTAAGTTTCAAGCTTGGCGGTTCCCGCAACGGGAACCGCCGCGGGCCCGACATCCCCCTCCCGCCGGGCCCGCACCTATACCCCGAAGCAGATGCCGTCCATCCATGTTCTACCGGATGTCGGCGGCGTCTGCTCCAAATCAAGCCATTGATGGAGATGCACCATGCTGGACAACGATCTGAAAGAACAACTCAGGGCCTATCTCGAAAGAGTGACCCATCCGATCGAGCTGGTCGCTTCCGTCGATGACAGCGCTGCCTCGCAGGAACTGCTGGGACTGCTGCGCGATATCGAACCGCTTTCGCCCAAGGTATCGCTGCGCACGAACGGCCACGAAGCGCGCAAGCCCTCGTTCGCCATCAACCGCATCGGCACGGATGTGAGCGTGCGCTTTGCCGGCATTCCGCTCGGCCACGAGTTCACCTCGCTGGTGCTGGCGCTGCTGCAAGTGGGCGGCCATCCGTCCAAGGCGGCACCCGAAGTGATCGAGCAGGTGCGCAACCTGGAAGGCGAGTACGTGTTCGAAACCTTCATGTCGCTCAGTTGCCATAGCTGCCCGGATACGGTGCAGGCGCTGAACCTGATGAGCGTGCTCAATCCCAACATCAAGCACATCGCCATCGACGGCTCGCTGTTTCAGGATGAAGTGAACGAGCGCCAGGTGATGGCCGTGCCCACTGTGTTCCTCAATGGCCAGCCGTTCGACCAGGGCCGCATGACGATCGAGCAGATCACCGCGCGCCTGGATAGCAACGCCGCGCAGCGCGATGCGGAAAAGCTCAAGGCCAAGGCCCCGTTCGAAGTGCTGGTGGTGGGCGGCGGCCCGGCCGGCGCCGCGGCGGCGATCTACTCCGCACGCAAGGGCATCCGCACAGGCGTCGCAGCCGAACGCTTCGGCGGCCAGGTGCTGGATACGATGGCGATCGAAAACTTCATCTCGGTGGCCTACACCGAAGGCCCGAAGCTGGTCGCATCACTGGAACAACACGTACGCGAATACGACGTGGACATAATGAACCTGCAGCGCGCCGAGCAGCTGATTCCCGCGCAGGAAGAAGGCGGCCTGATCGAAGTGCGCCTCGCCAACGGCGCCTCGCTGAAGGCGAAGACCGTGGTGCTGTCCACCGGCGCGCGCTGGCGCAACATGAACGTGCCGGGTGAGCAGGAATATCGCAACAAGGGTGTCACCTACTGCCCACACTGCGATGGCCCGCTGTTCAAGGGCAAGCGCGTGGCGGTGATCGGCGGCGGCAACTCCGGCGTGGAAGCGGCGATCGACCTGGCCGGCATCGTGGATCACGTCACCTTGTTGGAATTCGACAGCAAGCTGCGTGCGGATGAAGTGCTGCAACGCAAACTGCGTAGCCTTCCGAACGTGAAGGTAATCATGAGCGCGCAGACCACCGAAGTACTCGGCGACGGGAACAAGGTCACCGGTTTGGCTTACACCGACCGCACCAGCGGCCAGAATCAGCAGGTGGCGCTGGAAGGCGTGTTCGTGCAGATCGGCCTGCTACCAAACACCGACTGGCTGAAGGGCACAGTGAAGCTGTCGCCGCGTGGTGAGATCGAAGTGGATGCTCGCGGCGAAACCTCGGTGCCGGGTGTGTTCGCGGCGGGTGACGTCACCACTACGCCGTACAAGCAGATCGTGATTGCGATGGGCGGTGGCGCGAAGGCAGCGCTGAGTGCGTTCGATTATCTGATTCGCTTGCCGGTGGTTGAAGCGGAGAAGGAAGATATGGCCGCCTGATTGGCTTGCAGCAAGATTGCCGTCAACATGAGGGCCGGGCAATTGCTCCGGCCCTCATGCTTTAGAGTCGTCATTCTCGATTGGAACAAGCCGTGCGCGCCATTGTCATCATGGGAGTATCCGGCTGCGGTAAGTCCACCGTGGCCGAAGCCATCTGCCAACGCACAAGCACATACCTGATCGAAGGCGACGCCTTTCATCCGCCTGAAAACATTCGCAAGATGAGCGCCGGCCTTCCGCTCACCGATGCCGACCGGCAAGGCTGGCTCGAACGGCTCGCGCAGGAAGCCGCCGATCAACTGCATGTATCCGAACGTGTGGTGCTCACCTGCTCCGCACTCAAGCGTCGTTATCGCGACACCTTGCGCGACACAGTGCCGGACCTTGGTTTCGTATTTCTGGAGCTAACGCCCGAACAGGCAGCCGAACGCGTGGCGCATCGCAGCGGGCATTTCATGCCAACTTCGCTGATCGCAAGCCAGTTCCGTGATCTAGAGCCGCCTCTCGACGAGCCGCTGGTGTTGAAGCTCTCAGCCATCGAGCCCGTCGAAGCGCTTGCCGACCAAGCCGCGGCATGGTGGTCGCACGTAGGTTGGCGGTGAGGCGTAGCCGAACCCCAACATCGCCATCCACATTCTTGCGTTGGGATTCGGCTACGCCTCGCCCCAACCTACGCGCACACCCAGCCTCCATTTCAGATTGACGCCCAGCGTGCCCAGCACGATCAAGGCGAGGCCGGCCAGTTGCACCGGCACAAGGCGGTGACCGTACAACACGTAATCCAGCAACAACGTCACCAGCGGATACACGAACGCCATCACTGCGATCGTCACCACCGGCAGGCGTGAATACGAAGAATAGAACAGTACGTACACGATACCGCTGTGGATTACGCCCAGGCCCACCAGCCATAGCCAATGCATTCCCCAGTGCAACGCGGTGGAACTGGAGAACCAGCCCAGCATGACGACGCCGACCCAGCACTGGATCATCACCAGCGCGAACGGCCGCTGCTTGCCGACCTGCCGCGACATCAGCAACGACGCGCCGCATAGCAATGCTCCCAGGAAAGTAAGGCCGATACCGATGAAATAGGACGTATCGGCACTGCGCCACATCCGCAACGGATCGGCCGAACACGCCACGCCGACGAAACCGATCAGCGTCCACATCAAGTCCACGGGCCGAGTGCGTTCGCCCTGCACCACCGCCGCCAGAATCAGCATCACGAACGGAAAGAAGTGATACACCATCGTCGCCACACCGATGGACGAACGAGCCATGCCGGCGAACAGGCACACCCAATTCAACACCAGCAGCGCACCGCTGAGAATGGCGCCGCGGATCAGTGTGCGGTCTTGCCATACGCCATGCAGATGGCCGCGCGCCAGGCCCCACACGAGCAGGAAGATGCCGCCGAACAGAGCGCGGTAGAACACAGCGGTGACCGCGTCCTGGCCGCTTTCGTGGACGAAGACGCCGACCGAGCCGATGAGGATTTCGGCGAAGAGCAGTTGGGCTACCGCAGAACGGGTGTCGCTATGGTTGGAAATAGATGTCATTGCTTTCCAGGAATAGTGCTGTCTTTGGCACTTTGGTTTATTGCAGCCCGGTCCGTGCCCCACCGTCATTCCGGCGAAGGCCGGAATCCAGTTTCAATGCGGTGTGCGGAGCACTCAAAATCCATCTGTTGAGTCCTTCGGACGCGTATTTGCACTGGATTCCGGCCTTCGCCGGAATGACGAGCAAAAGCAGCTTCAGGCAAGTCCAGCCTAGGCCGCCTTCTCCAACCAATACAGATTCAGATACGATCGATTTCGACCAGTACAGTTGGCCGCATCAATGCTGCTCTACGAACAACTCGCCAACCAATTGCGCACGCAAATCGCCCAAGGCGCGCTGCGCGCCGGCGAGCGCCTGCCCTCCATTCGGCAACTGGCACGCAGTCACGACGTGAGCATCGCCACTGCCGTGCAAGCCTGTTTGCAGTTGGAGCGCGAAGGTCTCGCCCAGGCGCGTCCGCGCTCAGGCTACTTCGTGCGCGCAGCCGCGCCGCTGCCGCCCGAAACGCGTCCATCGCGCCGTCGCACACCAGGCACGGTCAGCAACCCGATGTTGCAGGATGTGCTGGACATGCTCGCGCGTAGCGATCTTCTACCGCTGCACAGTGCGACGCCATCGCCTGCCTTGCTGCCACAAACGGCACTGACCGCATCGCTGTCGCGCTGTCTGCGTCACGCGCCAGCATCTGCGCTGGATTACGCCCCACCGCAAGGACATCTCGCGCTGCGCCGGCATATCGCGCAGCGCTACGCGCAAGTGGGCGTCACGGTATCGCCGGAGGAGGTCGTCATCACCGCCGGCGCGATGGAGGCGATCAGCCTAGCGCTGCGCACATTGACCCAACCCGGTGACGTGGTGCTGGTGGAGTCGCCCACCTATCACGGCATTCTGCAGGCGGTGGCGGCGTTGAAGCTGAAAGTGTTGGCTGTGCCCAATCTGCCGGATCGCGGCATCGACGTCGCGCGGCTCGAACAACTGCTGCAGCAGAACAAGGTACGCGCAGCCGTGCTGGTGCCCAACTTCAACAATCCGCTCGGTAGCGTGACCGACGATACCGCCAAGCAGGCGCTGCTGAAAAGCTGTGCGCGCCACAAGACGATCGTGATCGAAGACGATATCTACGGCGAGTTGGCTTGGTCCGGGCAGCGCCCGTCACCGCTGCGGCGCTGGGACAAGCATGGCACGGTGATCACCTGCGATTCGTTTTCCAAGATCCTGGCACCGGGTCTGCGTGTGGGCTGGATGGTTGGCGGGGACTGGACCGAGGCGCTGCTGCGTACCAAGTACTTCTCCACCGTGGGTAGCGCCAGCCTGCCGCAGTTGGCGCTGGCCGATTATCTGCAACGCCACGATCTAGAGCGGCATTTGCGCCAGCTGCGCCGCGCGCTAGCGGACAACGCACAACGCATGCACGAAGCCATCGCACGTTACTGGCCGGCATCGACACGCGCTTGCACACCGCGTGGTGGCTTGTCGTTGTGGCTGCAGTTGCCAGGTATGAACACGCAGGCGCTGTTCGAAACGGCACTGCACGAAGGCATCGGCACTTCGCCAGGAGCGCTGTTTTCAAGCCATGATGAATATACCGATTGCCTGCGATTGAGTTGTGGCCTGCCGTGGAGCGAGCAACTCGATCGCGCGTTGTGGCGATTGGGGCAACTCGCGTCGCATTAGACGCGTAGGCGGGGATGAGGCGTCGCCGAATCCCAGCTAAGACGTACATGGCAACGCTGGGATTCGCATGCGCTCATCCCAGACTACGTGTCGCCAACCTGCGGATTTTTCGCAAAATTCCCTCTCTTCTGTCCTCTTCCTGACAAGCGACATCGGGCCAACTCCGCGCACCCCGCCAAAAAAAGTGTGTCAACAGCGTCTCAAATAGATGACTGTCTATTGACGCACCGCAGCACGTGTCATAGCCTCAAATTGCCGCAACCGGGGAGTTTTTTTTGCTGCGGCGCAAATCTGCGATTTAACACACATCCAAGTTCCCTTGGAGGGACGCCTTTTGCCTTAAATCTTTGTGGGGAATTCAAATGAAACGACTTGCTCGACGTCCGTTGGCAGCTGCCATGCTGTCCTTGTTTTCTGTAGGTATCGTTTTCAACACTACCGCCTGGGCCGATGACACACCCGCCGATACGCCCGCGCCCCAGAACGCCAAACAGCTCCAACAAGTAGTCGTTACCGGCACCCGTGCCACCGATCGCACCGCTGCCGAATC
This sequence comes from Dyella humi, assembly GCF_044904605.1. Taxonomy (NCBI): domain Bacteria; kingdom Pseudomonadati; phylum Pseudomonadota; class Gammaproteobacteria; order Lysobacterales; family Rhodanobacteraceae; genus Dyella; species Dyella humi. The sequence goes on from NZ_JADIKI010000023.1 coordinate 792,224, forward strand.
GCTTTCCCCGATCGACATCATCTCGCCCGCCGATCTCACCTCCAGCGGCGCCACCGATCTAGCCAGCGCTCTCAACACCGTACTTCCTTCGCTGGATTTCCCCCGCCCCGCCATCAACGATGGCAACGATGCGCTCCGACCTGCCTCGCTGCGCGGCCTTTCACCCGATGACGTACTGGTACTGGTGGATGGCAAGCGGTATCACACATCCGCACTGGTCAATTACAACTCCTCGGTAGGCCGCGGTGCAGCACCGGTGGACCTGAACTCCATTCCGATTTCCGCCATCGACCACATCGAAGTGTTGCGCGATGGCGCGGCCGCGCAGTACGGCTCCGATGCCATCGCGGGCGTGGTCAACATCGTGCTCAAGCACGGCGGCGCGGCAGGCGGCAACAGCATTACCGCCAATGGCGGCATCATGGACAAGGGCGATGGTGCGAATAACGGCGTGCAGGGTTCGGTCGGAATTCCGCTAGGCGGCGAGGACGGCAAAGCGCCGGGCTGGATGCGGGTGGCGTGGAACTACCAGAACCAGATGAACACCAACCGCGCCGAAAACACGGATCGTTCCACCACGATCGCCGGCGCCACCAACACCACCGGTTATCCCTACGAGCGCTACGGCGATCCTGCCGAGAAAACCTATCAGCTGCTGCTCAACTTCGCCTATGACATCGCGCCGAACATCGAGCTGTACGGCTACCTCAGCGGCAGCAAGCGCGACGTGACTTCCAACGGTTACTACCGTGCCTACAATTCGGCGCGCAACGTACCGGAGATCTATCCGAACGGTTTTCTTCCGGAGATCGTCAATCACACCAACGACACCGCTTTCGTCTTCGGCGTGAGAGGCCACACTGCCGGCGGCTGGCATTGGGATGTTTCAGCCGACTATGGCGAGAACAACCTGGTGTTCGACATCGCGAACAGCGTCAACACTAACCTGTATTACACCAAGGGCTATTCGCCGACCTACTTCCACGCAGGCACCTTCGCCAACAAGCAGGGCGTGTTCAACGTCGACTTGAGCAAAGAATTCAATTGGGGCTTCCTGCCCAATCCGGTTACCGTCGCGTTCGGCGCGGAATATCGCAACGAAAGCTATGACATCGGCGCAGGCGACGCGGATTCCTATTTCTTCGACCCGACCACGCTCATTCCCGGCACCACTACGCCATATGCCGGCGGCTCGCAGGTATATCCGGGCCTTACGCCACAAGTAGCAGGCGACTTCACGCGTCACAGCAAAGCCGCTTACGTGGACCTGGAAACCGATATCACCGACAAGTGGTCCGCAGGCGTCGCGGCACGCTACGAGGATTACAGCGATGCCGGCTCTACCCGTTCCGGCAAGATCTCCACGCGTTACCAGCTCACCGATACCTTTGCCCTGCGCGGCACGGTGTCGAACGGCTTCCGCGCGCCATCGCTCGCACAGCAGAACTACGAGTCGGTGGTGACGCTGATTCAGAACGGCGCACTCGCGCAGATCGGCACCTACCGCACCTCCGACCCTGCTGCCATCGCATTGGGGGCGAAACCGCTGGTACCGGAAAAATCGGTCAACTACAGCATCGGCGGCATATGGCAGCCGACTAGCAACTTCAACGCGACGATGGACCTTTACCAGATCCGTATCTGGGACCAGATCCTGTATTCCGATCAGATCGCGGTGAGCATTCCCAACAGCCAGGTCACCGGCGCGCAGTTCTTCGTCAACGGCGCCACTTCGCGCACACGCGGCGCTGACGTGATTGCGAGCTATCACCTTGACCTGGATACCTGGGGAGCACTCAACCTCAGCGGTAGCGCCAACTACAACGGCACCACCATCCTGCACGTCTCCACGACAGCCTTCGGCCGCGCCAGCCAGGGCCTGCTCACTGATGCCACGCCACGCACCAAGTATGTGTTCGCCGGCGACTGGCTGGTCCACAACTTCGACTTCCACGCCAATGTCACCCGCTACGGCGCAGTCACGCGCCTGGGTGACGATGCCAACGGCGACGAAGACCAAACCTTCGCCGCGCGTTGGATCCTCGACTTGGCCGCCAGCTACAACTGGCAAGCCTGGACGTTCACGGTCGGCGCCGACAACGTCACCAATCAGTATCCGACCAAGGCGGCGCTCAACAACGTGTACGAAGACCGCGCGGACGGTCTGCAGTACTCGGCGTTGTCGCCGTTCGGTTTCAACGGGCGGTATTGGTACGGGAAGGTGACGTATCGGTTCTAACGCTCCTTCTCCCTCTCCCCCATCGTTAATCAATGGCGGGGGAGAGGGTTGTGAGTGGTCATGGTTTGCGGGAGAAATTTGTACTCCTTGAGGCCGTCATTCCCGCGAAAGCGGGAATGACGGCCTTGAGGTTGTATCTAGCCTGTCGCGAGTTTTGGCCTCTCATCGGCTCCTCTTCCGTTGGAGGAAGGAGTCCCAGCACTCTCGCGAGGTATCCGATGCAAGACGACGGCTGTACGTTTTCAATGAAACGCCGCGACCTGCTGCGCATGATCGGCATGAGCGCCGGCGCGGCGGCGATGTACCAGGCCATGAGCAGCCTTGGCATGGCCGCCGAATCCAACTTCAAAGGCCATCCGCAACTGCAAGGCGCACCGAAGAACACAACGGTGCTGATTCTCGGCGCCGGCATCGCCGGCATGGTGGCCGCCTACGAATTGCGCCAAGCCGGCTACAAGGTGCAGGTGCTGGAATACAACCATCGTCCCGGCGGGCGCAACTGGTCGCTGCGCGGCGGCGATCGCTACACGGAACTGGGCGGCTTTACGCAACACTGCCAGTTCGACGAGGGGCTTTACCTCAATCCAGGCCCGTGGCGTCTGCCCCATCACCATCACGGCATTTTGAGTTACTGCAGGAAACTCGGCATACCGCTCGAACCGTTTGTACAAGTGAACCACAACGCCTACGTGCACAGCGCCAAGGCATTCGGCGGCAAGCCGCAGCGCTATCGCACCGTTAACGCCGACTACCGCGGCCACGTCGCGGAATTGCTCGCCAAGAGCACGCAACAAGGCAAGCTTGATGCGCAGGTGAGCAAGGAGGATCAGGAAATCCTGCTCGAATCCCTGCGCGACTGGGGCGCGCTCGACAAGAACCTTGCGTACGCCACCAATATGGAGAGCAGCAATCGCCGCGGCTTCGACAAAGATCCGGGCGGCGGGCTTTCGGCAAGGCCGGTTCCATCGAAACCCATCGCGCTCGATGAACTGCTCGACTCGCGCTTATGGGGTGCGCTCAGCCAAGGCGAAATCTATGAATTCCAGACCACGCTGTTCCAACCAGTCGGCGGCATGGGGCGCGTCGGCGAAGCGTTCGGCAAAGCGCTGGACGGGGTGATCCGTTACGGCGCAAAGGTGACGGCGATCCAGCAGGACGAGCACGGCGTTACCGCCACCTACGAAGACGCCGCCAAGCCAGGTACTGCATTGAAAGCGCACGGCGATTGGTGCATCTGCACGATTCCGCTGTCTGTGCTCAGCCAGATTCCGATGAATGTGAGCGCACTGATGACGGAGGCGATCAGCGCGGTACCGTATGCCGCCTCGGTGAAGGTGGGCCTGCAATTCAAGCGGCGTTTCTGGGAAGAAGACGAGCACATCTACGGTGGCATTACGTACACGGACCTGCCGATCGTCAACATCGGTTATCCCAGTGCCGGCTTTCACAGCAGCGGCAAGGGCGTGCTGCTGGGCGCCTATATCTGGGGGCTGCATGCTTTCGAATTCACCGCGATGACACCGCAGCAGCGCGTACAAAAAGCGCTGGAATACGGCAGCCAGATCCATCCGCAATACAAGCAGGAATTCGAAACCGGTGTGGCAGTGGGCTGGCATCGTTCGCCTTTCACCATGGGCTGCTTTGGCCTGTGGTCGGACGAGTCGCGCGCGAAACACTACGACAATCTCTGCCAGATCGACGGCCGCATTGCGCTGGCCGGCGAGCACGCTTCCTACCTGCCGGCCTGGCAGGAAGGCGCGGTGACCTCCGCCCTGGACGTGGTGGAGCGCATCCATCAGCGCGCCGTGGCGGAGGCACGCTCATGAAATCTTTCCCACGCAAACATCTTTCCGTGGCGTGCCTGTGCCTTGGTTTTCTGGCGTACGCGAATGCCTTGCACGCGCAATCTTCCGACAACGCCGCACACGCGCATTCAGCACTCGGTTCCGCCGACGGCAAGACGATCTTCGAGCACATCTGCCAGAGCTGCCACATGCCCGACGCCAAAGGCGCCACCGGCGCAGGCACTTACCCCGCGCTCAGCGGCAACCCGCGCCTGGTTTCGCCGCAATACATGGCGGCGGTGATCCTGCACGGACGCCGCGACATGCCGTCGTTCATCCAGACGGGCGAAGCCGGGCCACTGGAGGACGCCAAGCTTAGCGACACGCAGATCGCCGATGTGGTCAACTACGTGCGCACCCACTTCGGCAATCACTATGCGGATCGCATCACCGCTCAAGAGGTTGCCGGCATGCATCCCTGACCGGAGAACACCCATCATGCAGACATCCAAGTTCGTTGCCGCTATCGCCCTGCTGCTTGCCGCGCCCGCCTTCGTGCACGCGCAGGACGTAACTCGCTATAAGCTGCCCAACAGCAACTTCCCCATCTCCGCCGCGGTGGAAGTGCCCGCGGGCAAATCCATCATCTTCCTCAGCGGCATGGTGCCGCCGGTGGTCGATCCGAAAGCGCCAAAGGATTCAGCCGCCGCCTATGGCGACACCAAGACCCAGGCCATCGGCGTGCTCACCTCCATCCAGAAACAATTGCAGAGCATGCATATGGATATGGGCGACGTCGTGAAGATGCAGGTGTTCCTGGTGGGCGACGAAGCGCACGGCGGGCGTATGGATTTCGCTGGCTTCATGGCTGGCTATACGCAGTTCTTCGGTACCAAGGAGCAGCCTAAGCTGCCGGCGCGTTCGGCGTTTCAGGTGGCGGGGCTGGCCAATCCGGGGTTTCGGGTGGAGATCGAGGTGACGGCGGTGCGGCCGTAAGCTTGATCAAGCCTCTCTCCGCTGCGTACAGAGAGTCTCGCTTTTCCTCCTCCCCCTGCTTGCAGGGGGAGGTTGGGAGGGGGTGAACACTTGCGGGAAAGTTCACGGCAAGTACTCACCCCACCCCAGCCCTCCCCTGCAAGCAGGGGAGGGAGAAAATTCTGGCAAGTTGAGATTCGATGCTAATCAGGCCCCGAAGCTAAAAGCATCGTTATTCCCCATCGTCGAAAGCCACACCCACACTTCAGCATTAATCTAGACACACAAAGTTGTGGCGTCGGGAAACATCATGGGGCTCTATCCACTGTTCGCAGATTTGACCGGACTACCCGTGCTGGTAGTGGGTGGCGGTCACGTCGCGGAACGCAAGATTGCCGCGCTGCTCGCAGCTGGCGCGCAGGTACGCGTCGGCGCACCTACGCTCACACCAGTCCTGATGCAGCAGGTCGAAGAAGGAAAGCTCGAACATCATGCCGGCCCCTTCCAGCCAACATGGTTAAACGGCATGTGGCTGGTCATTGCCGCCACCGACGATCGGGACCTCAACGCCCAGGTTGCCGCCGCGGCGAGCGAACGACGCATATTCGCGAACGTGGTGGACGACCCTGCCCTGTCGCGTTTCCAGGTGCCGGCCGTGGTGGATCGCGCGCCGTTGACGGTGGCCATCTCCACCGGTGGCGCCGCGCCCGTCATCGCACGGCGCGTGCGCGAAACACTGGAAACCGAACTCGATCACGCACTCGGCCCGCTCACCGCTCTCGCGCAGCGGCATCGTGCACGCATCACGCAACGCTGGCCGGATCTGCCGGAGCGCCGTGCGTTCTACGACTGGTTGCATGATGGTCCGGTGATGGCGCTGTTGCGCAACGCGCGTTCCGACGAAGCCGAACAGGTTTTTCTTGATGCATTGAGCGCAACGGAAGCCCCCGCCTCGAAGGGTTCGGTGCTGCTGGTCGGCGCAGGCCCTGGCGATCCGGGGCTGCTCACGTTGCGTGGATTGCGTGCACTCAACCAGGCCGACGTAATCCTGCATGATTCACTAGTCAGCGAGGCCGTACTCGTGCTGGCGCGCCGCGACGCCGAGCGCATCGACGTCGGCAAGCGTTGTGGCGGACGTCATACGCAACAGGAACAGATTCATCAGCTGCTGCTCGATCTCGCGCAAGCCGGCCGTCGCGTCGTGCGTTTGAAAGGCGGCGATCCGTTCGTGTTCGGGCGCGGCGGCGAAGAGATGGAATTTCTACGTCAGCATGGCATTCCTTGCGAGATCGTCCCCGGCATCACCGCCGCCGTTGCATGTGCCGCGTACGCGGGCGTTCCGTTGACCCATCGCGACCACGCCCGCTCGGTGCATCTGCTTACCGGCCATGGCAAGGAATCGCTCGATGCGATGGACTGGCCGGCGTTGGCGCAAGATCATCAAACCCTCGCGGTCTACATGGGCGTGGCGCGACTCGACGAGTTCACGCAACGCCTGCTACAGAATGGCCGGCGGCCTGATACACCGTTCGTTATCATCGAGAATGGCACGCTGCCGCAGCAGCGCGTGGTGAGTGGCGTGTTGCATGAACTGCCAGCGCGCGCCAGGGAACAGGCGATCCATCCACCGGCACTGTTGATCATTGGAGAAGTTGCGGCATTGGCGCATGAACATGCATGGTTTGGTAGCCTTCACGCATGACTGAGATCGACTCGGACCGTCCCCTGCAAAACCGCCGCATCGCGGTGCCCGAATCGCGCGAACTGGACGTATTCGCCACGCTGCTGGAACGCCGTGGCGCTTCGGTGCTGCGCTGCCCGCTCGTCGATATTCGCGACGCGCCGGATTCCGGACCGGTGCTCGAATGGCTGCGCACGTTCTGCGCGGGCGGCTGCGATGATCTGCTGTTGTTTACGGGTGAAGGCTTGCGTCGCCTGCTGAGCGTGATCGAACACCACGCGCCCGAGCTCCACGAGAACTTCGTCGCGCAACTTTCCACCGTACGCATCATCGCGCGTGGCCCCAAGCCGGGACGTGTGTTGCGCGAACTTGGTCTGAAGCCAACGCTCGTGGCTGATCCTGCGACGACAGCGGGCATGATTGCCTTGCTGCAGACCTTTGATCTCAACGGACGACGCGTGGGCGTGCAGCTTTACGGCACCGAGCCCAACACACTGATGATGGATTACCTGGCCGGCGCCGGTGCACAAGCGCTGCCCGTGTGGCCTTACGTGTACGCCGATGCCGCGGCAGATGCCGAAGTGCTGGCGCTGATCGAAGCCATGCACAACGATCAGGTCGATGCGATCGCCTTTACCAGTTTGCAGCAGGTGGAGCGGCTGTTCCGTCTCACCGAACCCGATCGGCTGAGGCAAGCGCTGGGTCGCACGGTGGTGGCGGCTATCGGTCCCGTGGTCGCCGATGCGCTGCGCGTACACGGTGTGGAACCGCAAGTAGTGCCAGAAGAAAGTTATTACCTGAAGCCGTTGACGCAGGCGCTGATTGAGCGACTCGGTTCGACCTCGCCGTAAGCACAGGTAGGCTGGGCTGAGCGCACCGAACCCCAGCATCGGATACCGCCAAACATGGCGATGCTGGGATTCGCAAACGCTCATCCCAGCCTACATCGACGATGAGAGTTCCCCGCAAGAATGCTCCCTCACCCCAACCCTCTCCCCAGAGGGGAGAGGGAGCTGAAGTTAGGCATTCACCTCCGCTCTGACCTCCGCAATCAACTGCTTCAACTCCGGCACGCACGAACCGCAATTGCCGCCCGCACGCAAGGCCGCGGTGATTTGCGCCGGCGTTTCCAGGCCCTGTTTACGGATCACCTCGCAAATGGTGTTGCGCCCTACACCGAAGCAAGAGCACACCATCGGCCCCGTCGCCGCACCGGGGCTCGCCGGTTCGCCGATCAGCAAGGCGATGCGGTCGGCCTCTTCGAGCTGATCGCGCACGAATAGGCTCGCCAGCCAGTGTCGTGCGGGCAAATCGGGGCGCGAGGAAAGGAACGCGCAGGACTCGATGCGATCGTCGATCATGTGCGCCGCGCGATATATACCGGTGCTGCGATCCTCGTACTCCAGCCAGTCCGCATCGGGATCGTTGACACCCAGCCACGCACGCGCCCAGGCACTGCATTCCGATGGCCGTTCGCGATGCGCGATCTCGTAGCGGCGGAAACGGTCGCCTTGTATGGACGTCCAATAGCTCAAGCCATCCGGCGCCAGCAGCTGACGGCTGAGCGCGAAGCCATACCAGCGCACGGGAAACGGCTCAACGCTCACCGGCGTGTGCTTGAACTCTGGCTCGCCGGAGATCGGATCGGCCACCGGATTGACCACGCTGCCTACACGGGCGTCGGAAGCGAACTGGTCGTTCCAGTGGATCGGCACAAACACGTTACCGGCAAGAATGCCGCCGCTGTGCTTCACGCGCCCCACCATGCCGCCCCAGCGCGATTGCACACGCGCCAGTTCGCCTTCGCGTACGCCACAGCGCAAAGCATCGTGCGGATGCATGTCGACGAAGGGTTCGGGGATATGTCCGGTGAGCCGCGGCGCCTTGCCGGTGCGCGTCATGGTATGCCACTGGTCGCGCACGCGACCGGTGTTGAGCACCAAGGGATATTCGAGATCCGTGGCGTTGACCGGCATGCGCGCTGGCGTCGCAATGAAGCGCGCGCGGCCATCGGCATGCGAATAGCGGCCATCAGCGAGCAAACGCGGGGTGCCTTCGCCATTCGCCGTAACCGGCCATTGCACCGGCTGGATCGCGTCGTAGCCTTCGCGATCCAGCTTCGCCAGGCCCTCCAGATTGAGCAGCCGACGTGCGGCAGGTTCACCGTTCGTGCCTGGATCATGATTGCGATACGCGGTTAGCCGTGCATGCTCGGCGAATACCGCATGCGCATCATCGAATTGGAAACCTTCCGCAAAGCCAAGGCGCTGTGCCACCTCGCACACGATTTGCCAATCCGCACGCGCCTCGCTCGGCGCCGGCAAAAACGTGCGTTGGCGGGAGATGCGCCGCTCGGAATTAGTGACCGTGCCATCTTTCTCGCCCCAACCCAGCGCAGGGAGCAACGCGTGCGCGTAGGCGTTGGTGTCGGTCTGAGCCACGATGTCGGAGCTCACCACCCACTCACAGCGCGCCAGCGCCTGCTTCACGCGATCAGCATCGGGCAGGCTCACCACCGGATTGGTGGCCATGATCCACACCGCTTTCACCCTGCCCTCGCCGATCGCTTCGAACAAGTCCATCGCTTTCAAGCCGGGCCGATCGGCGATGCGCGGCGACTGCCAGAACGATTGCACGATCTGGCGATGCACTGGATTGTCCAATTCCATGTGCGCCGCCAACATGTTCGCCAGGCCACCTACTTCGCGTCCGCCCATCGCATTGGGCTGGCCGGTGAGCGAGAACGGCCCCATGCCCGGCTTGCCGATGCGCCCGGTGAGCAGATGGCAGTTGATGATGCTGTTGACCTTGTCGGTACCGCTGGACGATTGATTCACGCCTTGCGAGAACAGCGTGACCGTACGTTCGCAGCGCGCGAACCAGCGATAGAAATTCAGCAGATCCGCAAGCTGTACGCCGCACACGCGCGCCACTTCGGCCGGATCGCCGGCATCCGCCTGCGCCGACGCCAATGCCTGCGCGAAACCCTGCGTGTGCGCTTCCACGAAACGCGCATCCATCGCGCCGTGCTGAAACAGGAACGCGAGCAGACCGTTGAACAGCCACACATCCGTGCCGGGTTTCACCGGCAGATGCAGATCGGCCGATTCGCAGGTCGCCGTATGCCGCGGATCGATCACCACCATCCGCGGCGGCGTGCCGCTTTCCTTCGCCTTGGCGATGCGCTGGTACACGATGGGATGGCACCACGCGGTGTTCGAGCCCACCAGCACAATCAGCTCCGCCTGCTCCAGGTCTTCGTAGCAGCCTGGAACGATGTCCTCACCGAATGCACGCTTGTGCCCCGCCACCGCGGAGGACATGCACAGGCGTGAGTTGGTGTCGATGTTGGCGGTGCCGATGTAACCCTTGGCGAGCTTGTTGACGACGTAGTAGTCCTCGGTGAGTAGCTGGCCGGAAACATAGAACGCCACCGCATCCGGACCATGCTGGTCGATGACGCGACGAAAGCTTTCGGCCACGCGGTCTAGGGCATCGTCCCAGTTCGTGCGCTGCAAGCGACCATCGGGCGCGCGCAGCATCGGATGCAGCAAACGACCACGCAGGTCGACTGTTTCGCCCAGCGCGGAACCCTTTACGCACAGGCGGCCGTGATTGGCCTGGTGCTGCGTGTCGCCTTCCACATGCACGGAGCCATCGGCGTTGGCGTGTGCCAGTACGCCGCAACCTACGCCGCAATAGGGGCAGGTGGTGGCTACGGTCATGGGCCCAGGCTCCAGATGCCCGAAGCATCGTCGAATAACAGGACGAGGCGCGCAGCAAGCTCCTCCCCCTGCTTGCAGGGGGAGGTTGGGAGGGGGTGAACACTTGCGGGAAAGTTCATGGCAAGTACTCACCCCACCCCAACCCTCCCCTGCAAGCAGGGGAGGGAGTCATCTCAGCAGCGTGTTGCTTTCCGGCCACACTCACGCCGCCACCTCCGCCGGTTGGCAATAATGCTTGCCAAACAACAACCGATCGCGAATCGGCGTGATGTCTGTGCCACTCTGGATCAGCTCGAAATACCAGCCGCCATCTTTCACATCCCCATACAGCACGGCACCGATGATCTGGTTATCCTTCAGCACCAGTCGCTTGTAAATGCCGCGGCGCGGATCACGCAGCACCAGATCCTCCGTGCCGTCACCGCCAATGAAATCGCCTGCGGAATAAAGATCAATACCGCTGACCTTGAGCTTGGTGGCCGTCTTCGTGGAGCGATAACGGCGATGCCCGACGCGCGCCAGGTGCGATGCACAGACGCGCGCCTGCTCCCACACTGGCGCCACCAGTCCGAACGTGAGACGGCGATGCTGCACGCATTCGCCCACGGCATAGATGTGCGGATCGTAGGTCTGCAAGGTATCGTCGACCACGATGCCACGTTCGCAATGCAGGCTACAGGATTTCGCCAGCGCGATGTCCGGGCGCACGCCTACTGCCATCACCACCAGGTCGGCCTCAATGCGGCTGCCGTCGGCCAGCGCGATGCCCTCGACGCGTCCATCGCCGTACAACGCCTCCGTCTGTGCATTCAAAAGCACGTTCAAACCACGTGCCTTCAGATTGTGCGAAAGCAGTCTCGATGCATCGGCATTGAGTTGCTGCTCCATCAGCACTTCGATGCGATGGAGCAACGTCACCTGCATACCGCGACGCAAAAGTCCGTTGGCGGCCTCGATGCCAAGCAGGCCGCCACCAATCACCGCGGCGTGCTTGTAAGTGCTGGCGGCCTGCAACATCTGCTCGACGTCATCGATGCCCCGAAAGCCGATCACGCCCGGCAGATCGCCGCCCGGCAGCGGCAGCATGAACGGCTTCGAGCCCGTGGCGATCAGCAGGCGGTCGTATGGAACATCCACACCCTTGTGCGAACGCACGCGTCGGCGCCGCCGGTCGATTGCCACTACCGGATCGCCCGCGTGCAGCGTGATGCCGTTCTCCGTATACCATTCCCGCGTGTTGAGCATGATCTCGTCAGTGTTCTTTTCGCCGCTCAACAACAGCGAAAGCAGAATGCGGTTGTAATTGCCATAAGGCTCGGCGCCGAACACGGTGATGTCGTACAGGCCGGGCGCGAGCTGCAGCAGCTCCTCCACCGTGCGCATGCCGGCCATGCCGTTGCCGATGACGACCAGCCTGGGCCGCGGCTCGCTCATCGCAAAGGAGCCCCCAGCAGAACGTGATCGCTCTGCAGCTTCACCTGCCAGGCACGTACTGAGTGTTCCGGCGCTTCCAGGCATTCGCCAGTACGTAGATCAAAATGCTGCTTGTAGATCGGCGAGGCCACTACGATGCGCCCGCCGAGGCTGCCGACCAGGCCGCGTGAAAGCACAAAGGCGTCGGCGTTAGGATCGAAGTTGTCGATCGCATAAAGCTCGTGTTCGCCGACGCGAAACACCGCTACCTGCTCATCGTCCACCAGCGCGCACACGCCGGTGTTCGGCACGATGTCCTCCAGCTCGCACACTTCGGTCCAGCCTTGCATCGTCACGACATCATCCATCGCTTCACTCCGTAACGACGCTGACGGGAATACGCCGACTGCGCTTTTCTTCAGGCCGGGCCGGGCGAATCTGTCCGCGTTCGGGCACGAACACCACGTTGCCGTCGGTGCTGCTGCTGTTGACGAAATGCTGGAAGCGCTTGCGCGTCTGCGGATCGGTAACGGCTTTCTTCCACTCGCATTCGTAGGTGCTCACGACTTGTTGCATTTCCGCTTCGAGTTCGGCGGCCAGCCCCAGCTTGTCGTGGATGATCACGTCCTTGAGATAATCCAGGCCGCCTTCCAGGTTGTCGCGCCACACACTGGTGCGTTGCAGTCGGTCAGCGGTGCGGATGTAGAACATCAAGAAGCGGTCGATGTACTTGATCAGCGTAGGCGTATCCAAGTCGCCCGCAAGCAGTTCGGCGTGACGGGGTTTCATGCCACCGTTGCCGCACACGTAGAGGTTCCAGCCTTTCTCGGTGGCGATCACACCTACGTCCTTGCTCTGCGCTTCGGCGCATTCGCGCGTGCAGCCGGACACCGCGAATTTCAATTTGTGCGGCGAACGCAGGCCCTTGTAGCGATTTTCCAGATCGATCGCCGTGCCCACCGAATCCTGTACGCCGTAGCGGCACCAAGTGGAGCCCACGCAGGATTTCACCGTGCGTAGCGCCTTGCCATACGCATGGCCGGATTCGAAACCGGCGGCGATCAGTTCTTCCCAGATCAACGGCAACTGCTCCAGCCGCGCGCCGAACATGTCCACACGCTGGCCGCCGGTAATCTTCGTGTAGAGGCTGTATTTCTTGGCGATCGCACCTACCGCGATCAGACCGTCCGGCGTTACTTCGCCGCCGGGCATGCGTGGCACTACCGAATAGGTGCCGTCTTTCTGGATGTTGGCGAGGAAGTAGTCGTTGGAATCCTGCAGCGAGGCGTGTTCCTTCTGCAGTACGAATTCGTTCCAGCACGAGGCGAGGATGCTGGCCACTGTCGGCTTGCAAATGTCGCAACCCAAACCGTTGCCGTGGCGTTCGAGCAATTCATCGAAGTGTTTGATGCGTTCCACGCGTACCAGGTGATACAGCTCCTGGCGCGAATAAGCGAAGTGCTCGCACAGATGGTTGTTCACCGCCATGCCTTGGCGCTTCATCTCCGCCTTCATGATCTGCGTGACCAGCGGCACGCAACCGCCGCAAGTGGTGCCGGCCTTGGTCGCGGCCTTCAATGCGCCGATGGAGGTGGCGCCCTCCGCCACCGCCTGGCAAAGCTGACCCTTGGAGACGTTGTTGCACGAGCAGATCTGCGCAGCAGCCGGCAATGCATCCGCACCCAACGCAGGCTTGGCCTTGCCGTCGGCCGAGGGCAGGATCAGAAATTCCGGCTCTTCGGGCAGCTCGATGTTGTTGAGCATCATCTGCAGCAGCGTGCCGTACTCGCTGGCATCGCCTATCAGCACGCCGCCTAGCAGACGCTTGCCGTCGCCTGACACCACCAGCTTCTTGTAGATCTGGCGACGCTCGTCGCTGAACTGATAGCTGCGGCTGCCCGGCGTAGCGCCGTGCGCATCGCCGATGCTGGCCACGTCCACGCCCATCAGCTTGAGCTTGGTGGACATGTCGGCGCCGACGAACTCCGGCAACTCCAGCACGTGCTTGCGTTCCAGCAGTGCGCTCAAGTGTGCGGCCACCACGCGCGCCATGTCGTAGCCGGGTGCGACCAGGCCGAAGGTCTTGCCACCCCAGTAGGCGCATTCGCCGATGGCGTACACATCCCAGTCGCGCGTGCGGCAGTAATTGTCGACGTGGATGCCCCCGCGTTCGCCCACGCCCAACTCGCACTGCCGCGCCAGTTCATCGCGCGGGCGGACGCCGGCGGAGAACACGATCATGTCGGTATCGAGATGGCTGCCGTCGGCAAACTTCATGCGATGGATGCCGCTTTCGCCATCGACGATTTCCAGCGTGCTCTTGCCGGTATGCACGGTGACGCCGAGTTCTTCGATCTTTCGGCGCAACATCTGGCCGCCGATGTCGTCCACCTGCACCGCCATCAGGCGCGGCGCAAATTCCACCACGTGCGTTTCCAGCCCTAAGTCGCGCAGCGCTTTCGCGCATTCCAGACCGAGCAGGCCGCCGCCCACCACTACGCCGGTCTTGGCGCGCGCGCCCCACGCCTGCATCGCCAGCAGATCGTCGATGGTGCGATAGACGAAGCAGCCGGAGCGATCGTTACCCGGAATCGGCGGCACGAACGGCTTTGAGCCGGTGGCGAGCACCAGCTTGTCGTAGGCGATCACTTCGCCATCGGCAGTGGTGACGCGCTTGTGCTGACGATCAATATGCGCGGCGGGTGCGGCAAGGCGCAAGTGAAAACCCGGCTGCTCGAAGAAACCCGGTGCAACCAGCGAGAGATCTTCCGCGCTCTTGCCGCTGAAGAAATCGGACAGATGCACGCGGTCGTAGGCGGGTCTGCCTTCCTCGCACAGCACGGTGATGTCCAGGCCGGGCAGCTGCCGCGCTGACAATTCTTCCAGCAGCTTGTGCCCGACCATGCCGTTGCCGATTACGAGCAGTTTCACCGTCATATGCCGTACCTCTGCTTGCTCATTGCTGGTGGCTCATTCAACAGCCAGCGCCTGGTCCTGACCCAGCGCTTCCCGATAAAGCTGTTCTTCGCGCGCCGTGTGCTCGGCGCTGAAGCGCACCGCCAGCGCACACAGCGAACCGGCGATCACGAAACCGCCGAGCAGCGCGAACGTGTGCTGCACCGAACCGGTGCTTTTCAGCAGAAAACCGGCCGCTACTGCGCCGACGTTGCCGCCCGCGCCGACAATGCCCGCCACGCCGCCCAATGCCTTGCGATCGACGAACGGCACCAGCGCATACGTAGCGCCGCAAGCCATGTGTGTGAACAAGCCGAAGGTGATCATCGTGAACACCGCCAGGCCGGCCGCCTGCGCATTGGAAAACCACAGCAATCCGAGCCCTTCGCCCAGCATCAACGCGCCCAGTAGCCAGCTGCGCGCGACCAATCCGTGACGGTGCGCCAGACGATCGGATGCGATACCGCCCAGCGCACGCGCGAACAGAGCCAGCAGGCCGAAGCTACCGGCGGCGAAGCCTGCATGCGCGAGATCCATACCGAAGCGATCGACGTAATAGCTGGCCGCCACGCCGTGCACGAACAGCTCGATGCCGAAGCATCCGGCGTACGTCACGAACAGCATCCACACGCGGTAATTGCCTGCTGCTGCACGAAACACGCCCCAGCCGCCCGCTTTGCCGCTATCAGGCAACACGCCTTGTGCGCGCAACTCGCGATAATTGCCTTGCGGACAATCCTGCGCATAACGCCAATACAGCACGGCGACGATCAGCATCAACACACCCGGCACGACCATCGCCGCGCGCCAGCCTAAATCGTGCTGCACGCCCAAGGCGATCACCGCAGCCAGCACCCACGGCATCGCCGACTGCGCCACGCCGCCGCCCGCATTGCCCCAACCTGCCGCCGCCGCGTTCGCCGTACCCACCACATTCGGCGCGAACATCACCGAGGTGTGGTACTGCGTGATCACGAAACCCGCGCCGGCAATACCGATGGCGAGGCGAAAGAACAGGAAGGAGGCATAGCTGTGCGCGAACGCAATGCCGAACACCGGTACCGCACCGAGCGCCAGCAACCATGTGTAAGTGCGCCTCGGCCCGAAGCGATCACATAGCGGCCCGACGATCAGCCGTCCAAACACCGTCACGGCCACTGCGGCGATGCTGATGTTGGCGAGCTGATCCTTGTTGAGATGAAACTCGCCCTTGATCAGGGGCATCAGCGGCGCTACCGCGAACCAGGCGAAGAAGCAGACAAAAAACGCCAGCCAGCTCAGATGAAACGCACGCATCTGTGGCGTGCGCAGCCGAAATAATTCGATCCGCGTCGCTTTGCTCGACATGCCCTACCCCGCGCTGAAGACTTGCCTGGCACCGCGGCCCGTCCGTCACCCAAGCAGGCTGATCGGCGGACCTCTTTGCATTGATGCGTTGCATCATTTGTGCCATGGCACTTTAAGCGCCAATTTCCAGGGATTTTTGCGCTAAGACCACTACGCTTAGGCCGCGAAAGCGCACCAAGCAGGGGCTAAATGACGCTCCTTTGCACCGCCGCAGTGCACAAATTTAGTCGGACTATTAGAGCCTTGCCGGCCAAGTTGTTCCCGAATAGCGCCATCACTGTGTGCGCAGACAAAGCATACGAAGGTATTGCTCGACTATCCATTATAGTATATATATGTCTTCTATAGTAGACGCTCGAGCGAGCCATGCTTATCCGAGAAGCGAACACGCGCGATGCCGAAGGCATCACCGCGATCTATAACGATGCCGTGGTCCATACCACTGCGATCTGGAACGACCAGGTCGTGGACGTCGCCAATCGGCTGTCATGGCTGGCCGATCGACAAAAGTCCGGTTACCCCGTACTGGTTGCCGTGGATGACGACGGCGGCGTGCTCGGATATGCATCGTTCGGCGATTGGCGCGCATGGGACGGCTACCGTCACACGGCAGAGCATTCGGTTTATGTACATACTGACCGGCGCGGCATCGGCATCGGCGAAGCGCTGCTGCGCGCGTTGATCCAGCACGCGCAACGCATTGGCAAGCATGTACTCGTTGCCGGCATCGAGGCGAACAACCAGGCATCGATCAGCCTTCACCAAAAACTCGGCTTCGAACACGTTGGGCATTTAAAGCAGGTAGGCGCCAAGTTCGGTCAGTGGCTCGATCTTGTTTTCCTCCAAAGAATTCTCGATACCCGCAGCACGCCGGAAAGAGACATATCGCATGGCTGAGATAGCAGACATCGATGCAAGCCTGGCGCGCCGGCTTCGCCTTGAACGTGAAGCGCGCGGCTGGTCGCTGGCCGATGTGGCGGAACGCTCGGGTGTCTCCAAAGCGATGATCAGCAAGATCGAACGCGCGGAGGTGAGCGCGACGGCCGCCTTGCTTGTTCGTCTCTCATCCGCCTTCGGTCTCACTCTTGCCGGCCTGCTGGTGCGCGCCGAAGAGCAGGACGGGCGCCTTTCACGCGCCAAGCATCAACCACTCTGGACCGATCCGGAAACCGGCTACATCCGCCGGCAGATTCTTGCCCTGCCCAACCACCCGATCGAACTGGCGGACATCGAATTGCCTGCCGGTCGCAGCGTGAATTTTCCCGCGCACAGCTTTGCGCTTATCCGTCAGGCGGTGTGGGCGCGGTCCGGCTCGCTCACCATCGTTGAAGGCGGAGAACGGCATGTGCTTCGTGCTGGAGATTGCCTCGCCTTCGGCGCCCCTTCCGACGTGACCTTCGCCAACGAAACCGGCCAACCGTGTCGCTACGTGGTAGCGCTGTACCGACAGTAGAGAAAAGCATGGATATTCGCATCGACGATCTTTCGAGCCCCGCGACCCGATCGCTGCTGAGCTTGCACCTAGCAGGCATGCACTCCCATTCGCCAGCGGGACACGTTTTCTCGCTTGATCTTTCCGGCCTCACATCCCCCGGTGTAACGGTGTGGAGCGCATGGAACGAGGACGACATCTGCGGTATCGGCGCGCTGAAACAACTCGATACCAGATCCGGCGAAATCAAATCGATGCGCACGCACCCGAACTATCTCAGGCAAGGCGTGGCGTCGGCACTGCTTGAGCGCATCATCAAAGAAGCCCAAATGCGCGGCCTGCAACGGCTAAGTTTGGAAACCGGCAGCGGGCCAGCATTCGAACCTGCCCTCGCGCTGTATCGACAACGCGGCTTCGTCAATGGCGAAGCGTTTTCCGACTATCGGCAGAGCAGCTTCAATCAATTTTTGCATCTGGAGCTTTGACCTGGGCTCCACCAGCAGAGAGCTCCACTAGAAGCTGCGCAGGACCTGCATCAGAGTGTCAACCTTGCGACCGGTCGCGGCCCGACTCGCTTTGAGGTTCTGCTCCACACTCAGACCCGTAAAGAAAGTCAGGATCATACTCGCTAAGTCGTTTACGTCGGCCTTCGGCTTTTCCGCCTCAATATTCTTGGCAATGAGCCGCTTCAATTGCATTCGGCCGTGTCCCAGCATCTCGATCGCACCGGGTGGCAGGATGGCAAGCTCCCGCATCGAACTGATGGCGAAACACCCTTTCTGCCCCTCGGTAGTGCGCGGGCCGAGTTTCAAAAACTTCTCAATATTGTCCCAGCCAAACGGCTCGGCTATGAGAAATTCGAGTGACGGTAGTCGATCGAGGTAGAACCGCAGGCTCTCGAGAAACAGCTCCTCCTTGCCCGAAAACTCCGAGTAAAGGCCGGATTTGTTCACCCCGGTCGCTTTTTCCAGATCCTGCAGGCTGGCGTCGGCAAAGCCGTGTTTCCAAAACACAGGAAGTGCTTTTTCAAGCACTCCTTCGCGACTGAAATTTCTAGTACGGGCCATAGGCTTAGCTTACTTTAAAGAACCGATCGGTTCAACATCGCTTGACATCTATACCCATGCGGCAGATTATGAACCGAACGGTTCGTAATCGGCGAGTCAGGTGAATATGAGCGCATACATCGTTGTTGAAGGCACTCCTCGCGACAAAGAGGCTCTTGGTCGCTACGGCTCTCCGGCCACGGCATTAATCAAGGAATTCGGAGGCGAAGTCCTCGCGTTTGGGCCGTGGGAATTGCTTTTTGGAGAGGGCGCGTATCAGAACGGCATGATCGTCCGTTTTCCAGATAAGGAAACGGCATTGGCTTGGTACAACTCGCCGAGCTATCAAGCGCTGCTTGATATCCGCGAAGCCGCTCTCGACTGTCGCTTCCGACTCGTCGGCTAGCTAAGGAGAATTTTATGTCACTCGCCAAGGCTGTTGTCGTGGGCGTCGGAGCCGAGGATGGTCTCGGGGCGGCGCTGAGCCGTTGCTATGCTTCTAATGACCGTCACGTACTGGTCGCAGGACGCACACTCGCAAAGGTGGAAAGGGTCGCAGCCTCGATCCGACGCGACGGTGGCAGCGCGACTGCCTATGCTGTCGACGCGACGCGGGAAGAGGACGTCATCAGGCTATTCGATGCTGCAATGACCAGCGACGAGCTGGGCAGTCCTGCCGACCTTGTTACCTACAATGCCGGGCTCAACCAGAAGATCGATTTCCGACAGATGGAAGCCTCGACTTTCGAGGAATTCTGGCGCTTGAACACACTCGGCGGATTCTTGGTAGGTCGCGAAGCGGTACGACGTTTTGTACCACTCGGTCGAGGCTCTGTCTTCTTCACGGGCGCCTCGGGTTCGCTTCGCGGCATGCCTGGTTTTGCCCACTTCGCTGCGAGCAAGGCAGGGATGCGCATGATCTCGCAGAGCATGGCGCGCGAATTTGGACCGCAGGGCATTCACGTCGCGCACGTCATCGTCGACGGCGCGATCGATGGCGAGCGGGTGAAGTCGCTGTTCCCCGGTGTTTCCGAGCAGCTCGGCGAGAGCGGCATGCTCAACACCAAAGCGATCGCTGAGACTTACTGGCAGCTTCATCTCCAGCATCCGTCCGCCTGGACGCAGGAGTTGGATGTTCGACCGTTCAAAGAAAAGTTCTGAGACTTCTGACATCAACTCTGACACTAACATGGAGAAAACGATGAAACTCGTTGGCCCGTGGATTTCTGGATTTACACGCCGAACCGGAATCACGATGAAATTGCTCGGCATGCCATTCGAGCATCTCAGCCTCGACGCCTATGTCGACAGAGAGGAGATTCGCCGCTACAGCCCGATGGGCAAAGTACCAGCGCTCGTTCTGGACACCGGTGAAGTCTTGATCGATAGCGCCGGCATCATCGATGTGCTGTATGAGTTGGCTGGACCAGACAAGGCGCTCGTTCCGCCTTCAGGTGCGGCGCGTCTGAAGGCGTTGCAGCTCATCGGAATCGGCCTCAATATTTACCCGAAGCTCACCGCCCTGTACGAAGAAAGCCTCCGCCCGCAAAGCTATCAACTTCAATCCGTGTTCGAGCGATTGGCCGAGCAGGCGATCATCGGGCTCAAGCAGCTCGAGGCGGAAGCCGGAGACGGCTGGCTCGTGAACGACACGCTCAGCCAAGCCGACATCATGACCGTCGTCAGCTACCAAGGGGCGTCCATGATTGTTCTTCGCGATCACGTCACCGCGAAGAACTTTCCTCGCCTGGCCGCGTTGACCGAGCGCGCCATGAAGATCGAGGCCTTCGCATCCACCGTACCGCTGCTCTGACGTCACTGCCGATCAAGAGACCGCACGGCGCGAATATGCCTATGCGACTACGCCAGCGGCGGGGACTGCGCACCATCCATCCACCGCCACCGCCGCGAATCGACTGACCTATGGCATCACTCCGTGCACGACTCTCCAGGAACCATGAGCTGGCGCACCTCGCATTCGAGACTCCATTCGTCGCCATGCACGCGCAGGAAGCGCTTTGTGAGCTCGATGGCTTCTTCCTTCGATGCCGCTTCCAGCAAGGCATAGCCGCCGATCACCTCTTTGGCCTCAGCGAACGGGCCATCGATCACGCTTAATTTGCCGCCAGCCAACCGGACGCGTACGCCGGAGGCGGTGGGCGTGAGGCCGGCGGTGTCGATCAACTTCCCTTCCCTGGTCATTTCCTCCATCAGCTTGCCCATGTCGGCCATCAGCTGTGCACTCGGCATTTGGCCCGAGTTTTCGTTGATCCGTACCATCGATAGAAAGCGCATCGTCGTATCTCCGTAGTGGGTGGCGGAGCTGGGATGCCGCAATATGCCGAGCTGTCAAAATCCCACTCCTGCCCCTACGACGAACCAGGTTTGCGCGAATCGACACCTGGGCCGTTAGACAGTTGTGCTGTGGAAGGCCGTGCAAAGTGATTCCTGATTAGTGTCGAACCTCAGCTACGCCTCGCCGTCATCCCAGCGAAAGCTGGGATCCAGTGACTGTAAGTCGTTTGAAAGGCGCTGGATCCCAGCTTTCGCTGGGATGACGAGCAAAAAGCGGGATAGCTGAGGTTCGGCACTAATCAGGAAGCGATTTGTTCAGGCTTCCCTGAGCTGATCTCGGTGGCGTAACCCGTACATGCGTATGCGGTCAAGAAAGAGATAGATCACTGGCGTGGTGTAAAGCGTGAGTATCTGCGAAATAAGCAAGCCACCGACAATGGCGACGCCCAATGGGCGCCGCAGCTCCGCGCCAGCGCCTGATCCGAACGCAAGTGGCAGCGCACCCAACAGGGCGGCCATCGTCGTCATCATAATGGGCCGAAAACGCAGCAGCGATGCCTCGTAGATTGCCTGCTCGGGCGTCAAGCCGCGTTCCGTCTCTGCGGCGATGGCAAAGTCGACCATCATGATGCCGTTCTTCTTGACGATACCGATCAAGAGAATCACGCCAATCAAGGCAATCAGCGAGAAGTCGTCGTGCAACAGCATCAACGCTCCGAGCGCGCCGATACCTGCCGACGGCAGCGTGGACAAGATCGTCAATGGATGCACATAGCTTTCGTAGAGCATGCCAAGAATGATGTAGATCGCAAGGATGGCTGCCGCAATGAGCAGCGGTTGATTCGCGAGCGATGCTTTGAATGCTTGCGCAGAACCCTGGAACGTCGCGGTGAGGCCGGGAGGCTTTCCAATCTCTGTTCCTTTCGCGTCAATGGCGTCCACCGCCTCGCTCAACGAATGCCCCGCTGCGAGGTTGAATGAAAGCGTCACAGCAGGAAACTGGCCGTCGTGATTGACCGTGAGCGGTGCCGACGTGTGCTCCAAGCTGATGAATGACGATAACGGCACCTGCTTTGCGTCGTCCCCGGTTAGGTAAAGTCGACGCAGGGCGTTTTCGTCCAGCTGGTATCGCGGATCGACCTCGAGCACGACGCGGTATACGTTGAGCTGCGTGTAATAGTTAGCAACCTGGCGCTGACCGAAGGCGTCGTTCAAGGTGTCATCGATCAACTGCGGCGTCACGCCGAGCCGGCTCATGGTGTCGCGGTCAAACACCGCCTTCAGTTGAGGGGCGACCGGTTCGAGGTCGGCCTCGACATCTTGAATGACCGGTACCTCGCGCAGTGCCTTGAGCATGATCGGTGCCCATTGTCGCAACTCGACCAGATTGACGTCGCGCAGGGTGTACTGAAACTGCGATTTGCTCACACGCGCGCCAATTTGCAGGTCCTGGCGTGCCTGCAGCGAGAGGGAAATACCCGGCACCTTGGCAACTTGCGGACGGAGGCGATTGATAACGTCGTACACCGAGATCGAACGCTCGCCGAAAGGCTTCAAATCAATCATCAGGCGGCCGATGTTGATCGACGGGTCGCCTTCCACCCAGTAGTAGACATGCTCGATCGCCGGATCACGTTCGACCACCGCGGCAAGCGCATGCATCCGCTCGACCATCGCCGGATAGGAGATGTCTTGCGACGCCTCTGTGACGCCCGCAATCAACCCATTGTCCTGCTGCGGAAAGAAGCCCTTCGGAATGACGACGTACATGAAGACGGTACCGGCCATGGTCGCGACGGCAACCGCGAGCATCAGCCTTGGGTGCGCGAGGGCGCGTCGGAGGCCCTTGGCGTAGATGTCCTGCAGGTGATTGAAGAAGACTTCCGCGACGTGATGAAAGTGGCCGCGTCCGTGCGCCGTCTGGCGATTGAGGAAGCGCGCGCATAGCGTTGGCGTGAGGGTGAGCGATATCGCTCCCGAGATAAGGATCGCGACGCCCGCGGTGACCGAGAATTCGCGAAATAGCCGCCCCACCAGACCGCCCATGAACAGCAGCGGGATGAAGACGGCGACCAGCGAAAGCGTCATGGACATGATGGTGAAGGCAATTTCACCGGATCCTTTCAGCGCTGCATCCAGCGGCTCCTCACCGTTTTCGATATGCCTGAGAATGTTTTCCAGCATGACGATGGCATCGTCGACGACGAAGCCAATCACCACGGTCAAGGCCATTAGCGAGACGTTGTCCAGGCTGTAGCCGAGCACATTCATCACAGCGATGGTGCCTAGCAAGGACAACGGTATGGTGATGGCAGGAATGAGCGTGGCCCGCAGGTCGCGCAAGAACGCGTACACCACGGCGACAACCAGAAAAATACTCAGAAACAAGGTGAACTGGAGATCGGTGACGGAGGCACGGATCGTTTGCGTGCGGTCACCAAGCACCTGCAGATGGACCGATGCCGGCAAGTCATGTGTCAGGCGCGGCAGTTCCGCCTTGATCGCGTCGACCGTCTGGTTGATGTTGAAGCCGATCTGCTTGTGCACATCGACCATGACCGCCTGATGCCCTTTGAACCACGCGCTTTGCCGGATGTCCTCGACGCTCGGGACCACACTGGCAATATCGCGCAGACGAACCGGGGCACCGTTTCGATACGCCACGATGAGCGTGGCATAGCTGGCTGCATCGACGATCTGGTCGCTCGCATCGAGCGTCACAGCTTGATGCGCACCGTTCAAGGTGCCTTTTGGAGAGTTCGACGTAGCCGTGCCAATCGCTGCGCGAACATCCTCCAAGCTCAGGCCAAGCGCTGCGATGGCGTCGGGATTAACCCGCACCCGCACCGCTGGTTTTTGCTGCCCGTGATAGTCCACTACTCCGACGCCATGGACGCGGGCGATCTCGGGCGCCAGATAGTTCTCTACATAGTCGTCCACCTTGGCGATGGGGATGAGGTCCGAGTACACCGCGATCGTCATCAGCAGTGCATCGGCAGGATTGGCCTTCTCGAAGGTGGGTGGATGAGGCAGGGTTTTGGGAAGGTCGCCAGCAGCGGCATTGATCGCCGATTGCACATCCAGAGCCGCACTATCCACGCTGCGCGACAGATCGAACTGGACGTCGATCGAGCTCGATCCCAGCGAACTGGTCGACGTCATTTCAGTGACGCCTGGCATGATCGACAGCGCCCGCTCCAGCGGTGCAGTGACCGCCGTGGCCATCGTCTCGGCGCTCGCTCCTGGCAAGTCCGTACTGATGCTGATGGTGGGTATGTCTACCTGCGGCACGCCGGCAATCGGGAGCTGGGTGTAGCTGATGGCCCCCAGAAACAGGATGCCGATCATCAGGAGCGAGGTAGCGACGGGGCGGCGGATGAAGATCGACGAGATGTTGAGCGATCTCATGGCTCGGTCCGGTCAATGGCCATGAGAGGGGGCGTCGACAACATGAACGTGCGTCCCATCCTCGAGCTTGAACTGGCCTTCGACCACGACACGATCGCCTTGGGCGATGCCTCGCGCGATCACGCTTTGATTGTCGGCGGTGGATGCGACCTCGACATTGCGCAGCGCCACCGTATCGTCCGGCATGAGCACGAAGACGTAGTTGCCGTTCGACCCTTGCTGCACGGCCGTGGACGGGACCGTCAAGGCTCCGTGATCTATACCTAGCACGACACGCAAAGCCACAAATTGACCGGGCCACAAGGTCTCATGAGCATTGTCGAAGGTCGCCTTGCAATGAATCGTGCCCGTTGTCGCATCGATCTGATTGTCGATCAGGCTCAACACGCCTTTATCCAGCGTCTGGCTCCCATCGCGGTTTTGCGCGATCACTTCGACCGGTGCCTGGCTGCGCCCTGCCAGCAGCGCCGGCAACGCGTCCTGCGGCAAGGTGAAGCTCACGAATATAGGATGGATCTGCGTGATCATCACCAGGCCGGTCGTGTCGGTAGCGTGGACCATGTTGCCCGCATCGACCAGACGCGCACCGGTGAGGCCGTCCAGCGGTGCTCGGATGGTGGCGTAGCCGAGTTGAACGCTTGCGTTGTCGATATTTGCCTGATCCAAGGCCACAGTGGCCTTAAGCTCTTCAGCCTGGGCACGGGCGCTATCGAGCTGCTGCTGCGGATAGATTTTCTGGCTAGCCAGATATGAAAAGCGTGTGAGGTCGCGCTCGACGTTAGCGAGCTGCGCGGCATCGTGCGCCTTCTGCGCCACGGCAGCGTGCAACTGCGTCTCGAATGGCCGGGGATCGATTTGCGCCAAGAGATCACCGCGATGAACCCGCTGGCCTTCCACAAACGCCACCTGATCGAGCGTGCCGTCCACGCGAGGCCGCACCAAAACCGTGTTGAAGGCCTGAACGGTTCCGATGGCGGGTAACACCCTGGGTGCATCTCGCCGTTCGACTGGGGCGACGATCACGGGTACCGCTGAGAGCGTTGCCGTTGCAGACGCGGATGATGAAGGCGATCTGGACCGATAGAAGTACCACCCGATGCATAGCAGGATGCAGACCGCTACCAGTACCCACGGTTTTCTCACAATACGCCATCCCCAGTAAGGCAGACCTAAGACATCAAGCCTACTGGCAAAAACTTACCGTTAGGTTAGGTCGGCAAGAAGTACCGGCCCCTCTGCGACGGCCTGATTAGCGTTGAGTCTCGGCTGGGTTCCAAGCTTGCCGCTCGTCATTCCGGCGAAGGCCGGAATCCAGTCTGAATACGACGTGCGAAGCACTCAAAACCGCTTTTGTGTCCTTCGGACGCATATTTGCACTGGATTCCGGCCTTCGCCGGAATGACGACAAGGCATAGCTGAGACTCGACGCTAATCAAGCCGCGAGGAAAGCGTTACCCGATTCGGAAGGCCATACAGCATCTGAGCCCGAGCGCGCGCATGCCTGAAACTCCTAGGGATGCGAGTGATACCGCCGCTGCCGAAACGTGACGATGTCGTGATCTGCGTGGTCTTCCGAGACAAGCCTTACTGCATCGTCAATCGTAAGCAACAAAAACGTCATATCCGACGCCTAGTTTGAACGAGTCTAGGAACTTCCGCTTCGACGCATGCCTTTGCATGCGTCGCGAGAGGCTTTTTTTCAAAATCGAGGCTCGCTTCAATGCAATCGTCAGCGTTACGTAAGACCCTGCTCAACTACGCAATTTCGATGAGTCTTGGCGCACTGTGTGTGCCGACTTGTGTATGGGCCCAAAGCACGGTAGCAGCAGGCGATCATGGACCGACGAACAATAGCGCCTCCACCCCGGCGCAGCCCGATAAGGAAGACGAACCCAGCAAGGATGGCAAGAAGAAGGTCAAAGACTTGCAGGGCGTCCATGTGGTTGCGCCTCGCACCACCGAAGAAATGGCTCGCTTGACCCAGGAAAACGCGCCGAACCTGATCAACATTCGCACCGGCGACGAGATCCACGCGCTACCAGATGTGAACACGGCCGAAGCGGTGCGACGCATTCCGGGTATTTCATTGGAAACGGATGAGGGCGAGGGCCGTTATGTCAACATCCGCGGCCTCGATGCCGACTTGAACAGCACCACGTACGCCGGTGTGCGCTTGCTGCCCACCAACAATGCATCGCCATTCGGCGGCTATCGCGGCGTGGCGCTCGATTCCATTCCCACCGGTTTCATCGGTGCGATCAACGTCACCAAGTCCAACCTGCCGAGCCAGGATGCCGAAGCGCTGGGCGGAACGATCGAAGTGCTGCCCAAGACGGCCCCCGATGAACAGGGCAGCTTCCTCGAAGGCGATATCGGCGGCGGCTATGAGCCGCTCAGGGGCACAGGCGTAACCAACTTTTCGCTCACCGGCGGCGGCCGTTTCAATAACTTCTGGATCAGCGTAACCGCTTCCAAGCACAACGATGGACGCGGCATCGATGACGTGGAGCCGGCGTACTTCAACGACAGCGCCCACCCGTATCAAGCGGTGAACGACATCGAACAGCGCGACTATGAGCTGCATCGCCAGCGCCACGGCTATGCGGTGGACATGGGCTACAAGCTCGACGATGAGAACCAGTGGTACTTCCGCGCGTTCGAGGCGGGCTATACGGAATACTACGTACGCCAGTTCACTGACATATTCCCGGACGGCAACACCACCGTGCTGCCGAATGGCCAGCTGCAAGATACGCTGAACTCCTCGACGGCCATCACCAAGTCGCTGCGCGATGAGCAGGAAACCTCCAAAGAGCATTTCTACATGCTGGGCGGCCAGGACGAGGTGGGCGATACGAACATCGACTATCACGTGGCGTACGTGGAAGGCACCTACAAGAAGCCGTACGACTACAACTCCACCTTTACCTACAATGCGCCGGCCGGATCGCAAGGCCTGATCACCTACAACAACACCGGGCCGGGCCACGTGCCGGCGTACACCATCACCGGCCTGCCCGGTTACCTGGATCCAGCCAATTACACGCTGTCGTCCATCAACAACAGCACGGCCTACAACTTCGACCGTGAGTGGAGCTACGCCGTCAACTCCAAGACGGCGGTCAACTGGGGCAGCCTGACGGACGAGTCGCTCAATTTCGGCATCAGCATCCGCCAGCGCCACAAGCAGACCACCGCGCAGCCGTACAACGTCAACACCACGCCGATCCCGCTGTCGCAGGTGGCGGGCGGACCGAACGAGACGTATTACGGTGGCCTTTACCAGAACGGCGTAGACATCGCCCCGAGCGTGCTGCAGCAGATCTTCGGCTACGGCACGATCGGGCCGAATCAAGTACTGAGCGCCGAGGAGCAGTTCCTGGACGCGCACGAGGACATCTACGCCGGCTACGGCGAATACTTGGGCACTTACGGCAACCTCGGCATCCTCGGCGGCGTGCGCTACGAAGAGACGCGCGACAGGAGCAATGCGTTCTCGGCCGGCGTGGATGCGGCGGGCAACAATTTCGCCAACCCGATCAGCACTCGGCACAACTATCACAATATCTTCCCCAGCCTGCAGTTCCGCTACGCCTTGGGCGACGATATGCAGGTGCGCGTGGCCTACTCCTCGACCATCGCGCGCCCCGGCTTCAACCAGGCTAATCCGTCGCTGACGGTCGACCTGGGCTCAGGCATCGTCCAGACGGGCAACGCCAACCTGAAGCCGGCGACCGCCAACAGCATCGATGCGGATTTCGAGAAGTACTTGCCGGGCGCAGGCATCGTGTCAGTGGGCGTGTTCGACAAGGAAATCTCCAACTACATCGTTCCGGTCCAGACCACTCAGGCGTTCGACAACAGCCTGTTCCCGGGCAACTCGCAGCCTCTGCGCGTATTCACGTACAAGAACGCTGGTTCGTCCTTTGTGCGCGGCCTAGAGCTCAACTGGAATCAGCAGTTCCAGGGCCTGCCGGATTGGCTGCAGGGCCTGGGCGCAGGCGCCAACTACACTTGGGTGGATTCGCGCTTCGAAATCCGTCCGGGCGAGTACTCGCTGCTGCCTTCCACGTCCAAGAACACCTGGAACGCCTCGCTGTTCTACAAGCGCGCGGGCTTTTCGGTGAATCTGGCCGCTTATTCAGTCTCGTCGGACCTGTTCGCCATCGGTACCGATCGCAGCAGCGATATCTTCAACGCCTCCCGTACCTCCATGGACTTCAGCGCCAGCTATGAATTTCCGGAAAACTGGTCGATTTACTTTTCCGTCAAGAATCTGCTGAATACGCCGCATGCGTTTTACCAAGGAACCCCCGATCGCCCCATCCAGCGTGAGTTTTACGATGTAACCTATCTGGCAGGGATCCGCTTCCAATTCTGACCGGACGCAGACAAGCCCCGCCGCAGTCGAGCACGCTGGTATGAAAATACTGTTGGTTGAAGACGATGTTGACACCCGATCGTATGTTTCCGCCGGCCTGAAGGTTCGGGGGCATTCGGTAGACGAGAGCGGCGACGGCAACGAAGGACTGTTGCGCGCCAGCGAGCACGATTACGACGTGATCGTGCTCGACCGGATGCTGCCCGTACTGGATGGCATGAGCGTGCTGAGAAGCCTTCGCGTGGGGGGTACGCATGCAAGAGTGCTCTTGCTTACCGCCCTGGGCGACGTGGATGCTCGCATCGAAGGTATGGAGGCCGGCGCCGACGATTATCTCGGCAAACCGTTTGCGTTGAGCGAGCTGATCGCGCGGCTCAACGCGATATCGCGCCGCACCGCGCATACGAATGCAACGACGTTCCTTCGTGTGGGGAATCTGGAGCTTGATCTCATCGCCCAGCGCGTCTCCCGGGCTGGGCGGGTGATCCATTTGCAACCACGCGAATGGGATTTGCTGAAATATCTCGCGCTACACGCTGACGAAGTGGTGACGCGTGCGATGCTGCTCGAACATGTCTGGGGCTTTCAATCGTCGCCTCACACAAATCTGGTCGATACCCATGTCTGTAGACTCCGCAGCAAAATCGAGAGAGATTTCCTCGGGCCGCAAATGCTCCGCACGGTAAGAGGCGAAGGGTACGTGTTATCCACGAAGCAGAGCCGCTGATGCCATCGGGCTTGCGCATTTACGGTAGCGCGCAACTTCTTCGTAGCGCGGCGTTTCGCCTAGCGATGCTGCAGGCGCTGTTGTTTGCACTGATTGCGCTGATGCTTTTTCTCGTTTCCTGGCTGGCGGCTCGCCACTACATCGAGAACCAACTGCGGCAAGCGATTACCGACGAGACCGGAGAAATGGCCTCCCTCCCTGCAAGCAGGCGCCCGGCATCGGTGCAGCGCGCGCTGCATCAGGTGCCGAAAAACCCCTTCGATTACAGCTTGTTCAGTGCCCATCGAGACCTGATTGCCGGGGATCTTCTCAACGAGCCTGCTGCGGGCTGGACCACGCTCGAACAGCGTGAGCCGCGCAAAGACACGGATGCCGTACGCCGCATTCTGGTACTAGGGACGGTGCTGGAAGACGGCAGCATGCTGGTGGTGGGGCGCGACCTGGCGAGCGTCGATGACCTGGACACCCTATTCAAGAGCGCTTTCACCTGGGCAGGCCTGGCTGCTGTGCTGCTCGCCTTGGCTGGCGGCATGGTGACGGCGGGCGGCTATTTGCGCCGTGTCGAAGCGATTGCCGTGGCTGCGGCGCGCATCGCGGCGGGCGATCTCGGCACGCGCGTTCCGGTGACGGGCCGCAGCGACGAATTCGATCGCCTGGCGTTTGCGCTGAACAGCATGCTGGAGCGGATCCAGAGCTTGGTGGAAGGCTTGCGCCAAGTCTCCAACGACATCGCTCACGACCTACGCACGCCGCTGACGCATATGCGACAGCGGTTGGAGGCGGCGACGAGTGAAGCCAAGAGCATGGAAGATTACGGCAAGGCCTGCGAGCGGGCCTTGGCAGATGCTGACAGAGTGCTCGAGACATTCGCCGCGCTGCTGCGTATCGCCAAGATCGAAAGCCGCCAGCGACGCGCTGGCTTCACGTACGTTGGGCTATCCCGTCTGCTGGAAAGTCTCGTCGACGACTACCGCCCAGTGCTGGAGAACGAGCATCGTGTGCTCAACGCAGAGATCGCTCCCGACGCGCATGTCCACGGCGACGCTCTGTTGCTTACCCAGATGTTCGTCAATGTATTGGAAAACGCACTGCACCACACGCCACGAGGAACACCCGTAGCGTTGAAACTGAGCATGGCGGATCATGGCTACCGGGTTGTCATCGAAGATGCAGGACCCGGCATTCCGGTCGAAGATCGGACCAGGGTTTTGAAACGATTCGTACGTCTGGAAGCTTCACGCACTTCGCCAGGAAGCGGCTTGGGCTTGGCGCTGGTCGCGGCGATCGCCGACCTGCATGGGATCGCGCTGACACTCGACGACGCCAAACCGGGATTGCGTGTGCAATTGGATTTTATAGAAGGGCGAAACGAATAGTCGTGCTCACGCATCGCTATAACTGTTTCGATGTTGACAGCTTGAAAACAACTTAAGACCGTCAAGGGGTAACAAGATGAAAAAACTCGCATGGACTCTGATCGTAGCCGGCTTGCTGAGCGCATCCGCCCTGGGTGCCGAGCAGGCATCGAGCACCTACAAACTCACCCAGCAACATGCACTCGGTGGAACGGGAGGCTGGGATTACCTGAGCCTGGACGCGCCGACGCATCGCCTTTTCATTGCACGCGACGACCGCGTGATGGTCGTCGATGCGGCCAGCGGAAAGCTTCTGCAGGAAATCCCGGGCATGAAGCATGTGCACGGCGTTGCGCTAGTGAACGATCTGCATCGCGCCTACGTCAGCAACGGTCATGGCAACGACGTCAGCGTAGTCGACCTGAACACGCTCAAGGTACTTAGCAGTATTCCTGTCAGCGGGAAAGACCCCGATGCCATCATCTACGAGCCCGCGACACAGCATGTGCTCACCATGAATGGTGACAGCAACAACATCAGCATTATCGATCCCGCACAGGGGAAAGAGCTGGCAACTATCCCACTGGACGGCAACCCCGAATTCGCCGTGAGCGACGGCCAAGGTAACGTCTACCTCAACATCGAAGACAAAGGCGAACTGGCGCACGTCGACATCAAGGCCGGCAAAGTACTGCAGACCTGGTCGCTCGCACCCTGCGAAGGCCCCACGGGACTCGCGCTGGATGCCGCGAACAAGCGGCTATTCTCCGTGTGCGCAAACGGTTGGATGATCGTTACCGACGCCAACGATGGGCATCAAGTGGCAAAAATCCCAGTCGACAAGCAGCCCGATGCAGCCGGCTACGATGCACAACGGCACGAAGTCTTCAGCTCCAGCCGCACCGGTGTGCTGAACATCATCCATCAAGACTCCGCAGATAAGTATTCCAAGCTCGCGGACGTGCCGACCATGAAGAGTGCTCGCACCATGGCGCTCGATTCCGCATCGAATACGATCTATCTCGTAGGTGCGAAGGTCGCTGAGAGAGGCAAGCCGGTTAGCGGGTTCACGCTACTTGTGGTTAGCGGGAAGTAACGCTTTCTGCATAGAGAGGAAGCGTAGCTCCACTGCAGCAATCCTCTCAGACTGCGCCAGCCTATGCGCTGGTGCATTCTGTTCTATGCATCCGGATCATTCCACCGTCACCGACTTCGCCAAATTACGCGGCTGATCCACGTCAGTGCCTCGCAGCACCGCAACGTGATAAGCGAGCAATTGCAATGGCACGGTGAATACCGCCGGCGCGATGAAATCGCCGCCTGCATCGATGCGAAGGACCGCGCCGCGTGTGGGATGGCCATCGAATTGCGCTTTGGTATCCGCGAACACGATCAGTTCACCACCGCGAGCGCGGACTTCTTGCAGGTTGGATTTGAGTTTGTCGAGTAGCGGGCCGTTGGGGGCGACGGCGACTACGGGCATGTCTTCGTCGACTAGGGCTAGCGGGCCGTGTTTCAGTTCGCCGGCGGGATAGGCTTCGGCGTGGATATAGGAGATTTCCTTGAGCTTGAGCGAGCCTTCCAGCGCTACGGGGTAATGCGCGCCGCGACCGAGGAACAGTGCGTGATGGCGGTGGACGAAACGTTCGGCGAGCTCGATCACTTGCGGTTCAAGCTTCAGCGCTTCGTCGAGGGTGCGTGGCAGGCGGAGTAGTTGCTGGGTGAGGTCGGCATAACGCACATCATCCAGACCTTGTTGCTTGGCAAGCTGCAAGGTCAGCAAGGCCAGCGCAGCGAGCTGGGTGGTGAAGGCCTTGGTGGAAGCAACGCCGATTTCAGGACCGGCGCGCGTCATCAGTTTTAGATCGGCCTCGCGCACCACCGATGACTCGGGCACGTTGCAGATGGCGAGTGTCCCGAGGTAACCGCGGCGGCGCGATTCGCGCATGGCGGCGAGCGTGTCGGCGGTTTCGCCCGATTGCGAGATGGCGACGAACAAGGTGCCTTCCGGCACCACGGTTTCGCGATAGCGGTATTCGCTGGCTACTTCCACGTTGACGGGCAGGCGTGCGTAATCTTCGATCCAGTATTTCGCGACCAGGCCGGCGTGATAGCTGGTGCCGCAGGCGACGATGTGCAGACCTTTCACCTTGGCCAGCATTTCATCGCCATTGATGCCGAAGATATTGGGCAGTACGCCGTGTGCGCCGATACGGGCTTCGAGCGTGTTGGCCACGGCGTGCGGCTGCTCGAAGATTTCTTTTTGCATGTAGTGGCGATATTCGCCGCGCTCCACGGCGTCGGCGGACAATTCGCTTTCCTGGATGCCGCGCTGTGCCGGCTTGCCATCGAGGGTATAGACCTGCGCGCCTTCGCGGGTGATCTCGACGACGTCGTCTTCTTCGAGGTAGATGATCTTGTTGGTGACCTGCACCAGTGCTTGCGCATCGGAACCTAAGAAGTTTTCGCCGATGCCCACGCCCACCAGCAGCGGTGCGCCACGTCGCGCACCAACCACGCGACCGGGTTCGTCGCGGCTCATCACGGCGATAGCATAGGCACCTTCGAGTTCGCGCACGGTGGCGAGCACGGCTTCGCGTAGCTTCATGCCCTCGACGATGTGCCGATCGATCAGTGCTGCCATGACTTCCGTATCGGTTTCGGAAGCGAACACGTAGCCTTTTGCTTGCAGTTCTTCGCGCAGCTGCGCGTAGTTTTCGATGATGCCGTTGTGCACGAGCGTGACGCGGCCGATGATGTGTGGGTGCGCGTTCACTTCATTGGGTACGCCGTGCGTGGCCCAGCGCGTGTGAGCGATGCCCGTGCCGCCGGGGAACGGCTCGGCGAGATACAGCGATTCCATCTCGCGCACTTTGCCCTTGGCGCGCACGCGGTGTAGCTCGCCGCCTTCCAGCACGGCCAGGCCGGCCGAATCGTAACCGCGATATTCCAGCGCCTTGAGGCCGGCGATCAGGAGCGGCGCGACGTCGCGCTGGGCAGTGGCGGCAACGATTCCACACATGGTCGATTTCCTATTGCAGGCAACGTGAAGACGGCGACTTTGACGAGCAGCCGTTTCGACAGGCTTTCGGTCACTTAGGTTCCTGTTGGCAAGACTACTTCCCGCCTTCTATCGACGGAAAGCGTTGTCTGCATTTGCATCGAGGCAAACTTGACCAACATCACCTCCGCCATCCTTGCCGGAAGGGGAGTGAGAAAATCGTCAATGCACCTTGCGGCGCAGATAATTCAGCAAGTCGATACGCGTGATGAGGCCGAGAAACTGCTCGCCATCCATCACGATGGCGACGTGGCCGCGCTCGAACACGGGCAGCAGGGCCTGGAACGGCGAACGCACGTCGAGCATCTGCAAATCGCTGATCATCGCCGTGGCCACGGAGTCGCGGAAGCGCGCTTCATCGGTATGTACATGCATCAAGACGTCGGATTCGTCGAGGATACCGACGAGGCGACTGCCTTCCATCACGGGAAGTTGCGAGATGTCGTACAACTTCATGCGCGTATATGCGGTCATCAGAAGTTCGTTCGGGCCGACCACTACGGTGTCGCGTCGCGAGAACGGACGCAGCAGCAGATCGCGCAGATCACCGTGCTGCTCGCGCTCAATAAAGCCGTTGTCGAGCATCCAGTAGTCGTTGTACATCTTCGACAAATACTTGTTGCCGGTGTCGCACACCAGCGTCACCACGCGCTTGGGCTCAGTTTGCTCGCGGCAGTACTTCAACGCCGCGGATAGCAGCGTGCCGGTGGATGAGCCACCCAATATGCCTTCCTTCGCGAGCAGTTCGCGCGCAGCGAGGAAGCTCTCTTTGTCGGAGATGGCATAGGCTTTTTTCACGCGCGAGAAATCACTGATGGTCGGCAGGAAATCTTCGCCAATGCCTTCCACCATCCAACTGCCGGACTTGGTGGAAAGCACACCCTCGTTGATGTATTGCGCAAGGATGGAGCCAACCGGATCGGCCAGCACGATTTCCGTATTCGGCGAAGTCTTGTCGAAATACTGCGAAAGCCCCGTCATGGTGCCAGAGGAACCGCAGCCCACCACGACAGCGTCCACCTTGCCGTCCATCTGTTCGAGAATTTCCGGGCCGGTGGTTTCGATGTGCGCGCGCGGATTGTCCGGGTTGCCGAACTGGTTGATGAAGTACGCGCCCGGCGTTTCGCGCGCGATGCGCTCGGCCATGTCCTGGTAGTACTCCGGATGCCCCTTAGCGACATCCGAGCGGGTAAGCACCACTTCGGCGCCCATCGCCTTGAGGTTGAAAATCTTCTCGCGGCTCATCTTGTCGGGCACTACCAGCACGAGGCGATAGCCTTTCGCCTGCGCCACTAATGCCAGCCCCAGACCGGTGTTGCCGGCGGTGCCTTCCACCAGCGTGGCGCCGGGCTTGATCTTGCCGGCCTTTTCCGCGCCTTCGATCATCGACAAGCCAATGCGATCCTTGATCGAGCCACCCGGGTTCGCACTTTCCAGTTTCAGGAACAGCTCGCAACGCCCGGTATCCAGGCGCTGAGCGCGCACCATGGGGGTGTTTCCGATCAGCTCGAGGACGCTTGGCTGGACCTTCATGAAGGCTCCGTGGGAGTGGTATTCGATGGGATATGAAGGGCAATCATAACGGGCGCGGCGTGGAAGGAGCGAGCGCGAAGACCGCATGTCGTGCTTCATCCAAACAAAAAAAGCCCCGGAACGTTTCCGTTCCGGGGCTTTTTGGTTTTGATGTTCAGTGGAGCGGCTGCCCTTGGCGGTGATCCCACATGCTTTGCAGTCGCTCCTTGATATGTAACTTCTCTTTCTTCATCGAAGTAAGGGTCATGTCGTCAACAGGGAGAACGCCGATCTCGGCATTGTCCACCTTGCTGTTGAGCTCTTTGTGTTTTTGGTAGAGCCGACGAAACTCGGCGTCGGCTTTCATCAGGGCTTCGACAGCGTCACGCTGCTGATCTTCGAACATGATCCAACCTCCTCGCGGTAAGACAGCAGGCGCCCAGGCAAGGCGTCCGCGAACAAATGCAAATCACGCGCACGACCAAAACCCGCCGCCCTGATGCAGGGAACGGATGAGAGGGCGTGGGCAGGTATGCGCATGGTTCAGTCGGTAGGCCGCGACGGCTGAAGGGTCGCGGCAACTTCGACCCTACTCCCCACTCGACGGAGGCGCAAGAACCCCTCGGGAAGGCGCATGGGAGCGCGGGGAGTAGTCAAAAACCTGTAAAACCCGAACTCTCCCCCTTCATTCTGGGGATGAGAATTGGGTGAAGGACAAGGCTTGCAGGAAGGCCCATTTGGTAATGCGCAAAGTGCTTCAGGCTCTTGCCATGAGGCATACACATCGGGCGAGGTTGGCCCCTCACCCCAGCCCTCTCCCCGGAGGGGAGAGGGAGTCCTCTACTTCTACTTGCCGCCACCGGACGGGGGCTGATCCTGCATCTGCGACCGCAACGCCTTGGCCGCTTTGGCCGCCGCCTCGGCTTGTCGCCTAGCGGCTGCGGCCACCTTGCTCTGCGCCGCGGCCAGCTTAC
This sequence comes from Dyella humi, assembly GCF_044904605.1. NCBI lineage: Bacteria > Pseudomonadati > Pseudomonadota > Gammaproteobacteria > Lysobacterales > Rhodanobacteraceae > Dyella > Dyella humi. The sequence goes on from NZ_JADIKI010000023.1 coordinate 828,534, forward strand.
GGGCCTGATCGGCCTCGGCCTTGGCCTGGGCGGCCTGATCGGCAGCGGCCTGGCCTTGCGCCTGCAGGCGGACGGTTTCCTGCTGCGAGAGCTGGTACTGCATGCGCTGGATGTCCAACTGCTGTTGCGCGGAAGTGGCGTCGATGCGGCTGCGCTCAAGCTGCAACTGGGCGTTTTCCTGGTCGAGCTGGTTGAACTGACGCTGGGCGGCCTGCAACTGCGCCTCGGCCTTGGCCTGATCGACGCGACGCTCGGCTATGTACAGCGCATGCGGCCGTTCGCGCGAACCGGCCTGGGTAAGCTGGCTGATGGCGTCGCGCGCCAGCGCCTGGTCGGCCTGGGCGTAGGTGCCGAGGTCCGGATCGGCCGCCAGCTGATTCAAGGTATTGGTAAGTCGGTCGACATCCATATCGTCCTTACGTGCCTGAACGGCCGCACTGACGAACAGGGCCAACAGCGACACGGCGATGGCGGTCAAACGGGATTTCTTAAGCATGACGTTTTTCATTACTGGCCTCCCGGATTCTGCTGCTGGCCAGCGTCAGGCAAGGTCTGGAAACCTTGGCCCTTCTGCGGATTGCCCAGCACCGAGGACGACGGCGCCGGCATGTCCTGCTGCATGGGCGCCTGCTGCGGCAGCGGCGAACTGCCGTCTGGCATGGGGGCGCTGGACGAAGAGGCCGGATTGCCGCCGTTCTCGCCATTCCCGCCGTTGTCCTGACCATCGGCCTGCTGCTGCGTGGCAGCCATCTGCGCGGCCAGTTGGGCCTTCTGCTGCTGGTAATGCTGATCGTTTTCCGACTGCGCCTCAGCGTTCTGCGCTCGCAAGCGACGGTTTGCGTCCATTTTGGACTGAATTTGGGCGCGTGCCGCCGCGAGCTGCGCCTTGGTGCGCGCCAACGTCGCAACCGCGCGCGACTCGTCGGCCAGGTCGGCCGCTTGGTCGTACTTGCGGTTGGCCATGGCCATTTGGGCCTGCTGGAATTTGTCCTGCGCGAAGCCGAAGTCGACGGGATCGTAGTCGGCGGCACCCGCATCGCGCGCACTTTGCAACTGCGCTTGTGCCTGGTTCATCAGGTTGTCGGGTGGAGGTACGCTTGCGCAGCCACCCAGACTCAGCAACACGGCCAGGAATACTGCCGGCACCACCGCAGGGATGCGCGTTTTACGCACCGCCAACGGGGAAAATATGTGGACCATCACTCATTCCTCTCGGAGCGTCAAGGCGTATTGTGGGCAGGCATAATCCTTGAATGCAACGTATAAAAATTTGGGAACTTTAAGGTGGATATCGGTTATTTCCTGAAACTGATGGTGGACAAGGGCGCATCGGACATGTTCCTGACAACGGGCGCCCCGGTGAACATCAAGGTCGAGGGCAAGCTCTACCCGCTCGGCAACACCGGACTACCCAGCGGCATGGTGAAAAAGATCGCCTATTCGCTGATGGATGAGGGACAGGTACCACAGTTCGAACGTGACCTGGAGCTCAACATGGCGCTGGCGGTGAAAGAGGCCGGCCGCTTCCGCATCAACGTGTTCAAGCAGCGCGGCGAAGTGGGCATGGTGATCCGCGCGATCAAAAGCGAGATTCCCAGCATCGACCAGTTGCAGTTGCCGCCGATTTTCCGTGACCTGATCATGGAACCGCGCGGCCTGATCCTGGTGGTGGGCGCGACGGGTTCGGGTAAGTCGACCACGCTGGCGGCCATGCTCGACCAACGCAACAGCCATTCGTCCGGCCACATCCTCACCATCGAGGATCCGATCGAATACCTGCACCGTCACAAGAAGTCGATCGTCAATCAGCGCGAAGTGGGCCTGGATACGCACACTTATCACGAGGCCCTGCGCAATGCGATGCGCGAAGCGCCGGATGTGATCATGATCGGCGAGATCCGCGATACCGACACGATGGAAGCGGCGATCTCCTTCTCCGAAACCGGTCACCTGTGCTTGGCGACGCTGCACTCTAACAACGCCGACCAGACGCTGGAACGCATCCTCAACTTCTTCCCCGAATCGGCACACAAGAACGTGCTGATGAACCTCGCGCTGAACCTGCGCGCGGTGATCAGCCAGCGCCTGGTCAGCGGCAAGGACGGCCGTCGCTTGCCGGCGGTGGAAGTGCTGCTCAATACGCCGCTGATCCGCGACATGATTCGCCGCGGGCAGATCCACGAAGTAAAGGAAGCCATGGACCGCAGCCTGCAGGAAGGCATGCAGACGTTCGACCAGTCGCTCTACAAGTTGTACAAGAGCGGCCGCATCGAGCTGGAAGAAGCACTGGCAAAGGCCGATTCGCGCGATGGTCTGGCGTTGAAGATCCGCTTGGCAGAAGGCGGCGGCAATGCGGAGACGGCGGAGCTTGCCGGTAACGATCCGTACGGGCTGGGGTTCTAAAACCGTAGTCTCACCGGTCGTCATCCCCGCGAAAGCGGGACGTAGCGCGAAGCGCGGAGAACGTCCGGAGGACGGCCCCGTAGGGGTGAGCGAAGCGAATCATCCATGTTGCTCTTAGGTCAAAGGTGAAATGGATTGACCAGCTTCGCTGTTGAAAAGCGCCTCCGCTTCCGCGGGAATGACGGCCATGGGGTTATTTGGGTGCGTCCGGTTGCTGCTCCGGCATCGCGGCATGGAACGCATCCAACTCCGCGCACGCAGCATCGATACGCACAATCGTCGGATACTCATCCAACGACATCTTCCAACGCCGCGCGTTGTACACCTGCGGAACCAGGCATAGATCGGCCAGGCCCGGCGTATCGCCATGGCAATAGCGACCAGTGTCCCTGCTGTTTGCCAACATCGTTTCCATGGCCTGGAAACCCATGGCGATCCAGTGTCGCATCCAGATGCCTTTCTGTTCGTCGTCCGCGCTGAACTGCGCGCCGATCCGCTGTAGCACACGCAAGTTGCCGATCGGATGGATGTCGCAGCCGACGATTTGCGCCAAGGCGCGCACACGAGCCCGCCCTGCCGCATCGGTTGGTAGCAAGGGCGGATGCGAATGGGTTTCGTCCAGGTATTCGACGATCGCCATCGACTGCGTCATCACCTTGTCACTATCGACCAGCGTCGGCACCAGTTCCTGCGGATTGAGTGCCACGTAATCCGGCGCATGCTGCCCGCCGCCGTCGCGCACCAGGTGCACTGCCCGCGTTTCGTAACGCAAGCCCTTTAGATTCAACGCAATGCGCACGCGGAAGGCCGCGCTGGATCGCCAGTAGCTGTAAAGAACGAGATCGGAAGACATGGGCCTTTCCCTGGAAATGACCTTTTCAGTTTAAACCCGCGCCGTTTGCATCGCCGCAAGGTGGGCGGGACAATACGCGGTTCCGGCCTCGGTGCCGACTTTCATCAAGCTGCCAGGAGTTTTCCCGTGACCATCACCCGCATGAGCGATCTCGACCTACGCGGCAAGCGCGTGCTGATCCGCGAAGACTTGAACGTGCCGATCGAAAACGGTCGCATCACCTCCACACAGCGCCTGGATGCTTCGCTGCCCACCATCAAGGCCGCACGCGATGCCGGCGCCAAGGTGCTGGTGATGTCGCACCTGGGTCGCCCGAAGGAAGGTCAGTTCGATGCCGAATCCTCGCTCGCGCCGGTGGCACAGTGGCTGGGCGAACACCTCGGCAAGCCAGTGCGCCTGGTGGCCGATTACCTCGACGGCGTCGATGTTGCCGACGGCGAAGTGGTGGTACTGGAAAACTGCCGCATGAATGTCGGCGAAGGCAAGGACGATGAAACGCTGGCCAAGAAATATGCCGCGCTGTGCGACGTGTTCGTGATGGATGCCTTCGGCACCGCACATCGCGCGCAGGCTTCCACGCATGGCGTGATCAAATTTGCACCTATCGCCGCAGCGGGCCCGCTGCTGTGCGATGAGCTCGATGCACTCGGCAAGGCGCTGGAGCACCCCGCGCATCCGCTGCTCGCCATCGTGGCCGGCTCCAAGGTATCCACCAAGCTCACGCTGTTGGAAAACCTGATCGGCAAGGTGGATCAACTTATCGTGGGTGGCGGCATTGCCAACACCTTCATTGCCGCCGCCGGTTATACGGTAGGCAACTCGCTGTACGAACCCGATCTGTTGCAAGCCGCCAAGAAAGTACTGGCCGACGCCAAGCGTCGCGGCGCCGAAGTGCCGATGCCGGTGGACGTGGTGGTAGCGCCGGAATTCTCCGCGCACGCACCGGCCTCGGTAAAAGCCGTGGACCAGGTGAAGGACGACGAGATGATTCTCGATATCGGCCCGGAAACTGCGAAGCAGTACGCCGCGCTGATCGCCAAGGCCGGTACGGTGGTGTGGAACGGTCCGGTGGGCGTGTTCGAATTCGATGCGTTCGGCAGGGGCACGGAAGTGCTGGCGCACGCGGTGGCCGATTCTAAGGCGTTCTCCATTGCCGGCGGCGGCGACACGCTGGCGGCCGTGGACAAGTACGGCATTGCGGACAAGGTTTCCTATATCTCCACCGGTGGTGGTGCGTTTTTGGAATTCCTGGAAGGTAAGGAGTTGCCGGCAGTGGCAGCTTTGAGGGCGCGGGCAGCGAAGTAACATCACTACGCAACCCACATGGCCGTCATTCCCGCGAAAGCGGGAATCCATTGTCGCCTTTCGTCCAAGAACAAAATGGATTCCCGCTTTCGCGGGAATGACGGCCGTTTGGTTACCAAATTTTATCGACTCTCCCCGGCCGCACGCGAAACGCCACGCTGATCCTCATCCCCACCGGCTGCCGTAACTTCGGAATGCTGTGGTCGTAATGCAACTGCGCATTCCATCCCATCAACAACAAGCTGCCGGCTTCCAGTTCCAGCTCAGTCTTCAGGCGCGGCGGCTTTTTGCGCTGGATCACCATGGTGCGCGACGCGCCCAGCGATAGAAGCACGATCGGTTGATGCGGCACCAGTTCGTGCAATTTGTCGTTATGCGGCGCCACGCTGTCGTGTTCGTCGCGATAGCAGTTAAGGCCGATGCTGTTGAACGGCGCATCGACATGCTGCTTCACCACTACCAATGCATCACGCAGCACCTTCGGCAATGCGGGATGAGCGATGTCGTAATGGCAGTGCAGACGTGGGACGCCCACCAGGCGCTCATACATCATGCGCGAGCTTTCGTGCCAATCACCCTGTTCGCGCAAGGCGTCGAACCAGGTGGCGGCCAATGCAGGCGCGATGACATCGGGGTAATAAGTGATCGGTCCTGTGATGTCGTCGGCAATCCTTTGCACGCCCTGTTCGAAAAGTAGCGTTTGCATAAGTGCCTCAACATAAGTGTTTTAATGAAAATCGCGCGAGCGCGCGTCCAGCTCCGCCAGCAGACCGCTGAGATCGTGCAGACGCCGTGCGATGAGATGACTTACGCCATCGACCGCCTCCCAACGCCCCTCGATCGCCAGCAGGCGCGCCTCCAGATAGGGGCGACGCTGGGTTTGTGCGATGTGGTTCCACACCACCACGTTCACGTGACCGAATTCGTCTTCGAGGGTGATGAAGGTGACGCCGCTTGCCGTCTGCGGCTGCTGACGTTGTGTGACCAGCCCCACGGTGCGCACACGCGAAGCATGCGGCAGTTTCTGCAGGCTGCGCGAATCCATATATCGTTCCGCACGCAAGCGACTGCGCAGCAACTTCAGCGGGTGCGGTCCAAGGCTCAATCCGCTGTGCGCGTAATCGGCCGTCATGTTTTCGATCGGTGTGGGCAGCGGCAGCACGATGTCCTGCTCGCGCGGACTGGCGCGACCGAACAGCGGCAGTTGAGATTCCACGCCGGAAGTAAGCCATAGCGCTCGGTGACGATGACCAGCCAAACCGCGCAAAGCGCCGGCATCGGCGAGTAGACCCTGGTGGCGTGCATCCAGTTCGGCGCGTGTGCAAAGATCGACCACATCACGAAAAGCGGCCATGTTGCGCGCGACAGCAATGCGCTCCGCCGCTTTCTCGCTGCAGCCACGCAGCTGGCGCAATCCCAGACGCAGAGCCAACCCGCCCTCGCTATCTGCGTCTGGTTCCAGCGTGCAATCCCATTCGCTGTAGCGCACATCCATCGGTCGCACGCGAACGTTGTGGCGCTGCGCATCCTGCACGATCTGGCTGGGGCCATAGAAGCCCATGGGCTGCGCATTGAGCAGTGCGCAGGCGTAGGCAGCAGGCTCGTGGCATTTCAGCCAACTGCTGGTATAGGCGAGATTGGCGAAGCTGGCGGCGTGGCTTTCGGGAAAACCGTAGCTGCCGAAGCCTTTTATCTGATTGAAGATCTGCTCGGCGAATTCCTGTGTGTAGCCTCTCGCCAACATGCCGGTAACAAGCTTTTCGTGATGTTTCTCCATGTCACCATGGCGTTTCCATGCGCCCATGGCACGACGCAATTCATCTGCCTCACCCGCTGAGTAACCGGCCGCCACCATCGCCAGTTTCATCACCTGTTCCTGGAATAGCGGAACACCCAACGTGCGTTCGAGCACCGGACGTACTGCCTCGGAGGGGTATGTAATGCCCTCCTCCTTACGCCGGCGCCGTAGATACGGATGCACCATGTCGCCTTGAATCGGGCCGGGCCGCACGATCGCGATCTGGATCACCAGATCGTAGTAATTGGCGGGCTTGAGTCGCGGCAGCATCGCCATCTGCGCGCGGCTTTCGATCTGGAATATGCCGATGGTGTCGGCGCGCTGGATCATTTTGTATGTCTTTTTATCGTTTGGTTCGATCGTCGCGATATCCAGCGTTTTGTCGCGATGGTGCTCCACCAGACCGAAACATTTGCGCAAGCAAGTCAGCATGCCCAGCGCCAGGCAATCGACCTTGAGCAAGCCCATAGTGTCCAGATCATCCTTGTCCCACTGGATGATGGTGCGGTTGGGCATGGCCGCGTTTTCCACCGGTACCAGTTCGTGCAACGGCGCGTCGTGGATCACGAAGCCACCAACGTGCTGGCTCAGATGGCGTGGCTTGTCGAGCAATTGCGCGGTCAATGCCAGGAGCTTGCGCATTACGGGCGCATCGGGATCGAAGCCCTGTTCGCGCAGACGGGCGTGCAAAGAAGCATCGCCCAGGCGGAAGAAACAGCGACTGAGCTTGTCGATCTGATCCTCGGGCAAGCCTAAGGCCTTGACCACGTCGCGCACCGCACTTTTGGTGCGGTAAGTGATGACTGTGGCGGCGATCGCGGCGCGTTCGCGACCGTATTTGTTGTAGACATACTGGATGACTTCCTCGCGCCGTTCGTGTTCGAAGTCGACGTCGATATCGGGTGGCTCGTCGCGCTCCACGGAAATGAAACGTTCCACCAGCAGCTTCACCTTCGCTGGATCGGCATCCGTCACGCCCAGCGCAAAACACACGATGGAATTGGCCGCCGAACCGCGTCCCTGGCAGAGAATGCCCTGGCTTCGCGCATAGCGCACAATATCGTCCACGGTAAGAAAAAAGGCTTCGTATTCCTTCTTCTCGATCAGTTTCAGCTCATGCTCGATATCGGCCTGAATCTCTTCCGGCACACCTTGCGGCCAGCGCCAGGCGGCACCTTTGGCTACAAGGTGACGCAACCACTGCATGGCTGTGTAACCCTCCGGAACCAGCTCCTTGGGGTATTGGTAATGCAAGTCTTCTTTCAGCGAGAACGTGCAGCGCTTGGCAATGCGCACACTCTCATCCAACATGGCCTTTGGATATATCTGCTCCAACATGGAGCGTCGCCGCAGATGCCGTTCACCGTTACGAAACAGTACGGAGCCCGCTTCAGCAATAGTCATGCGATAACGAATCGCCGTCATCGTGTGCTGCAACGGCAAGCATCTGCGCACGTGCATGTGCACGTCACCGCTCGCGACGCGCGGCAACTGCAGCGATTCGCCCAGTGCTTCGAGTTCGGCCAAGCGCGCATCGTCGTCGCTATCGCGATGCAGTTCCACCGCCAGCCAGGCGCGGTCACCGAAGATGTGTTTCACCCATGCGCCATGCTCGCGGCTGGGTTCGCGCTCGGGAATCCAAAGCACCAACGTGCCCGGCGCACCGCTGGCCATGTTCGCCCTGGTCAAGCGATATTCGCCTTTTTCGGAACCCCTACGCCCTTGCGTGATCAGGCGGCATAGCGAGACATAACCTTGTTTGTTTTCCGCCAACAGCACCAACTTGGGGCCGTCGGCCAGTTGGATTTCCGTGCCGACGATCAACGGCACTTTCGTATCGCGCGAAGCCTCCCAGGCGCGCACGATGCCAGCGAGCGAGCATTCGTCGGTGATCGCCAGCGCGATGTAGCCGCAATCGTTGGCGCGCTCGAACAATTCGCGCGCGCTGGATGCGCCGCGCTGAAACGAGAAATCCGACAGGCAGTGGAGTTCCGCGTAATCGCTCATGCGAACCACCCGTGCAGCATCCAGCCCGTTCGTTCGTCTGGCGCATGCTCGCCCGGCACACAATAGACCCAGGCACGCTGCCCTTGCACCGTTTCCACAATGTAGTAGTCGCGACGCATCTCGCCACCATCCCACCAGCCGGTTTCCATGCGCTCAGGGCCGGCGAGGATACGCAGCGCGCCACGCAATGGAATGGGCTTATCCAGCAGCCAAGTGGGACGTGGGCGCGGTTCGATGAAACGCTCATCCTGCGTGGTGACGCGTTGCGAGTGTTCGGGACGCGGATCGATCGTGGTGCCCCAGTGATACACCGCGCGATCACCCAGCCGCGCACGCAGGCGTTCGCGCAACTGCTCGAACGGCAGCGCATTGGCGGGACGTTCGTCGAACAGATCGCGGCCGGTGGGGACGAAGCCGGGAAGATCGTCGGCGATCAAGCGCAGCGACAACACGGGCGCCGGCAGTTGCACCTGTTCGAGGCGTCCGCGTGCGGCTTCGAACAGCACGTTGGCATCGCGTTCGGGCGAGAGCATGCCTACCGGCACGTCGGTCGCCTTGCCTTCGCGATGTTCCAGTTTCAATGCAAAGCGCTGCACGCCGCCATCGCGACCGGAGAGATAGGCCGCAAGATCACTCGTCATGCGTTTCAGCGGAAACACCAATGCGGCGATGTTCTCCACTTCGTGCGATAGCTCGATGCGCCAATCCACCGCATCGGGCGGCACATACAGTTCCAGGCCTGCCGGCGCATCGCCCAGCAGACGATCGATGGCCTGCAGCAGTTCAGCGCCGAAACGCCGCTGCAGTCCATCGCGCGGCATGCGTAGCAGCTGGCCCAGGCGACGGATGCCCATACGTGGCAGCGCATCCACCGCCTGGCCGGGCAAATGGCTTTGCTGCAACGGCACTACATCGAGTGCACGCTGCATGGCTTCCTGCGCAAGCACGGCCTGCCCATCATTCATACCTGCGAGCACGTGCGCGGCATGTGGTGTTGGTGCGGCGGCGATGCGATGGCGAAAGCTAAGCTTAGTGAGATCACTGCGCAGGTTGCGTTCGATCTCTGCCCAATCGCCAAGCAGACTGCGGCTGCGACTGATTTCCAACACGATGGCGTGCGGCAGCAACGCCACTTGCGAGCTGTAGCGATAGGCCACGCCGGCGAGGAAACATTGCCAGCGATCCGCTTCTGCAGGGTCGTAAGGGATCGCTTCGAATTGCGCCAGCAAGGCTTGCGCGGCAGTCAGACGCTGGCCAACGTGCAGGCCTGCGGCATGCGCTGAAGCATTCGCGGCTACGACGCAGCGCGCATTCGCGGGACCATCCACCAGCACCAGCGGGCTGTCATCGGCGCGACGGCGGAGGACACCATCCAGTGCCAAGTGCGGCAATGCTATGCAGGCCCACAGCATAAACAATCACCATTACCCCTCTTCTCCACCCAAAGCGGCGAACAAGCCCCTCCCCCTGCTTGCAGGGGGAGGTTGGGAGGGGGTGAGTTCTTGCGGGAAAGTCTCCGGCAAGTGTCTGACCCCACCCCAACCCTCCCCTGCAAGCAGGGGAGGGAGCGGCTCCTCGCATGGGTGTAGATAGCTACGCACGGAGAGAGGACGGTTTGCTGCGTGCTGCTCAAAAGGAATGGGATGCAGCGGCACGTTGCCACCACGACATTTGCGCACCCAGATCGACGGCTGCGGTTGCGCAGTGAGTTCCAACCGCAACGCCGCCGGCGAAGCATTCGCCAGGTATCGGCTGTCGCGAAACACGAATGCCAATGCACGCCCGGTATCCGCGGCGACTTGCAAACGGCGCAAGCTGCGATCGTCCGCCTGTTGCGGCCACGCCAGCACGGCCGCGCAACTGCCGGAACGCAGGCATTGTTCTGCGGCCCACAGCACGTGCTTTTCGTCCGCATCGACGATTTCCACGCGCTGCAGATTCACGCCTTGCTGCCGCCAGCCCATCGCGCATGGCGCATATGGCGGCGCAATCAACACGACCGGACGCTGGCCTTGTGTGAGGCGCGCCAATGTCGGCAACACCAGGCGTAGCTCGCCGATGCCGTCGGCCGGCAGCAGGATTTCCGTGAGCGATGCTTCCGGCCAGCCGAGCGTGGGTAAGGCAGCATCGAGCAGCGGCCAGCCAGTGGGCTGCCCACCCTCCGCCGGCGGCAATGCCCGACCGCGCCAAACCTGCCGTGCCTCCAGCAGGTTCGACAAGGCAACGACGGTGCCCATCAGGTGCCCCTTACCAGACCTGCGAACAGTCCTTCGATGGCAAAGTCTTCAGTGGGATCGGGATCGATGGGCTGATAGCCGGGGCTGTTCGGCAGCAGGCGGATCACCTCGCCTTTCCAGTACAGCCGCTTGATGGTGAAGCGCTCGCCCGCCACGCGCGCCGCCACCACCTGGCCGTGTCGCGCCACTGGCGTGGCATGCACAGCAACCAGGTCGCCATCCAGGATGCCTTCATCGCACATGGAATCGCCGATCACCCGCACCAGGTAATCCGGCTGCAGGCGGAACAGCCAGCGCGATACGCGCAGGCTGCGTTCCACGCGGGACTCGGAAAAGATCGGCTCGCCCGCTGCAATGCGACCGATCAGGGGCAGATCCAGCGTATCGGCGGCAAGCGGGTCTTGCTCCTGCACCAGCCGGATACCGCGCGCGCGGTTGGGCTCGACCACCAGCCGCCCTTTCGCCTCCAGCGAGCGCACGTGCTTGAGCACCGCACTCACGTTCGGGATGCCCATCGCCTGCCCGATTTCCTCCAGCGTGGGCGCCTCGCCGTCGCGCTCTACCCGCTCGCGAATGAAGGCGAGGATGTTGGATTGGCGACTGGTGAGCTGGAGGGTCATGGGGCGCATCTTTTCACCTTTTTTGGTGAAAATGAAGTGCCCTGCCCTTTCTAGGACGCAACGGACGGCTTGCACGCGTATTTCATGAGCTTTCAGCCCCGCTTAGCGCCGGTATTGGAGTTCGCTTTCAATCTACACAGCGCGCCAGGCATTAGCGTGCCCGCTTCGTTGCGGACGCGGTCGCTTTCAAACGCTGCGGCTTCTGCAAGACCTGTAGTTACGCGACATGGGGAAATCCTGGAGCGGAGTTCAAATGCGTGGCGCGCTGCTCGCGGCCGTGCACGATGCTGAAAACCACCGGCACGAACAGCAACGTGGCGCAGGTGGCAAATAGGAGACCGCCAATTACCGCGCGGCCCAGCGGTGAGTTCTGCTCATGCGCCAGCGCCATCGGTAGCATGCCGATGATCATGGCCAGCGCCGTCATGCATACCGGGCGAAAGCGCGTGAAGCCCGCTTCCAGCGCCGCCTTCATCGCATCGCCATGCTCAGCCAGACGCTCGCGCGCAAAGCTCACTACCAGAATCGAGTTCGCCGTCGCCACACCCATGCACATGATCGCACCCGTCAGTGCCGGCACGGACAAGGTCGTGTGTGTGATGAAAAGCATCCACACGATGCCCGCCAATGCCGCCGGCAAGGCCGTGATGATCACGAAGGGATCCAGCCACGATTGGAAGTTCACCACGATCAGCATGTAGATCAACACAATCGCACCCAGCAAGCCGAACAGTAAACCGGAAAATGCCGCGTTCATCGCCGTCACCTGACCAAGCAGACGCACGATCGAGCCGCGTGGCCGATCCTTCGCCGCTTGATCGAGCACGTGCTGGATGTCGTCGGATACGGCGCCGAGATCGCGCCCTTGCACTGAGGCATACACATCAAACGACGGTGCGATGTTGTAATGAGAGACGACGGCGGGGCTCGACGTGCGTCGAATGGTGGCCAGCGCACCCAGCACCTGCTTGGCGCCATTGGTCGAAGAAGTAATCGGCAAGCTCTGTAGATCCGCCAGCGTGTCCATGCGGTATTGCGGTGTCTGCGCCACCACTGCGTAGGAAACGCCATTGGCGTGATTGAGCCAGAACGTCGGCGCCACCTGCAGGCTGCCCGCCAACGAGGCAACCATGCTGGTGGTGACGTCGTGCTCGGTAATGCCCAGTTCGTCCGCGCGCACGCGGTCCACGTCGACATTCAACTGCGGCGCGCCCGTTGATTGCTGCAGACGTACGTCGGCAATGCCGGGGATCGCGCGCATGGCGCGTAGCAGGTGAATCGCGTAAACCTGATTGGCCGCCTTATTCGCGCCGGAAATCTTCACATCCAGCGGCGCCGGTGCGCCGAAGTTGAGAATCTGGCTCACCATGTCGGCCGGCAGAAATGCGAAGCTGGTGCCAGGAAATTCGCGTGGCAGCACCTCGCGCAAGGTTTTCACGAAGTCGGCGCTCGAAGCGTGATCCGGCTGCAACAGGATCTGGATGTCGCCATCCTGCGGACCGATCGTGCCACTATTGTTGTAGACCATATTGATGCCGCTCAACGGCAGGCCGATGTTGTCGATGATGCCATCGAGCTGATCGGGTGGGACCACGCGACGTATCGCGGTTTCGATGCGATCGAATTCCGCCGCGGTATCTTCAATGCGCGTACCCACCGGTGCACGCACGTGGATGGCGATGGCGCCCGCTTCCGTCGACGGAAAGAAGTCGCGCCCAAGGAATGGCACCAGCACGAACGACGCGACCACCGCTCCGAGAAAGCCGAGCACGAATTTGCGCCGCGTGCCTAACGCCAGCGCCAGCGTGCCGTAGTAAGCGTCGCGCACCTTAGTGAACCCTTGCTCGAAGCGCTGTTGGAACAGCACCAACGCCTGCCGCAACCGTCCGCGCCGGATCGGCGGATGCTGGTCGCCTTCATGATGGTTGATGAAGGGATCTTCCGGATGATCGCCCTGCCCCGTTTCCGTAATGTGAGGCTTGAGCAGGTACATCGCCATCGTAGGCACTAGAGTGCGCGACAGCACGAACGACGATGCCATCGCAAAGATCACCGCCAGCGCCATCGGCCGGAACAAAAAGCCGGGAATGCCGTTGAGCATGAACATCGGCACGAACACGATGCAGATGCACAGCAGCGACACGAAAGCCGGCGTGACGATCTGCTTGGCGCCATCCATGATCGCCGTCTCGACGTCCTTGCCGCGTTCCAGATGCCAGTTGATATTTTCGATGGTGACGGTGGCATCGTCGACCAGGATGCCGACGGCCAGTGCCAAGCCGCCCAGGGTCATCACGTTGAGTGTCTGTCCAAACACCGCCAGTAGCGCAATGGCCGAGAGCACGGCGAGCGGAATCGATACGGCGATAATAACGGTGGAACGCCAGCTGCCGAGAAACACCAGAATCATGACCGATGTCAGCAGCGCGGCGATGATGCCTTCGCGCGCCACCGAAGCAATGGCGCCACGCACGAAGATCGACTGGTCACCCATCAGCTTCATGTGCAGGTTGCGCGGCAACGTCTCCTTGGCCAGCGGCAGGAGTTTTTTGATGCCCGCCACCACATCCAGCGTGGAGACATTACCGCCTTTCAGGAAGGGCATCAGCACGGCGCGATGACCATCCACGCGCACCACGTTGTTCTGCGGCGGCGAACCATCGCGCACATGCGCCACTTCACCCATAGTGATGGTGGCACCGTCGACGGTCTTGATCGGTAGTCTGTTTAGCTCGTCGATCGCCAGCGGGCTGTCGTTGAGATTCACGGTGTATTCGTACTGGCCGATCTTCATCGTACCCACCGGTACGATCTGGTTCTGCGCGGCCAACGCATTGCCGATGTCCTGCGCCGAGAGCCCCTTGGCTGCCAGTGCTTGCGGATCAAGATCGAGCATCACCTGCCGCTGCTTGCCGCCGTAAGGCGTGGGGATCGCCACACCAGCCACCGACACCAGCATCGGACGCAGGAAGTTCTGCGCGACGTCGCGGATTTTCTGCTCGGACAATTGCGTGCCCGACAAAGCCATCTGCAATATCGGCACGGTCGAGGCGTTGTAGTTGATGATCTGCGGCGGCGTGATGCCCGGTGGCATCTGTTTGAGCACGGTCTGCGAGATCGACGTGACCTGCGCGGTAGCGGTACGGATATCTACGCCCGGCTGGAAGAAGATCTTTACTACGCCGATGCCCGGCAGCGACTGCGATTCGATGTGTTCGATGTCGCTAACGGTGGAGGTGAGCTGCCGCTCGTAGTAGTAGATCACGCGGCCGGACATCGCATCGGGCGATAGGCCGTTGTAGGTCCACACCACGCTGATCACCGGAATGCCGATGTTGGGGAAGATGTCCGTCGGTGTGCGCAACGCCGCCAGCGGCCCCACGATCAAGATGAAGAGTGCGAGGACGATAAAGGTATAAGGACGCGCTAGCGCAATGCGAACCAGCCCTAACATGACGATACCTCCAACGACATCGTGGCGGCGAGTATCGCGCAACCCGCGTGACGTGGTAACGCTATGACGCAGCTATGTATCGAATCATTCAAGGAAACCGTAGCGTTCGCAGATTGGAGTGACCACAGGCGAACCCCAGCCTTGCGAAGCTGATTATCGCAACGTTGAAGTTTCATGGCACTCGGGGCTCGCTCACGCTCACTCCAACCTACTGCGCAACGGTCTTGTTGGATGTATTCGTCTCGGCGGTGGTGACGGTATCGATACCTGCGGCATCGCGCGTCCAACCGCCGCCGAGCGCACGGATCAGATCCACGCTGGCCTGCAGCCGGCGCGTACGAATGGTTTCGGCATTGCGCTGCGTCGACAGCGCAGCCGTCTGCGCCGTCACCACGTCGAGATAGTTCACGATCCCTTCGCGGTAGCGGTTGGTGGCGATGTTCAAGGTTTGCTGGGCGGCCACAAAAGCCGCATCCTCCTGCTGAGCTTCGATGCCAAGCTGATGCAACAACGCGAGATCGTCTTCCACATCTCGGAAGGCGCCGAGCACGGTGAAGCGATAACCGGCGGAGGCTTCGTCGAACTGTGCATGCGCCTCACGTAGCTGCGCACGGCGCAGGCCGGCATCGAAGATATTCAGCGTAGCCAACGGCCCCAGCGCCCAGAAGCGGTTGCCGACGGCTAGCAGATTGTCCATGCCGGTATTCTGGAAACCAAAACTGCCCGAGAGACTCAGGTCTGGGAAGAAGGCCGCGCGCGCCACGCCGATGCCTGCATTGGCAGCGAACACGCGCCGTTCCGCCGCAGCGATATCCGGGCGGCGTTCGAGCAGTGTGGAAGGCACGCCTACCGGCGTTACCGGCACCTGCGGCTGGTTCTGCGCCACCGCGATGGCAAAGCTCGACGCCGGTTCGCCGACCAGCGCCGCAATGGCATGTTCGGTCAGTGCGCGCTGCGCGAGCACGTCGGTCACCTGCGCCTGAGCATCGTCGAGCTGGGTTTGTGCACGCGAAACATCCAGGCCTGAGGCCACGCCACCGCCGTGACGGTTTTCGGTGAGGTTCAATGCACGCTGATACGCCTCCAAGGCATTCTGCAGAATACCTACCTGGATGTCGTAGCCACGCAAGCGCACGTAGTCGTCGGCGAGTCGCGCTTCCAGGCTTAGCTTCGCCGAAGCGAGATCGGCCTGCGAGGCCTGCGCCAAGGCATGGCCCTGTCCAACTTCATTGCGAATGCGGCCCCACAGATCCAAATCGTAATCGGCTTCGATGCCGACTGTATGGCTGTCGTATTCGTTCGGCTGGTTGCTGCCACGCAACGGGCGATTGTTCGACTGGCGCGCGCGCAACGGACTCGCCATTGCGCCAAGCTGCGGGAACAAGCCGGCATTGAGCTGGCTTTCGAACGCACTCGCCTCGTCATATCTGGCCAACGCAGCGGCGAGGCTAGGATTATCGGCGTCGAGCTTGGTTTCCAGTCGATTCAACGTTTCGTCGCCGTAAACCGTCCACCAATAGCCACGCGGCGCCTGATCCGCTGGTGCAGCGGCTTTCCACGCGGTGTCGCCTTCCTTGAAACTCGCGGGCATCGGAGGCAGTGTCGGGGTGTGATAGGTGGGCGCGAGCGAGCAGCCGCCCAGCATCAGGACGATACCGAGCGCTAACACCAAGCGATTAGCGTGCCGATTCACCATGATTCTCCGTGTCCTGTGCAGCCAGGTTCTGATCCGTATCGGCATCCACGCGCACTTTGTCGCCGTCCATCAACGAATCAGGCGGATTCTCGATCACTCGGTCAGTGGGGCTCAGGCCCTGACCGATCTGCAAGGTGGTGCCCAGATCGACCGCGATGTGCACATCGTGCAAATGCGCGCGGCCATCCGGACCAAGCACGGCGACTTGCGGGCCGTGATCGCGGAAGATCAACGCACTCGCCGGCACATTGACCAGGTGTGGGTCCACCGGCAGATCGAGTTTCACGTCGGCGTAATCGCCGGGCTTGAGTGCACCAGCACCATTGTCCGCGACGAATTGCGCGAGCATGCTGCCGGAGTTCTGATTGATCGCATTGGAGTTGCCGATCAGTGTGGCCTCGAACGTACGGCCTGGCATTTCAGGCACGTTGAGTGTCACCTTCATGCCTGGCTTGATGCTGTCCGCATCCACTTCCGGCACTGCCACGTACAGGCGCATGCGGCTGGTGTCGGCTACGGTGAATAGTTCTGGGCCGCTCTCGTTGTTGGCGGTGATCAGATCACCCACGTCAGTACGGCGTGCGGTGACCACCCCGTCGAACGGCGCCACGATTTTCTTGAACGACTCCAGCGCGTCCAGGCGATCGACGTCAGCTTTCGCCGCGAGCACGGTCGCCTGCGAGGCGGCGGCCTCTCCGCTCTTTTCGTCGGCTTCCTGTTTGGATACAGAATCGGACTTCAGCAAATGCTCCCAGCGCCTCGACGTGATGTTGGCGAGGTTGGCATCGGCCTGCGCCTTGACCAGCACGGCCTTGGCTTGTTCCAGTTGTTGGTCTAGTTCGGGCGTATCGATCGTGGCGAGCACATCACCCGCTTTCACTTTATCGCCGATGTCCTTGTACCAGGCCTTCACATAGCCGCTGACGCGCGCATGGATAGGCGCGCTATTCCAGGCTTCCATATGACCCGGCAAGGTGATCGCTTGCTGACTGGCGGGATCCCCCGCAGGCGCAAGCCTTACGCTGGGGATGAGCTGGGCATTCGTCCATTGCACCAGTTCGTGCTGTTGGTGATAGCGGATGCCCAAACCGAGCACGACTGCAAACACCGCGAGCACCGCACCGCCAATGCCGACGGCCTTCAGATGCGGCGGTTTCTGCGCAACTTGTACAGGGGCAGGATTATGCGACATGGGGAAGTCCCGTAATGGAATCCAAATTCATGGCCTGCTGCTCGCGGCCATGCACGATGCTGAAAACCACCGGCACGAACAGCAGCGTGGCGCAGGTGGCGAACAAGAGACCGCCGATTACCGCGCGGCCCAGCGGCGAGTTCTGCTCATGCGCTAGCGCCATCGGCAGCATGCCGATGATCATGGCCAGCGCCGTCATGCATACCGGACGGAAGCGCGTGAAGCCCGCTTCCAGCGCCGCCTTCATCGCATCGCCATGCTCAGCCAGACGCTCGCGCGCAAAGCTCACCACCAGAATCGAGTTCGCCGTCGCCACACCCATGCACATGATCGCGCCCGTCAGTGCCGGTACGGACAACGTCGTGTGTGTGATGAACAGCATCCATACGATGCCCGCCAATGCCGCCGGCAAGGCCGTGATGATCACGAAGGGGTCCAGCCACGATTGGAAGTTCACCACGATCAGCATGTAGATCAACACAATCGCGCCCAGCAGACCGAACAGTAAACCGGAGAATGCGGTATTCATGGCCGTGACCTGGCCATAGAGGCCTACGGTGGATCCTTTCGGGCGATCCTTGGCCGCATCATCCAGCACACGCTGGATAGCGTTGGCGACCGAGCCGAGATCGCGCCCCTGCATCGAGGCATAGATGTCGAACGACGGCGCGATGTTGTAGTGCGTAACCACCGCCGGCGTGGAGCTGCGCTGCACCGTGGCCAGCGCTCCCAGAATCTGCCGCACACCGGCGCCCGATGCCGTGATCGGCAAGCTATTCAGTTCGGCTATCGAATCCACGCGGTATTGCGGCGTCTGCGCGACGATGGCGTACGACACACCATTGGTCGGATTGAGCCAGAAGGTGGGCGCCACCTGCGAACTACCGGCCAACGAGCTGACCATGCTGTTGGTGACGTCACGCTCGGTTACCCCCAGTTCGTCCGCGCGCACGCGGTCCACGCCAACATTCAACTGCGGTGCACCCGTGGATTGCTGCAGGCGTACGTCAGCGATACCGGGAACGCTGCGCAATTTGCGCATCAGCTGAACGGCGTAGGCTTCGTTGGCAGCGAAATTGCGGCCCGATATCTTCACATCCAGCGGTGCCGGTGCGCCAAAGTTGAGAATCTGACTAGCCATGTCCGCCGGCAGGAAAGCAAACGTGGTACCGGGGAATTCGCGCGGCAACACTTCGCGCAGCTTCCTCACGTATTCGTCGGCAGACGCATGATCCGGTTTGAGAAGCACCTGGATATCACCGTCCTGCGGCCCGATCGTGCCGGTGTTGCTATACACCATGTTGGTGCCACTCATCGGCAGGCCGATATTGTCGATGATGTTGTCGAGCTGATCGGGAGGGACGACATTGCGAATAGCGGCTTCGACGCGATCGAACTCCGCCGCTGTGTCCTCGATGCGCGTGCCCACTGGCGCACGCACGTGGATGGCGATAGCACCCGCTTCCGTGGCCGGAAAGAAATCACGCCCCAGGAATGGCACCAGCACGAACGACACGAGCACCACGCCGAGAAACCCGAGTACGAACGGCCGCCGTTTATCCAGCGCCAGCGAGAGCACGCCGTAGTACATGTCGCGGACGTTCGAGAAGCGGTGCTCGAATCCCTGTTGGAAAGAAACCAGCGCCTGACGCAGACCGCCACGCTTCATCGGCGGATGCTGGTCGCCTTCGTGATGATTGATGAAGGAATCTTCCGGATGATCGCCCGGCCCCGTTTCCATGACGTGCGGCTTGAGCAGGTACATCGCCATCGTGGGCACCAGGGTGCGCGACAGCACGAACGAGGACATCATCGCAAAGATCACCGCCAGCGCCATCGGCCGAAACAGGAAGCCTGCAATGCCCTGCAGCATGAACATCGGCACGAATACGATGCAGATGCACAGCAGCGACACGAAAGCCGGCGTGACGATCTGCTTGGCGCCATCCATGATCGCTGCGTGCACGTCCTTGCCCTGCTCAAGGTGCCAGTTGACGTTTTCGATCGTCACGGTGGCATCGTCCACCAGAATACCCACTGCGAGTGCCAGACCGCCGAGCGTCATCACGTTGAGCGTTTGCCCGAACGCCGCCAGTAGCGCAATAGCCGAGAGCACGGCGAGCGGAATGGACACCGCGATGATGACCGTAGAGCGCCAGCTGCCAAGGAACACCAGGATCATGACCGACGTCAGCAGCGCGGCGATGATGCCTTCGCGCGCCACTGAAGTGATTGCGCTGCGCACAAACACTGACTGATCGCCCATCAGCTTGAGCTTCAGTGACGGCGGCAGTGTTTCTTCCGCCAGAGGCAGCAGCTTCTTGATGCCGGCCACGACGGATAGCGTCGACACGTTGCCACCCTTGAGGAACGACATCAGTACTGCGCGGTGACCGTCCACGCGCACGACGTTCTGCTGCGGCGGCGAACCGTCGCGTACATGCGCGACCTGGCCGATGGTAATGGTGGCGCCGTTGACGGTCTTGATCGGCAGATTGTTCAACTGTTCGATGGCGTCAGGGCTGTCATTTAGATTGACGGTGTATTCGTTGTGCCCAATCTTGATGGTGCCTACCGGTATGATTTGGTTCTGCGCCGCCAGCGCATTACTGACGTCTTGCGCCGATAGTCCCTTGGCCGCTAGCGCTTGCGGGTCAAGATCGAGCATCACCTCGCGGTTCTTGCCGCCGTAGGGCGTGGGAATCGCCACACCAGGCACCGATACCAACATCGGGCGCAGGAAGTTCTGTGCGACGTCGAGAATCTTCTGCTCAGAAAGTTTGCTGCTGGACAACGCCATCTGCAGGATCGGCACTGTGGAGGCGTTGTAGTTGATGATCTGCGGCGGCGTGATGCCCGGTGGCATCTGCTTGAGCACGGTCTGCGAGATCGAGGTGACCTGCGCGGTGGCGGTGCGAATGTCTACGCCCGGCTGGAAAAAAATCTTCACCACGCCGATACCGGGTAGCGACTGCGATTCGATGTGTTCGATGTCGCTGACCGTCGAAGTAAGCGAGCGCTCGTAGTAGTAGATCACGCGGCCGGACATCGCATCGGGCGACAAGCCGTTGTAGGTCCACACCACGCTGATCACCGGAATGCCGATATTCGGGAAGATGTCGGTGGGCGTTCGTAACGCCGCCAGCGGACCAACGATCAGAATGAACAGCGCGAGGATGACGAACGTGTAAGGGCGCGCAAGTGCGATGCGGACCAGACCCAACATGCCAGAGCTTCCCACGGGCTAGAACGATGCCGCTCATTATCGGGATTGCTGCGAGGAAGCGCCTTTCGTGGGCATGAAGATTGTTTCATTCATGAAAAAAATTTCATGAAGCACAACGGGGGGGCGCTGTAGATCGTTGCCGTCATTCCCGCGAAAGCGGGAATGACGGAATCTTTGATTTTTTACGCGAAGTCTGCCTGAGTCAAAGCAGGCGACACACCATCACCATCCGCGTACCGGTGTGATCACCCTCGATGCGCAGATCGAAGTCATGAAGCTTCGCAATGGCGGCAACGATGCTCAGCCCCAGGCCGTGCCCGGTGGCCGCATCACGCCCACCTTCTCCGCGGTAGAAACGCTGCCACACCGCATGGCGCTGTTCTTGCGGAATGCCAGGCCCGTTGTCGGCCACTTCGATATGCGCATGGTTCGGCTCAGCACGCCTCGCGCTCAGCGTCACGTGACCGCCTGGCGGCGTAAACTTGATGGCGTTGCCGACCAGGTTGCCCACAGCCTCGAACAACAGATCCGGATCCGCTTGTGCAAGCAATTCTGGCTCGATCTGCAATGTGAACTGCAGTTGCTGGTCTTCGGCCAGCGGCGCATACAGTTCGTGCACGTGCTGCAACGTCTGTCCAAGATCGACAGCGACAAACCCTTCGCGACGCCGCCGGTCTTCCAGCTCGGAAATACGCAGCAAGGCCCGGAAGCGTGCAAGCACCTCGTCGATGTCGCTGACGCATTGCTCGATCATTCCTTCGTGCGGATCATTGTCCTGCAATTGCTGCTGTACGCGATAAAGCTGCGAACGCAACCGAGTCAGCGGTGTGCGCAGATCGTGTGCGATGTTGTCGCAGACGCCTTTCACTTCACCCATCAGGCGTTCGATCTGATCGAGCATGTCGTTGACAATTGCGGCCAGCCGGTCCAGTTCGTCGCCACGGTTGCTAACGGGAAGGCGTCGATGCAAATCGCCCCGCATGATCGGTTGCGTCGCCGATTCGATCTGGCGGATGCGCCTGCGCGGCGCAAGGTTGAGGATCAAGCCGCCGATCAGGCCCGGTACCAATGTGAAGGACAGCCCCCACCACAACGCGTGCAGGATGATGCTGCCCACATGCGCGGCAATACGCGTGGTGTGCGCCAGGACCAGGATCTGGCCGTTTTTGAGGCGTGCGGCGATAACCGAAAGCTTGGGTGTCGCCGGCGCGAGCGGGCCGCTCACCACTTTTTCCGTCGGCAGGCGCACGGAGTCGGCATCGATCTTTACGCCTTCCGGCATGACGAGGATGTCGCCGTACAGCCATTTCCTGCTCGCATCGAACAGGCCCCAGGCGTTGTAGTTGCTTTCCTCGAGAACGTCGTAGTCGTTCAACGCCACCAGCATGTGGTCTTCGTCAAGGCTGCGCAGGTAGCCGATCTGCTGCTTGAGCTGTTGATCGGTGCGCGTTTCCAGGTAATGCAGGGTTTCCCAATAGATGAAGCCCAGCAGCACCGTGCCCCAAATCACGAAGAACACGCCGTAGGCGAGCAGCAGGCGCGAGGTGGTGGCGCGCCAGTGGATGGATAGACTCGAGCCTGCTTTCATACCCCAAGTACCTTGCGCCGGGAGCTGTTTGCGCGCCAGCCAAGGAGGAGCGAGGGCGCGTATGCGGATACGTAACTGAGCGAGGACGCCGGATGGTGGGCAAGCAGACCCGGCGCGGGGTGCTTGGGGTATGGAAGCAGGCTCTCAGCCAAGACGATATCCCGATCCGCGCACGGTGCGGATCAGCGAAGGCTCGCCGTCACCGTCGACCTTGCGCCGCAGGCGCGCGATGTGCACGTCAATGAGATTGGTGCCTGGATCGAAACGCAGGCCCCACACGCTTTCGAAGATCATCGCGCGCGTCAGTACCTGCCCGGGATAACGCATCAGGAATTCCAGCAGCCGATATTCGGTGGGCAGCAATGTCAGCTCTCTCGCGCCGCGACGTGCAGTGCGCGTGATCATGTCCAGTTCCAGATCGGCCACACGCAGCTTGGTTTGCGCCGGATGCTCCTGCCGGTGCCGGCGCAGCAGCACTTCGATGCGCGCAGCCATTTCGTCGGGCGCGAACGGCTTGGTGAGATAGTCGTCGCCGCCTGCGCGCAGGCCGCGCACGCGTTCGTCGACGTCGCCCAGCGCGCTGATCATCAACACTGGTGTGTGGATGCCGCCTTCGCGCAATTGCTTCACCAGAGTGAGGCCATCCATGCCGGGCAGCATCAGGTCCAGCGTGATCGCGTCGTAGTGCGGCTCCTGCGCGCGCTGGAGGCCTTGCAGACCATTGTGCACGCGATCGGCGCTGATGCCGTGCGCGGCCAGCTCCAGCACGATTTCGCGTGCCGTGATTTCGTCGTCTTCGATGACCAGGATATGGGGCATGCGCGGCACTTAAACACAAAACGGCCTCCGCGAGGGAGGCCGTTTTGTGCAGGCATGTCAGTACCGCTTCAGGCGGCGAACAGCCCGCGCATCTTCTTCATAGCGTTGGCTTCGACTTGACGGATGCGTTCGGCCGATACACCGTATTCATCGGCAAGATCCTGCAGTGTCGCCTTGTCCTCGTTGAGCCAGCGACGCTGGATGATGTCGCGCGAACGCTGGTCCAACTTCTCCAACGCGCTGGAAAGGGTTTCCAGTTGGTTGTCGCTCTGGTCGGCGTCGGCCACGTTATCGTACGGGTCGGCGCCATCGTCGACCAGGAACGCTTCCGGGGCGGGCTTGGCATCTTCTTCCGCATCCGCTGGGGCCTCGAAGCCGATGTCACGACCGGACAGGCGCGATTCCATCTCGCGCACGGTGGCTTCCGGCACGCCCAGATCCTTCGCGACCATGCGCACTTCCTCGGCATTCATCCAACCCAGGCGCTTCTTGCTCTTGCGCAGGTTGAAGAACAGCTTGCGCTGCGCCTTGGTGGTTGCCACCTTCACGATGCGCCAGTTGCGCAGGATGAACTCGTGCATTTCCGCGCGGATCCAGTGCACGGCAAAGCTGACCAGGCGCACGCCCTGGTCGGGATCAAAACGCTTGACCGCCTTCATCAGGCCGATGTTGCCTTCCTGGATAAGGTCGGACAGCTGCAGGCCATAGCCGTTGTAGCCACGCGCCACGTGCACGACGAAGCGCAGATGCGACATCACCAGCTTGCGGGCGGAGGCGAGGTCACTCTCCTGCTGGTACCGGCGCGACAGCTCCTGTTCTTCTTCCTGACTCAGCACCGGAATGCGGTGCACGGCGGAGATGTAGGCATCCAGGCTGCCAACGACGCTGGGAACCGGCAGATTGGCCGTCACCAAGGCTTGGGACATGTTGGAACCTCCTGAAAGATGGGGTTGAGCTTAGCACTCTGGTACTTGGAGTGCTAAAGGCATCGGCGAGTTCCGGCGCCTTTTATGTACCGAATAGTACACGAATCCCCGGAGCTTGTCCATGTGGGGTGGATGCCGGGGATTGAGCTTTCAAGCATGACTTATGGATCGTTGCCAGGACGCGAAGACCTCAGCCGAAGCGTTCACGCAGCTGCTCGACCTGGCTGTGGTTGCGATCAGCCAGCGCGCGGAAATCCGTACTGATATCAGTATGTGCCGCATGTGCCGCCACGCGTTGCCAGAACATGGCGCCCCATGCGCTAGCACGCTGCCCGATTTGAATAGATTTATTCGCCGATTTCGCTCCGCGGCGGTAGCGACCAGTCGACTGGCGCCTGTCCGTTCGCCTGCAGATAGCGGTTGGCGGCGGAAAAGTGCCCGCAACCGAGGAATCCCCGGTGCGCCGACAGCGGTGAAGGGTGGACCGACTTGAGTACCGCATGGCGGCGGGTGTCGATCAGTTGACCTTTGCGCTGGGCATAGGAGCCCCACAGCATGAAGACGATCCCCTCGCGCTCGCGGTTGAGCGCATCGATGGCCGCGTCGGTGAAGCCTTCCCAGCCCTTGCCCTGATGCGAAGCGGCCAGGCTGCGTTCGACGGTGAGCACGGCGTTGAGCAGCAGCACGCCGCGATCCGCCCATGGCGTGAGGCAGCCATGATTGGGTGGCGGAATGCTCAGGTCGCGCTCGATCTCCTTGAAAATGTTTACCAGCGACGGCGGCGGTGGCACGCCCGGTCGCACCGAAAAGCACAGGCCATGCGCCTGCCCAGGGCCGTGATACGGATCCTGACCCAGGATCACCACCCGCACCGCCTCGAATGGCGTGTGCCGGAACGCGTTGAAGATCTCCGGCCCCGGCGGATAGATCACCTTGCCTGCACGTTTTTCCGTACGCAGGAATTCGGACAGCGCGCGCATGTCCGGACGTTGCAGGTAATCGCCGATACGGCTTTTCCAGGACGGCTCCAGCTTGATCCGTTCTTCGTCGCTCATCGGGGTCGCGGTGAGTCCATGTTGTTCGGTAACCATCCCCGCATGATAGGAGATCAGGCCGCCCCAGCGCTCTCCCGCGCGCGCAGGTGCTGCGCCACGCGCAACTGAAACAGAAGCTTGGTGATCAGCAACCTTTCCTCGACCGGTTTTTCCACCAGGTCGTTGGCGCCCGCGCGGATCAACGCCGCCTGGTTGTCGGGATTCTCGTCGCCGGTCATCACCAGCACCGGCAGCTTGCCTTTGCCATAACCGAACTCGGTACGGATGTATTTCAGCAGATCGCCGCCGGTCAATTCGCCTTTGAGGCTGACGTCGGTCAGCACCACGTCTGCGCCTACCGTACCTTGCCCGCGTTCGGTTTCGAGCAGCACCAGCGCATCCTCAACGCTGACGACGTGGCGCACGGTGAGCCCGATCTTTTCCAGCATGCGGCGCGTAGCCAGCGCCACCACGCGGCTATCTTCTACGTACAGCACCACGCCTTCGGCGGCGCTCTCCGGGCGCACATAGCCACGGATAAATTCCGCCAGCGCCTGGAAGCCGAGCGACTTGTCGAAGTAATCCGTGACGTGCTCACCCAGTGCGCGGCGATGCAGGCGATCGTCCACGTCGCCGGATACCACCACAATCGGCACGTAGATCTGTGGCGCGGATTCGCGCACGTAGCGCGCTAGTTCCAGCCCGTCCATATCGGGCAAGCGCAAGGCGATGGTGATGAAGTCGAACACGCCGCTGTCGAGCAGCCGATGCGCTTCGGCACCGGTACCGCAGTCCACCACTTCGGCCTGCGGCAATTCCTTCTGCAGCACGCGCGTGATCAACTGGCGAACCACCTTGGAGCCGTCCACCACCAGCACGCGCGGTGCGGCGCTGATGTCACGGCTGCTGATACTTGCACTCATCAAAAACCCCACCATCCCGGTCTTGCGTGGCTTCCGTGCATAGACAATCGGCAGGCGCCCCCTGCGCCCGTAGTGCCTATTCTATCCGGCCCCGAAAAGACAGCCGCTATGGTCACCCAGAATGACGCAAAAGGGGTGCGAACAGCTTCACCGCTCGCGGCATCCGCTTTGGATGCCGCCCAGGCGCTAGGCTGCTTTTCGCAGCTGCCAGGCGCTCACCAGCCGTGCACCCAGCCAGCCCAGAAAGGCCGCTGCGACCGGTACCGCCAGCAGCAGCCACGGCGGCAAGCCGCCGACGCGCAGCTTCCCTTCGTAAACCTGACTGAGTCGCGCTACCGGTTCGACCAAGGCGAATTCGATTGCCAGGGCCAGCGCTACCGCCAGCACACCGCTGAACAGTCCATACCAGATGCCCGCGTAGAGGTACGGACGCCGCACGAAGGCGCGGCTGGCGCCGATGAGTTTCAGCACGCCGATTTCCTCGGCACGGCTAGTGATGTCTACGCGCACCGTATTGCCCACCACCAGTAGCACCGCCAGCGCAAACAGGCCGGCCAGGATCAGCACGACGCGGTTGCCCACGCCGAGCAATGCATCCAGCCGCTGCCGCCAGGTACCGCTGTCCTGCACCATGTCCACGCCTTGCATGCCGCGCAGATCATCCACCAGGCGGCCAGCCGCCTCAGCGGAGATACCGTCCTGCGGCTGCACTTCGAGCACGAAGGGCAGCGGATTGTCGTCGAGTGTATGCAACGCATCGGAGAAGCCTTGCATCTTGCTCAATTCATCCATGCCCTGCTGCGGCGATTTCACCGCTACATTCGCGACGCCGTCATGCTGCTCGATCTGCTTGGCCAGAATCTGCGCGTTACCCGCCACCTGATCGGACTTCAGGAACACGTTGATGACTTGGTTGCGCCCCAGCGCATTGCCCAGCGACTGCACATTCGAAAGCAACAGGTAGAACGCCAACGGCAACGCCAGCGCCAAGCCCATGACCGCGATAGTCAGCAGGCTGCCCACCGGTTTTGAAGCAAGGCGGCGCAGGCTTGCTCCCGCGCTCCAGCCGTGATGTTCACGCCAGCTGGAGACCGGACGGCGATGACTGCGCTCGCTGCGTGCCGGCGTCTGCGGCTGCGTGTCGGTCGATGTGCTCATAGCACTTCCTCCGCAGCGATGTCCGCAACCAGCCGGCCATGATCGAGCACGACTACGCGCTTTCTCACGCGCTTGATCAGCGGCAGATCATGGCTGGCGATCAGCACGGTGGTGCCGACCTGCTGGAATTCGGCGAACAGACTCATGATCTCGAACGCCAATTGCGGATCAAGGTTGCCAGTCGGCTCGTCGGCGATCAGCACGCTCGGCTTGGCGACGATCGCGCGCGCGATACCCACGCGCTGCTGCTCGCCAGTCGACAGTGAAGCCGGCAGTTGCCGTTCGTAGTCGAGCAGGCCGACTTTCTCCAATGCGGCGCGCACGCGGCGACCACGCTCCAGCGGCGCGATGCCGCCAATCACCAACGGCAATTCCACGTTAGCGAACACCGTGCGATCCATCAGCAGGCGATGATCCTGGAACACCATGCCGAGACTGCGGCGCAGCTTGGGAATACCGCTTCGACCGATTTTGGCGAGGTTCTGGCCATCCAGCGAGATGTGCCCGTGCGAGGGGCGCTCGATCAGCGCCAGCAGCTTGAGCAAGGTGCTCTTGCCGGCGCCGGAGTGCCCTGTGACGAAAGCCATCTCGCCTTTGGCGACTTCGAACGTAAGCTGCGAAAGGGCTTCGTGCCCCCCTTCGTAACGCTTGCTGACTTGATCGAAGCGAATCACGCGTTCCCCGTCCTAGAGCCTGATTGGATGGCCGCAAGGATAAGGGAAGCACCGCCGTTGTGCGCAGGTCTACCGGATGCGTCGCCACGTGTTTCGTGACGATGCACGCGGCGATTCAGCGTCCGGTGAACAAGCGCGTGAGGCGACGGAAGAAGCCGAGCTTCTGCGGTGCGGGCTGCTGGCCGGAGGGCGACTGCGCCACCACCTGCCGTGACGGACGATTGCTGCTCGCCGTGGCGGCCTGATTGACGGCCACCTCAGCAGCCGGCGCCGCGCCCGAACGGCGGCGTCCGCGACCACCGCGACGACGACGGCGCTTGCCTTCGTCACCTGCGGCTTCCGGTGCAGATGCAGCGGCAGGTTGTACGGGAGTTGCAGCTGCAGCATGGCCGTTGGCAGCTTCAGCACGTTCCTCGCGCGGCTTGCGCGGACGATCATCGCGCCGCGGCCGTTGCTCGGACGAACCGGTGCGCTCGCCACTACGTCCGCCGCGACGCCCGTGTGCACCAGGTTGCTTGCTATCGGCACGCGGCGTCACCTTGTCGCCGAACGCCGCACTGTCCGCAGCGACTTCGGCGGCATACTGCGGATCGATCTGCTTCGGCTGCGGCATCACCAGCAGTTCCGGATCGAGGTTGGCCACCGGAATCTTCTGGTCGATGTAGGTTTCGATATCCGGCAAGGACATCGCATACAGATCGCACGCGAAGCTGATCGCATCGCCTTCGGCACCGAGACGCGCGGTGCGACCGATGCGGTGCACGTAGTCCTCGGCATCCTGCGGCAGGTCGTAGTTGAACACGTGGCTGACCGCGGGAATATGCAGGCCGCGCGCGGCCACGTCGGTACATACGAGGACGTCGAGCTGGCCATCCTGGAAGCGCTGTAGCAGCTTCTGGCGCTTGAGCTGCGGCACGTCGCCGGACAGTGCGCCCACGCGATAGCCCTGGCGCTTCACACGCTCGGTGATGCGCTCGGCGGCGGCTTTGGTGTTGACGAAAATGATGCTGCGTTCGGCTTTCGTGCGCTCAAGCAGGTTGAGCAGCAGCGGCATCTTTTCTTCCTTGGCCGGGAAGTACACCAACTGTCGCACGCGGTCGGCGGTGACGTTGTCGGTTTCCACCACCAGCTTCTCGGCGTTGTGCATGTGCTCGTAGGCCAGCTCCAGCACGCGATGCGACAGCGTGGCGGAGAACAGCAGCACCTGTCGCTGCTCGCGCGCAGGCAGACGGCGGAAGATGAAGCGAACATCCTTGATGAAGCCGAGATCGAACATGCGGTCCGCCTCGTCAATCACCATCACTTCCACACCATTGAAGCCGAACACGTTCTGTTTGTAGTAGTCGAGCAGACGGCCGGGCGTGGCGATGATGATGTCGCAGCCATCCTTGAGCTGCTGGCGCTGTTTGTCGTAGTCGACGCCACCGTAGATCAGCGCGGTGCGCAGCCCGGTATAGCGGCCGACGTTCTTGGCGTCTTTCTCGATCTGGATAGCCAGTTCGCGCGTGGGTGCGATGACCAGTGCGCGAGGATCGGAGTCCTTACGCTCGGCCACCGCGGGCTGGGTCAGCAGCCGGTTCATCATGGCGACCAGGAAGGCGCAGGTCTTGCCGGTGCCGGTCTGGGCCTGGCCGGCGACATCGCGGCCAGTGAGCGCCATCGGCAGGGTCAGTGCCTGGATCGGCGTACAGCGTGCAAAACCGGCCTCGTCGAGGCCTTTTTGCAGCAGCGGATGCAAGTCGAATTGAGTAAAGAAGGTTTCAGTAAGTACGGTCTGCGACATGAATGGGGAGTCTGATACGGACCGGCGACCAAGCGCGGCCCGGTCCCGCAGTTAGTCTGACAACCTTGGGACAGGTGGATGGATGCGACGCGCAGTGAGGTGGCGTCGAAAGTACGACAACATCCCGCCAGCATAGGTGAAACGGCTCGTAAAGCGGCCTCACCTATGCCAGCCGGACTGTCGCGGTGGCCCTTGAATCGCTTGAATCACGTCCCGACTTAGGCTGGAATGGAATGCATGCCGCAACGGCACCAACTCCATTTCCGGATCGACCCGCGCTTCATGGGCACTTTCCCTAGTGTAGCTGATGATTGGCACGCGGTCTTAACCCCCACCCGCCTTACCTCGGAGACCCACGGTGAGCGACCTGATTACCCATGTGAGCGACGACGCCTTCGACCAGGAAGTGCTGAAGTCCGATACCCCCGTCCTGTTGGATTTCTGGGCCGAATGGTGCGGTCCGTGCAAGGCCATCGCCCCGGCGCTGAACGAGTTGGCCGAGGAATACAAAGGCAAGCTGCGCGTGGTGAAGCTGAACATCGACCATAACCAGCAGACCCCCCGCAACTATGGCGTGCGCGGCATTCCTACGCTGATGGTGTTCAAGAACGGCAAGGTGGAAGCCACCCAGATTGGAGCGGTCAGTAAGGGCCAGCTCAAGCAGATCATCGACAAGGCGATCTGACACCGCCGTACCATCCGTCGCTGCAGCCACCCTTTACGGCGCTGCGCGACGGGTGTTAGATTCATTCCTATCGGGGCTGTCTTGCCCTCCGCGCATTCCGCGCAACGCTCGTCCTCCCTCCTGTCAT
The DNA here is from genome assembly GCF_044904605.1 of Dyella humi. Lineage (NCBI taxonomy): Bacteria > Pseudomonadati > Pseudomonadota > Gammaproteobacteria > Lysobacterales > Rhodanobacteraceae > Dyella > Dyella humi. Next base: position 859,042 of record NZ_JADIKI010000023.1, read on the forward strand.
CAACGGCGCCCCGTGAGGTTTGCCCGTGTCCGATATCGAAAGCAAAGATCCTTCCGACGCTGTCCGCGCCGACTCCAAGCCTGTAAGTGATACCCCTACCCGCACCCGTTCGCCTCGTCGATCCGCGGCCGCGGCCGGCGAAGCCAACCGCCCTGCTGAAGGAGTGGCCGAAGCGCCAGCGCCTTACGTGGAACGCCCGGCCCCGCCCGCCGAAGCGCGCCCCGAAGCAGCCCCCTCCTTCTCGCCCACGCAGGAGCCGCTGCGCTACGGCGGCCCGGGCGGCGAAGCGCAGGAACCCCGTGAAAACGTCCAGAGCGGCAACGGCAATGGCGGTGTGCAGCAGCCGAACCAGGGACAAGGCCAAGGCCAGGGCAACGAACGCCGCAATGATCGCAACGACCGTAACGATCGCAATCGCCGGCGCCGCCATGAGCGCGGTCAGCGCCCGCAAGGCCAAGGCCCAGGTGGCCCGCCGCGCAACCCGCACGGCCTGCCGGTGGATGACGAGAACGCCGACATCGGCAGCAACGACCGCGTCATCAACCTCACCGAACTGAAGCGCAAGAACCCTGTCCAGCTGCTGGAATTCGCCGAATCGCTCGGCATCCAGGAAGGTGTCGCCCGCCAGCGCCGCCAGGACGTAATCTTCAACATCCTCAAGGCGCACGCCCGCTCCGGCGGCGGCATCTGGGCCGAGGGCGTGTTGGAAATCCTGCAGGATGGCTTCGGCTTCCTGCGCTCGGCCGATGAGTCTTATTTGGCCGGCCCCGATGACATCTATGTCTCGCCCAGCCAGATCCGTCGCTTCAACCTGCGCACCGGCGATTACATCACCGGACGCGTGCGTCACCCGAAGGAAGGCGAGCGCTACTTCGCGCTGCTGAAGGTCGACGACATCAACGGTGATCCGCCGGAAGCATCGAAAAACAAGATGCTGTTCGAGAACCTTACGCCGCTGTTCCCGCGCAGGTCGTTCAAGCTCGAGCGCGGCAACGGATCGACCGAGGACATCACCGGACGCATCCTGGATCTGGTCGCGCCGATCGGTCGCGGCCAGCGCGGCCTGATCGTGTCGCAGCCGAAATCCGGTAAGACGATGATGCTGCAGAACGTGGCGCAGGCGATCCAGTACAACCATCCCGACGTGCATCTGATCATGCTGTTGATCGACGAGCGCCCGGAAGAAGTGACCGAAATCGCCCGCACCGTGCGCGCCGAAGTAATCAGCTCCACCTTCGACGAACCGGCCGTACGCCACGTGCAGGTCGCCGAAATGGTGATCGAGCGCGCCAAGCGCCTGGTCGAGCACAAGAAAGACGTTGTCATCCTGCTCGATTCGATCACGCGTCTCGCCCGCGCCTACAACACTGTGGTGCCCAGCTCCGGCAAGGTGCTCACCGGTGGTGTGGACGCGAACGCACTGCAGCGCCCGAAGCGCTTCTTCGGCGCGGCGCGCAACGTGGAAGAAGGCGGCTCGCTCACCATCATCGCCACCGCGCTGATCGATACCGGCAGCAAGATGGACGAGGTGATCTACGAGGAGTTCAAGGGCACCGGCAACATGGAAGTGCACTTGTCCCGCCGCATCTCCGAGAAGCGCGTGTATCCGGCCATCGACATCAATCGCTCCGGCACACGCCGCGAAGATCTGCTGATCGATCCGGACCTGCTCGCCAAGATCTGGATTCTGCGCAAGCTGTTGCACCCGATGGATGAGCTTGCCGCGATGGAATTCATGCTCGACAAGATGAAGAACACCAAGTCCAACGACGAGTTCTTCAATTCGATGAAGCGCTGAGCGCCGCCTCGAAGCTCTAACGAAAAAGCCGCCTTGAAGGCGGCTTTTTCGTGGCGGGAAATCTTGCCCCTCAAGCCTTCTTCAAAAAGCACACCTTCAGCACCAGATCCTTGATCTTGTCGGAATGCCCCTCGATGTGCTCCGGGTCACCATCGATCAAACGGATGTTTCGGATCACGCTGCCCTGCTTCAACGGAATGGAGGCACCTTTCACTTTCAGGTCCTTGATCACGACAACGCTGTCGCCGCTCTTGAGCACGTTGCCGTGCACGTCGCGCACCACCTGTTCGGTCTCCTCTTGGGCGCCGGCACGCTGCGGCCACTCGTGCCCGCAGTCCGGGCAGATATAGCTGTCGCCGTCGGGGTAGGTGTGCCCCATACCGCAAATCGGGCAGGCGGGAATCTCGGACATGGGAAATATCACTACGAATTGTGCGTCGCGCAGTTTACCGCCTGCCAACAGCCTACAGGCGCTGACCCCATTGCATGACCATTCTATGTGACATTAGCTGCTACGATCTTGCGACATCCCACCCTTCCAGTCGTATGCGCATACTGCTAGTTGAAGACGATCCCCTAGTTTCCGACGCCATCGTGCGCGGCCTTGCCACAGCCGGCTACGTGGTCGACGCGGTAACCGACGCCGAATCCGTGCAGGCCCGCCTGAACGTCGCCCATTACGACCTCGCCATCGTGGATCTGGGGCTGCCCGGCGAAGACGGCTTCACCCTGGTGCGCCGTCTGCGTCGCGATGGCAGTTCGTTGCCGCTGTTGATCGTGACGGCTCGCGACGGCCTGGACGATCGCGTCAATGCGCTGGACCTGGGCGCCGACGATTACCTGGTCAAGCCGTTCGCGCTGCCGGAGCTGGCTGCGCGCTGCCGTGCGCTGATCCGCCGCGCGACCGCAGCCACCGCCAATGAAATGGTGGTGGGACACCTGCGCATCGACCTGGCTGGCCGCCGCGCCATCGACGATGGTGGACGCGTGCTTGAACTCACCCGCCGCGAATGGTCGATCCTGGAATGTCTGGCTCATCACAGCGGTCGCGTGGTGAGCAAGGAGCGCCTGATCCAGGCCATCGTGAGCTGGGATGAGGAGATCTCCGGCAACGCGATCGAAGTGCACGTGTCACGCCTGCGCGCCAAGCTGGGTGAAGCGGCCACGGTACGCGGCATCCGCGGCCTCGGGTACCGACTCGACGACGCTTGAGCTGGCGAATGTCCGCGGGGGCCAAACTCAGACGCGCACCGAGCATCCGCGGACGCTTGCTCGGTTACCTGCTGCTGCCCTTGGTGATACTTCTGGTCGCCAGCATCTGGGCGGATCACCGCACCTTCGTCACGCCGATGTACGAAGCCTTTGATCGTGCGCTCTCGCGTGCGGCGGTTGCCATCACCGCGCATCTGGAACGCGCGCCTGATGGCCAGCTCTACCTCGAGAAGCCCAATCCCGGCCCGATTCCCATGCATCCGCCCGACGACGCGCGACCGCCACCACCCGGTGACGGCTTCGGCGAACACGGAAGGCCGCCGATGCGCTTCGATACCGACAGCCGCCCTACGGTCTGGACGCGGCTGTTTCCGGGTGCTCGGGACAACTTTCTTTTTCGCGTCAGCCTGCCAGATGGCCACACGCTGGCTGGCGATGAAGGTCTGCCGATCGTCGCGGGGAATGGCACCGACGACTTCAACTACGTGGATGCCACCTACAAGCAACTGGCGTTGCGCATCGTCAGTTATCACACGCAGGTAAGCGGCCAGCCGGTGATCGTCACCGTGGGCGAAACCGTGCTTCGGCGCAATTACGCCGTGCACCGGCTGGATACGGTGATCGGCCTCAGCGACGGCATCCAGCTCGTGCTCGTGCTGGGCTTGTGCCTGCTCGGCATCACCATAGCGCTACGCCCGATCAACCGCCTGCGCGAGCGGATCTCGCACCGCCAGCCACAATCGCTGCAACCGCTGCCGCTCGAACCGGTGCCGAGCGAAGTGCGGCCACTGGTGCAGTCGCTCAATACCTTGCTGGTGACGGTGCGGGACGCCGCGCAAGCCCAGCAGCATTTCCTTACCAACGCCGCACATCAATTGCGCACGCCGCTCACAGGTCTGAAAGCACAATTGGAAGTGCTGGCGGATGAAACCGGTGACGCAGCCCAGCAAGAACGCATCGCTCGCCTGCAGGACAGCGTTGATCGCCTGGCGCACACCGCCAATCAACTGCTCGCGCTCGCACGCGCCGAACCGTCCACGCACAGTCCCGGCGACTTTGCCGAAGTGCGGCTCGAACACCTCATCGGCACCGTGGCCGATTCCATGCTAGATCGCGCGATCGCGCGCAACATCGACCTCGGCGCGGAATGCGAGCCCGCGCACGTGCGCGGCGTGCTCTGGTTGCTGCACGAGCTACTGATCAACCTGCTCGACAACGCCATCCGCCACACCCCGGACGGTGGCCGCATCACGCTGCGTTGCGGACAACACGACGGCGCACCTTATCTGGAAGTAGAAGACAGCGGTCCCGGCATTCCTACCGCCGAACGCGAACGCGTGCGCGAACGTTTCTACCGCGCCGCCGGCAGCGATGGACAAAGCAGCGGATTGGGCCTGGCCATCGTCGAGGAAATCGCACGCGGCCACCACGCGCGGTTCCTGGTACTGGATGCACATGAAGGAACGGGAGCACGGATGCGCGTGGAGTTTCCGCCAGAAGGCACGAAGAAATAGGCATCATCCGGGCGGAGTGCGGGATTTCTTCTATTCCTTATTGCCTATTTCGTGCTCTCCGTTGTAGCTGTACTGTCACGTACAATATTTTTCGTTCGCCCCCCTTTTCGCGGCGGTGCGATGCCTCCATAGTCGGGGGCTATTCCCGTGAGGCTTGCCCTGTGTCCATACCCAGTGCCGTCAAAAGCACCCCGATCTACGGCCGCCAGCAACTGATCGACTACCTCGCCGCCGGCGAAAAACCGCGCGATGCGTGGCGTATCGGCACCGAGCACGAGAAGTTCGGCTTCCGCACCGACGATCTGCGTCCGCCCGCGTTCGAGGGCGAGCGCGGCATTCGCGCGCTGCTGGAAGGCATTGCCGAGCGCCACGACTGGGAAATCATCCGCGAAGGCGACACACCGGTGGCGCTGGTGCGCGACAAAGCCAACATCACGCTGGAACCTGCCGGCCAGTTGGAACTCTCCGGCGCGCCCCTGGAAACCATCCACCAGACTTGTCGCGAGGTGAACAGTCACCTCGACGAAGTGCGCTCCGTGGCCGACAGCATGGGCCTGGGCTTCCTCGGCATGGGCTTCCAGCCCAAGTGGCGCCGCGACGAAATGCCGTGGATGCCCAAGGGCCGCTACAAGATCATGCGCGAATACATGCCTAAGGTCGGCACCATGGGCCTGGACATGATGACGCGCACCTGCACCGTGCAGGTGAATTTGGATTTCGGCAGCGAAGGCGACATGGTGCGCAAGTTCCGCACCAGCCTCGCGCTGCAACCGATCGCCACCGCGCTGTTCGCCGATTCGCCGTTTACCGAAGGCAAGCCCAACGGCTATCTGTCGTACCGCTCGCACGTTTGGACCGATACCGATGCAGATCGCACCGGTATGCTCGATTTCGTTTTCGAGGACAGCTTCGGCTACGAACGCTACGTCGATTACATGCTCGACGTGCCGATGTATTTCAGCTATCAGGACGGCCGCTACATCGATCTGGCCGGCAAGGACTTCAAGCGTTTCATGGCCGGCACGCTCGATGAGTTGCCGGGTACGCGCGCCACCATGAAAGATTGGGCCGATCACCTCACGACTGCCTTTCCCGAGGTGCGCCTGAAGCAGTACCTGGAAATGCGCGGCGCGGACGGCGGCCCTTGGAATCGCCTGTGTGCGCTGCCGGCATTCTGGGTTGGCCTGCTGTACGACGATGACGCGCTGCAAGCCGCCTGGGATCTGGTGAAGGATTTCAGCCGCGAAGAACGCCATGCGTTGCGTGACGGTGTGCCCAAGCATGCGCTGAAGCTGCCATTCCGCCATGGCACGGTGCACGACCTGGCGCGCGAAGCGCTGCAGATCGCCGCGCACGGTCTCAAGCGTCGCTCGCGGCTCAACCACAACGGCGCGGACGAAAGCATTTTCCTTGAGCCGTTGATCGAGATCGTCGACGCCAACCAGACGCCCGCCGAACGTAAGCTGGAACTGTTCCATGGCGAGTGGAACGGGAGCGTGGATCCCGTCTTCAAGGAGTTCGCATATTGATCGCAGCAACGTCCTCGCACGCACCCTTCTTTGCTGGTTTGTTGCTGGGGGCGTCGCTCATCATTGCGATCGGCGCACAGAACGCCTTCGTATTGCGGCAAGGCTTATTGCAATCACACCGCTTTCCGGTCGCGCTGTTCTGCGCGATGTCCGATGCGGTGTTGATCGCCGCCGGCGTCGGCGGCCTGGGCGCGGCGGTGGGGCAACATCCACGCCTGCTGGCCGTGGTGGCATGCGCAGGCGCGCTGGTGCTGCTGTGGTACGGCGTGCAAGCACTGCGGCGCGCGTTTCATCCTGAAGTACTCACTCCGGACACACATCTCAACACCAGCACGATGTGGCAGGTGCTCGCCACATGCGCCGGCTTCACTTGGCTCAACCCGCACGTCTATCTGGATACCGTGCTGCTGATCGGCAGCTTGGCCTCACCGTGGCCCTGGCCGGGTCCGCGCGTGTGGTTCGGCGTCGGTGCGGCGACATCGTCTTTCATTTGGTTCTTCGGATTGGCTTATGGCGCACGTCTGCTTGCGCCACTGTTCCGCAAGCCGATGGCGTGGCGCGTGCTGGATGTGCTGATCGCGCTGGTGATGTGGGGCATCGCGGGCAAGCTGTTGCTGTCTTTTCTTGCACCCTGATCTATCCGCGTAGGCTGGGATTGGCATCCCAGCCTACCTCGCGATCAATCGTACGTGCGGATGCCCAACCAACGCGCCACCAGCGTATCCAGACTGATCTTCCCGGGGCCTGCTATCAGGAACCAGAAGAAGATCAGGGAGTAGACCACTTCGTCGGCTTCGACGTAGTCGTCCAATCCCATCAGATTGGTCGAAACCACCAGGGTCACCGCCACGATCATGTTGATGATCATCGGGATGGTGACCAGTCGCGTGAACAATCCCAGCATCAGCAGCAATCCGCCAACCAGTTCTGTCCAAGCCGAAAGGGCCGCGCTGAAGGCAGGATGGGGAATGCCCCAGCCTATGAAGCGCTGCGTGAAGCCATCCAGGTTATGCACCTTGGCGATGCCGGTCTCCAGCCAGAAATAGCCGAACACCAGGCGCACTACCAACGGACCGAGCCAGCGCCAAGCATGCAGGATGCCAAGCACACGCGAAGCTGTCGTCGCCACGAAATGACGCATTGCACATATTCCTACGCTTGAAGTAAGCGCATCATGCGCGGGCTCGTCCAGGCCCACCATATCCAGCCGTCCAGACTTTCTTGCCTGGCATCCGCTGGACGATCGGGCATAAATGCGGGATGCGCGGGCGCAGCGACCGACGGACTGGAGCAGCACAATGTGTTTGTCCGGATTCGCAATGTTTGCGATGGACAAGTCATTCCCCTGTGCCGCCTTGCGGCGACTACAACTTCTTGGAGCAATAGATATGAACATCAAGACAGTCAACGCCAGCGCCATGGCCGTGATGGTGGCCGGTCTGTTCGCCGCCGCGGCAGTATCTGCCGCTCCTGTCGGCTCACCGGCTGGTGATCAGGCAGCGGTCAAGTGCATGAACTCTTCCTCCTGTAAGGGCCACGGTGCCTGCAAGCAGGCCACCAACTCGTGCAAGGGTCAGAATTCTTGCAAGGGCCAAGGCTTCACCATGCAGAAGACGCAGGCCGATTGTGATGCGGCACAAGCTGCAGCGAAGAAGTAATGCACCTGGCGGGGCGCACGCATCCGTCTGCGCCCCGCCTACTTGCCGATAGCGAGCAACGCCATGGCCGCCACCCGCTCCCACTCACTCCCCTATCTCGGCTACGGCCTCGGTCTACGGGTGGAGCATTACGAGGCGCTGCTGACCCATCCGGCCCCGGTGCAATGGCTGGAGGTGGTGTCGGAAAACTACATGGTAGACGGCGGCCTACCGCTGATATGGCTCGATCGTTTCCGCGAGCGCTATCCGCTGGTCATGCACGGTGTGTCGATGTCGATCGGCAGCACCGATCCGCTGGATGAAGACTATCTCGCCCGGCTTGCCGCGTTAGCGAAACGTGTTGAACCGGCCTGGGTCTCCGATCACCTTTGCTGGACCGGCGTGCAAGGCGTGAATCTGCACGACCTGATGCCGCTGCCGTACACCGAGGAAGCGCTCGATCACGTGGTCGGCCGCGTCAAACGCGTGCAGGACACGCTCAAGCGTCGCATTTTGCTGGAAAACGTCTCCAGCTACGTCAGCTTCGCGCAATCGCAGCTCACCGAGTGGGAGTTTCTCGCCGAAGTGGCCGAACGCGCCGATTGCCTAATTCTGCTCGACATCAACAACGTGCACGTCAGCGCGATGAACCATGGTTTTTCGTCGTTGGATTATCTGCGTGGTATTCCTGTTTCGCGCGTGCAGCAGTTTCATCTTGCCGGTTACGAACAAGGCGAGCATCTGATCATCGACACGCACGATGCACCGGTTTCCAACGCGGTGTGGGATCTCTACATGGAAGCCGTGCGCCGCTTCGGCCGCGTGTCCACCATGATCGAGCGCGACGATCATTTTCCGCCGCTGGCTGAACTGCTTGCCGAACTGGAACACGCCCGCACGCTGGCCGAACCATTGCTGCAAAACGCGGCATGAGCACGCTTCAAGCCATCCAGCAGCAGATGCTGCAGGCCGTGCTGACAACGAAGTCGTCTGCCATGCCGGATATCCGCGGCGATGCTATCGCGGATGCGCCTAGCAGGTTGGCGGTGTATCAGCATGGCTACCGTATCCGACTGCGCGATGCGCTGAAGAGCGAATTCGACGGCCTATGCTGCATGGTGGGGCAAGGTTCCGATGCGTTGCTCGACGCCTATGTCGCCACGCATCCATCGCCGTACTACAACATTCGCTGGTATGGCGCGGGCCTGGCCGGCTTTCTCGATAGTACGCGGCGCGACAAACCGCAGCTCGCCGAAATGGCCCGCCTGGACTGGGCCATTTCTACGGCGTTCGACGCAGCCGACGAGCCGAGCATCGACATGACGGAACTGGCAACCGTACCGCCCGAAGCGTGGGCGAACCTGCGGTTGCTGCCGCAGGCCAACCTGCAGTTGTTGAGCTGCACCTGCAACGTCGATGCGTTTCGCCGCGCGGCCGACCGTGGCACCGAGCGCCCTCACCTGCGTCGCTTCGTAAAACCGCACTTTATCCTCGTCTGGCGCCATGCCATGTCGGTTCATTACCGCCGGCTGGACGAAGACGAACATCAGGTGCTGGCGGCCGCCCAGGGCGGCGAACCCTTCGCCGCCCTCTGCGCCATGCTGGCCGACCGCCGGGGCGAGACCGCCGCCATGAGCCGCATGGTGACCTTGCTGCAAGGTTGGGTGGGTGCCGGCCTTCTTCGTGGCCTGGAGTCCTAGGCCCTGTAACCGCGGCAAGGCTTCCCGCGAATAGCTGGCATAGGCCCCAGCGCAGGAAGGTTCGCCCATGTACATCGAGCACCCGTCCGCCCTTGCGGGCCAATCGCACCCCCCGCGACTGGAGCCGGCGCTGGAATCGCTGCTCAGCCAGTCGATGCTTCGGGTGGACGTGATGGACGAGCTGTACCATTGCGGCTCTCGCTTCATCGACGAACCGCGCTCTGCCTTCGGCGTGTTCCATCTCATCGGCACCGGCCAGTGTGAGGTCGAAGGCGATGCGCTAGACGAAACGTTGCTGCTGGAACCCGGCGACCTGGTCGTCTTCCCGCACGGCGATCCGCACCAGTTGCGCGCCGCGCCGAACGGCGACGCACGCACCACCCGCATGATCTGCGGCGAGCTGCACTTTTCCAGTCACAGCCAGCACCCGCTCAAACATGTCTTGCCGGCCTGTTTCGTCGTCCGTGCCGCGCAGGCCGACGCGCTGTTCCGCAACCTGTCGGCCATGATGCTCGACGTGGTTAGCGTCGCGACACCCGGCCGCCAGGTACTGTTGAACAAGCTCGCCGATACCTTGTTCACGCTGGCGGTCTGCGATTACGCCCAGCGCCACGGCGACCACCGCGGCCTGTTCACCGCCCTTGCCGATGCGCGCATCTGCAAGGTGCTGCAAGCGGTGCACGAGCGTCCCGGATATCCATGGACTATGCAGGCCATGGCCTCGCTGGCGTGCATGTCCCGCTCGGCCTTCGCCGAACGCTTCGTGCAGTTGATGAAAATGCCGCCTATGCAGTACGTCACGCAGTGGCGGGTAAACGTGGCCGAACGCCTGCTGCGCGACCGACAGCTATCAGTGGCCACCATTGCCGAACAACTTGGCTACAGCAGCGAGGCCGCGTTCCGGCGACTGTTCAAACGGGTAAGCGGCATCTGCCCGGGCCGTATCCGCGCCGCCGGCAGCACCTGCCATGGCATCCGATTGGCGGATACGCAAGCAGCCAGGCCTTCGCTGCTCTCCGCTGCCTAGCTAGCCTCTCTCCAGCGGGCTGGCTTGTAGCCCCTTCCTTGAAACGTGGCATCATCTCCGCGAAGCGCACTGAAACGCGCTCAGACCGGCGTTGCCCCCTGATTATTGAACGACTTGGTTTGTCTATCGGGCGGGCCCATTCCACGGCGTGGCATTGCAGGAGATCGGCTGAATGGCATCTTTTCGAAGCGGCAGGGATGGCAACGCCACAAAGACCACGCATCCCACGCTTACGCGGCGTGTGCGCAGCGGTACGGGCCCGATGGCCGCGCGCAACCTGCATGGACATGTGGTGCAGGTGCTCGGGCAACGCATCGTGAGCGGCGGGATCAAGCAGGGCGAAGTGCTACCGCCGGAAGCCACCATGGCCGAAGAGATGGATGTAAGCCGCACCTCCCTGCGCGAAGCCATGAAGGTGCTCTCGGCCAAGGGTCTGGTGGAGGCGCGCCCGAAGGTTGGCACTCGCGTGCGCGACGCGCGCTTCTGGAATCAGCTTGATGCGGATGTGCTCGCCTGGCGTTGCGCTTCGATGCCCACGGCGGATTTCGTGCAGAAGCTGTCGGAGATGCGCGAAATCATCGAGCCGGCGGCCGCGGCGAGCGCCGCCAGCCATCGCAGCGCCGCGCAATTGAAACGCATGCAGACCGCCTTCGATGCCATGGAAGCGGCACTCGATCCGGAAGCCTGGACTACCGCCGATATCGACTTCCACGAAGCGATTCTCGCCGCCACCGGCAACGAGCTGCTGGTCTCGCTGTTTTCGGTGATCGAAACCGCGCTCAGCAGCTACTTCACCATGTCCGCACATACCGCGGTGAATTTCAAATACTCGCTGCCGCAGCACCGCGCGGTGCTGCAGGCCATTCGCGACAAGGATGCCGAAACGGCACGCAAGGCCATGCTCAAGGTGATTTTCGATACACGCGAAAACCTGAGCAAACGCCGCAAAGCTTAAGCATACGGCGGACCTTCATGGTCGTCATTCCCGCGAAAGCGGAGTACATGCGCGCCACGCTCATCGCACGGCTCCTTCAGTAACGGGAAGCATCGCGGCACTGGCCGGCACCACGCCTTTGGGCGCAGCGCTCAATGCGCGGAAGATCTCCGTTTCGCGCTGGCGATACGGCGTGCCGTCGGGATTGAACAGATCATGGAACCAGATCACCGGCGGCTGCAGCGTATAAGGCTTCTGCCAGGAATCCCACGGAAATATCGTCTGCGTCTTGCCCGAGACGAAGCCCCAGTTGACCATGCCCACGTCGAGCTTCTTGCCGACAGGCAGTACGCCGTCGACCGTCGAACCCACGCTGCGCGCCATGTACTCGGTGCAGATCAGCGGACGGCCATAGGTGCGCAACTGTTGCACGCGACGCAGGAAGTCTTCCGGAAATTCGTAGTTGTGAAACGTGATGATGTCCGACTGCGTGAGCTGCGTGCGCTCGATCGCATTGAGTTCTTGCAGCTTCGACCAGTCACCGTCATGCCACACGCCACTGGTAAGCGGCTGGACCGGATGCTGGCTGCGCGCCCACGCGAAGACTTGCGGCAGCAATTGCCCCACACGCTGGAACTTGTCTTTCGGTTCCTGCGCCGCATAGTTGCCGCCACCATCGTTGTCGGGTTCGTTCCACACGTCCCAGGCAAGAATGCGCGGGTCGTGCGCGAAGCTACCGACAATATCCTTCACGTAGGCTTCCAACTGCGGGTACTGCGAAGGATCGTCCAGTATCTTCGTGCCCGGCGCCTGCACCCAGCCGGAGTTGTGCACGCCAGGAATCGGCGGATGCTGGGGGCCGAGCGCGGGATCGGGATCCCAGCACGAATCGAACAGCACGAAGATCGGCTTGATGTGATGCTTCGCGGCAATCGTCAGAAACGTATCGATGCGCTTCTTGAAGCCATCGCGATCCTGATCCCATAGCAGGTTGTGCAGGAACACGCGCATGGTGGTCATGCCGATCCCTTGCGCCCAGCCCAGCTCCTGATCGACGCGCGCCGGATCGAATGTAGCGGCTTGCCACATTTCGAGCTCGTTGATCGCATTGGAAGGAATGTAGTTGCTGCCGACGGGCCACGGCTGCTTTGCATACCAGGCATTGGCCTGGGCAGCCGTCCAGCGCTCCGTATCCGCGGCATGCACCACAGAAATGCCTAGCAGCAGCGCCAAAGTCAGGCGCCGTGCCCATCGCGTTCGCTTCATTGTCACATCCACCTTTTGGATCTTTTTTATGTTCCCTTCCTGCGTACAGGAAGGGTTTGTTTCTTTAGTTTTTTTACAACAGCCATCCTGTGCGGCACGGCTTCCTTATCGATCCGGCTCGACCTACTACTTTTTCCCAGCTTGGTCGATGCCGAAACGATAGACGATCACGTTGCGATAGGTCTCGCCCGGCGCCAGTCGCGCAGAGCCGAAATCCGGATGATTGGGCGTATCCGGAAACAGTTGCGGCTCCAGCACGAAGGCATCGCCCTGGCGGTAAATGTGGTGATCCTTGCCGATGGTAGTGCCATCCAGAAAGTTACCCGAGTAGAACTGCACGCCCGGCTTGCTCGACCAGATGGTCATCACGCGGCCGGAATGTGGATCTTCCACGCGCGCCACCACGCGCGGCTCGATTTCCTTGCGGGCAAGCACCCAATTCATGTCGTAGCCATGGCCGAACAGCAATTGCTGCGAGCGGCCGTCGCGAATATCGCGGCCGATCGACTTGGCATTGCGGAAGTCGTAAGGCGTACCAGCTACGGTAGCGATGTCGCCAGTCGGAATCGCCGCGGCGTCGCTCACCGGCGTGATCGCATCGCCCGGGATCATCAACTCCTGATCCATCACCGTGCCGGAACCCTCACCCGCTAGATTCCAATAGGTGTGGTTCGACACGTTGACGATGGTCGGTTTGTCGGTGGTCGCGGCATAGCTGATCTTGAGCTGATTGTCATCGCTCAGCGTATAGGTCGCCTTCACCGTCAGCGTACCGGGATAGCCCTGGTCGCCATCGGGGCTGACATATTCCATCGTCACGCTCGGCGTCGGCCCTGCCTTGACGTCGAGCACCTTCCACACCTGCTGGTCGAAACCCTTCGTACCGCCATGCAGCGAATTCGGACCGTCGTTCAAGGTGAGGCTGTACGTCTTGCCGTCCAACGTGAATTTGCCGTGGGCAATACGGTTCGCGTAGCGGCCAACGGTCGCACCGAAATATTGGCGCCGATCCAGATAACCCTGCAGCGTGTCGTAGCCGAGCACGACGTCGGCCAGCTTGCCGTTACGATCCGGCACCAGCAAGGATTGCAGCGAAGCACCATAGCTCATGACGCGTGCACGCATGCCGTGGCTATTAGTAAGCGTCACGATTTGGACGTCTTGACCATCGGCCGTGCGGCCGAAGGACGCGCTAGTCGCCTGGCCGGCTGTCGCGGCGAGCGGCAACACCACCGCTGCCGTGAAGATGGAACCGACCAGGACAGCCGATTTCTTCAAGCGAGTCCCCTTACAAAATTGGGCGACCGTATGCCCTGTCGCTTCTGAGCATATTGTATGATTATATAGACGGATAGGAGCAGGAGCTTTACGCGCTGCAACATGGTCATCGAACGAAAACAGCCGGGGCATGATCATCGGGGTTCGCATGTATGGAAGTGATTGTTGATGGTGTTGAAAAGACAGGTGTTATAAGCGAGTGACATGACAAACCAGCCATTTTGTCTGAGCGCCACAAACACCCGACATCAGCAAACCGTACGCACCAGCACTTTCGCAATGCAGCACGATCCGCTCCCTTTTATTACTGCACACGAGAGCCGATGAGAGTCACCAACACCCGCAATCTGCACGGCCACGTCATCCAACAGCTGGGGGTGCGGATCGTGAGCGGCCAGTTGCAGCCGGGCGACGTGCTGCCGCGCGAGGAAACCCTGGCCGAACAGATGGCGGTAAGCCGCACGGCGCTGCGCGAAGCGATGCGCGTGCTGTCCGCTAAGGGCCTGGTCGAAGCGCGCCCGAAAGTCGGCACGCGCGTGCGTGACGAACGCTACTGGCAACAGCTCGACGCGGATGTACTGGCCTGGCGTTGCGCCTCGATGCCGCCCGCGGACTTCGTGCAGAAGCTGGTACAGATGCGCGAGATCTTCGAGCCCGCCGCAGCCGCCTTCGCCGCGGTCCGCCGCGACGCCGAACAACTCAAGCAATTGGAAACGGCGTATCGCGCCATGGAATCCGCGCGCAACACCGACGAATGGGCCGAGGCTGATCTGCACTTCCATGAGGCCGTGCTGATCGCCACCAACAACGAACTGATGACCTCCCTGTTCTCCGTAGTAGAAACCGCCCTGGGCTCCTTCTTTGTGCAGTCCGCACGCAAACGTCGCGATTTCAAATATTCACTGCCCTATCACCAACAAGTGTGCGAGGCGATACGCCTCCGCCAGCCCGAGGTCGCGCGCGGCGCGATGCAGAAGATGATCGTCGACTCGCACACCAACATGTCAGGCAAACCCCGCACGAGGAAGTCCGCATGACCGCCGACGTGCGACTGATCGGACTGGATTGGGGTACCAGCAGCCTGCGCGCCTACTTATATGACGCCGACGGCACGGTGGTGGCGTCGCGCCGGCAGGCTTGGGGCATCCGTCAGCTGCCAGAAGGCGGTTTCACGGCCGCGTTGCAGGCGATCACCTCGGAGTGGCCGGCATGCCGCGTGGTGGCTGCGGGCATGGTCGGCAGCCGCCAGGGTTGGCTGGAAGTGCCTTATGTGGACCTGCCAGCGGATGCGACAAGCATTGCGCACGGCATGTCTCGCGTGGATGCCTGCGGCAGTCACGAGCTGTGGATCGCACCCGGATTGCGACGAAACGCACCGGCAGACGTGATGCGCGGCGAGGAAACACAGATCATCGGCGCGCTGGCCTTGCAGCCGCTGTATCAGGCGAACACCCGTTTCGTGCTACCCGGCACGCATAGCAAATGGGCTACGGTCGTCGATGGACGCATCATCGCATTCGATACCGTAATGACCGGCGAGATGTATGCGCTGCTGATCAAGCACTCGATACTCGGTGCCGGCCTTCCCACCGAACCCGCACATGTGTTTGACGAGAAAGCGTTCGTTCGTGGCGTACATACCGCCAAGGACAGTGGCGGCGAAGGCGTGTTCAGCCGTCTATTTTCGACGCGCGCGTTGATGCTCGCTGGCGAACTCACGGCAGTGGCCGTACCCGATTTCCTTTCCGGCCTGTTGATCGGCGAGGAATTTCGCATCGCCCGGCTGCGCGACGACGGCGCCATCGCACCGCTGTGCCTGATTGGCGAACCGTCGCTGTGCCGTCGCTACACCTTGGCGGCGCAACAGTTCGGCTATGCCACGCCAGCCATCATCGACGACGCGTCCGCGCAGGGGCTATGGCAACTGGCTTCCGCCGCCGGCCTACTGACCGAAGCAAAACTTCATACTTATTCCGGAGTAACACCATGATCCGCGCCTGGCTCGATTCCCTTCCGCTGGTGGCGATTCTTCGCGGCCTTCGGCCGGAAGAAGCACTCGACATCGGACATGCGCTGGCCGCGGAAACCTTCACTGTCATCGAAGTGCCAATGAACTCGCCGCAGCCGCTAGACAGCATTCGCTCGCTGTCGGCGGAACTGGGCCAGCGCTGCCTGATCGGTGCCGGCACCGTATTGCATCCGGACCAAGTGGCTCAAGTTGCCGCGGCCGGCGGCCGCTTGATCGTGATGCCGCATGCGGACACGCAGGTGATTGCCGCCGCCAAGCGCGCTGGCATGTATTGCATCCCAGGCGTCGCCACGCCCACCGAAGCCTTCGCCGCGCTGCAGGCCGGCGCCGATGCCATCAAGCTGTTTCCGGCTGAACTGCTGACGCCGCCGGTGCTCAAGGCCTGGCGCGCGGTATTACCGCGTGGTCTGGCGATCCTGCCGGTCGGCGGCATCACGCCGGAGACGATGGCTCCTTATATCGCCGCAGGCGCCAACGGCTTCGGCCTCGGTTCCGCACTCTACGTACCTGGCCGCGCCGCGGACGACGTCGGTCGTCGCGCGCGCGCCTTCGCCCAAGCCTGGAAGACAAGCTCTCAAGGAAATCACGCATGAAGATCACCCGTCTCACCACCTTCCTCGTTCCGCCGCGTTGGTTGTTCGTGCGCATCGACACCGATGAAGGCATCAGCGGCTGGGGCGAGCCGGTTGTGGAAGGCCGCGCGCATACGGTTGCAGCGGCAGTCGATGAACTGTCCGATTATCTGGTCGGCAAGGATCCGCGCCATATCGAAGATCACTGGAACGTGATGTACCGCGGCGGCTTCTATCGCGGCGGCCCGATCCTGATGAGCGCGATCGCCGGTATCGACCAGGCGCTGTGGGATATCAAGGGCAAGCATCTGGGCGTACCGGTGCATGCACTGCTAGGCGGCCCGGTGCGCGATCGCATTCGCGTGTATTCGTGGATCGGTGGCGATCGTCCGTCCGACACGGCACGCGCTGCCAAGGAAGCGGTCGCGCGTGGTTTCACCGCCGTGAAGATGAACGCCACCGAGGAAATGCATTTCGTCGACACGCACGCCAAGGTGGAGCGCGTGCTGGAAAACGTGCAGGCGGTGCGCGATGCAGTCGGCCCGGAGATCGGCCTTGGCCTTGATTTCCACGGCCGCGTGCACAAGCCGATGGCGAAAGTGCTGATGCGCGAGCTGGCGCCGTTCAAGCTGATGTTCATCGAAGAACCGGTGCTGTCCGATCATCTGGAATGCATCCCCGAGCTTGCCTCCATTTCGCCTGCGCCAATCGCGCTGGGCGAGCGCCTGTACTCGCGCTACGACTTCAAGCGCGTGTTCGCCACCGGCGGCGTGGACATCATCCAGCCCGATCCTTCGCACGCGGGCGGCATCACCGAAACGCACAAGATCGCAATGATGGCCGAAGCCTACGACGTGGCGCTGGCGCTGCACTGCCCGCTGGGCCCGATCGCGCTGGCGGCCAACCTGCAGCTCGATGCGATGTGCCACAACGCTTTCATCCAGGAACAGAGCCTGGGTATTCATTACAACGCCGGCAACGACCTACTCGACTACATCACCGATCGCAGCGTGTTCGCCTACGACAACGGTTATGTTTCCATGCCGACCGGCCCGGGCCTTGGCGTAGAGGTGAACGAAGCCTACGTGACCGAACGCTCGGCCGTGGGTCATCGCTGGCGCAATCCGATCTGGCGCCACAGCGACGGCAGCGTGGCTGAATGGTAATGTCCTCGACGAGATCCAACATGCCCATGTTTGCTACTTATCCCAGCCTGGTCGACCGCGCGGTGCTGATCACCGGCGGTGCTACCGGCATCGGCGCCGCGTTCGTTGCGCATTTCGCGCAGCAGGGTGCGCGCGTTGCATTTTTCGACGTCGACGACAAAAGCGCGGCGGCGCTGTGCACATCACTTCCGGACGTGCGTCACGCGCCACTGTTTCTGCCGTGCGATGTCACCAACATCACGGCGCTACGCAACGCCATCGCCGCAGCGAGCCACAGCGTCGGCACATTCAGCGTATTGATCAACAATGCGGCCAACGATCGGCGTCATCGCCTGCAGGACACCACGCCGGAAGAATTCGAGCAAAGCATCGCTGTGAATCTGCGCCACCAGTATTTCGCCATACAGGCAGTGGTGCCCGGTATGCGCGAACTCGGCGGCGGCTCGATCATTTGCCTGGGTTCCACCGGCTGGATGATCAAGAACGCCGGTTATCCGATGTACGCGATGGCAAAGTCGGCCGTGCGCGGTCTGGTCAATGGGCTAGCGCGCGAGTTGGGCCAGGATCGCATTCGCATCAATGCACTGGTGCCCGGCTGGGTGATCACCGAAAAGCAGCGCGAGCTGTGGCTGGATGAAGCGGGCGAAGAAGAAATCCGCCGCAAGCAATGCATGCCCGGCTATCTCGGCGCAGACGATCTTGCGCGCGCAGCCTTGTTTCTGGCGGCCGATGACAGCCACATGTGCACGGGCCACGATTTCATCGTCGATGGCGGCTGGGCATGAGTATGAAAGCAGGCTCTAAAGCCTCGCTGGTGCTCGACGCACGCAACACGCTGGGCGAAGGTGTCACCTGGTGCACGCGCAGCCAGTCGCTGTACTGGACGGATATTCACGAGTCCGTGCTGTGGCACTTCTGTCCCACCGACGGCAGCACGCGTCGCTGGTCAATGCCGGAACGGCTTGCCTCGTTCGCCCTGTGCGATGACGATGGCTGGCTGCTACTGGGGCTCGCCAGCGGGCTCGCATTCTTTCACAAGGAAAGCGGCGAGCTGATCCGCATTACCGACGTCGAAGCCGGTTTGCCGACGCGTCTGAACGACGGTGCTTGCGATCGTCAGGGCCGCTTCGTGTTCGGTACGTTGCACGAACCGGTCGGCGGCGAAGCGCGGCGTGCCGCCGGCGGTTTCTACCGATTGCATGCTGACTTGAGGCTTGAACCGTTGCCGCTGGGACCCGTCGCGATCAGCAACAGCATCGCGTTCAGTCCCGATGGTGCCACCATGTATTACTGCGATTCGTGGACGCGCCTCGTACATCGCTGCACCTACGGCGACAACGTGACGGATGCTTGCGTACACATCGATCTCTCGCACCAGCAAGGCGAACCGGACGGCTCCGCGGTGGACAGCGAAGGCGGCATGTGGAACGCGGAATGGGGCTCCGGCCGTGTGGTGCGCTACGATCGCGACGGTAGGGAAAATCTCGTCATCGATGTGCCGACCCGTCAGCCGACGCGCGTCGCCTTCGGCGGCGAGCGATTGAATACGCTTTACATCACCAGCGCCCGTGACGGCCTGTCCGCGGAAGCCTTGGAGAAAGACCCGCATGCCGGCGGCCTGTTCGCCGTCGAGGTACCGTTCACCGGCATGCCCGAGCCACGCTTTGCAGGCCGGCCCATGTGAGCCGGCTTTTTATTCATGCGGCGGGAAGAAGATGCAAACATCCGCTCGACGCGACCGACCGGGGAGTCATTCATGAGTGCGATTTCAACTTCAACACCTGTAACGACACAAACACACGCTAAAGCCACCGCTATCTTCACCTGCATACTCGCCGCGCTGGCGGGATTGATGTTCGGTCTGGACATCGGCGTGATTTCGGGCGCCACGCAATTCATCCAGAAAGAGTTTGGCGTTTCCGATCACACGATCGAATGGATCGTCAGCGCCATGATGCTCGGTGCCACGGTCGGCGCACTGCTTGCCGGCTGGATGTCGTCCGCGTTGGGGCGCAAACGCTCGCTTATTCTTGGTGCGGTACTGTTCGTGACTGGCTCGCTGCTGTGCGGATTTGCCTGGTCGACCGATACGCTGATTGCAGCACGCGTGGTACTGGGATTGGCGATCGGCGTAGCCACCTTCACCGCACCGCTGTATCTGGCGGAAGTCGCGCCGGAATACATTCGCGGCGCGATGATCTCGCTGTATCAGCTGATGATCACCATCGGCATCCTGGTGGCGTTCCTCTCCGACACCGCCTTCAGTTATAGCGGCAACTGGCGTTGGATGCTCGGCATCATCGCGATTCCCGGTGCACTCTTCCTGTTCGGCGTATTGTTCCTGCCCGACAGCCCGCGCTGGCTGATGATGAAGCAGCGCGACGCGGAAGCACTGGACGTACTGCAACGCCTGCGCGGCAATCCGGAAGTAGTAGAGCGCGAAGCGAACGACATTCGCGAGCAGCTGCGCACACCACAGCGCGGCTGGCATCTGTTCCTGGAGAACAGCAACTTTCGTCGCTCGGTGGGCTTGGGGATTCTGCTGCAGTTGATGCAGCAATTCACCGGCATGAACGTGGTGATGTACTACGCACCGCGCATCTTCCAGGACATGGGTTACGACACTACCGCGCAGATGTGGTTTACGGCGATCGTCGGTCTCACCAACGTGCTGGCCACCTTCATCGCCATCGGCCTGATCGATCGTTGGGGCCGCAAGCCGATTCTCTACACGGGTTTCACGGTCATGGCCATCGGCCTCGGCGTGGTTGGCAGCATGATGGGCGGTGGCGCGAACTCGCATGGCATGCAGCTATTCACCGTGTGCATGTTGTTGGTATTCATCGTCGGCTTCGCGATGTCCGCAGGCCCGCTGATCTGGACCCTGTGCTCGGAAGTGCAGCCGCTGAAGGGACGCGACTTCGGCATCGGTTGCTCCACCATGACCAACTGGATCGCCAACATGATCGTTGGCTTCACCTTCCTCACCCTGCTCAACAGCTTCGGCCACACCAACACGTTCTGGTTGTATGCGGCGCTGAACGCGGTCTTCATCGTGCTGACGTTCTGGCTGGTGCCGGAAACCAAGGGCATCACGCTGGAACAGATCGAACGGAATCTGATGAGCGGGAAACGGTTGCGCGACATCGGCCGGTGATGAGCGTGGGATGCGCTGATCGATTCCATCCCAGCCTACAAATCAACTCGCTACAAACGCAAAGGGCCGGCATGATGCCGGCCCTTTTGCATCGTGAAACTCGAATACTTATTTCGTTGGCTCTTGCTTCAACCCACGATTGATCAGCATCGGCTCGATGCTCGGCTCGTTGCCACGCCAATCCTTGTACAGCTTGGCCAGCTCTTCCGTGTTGCCGCGAGAGAGGATCATCGCGCGGAAACGATCGCCGTTTTCGCGCGTCAGGCCGCCGTGATCCTTGAAGCCTTCGAAGGCATCGTCGGCGAGCATTTGTGTCCACAGGTACGCGTAGTAGCCAGCTGAGTAGCCGTTGCTCCAAATATGCAGGAAGTAGCTGGTGCGGTAGCGCGGCGGCACATACGGAAGATCCACGCCGTCTTTCTTCAGCGCAGCGACTTCGAACGCGTCAACATCCTGCTTCGGCTGATCGGCGGTGAGCATATGCCAGTTCATGTCGAGCATCGCCGCGGCAACCAGTTCGGTCATGTCGTAGCCCTTGTTGAACAAACGGGCCTTCTTGATCTTGTCGACCAGTGGCTGCGGCATCGGTTCGCCGGTTTTGTAGTTCTTTGCGTAGTTGGCGAAGACCTTCGAATCGAACGCCCAGTGTTCATTGAACTGCGAGGGGAATTCGACGAAGTCGCGCGCAGTCTGTGTGCCGGACAGGGTCGGGTATTGCTCGTCGGCGAACAGGCCATGCAGACCGTGGCCGAATTCGTGGAACATGGTGATCACGTCGTCCGTCGACAGCAGTGCCGGCTGGCCAGGTGCGGGCTTGGTGAAGTTGGCGACGTTGTAGATCACCGGCTTGGTGCCGAGCAGCTTGGATTGCTGCACGAAGTTGTCCATCCACGCGCCGCCGTTCTTGTTGTCGCGCTTGAAGTAGTCGAAATAGGCCAGCGCCATCGACTTGCCGTCCTTGTCGAACACTTCGAACACACGCATGTCCGGGTTGTAGACGGGGATGTCCTTGCGTTCCTTGAAGGTGAGGCCGTAGAGCTGATTGGCGGCGTAGAACACACCGTTCTGCAGTACGTTATCCAGTTCGAAGTAGGGCTTGATCTGCGAGTCGTCGAGGTCGTACTTGGCCTTGCGCACTTCTTCGGCGTAATGCTGCCAATCCCAGGGTTCGAGCTTGAAGCTGGGCTGCTTGAGCGCAGCCTGGTCTTTATCGATCTGCTTCTGGATGTCGGCCGCTTCCGTCTTAGCGCGCGCAACAGCGGCGGGTGCCAACTTCTCCATGAAGCTCATCACCGTCTCGGGCGTCTTCGCCATCTGGTCTTCTAGCGTCCAGGCGGCGTAGTTCGGGAAGCCGAGCAGCTTGGCTTCCTGCGCGCGCAACTGGGCGAGGCGCGCGACGATGTCACGCGTGTCGTTGGCATCGCCCTTTTCGGCGCGCGTCCACGCGGCTTCGAACAGGGCCTGGCGCGTGGCGCGATCGGTCAGGTCCTGCAACTCCGGCTGCTGTGTGGTGTTCTGCAGAGTGAGCACCCATTTGCCGTCGAGATGGCGATCCTTCGCAGCCTGTGCGGCGGCGTCGATGTCCTCGTCGGAAAGACCGGCGAGCTTGCTCTTGTCGTCCACCACCAGCGCGCCGGCCTTCGCCGCGGCGAGCAGCTTGTTGTTGTACTGCGCCTGCAGCCCGGCTTCTTCCTTGTTGTATTCCTTGAGCTTGGCTTTGTCGGCGTCGGAAAGCTTGGCGCCGGCCATCACGAAGTTGCGATAGACCACTTCGACCAAGCGCTGCGATTCAGGATCGAGCTTGAGCGAATCGCGCTGGTCGTACACGGTCTGGATGCGCTGAAACAGCTTGCTGTTGAGATGGATGGCATCGTCATGCGCGGCAAGCTTGGGTGCCTCGTCTTCCTGCACCTTCTGCAACGTGTCGTTGGTGTTTGCGGCGGTGACGGCATTGAACACGCTCATCACGCGATGCAGCAGCACGCCGGACTTCTCCAGCGCCACGAAGGTGTTCTCGAAGGTGGGCGGTTCGGGGTTGTCGGCGATCTTCTGCACTTCGTCCAACTGCTGCTTCATGCCCTCTTCGATGGCCGGTTGGTAGTCGCCGTCCTTGATCTTGTCGAACGGCGGCGCCTGATACGGCAGCGTGCTAGCCGTGAAGAACGGATTGCTGACCTGGGCCTCGGCGGCTGCGGTGGTAGACGCCTTGGCCGGCGCGCTGCTGGAGGCGGCGGGCGCATTGCCGTTTTCGTTATGGGATTGCGAGCAGGCGGCGAGCGCGACGGACATGGCGATCGCAAGAAGACGGAGACGAGGCATGGAAGCTCCCGGAGCTGGCTGCCTAACGGCAGGAGTGAAGACCAAGCCTCCGACTCTAACCAGAGCCTCCCCATCTTCCAAGCCTGCCGGACGGCACTGGGTTCTGGGGAGCACCGCGTCAAGTGCTGTAGGTGCGGTCCTTCCAGCGCGAGCGGACACCACGCCAGTAGCGGATCGCCGAACTCCAGGTCATGCCTAGGTACAGCACGGCGCTGAGCGGCAGCAGCAGCGCCCAGGCCAGCCGCATGTGGTAGTAGCGCAGCATGGGCAGGTAGCTCAGCATCATCGCCACCAGGGCAATCAGGCCCAGTCGCCAGGTGGCCGGCGAGGCCAGCAGCACGAACGGCAGGCCGTAGACGATGGCGAAGACGATCGTCACCGCCAACAGCAGCGAGGTGGAATAGCCGAGCTGAGTAAAGGCCGAGCGCGCCACCATGTCGTGGATGGAACGCAGGCTTCCGTAAGGACGCAGACTGACCACGCCGCGGCTGAGACCCAGCCAGGTGCGATAGCCGGCATTCTTCACCTGTCGTGCGAGCGTGCAATCGTCGATCAGCGCGTTGCGCAGGCTGGCGAAGGCGCCGGCGCGTTGCAGCGCTTCGGTGTCGGCCAGAATGCAACCGCCCGCGGCCGCCGCAACCAGGCGCGAGGACGAATTGGAAATCGAGAAGGGATACAGCAGTTTGAAGTAGTACACGAAGGCCGGCAGCAGCAGGCGATCCCAAAAGCTGGTGCGCCGGAGATCCGCCATCAACGACACGAACTGACGATTTTCGCGCTGCTTGTGCACCAGCAAGGCTGACAGCAAGCCGGGCTGCAGTTGGATATCCGCATCCAGTAACAAGGTGATCGGCGTATGCACGTGCGCCTTGCCCTGTTCCAGCGCCCACAGTTTGCCCGCCCAGCCTTGCGGCAGTGGCTGGCCGCTGATCACACGTACATTCGGAAAGGAGGCGGCGATCGTCGCTGTGTCGTCAGTCGATTGATCGTCGACGACAATCACCTGCAGGCCGGTACCTTGGGCCTGCAGGCCGGAAAGCGTGAGACCGATGACATCGGCCTCGTTGCGCGCGGGGATCAGTACCGTGATCTGACTGAGATCGGCCGGCCCGGCATGCGGGTCGGCCTCGACGTGTTCACGGGTGCTCCAGGGCCGCCACGGTACCAGTAGCAAGCCCAACCACATCAATGCCGGCAGCGACGCGGCAACCCATCCCACTATGCCCATCGCTTTGACTCAATGATTCGGTGATCCAGTAATTCGGCGGCTTAGCAACTCGACGCTCAATGATTCGCGTCGGCACCCGTCTCCGTGTTACGGCGCTGGATCGAGCTGATCGGAATGTGGATGGCAGTGGCGTCAGCGCGATTACCGTATTTCACCGGCAGATCCGGCGCCATCGGGCCATCGGTACGCGGACCGAACATCGACACCTTCAGCGCCTTCAGCGGGTGAGCGAACATGTCGTCCACAGCCGTGCCTTCGAAGCCGCAATGCGCCATGCAGTTGTCGCACTTCGGATTGATGCCGACGCCGTACTTCTCCCACTCGGTGTCTTCCATCAATTCCTTGTAGGTCTTGGCGTAGCCTTCATCCACCAGCAGGTAGCAGGGCTTCTGCCAGCCGAAGATGTTGTAGGTCGGGTTGGACCACGGCGTGCACTGATAGCTCTGATTGCCCGCGATGAAATCCACGAACATCGCCGACTGGTTGAACGCCCACTTGCGCTTGCGTTCCTTACCAATCTTGAAGATGTCGCGGAACAGCTGCTTGCTCTCGGTGCGGCCGAGGAACACGTCCTGGCGCGGCGCGTGCTGGTAGCTGTAGCCGGGCGACACAGTGATGCCTTCCACGCCCAGTTCCATCGCGTAGTCGAAGAAATCGGCGACTTCTTCCGGCGGCTCGCTGTTGAACAGCGTGCAGTTCACCGTCACGCGGAAGCCCTTCGACAGCGCCAGCTTGATTGCAGTAACAGCTTTCTCGAACACGCCATCCATGCACACGGACTTGTCATGCTGCTTCTCCAGGCCATCGAGGTGCACCGACCAGGTGAAGTAAGGCGACGGCTTGTATTCGTCGATGTGCTTGGGCATGAGGATCGCGTTGGTGCACAGGTACACGAACTTCTTGCGCGCAATGATGCCTTCGACGATCTGCGGCAGTTCCTTGTGGATCAGCGGCTCGCCGCCCGGGATGGACACCACCGGGGCATCGCACTCGTCCACCGCGGCCAGCGCCTGTTCGACGCTCATGCGCTTTTGCAGGATTTCCTTGGGCTGGTCGATCTTGCCGCAACCGGCACAGGCCAGATTGCACTGGAACAACGGCTCCAACATCATCGCCAGCGGGTAGCGCTTCTGACCACTCAGCTTTTTCTTGATGATGTATTGAGCGATCGTGGTTTGCTGAATAAGAGGGATACCCAAGGGATTTCTCCGGAATGTCAGTACGCTCGCTGCAAGCTCAGGCATGGTTTGCGACGGCGGCGTAAAAAGTTACCTGTTCGGTACAGTATACGTCACTTGGACAGGGTGGCATCGCCGGCCCTGCCCGGCTGTTAACCTTTGAGCGGTGCGAACACTTCGGAATGTTCGCGGCGAATCCGTTCCCACTCGATCTTGAACCAGGGCGTGAAAGCCTCGGGCTTGGCCGCCATTTCCGCATCGAGCGCATCGGGGGCGATGTAGCGCAGGCCCGAAATCTCGTTCACGTTCACGGTCGGCGCATCGTCGCTGCGGCCCGCGTACACCCAGCACAGTTCGTGTTCGGCGCCGTCGGCGTCGAATTGCGCCTGGTACTCAAACTTGAACAGGTACGTGAGCGGGCAGGCCAGCCCCAGCTCTTCCTTCAGGCGGCGATGGATGGCGGTATCGATCGTTTCGCCACGGCGCGGATGGCTGCAGCAGGTGTTCGACCAATAACCCGGCCACAGACGCTTGCCCGGCGCGCGTTGCTGCAGCAGCAGTTCGCCCTTGGCGTTGAACACGAATAGCGAGAACGCGCGATGCAGCGTGCCATGACCGACGTGCGCGGCGGCCTTGTCGAGGAAGCCGATCTCGCGATCGTCATGATCGACCAGCACCAGCGGCTCGTCGTCGAACGACACTACCTCGTTCGAATCACGCCACTCCTGGCGTTCCAGTTCTGTGTTATCCAATGTCGACCTCCATCGCCTGGTAGCCGGCGTCGCGAATCGAGGCCGCTACCTTTTCGCGATTCTGGGGGCACAACGCGACGATCGAACCGCCGCCGCCGCCACC
Organism: Dyella humi; assembly: GCF_044904605.1. Classification (NCBI taxonomy): domain Bacteria; kingdom Pseudomonadati; phylum Pseudomonadota; class Gammaproteobacteria; order Lysobacterales; family Rhodanobacteraceae; genus Dyella; species Dyella humi. The sequence goes on from NZ_JADIKI010000023.1 coordinate 885,441, forward strand.
CGTAAGTTTGGCGCCCAGCGCACCGTGTTCGCGTGCGATCTGCACCAGTTCCTCCACTTCCCAGCTCGACACGCGCAGCGCGTTGAGCAGGCCGTGGCAAATGTTCATCAGGTCGCCGAGGCGTTCCAGATCGTACTGCTGCATGGCTTCCACGCCTTGCAGCGTGAGCGCGTCGATCTGCTGGAAGATGCCGTCGTACAGCGCCGGGTTGCGCTGCCACGCAGTACGCACCTTGCCGACCGTCACCGCGGTGAGACTTTCCTTGCCGCTGATGCCGATCACCAGCGGAATGCGCTTGGGCAGATGCAACTCGCGCACCATCGGTGCTTCGCCCTTCTTGCTGGCGCGCTTGTATAGCAGCGGCTTGCCGTAGGTAGCGACGGTATTATCGATACCCGAGGCCGAACCGTGCGCGACTTCTTCGCAGCGGAAGGCCAGCGCGTTGGTCTCTTCATCGGAGAGGCCCAGCTTGTAGTGCTGGTCGAGCGCGCGGATCACGGCGACGGCCATGGCGGCCGAACCGCCCAGGCCCATCGCGCGCGGCACGTTCGGGAACACTTCGATGCGCATCGAGCGATCGGTCAGCTGCAGCTCGTCGAAGATGATGCCCAGCGAGCGCTGGAACGAGTCGCGATGCGCCGGGTCGCGGTGCAGACGGTATTCCACGCCCCAGCGCGGAATGAACATGTCGACGCCGCCGGACTTGGTGTCCTGCGCCACCGCACGTACTGCCAGCGGCACCGGCGCGGCCACTGCATGGCTGCCGTACACCACCGCGTGTTCGCCGAGCAGAATGATCTTGCCGTGACCGCAGGCGCGATGATCCACCGATGGCTGCTCGAGGGTCGTCGCGGGCACGCCGCGCGACTCCTTGCGCACCTGATCAACGATCTCCTGCGCTTTCCATATCTTGATTTCGCCGCTTTCCACCAGGCGCTCCACCACGGTGTCGAAAATTTCAGGCGTGGCACCAGCCACCACGGCTACGCTGCGTGCATGCAGCGTCATGTGACCCTGCTGGATACCTTCGGTGACCAGCGCGCGCAGCGCCGAGAAGTTCTGCGCCAAGCCGACCGCACCCATGATTTCGGCCAGCTCGCGCGCCGTCTTCACCCCAAGCAGGCGCAAATTGAGCGCCACCGTGGCGTTGGATTGCAGCGGACCGCCGACAGTGCCGACCTTCATCGGAATGTCGAGCTCACCGATCAGCTCGCCTTTCTCGCCCTTGTACCAGCGCGTGAGCGAGGTGTAGCGGCCACCGCGCGCGGCATACGCATGCGCGGCCGCTTCGATGGCGCGCCAGTCGTTGCCGGTGGCGAGCGCGACCGCGTCGACGCCGTTCATGATGCCTTTGTTGTGCGTGGCCGCGCGATACGGATCGATGCTGGCGAATTCGTTCGCGAGCATGATGCCGTCGCGCACTTCCTCGCCCTCGAAACCTTTACCGGTGAGCTGATCGGCGGGAATCACGCAGCGCGCGCGCACCATCGACCGATCGGTAAGGTTGGAAAGAATGCGCAGGAACACGCGCCCGCCGGTCATCGTTTCCACCAGCGAGGCGATGCCTTCGCACATGGTGTTGACCAGATTCGCGCCCATCGCGTCGCGCGTGTCGACCAACAGGTGCACCACCAGCATGTCGCCGCCTTCGGGGCGTGGATGCACGTGCACTTCCAGATCCAGTGCACCACCGCCACGCGCCACCATCTGCGGATGCAAGCTGTTGGCGAGGTTGAGCAGTTCGTCCTTGCGCTGAAGCAGCGCGGCCTTAGCGTGCGCCAAATGCGGCACGTCCACCACCTGCACCTGGCCGATCAACACCGGTTCGGTGCTTTCGACGGTAAAGCCACCGGTGCCGCGCACGAGCTTGGCCGCCGACGAAAGCGCCGCGACGATGGACGGCTCTTCCACCACCAATGGCACGATGTAATCGCGGCCATTGACCAAAAAGTTAAGGCCAAGACCCACCGGCAAACCCATCACGCCGACGACGTTCTCGATCATCTTGTCGGCTTTGTGGATCTTCAGCGTGTGCTCGCCGGAGACGAGCGCTTGATAATCCTCGGCCGACAACCAGCCGCGCTCATGAATGATGCGCACACGGTCGGACACCGAGAGTTTGTAAAAGGCGGGAAATCGGGACCGTTCGGCACTCGAAGATTCGGCGCTCATAGCCTTAAGCACTCCGTGATAGGTCGAAAGTCACTGCCCTTGCGTCACGACGTTGCATGCAGCACGTGAGCCATGACGCTGAAAAGGGCTGTGATCACGTCAAAATCCTTGCGGGGGGAGAGATCGCATCCGGACGCATATGGCAACTGACCCCACGGGAATCAAGTCCCAGGGGAACGACGTGCATACCGGCCGAAACAATGACGCGTTCAAATGTCGCCAACCTTTCTGCATCCTCGGCAAAGACCACACCGAAGTCGCCGCCCGCGCCGCAAGGCTTATAACTGACATCTGTGCCGGAAGCCATATCGGCGAGCTGTTTTTGTGCGGGGGAATAGATTTCCAGACCGCACGCAGCGCCAAAATGCTGCAACCCAAGCGCATAGTCTTTTGTAAGGCCAATGAAAGATGGGATGCGCTGTTGCTTGAGCGCATCGATCGCCGCAGCAGAAACGGTACCAAGCTCGTTCATATGCGCGGCATAGTCGCCTGCGTGATGCTGGCGCCACTGCGCCAATCGTTGCAGCGAATCGCTGGTCGACACGGATTGGCCCGACCACACGAACAGACAATGCAGGCCTTCCGTCGACACGGGCTCGTAGGTGGGTTCGCGCGTCGGACCAACAAGCTGATAGGCGATCAAACCACCCGCCACGCTCGCCGCCACGTCGACACCGCTGCCGCGGCCACCCTGCCAACCGCCATGCATATGCAGCAGCCGACGCATCCACTGCGTGCGATCCGCCATTGCGTCGCCATGGCCTGCATAGGTTGCCAATGCGGAAGCCAACGCTACGGTGAGCGCCGCGCTGGAACCGAGTCCCAGTTTGGAGACGCCGTCCGCGTGGAAAAAGCCGGACGTATCCAGATGCAGATCGAAGCCTTGACCGGACACCGGCGCCAGCCCTTCGCGCAGAAGACCATCCCATACGTGATCGACCAGGGTGAGCTTGGCCTTGCTTGCCTCATCGCACTGCCATTGCCACGCGCCGTCATGGCCGATGAGGGCACGCGCGCCACGGATGCCAAGATCGGGGGCATAGACGTCGCATGCATGATCCTCGCGCGGCACGATACGCACGTTGGCACGGCGATCCACTGCCTGCACCAAAGCCCGCGCACCTTCCAGCACGGCGTAGTCACCCAGCAAAACCAGCTTGGCAGGGGCGCTGGCGGTGAGCTCCATCATGCCTCCACGATATCCGTGGCGATCGCGCGCGCGCCTTCGCCGAGGCCGGTATCGAGCACGTCCAGCACGCCGGGCACATCGCGTAAGGCTGCTTTCACCTGCTCGATCGCGGACGGCGCACACACGGCTTTCAATTGCGGGCCGGCATCGACGGTAAAGAACACCGGCACGCCCTGCTGGCGCAATGCGCGCACGCGATGCATACATTCCACCGTTGCGCCGTTCCAATAAAGCAAGCCCGGCTGCGCGGCCAGCGCAAGTGCATGCATCTTCAGGCAGCTGTATTCGGAGATGCTGGCGAGCGCATCGAAATCGTGCGCTAGGATGGCGCTGCGCGCCACACTCAAATCCGCTTCCTGCGTATCGATCCACGCCGATTGATAGGGCGATGTCTCCGCGGTGCGAAGCATGCCTTCGGTGGAACCTATCTGCTTGGCGGCAGTGGAAGTAATCGCCACCGCAACGCGTAACGGCCATGCCGCGGCATCGAGCAAAGGCCGCGCAGTCGAATCGGTGCCATCGACCAGCTTGCCATGCGCCCATTCCACGTAACCGCCGAAGATGGAGCGCGCTGCCGAACCTGAGCAGCGACGCGCCAGCACCGACTGTTCTTCCAGACTCAATGTCAGGCCGAGCGCGCGTGCGCCAGCATGCACCAGCGCGGCGAAACCGGAAGCGGACGAAGCCAATCCCGCTGCCGTAGGAAAGTTGTTGCGGCTCGCGACCTCGGCACCATGATCGACGCCGGCACGCGCGCGCAGCAGATCGAGGCATTTGGTGATGCGCCTGGTTTCGGCTTCATCGCTGCGACCGTTGAGGCTCACGCGATCCTGCTTCTGCCCCGGCACGAAACGCACCTCGGTACGCGTCCACAGACTTTCCAACGTGATGGAAAGGGAGCCGACGACCGGCAGGTTCAGCGCGGCATCGCGCTTGCCCCAGTACTTGATCAGAGCGATGTTGGGCTGTGCTTGGGAAGCAGCGCGCAGTTCACCGGATGCATCGGTGCGTGGTTCGCGGTTCATGGTGTCTCGCTGGGGAAAGGGAACTCGGTACTAATCGTGCGGACAGTCAGATGAGTTACTTGTCCGACGTATCCGGCACGAATGGCAATCTGCCTGGAGCGGGCGTCCTCATGGTGACCCGGCTCCACACGGTACTGCCGCCGAACAGGCTGATGCCGATATAGCCATGTAGCTGCAGCCGGTCCGGGGCGCGCAGCCGAACCCAGCAATTATAGGTGCGGCCGTCGTCCGAGTTATAGACGTGGCCGCCTTTCCACTTCTTGCTGTCCGGGTCGAACTTGAGCCCGGTGAGCAGCCTGAGCCCCGTCAGTGGCCGAGAACGCAAGGCCGGATCGGGATTATTGCGATCGGTGACGGTCTTGCCGTTGAGCTCCGGCCCATCTTCCGGGCCATAGGTGTCGTGCAATTGCCACAGGATGTAGCCCTGGTATTCGTCACCGACCTGCTCGATACGGATGACGGCGTCGTGGCTTTCCACCAACCAGTCGCCGGCAACGGCCGAGGGCGCAGGCACATAAGGATCCGCGCCGCCAGCCACGGCATGACCCGCAACACCCCAAAACAGCAGAAAAGCCAGCGCGCCCAGCCACGCACCACATCGGCGGCCAGCAGCCCTCATCGCCCGCTCTCTTGCATCGTCGTGGGTCTGGCCCCATGTGTGCGCGCTTCGTGTCGATTCATTGCCGGTAGCATAAACACCCTATGTCTTCGAACTGGTTGATCGACACCCTGCTCCACGCTCTCGGCATCGCGCTGGCATTCGCTGCAGCGGGCTACGCCTGCGTCGCGCTATGGGCAGTGATGAAAGGATCGCGAAAGACGCAGCGAGTTCCGCTGCGCACTGGCTCCCCACAGCCGGCGAGCATACTCAAGCCGCTGCATGGTGCCGAGCCCCGGCTGTACGAAAACCTGCGCAGCTTCTGCCAGCAGGCGCATCCGGAATACCAGTTAGTGTTCGGCGTGCGCGATCCGGACGATCCGGCCATTGCCGTGGTCGAGCGCCTGCGCCGGGAATTTCCGCAACGGTCCATCGCGTTGGCGGTCGATCCACGCGTGCACGGCGCCAACTTCAAGGTCAGCAACCTCATGAATATGCTGCCGCATGTGCAGCATGATCTGCTGGTGCTGGCGGACGCTGACATTTACGTGGAGCCGGATTACCTGACGCGCGTAACGGCGCCCCTGGCCGATCCCGGCGTGGGCATCGTCACCTGCCTCTACTACGGCATTCCCGTGCGTTCGTTCTGGTCGCGGCTTGGCCGTCTATTCATCGACGACTGGTTCGCACCTTCCGTGAAGCTGTCACATGCGTTCGGCTCGACACGCTTTGCGTTCGGCTCGACCATCGCGCTACGTCGCGACGCACTGCAGGCCATCGGCGGCTTCGAAGCACTGCGCGATACGCTGGCCGATGATTTCTGGCTGGGCGAGCTGACCCGCCGCGCCGACTTGCGCACCGTATTGTCGGACGTCGTGGTTGGTACGGATGTCGCCGAAAGCCATCTGAAAGATTTGTGGGCGCATGAATTGCGCTGGTTGCGCACCATCCGCTCGATCGCACCAGCGGGTTTTGCCATGACTTTCGTGTGCTTTACGTCACCGTTGTTGTTGCTGGGCCTGTGCTTGGCGCCGGGACCGGCCAGCGTGGGCCTTGCGGCACTCGGTGGCGGCGCGCGGGTTTTGCTACACTTTTTACAGCGGCGCATCAGCGATCGAGCCTTCGCCTGGCATGAAGTCCTGTTGATTCCCCTCCGCGACGCCTTATTGCTGATGGAATGGGCAGCTGCCCTCGCCGGTTGGCAGGTAAGATGGCGCGGTCAGGTACTGCATGCACGTGGCGACGGTTCAGCGCCGTAAACTATTTGGCTGGTTAAATATCTGAACTATCTGCTGTCCCCGGGCACATTGAACGCCCCCGCAGGAGTCATCCGTAATGAAAACGCTTTTTCTGCAAGCTCCCTCCTTCGATGGCTTTGATGGCGGCGCGGGTTCGCGTTACCAGGCCAAACGCGAGATCAAGAGCTTCTGGTATCCCACCTGGCTGGCTCAGCCGGCCGCGATGGTGCCCGATTCGCGCGTCCTCGATGCGCCCGCCGACGAGATCTCGGTGGAAGACAGCTTGAAGATCGCCGAGGGTTACGATCTGGTGATCATCCACACCAGCACGCCTTCGTTCCCCACCGACGCCAAGTTCGCCGAGCTGCTCAAGGCACGCAAGCCGAACGTGCTGATCGGCCTGGTCGGCGCGAAGGTCGCAGTGGACCCCACCGGTTCACTCACCGCGTCACGCGCGATCGATTTCGTGGCACGCGAAGAGTTCGACTACACCTGCAAGGAAGTAGCCGAAGGTCGTCCGTTCGAAAGCATCACCGGCATCAGCTACCACTTGGCCGATGGCACCGTGCAGCACAATCCCCCGCGCGCGATGATCGAGAACATGGACGATCTGCCATTCGTGGCGCCGATCTACAAACGCGACCTGACAATCAGCAACTACTTCATCGGGTATCTCAACTATCCGTACGTGTCGATCTACACGGGTCGCGGCTGCCGCTCCAAGTGCACGTTCTGCCTGTGGCCTCAGACGGTCGGCGGTCATCGCTACCGCACGCGTTCGGCCGCGAACGTGCTCGCCGAGGCGAAGTGGATCAAGGAGAACATGCCCGAAGTGAAGGAGCTGATGTTCGACGACGACACCTTCACCGACAGCTCCAACATGGAACGCGTGCACGAGATCGCCCGCGGCCTCGGCGCGATGGGCTGGACCTGGTCCTGCAACGCGAAGGCGAACGTGCCGTACGAGTCGCTGAAGATCATGAAGGAAAACGGCCTGCGCCTGCTGCTGGTCGGTTACGAGTCGGGCGACGACCAGATCCTGCACAACATCAAGAAGGGCCTGCGCACCGACATTGCGCGCCGCTTCACCGAAGACTGCCGCAAGCTGGGCGTCACCATCCACGGCACCTTTATCCTGGGTTTGCCGGGCGAAACCAAGGAAACGATCGACAAGACGATCCAGTTCGCCAAGGAAATCAATCCGCACACCATCCAGGTGTCGCTGGCGGCGCCCTATCCGGGTACCACGCTCTACAAGCAGGCAGTGGACAACGGCTGGCTGAAGGAAAATGAAGCGGTCAACCTAGTCAACGAGAAGGGCGTGCAGCTGGCGCTGATCGAGTACCCGCACCTGTCGAAGCAAGACATCTTCCACGGCGTCGAGAAGTTCTACCGGGCGTTCTATTTCCGCCCGTCGAAGATCTGGGAAATCGTCAAGGAAATGCTGACCAGTTGGGACATGATGAAGCGCCGTCTGCGCGAAGGTGTGGAGTTCTTCCGCTTCCTGCGCGCGCACGAGGCGTAATCCTGGCGTCTTCGGTTGGGCATGGCCATCTACTCAACATCTCGTCATGCCCAATTTTCCCTTGCCGTCATTCCCGCTTTCACGGGAATGACGGCCGGGCAAGATTGAGCGATGCGTAGATGCCCATGAATGCCCCGATGAATTCACCCTCCAAACAAGCTACGACGCAGGCACGTCCCCGCCTGATCGTCACTGCCGATGATTTCGGCCTGCACGAAGCCGTCAACGAAGCGGTTGAACGCGGCTACCGCGATGGCGTACTGCGCGCCGCCAGCTTGATGGTCGCGGCACCCGCCGTTGTCGATGCGGTGGCGCGTGCAAAACAGAATCCAGGCCTTGCCGTCGGATTGCACCTCGTGCTCGCCGATGGTCGTGCGATGCTGCCACCCACGCGCATTCCCGATCTGGTCGACGGCCAAGGCATGTTCGATTCGAACATGGTGCGCAACGGTTTTCGTTTCTTCTTTCTGCCGCACATTCGGCGTCAGTTGGCCGATGAAATCCGCGCACAGTTCGAAGCATTCGCGGCAACCGGCCTGAAGCTCGATCACGTCAACGCACACAAGCACTTTCATCTGCATCCCACCATCCTGACCCTGATGCTTACCATCGGCCGCGAATACGGCATGCGCGCGATTCGTCTGCCGTCGGAGCCCGGCATGGGGCCGTGGCTGCGGCCGTGGCTGGCGCTGATGCGTTGGCGTCTAGATCGCGCCGGTGTTGCCTACAACGATCACGTGTTCGGCATCCGCCATAGCGGCGGCATGGATGAAACTGTGATGCTGGACATTCTGCGCGGACTTCCGGACGGCCTTTCCGAGGTGTACTTGCATCCAGCCTCGCACGGACACATCACCGACAGCATGGCCGAATATCGCCATGCCGACGAACTCGCCGCGCTGCTGTCGCCGCGCGTGCGCCAGACCATCGCCGAACGCTACCACTTGTGCGAAGGCTTCTCTGATCCGGTTGCCGCCGCATGAACATGAAACTGATCAGTTATATCGCCGGCCTGCTCGGTCTCGGTGTCGCCATCGCACTGGTGGCGCATCAAGGCTGGGGCGAAATCGTCACGGCAATCGATCGCGCCGGCTGGCCGTTACTGTGGCTGTTGCCGTTCCACGTGCTGCCGCTGCTGCTCGATGTGATCGGCTGGCGCGTGCTGATTGCGCCGCGTGATCCACAGCGGCAGGCCACGCTGCCGTTCCTGTTCTGGGTGGCCGCGATTCGCGAAGCCAGCAATCGTCTGCTGCCGGTGGCAAACATTGGCGGGGAGATCATCGGCATTCGTCTGGTGAAATGGCGCGGCATCGGCGGAGCTGCCGCGGCAGCCAGCGTGATCATGGAGGTGCTGCTCACGCTGGTAAACCAGTACCTGTTCACCGCGCTGGGCATCATCCTGCTGATCGAGCTGACGCAGAGCATCAGTGCGTTCAGCACGGTGATTTCCGCGCTCACCGCCAGCCTGCCGCTGCCGATCTTCCTGATCATCCTGCTGCGTCATGGCAAGGTCTTTTCGCGCCTGGAAGGCTTCGCCGAGAAAATGCTGGGCGGCCGTTCGACACTCACCGAGTTGATCGATGGCGCGAACCTGGATCAGGAAATTCGCGAACAGTATTCGCGTCCGCTGCGCCTGATCGTCGCCACCGGATGGCAATTCGTTGGCTACCTGGTGGGCAGCTTTGAAACCTGGCTGGCGCTGCACCTGCTCGGCTATCCGATCAGCGTGTGGGATGCGATCGCCATCGAAGCCGTCACGCAAGCCCTGCGCCATATCATCTTCGTGGTGCCGGCCGGCCTGGGCGTGCAGGAAGGCGGCCTGGTGCTGTTCGGCAACATGATCGGCTTGCCCGCCGAAGCCGCCGTTGCGCTATCGCTGGTCAAGCGCATGCGCGAAGTGGGTTTCGGCCTGCCTGCCTTGATCTCCTGGCAATGGGCCGAGGCGCGCCGGTTGTATGGCGGCACCTCCGCCCGCGCCGGCTCCGGCCAGCCGCCCATCTGAAGAGAATCCATTGATGACGTTCGAACACGACGCCTTTGATCCCGAAGCACTAGTGCCCGGCTATCGCGAGCCGGTGCTGCCGGATGGCGAGCCGGACGCAGCCACCATCGCTGCCTCCGAGACGCGCACGCGTCACTGGTCCAGCCGCCAGCAGGGGCGCCTCAAGTACGGCTCGGACGCGCACAAGCAGATGATGTGCCGGATGTTTGAGGAGACCTTCAATCCCTATCGTCCGTCGGTGCTCCAGTGGCCGACGCTGGATGATGCGTCCCTGCATCGCATCACCTCGCTGCCGATCTGGGATATCGCCGTGCAGACCGAAGGCAAGGCGCGCCTGCGCATGGCCGCCTATGCGCGCACCATCGTCGACACGGAAATGCGCAACGCCCTCGCGCAGAACGCCTGGGAAGAAAACCGGCATAAGGAAGTGCTGTCCAAGATGGTGCAGCACTACGGCATTCCGCTGGTGCCGGAGCCGCCGTACGAGTACCCGAAGGATCCGGAGTGGGCCTATCTGGTCACCGGCTACAGCGAATGCATCGACAGCTTCTTTGCGTTCGGCCTGTTCAAGGTGGCGCATGATTCGGGATTGTTTCCGCCCGAGTTGATCGACACCTTCGAGCCGGTGATGCAGGAGGAATGTCGACACATTCTGCTGTTCGCCAACTGGGTGGCCTGGCATCGCCGGAATCTCAATCTGTTCCAGCGCATCGCGTTCGAATGGAAGGTCTTCCGCGTGTGGTGGTTCCTCGGCATGGAGCGCATGGAACTGGCCAAGAGCCTGGACGGCGACGGCAACGAACACGCGCAAGACAACAACTTCACCGTGACCGGCGCGCAGTCCGTGACGGAGAAGGATTTGAGCGTGTTGGAACTGATGGAAACCTGCCTGCGCGAAAACGATCGTCGCTTCGCCGGATACGATCCACGTTTGTTGCGGCCGACCACGATGCCGTTCTTGGTGAGATGTGCGTTGCCGGTGTTGAAGTTCTTCGAGCGGCGCAAGCGCAAATAAGCAGACCCTCCCTCCAGGCCGTCAGTGCTGCTGAAACCACCGCACCGCGTCTTCTAACGCCAAGCGCGCCGGGCGCGCCGTGTAACCTAGCTCGCGCGCGGCCTTGGCGCTGGTGAAGAACATGCGCTTCTTCGACATGCGCACTTCCTCCACCGTGGCGATCGGATGCATGCCGGTGAGGCGCGCCCAGGCTTCGGCCACATAGGCCACCGGCATCACCGCGGCATGCGGCAAACGCACTTTCGGCGGCAAACGGCCGGCGATGTCGGCGATCTCAGTGAGCACCTCGCGCAGGCTCATGTTGAAGCCGCCGAGGACGTAGCGCTCCCCGACCACGCCGCGCTCGTACGCCAGCCAATGACCTTCGGCCACATCTTCCACGTGCACGATGTTGAGACCAGTATCCACGTATGCGGGCAGGCGTCCGGCCATGGCATCGCGCACGATGCGGCCGGTGGGCGTGGGCTTGATGTCGTACGGGCCGATCGGCGTGGATGGGTTGACGATCACCACCGGCACCCCGTCCGCCGCGAACTGCCTGGCCACTTCCTCGGCGAGGAACTTGGAGCGCTTGTAGTGGCCGATCATGTCGTCCACCGTCACCGGCGTAGTTTCGCTGCCGAGCGTGCCGTCTTTGGGAATGCCCAGCGTGGCCACGCTGCTGGTGTAGACGATGCGCTGCACGCCGACGCGCCTGGCCGCCTCCAGTATTGCGCGCGTACCCTCGACGTTTGCGCGGTAGAGTTCCGCCGGATCGGGCGCCCACAGGCGGTAATCGGCGGCTACGTGGAACAGCGCATCGCAGCCGTCGCAGGCGGGCAGCAGGCTGTCGGGCTTGGTGAGGTCACCCTCGATCACCTCCACGTCCAACCCTTGCAGATTGCGACGATCCGAACCCGCGCGTGCCAGCACGCGGACACTGTGGCCGTCGCGCAACAGGCGGCGGGCCATGGCCGAGCCGACGAATCCGGTGGCTCCGGTTACCAGCGCCCTCATGATGCAATCACCCTGGCGACGAACCGCAGCGCGCTGAAAACGACGACACGCGCCGTCGAAAAAGTTGGGATGGTCATCCCGGAATTATGGATGAAAACCCTTCGCGGATGCTCCCGCGTTGCATGCAAACGGCGCAACCGTTGTGGCTGTTGGCCGTCTTCCTTTCATCAGCATTTCAACGTTGCGGGCCCGAGCGGCATCTTTCTAGACGATGCAGACTTGTTCGTGCACCCCATGTGCTTCAGCATATTGCGATGCCCACCCCACCCCGCCAGCCCCGAGCCAGCCGCACTGTGCGCATGCCATCCACGCCATTTGCCCGCGCGAAGACCGCGTGCGCCACCGCCGTTCCGGATTCGTACCCGTATGGGTGTGTCATAATTCCGACGGTCGAGGCATACCAATGATCGAATTAAACAATGCCACCGCCGGCACCGGACGCGAGAAGGCCGATACCTACCAGGACGCGATCCTGCCGAAGGTATCCCGGACTTTTGCGCTGACTATCCCGCAGCTTCCACCGGAACTGCGGCGTGCCGTTGCGAATGCCTATCTGCTCTGCCGCATCGCGGACACCATCGAGGACGAACCGGCGCTTTCCGCCGAACAGAAACGCGCCTTTGAAAACGCGTTCGTCGATGCGGTGACCGGCGATGCCGATGCGCAGGAGGTGGCGGACGAAGTCGCGCCCCTGCTTTCGGCCAGCACGCTCGACGCCGAGCGCGACCTCATGCAGCAGCTGCCGCTGGTGCTTGATGTCACGCGCAGCCTTTCGTCTTCGCAGCAGGCATCGATCGTGAAGTGCCTGCGCATCATGTCGCACGGCATGCACGAATTTCAGCGCAAGGCCGGGCTGCACGGCCTGCCCACGCTGCACGACCTGGATCGCTATTGCTACTGTGTGGCTGGCGTGGTGGGCGAAATGCTGACCGAGCTGTTCGTGGATTTCGAGCCGCTGCTGACACCGCATCGCAACACCATGCTGCGCCTGGCCGTGTCGTTCGGACAGGGTCTGCAGATGGTCAACATCCTCAAGGACCAGTGGGAAGACCGCGAGCGCGGCGCCTGCTGGCTGCCGCAGGATCTGTTCGCACGCCACGGCGTAAAGCTTTCCACGCTCAAGTCCGGCAAGCAGAACGCCGGTTATGCGGCCACCATGTCCGAACTAGTCGGCATCGCGCACGCGCATCTGCGCCAGGCGCTCGAATACACCTTGATGATTCCCACAAAGCACGCAGGCATTCGCCGGTTCTGCTTATGGGCGATCGGCATGGCGCTGCTCACGCTGCGCAACCTGCAGCACAATCTCGATTTTTCCGCCGGCACGCAGGTCAAAATTTCGCGCAAGGCGGTGGCCCGTACCATCCTGCTTACGCGCGTACTGGGTAAGTCGAACTCCGGCCTGCGTTGGCTGTTTGCGATGACCGCGCGGGGTCTGCCGCTGACGCCGCTGACGGCTGAATGGAGCGAGCCTTCCACGCCTGCTCGCACCTGGCCGAAACGTTCCATCCCGCACATTGCCGATGCCGCCGCCTGGCGCGAACCGGCCGATGTACAGGAAGCAGGACACCGATGAATCCGTTTACGCCCAAGACTGCCACTGCCGCCACCGCCGATCTGTTTCAAGCTGCCGCTGGCAGCACGCTGGATGATTCGATCGAGCGCGGCCGTGCCGCCTTGCTGGCGCGCCAGCATCAAGACGGACACTGGTGTTTCGAACTGGAGTCCGACTGCACGATCACCGCCGAATACATCCTGATGATGCATTTCATGGATGACATCGACGACATGCTGCAGGAGAAGATGGCGCGCTACCTGCGCGCCACCCAGGTGAAAGACGGACACGGCGGCTGGCCGCAGTACCACGGTGGCGACATCGATCTGTCGTGCACGGTGAAGGGGTATTACGCGCTGAAGGCGGCCGGTGACGATCCGGAAGCCGAACACATGCGCATCGCGCGCAAGGCCATTCTCGCGCACGGCGGCGCAGCCAAGGCCAACGTGTTCACGCGCATCCTGCTTGCGCTGTTCGAACAGGTGCCGTGGCGCGCCACGCCGTACGTGCCAGTGGAAATCATGCTGCTACCGCGCTGGTTTCCATTCCATATCGATAAGATTTCCTATTGGGCGCGCACCACGCTGGTGCCGCTCACCATCCTGTGCTCGCTTAAGGCCAAGGCAGCCAATCCGCGCAAGGTGCATATCCGCGAGCTGTTCGTCACGCCGCCTGAAGAAGAGCGCCACTATTTCATCCTTGGTGGCCTACTCAATCGCACCTTCCTCGTGCTGGACAAAATGGGCCGCGCGATCGATCGCTTCATTCCGAAGTCGGTGCGCCAGCGCGCCGTCAAGAAAGCGGTGGACTGGTTCATGCCGCGCCTCAATGGCGAAGACGGTATCGGCGCGATCTTCCCGCCAATGGTCAACAGCCTCGAAGCAATGGCGCTGCTCGGCTACCCGAAGGATCACCCCGCGCGGCAGACCTGCCTGCGTTCGATCCAGAAACTGGTGGTCCAGCGCGACGACGGCTCAGCCTATTGCCAGCCCTGCGTGTCGCCGATATGGGATACGGTGTGGAGCGCGCTGACGCTGATGCACACCAGTGACGACGCGCAGACGCAAGGCGCCATCGACAAGTCCATCGACTGGTTCGTCTCCAAGCAGGAACTGGAACTCAAGGGCGACTGGGCCGTGCGTGCGCCGAATCTGGCGCCGGGCGGCTGGGCCTTCCAGTACAACAACGCCTATTACCCGGACATCGACGACACCGCCGTGGTGGCGGCGCTGCTGCATATCCAGGATCGCCGCCGCGGCGAATCCGGACGGCACCGCATCAACATCGATCGCGCGGCGGACTGGATGATCGGCCTGCAATCAAAGAACGGCGGCTTCGCCGCCTTTGATGCGGACAACACCTACTACTACCTCAACTCGATTCCGTTCGCCGATCACGGCGCCTTGCTCGATCCGCCGACCGAGGACGTTTCCGGCCGCGTCGCCGCTGCTCTTGGCGTGCTGAGTCGCCCGCAAGATCGCGAAGCGCTGCGCCGCTGCATCGACTACCTGCGCGCCACGCAGTTGGAAGACGGTAGCTGGTGGGGTCGCTGGGGCAGCAACTACATCTACGGCACCTGGAGCGTGCTGGCGGGTCTCGCACTGGCCGGCGAGGATCCTAAGCAGCCATATATCCGCAAGGCGGTCGAGTGGCTGCACTCGCGCCAGCATGCCGATGGCGGTTGGGGCGAAACTAACGACAGCTACATCGATCCGGTTTTGCGCGGCACCAACGACGGTGTCAGCACGCCGCAATCCACGGCCTGGGCGGTGTTGGCGCAGATAGCGGTTGGCGAAGTACATTCGGAGTCGGTGCGTCGCGGCATCGATTTCCTGATCGCCAACCAGCACGTCGAGGGACTGTGGTTCCATCCCTCGCACAATGCGCCCGGCTTCCCGCGCGTGTATTACCTGAAGTACCACGGTTACACCGCGTACTTCCCGCTGTGGGCGCTCTCGCGGTACCGGCAATTGCTGCAATCGGCCGCGGCTTGAGCACTCGCGTGGCCATCCGCACGACGGGCATCGTCGTCGCGTTGGCATCGGAAGCCAGAACCCTTACCTCGCACACCGTTAAGCCGGATGACATCACCGCGCTTACCGACGGCGCGGCGTTGTGGCTCAGTGGCATGGGGCCTGTTGCTGCGCGGCGTGGCGCGCAAGCGTTGGCTGATGCAGGCGCTGCCGCGTTGGCCGTCTTCGGGGTGGCCGGCGCGCTCAGCGCGCATTTGCACAATGGCGCGCTGTTCTGCCCGGAGCGCGTAGTGGATGAAGACGGCCATGCCTATGCTGCCGATCTCGCTTGGCGCGCCAGCTTGCAGCAGCGACTCGCCGCGTCGCTTCACATGGAAGGCGCCCTGCTCAGCGTCGCCTCGCCCTTGCTGACCCCTGCCGACAAAGCCTCAGCCCACCAACACTGCGCGGCACTTGCGGTGGACATGGAAAGCGCCGCCGTCGCAGCCGTCGCTCGGGAACGCGGCCTGCCGTTCGTGGTACTGCGGGCCATTGTCGATGAAGCACGCGATGCGATTCCCACCGCGTTGAACGACAGCGTCGATGCCTGGGGACGCCCGCGTCCGCTGCACCTGATGGCGGCCTTGTGCAGGCATCCGTCAGTCCTGGGCGAGCTGCCGCGACTATACTCACGCATGCAACGGGCCACGCAGGCGTTGCGCGCCGCCGCTGAAGCGACGGGGCCAACCCTGGGCTGGCATCGATAACGCTTTCGAATCGCCGCGATCGCGGCAGCGTTTTTAGGAGAACTGCGAATGTCCCTGCGTCATCGTTCTGGATCCTTCCTGGTTGCCGCACTGTGCGCTTTTGCCAGCATGGCCGCGTCCGCGCACGCCATCCTCGTTGACAGCTCGCCGAAGCCGAACGGCACACTGACCGCCGGCCACGTGCAGATGATGTTCAAGTACAACAGCAAGATCGACCAGCACCGTTCGCGCCTCACCCTGGTCGGCCCCGATAAGACCGAAACGGTGCTGACCATCGTCGCTGATAGCAAGAGCAACGAACTGGACACCAGCGCTGATCTCGCACCGGGTTCGTATACGTTGCGCTGGCAGGCGCTGGCGCTGGATGGGCACATCACGCGCGGCGATCTGCCGTTTACGGTGGTGGCGAAGCAGTAATCCGACATCGCAATCTACGCACCTCGTGGTCGTCATTCCCGCTTGTACGGGAATGACGACCACGAGGGTTGCATGACCTCGCTCCGAATGAGGAGCGGAAACCCAGATCGACTTTCACCCTGAGCATTCCCCGTGGAACTTCTCGTCGACATCTTCGGCTACCTCAGCATCATCCTGCACGGTCTTACTATCGTCGCGCAGTCGATGATGCTAGGCGGCATCCTGTTTCTGGTCTTTCTCGTTCGTCCTTTCATGCATCGAATGCCGCAAGGCGTGGAGCTGGAACGGCGCATAGCAAGGCTGACCATCTTCAGCGCGATCGGCTTGATCGTGGCGGAAATTGCGGGCGTCGGACTCCAAGTAGCAGTGGTGAAGTCCACAGTGGGCTTGACCTTCCTCGACGTGATGCAGGCGCCATTCGCCATCGCGGGCACGATCAAAACGCTCTGCGCGCTGCTGTTGATTCCATGCCTGAGCCGGCGCATGTCCCGCGGACTGTTGGGCGCCTTGTTGCCGCTGCTGCTTGGTGCGATTGAGCTGACCGCTGCCACTTTCACCACGCATGCCTATGCGCGTCTGGACAACAACGCGCTACTGCTATTCGTGGAAGGCCTGCATCAGTTCGGTGCGGCAATCTGGATCGGCGCAATTCCCTGTTTCGTGCTGGCGCTGAGCAAGCTGCAAGACGTGGACGGCTGGCGCGTGGTCGGCGGGCGTTTCTCGCGTATGTCGATGGTGGGCGTGGCCAGCATCATCATTTCCGGCACGGTCATGAGCGTGTTCTACATCGGCGATGTGCAGGGTTTCTACGGCACCGCCTATGGCGTGATGGTGGGCGCAAAGATCGCGATGTTCCTCGCGCTGCTGCTGCTGGGCCTGGGCAACCTGCTGGTCACCGAACGGCTGCGCAAGAACCAGGATGCCTCGGTAATCCGTCTGCGCCGCTTCGCCGAAGTGGAGATCGGCATCGGCTTCACCATTTTCTTTGCTGCGGCCTCGCTGACCTCGGTGCCGCCGGCGGTGGACCTCACCACCGATCGCGTTACCTTGCATGAAATCGCCGTGCGCAACGCGCCGGTATGGCCGCGGTTCACCTCGCCCGATCACGATCAGCTTGCGGTCTCGCAGGCGCAGGCACAGCTGGATCGCGAAGCCGAGCAACGCCACCAGGCCGCGGCGCAAGCCATCGTGCCGGGCTCGGGCGTGCTGGCACCGCGCAATGCCGACGACATTGCCTGGTCCGAATACAACCATCACTGGGCCGGCATCTTCGTGCTGCTGATCAGCCTGCTCGCCCTGCTCAATCGCGCAGGTGTGGGATGGCTCAAGCACTGGCCGCTGCTGTTCCTGCTGATGGCCGGCTTTCTGCTGGTGCGCTCCGATCCGGAAGTGTGGCCGATGGGCCAGGAAGGCTTCTGGGCGGCGTGGCGCGACGTGGAAGTGGCGCAGCATCGCTTCTTCGTGGCGTTGATCATCCTGTTCGGCCTGTTCGAATGGGCGGTGCGTACGGGGCGCCTGCGCAGCCCGAAGGCGGCGCTGGTGTTCCCGCTGCTGGTTTCGGTGGGCGGCGCGATGTTGCTGACGCACAGCCATCAGATCTCGAACGTGAAGGATCAGCTGCTGATCGAGCTGACCCACACGCCGCTGGCGCTGGCGGGCGTGGCCTCCGGTTGGGCGCGCTGGCTGGAGCTGCGCCTGCCCGGGCGCGGCGGTCGCATTGCCGGCTGGGTGTGGCCGATGTGCTTCATGCTGGTAGGTGTGATCCTGCTCTGGTACCGCGAGGCCTGAGCCCAGCGATGTTAAAGTTGTCGTCTGCCCGTCCCGATCTGGGGCGGGCAGGCTTCTACCCTGCCTGCTTCTGCCCGGATTTCGAATGAGCCTGACGTCCCCTGAGGTTTCCGCGTTCGCCGACCGCGTGCCGGCCTATCTCAAACGGCTGGAACGCACCACGGATGCCCTCCACCCGCCCGCTGCCACCGACCCGGAGCGGCTGCACCAGGCCATTCGCTATGCCTGCGAGGGCGGCAAGCATCTGCGCGCGCTGATGGTGTACGCCGCTGGTGAAGCCCTTGGCGTGGCGGCCGAGAAAATCGACGCGGCTGCCTGCGCCGTGGAGCTGATCCATGCTTACTCGCTGGTGCATGACGACCTGCCCGCCATGGACAACGACGACCTGCGCCGCGGCCGTCCCACCGTGCACAAGGCTTACGACGAAGCCATCGGCATACTGGTGGGTGATGCCTTGCAGACATCCGCTTTCGAAGCGCTGGCCACCACGGAAGCACTCGATGCGGAACAGAAGGTGCGCATGATCCGCGCGCTCACGCATGCTTCCGGTTCGCTGGGCATGGTCGGTGGCCAGGCTGTGGACATGGCATCGGAAAACCTCACGCTTACGCTCCCGCAACTGGAATCGCTGCATGCCCGCAAGACCGGTGCGCTGATCCTCGTCACCTGCCAGCTAGCCGGTATCGCGGCGAATGCTTCCGAAGCGACCAACCAGGCGCTGGAGCATTACGGCAAATGCATCGGCCTGGCCTTCCAAATCCAGGACGACGTGCTTGACCAGATCGCCGACACCGCCACGCTCGGCAAAACCGCCGGCAAGGATCTGGCACAGCACAAATCCACCTTCCCTTCCTTGCTCGGACTGGAGCAGGCAAGGCAGCGCGCCGATGCCTTGTTCGACGAGGCGCGCACGGCCGCCCGCAACATCTCCGGTCACGCCGATCCGCTACTGTGGCTGGCCGACTATATTCAGCAACGCAAGCATTGATGGTTTGCCCAGCCTCCCTGCTTACCGCAGGGAGGGAGCCAACTTCGCGTTGGCCGGAGCTTTCTGAGACACAGGACTGTGCTGTTCGCAACCGGGTGTGGTAACACCTGACATTGCGCGCATGAACAACGACAGGAAGGACGTTGACCGATGTTCACATCCATCGCGAAATTCTGGCGCAAATGGCGGGACGCATTGCGCACGGGCCGGCAGATCGATGCCTTGCTGGCGCATGCCGATCCGCAGGCGGAACTGGCGGTGCGCAATGAATGGTTGATCGAAGTTTCGCATTGGTTGCATCGCGAAGGCACGATCGCCAACGATGCGGAACGGCCTGATCAGGCACCGAAGTATCCGCCTCACGTGCGGCTGCGCTATCTGCTGCAACTGCTCGATCGCAATCCCGAATGGAAAGCGCGCGTCGCACTGACACTGCAAAGCATCGTGCGCGATATGGATGCAATGGCGCTGTTGTGCGATTCCGGCATGCCATCCCACTCGGGCTTCACTGGCGCATTGCTCGAACGGCTGCAGGATTCACTGATTCCACCGGCGCCCAACAGCCGCGACCTGTCCGCGCTGTTTACGCTGATGTTTCCCTCGGCCGAAAATGCGCGATGGGTTGCGGCACTCCCTCGCGAATTGCTCGAGAAACTGAGCGAACTGTTTGCCTATCGCGAAGCGGCGCAAAGCGACGCTGCCGTTACAACGCAGTTCCCGCCCCCCGTGCTCCACGACCGCCTGTCCGTGGAGTTACTGGCCGCCATGCACAATCTCGTCGGGCAGATCGGCTCGACCGGTCTATCCAAAGCCATCCGCACACGCCTCAGCGAAAACCGGCTTGATGCCCTGCCGTTCTACAAACTTCCGCGTGCCATGCTCGCTATCGAGACGGCCGCAGAAAGCGACACGGCGAACGAACCACGCATCAGCCAGACGCTGCTGCAGGAAGTGAACTACTTGCGCGCACTGCTGGACGAATGCCATCGCTCCTTGCTCGACGTGCACGCACACCTGGACGAAAACGGCGTCAACGTCGACATCGTCTTCCAATTGGAGCGGATGCGTGCTCGCATCACGCGTACCGAAAGGTTGCTCGAAGCATGGCTGTCCATCCGACAGCACAGCGGCTCGGCCGAGCCTATCGCCAGCCTGTTCGCCGATCTCATTGCGGCGAACCACGCAAGCCACAGCGTAGGCAGCCTGATGCGCAGCAATTTCTCGCTGCTGGCGCGCAAAGTGGTCGATCGCAGTGCGCAGGACGGGGAACACTACGTCGCTTACGACCGAAAAAACTATCTGCACATGCTGTGGATGGCGATCGGCGGTGGCTTGGTGATGTCGGCGGCGGTTTACATCAAGTTCTTCATTTTCGGCCTGCACATGCATCCGATGGTCGAAGGCTTCTTTGCCGGCGCCAATTACGCGATGGCGTTCCTGCTGATGCATTTCTTGCATTTCACGCTGGCGACCAAGCAGCCAGCGATGACTGCACCCATGTTGGCACAGAAGCTAGAAGGCATCGGCACGCCGCAAGGGCTGGACGAATTCGTGCGAGCGGTGGTGGCGTTGATTCGCACGCAGGCGGCGGCCATTTTTGGGAACCTCGTGGCGATTTTTCCGGTGTGCTTGGCGATACAGCTTGCGGCCCACTACCTTTTCGGCATCAACCTGATCACTCCAGAAAAAGCGCGCGCTACCATCCATTCGTTTTCGCTGCTTGGCGCCACCCCGCTCTATGCGGCGATGACGGGCGTGGTGCTGTGGTCGTCGAGCCTGCTGGCCGGATGGGCCGACAACTGGTTCGTGCTGCATCGTCTGCGTGATGTGCTCTCTTACAACCGTCGGCTGCGCTTCGTACTCGGCGAGCGCGGTGCGGTGCGCTTTGCAAACTTCTCGCGCCACAACGTCGCGGGCGTGGCTGGCAATTTTACGCTGGGTATGATGCTTGGCCTGTTGCCATCGATCCTCACCGCGTTTGCGCTGCCGTACGAAGTCCGCCACGTCACGGTAGCTGCCGGATCCATCGGCACGGCGATCGGCGTGCTCGGTCACGCCTCATTCGAAACGCACGAAATCTGGTGGTCGTTGGCCGGCACGGCGATGACGGCCGTGCTCAATGTGGCAGTAAGCTTTGCACTAGCATTCCAGATGGCGCTACGCGCCAGGCCGATGCAGCGGCGCGCGCGGCGAGAAATCAATCGCGCGCTATGGCGCTACGTGCTGGCCAATCCGCTGCAGTTGCTGTTTCCGGTGCGCACCAAGGTTGCCGCTGACGCAGCGTAACCCCGTGGCCGTCATTCCCACGAAAGTGGGAATGACGGCCACGGAGGTAGCTCAGCCGTGACGCACGTCGTGCAGCTGCCAGTTTGTGCCGATCAGCCACGTCATGCGCTGGCGCACGATGCTCATCTGCAGATCGGTGATCACCTCCACATCGGTGTGTAGGTCGACGACCTTCGCACTCACCGTGGCGAGCTGGTCGGTAACACCCAGACGTTCGTCCACCGCATCAGGATCGGGCTGCATGGCGCGCCAGCGCTGAAACAGCAGCGGGCTGCGCAAGGCTTCCTGCAAGGCTGCAGCGAAATCGTTCGGGTCGGCGCCGTCGTAGCTCAGCGTCGGTTCCGCACCCCGCGCGTGCGCGAGATCCTTGATTTGCAGATAGTAGTGAGCACGGTTGGTCATGGTTCCTCCCTTTTTGGTGACCGTTCCTATGAAGGGCTTCACGGCCCTCCCTCCCCTTCAAAAGCGCAGTGCAGCCTGATCGAGCAGGCTCCACGCCCGTTCCGGCGGTATGCCATGGGGCAGGATGCCCAAGCATGGCGCCGGCAGCAGCGCGCGTAGCGTAGCGATATTTTCCTCGATCGCAGCCATCCCAGGGTCGATGCAGTTCCCAATCCAGCCGGTGAGGCGGCAGCCGTCCGCCTCGATCGCCTCGGCGCTGAGTAGCGCGTGATTGAGACAACCCAGCCGCAACCCCACCACCAGCACCACCGGCAATGCCCATGCCTTGGGGATATCCGATGCAAGCAAGCCAGGCGCCAACGGCACGCGCCAGCCGCCAACACCTTCGACCACGACCACGTCATGCCGCGCGCGTAGGGTCTCAAATGCCGCGTGTAGCGGTTGCAACGCGATCGTCACGCCTTCGTGAGCGGCCGCCAGATGCGGCGACAGCGGTTCGCGCAAGGCGATGGGATTGATCTGTTCGTACGGGGGCGACGGCGTGCTGCCGGCAGCCAGCAGCGCCAGCGCATCCTCGTTGCGCAAACCTTGCGCGGTCTCGATACAACCGCTGGCGACGGGCTTCATACCGCAGACGCTTTGACCGGTCGCGCGCAGCGTATGAATCAACGTGCAGGCTGCGTGGGTCTTGCCGATACCGGTATCGGTGCCGGCAATAAATAGCGCGCGCATCACGCTGTTTGCGCCAAAGCTTTTTTCGACCAGCGCCCAGCCCACCAATAGACCACGCCAAGCAAGCCGTAGATATAGCCCGGCAGGCTGGCCCATGCGCCCCCTGTTTCGGATATCGGCAGCGCGGCCAGCAGAGAACACAACGCCACCGCAATCGAACCTAATTGTATGTAGAACACCTTGCGTGCCTCGATCCGTTCGGCGTGCAAAAGGTGCGAATGCTTCAAGCTATGCCGGTAGAGCAAAGCGATGCATCCGACCATGCACGCATAAGCCAGGCCATAGCAGATGTAGAGAGCTTTCAATTCGTGCATGCTGCTGATCGCGGGTTCGTTAGGCAGCACTTGATGGGCGAATAATGCATAGAGCGAACTGAAGAACGCCTGGAACAGCATGTTGAGCGGGTAAACGAAGATCAACGCGAAAAACACCAGCGCCAGGCTCAGTAGCATGCTGACTCCATCGTGCAGACGGAAACGATCGCGCCAATGCACATGCCGACGCCAGAATATCAGTAAGGTGGCGAAGCTACAGGCGAACCCGGGAATCCTGTCCAGGTCCAGCAGCAAATCGTGCAAGCTATGCGGTGCCTCCGCACCAGCGATGGCGAGCACGCTTACCGCAAAGGCAAATGCCGCGTCGATAAAGCCGTCCAGACGGTGGGCCTCGACACGCCCGGCACGTGAAACATCGTGCTCTTCGCTCATGATCCTCCCCTTGCACCGTAGCGCCGGACGCCCCATCTTCCTACACCAGTCTGCAGCAAGCGAGTCATCGCGTCATGTTTGAGATCAAGAGCGGCCAAGCGACGAATAAATCCGAACACTATGCTGAGCTTGCCGAGCAGGCTCGGGGCATGCTTGCGGGCGAGCCAGACCTCATCGCTAACGCCGCCAATTTCGCCGCCCTGGTGTTCCACAGCCTGCCCGATTTCAACTGGGCCGGGTTCTACCTTTATGACGGCACGGAACTGGTGGTTGGGCCGTTCCAGGGCAAGCCGGCTTGCATCCGCATCGCGCTCGGTAGGGGCGTGTGCGGCACCGCAGCGCAAACGCGCCAGACGCAATTGGTGCGCGACGTGAACGCGTTCGATGGCCACATCGCCTGCGACGCGGCCTCGCAATCGGAAATTGTCGTGCCGCTGGTGAAGGCCGACGGCACACTGTTGGGTGTATGGGACGTGGATAGTCCGTCGATCGGTCGCTTCGATGAGGAAGATCGCGCGGGCATGGAAGCGCTGTGCGCGGTGTTCATGGAAAGCGTTCGCGGATAAGTTGCGAGCAGCGCACAAGCCCAAAGGCTTGCATGAGCTTGCCAACGTGTCCGCTTTGTTACATCGCACTGCGCTCGTCGCTCTCCAATAACCGCATTACCGCAGCGCGAGCGTCTTCCACACCCGTCCCATCCGGCACCGAAAACACCTGCGCTGTCACCGGCACGTCCGCACCGATCTCCTTGCGGAATACGGTCAATGCCTGGCTGGCCTGGTTGCGCGTCAGCTTGTCAGCCTTGGTCATCAGCACGTGGCATGGCAGCAAGGTTCGCACACAGAAATCCAGCATCATTCGGTCGAATTCCTTGAGCGGATGACGGATGTCCACGATCAGCACCACGCCGCGCAGGCTGCGGCGCTCGTGCAGGTAGCGGTCGATCTCGTGACGCCAATGCTCACGCAAGGCTTCGGGCACCTTGGCGTAGCCGTAACCAGGCAGATCGATCAAGCGCGTTTCTACGGCCTGCGACGTTTCACCGCGCAGCACCGTGGGCAACGAAAAGGCGACCATCTGCTGCGTGCGCCCTGGCGTCTTGGAGGTGCGCGCCAAGCCCTTGTGGCCGGTCAACGCGTTCAACGCGCTTGATTTGCCTGCATTGGAACGGCCGGCGAACGCCACCTCGGCACCCTCGTCGGCAGGCAATTGCTGGATGCGATGGGCAGCGAGCACGAATTGTGCGCCCTGCAGCGGATTGATAGGCATAGGCTGTCGTTTGACCGGCTAAGATGGGGTAAGGATAATTTGTGGATGCTCTGATTCATTCTGCGTGGGCGTCACCGGCCCTGTCTGTTCGCAGGCCACAGGACCATCGGCGAAGGCAGACTGGCCGTCTGTCAAACCGATGGACCGAAGGCATGCGGACAGACAGGGCCGGTGACGCCTAAGCAGAATGGATCAGATCATCCTTTAGTTCTGCCAGTCACGGTACGCTGAGGGTGCGTACCGTACGTCAATAGCAGTATTTCCTGGAGGCAAGTGTATGAGTTTTCGGCTCGCTGGTTGCCGGCTCGCTGTTTTGAATGCAGTAGCCCTGGTTCTTGCTCTCTCCGCCGGCGCCGCACTTGCGCAGAACACCAAAGCTCCGGCCACACCGGCCGCAGCGCCCGCCCCCTCCACCGCCAAGCCCGCATCTGCAGCGAGCGCGCCGGCGGCCGCTATGCCTACCGCCGCTCCGCATGACGACAACTGGATGGCCTCCACCAAGCCGGGCGACGCCACCGCCGGCCAGGCCAAGGCTGCGGCATGCGGTGCCTGCCATGGCATGGATGGCAACTCCTCCGATCCGCAGTATCCGAAGCTGGCCGGCCAGCACGAGATGTACACCGCGCACCAGCTGCACAACTTCAAGAATGGCGAACGCCAGAACGCGATCATGCTCGGCATGTCCACGCCGCTGTCCGACCAGGACACGCGCGACATCGGCGCCTATTTCGCCAGCAAACAGCCGCTGCCCGGCGTGGCCGACCAGGCGCTGGTCGAGCACGGGCAGAAGCTCTACCGTGAAGGCGATCCGGAACGCGGTATTCCCGCCTGCATGGCCTGCCACAGCATCGACGGGCGCGGTAATCCGGGCGCGATGTATCCGCAGCTCACCAGCCAGCATGCGCAGTACATCGAAGCCAAGCTGAAGGATTTCCACGACGGCGCGACATGGGGCCACGAAGCCCACGCGCAGATCATGCCGACCGTTGCCAAGAACCTTGACCCGCAAGATATCGCGGCACTGGCCAGCTACATCGAAGGCCTGCACGTGACCGACCATAGCGCGGCTGCCGCATCGCCGTAACTTCTTTTCGTCAGTGTTGTCCAAAGCTTCCCTGTTTTACCTATCCCCGAGGCCAGCCATGCTGAAGCGTTTGTCTTTCCTATGCGCGGCGCTGATTGCGCTCGCTGCCTGTAGCCACAACGGCTCCGACACCTCGGCGC
Organism: Dyella humi; assembly: GCF_044904605.1. Classification (NCBI taxonomy): domain Bacteria; kingdom Pseudomonadati; phylum Pseudomonadota; class Gammaproteobacteria; order Lysobacterales; family Rhodanobacteraceae; genus Dyella; species Dyella humi. The sequence continues at coordinate 911,288 of NZ_JADIKI010000023.1, forward strand.
CGCAGCCGGCGCCGGCTCAGACATCCGCACCTGCCGCTACGGCCCCTGCCGCCACCGCGCAGGCCCCGACAGCTGCGTCCACCGCCGCCGCACCCGCCAGCACTGCGGCAACCCCGGCATCCGCTTCTACGGCGGCCGCGACGCAGAAACCTTCCGCACCATCCGAACCCTTCGTCGACAACGGCAAGTGGGTGGAAGGCAAGAACTACTTCACCATCGAACCGCAGCAGCCCACCGGCAATCCGGACAAGATCGTGGTGACGGAAGCGTTCTCCTACGCCTGTCCGGCGTGTAACGCGTTCCACTCCACCGCCGATCAGCTTGAGCAGAGCCTGCCGTCGAACGCGGTGATGACTTATCTGCCGGTGTCGTTCCGCCCGGATGAAAACTTCCCGCTGTTCCAGCGCGCCTACTTCGCCGCCAAGGCAATGGGCGTGGCCGAGAAGGCACACGACGCGGTGTTCGACGCGGTGTGGAAGACCGGCGAACTGGCTTCGGACGATCTCACCACCGGCCGTCCGAAGCCGCAGTCGGCGTGGCCGACGATCGACGACGTGGCGAAGTTCTACGCCAAGTACGGCGTGGATCCCAAACAGTTCGTCGCCGTAGCCAACTCCTTCAGCATCAACACGCAGATGAAGCGTGCCGATGACCAGGTGAAAGCGTATGCCGTAGATGGCACGCCCACCATCATCATCAACGGCAAGTATCGCTTCACGCCCGGCAACGCCGGCGGTTACCCGCAGTCGATCGAGCTGACCAAATGGCTCGTCGCCAAGGAAGCCGCGGGCAAGTAACCACCCATGTACAGCGCCCGGTCCGCCGGGCGCTTTTTTGTTTGATCAAAAGCGCAGGAAGAACCATGTTCAAGACCGCCCAATTCCGCATCGCCGCCCTGCTCTGCGGGTTGCTGTTGACCACCGCGTGCAGCGCCGCGGGTCCCGATGCCGCCGCTGCTCCCTTTACCGACGGCAACCAGTACGTCACCCTGCCCGCGCCGAATCAGCGCGACAGCAACAGCGGCAAGGTGGAAGTGGTGGAGGTGTTCTCCTACGCGTGCATCCATTGCGCGGAGTTCTCCACGTATGCCGACGAGCTGCGCAAGTCGCTACCCAAGGGCGTGGAATTCAAACTAGTACCGGCGCCGTTCAACGATAGCTGGGTGCCGTTCGCACGCGCCTATTACGCGTCCAAGAAGCTGGGCCTGCTGGAGCAGACGCACGATGCGCTGTTCAAGGCAAAGTTTGAGGAACAATTTCCGATCAACTCCATGGACGAGATCGCCGATTTCTACGCACAGCATGGCGCCAATCGCGCCGAGTTTCTGAAGATCGCCAACTCGCCCGAAGTGAATGCGCAGATCAAGAAAGATCTCACGCTGATTCAGTCCTGGGGTGTGGATGGCACGCCGACCATCGTCGTCGACGGCAAGTACCGCAGCGCCAACATCAAGAGCTTCTCTGAGCTGGTGGATCTCACCAAGTGGCTGGTGCAGCAGGAGCTGAGCGCCAAGCAGAAGTAAACCGCCAGGATGCTCCGATCGCTGTCTGGAGCATCCTTCCCATGCGGCTTTCACAATAGTCGCATCGAGAACCTTTAGGATGCTCCGACCTTTCCGGAGCATCCTCGACGCTGGATCCATGTCCCCCGCCAAGCACCAACGGCTGCGCCTCCTGAGCTGCAATATTCTGGCGGGGGCCAGCGTGCAACGTTACCGGCAATATGTCACCCGCAGCATCAACGCGGTGCTGCCGGCGCGCAGCAAGCTGGACAACCTCGATCGCCTGGCCGAACTGTTGCCGCAATTCGACGTGGTCGGTCTGCAAGAAGCCGATGCGGGCAGCCTGCGTTCGGGCTTCCTCAATCAGACACGCTATCTGGCTGAAACGTCCGGCATGCCGTTCTGGAGCCATCAGCCGAACCGGCCGGTCGCGCAGCTTTCGCACACGGCCAATGGTCTGATCTGCCGGCTCGAGCCGCAAACGGTCATCGACTATCCGCTGCCCAGCCGCATTCCCGGGCGCGGTGCGCTACTGGCACGTTTCGGCGACGATGCGCACGGATTGGCGGTGGTGGTCGCGCATCTTTCACTCAGCGCGCAGGCGCGCGCGAAACAACTCGCCTTCATCGCCGAAGTACTGCAGGATCATCCGCACGCGGTGCTGATGGGCGATCTCAACACCGACACGCACAGCCCGGAAATGCGTCACCTGTTCGCGCACTCGAGCTTGCAACCGCCGGAGCAAGCGGTGCCGACTTTCCCAAGCTGGAAACCGCGGCGCGCGCTTGATCATATTCTGGTGTCATCGGACATCCGGATCGACAAGATGTGGACGCTGCCGCAGGCGTTCTCCGATCATCTGGCGCTGGCTGCGGAAATCCAGTTTTCCTCAACTTCTGTGAAAAAGCATCGATGACCGCAAGACGTTTCATTCCTATCGCCATGCCATGGCTTCTGATCGTGATGATCGGCCTGCTTGGCGCAGGGCTGCGCTACGGCCTTATCGAATCGCGAACGCTGGCGGATCTTTGCGACGACGGCAGTCCTCCCAGTTGGTGCAGCGTGCGTCTGGCGGTGGTGATCGGCTTCAGCCGATATGGCTACGGCGTCGCGGCAATCATCGTTACCGCGCTGGCGATGATCTGGAGCAAACCGTGGCTCGCGGGCCTGGCCGCGGCGCTTGGCGTGTTCGCACTCAACCTGTACTGCTATGACGCCGGCGCCATAGCCTTACTGATCGGCAGCCTGCGCCTCGTGCGGCTGCAGGCGAACCGCATGGCAGCGCCAAGCCACCAAGATCGGCACGGCAATCGCCAGATTCAACCCCAGCCATAGCCACGTCACTTTGTTCATGCCCGCTTCCTGCACCACCGGCGCGATCGCCAGGATGGGCCCGATGCAGGCTAGAAAGCGCTGCTCGGCCGACGGCATGGATAGCTCGTGCGTCAGCAGACCGAACATGCCGTACGCAACGCAAGGCAGCAGGAACAGACCCATCGGAAAATCCATGTAGCGGCCGTCGAAGGCCAGCAGAATGTCGTAGAGCACCAGCGCGAACAGCGCGCCGAAGCGCCACCACTGCGCAGGTTCGGAATGATCGTGATGATCCGCCATATGCCCCGCGATGCGCCGCGCTAACGCCGTTGCAATGACCAGTGCACCCACCAGGCATACCGCCGAGAGCAGCCATTGCCACCACCACTCGCAAGCGAACATCATCTGCCGCAATTGCCACGCCGCTGAAGTCCCGGCCGCGAAACCCGCTAGCAACAGAGCCAACCATCCTCTGATCCCGCGCCAGCTGCGGCGCCATGCACCCACCATCGCGAACGCCACGGCGCACACCGCGCCGGCCAGCCATCCCAGCCACCAATGTGGCTCTTCGGTCACCGGTCCGAGCATCGGAAATTTCGGCTGCGCGTGCGTATCGAAGATGCCCCAATAACCACCCACGGTGCCTTCCTGCGCGCGCTTCCACGGCTGGTCGAAGGTTTCGATCACGTTGTACGGCATGTGCACGTCGGCGGCATAGCGAAGAAAGGCACGCAGGTACAACGCTTCGTCCACCAAACTCGGTTCGGCCGAACGACGCAGACGTCCCGCGCTGGGCCAACCGGTTTCACCGATCATCAGCTGCTTGCCGGGGAACATGTGCTGCATGCGCGCATAAACATCCTCCACATGATGCACGGCATCGATAGCCGCTACCGGATTGTCTTCCCAGTAAGGCAGGATGTGCATGGTGATGAAATCCACAACGCTGGCCATTTGCGGATAGCGCAACCAGTCCTGCCATACGTCGGCGTAAGTCACCGGGATCGTTGTGGGCACTGCCGCGCGTACGCGCCGAATGTATTCGGTCAGCCGCCTGGGCGACAGATCGCCGCGCAACAGTACTTCGTTGCCGACGATAACACCCCGAATCGTCTTAGGATTCGCTTTGGCGGTAGCGATGCCCAGTTCGATTTCCTTTTCGTTTTCCTTCACCTCGCTACCCAACCAGATACCCATCAGCACCTGCATGTGATAGCGCGCGGCGATCGCTGGCACAGCAGCGAGCCCGTGACCTTGCGAATAGGTGCGCACGCAGTCGAAGCGTTGCGACAGCGCGTGCAGATCTTCGTCGATGCGTTCCGGCGTCATGACGAAATGCGTATTGAAAGGCGTTTCGCCCGGCTTACGAAACGGCGCATAGGACACGCAGGCAATACGCGCCGATGGCGCATCCGGCAAGTCGACCGGCCGACCGATCTGCCACCACCAGGCCAGACCGGCGAGCGTGGCCAGGATCAGCGCCAGCCAGGCAAGTCCGTAATGAGCGGCGTTCTTGGACGGAGACGTCATGCGGGTCCTGTAGGTGTGCTGCGGTCGAAACGCGAAAGCTTAGCAGCGGGAAATACGACGCAGTGCATTCAAACCGCTCCGCCGCCCACACTTCATGACGGCTGTGAAGGAACGTTCAGGACACAAAAAAACCATCCATTACACTTACCAAGGATTATCCGCAGGATCTGGAGTTCCTATGGCGTTGCCAGCCGTATCGCGTCTCGGCCGCTATCTGTTGACCGTCATCGCCGGCGGGATGCTGGCTGGTACGGTTGCCGCGCAATCGTCGGATAACGCTTCGCTCGAAGCGCAACGCGCCGCGTTCAAGCAAGCCTACGCCACGGCCAGCCAGGGCGGCGACAGCTGGCGACCGCTCGCGGAGGGCCTCCAGAACTATCCGCTGTACCCCTATCTGCAGGCGGCCTCGCTGGAACACGATCTGCAACAGACGGATCGCGCCACGGTGGAGGCCTATCTGCGCGAGTATCCCGGCCTGATCCCGGCCAACGACCTGCGCCGCGACTTCCTGCAGGAGCTGGCGCAGCGCCAGGACTGGACCGATTTCGTCGCGATGTACCAGCCGGACCTCGGCGATGCGCTGAGCTGCTACGCGCTGCAGGCGCAACTCGCGGGCAACGCCAAGCTGGATTTCAATCGCGATCTGGCCACGCTGTGGGCCGCGCCTGCGCTGCCCTCGGCGTGTGATCCGGTGCTGCAGGCCGCTTACGATCAAGGATTGTTGACGCCCGCACGCATCTGGTCGCGCATCGACGCGGCAGTCGACGCCGGCAAGGCTGGCACGGTTTCCGGCATGGCGAAGTGGTTGCCGCCAGAGGACGCACAGGCGGCGAAAAATCTGGCCCTGGCCCTCAACGAACCCGCCACGGCAACGATGGCCGCCAAGCAATGGCCCGACACCGCGCGCGCGCGCGAAGCCGCCACGCTGGCGCTGGTGCGCCTGGCGCGGCGTCAATCTGGCACAGCCGACACCGCCTGGCAGACGCTGCAAGGCCGCTTCCATTTCTCGGCCGAACAACGCGACCGTGTCTTGAATGCGCTGGCGCTCTTCCATGCCACCGACTTCGACGCCGACGCGCTGGCGCGACTGGTCAACCTGCCTGCCTCCGCGCAGACGCCGGCCAGCCGTGATTGGCGCGTGCGCGTAGCGCTGGCGGAAAAGAACTGGCAGGCCGTGCTGGACGCCATCGCTGCCATGCCCCCGACACAGCAGCAAGATGATGAATGGCAATATTTCCGCGCGCGCGCGTTGAGCGAACTAGGCCGTAGCGATGAGGCGCAACACGTGTATGCCGCCGTGGCCGAGCAATCGAGCTACTTCGGTTACCTGGCGGCCGACCGCCAAGGCGCGCCGTACGTGCTGTGCAGCACGCAACCCGCCGCCGATGCGCAAGCGCAGCAGTCCGTGCTGGCGATACCCGGCATCCGCCGCGCCTTCGAGCTCTTCGCCGTGGGTATGCCCAAGCAGGCGCGTCGCGAGTGGACCCTGGCGCTGGCCAATGCCGATGCGCAAACGATCCGGCAGGCGGTGATCCTCGCCGACGAACGCGGCTGGTACGACCGTGCCGTGTTCGCCTTCAACAAGGGCGATGCACTGCGTTACTACCCGCTGCGCTTCCCGCTCGCCAGCCAGGACGGCCTGGTGCCGCAGGCCCAGCAGGCCGGCATCGATCCTTCCTGGGCGTACGGCATTCTGCGCGTGGAGAGCGCATGGATGAGCGATGCGCAATCCGGCGCCGACGCCCGCGGACTCATGCAGTTGGTGCCCAGCACCGCCGCCGACGTGGCGCGCCGCAACGGTCTTGCATGGAGCGGCGGGGACAGCCTGTACGATCCGGCCATCAACATCGAGCTGGGTACGCGCTATCTCGCGCAGATGCAGGACCGCTTCAGCGGCTCAGCCTGGCTGGCCAGCGCCGCCTACAACGCCGGCGCCGCGCGGGTGAACCAATGGGTCGACGCACGCAGCAAGCTACCGCCCGATCTGTTCGTCGCCACCATGCCCTTCAAGGAAACCCGCGAATACGTGGCGCGCGTGATGTATTACAGCGTGATCTACGACTGGCGCCTGCACGGCACGGCCGCACCGATTTCCACCCGCATGGCACCCATCGGTCAGCTCTACAACCGCCCGGATCCGCCGAGCACACGCAAAGATCTCACTTGCCCGGCGCCGAGTGTGGCTGCTGCGTCGTCCGCTCCGCCACCCGCGGCAGCGGCATCCACTGCGGCGTCGAAAGCCAGTGCACCCACTAGTGACAAGGTGCACTGACGCTCGCACGCGATGACGGATCGGCAACGCATCACTTCTACCGGCAACGAGTAAGATCATCGCAAGGTGACCCCTCACCCCGACCCACTCCCGCAGGGAGCGGGCGCTGGCTTGTCGCATCGCCAGGAGGATTTTCGCCATGACTACGCAACGCATCGTAATGCTCGGCGCAACCGGTTTCGTAGGGAGCTATCTGGTGCCTCGCCTTGCCGCCGACGGGCATCGCATCATCCTGCTGTCACGCAATCGCGAACTGCATCGCACGCTGGCCGTGCTGCCCGATGTTTCCATTCGCAGCGCGGATGTGTACGACGATGCCGTACTGCGGCGCCATTGCGACGGCGCCGATACCGTGATCAACCTCATCGGCATTCTCAATGCCGGCGGCCGCCATACATTCCAACGTGCGCACGTGGAGATAGCGAGGCGCCTGATCGACATCTGCAAGACCACCGGCGTGAAGCGGCTACATCAAATGAGTTCGCTCAAAGCCGGGCAAGGTCAGTCGCAATACCTGAAAACGCGCGGTGAAGCCGAAACGCTGGTGAAGACGTCGCCACTGAAGTGGACGATCTACGAGCCGAGCGTGATCTTCGGACCCGGCGATGGTCTCGTCACGCGTTTCGCTGGTCTGCTGCGAAAAATGCCGGCGCTTCCGCTCGCGCGCGCAAGCTCGCGCATGGCACCGACATACGTGGGTGACGTCGCCGAAGCCATCGCACGCTGTGTGGCCGATGACAAGCTTTCCTCACGCCGCAGTTTCGAACTGTATGGCCCAGAAGTGCTTACGCTGGGCGATATCGTGCACGCGATCCGCGATGCCGCCGGCTCGCGCACGCCAATCATCCCGCTGCCCGACAGCCTGGGCCGCCTACAAGCGCTGGTCGCCGGCATGCTGCCCGGCAAACCGTTTTCGCTAGACAATTTTCTTTCGCTCGGCACCGATTCGGTTGGCAGCGTGAACGGCTACGCGGCGCTCAACATCGTGCCGCAGCCGTTCATGGCGTCCTTGCCGCATGTGCTTCGCGGCATGCCACGGCAGCATCGGCTGGACCTTGCACGACAGGCCTTCCGTCACCGCGGAGCGTAGAAGCCGCCATGGCACAATAGGGCATGCGTACTTACCTGGTCGGCGGCGCGGTCCGTGACAAATTGCTGGGGCGCGCCGTGATCGACCACGACCACGTGGTGGTCGGCGCACAGCCGGAAGACATGCTGGCGCTCGGCTACCGGCCGGTCGGCAAGGATTTCCCGGTATTCCTGCATCCGCAAACCAGCGAGGAATATGCCCTCGCACGCACCGAACGCAAGACCGGTCGCGGCTACCACGGCTTCGCCTTCCACGCCGATCCCGAGGTGACGCTGGAGCAGGACCTCGCACGCCGCGACCTCACCATCAACGCGATCGCCGAAGACGAAGAAGGCACACTGGTCGATCCCTACGGCGGCGCGCGTGATATCGAGCAACGCCTGCTGCGCCACGTTTCGCCCGCCTTTGTGGAAGACCCCGTTCGCCTGTTGCGCGTAGCACGCTTCACCGCACGCTTCGCGCCGCTCGGTTTCACCGTCGCCGACGAGACCATGGCCTTGCTGCAGCAAATGGTGCGCGACGGCGAGGTCGATCACCTCGTCCCCGAACGCGTATGGGCTGAAACACGCAAGGCGCTCAGCGAAGCACAGCCCTCGGCCTTTTTGCGCGTACTGCGCGAAGCCGGCGCGCTGGCCGTGCTGTTCCCGGAAATCGATGCCTTGTACGGCATGCCGCAGCGCGCCGAATTCCATCCCGAAATCGACACCGGCATCCACTTGGAAATGGTGCTCGACGCAGCCGCCAAGCTGGCACCCGGCAGCGACCTGGTTGGCTTCTGCGCGCTCACACACGATCTCGGCAAAGCGCTCACACCGAAGGACGAACTGCCGCGCCACATCGGTCACGAACATCGCGGAGTAAAACCTTTGCACGCCCTGACCGCACGCCTGAAAGTCCCCACCGAATACGCCGAACTCGCCGAACTGGTGTGCCGCGAACACCTCAATTGCCATCGCGCATTCGAACTCAAACCCGCCACGGTATTGAAATTACTAACGGCCCTCGATGCCCTACGCCGTCCCGAACGCCTGCAAATCTTCCTCACCGCCTGCATGGCCGACAAGCGCGGAAGACTCGGCCATGAGCAAGATGATTATCCGCAGGCAGCATTCTTACGCCATGCGCGCGATACCGCTGCGTCGGTCACTTCTGCTCCGTTCGTAGCGCAAGGGTTGCAAGGGCCGGCGATCGGAGCCGAGATGGACAAAGCGCGCGTGCAGGCGATCGCAGATTTGAAAGCAACATGACTTGCAGCGTCTGTTACGAGACGTACCCGCGCTAACTACCCTACCGAATGAAATTACAAACGTGCACCCTGATCCGCCGCCAGCAGATCAGCTAGCAATGGCAACGCCGCAAGCCCTCTCGCCAACAACATCGCCTGGAAACGCTCGCCCATCTGATCCGGCAAAGTGAGCTTTTTCACCTGCTGAGCTAGCTGGTAGCGGGTGACGTCATCGGTGGCCTGCTCATAGGCGTGTTCGAAGACGGCCTGTAAACCGGCAGCGATCAGGAATTGGGCTTGGGAGAGATATGCGGCGACGCCGAAGCCGGCGCTGTTGCCGGCCTCGGCGAGTGCGGTGAAGTCGACGGAGGCGGTGAGGTCGTTGAGGCCCGGCAGGTAAAAGGGGTCGTTGTGCGCGCGGTGGCGGTAGTGCGCCATTAGCGTGCCGTCCTGGCGTTCGGGCAGATAGAACTCGCGACGCACGTAGCCGTAATCGATGAATAGCATCAGGCCGGCTTCGAGCGAACCCGCGACGGCCTGCATCCAATACGGTAGTTGCGGGAGAATTTCCGAGCGATAGCCGTCCTCGAAATCCCGTCCGAGATCGCGTTCGACATGCCGTACCGCGCCGGTCACCAAGGCGTCGGCGGGACGATCGACACGCAGCAGACGCGCGTCGCCATCGAGTGCAACGTGTTCTTCGTAGACTTCGCCATGCCGCATCACGAAACGCGTGGTGGGCAGAGCATCGATGACTTCATTGGCGAACAGGATGCCGCGCCAGTTTTCCTCGGGCGGACGATCGATCCACGCGACACGCGCCATGACGTGCGGCGCCAGCGCCACGGCAAGCCGCTCGCGCTGGCGCTCGCGCAGGTCGGCGCTGGGTTCCAGAATCAGATAGCGACGCGGTAGTACACCGTTTTCGGCAAGGGCAAGCAGCGCGGCTTCGGCAAACGCACCGCTGCCGCCGCCGAGCTCCAGGAAATCCGCCTCGCTGCCCAGCATGGCCAGCACCGGCTGCACAGCGTGCACCACGCAGCGCGCAAACAGTTCGCCGAGCTCCGGCGCGGTGACGAAGTCGCCGGCTTCACCGAACTTGGTCTTGCCGGCGCTGTAGTAGCCGAGGCCAGGTGCGTACAGGCAACGCTCCATGTACTGCGAGAACGGAATGGGCCCGTGCGCGGCGATGGTTTCGCGCAGGTGCCGCAGCAGTCGCTCGGAATGAGCGAGCTCATCGGCGGCCGGCTCGGGCAAGCGGGAAGTCTTGGAGAAATTCGTCATGGATGCGAAGGCGCGTCCGCGGCATTCGGCTTCAACAGCCAACGCACCGCAAGTATGCCGACTTCGTAAAGCAGGCACATCGGAATGGCCAGCATGATCATCGAGGTGATATCGGGCGGCGTGACCACGGCCGCAATGGCAAACGCGCCGACAACCGCGTAGCGCCTGCCCTTGCGCAGCTTGTCCAGATCGACCACGCCGACGGCTGCCAATACCACGACCGCCACTGGTACCTCGAAGCACAGTCCGAAGGCGAAGAACATCAGCATTACGAAATCCAGGTAATGCGTGATGTCGGTCATCATCTCCACGCCCTGCGGCGTGACGGCGGTGAGAAAACGGAAGGCAGCCGGTAGCACCAGAAAGTAAGCGAACGCGCAGCCGATGTAGAAGAGCACCAGCGTCGCGACCAGCAGCGGCCGTGCCAGGCGCTTCTCATGCTTGTACAAACCCGGGCTCACGAACGCCCACAGTTGGTACAGGGTCACAGGCATGGTGATGAACAGAGCTGCGTAGAACACGAGCTTCAGCGGCGTGATGAAAGGGCTGGCGACTTCGGTGGCAATCAGGTGCGCACCTTCGGGCAGGCGCGAGACCAGCGGCGCAGCCAACCATGAGTACAAGCGATTGGCGAAGGGAACCAGCGCCGCCAGCACCACGACCAGTGCAAGAATAGCCTTGATCAGTCGCGTGCGAAGTTCGAGCAAGTGCGAGAACAGGCCTTGCTGCAGATCCAATTCTGGCTCTGAGCCTGGATTCATATTCCAAGTACCCCGCGCCGGGAGCTGTTTGCGCGCAAGCCAAGGAGGAGCGAGGGCGCGTATGTCGATACGTAACCGAGCGAGGACGCAGGATTGCGGGCAAACAGACCCGGCCCTACGGGTTGCGCCTGAGTGGCCGCCATGCGGCAGCGCGCGGCTTGACCAGACGGCCAGTCTAGCGCTGCACCACGCGCTACCACCTGACGACCACTCAGGCGCAACGCGGGGTACTTGGAATATAAATCCAGGCTCTCAGTTGCCATGCGGCGTGTCCTTCGTTGCATCAGCCTCGGCGAGTTCCTGCTGCACATGAGCGATGCCGTCGCGCACTTCGGTAGCAGTGGCGGCGACCTGCTCGCGCGTCTCGCGGGCGGTCTTATTCATCTCGGCCTGCATGGCTTCGGCGCGCGCTGCCGCTTCGCGTGCGGTGCGCTTGAGTTCTTCGATTTCCAGCTCGCGCTCGACTTCGGCTCGCACGCTCTCCCAGCCCGAGCGCAGACGACGCACCAGGGCGCCGGCCGTGCGTGCGGCATGCGGCAACTTTTCGGGGCCGAGTACGATCAGCGCAATCAGCGCCAGCAACAGCAGCTTGCCGAGGCTGATCTCGATCATGGGGATACCTACGCGCTTACTTCGATTCGCTGGAATCGCGCTGCTGACTGGTTGAGCTGCCGGTGCCGAGCGGCGGATCGGCCTGCAGCTTCTCCTTCTCCTGCGCCTTGCGCTTTTCCTCGTCCTCGTCGCCCTGCATGGCTTTCTTGAAGCCACGCACGGCGTTACCGAGATCGGAGCCGACCCGCGTCAGCTTGCCGGTGCCGAACACCAGCAGAATGATGACGAGCAAGATCGCCCAATGCCAAATGCTGTCCAGACCCATGAGAACCTCGTTGCGGAATCTTGCCGTCTGCGCCCGCGAGGATGCGGGCGCCGGCTTCCGTATCAGCGTGCAGTGTACTCCTCCAGGGAGTCGCGGAAGCGCACAACCGCCGCTGGAACGTTGCTCACACCGCCTTCGAAGATGCGCCGCGGGGTGACGCCGGAGCCGTAGACGGCCGCATTGGCGTCGTTGTCGATCTTGATCACCGAGCCGTCCAACGCTACACCCGCGAACAGGCCCCGGGCGCGGGAATAGGAATAGATCTCCGCCTTCAGCTGCTGGTCAGTCGCAGCCGACGCGGTGCGCCCCACCGGTCCCGCCGCCGCGGAGGCGTCCGCGCCGATCGTGAACTTGCCGTTGACGATGTTATCCACGCCGCGCTGGGTGCGGAACACCAGGATCACGTCGGTCTTGGAGACGCCGATCTGGAAGCCCACGCTGCCGCCGCCGAAGGAGATGAAGCTGGGGTTGGACCAGGTACCGTCCGGATTCTTCACCGCGATCAGGCCCTCGCCGCGACGCCCGCCGAACACGAAGCCGACCTTGAGCACGTCGGGAATCACGGCGATTGCCCGCGCATCCCGCAGCAGATCGGTGGGAATGGATTTGTCCGGCGCCTGCTCGATCTCGTTGAGCACACGCACGGCATTCTGCGCGCGTTGCTCCGGGGTATCGTCCGCGGCATGTGCGGCGGCCATAGGCAACAGCAACGCAAGGGCAACCAACGACAGGCGACGCAATGCTTTGAACATAGTCAGCTCCGGATTTCTGATGACTCAAGCGTGATCGGGCGATGATACCGGCTTCAGGCGAAGCGCTTATGGCAGACTGGATCGGCTACCCAGCCACCTTCGCTTTCGATGCCACGCAGCCACTATACCGGCCTCGCCGGACCATCCTACGACCAGCCTACCCAGGTTGGCGTATTACTTGTGAACCTTGGCACACCCGAAGCACCCACAGCGCGCGCGCTGCGGCCCTACCTGGCGGAATTTTTGGGCGATCCACGCGTCATCGAATATCCGCGCTGGCTGTGGTGGCTGATCTTGCATGGCGTCATCCTGCGCATCCGGCCGGCGCGTTCGGCGCACGCCTATGCGCGAGTCTGGACAGCGCAAGGCTCGCCGCTGCGGACAGGTTCGGAAAAGCTCACCGTCGCTTTGCAGAATCAGTTGCGCCATGTCGCGGGAGGACCGATCCGCGTAGCGCTTGCCATGCGCTATGGCAAGCCGTCGGTGCGCACGCAGATCGAGCAGATGCAGCGCGAAGGCGTGCGTCGCCTGCTGGTGCTGCCGCTGTATCCGCAATACTCGGGCACGTCCACCGGCTCAGTGATCGATGCGGTCGCCGACACGCTCAAGCAACTGCGCTGGCCGCCGGGATTGCGCATCGTCAACGACTACCACGATGACCCAGGACATATCGAAGCGCTGGCCTCATCCATCAAACATTGGTGGGCGCAACACGGCCGTGGCGACAAGCTGCTGCTGTCGTTCCATGGCATTCCGCAGCGTTACGTAGATGCCGGCGATCCGTATTTCCATCAGTGCCACGCCACGGCCCGCTTGCTGCGCGAGCGGCTTGGCCTGGACGAATCGCGGCTCGCCGTAAGCTTCCAGTCGCGCGTGGGGCGCGAACCCTGGCTGCAGCCGTATACCGATGAAACGGTAAAACGCCTCGCACGCGAAGGCATCAAGCGACTGGATGTCGCCTGTCCGGGTTTCGCCGTGGATTGCCTGGAAACGCTGGAGGAAATCGCGATGCAGAACAGCGAGTTCTTCATCGCGGCCGGCGGCGAAACGCTGCGTTACATCCCCGCGCTCAACGACAGCGACGAACAAGTGTCCAGCCTCGCCGCACTGGTGCTGCGGCACACTCAGGGATGGCCCGAATTCTCATCGAGCGAGGCACGATGAGCGAGTACGCAAATGCGCCTGTCGAGCAACGCATCGCCTTGTCCCATCACCTTTCGCTCACCGCGCAGATCTGGGGCGAAGCCGATGCACCACCGCTGTTAGCGTTGCACGGCTGGCTGGACAACGCCGGCAGTTTCGCCTTCCTCGCACCCAGGCTTGCCAAGCGATTCCGCGTCATAGCACTAGAGTTGCCTGGACATGGGCGCTCCAGCCATTTGCCGGCCGGCATCAGCTATCACTACGTCGATTATGTGAGCGCTGTACTGAGTGCCGCCGATGCGCTGGGCCTGGAACGCTATACCTTGCTGGGCCATTCGCTGGGCGCAGGTATTGCTTCGCTAGCGGCCGCGGCCACGCCACAACGCATCGACCGTCTCTTTCTGATAGAAGGACTCGGTCCGCTAGGCGATGACGGCTCCAACACCTTGCAGCGCTTTCGTGATGCTTATGCCGCGCCGGCAGCCAGCGGCAAATCGCTGCGCGTGTTCCAGAACGTGGCGCAAGCCGTCAGCGCACGCACGGTGGCCAGCGGCTTGCGCGCAGATCTGGCACGGCCGATCGTGGAGCGCGGACTCGCCGAGGCCGAGGGCGGCTATCGCTGGCGCAGCGATCCGCGCCTGACGCGACCCAGCGCCGTACGCCTGGCCGAAAGCCAGATCATGGCGTTGATCGCCGGCATCGAGGCTCCCACCACGTTATTGCTGTCCAAGCCTGTCACGCCGTACTTGCCCAGCGCGATGATGGAAGTGCGTGCGCGGCAAGTACCGCGTATCGCCGTGACGCATATGGATGGCGGGCATCATCTGCACCTTGAGCATCCGGATGCGGTGTCAGCGTGGCTTTTCGATTCCCTCTCCCCGCGGGGAGAGGGTCAGCGTGAAAGATAGATACGTATCAGGCCGAAATAGCCAGGCGCTCGGAGCGATACACCCACGCCGTGACCAAGGTCGCGAACAAGGCCACTACCAAGCCCGTTACCACGCAGTGGGAGATCTGGACAGCCGTGAGCTGCTCACCGCGCAGCAACTGCGTAATGCCTACTTGTTGGCTAAGCAGCGGCACGTAATACATCCAGTTCACGACCTTCACCGGCATCACGCTCAACAGTACCGACGGCAATGCCGGCACCATCATCAAGATCGACAAATAGGTTTGCGCTTCGCGATAGCTTTTCGCAAACGCCGCCACCAGCGTTTGCAAGGAAGCCAGCAGCATGACCAGCGGCAGCATGATCAGCAGCACCTGCATAGCGAAAGACGGCCCGAGATTGATCATCATGCCAAGCCGCTCGGTAGGCACGAATTTGCCACATACGCCAAAGGCGATGACAGAGATCAACAGGCTGGCCAACGAAAACACGCAGATTGCCCCGAGCTTGCCCAGCAGAATTTTCCAGCGCGGCACGGGATTGGCGAACAGCGGCTCCAGCGACTGCCGCTCGCGCTCGCCTGCGGTGAGGTCGATCGCCAGATACATGCCGCCCATGAAAATCGTCAGCACGAAGAAGTACGGCATGATGGCGAACAGTTGCCCGGCACGCGACTGCGGTGTGGATTGATCGCGCTCATCCACGGAGACGGGCGCCATCATCGCTGGCGAAAGGCCACGCGCCACCAGGCGCATGGCGCCCTGATGCCGGCCGTATGTTTCGAGCATCCTCCGCAGACGATCCACTGAACTGCCCGTGTCGCGCTGCGACGAATCGTAGATGAGTTCCACTTGCGAGGTCTCGCCCTTGCGCCAGGATTTGCCGAAATTCTGCGGAATACGCAGCACCACGTCGGCATCCTGATTGCGTACGGCCACTTCCGGATCGGTCATGGCCGGCTGCGGCACCAACCCTTGCTGCTTGAGCGCATCGATCATGTTGGGTGCGTATTGCGCACCGATCACCGGCACCTTGATCGGCTGGTCGGCCTTGTTCAATTCACGCGTGATCACGACGTTCATGATCATCACGAAGAAGATCGGACCAATCAACGGGCCAAAGAGCAGCGCGCTCGTGAGAGTACGACGGTCGCGCAGGTTTTCCTTCACTTCTTTGAAGAAGACAGTCAGCGTAGTTTTCATGCCGCCAGCCCCTCTTCGCTGCCGATGATCTTCACGAAGGCATCCTCCAGATTGGCCTCGCCGGTTTGTGCGCGCAGCGCATCGGGCGTCTCATCCGCCACCACGCGGCCATGCGCGATGACCACGATGCGATCGCACAATGCCGCCACCTCCTGCATGATGTGGCTGGAAAACAGCACGCAACGCCCTTCTTCCTTCAACTGGCGCATGAAATGGCGCATGCTGCGTGTGGCCATCACGTCCAGGCCGTTGGTGGGTTCGTCCAGGATCACGTTTTTCGGATCGTGCACCAGCGCACGCGCAATGGCTGTCTTCACACGCTGGCCTTGCGAAAAGCCTTCGGTACGCCGGTTCGCGATATCGGCCATGTCCAGCGCCTTGATCAGTTGCTCGCGTCGCGTGCGGATAAGTGCTTCATCCATGCCTTGCAGTCGTGCGAAATAGTCGATGTTTTCGCGCGCTGTAAGGCGTTTGTAGAGACCTCGCGCATCAGGCAGCACACCAAGCTGGCGGCGTACAGCCTGCGCATCGCTGGCCACGTCGATGCCATCCACCAACACCTGTCCGCGATCCGGCCGCATCAGCGTGTAGAGCATGCGCAAGGTGGTGGTCTTGCCGGCGCCGTTCGGGCCGAGCAGACCGGTGATCTCGCCGTCGCGCGCCATGAAGCTCACGCCATCCACGGCTTTAACGTCACCGAAATGCTTGTGCAGATCCTTCACTTCGATCATGGCGAGGCTCCGTTGAAATCAACGAACGCGGGCGTTGAACCCAGTTTGTCCAGGCAGCGTGCGTCGAGCTGCGCGGGATCGGGTTTGTCGATGAACTTGCCCAGCAGCTGCGGCATGCAGCCACGACCGAGCAGCGAGTGGCCCTGCCCCTTGAAGACGAGCTGCCGTGCATGCGCCAGGCCCGGCAGGATCTGTTCGCCGTAACGCGGCGGCGTAACCGGATCCAGTTCGCCGGAAAGCATGAGGACTGGCTTGTCGCTCTTCAGTGGCGCGTGGAAATCGTCGGGGCGCGTGCCGCGCGGCCACACATCGCATTGCGCCTTAATCGCGTCGACCAGATGATTGCCCAGCATGGTGTTCTGATCCTGCGGCCGCGGCTGCAGCAAATCGGCATCTTCGCTGCAGATCACACTCATCGACATCCCATTATTCATGTCGCCGCTGAGGTCGCCACTCAGAATCTTTGCCTGACCCAGCAGCGGACCGACGTCGCCATGCGCAGCAGCGTTGATCGACAGCGGCAGCAACGCGGCCGTTTCCGGTTGATACGCAAACATGCGCACCACGCTGACGAGTGAGAATTCGCTCAAGGGGCGCACCACAGTTTCGTAGGTTTCCGGATCGCGAAAGCTCACCGTGTGAGGATTCGCGCGCAAGGCATCGCGAAGCTGATACAGCGTCTGCATCGAATCGCCGAAGCGTTGCTTGCAGGTGGCCACGACTGCGCAGCTGGCGAAATCCTTCTTGAGTGCGTCATCGAGATTGACGGCGAAATCCTGGCCCAGCACGACCTGGTTCGGCACCACCGAATCGAGCACGACGCTGCGCACGCTATCGGGATAATGCTTCAAGTATTGCTGCGCCATGCGCGTGCCGTAAGACACGCCGACGAGGTCCAATGGCGGCGAACCCAGCGCCTTGCGCACATCTTCCAGATCCTGCACGGCGATGGTGGTGGTGTAGTAGCGCGGATCGGCCTTCTGCTTCACCTCTTGCAGGCACGCGGCGACACTCTTGCGTACCTTGTCCAGGTCCACCGTGAGCGCGTTTTCGTCGGAAGCCTCCTCCGCGCTCTTGCAGCTCAACGGATTCGAACTGCCGGTGCCGCGCTGGTCCAGCAGCAGCACGTCGTGATGCTTGCGCACCTCAGCGAAAGCGGGCGCTTCGAGCACCCATGCTTCGGTGGCCGCCTCGCCGGGACCGCCTGCAAGCAGAACCGGCATATCCGGCTCGGGCACCTGCGCATCGCTGCGCGCAATCGCCAGTTTCAGGCCGATGCGGCGGCTATGCGGATCGTCGCGGTTTTCCGGCACCTCGAAGGTGGTGCACCACGCCTGCGCCCTGGCACCGCTGCCCGGACGCCCAAGCTCGCACGACTTGAACGTGAGCGACCCGCGTTGCCACGTGCGCGCGGGTTGCGACGGTTCCTTGGTTTCGGTGCGTGCGTTGATCGGCGCAACATCCGCCGCTTCCGTCACCGCGGCCGGCGGCTCCGCACGATGCCAATGCTGATAAGCCAGCACACCCACTACCGCTACTGCGATCGCTATGCGAAAAACGGTTCTTGCCTTCAAGGCCATGTCTCCCTCACTCCTCTTCGGGCACAAAGATCATTTCGATCGGCATGCCGAACAGGCGCGCGATCTTGAATGCCAGCGGCAGACTGGGATCGTATTTCCCAGTCTCGATGGCGTTGATGGTTTGCCGCGATACATCCAGTTGCTGGGCGAGCTCGGCTTGCGACCAGCCGCGTTCGCCGCGCAATTCACGTACCAGATTGTTCATGACGCTCGCAGCGTTCGCATGAGGCACTCGCCGCTTTGTATCCGACTCATTCGCCGACCTGCCCGCGACGCCGACGCTGCGCAATGGCCAACACCACACCCAGCCCAAGCAGCCCGGCTCCCGTGCCGCATAAAAATCCCAGACGCAACGCATCCAGCGTGGACCGGCAGAGCCAGGCTGCCAGCAAGAGAACGCCGCCGGCAATGATGAAGCTGGCATGTTTTGCCAAGGCGGAATCGCTTTCGCAGAACATGCCTCCACCGTAGCGACGGGCCACCCGCCAGCGTGCCACGCCGTAACAAAGCATGAGTCCAGGAAAAACCCAGATCAGGATCGAACCATCCAGCTTCAGGACATTGGCGGTGCTCAAGAATCCGCCAATCAGGCTAAGCACTCCCACAACCGCCGTCGCAATGCCCAATCCGATCAGGTGCGTCTGCTGCTCGAGCTCATCGCTGGCGCGGATGCGTCGCGCCAACAAGGCGATCACGTAGACCACCGGCACCACTGGCACGAGCGCCAGCAAACATTTGACCGGAAGACTGGCCGCCGTACGCACCAGTGGCCATTCGAGCAGCATGCAGGCCGTGTAGAACCCCATTGCCACCAGCACCCGCCATTCGTACTGCTTCTGGGAAAGTCGCGACATATCGTTCGCCTCAAGCTGTGTCCCGTAAAAAGGCTTGGCGCCGGAAGCGGCCAGCCTGGGCAATGCAAGCTGGATCCTGGTCCATTTCTCCCCTGCCCACACCCTGCGCATGTCAAGCGTGCTTGACATAGAGGCTAGGCAATGCCACGAACGATGTCAAGTGCGCTTGACAAAAAAGCATGCTCGTCCGGGTAAATAACGTAATCCGGCTGACCCTGTACGTCACTTTTTGACGGCACCGCGCCCTGTCACGAGAAGCAGTTCACACTTTTTTCTGACAGGAGTAGGGGAATGTTTTCGAAACGTGTAGGCGACGTGTAGGAAATTAATCGGCTTTCCCCGACAATGTGATAGGGATCACGCTTTGGCCCGGATGTTGCTGAGTTGCTAGCGCAAGGCGTGGGCCTGCCCGTGAGGGGGCGGGGCAACGCCCGGCCCATCGCAACGCTTTACCGAAATCAGTAACTCACCTACACGTTAAAACCAGGGAATCCGCAATGAAAAAGATTGTACTGTCTGCTGCCCTAGCCGCCACATTCGGTGCGGCAGCACTGTTCTCCACCTCGGTGGCCGCCGCCACCACCCCCGATGGCACCATCACCATCACCGGCAAGGTTGTCGCCAACACCTGCACGTTCAGTGTCAATGGCGGCAGCGCCAGCAGCACCGTTCAGTTGCCCGTGGTCTTCACGACCGCCCTGACTTCGGCCGGCAACGTTGCCGGCAACACCCCGTTCACCATCAAAGTGAGTGGCTGCGATCCGAACCTCACCAGCGTGCAGGAACAATTCGGCGGCAACAACATCAATGCTGCCGACGGCAACCTCAAGAACATCGCTACCGCTACGTCTCCTCAGACTGTCGCCGGCAATGTCGAAGTGCAGTTGCTCAGCGGCACCGGCACGGCCATCAATCTCAACACCAATGCCAACTCGCCGGTGGGAACCCTCTCCAGTGGCGGCGTTACGTTGAGCTATCAGGCTCAGTACTACGCCACGGCCGCCGCTACCGCGGGCCTGGTGAACACGACCGTGACGTACACGACCCTGTATCAATAAGTCGCGGAACAGGCGCGCTGCGGCAGGGCAATTTCTGCCGCAGCGTAGTTCCTGCACGCTCCGCCGTTCGCTGATCCCCGAGAGTCCATCCATGAATACCCTCATCCGCGCTGTCCGCGTGGGCCTGCTGACTATGTGCCTTTTCACGGGTGCTGCGAATGCCAGCGTTCTGATCGCAGGGACACGCGTGGTGTTTCCGGCGCGGGATGGCGAAGTCACTGTACGGCTGACCAACGACAACGCCCATCCGGCGCTGGTCGAAGCATGGATCGACAATGGCGATCCCAAGTCCACGCCGGACAAGGTCAGTGTGCCGTTTCTGATCACGCCTCCGCTATTTCGCATGGAGGCGCACAAGGATCAGAGCCTGCGCATCATTTCCACGCCTGCGCAGTTGCCCAGCGATCGTGAGTCGTTGTTCTGGCTCAACGTACTGGAAATACCCCCAAAGCCCAGCGCGGAAGAAGCGGCTGGCAAGAACCTGTTGCAGTTCGCGCTCCGCTCGCGGCTGAAGCTTTTCTACCGTCCTGAGCATCTGCCTGGCGATGCTCAGACGGCACCCGGACAAGTGACCTGGAAGGCTGTCGCAGATGGCCAGGGCTACTCACTGGAAGTGCGCAATCCCACGCCCTACCACGTCACCATCGTCAAGTTGTCCCTGAATGTCGGCGGCAAGTCCTACAGCGCCGACACTGGCATGGTCGACCCGCTCGGCTCGCTGCGCCTCAAGGTAAAGGAACTGACGACGGTGCCAGCAGCGGGTACGTCCGTCGCCTATGACATCGTCAACGATTACGGCGCGACTGCCTCCTTCAAGGGCAATGTCTCGCCGTGACGCATCGTCGGCACACATTTCATGCGCCTAAACATGGTGTGTGTCGCCAGATTTTGCTTTGCGCGGGAATTGCTGCTGCACTGAGCGGTTGGACGAGCGCTTCCGCAGCTCCCGCCGCCGCATCGCCCGAAGCATCCGCTGCTGCCAACGGCGCGGATGCCAGCGCCAGCGGCGGTTACGCCGACTTCGACCGCAGCCTGTTGGCTGGCGCTGGACAGAACACCACGGACCTGTCCCGCTTCGAACACGGCAACCCCGTACTTCCAGGCAGCTACAGCGCGGACATCTACCTCAATAATGTCTGGGTAGGCCGCAGCGACGTACGTTTCGCGGCTCCTTCCCCGAATGTCAGCGCCGTAGCGTGCGTCGACCGCAGGTTGCTCGATCAATTGGGCTTGCACCCGACGAAGCTGCCCGCTGAGACCGTTGCAAGCTTGAGCGACCCGAAAGCCTGCGTGAGCATGGGCAGCTTGATCCAAGGAGCGACCGTCACATTTGACATGACGCAGCTGCGCGTCGATGTCAGCGTACCGCAGGCCTACCTAGGTCAAGTGGCGCGTGGCTACATCAACCCCGAGTACTGGGATGCCGGTGTACCAGCCGCACTGCTGAACTACAACTTCAACAACTACCGAAGCAGCAGCCAGGGCCAGACGCAGACCAGCTCGTATTTGGGACTGAACAGCGGTCTCAATCTCGGCCCATGGCATTTCCGCGAAGACGCCACCGTCAACTGGCAATCGGGAGCTGCCGGTGCGCCGTCCCGCCGCCAGTGGCAAAACATCGATACCTACGTACAGCGCGACCTGTCTTCGCTGCGCGCGAAGCTGACGATCGGCGACAGCTTTACGGATGGCGCCGTCTTCGACAGTTACGGCATCCGCGGCGTACAGCTAGGTACCGACGATCGCATGCTGCCGCAGTCGTTGCAGGGCTATGCTCCTGTGGTGCGCGGCGTCGCGCAGACCAATGCCAAGATCACCGTGCGGCAGAACGGCGTAGTGATCTACGAAACCACCGTGTCGCCCGGTCCGTTCACTCTCAACGACCTCTACCCGACCGGCTATGGCGGCGGCCTGCAGGTGACGATTACGGAAGCTGACGGTCATGTGAGTACCTTCACCGTACCGTATGCCTCAGTGGCGCAGCTATTGCGTCCCGGCATCACGCGCTTCGACATCGCCGTCGGCGAACTGCGCGACGCAACGATCCAGCACAAGCCCGCCGTGGTTCAGGCCACCGTCCAGCACGGCTTCAACAACCTCCTGACGGGATATGCGGGCATAGCGGGCTCGCAAGGTTACGGTGCGCTGCTTGCAGGCGCCGCGATCAATACGCGCTATGGCGCATTCGCGATGGATGTCACTCAGGCCAACGCCCATATCCCGGGTTATTCAACGCAGTCGGGCCAGAGTGTGCGTTTGACCTATAGCAAAATCATTCCGTCGACACAGACGACCCTGTCAGTCGCCACCTATCGCTATTCCACCGGCGGTTTTCTCAGCCTGACCCAGGCCGAACAGGCCCGCGATTACGCGCGCCAGGGCATCAATGCCTTCAATATCGTCTCGCAGCCTGTCGTACAGACGATCGATGGCGTGCCCGTACAGAGTGTATTGACGCCCGCCCAGCAAGCAGCGCTCACTGGAAGTGCGTTCACGACCAATCCGATTATTTCCGCTACAGGCGTAGAACGGCAGCGCAGCAATTTCACGCTCTCGCTCAATCAGCCGCTGGGACGCAATGGCGGTTCGATCTATGCCAACGTGTCTGCCAGCGACTACTGGAACCGGCACGGCAACGACACGCAATTTCAGGTCGGCTACAACAACCACTTCCGCCAGCTCACCTATAGCATCTCCGCGACACGTTCGGTGGACGCATTGGGCCGCTACGACAACGAGTACTTCGTGAGCTTCACGTTGCCGCTGGGTCGCAACACGCACTCGCCGACCTTTACGCTGAACTTCAGCCATGACCAGCAAACTGGCTCGCAGGCGCAAGCGATGCTCAACGGCACGCTAGGCAGCGATAGCCAGTTCAATTACAGCGCCGCAGCGACGCACAGCAGCAGTGGTAGTGGCAACGCCGGCTCGGTGAACGTCGGCTACCGCAGTCCATACGCGGTGTTCAATGCGAGCTATGGCAACGGTAGCGGCTATTCGCAGGCATCGGTGAACATGAGCGGCTCCGTCATCGCGCATCCGGGCGGCGTCACGTTCGGTCAGCCGCTCGGCGACACGGTCGGCATCGTGTATTTGCCGAACGCCGCTGGTGCGCACCTGGCCAACGCCCCCGGCGCACGCGTCGACCACTTCGGCTATGCGGTGGTGCCATATCTGACGCCTTACCAGCTCAATACCATCCAGATTGATCCCAAAGGATTGCCGCTGGACGTGCAGCTCGATGCCACCAGCGCGCAAGTCGTACCCTATGCTGGCGCGGTGGTCATGCTGAAATTCAAGACCGAAAATGGTCGCACGCTCATCGTAAGCGCGCGCCTCAAAGACGGCCAAGCGTTGCCATTCGGAGCCGAAGTGTTCAATGAGAAAGGATTCTCGCTGGGTGTGGTGGGTCAAGCGGGACAGATTCTGCTGCGCGGTGTCGATCAGTCTGGCCGGCTGACCGCGCGCTGGCAGGACGATAATGGGGCGGTACAGTCGTGCTCGTTCGATTATCGACTCGAGCCCAAAGCCAAGCACAAACAAACGACGGTGGGCTACGAACAGATGAGCGTCACATGCACAAAACCCGGCGCCGACGCATTTGTTTTGAGGGATGGCACATGAAATACGCCGTATTTGCCTCGCCTCTCACAAGACGAGTCGCCGCACTATTGCTAGCCGTTGGCCTGTTGTCACCCACGATCTGCTCTGCGTTTATCATCAAGACTGCATCGGGCGGCAAAACCGTACATGCTCAGGTCTTAGCCGCTCAGGTCGCAGGCGGCCAAGCCCCCGCATGCAGCGCATCAACGACCAGCGCAGCCATTAGTCTACCGTCTACCATCAGCATTGCGCCGGGCACGGCCAACGGACTGATTGGCAGTGCCGCGTCCGTAACGGTAAACGTCGATTGCTATACCGCCTTTGCGTTAACGCCAAACTATTACGATGATTTCACGGTACTGGCTGGCCAACTGGCAGCCATCGACTCGACGAATGCCTCTCCAAGCGGAAGCGGCATTATGTTCCAGACCAATGTGCCGGGCATTGATGTGTTGCTCACTGCGACACCTACCCAGGCGAGCAGCGGCAGCAACGGCCCTAATGGCACAACCGGATGGGCAATACAAACCAGTGACTGCACTTCGGCGGGTGGAACACGCAACAATCCCGGAAGTTGCAGTCCAAACCCTATCACAGCCAAATTTACCGCTCAGCTGGTCAAAACCGGCCCGGTGAGTCCCGGCACGATAAGCAGCATCCAACTGCTGCAGCTTTTCGATTCCGATTTTGTACCCCCCAATCCTCCGGGAAATGGCTCGACAACGACGTACAGCAGCGCCTCCGTTTCCTTCTCCACGGTGACGTTAAATGCGATAACCGTATCCATGAGCACCTGCAATGTCGTCGCAGGCTCAAGCAATCTCAGCGTCGCATTGCCAACGATAGTCAGCAACGCATTGCCAACGACCGGCTCCGTGGCTGGCCAGAAGGCTTTCAACATCCAGTACACCTGCCCTTCAGGCTGGGCGCTCTACATGACCATGAGTACGGCCAACCCTGGCACGGCAACCGGCGTGATCATGCCGTCTGCATCTTGCTCTGCCGGCTCGCCAGCGTCGAATGTCGGCATTCAACTGCTGCAAAGCAATCGGCAGGCCGTGACATTCAATACCGCGCAATCGGTCGGCAATTCGCCCAACGGCACGCTCAACCTCACCTACTACGCCCAATACTACGCAACCGGTTCGCCGATTGGCGCAGGTCAAGTTTGCGGTACCGCCACATTTACGATGTCCTATCAGTAAATAGTCGGGTGGCTATTTGCTGAGCGTGCATTAACGCTCAAGTTTTCCTCACCGCGTACCGATAAATGCTCGGCATCACTCATAGGTCTGCGTTACCAGCACCGGATTCGCCGAGCTGGGTTGGGCAGCGCGGACATAGTTGGCGAAATAGTTGAGCACCCGGTCGGGCTCCGAGTCGGACAGACGCACGACATCTACATCGTAAGGCCGGGACGCATTCGCCGTTGCGCTTGTCGCCGTGGTGTCAGAACAGCTTCGTTGAAGCGATTGATGCATCTGGGCAGCGCTGACTACCAGATTCAGGTCGACAGGCATGACCGCAACACTGCACGTCGGCTCCACTACGGCACCGACAAATGTGATTGTTCCGCCTTCGATCGTTCCGCCACCACCTGCCCTCACGGCAGATGACGCGAACACCATCGCGACTGAACAACTCGCCAAGACGAACCAACGCAGACCACGCATGATGCTGCCCTCCACCGGTACACGCGCATCTGCGCGCACCTGAAGGCACCATCGGCAGCGGTGCACCGGCGCTTAAGAGCCTCCGCCGGTGCATGTCACGGAAATGCCAAGTGCATCACACTAATGATAGGTTTCGGCCGTCAAAAAGCCTGCGTGGATGCTTCATGGCTGCAAATGTATAGGTTGCGTGAATTCCTTGTGAAACAAGCAGTTGAACGGATGGGCGAACCATGGATGGAGCGCTGGCAATCCGTCGCGGTGGAATCTGGCCGATGGCGCAATGCTTCGCCGTCCCGAGGGCAGCGGGACGGTTTGGCAGATGACGCCTTAGGGGCCGAAACGTCAGGGCTATGACGTTTGCGCAGTGCTGTGCACCCTCGCACTGGTTGTATCGGCGAGAACCCGACGCACTTGAGTCTCAGTGTGAAATTTTTTGTACGACGATGATCAACGCGAGGAGATGTATTTCTCGCGACGGATCTGCGGCACCGGCAGCCCGAATTCCTTCAGCGCATTGAAGCCCGCATCGACCATGTTGGGATTTCCGCACAAGTAGGCGATATCCCGGCCAGCAGAAGGTTGCAGTTCGGTCAGCACGCTCTGCACATGCCCCGGGCGATCGTTGGGCCGCGGCACAGCGCGCGGCTGACGGCTGAGACAGCCATGGAACGAAAAGCCCGGATGCGTCTTCGCGAATACTTCGAATTCCTCGCCGTAGAGCAGCTCGGTCTCGTTGCGCGCACCATACAGCAGCACGACTTCGCGATCGCCCTTCGCCAGCAGCTTTTCGAACGCTGGCAGCATGGCGCGATACGGCGTGACGCCCGTGCCGGTGGCAAGCAGCAGGTAGCGCGGATGCATGTCGGTGTCCTGCAGGCAGAAGCGGCCATAGGGGCCGCTCGCTTCGATGGTGTCGCCGATGTTCAAGCCGCTCAGTAGCTTGGTGGCCGCGCCGCCATCCACGTAGCTCACTGCGATCTCGATGCGCTGCACCGGCGAATGCCCGTCACCCACGGTGGCGATGGAATAGCTGCGTTTGGTCGCCGTGCCGTCGTCGTAATGGAAGTGAATCTGCAGAAACTGGCCGGGAATGAAGGCAAGCGGCTGTCCGTCAGCGCGCTCGAAGGCCAGATGGCGCACGGCGGGCGCAAGCATGTGGCTGTCGGCGAGGCGCAGGGTGAAGTGTTCGGCCATGCAGGATATCCAGAGGGAAACAGTCAGTACGCCCGGCCGAACGGGTCGTCGGGACAAGGCCCGCTATAATAAGTGGCTTAGCCCCTATGGTGCAGCCCATGTCCCCCACCCCAGCGCTAGTCGTCGAAAACCTGCGCAAGACCTACAGCAACGGCGTCCAGGCCCTCAAAGGCATCAACCTCACGGTACAGCCCGGCGATTTTTTCGCCCTGCTGGGCCCCAACGGCGCCGGCAAATCCACGCTGATCGGCATTCTTTCCTCGCTGGTGAATTCCACCGAGGGCGACGCCCGCATCTTCGGCGTGTCGGTGAACAAACAGCGCAATGAAGCGATGAAGCTGATCGGCCTGGTCCCCCAGGAGATCAACTTCAACCAATTCGAGAAGCCGTTCGACATCTGCGTGAACGAGGCCGGCTTCTACGGCATCCCTCGCAAGATCGCTGCCGAGCGCGCCGAGAAATACTTGAAGGAACTGCGCCTGTGGGAGAAGGCGCAAGACCAGGCGCGCATGCTGTCCGGCGGTATGAAGCGCCGCCTGATGATCGCGCGCGCGATGATGAACGAGCCGCGCCTGCTGATTCTGGACGAACCCACCGCGGGCGTGGATATCGAAATCCGCCGCTCCATGTGGCAGTTCATCAGTGGCATCAATGCAGCCGGCACCACGGTAATCCTTACCACGCATTACCTGGAAGAAGCCGAACAACTTTGCCGCAACATCGCGATCATCGATCACGGCGCCATCGTGGAGAACACCTCGATGAAGTTGCTGTTGTCGAAGCTGGACGTGGAAACTTTCGTGTTCGACGTGAACAACCTGCCGGATCAGATGCCAAGCTTGCCCGGCATCATCTTCCGCCGCATCGACGAGCACACGTTGGAGGCCGAAATGCCGCGCACGCAGGCGATGAACTCGCTGTTCGACGCGCTGACCTCGTACGGCGTTACGGTGCTTTCCATGCGCAACAAGACCAACCGACTGGAGGAGCTGTTCGTGCGGCTCGTCGAGAATGGCCGACAAGAGCAGGGCCGCCAGGAAACGAAGGAGAAGGTGGCATGAGCGGCAATATGTCCGGCAATCTCGTCGCGCTGCAGACCCTCGTTCGCCGCGAAATCGTGCGCATCATGCGCATCTGGACGCAGACGCTGATTCCGCCTGCGATCACGATGACGCTGTATTTCGTGATCTTCGGCAAGCTGATCGGCAGCCGCATCGGCAACATCCAGGGCGAATTTACCTACATGCAGTACATCGTGCCGGGCCTGGTGATGATGAGCATCATCACCAACAGCTACGGCAATATTTCCAGTTCCTTCTTCGGCGCCAAGTTCCAGCGTTCGATAGAGGAGATGCTGGTATCGCCAATGCCTAACTGGGTGATCCTGCTGGGCTACGTGACGGGCGCCGTGGCGCGTGGCCTGGTGGTAGGCCTGCTGGTGCTGGTGATTGCGTTGTTCTTCACGAATCTGCACGTCGCCAACGTGCTGATCACGTTGCTGTCGGTGTTGTTCGGCGCCACGATTTTTTCGCTGGCCGGCTTCGTCAATGCCATCTACGCGAAGAAATTCGACGACATCGCGCTGGTGCCCACCTTCGTGCTCACCCCGCTCACCTATCTCGGTGGCGTGTTCTATTCGGTGAACATGCTCAGTGAACCGTGGCAGTCGATTTCACGCATCAACCCGATCTTGTACATGGTCAATGCGTTCCGCTTCGGCGTGCTCGGCATCAGCGACGTGCACATCGGCGTGGCATTCGGCGTGATGCTGCTGTTCGTGATCGGGCTTTCCTGGTTTGCGTTGAATTTGCTCAAGCGCGGCGTGGGGTTGCGTTCGTAACAGTAGGTTGAGGGGGCCCCGGACTTGATCCGGGGAAACCCCAAACCTACTAGCGGCGATGCGATTCGAATCATGCGCGTCAACAAATACATCAGCGAAGCCGGCCTCTGCTCGCGCCGCGAGGCGGACGAACTGCTGTTGGCAGGCCGCGTCACCATCAATGGTGAAGTCGTCACCACGGGCGCCAAGGCTTTAGAAGGTGACGAGGTGCGCGTGGATGGCGAGATCGTCCGCGCCCGCATCCTTGCCAGCACGCCAGCAACCAAACGTGCGATCTACATTGCGCTAAACAAGCCGGTCGGAATCACCTGCACCACCGATCAAAGCGTAAGCGGCAACATCGTCGATTTCGTCGACCATCAGGAACGCATCTTCCCGATCGGACGACTGGACAAGGACTCCGAAGGGCTGATCCTGTTGACCAGCAACGGCGACATCGTCAATGAGATTCTGCGCGCGGAAAACCATCACGAAAAGGAATATCTCGTCGCGGTGAACAAACCGGTTACCGATGAATTCCTCGCCGCCATGGCCAAAGGTGTTCGTATCCATGGCCAGATGACCAAGCCTTGCCGCACGCGCAAGATCGCCAAATTCGGCTTCGCCATCGTACTCACCCAGGGCCTGAACCGGCAGATTCGTTTGATGGCTGCTGAGTTCGGCTACCGCGTAACCCAGCTTCGCCGGGTACGTATCATCAACGTCAAGCTCGGCCACCTAAAAGCGGGCCAATGGCGCAACCTGACCGATGCGGAATTGAAAGGGCTGCTGCCCCATCGCACGCAATGGTAAGCCGTAGGTTGGGTAAGCCCCAACCTACAACGTCAATGCCGCTTGCGCAGCTGCACATCCTGCATCAACCAGGTCAGCACAAATGCTAGCGCCATGATGCTGGCGGCAATCACATACATCATGTGCAACGCGCCGCCGAAAGCCTGCAGATAAATGTGCCGCACCACTTCGGGCAGGTGGTGCACGCTGTCAGGCCCCATCGAGTGCGGCATCATCGTGTCGCGCGGCAAAGTGCTTTCCAACCGCGCATGCAGGCCGTTAGCGAATAGAGCACCGAACATGGCAACGCCGATGGAACCGCCAATGGAGCGGAACAGCGTCGCGCCAGACGTCGCCACGCCGATGTGCTTGAAGTGCACGCTGTTCTGCACGGCAAGAATCAGCACCTGCATCACCATGCCCAGCCCCAGGCCAAGAAGGCAGATGTACACGTAGAGATAACCCACCGGCGTATCGTTGCTGAGCGTGCCCAGCAAGCCCATAGCGACGAAGGCCAGCAGCGTGCCCACGATGGGAAAGACACGATAACGCCCGATGCGGCTGATGATGCGTCCGCTCGCAATGGAACTTGCCGTGATACCAACCATCATCGGCAGCAGTTGCATACCAGCTTCCGACGGCGTGGAATTCTTCACCACCTGCAGGTAGAGCGGCAGAAAGGTCATCGCGCCGAACATGGACATACCGACGATGAAACCGATCAGGCAACTCAGCAGAAAGGTTCTGTCTTTGAACAGATCCAGCGGAATGATCGGCTCGGACGCATGCCTTTCTTCATAGACGAAACCAACCAGCGCCACCAAACCGAATACCAGCGTGAACCACAGCTGCCCTGACGACCACGGCAGGATGATTCCACCTTGCGTGGTGAATAGCACGATGCAGGTCAGCGCGGTGGCAAGGAATGCGGCCCCCATGTAGTCGATCTCGTGCTTGACGTGCGCGGTGTGCGGCCTAAACACCGCCCCGATCACCAATAGCGCCAACACGCCAAGCGGCAAGTTGATGTAGAAGATCCAGCGCCAAGACAGATGTTCGACCAGAAAGCCGCCAAGCAGCGGCCCGACCACAGTCGCCAACCCGTAGATGGCGCCGAACATTCCCTGGAAGCGGCCGCGCTCGGCCGGCGGAATCACATCGCCGATCACCGCCATGGTCACCACCAGCAAGCCGCCGCCACCGAGGCCTTGCAGCGCACGCATCAGGATCAGTTCCGTCATGTTCTGCGCCAGGCCGCAAAGCGCCGAGCCGACCAGGAACAACACAATCGCCGCCTGCAGCACGATCTTCCGGCCAAACAGATCGCCGAGCTTGCCGTACAACGGCACCACGATGGTGGACGTGAGCAGATAGGCAGTAACAACCCAGGAAAGGCTTTCCAGACCACCCAGCTCGCCGACGATGGTGGGCAAAGCGGTGGATACGATGGTCTGGTCCAACGCAGCCAGAAGCATCACCAGCAGCAGTGCAGAGAACAGCAGGCGAACGGGCGGATGCTCGCGTTCCGGCGCAGGCGCGTGCGATGGCTGCATATCCCTTTCGGGACGTTCGGTATGGAGCGGAGAAACGGCGCTCATGGGTGACCCGGTAGAAATTAATTAATGACTTGATTAATATATAATGCACCGAGCAGTTCAGTCAACGAGACGCCTCAATGGCTACACGCCGCGCCGATAAATCTCCCCTAAGCACTCCGAAAGCCGCCAGCCGGCAGAAGGCTGCGACGCGCCGTCCAGGCCGCCCGTCCGGTTCGATCAACACAGTGGAGCAGCGTAATCGGCTGCTGGATACGGCCATGATGTTGTTCGCGCGGCAAGGTATTGCCGAGACCACACTTTCCGCTATCGCGCACGAAGCGGGGGTCACGCCGGCGATGGTGCACTACTACTTCAGCTCGCGTGATCAATTGCTGGATGCATTGATCGACGAACGTATCCAGCCGCGCCGCATCGCACTCAGCAAGGCTTTCGACGTGAACGCTGGCGATCCGGTGATGGTAATTACACAGTTGGCGGAACGTCTCATGCAAACCGCCACGGAGCATCCGTGGTTTCCGGGCTTATGGATGCACGAAGTGGTCAACGACAACGGCATGCTTCGACAACGTATCGTCGAACGGCATGGGCAAGCACATTTTCAGCACGCCATCGATTGCATCGCGCATTGGCAGGCGGAGGGAAAGCTCAATCCGCTTATCGAGCCCTCCTTGCTGTTCGTGTCAATGTTCGGCCTGATCGTGCTTCCGCTGGTCGCATCCAAGTCGCTGGGCAACAGTGTGATCAAACGAAAGCTCACGCCGCAAGACATTGCACGACACGCCGTGGCGATACTGTCGCACGGTATCGGTCCCGTTGCATCACGCGGCAAAAAGCGGTGATGCAAGGTCCAGATTCCATCGCTATTCATCGCATACACGCACAGAAAATTCAGACAACTCCGAATGGTGATATGGAGGAAAGCTGCGATCCTCTTCGCAACTTCCGTTTTGCATCTGGAGATTGGCAATGGAACTGCTCTGTTCGAAAAAGGCACCCGCTGCCTGCGTGCTTTTCGCTCTGCTTGGTTTAGCTGCCTTCCCCGCCTGCGCGAGCGATGGTTCGCCCTATCTCTTCGGTGACTGGAGCGGCGAACGCACACGCCTGGCGGACAAGGGCATCACTTTCGACCTCGGCTATACCGGCGAAGCCGCGCACAACGTCAGTGGCGGGAAGAAGCACCTTACGCGTTACGCCGATCAATGGGCGTTCGGCACCAAGCTGGATCTGGATAAGCTATGGGGCTGGAAAGGCAGTTCGTTCGAACTCGTGATCACCGAACGCAATGGTCGCAATCTCACCGCGGACGCCGGCCTCGGCAATTATCAGCAGGTGCAGGAAGTGTATGGCCGCGGCCAGACCTGGCATCTCACTGTCTTCGCGTTCGACCAGATGTTCTTCAACGGCAAGCTCGAGTGGCGCGTCGGCCGCCTTCCTGTTGGCTCGGACTTTGCTACGTTCTCCTGCGAATTCCAGAACCTCACGTTCTGTGGCTCTCAGCCGGGCAATATCGTAGGCGACTACTGGATCAACTGGCCGGTGAGCCAATGGGCGACATGGCTGAAGTGGAACACCACCGATCAGACCTACGTAAAACTCGGTGCCTACCAGCTCAATCCGCGCTACGTCGACGATACCTGGGCGCGTGCGAATGGCTGGAAGCTCGGCTTTCCGGGCGGCACGAAAGGCGCGTTGTTTCCGCTGGAATTCGGCTGGACCCCGACGCTTCGCGGCCTGCCAGGCAGTTACAAGCTCGGCGGCTGGTACAACAATGCCGGCGGTGCGAACCTCTATTACGACGTGAACCACGAACCGATCGCACTCACCGGCGAGGCGCCGCTGCAGGATCGTTCGCGTCACGGTAGCTACCTCACTCTCCAGCAGCAAGTCACCGGCGAAGCTGGCGGCAGTGGCCTCAACCTGTTCTTCAATGCAACGTTCGCGGATAGCAGAACATCACCGGTAGATCGGCAAATCGCGCTGGGCGCGATCTACAACGGCCCGTTCCAGCGCGCCAACGATCGCATTGGCGTTGCTGTCGGCACCACACACGGCAGCAATCATCTCGTCCGCTACGAGCGTCTCTATAACGAACTTCATCCGGACGCGTCCATCCCTGTCGAAAATCGCGGCGAATTCGCGACAGAAGTGTTCTACGACTGGCGGCCGATATCTTGGCTAAGCCTGCGGCCGAACCTCCAATACGTGGTGCACCCCGGCGGCAGCACCGTGAACAGCAACGCGTTCGTGCTTGGCCTGAAGAGCAGCATTGCGTTCTGAGTGACAGGGCCGTCGTTGCGACGGCCCTGCTTTCGCATCGTGCGTCCATGCACGCCTGTTCACTCGTTACTGCGCATTCAACTTGACCTCACCCACGACAAACGAAGTCTCGGCACCGTTTGTTCCTTTCTGCGTGCCGGTGAACTTCAGGGTGAAGGTCTTGCCGATCAGCGAGCTCACATTCACCGAATAGGCCGTGTATCCCGAATTGGCATTGAGGTTGGAATACGTCGCAAGCGTGGTGGTCGTACTGCCACTGATCGCCTGCACGGTCAGTTTGTCGATCGCCGTCGAGGAGCTCTGCGTGGTGTCGATGTGCAGTTCATAGGCCAACGTTGCAGTGGTATGTCCGGATGGAATGGTCACGGACTGCGACAAGGTATCCGTGTGCGCGGTGGTATAACCATCCAACCACATGAACCAGCTGCCGGTGTACGGGCTCTCGCCCGTGCAGTAATCCGCGCTGCTGCTACTGCTGCTGCAGAGCACGCCGGAGCTCGCCGTCCACGAGGTACCGTTGGTGAAGTCCGGATTGGCGATCACCTGCACCGACCCACCGCCGCTACTCACCGTTACCGACTTGCTGGCGCTGTTGGTTGCACCGGTGTTGTCGGTTACCTTCAGGGTTACGGTGTACGTACCAGCAGCCGTATAGGTATGGCTGGGACTGGCACTGGTCGAGGTACCGCCGTCACCGAAGGTCCACGAGTATGCGTTGATGGTGCCACCGCTATCCGTGGACGTGTTGGTGAAGTTCGCTGTCAGACCACTCACGCTGTCCGTGAAGCTGGCGGCAGGATTGCCACCCGTACCGCCACCACCGCCGCCTGCCAGGGTGCTGAACTGGCTGACGATCACGCTGCCCCAGCCAGTGGTGTAGTCCCAGCCGGTAGCAGCGTTTTCACCGCTGTTATTGCCCGAGGTTACGTCGTGGAACGCAGCGGCGTAGTTGCTGGACGACGACTGCGCAGCTTTGTACAGCACTGGCGCGGCAAAACCAAGGCTGGTGCCATTGGCTTGCAGCACGAGTCCCCACATGCCGGCCGCCAGTGGCGCGGCAAGGCTAGTGCCACCGATCTGCTGGTTGGCCTGGCCGTCCACAGTCACCAATGCACCGCTTACCGGGCTGGCGTCGAAGGCGATATCGGGTACGCCACGATGGCTCTGGTCGGTGATGCCCGCCACACCCTGCTGCCAGCTCGGGATGGGCTCGAAGGTGCTGGGGCTACCGCCGGTGGCACCCTCGTTCGAGCTGAGGTTATTCCACACCGTCTCTTCTGCCCATTGTGTGGTGCTGTTGGTGTACAGCTCGGTGCCGCCGACAGCCGTGACGTATTGCGAGCTAGCCGGCCAGCTTGGCGTGACGCCGCCGTTGCCGCATTCATCCGCGCCCGAATCACCGGAAGAAACAAAGAACGTCTGGCCTTGCGCAACGGCCGTCTTGAAGGTGGAGTCGTTCGAGGACGCGGCGCCGCTCGACTGAGCCGTCGTTTCGCATTCGCCCAGTGATACATCGATCGCCTTGAGCAGGTTGTCGGACACGACGTCGTTGTAAATGGTTTGCAGATCCGAATCGCTCAGCGAGTTGGCGTTGTAAAAGTAATACTGCGTCTGACCAGTCATGGCGAGGATATCTTGGCTGTCCAGATCCCATTCGCCGTCGCCACTGGTACTACTACCCGCGTTGGGTCCCTTGATCGTCACAGTCACATTCGGGTACGTCGACTGTAGGTCGCTCAGCACGTTGCTCAAGCTGCCTGAAGAAACCGAACCCACGATGGGAGAGGCGACGTTCGCCATGCTGCTCGCGCCGTAAATCGTCCGGAAATCGGACGGCTGATGGCCCACCGCCGACCCGGCCAGCGGATGCACGGTATTGCCATGTACCACGTTGGGATTGAGTCGCTTGGCGAAAACATGCGAGATATGCACGTTCTGCATACCGAGTACGGCGTTTACGCTGCCTTGCAGGTTAGCCGGAATCTGGACCGGGCTATTGTTGGCAAAGGCATCGCGACCGTCGTGCGTCTTTACGTGCACGAAGGTAGTGTTGAACGCGGCCTGCGCAGTATCCGCATGACCATCGGCCTGCACGAGAGCGTGATTCGGCGCGATCTGCACATTGGTAAAGCCGGCCTTGGTCAAATAGTCGGCTACCTGCTGCGCTTGCTGCGCCGTGGGTGCGTATTGCGCATTGAACTGCTCGGAGGTCAGCGGCTTGAAGCCGGGCTTGGCGATGTAACTGTCAAGCTGCTGTTCGTTGCGCAGCTTCAACGTAACTACTACATGCATCGGATGCGAAAACGCCAGAGGCCCCACGACTTGATCGCCGCTGTGCAAACTGACCGCGGGATGTAGCGCGACCATGGCGGCACTCGCCGCCGAAGCGATATTGCCGGCATCCGGCAGGGGTTTCGCTTCGACGTAGACGGTGTTGATTGCAACCAGACCCAAAGCAACAAACAGGGTCTTCAAACGAAAACGGCTATACATAAATCACTCCCCAGGAATGTTGAGGACGAGCGGACCCTATGAGGTCACGCGTACCTCATGACAGTGAAGTCGCGCACACGCGCGACGCCGTTTGGAACAATGGACCGCCTGCGATTCCTCGAGCACCGGCGTGCTGCTGCTCCCCCTGAGCTCCCATTGCGGGCAGTGCCGATTGCAGCGCTCGAACGATACGTCCCCAAATATCCAGCATCGTCATGGAATCATTCGCCACTCGATTCCTTGTGGCGAATAGGTTCGAAAGTATCCAGCGAAAAATTCTGCGTCAAGCAAACGGCGTGGAACTGCTTCGCAAAAACATGCACACGCGAAATTCACGATGACCGATATGCTTTTTCTATCGCATGAACTTGTCTATACGCGCAGCGAACGTATCAAACGCACTCTGGGGTGCGGCTGCAAACCCTACTGGAACTGGCGAGCGGACACTGCGGTGTACGCACGCGATCGCTCTATTACGCAATATCTTCCGAACTAGTCGATTCAGCGATATACGGGAACGATCGCGCCGAGCATTTGCGTAAGCCCGCAGCAAGACTAAGTAGTTATTCGTGCACTGTGGCTTCACGTTTGCACGATCCAATAAACGCAAACGCTCGAACACTTCAGTGAATGGCATGACTACAAGCATGAATGCCCGCTAACACAGCGATTCAATGATCGATGCGAACACCGAGTTCGGCGAGCCGGCGCAGTCCATCCGGCGTCGGCAACAAGGCGCGATTGCGCGGGGCGCGGCGCAACCAGCCGGCATCGAGCATGGCGCTGGTAATGGCCACGCCAAGCGGTCCGCCAAGATGCAGGCGGCGCTCGGTCCAATCCAGACAGCCGCGCCCGCGCAGATGCAACAACTGCTGTGTCGATGCCACCTGCCAACCAGCCTGCGTTAACGCATCCGCCGCAACGGGAAGCAGGCACATGCCTTCGCTTTCCGCACGCAGCCAACCGCGTTGCAGCCATGCGTCGCATAGCGCGACGCCCAACTGTCCGGCCAGGTGGCGATAACACGTACGCGCGCGGCATAAAGTCAGATCACGCGGAGCGGTTTTTGGCGCGACACGCGTTGCATGAGGCAGCGCCATCGATTCCAACCACGCCGCTACGTCGTCACTGGCCAGCCGGAAGTAGCGATGGCGCCCCTGTTCGTGCAGGGCCAGCAAGCCGCCATCCAGCAAGCGCTTCAGATGCGCGCTGGCAGTGGCGGCGCTCACGCCCGCGATATCCGCCAGCTCACCTGCGGGACGCATGGTGCCATCCATCAGCGCAAGCAGGATCGCCGCGCGTGCCGGTTCTGCCAGCAAGGCACCGAGTTCGGCCAGCTGATAACGGTTGAGGGGGCTGGCTTCACTCATGACCACAGTCTAGCCATCGTGCGCCATCAACGTTTCGTTGACGCTCGAAGCGTGCGCGAGGGGTTGCGCTTCGTCTTGGGCGGCGGAGCGGCCTTGACGTAGTCGATCAGTGCCGCGGCAAGATGGTCACACAACGCACGCATCAACACGCTGCGACGCAGATCCTCATGCATCACCACCCAGACATCCATATGCAGCTCGAAGCTGTCGGCGAGCACGCGCATCAAGGCCGGGTCGCGCTGCGCGATGCCGACCTGGCAGATGCCGATGCCGTAGCCGGAACGCAGTGCGGCCATCGCTGCCAGATCGTTATCCGTGCGCAGCGCGAAGTGCTCGCGTGCATAAGGCAAGCCTGCCGGCCGCATGCTGCGGATGTACGGTGTTTCATGGTCAAAGCCGATCAGCGCGTGGGCAGCCAGGTCCGCGATCGTCGCCGGTTGGCCATGTGCCTTCAGATAACGCTTGTGCGCGTACATGCCGAGGGCGATCTTGCCCACCTGCCGTGCCACCAAGGCATCCTGCGTGGGACGAGCCATGCGGATGGCGATATCGGCGTCACGGCGCAGCAGGTTTTCCATCTGACTCGACAGCGACAACTCGATCACCACGCCCGGCTGCTGCTGCCGGAACGCCGTGAGCATGGGCGGCAGAACTTCCACGCCGATCACCTCGCTGGCGGCGACACGCACCACGCCGGACATCGTGTCCTGCCTTGTACTCGCCGCGCGCCGCAAGGCGGCCGATGCCGAGGCCATCGCCTGGGCATGTGGCAGCAAGGCGTGCGCCAGGTCGGTGGGCGACAAGCCCTGCGGCGAACGGGCAAACAGCGATACGCCCAGTACTTCTTCCAGCTCGCGGATATGCCGCCCCAGGCTGGGCTGAGTCATGCCCAGCATGCGCGCGGCGCCGGATAGGCTCCCTTCCCGCATCACCGCGAGGAAAGAGCGGTACAACTCCCAGCCGGGGTCTTGGATAGCCATGCATATTTGTATAGCAGATCAACATCATTAGGCAATTTTCTTTTGAGCTGGCCGCGACCAGACTTCGCTCATTCCCACGGAGGTCGAAGTCATGCGTACATCTCAAACAGCATTGGTGATCGGCGCCAACGGCGGCATCGGCCGCGAAACCTGCCTGGCTTTGAAGCGGCACGGCTGGCAGGTGCGCGCCTTGGTACGGCACCTACCCGCGGAACAGCACGGCATTACCTGGATCCAGGGCGATGCCATGCAGCTTGCCGATGTGCTCGCCGCCGCCAGCGGCGTGGACGTGATCGTGCACGCGGTGAATCCACCCGGCTATCGCCAATGGGACACGCTGGTGATGCCGATGCTGGATAACACTATCGAAGCCGCCAAGGCAGCGCGGGCGCGTGTCGTGCTACCCGGCACCATCTACAACTTCGGCCCCGATGCATTTCCGCTGCTGCGCGAGGACTCGCCGCAACATCCGCATACGCGCAAAGGCGAAATCCGTGCAGAGATGGAACGCCGCCTGGCCGAAGCAGCGCGTGCCGGCGTACGCACGCTGATCCTGCGCTGCGGCGATTTCTTCGGGCCGCAACCAGGCAACAATTGGTTCGCGCAAGGTCTGCTCAGTGCCGGCAAGCCGGTGAAGACGATTCGCTATCCCGCTGACTATGCGCATTGCCATGCATGGGCCTATCTGCCCGACGTCGCGGAAACGATCGCCCGCCTGCTCGAACGCGAGCATGACTTGGCCGTCTTCGATGTATTCCACTTCGGTGGCTATTGGCTGGACGGTTATGCGATGGCCGATGCGGTGCGCGGCGTCGCCAACGATCCGCGCATCGCCCTGCGCCATTTTCCTTGGTGGTTGACGGCGTTGGTGGCGCCGTTCGTGGAAACACTGCGGGAGATGCGCAAGATGCGGTATCTGTGGAAGACGCCGATTCAACTTGATGATGCCAAGCTGGTGGCGTTTTTGGGTGGAAGACCTTATACGCCATTGGATGAAGCGTTGCGTGCGGCGTTGGTGGGGCTTGGGTGTATCGGGATGAAGAGCAAGCTTCGTGAAGAGGCTTTGCGATAGCGGTGACTCACCCCTTCCCTGTTTATTCGCACGGATATCTACACGATTAGTTTGAAGCCAAAAATCGCCTTGTCGTCATTCCGGCGAAGGCCGGAATCCAGTCTAAATACGCGTCCGAAGGACACCACACCTTTAATGTTGAGTGCTTCGCACAACGTCTTTGAACTGGATTCCGGCCTTCGCCGGAATGACGGTAACGCAAGATTAGATACGCCAAACGATGCGGTAGAGAAAGCGTATGCTTTCACGTCCCTCGCGGTTTCGCCCGATGTGTCGGCGTCGCCGTCCACGGATCATCCGGCCAGGGATGCTTGGGATAGCGCCCTTTCAATTCCTTTTTCACTTCAGGATACGTGCGTTCCCAGAAGCCGTGTAGATCCTGCGTCACCTGAATCGGACGTCCCGCGGGCGAGAGCAGATGAAGCGTGACCGGAATGCGTCCGCCTGCCACGCGCGGTGTATCGGCCAGTCCGAACAACTCCTGCAGTCTCACCGCCAGCACCGGCGGCTCGCCGGGATTGTATTCGAGACGACGTGTCTGGCCACTGGGCACAGTCAAGCTGTCGGGTACCTGTGCATCCAAATGCTTGCGCTGCTCGTAATCGAACATCGTGGCCAGCGCCTGCGAAAGTTCGTCTTCCGACAGCGCATCGAGCTTGCGTTTGGTCTGCAGATACGGGCCGAGCCAGTCTTCCAGGGTTTCCAGCAAGTGCGCATCGGAGACGTCGGGCAATGCCAGTTCCGGCATCCATGCGCGCAGCGATTGCATGCGCAGGCGCAGACGGCGAGCGGATTCGCTCCATGGCAACGCATCGAGCCCGCGTTGACGGACCGCCGCAAGCAAGGCCGGCACCGCATCTTCGGGTTGTACGGGAACGCTGCGGCGCTCAAGCACGATTGCACCGAAGCGGCGTTCCTCGAAGGCTTCCACGGCGGCACGCTCTTCATTCCAGCGCACATTGCGCACGCGCTGGAACTGCTCGGGATAATCTTCTTCCAGCACACGCGGATCGAGCGGCGCCGCGGCAAGCATCAGGCTGTCGCGTGCTTCATGCCGCAGGTCCAGTGCAATCAGCCAGGGTTCGCCCAGCAATGCAGTCTGATCGTGCAGACGCGCGCCGCGTCCGTTGGCCAACGTGTAGCGCAGCGGATTGTTTTCATCCTGGCGCGCAATGCGATCAGGAAAGGCATGCAACAGCAGATCGCCCACCGCGTGACTGTGCGGCACGCCGCTGGCCGCGCTGCGCACACTCAAGCGCTGGCGCCAGCCTTTGCTGGCCTGTTCAATCGCCGCCAAGGCGCCCGCATCCGCACCGTGGCTGAAACCCGTGGCGCTGCGCCGATCGCGCCAGACATGCAGCGCAGCAACACGAACACGAAAGTCATCGCTGCGCGCTTGCTCGCCACGCAGCGGTGAGCGCGCTTCCATCAGCGCAAGCAAATCGGCCACCAGCGCATGCAGGGTTTCCGGTGCGCGCAGCGCTGCCGCGCCAAGACGTGGTGTGGCGCCGAGCTCCAGCATGCGACGGCCCAACACGGTGATGCGCTGTTGTGCGTCGAGCGCTCCCAGGCGGATTAGCAGTTCGCGTGCTTGCGCCAAGGCGCCGTTCGGCGGCGGATCGAGCCATGGCAGCTCCGCGCTGCCCCACGCCGCCAATTCCAGCGCGAGCCCCGACAATTCCGCCTGCATGATTTCCGCGGTACGCGAAGCATCCAGCCGACGGCTCTGTGGCCATAACCGGTAAGCGGTGCCTTCTGCCACGCGACCGGCGCGACCGGTGCGTTGATCGGCCGATGCCTGCGAGATGTTCACGGTTTCCAGGCGCGTGAACCCGGAGTTCGGATCGAAACGTGGCTCGCGAGCAAGCCCGGCGTCGATCACCGCGCGAATGCCAGGAAGCGTCACGCTGGACTCGGCCACGTTGGTGGCCAACACGATGCGGCGCATACCCGCTTCCGCCGGCGCTAGCGCAAACTGCTGTTCGGTCAGCGAAAGTTCGCCGTGCAGTGCGACCACTTCCAGATCGTCCCGCTGCAGCGCTTGCATCATGCCCTGCACGCGCGCGATTTCGCGGCGACCGGGGAGAAACGCGAGTACGTCGCCGTCATTTTCTTCCAGCGCTTGTCGTGCAACACGCACCAAATGCTGCTCCACACTTTCCTGCGTGCGCGCAGGTGGATACTCGACACGCACCGGAAAGCTGCGCCCGGGGCTGCTGATGCGCGGCGCATCCAGCCATTGCGCGATGCGTTCGCCAT
The DNA here is from genome assembly GCF_044904605.1 of Dyella humi. Taxonomy (NCBI): domain Bacteria; kingdom Pseudomonadati; phylum Pseudomonadota; class Gammaproteobacteria; order Lysobacterales; family Rhodanobacteraceae; genus Dyella; species Dyella humi. The sequence continues at coordinate 952,442 of NZ_JADIKI010000023.1, forward strand.
CGAGCGTGGCGGACATCACCAGGATGCGCAGATCGGGCCGCAACGTATGTTGAATATCCAGCGCTAATGCGGCGCCCAGATCGCCCGCAAGGTGACGCTCGTGGAATTCGTCGAACAGGATCGCACCGATGCCGGTGAGTTCGGGATCGTCCTGGATCAGGCGTGTGAGAATGCCTTCCGTCACCACTTCAATGCGCGTGGCCGCACTGGCTCTCGATTCGAACCGGATGCGATAACCCACCGTCTGCCCGACTTGCTCGCCAAGCTGCTGCGCCATGAACTGCGCAGCTGCGCGCGCGGCGATGCGGCGCGGTTCCAACATCACGATCTTCTTGCCTTCGAGCCAGGCTTCGTTGCGCAACGCCAGCGGCACTTGAGTGGTTTTACCTGCGCCGGGAGGGGCTTCCAGCACCAAGCGTGCGCACTCATTCAGTGACGCGCCAATACGAACCAATAATGGGGTGATCGGAAAAGAAGGCTCATTCATTTACCGCATTCTAAACCATTAATTCAAAATCGTAACATCCAAATAACTTAATTATGAAAACCTTAAGTTGCAAGGCCATTTTTCGTCATTTGAGCTGGATCATTGGTGACTCAACGATCCAGCTCGCCTTCATAACTTACTGGGACCTTGTAATGACCCATTGCTTAGTTGGTACGGAGTTACTACTGCAGTTGAAATTTGAAATCTCGTTAATAATATACCATCCAGCCGGGACGAAGTTGGGCGAACATAAAGCTAAAGTTGTTCCGACAGGCTTATCAAAGTAACTTTCGAAGACATACGCTATCATCGGATGCCCGACACTTCCACACGAAGCCCTGTTCGCTAAAGCAACCCAAACATAACCATCAGGCGGCACAAGATCGCAAGAAGTAAGCTGATATTGAGGTGTAATATCCGGAGAACCCACCGAATTCTGCTGTTGTGCAGCAGCAGGCAGCGCGCATCCCAAAAATGCTAAAGATGCAATCCAGAGAAATACTTTTCCTTTAAGTGATTTCATTTGACACCGTCCTTTTTTTCTTAACTTGGCCATAGCCGTCTTAATCAAATATAGATTTGTTTAAACGGCATAATTCGACACGAAAAACACGCATCGAAACTGGATATTATTTTTTGCGCGTATTTTTTTAATTAAAAAAACAGATTGTTATTGTTATTACCAATGACTCTTACAATAAAGAAAGAAAAGACGTACAGAAAATATATTCATATTTGCATGGATGTGTTTTTGTGAGTAAAAAACTCCCCAAATACTCAGAAGAGTACAGACGCCAATAGCGATAGGGGATGGCGAGGCGTTCATGCGCCAGGCCTCCGCATTTTCCCATCGGGCTTGCTACTAACTTGCCGTCATCCCCGCGAAAGAGTACCGCTGTCCGGGGAAAATTTCGCTGGTCGGAAAAGGTGCGAATCGCAACAGTTGTTCTGTGCCATGGCGTGATGCAGAGACGCTAGTGAGGGCTCGGGCGGGGCGCTCACCGCTTGCGTAGACCGTTAACGTCGCGCTCTGTTAGTACCCTCACCCTCAATCCCTCTCCCGGAGGAGAGGGGCTTATTCATCACTCGACGTTGCTCTGCAAGGAACACAACTTTTCCCGGACGACAGCGCGCGAGAGCGAGAATGACAGCGGCAAACGGTGAGGCATCGGAAAAGTGTGTAGATACCTCTCTGTATTCACTCACTTCGTCGCCGATGGAACTGGACGGCCACGCAATGGCGCCAGCGACTCGAACTTCTCCTGATACTCGTCGGTGACCTGCTTGGCTTCGTCGCTGTTGGTGATCACGCGTGGGGTGATCAGCACGATTAGTTCAGTGCGGGTCTTGTTCTTACCCGTTGAACCGAACAGCTTGCCCAGAATGGGAATGTCGCTGAGCCACGGAACGCCACTGGTGGAATTGGTGTCCTTCTGTTGAATCAAGCCGCCAAGCAGAACGGTCTGACCATTCTGTACACCGAGTTGAGTGGCGACCTGACGTTGGGAAATTGTGTAATTACCCTGCGAATTCTGCGCACCCGTGGAGCTGACCTGCTGATCGATGTTGAGATAGATGAAGCCGCCCGGATTTACGCGTGGCTGCACGTCCAGAATGATGCCGGTAGGGATGTATTGCACTTCACCCACGGTAGTTCCCGTGCCCGTACCCAGACCGGTGTAGTAGGTTTGGTTGACCGGCACCTGATCACCCACCTGAATATGCGCCACCTGGTTGTTGAGCACGACCAGCGAAGGAGCTGACAGCGTCTTGGTATTGCCGCTGCTTTCCAGCGCGTTGACGGCTACCTGGAATTTTCCATTCGAACTCAGGAAGGAATAGAAGAACGGCTGGCCGTTATACGTATTGGTCGAGTTGGTGCCAGCGCCGCCACCAAGCGCGATCATACGATGCGCATAGGGATTACCCGGTGTATAGCCGCCACTGCTGTTGGTGGTGGTGCCAGCCAGCCCCTGCAAATACCATTGCACACCATATTCGAGGTCACCCGTCAGATCCACCTCGAACACGCGCGTCTCGATCTGCACCTGCAGCGGTGGCGTATCGAGCTGCCTGATCACACCGAGCATCTCCTGCCACTGCGCCGGACGCGCACGCACCAGCAACTGGTTGTTGCCGCTAACCGAGCCGATGCGGATGCTGCCGTCCTTGGAGCTGTAGCCCTGATCCTGGTTCTGCGCATTGGCCAGGCCGCCGTTCATGCCGACGCCGCTGACCCCCGTGCCACCACCGGTGCCGCCGATGCCGCCAGTGCTCGACGAAGACGAGCCCAAACCGCCGCTTGAATACGGCGAACTGCTGCCCGTGGTGCCTGTGCCGCCCAGGCCGCTGGAAAGCCCGTTCGAGCCGGTGGTAGAACTGCCGAAACTACCCGCCGTGCTGCCAATGCCGCTTGAGTTGCCGCTGGCGTTGTTGCCGACACCGAGCGTGGTGGCGCCGCCCGCACCGGGCGCGACGCTGCCGCCGCGATCGCTGGAGCCGCCACCGCTATCGGTGTAGATCTGCGCCAGATAATGCGCCAGATCTGCCGCACCGATGTTGCGCACGTCGTACACGTAGAGCTGTGGTTCGTTGCCACCGCCCAGATCGATCTTGGCGATCCAGTCGCCGATTTCGTTGAGGTAGCTCGGCTGCGTGCTGATCACCACCAGCGCGTTGGTACGCTTGATCGGAATGAAGCGAAACATGCCGGCCAGCGGTGTGTCGCCCTTCGTGCCGAACATGCCGTCGAGCTGCGGCATCAGGTCTTCCACCGTGGCGTGCTGCAGATTGAATACGCCCACCGACATGCCGCGCAACCAGTCCACGTCGAAGGTGCGGATGGTGCGGTTGTAGTTGTCCAGTTCGTCGGGTGTGCCGGATACCACGATCACATTACGCGAGTTGTCGACCAGCAGGATCGAATCGGCACGCGCGAACGGCTTCAGCAGCTTCTGCATCTGGTCGGCTGCGATGTAGTGCAGCGGGAACAGCCGCGCCTGCAGACCCCCAGCCGGTGCCACCGCGCCCAGGCTCGGCGCCACGTTGCCGGCCACGGCGTCTTTCTCCGGCATCACGACGTAGCGGCCGTCGGTTTTCACCAGAGCGTTGTGCGTCCACGACAGCAGCGTTTCCAGGATCGGCATGGCCTGGCTGCTGTCCACCGGTTCGGAAGTGGAGAAGGAGATGTTGCCCTGCACGCCTGGCACGATGGTGTAGTTCTCGTGCAGGAGATCACCCAGGATCGCCTTCACCACCGCCTGCACTGGCTGGTTTTCGAAGTTGAAGGTGACCGCGCCGGCGCCCGAGGCGGGACGATGTGGCGTGGCAAGCCCAGTCGGTCGCACGAACTCTCCGGTGCCGGGCTTGATGCTAGCCACGGCCGGTGCCGCCTGCGTGTTGCTGAGATTGGTGTTCAGCGGCTGCGGTTGCGGCGCGGCCTTTTCCGTGCCGGCGACGGCTTCGCGTTCCAGATCGTGGTTGTCGGGTGGCACCAGCGGCCTGTTGGCCGCGCAGCCGCTCAGGAAGACCGCCAACGCGATCGCGCCGATGCGCAAGCCGTAGCGTGAGTAGGATTGCATGCGCGAGTGTGACATGTATCAGTGTTCTCCCTGATTCCCTGTTTGCTGCTGGGAACGCTGCTTAAGAATGGCAGCTCTGAGTTTCTGCAATCGTTCCGCCTGCGCGTCGTTCGCTGGCGGTGGTGGCGGCGGCACGGGCTGCATCATCACACCCTGCCTGCCGTTGCCCGGCGCGGGCGTTCCTGGACCTGGCCCTGGCTCCGGGCCATTCATCGGTATCGGTGCTTGCTGCGCGTTCGGTGCCGACTGCTGCTGATCTATAGGAGCACCGGCAGGCAGCTTCAGTTCCGTGCGCCCGCTGGGCGAAGCAAAAATGGCCGAACGTGGTAATACCTGGACCAGCTTCCAATTGCTGTCGGGCAAGATCGAGCCTTCGCGTACGCTCACCTGTTTGTCGTCGTCGCCCTTGCTGTTGACGGGGCCGAGCAGCGCCATGTGCAGCGATGATGTGAGGATGATGCCGGTGAGTTGCAGATCGCCCAGGCTGACGCCTTCGTTGCCACCGCCGGCGGTAACGATCGGCTTGCGATCCGCGCTGAACAGCGGGTGGTCCCAGGTTTGCGCATAGCTTGGCAGCGGCGGCGGCATGGGCAGCGTTACGGCGTGCACAGCCGGAAGCGGCGGCACCGGGCGCGGCGGATCCCAGCTCACGCCACGTCCCGCCCCGAACAGCAGCGAGAGCAACACCACGCCGAGCACGGCCACGACGACACCAGCGACAGGGGTCAGACGGCGTTGGGCGGCGGCGTTCATTCGTCGTCCCCTCCCGGCGCCTGTGTCGTCGGTCCCGGCAGATTCGCCGATGACGCGCCCTGCGCACTGGATGCGCGCACGTAACCGGCCAGCGTGAACTGCACTTCCAGCGGAGCGACATTCTTCTGCGCGTTCACCAGCGGGTTGCGGTACACGCTGAAGTCCTGCACGAACAGGTACGGCTTGCCTTTCTCGAGCGTGTACAGCAGTCCTACCAGCGGCTGCATGTCGCAATGCAGGCTGATGCTGACGACGACTTTCTGATACGGATCGTTCGGCGTGCCGCCCGGATTGTTCACCGGCATCTTCTGGCTGACTTCGCAGCTACCTTCCTGCGAGTGTGCGGCCGCCGCATCCACGACGCGTTGCATCAGCGCGGCGGATGCGGCGTTCGGATCGGTCTCCGGCAGGAAAGTGCTGCTGTCGGTCTGGGCGTGGCCGAGTTCTTCAATGCGTTTGAGCAGCTGCGGCTTTTCGGCGATGGCGGCGGCGTAACGGCTTTGCGTGTCGCGCAGATCGCTCATCTGGCTGTCGACATCGCGCAATGGCGCCACAAACCACCAGTGCAGCAGCAGAAAATACGCCAGTACCAACATCAGCAGCAGCAAGCCGATCGCCGCGATGCGACTTTCCGCCGGTTTCATGGGCCTCATCTTCACTGCGCTCATTGCGCTGCCCCCTTGGTGCTGCTTGCAGAGGCAGGCTTGCCGGACGTCGGATTGCGCAACTGCGCATCCATGTAGAAGCGTTCCTTGTTGGTGGCCGGATCGCGCTGGATCACGCCCTGGAAATTCGCGCCGGTGAGCATCTTGCTGCTCTGCAAGATGTCGATCAGCGAGGACGCCTTCGCGCTCTGACCCTGAATGCCGACGCGGCCGCTGCTGTCGACGGTGAAGCGTTCCAGCCAGGTGTCGTCCGGAATGCGTGCGGTAAGGTCCTGCAGCACGTCGACGACGGCCACCGAATCGGTCTTGCGCTTGGCCAGGAAACCAGCCGCGCCGGTGCTTTCTTCCAGCTGCTTGCGCAGCTGCCCGATCTTCTGCGCATCGGCGCGCATGTCATCGACCTGCGTCTGCATGGCCGCCAGCGCTTCCTGGCGGTTGTGCAGGTATTGCCCAAAACACAACACCAGCAACAGCCCGGCGGCAACCGCCAGCGCGAGATTGAGCCGGCGCCGCGGATCGCGATGTGCACGCGCCATCTCCGGCGGCAGCAGGTTCACACCAAGGCGCGCGGTGCCGTCGCACAGATCCACCGCATCGATGGCGATGCCGGCATTGCGCAGATGTTCGAGGTTGGCATCCACGGCCGCGCGCGGCGCGACTACCAGTTCCGCGGCGATGCGGCCGGCCGGCGCTGGGCCAGGCACTTCGCGCAGGTCGTAGTACACCTGGTCGACGCGGAAGGGCGTTTGCCGATCCATTTCGAAGGTGCCGATCTGGCGCAGGTTGTCGCGTGCCGCTTCGGGCAGCAGCAGACGCCGGCGCAGTACGGCCTCTTGCGGGAGGCACAAGGCAAGCCGAAGATCCTGGCGATCCACATCGGCCACCGCCGCGTTCAACAGCGCCTGCTGCTCGGGCGCATCGAGCGCATCGTTCCAGGGCGCGGACGTTTGCGACTGGCCACTGCGCCGCACGGACCATTGGCCGTCCTGGTGGTGCAGCAGGCACCATACGTTGCCGCCGCTGAAAAAAACCTGCCAGCGCGCCGGTAGCAAGGCGCGCAGTTCGCTCCACCACCAGGCCAAGAAGCCCGGCAGGGGCGAGCCGCGCCATGCACGACGTGCGCGATCAAGCTGCGGTCGCAGTGTCTGCGTAGCGGAATTCACTCCCCTTCTCCCTCCTGCCAGCGCAGCACCGCATAAGCCTGCGAGCCGGGCCGATATCCTTGCAAGCGTACCGTGACGCGCAATATCTCGCGCGTGCCATCGGCAAGCTCGGCCTCTGAACGAATACTATGCGTGATGCCATTGTTGGCGACCAGCCCTGGCGCGGTGCTGGCACCCGCCGCCGCCGGACGCGCGGCGATGATGGCAGCAGCATGTTGCAAGTCCATGCCAGGCACCGAGGCTAGCGCAAGCAAGGGCGCTGTATTTGGATCGGGACTGGCCCGGCCTGACCAGATCGTGACGTAGGGCGCAACTTTCGCATACAGCTCGGGCGTCATACCCAGCACCATCTGCAATTCTTCCACGCTGGCGAACGGGCCGTTGCGCGGACCGTAATCGCGGCCGGCGGCGGTGTAAGCGGCGTTGCGCTGCGCGATCTGCTGCGGCGAAATGGGAAAACTGCGCCAATCGATGATCGCCTGCGTGATCTCGCTCGCATGCACCGCATCGACGCCCGCATTGCGGAGCAGACTGGTCAGCACGTCGGGCGAAGAAGCATTGAGATCCACCTTGCCGCTTTCGGCGGTGATCGATACACCGACCTTGGCCTGTTCGTACTGCACTGGATACATGCGCCCATCGGCGATCCAGCGGTCGTTGATGTTAGGCGCCTGCAGCGCGTAGATCGCGCGCATCACGCCGGCTTCAGCCGCGTAGTGCGCACGCGCCTGCTGGAATTGGTAAGTCGCCTGCAAACCTTCTGTGTGAGCCAAGATCGCGTAGCCGCCGAGCAGGATGGCGAGCAAGGTACACGCCCACATCACCACCAATAGGGCGACGCCGCGCTGCTTGCGTCCAAGCGTACGCATCATGGCCCGACTCCCGGACCGCGCAAACCGCGCAGCAAATTGCCCGGCCCCTGTAGCGCCGCAGCATTCACGCGCAGCGGCACGCTCAGCATCGGCCACGCGCGATCATGCGCGAGTGCGAGCTTGATCGTGACCAGGTTCGGCATGGTGGCAGGTGCGTTCCAGTCGTTCTGCCAGTCCATCGGCTGGCCTTGCTGGTTGACGCCGCGATAGACGAAGCTGCCGTCGATCACGTCGTCCACCAACACCTGCGGATCACCCAGCGGCTTGGGTGCACTGCCATTCGGTGGCAGCACGGCAAGGCTCGCCACCAGTTGCTTGCCGTGCTCACCCTTGACCAGTTTCACTTCGATCAGCTGCGGCCCCATGCGTCCAAGGTAGCCAGGCAGCGGCGCGACGAAACGCATCGAATCAGCCGTGCCGACGAAGAAGATGCCGTTGCCGTCCTTGTCCATGCCCATGGACTGCGCCATCGCCTGCGCCAGTTCACGACGCAGAAACTGCTGCGCGGAACGCACTTCGTCGATCTGCTCGATTTTCACCGAGCCCGCTTGCACTGTATGTGTGGCCGAACGCACGCCGGAGTACACGCCGAGCAACAGCAGTGCGAGCAGCGCCATAGCGCCGAGGACTTCGAGCAGGGTGAAGCCGGCAGCGCGCTTCATGACCCCGTCCCGCCGCCAATCCGCAACGTACTGAAATGCGCCTTGCGCTCGAATGGCGCCGAACCCCAGATCACATCCAGATCGAGCTTGTACATGCGAAACGCATACGGCGTGCCCGGCGGTGCAGTGTTCGGCACCGCCCATGGCGTGACCTGCATGCGCCAGCGATAGCGGTTGTCGAAATTGCCTTGCGTCATGCCGGGCTGCACCGCTTCCAGCACGAAACTTGAATCGAGTTTCGAACGCGCCCACAAAGCGGCCTGTGTATAGTCGGACGCATTCTGCGAAAGCCGGATCGAGCCGCCCGCCACTTCCATCAGCGCGCCGAAGGCGATCGCCAGCAGCATGATGGCGGCGATCATCTCCAGCAGGCTGAAGCCGCGTGCATGGCGGAGCGACGCATTCACGAGTGCTTGGCCGTGTCGAAGATGCTGATGGCACCGGTCAGCCAGGATACGTTGACGTGCCATTCACGCTGACCGCTGCGCAGCGTAATGCGGCCGCCCGTGGAACTGCCATCGGGAAAGAAGCGGATGCGCGCGATTTCGCCGCCAGATTGATCGCTCGCGGCGCTGGTCACCGATAACTCAAGCCCTTTTGGCAAGCGCACGTCGCGCTTGTCCGCGCCACGATAGATTTCGGCGCGCGTATCCAATTCAAATAGACGCTGCTCGCCATGCACGATCGCCTGCGTGCGCGTGGCGCGTAACGACGCTGCAAGTTCGCTGGCCGCCGCGTTGACGCGCGCGCTGGCCAGGCCATGCGCCACCGAGATCGACACCGCCGCCGCCGCGATGCCGATCAGGATGATGACGGCGAGCATTTCGAGCAGGGTGAAGCCTTGCAGGGAACGGGGAACAGGGGGCGGGGAACGTGAGGCAATACGATTCGTTGCGCTCTCCCGCGGAACAGGCGCGGAAGAACAAGAGACAGCGCGCTGCAGCGCACCACCTCGTTCTCCGTTACCTGTTCCCCGTTCCCGATTCATCACTGCCAGTTCCCTACATCCGCGTCGTAACCCTCGCCACCGGGTTTACCGTCGCGCCCATAGAAAATCAGGTCGTAATTGCCGTGCTCACCTGGGTACTTGTAGCCGAAGTCATGGCCCCACGGATCCTTGAGCTGTGAGGGCTTCACATACGGCCCTTGCCAGTTGTTGGCATTGGAGGGCTTGTTGACCAGATCCGTTATCTGCGCGGGTGGCGAGCCGTTGTCCAAGGCATAGGAATCGATAGCCTGGCTCAAGGTGGTGAGCTGCGCCTTACCAGCGCCGTACTTGCCCTTGTCCACGCTGCTCCCGACCTGGCGCACCACGATGGCGCCGACGATGCCGATCAGCACGATCACGGCCAGCATTTCCAGCAAGGTGAAACCGGCACTGCGGTGCGGGAGGCGCAACTGCCGCGTGCGTGGATATCTGTACTGCATAGGTTGGTTTCTCCGTTTCGAAGCGTGAAATAAAGAGCTATGTAGTTCGGACAACGCCGATCACTGGATGTTGCTGGTAAGGCTGAGCAGCGGCAGCAGAATGGCTGCCATGATGATGGCCACAAAGAACGTCATCACGATGGTAAGCGTGGGTACCAGCGCGGCCAGCAGGCGGTCGATCGAGCGGCGGCTTTCCAGTTCGAAGGTGTCGGCCACTTTCAGCAGCATGGTGTCGAGCTGCCCGGCCTCCTCACCCACCTGCACCATCTGGATGGCGAGTCGCGGAAAGCGTTGCGATTGTCCCAGCGCGAGGCTCAGGCCATTACCACCCTTGACCATCTCGGTGGCCTGCACCAGCGATTCGTCCAGCGCACGGTTGGACGTGACCATGCGCGCGATGCTTAGCGCGGATAGCAGCGGCACACCGTTCTTCACCAGCGTGCCCAGCGTGCGCGCGAGTCGCGCGGTTTCCACTTTCAGCACCAGCGGACCGACCAGGCGTATCTTCAACAGGCGTTCGTGCCAGGCGAGTCGCAATGCTGGATCGCGCATCCGCGCGCGCCACACCAACACGCCGCCAATCAGGATCACCAGAATCAGCCACCACCAATTCTGCAGCGTGGTGCCCAACGCGAGCACGGCGCGAGTGATGAAGGGAATCGGCACCTGCATGTCCTGGAAGATCGGCACGAACTGCGGTACCACATAGGTGAGCAGCAGAAGCAGCGAACCGAATACGCCGACCATCAGGAACGCCGGATAGATCAGCGCATTGATGATGCTGCCGCGCAGCTCCTGCGTGCGTTCGAGATAATCGGCAAGACGGCGCAGCGTATCTTCCAGTGAACCGCCCACTTCGCCCGCACGCACCAGCGCGATATAGAGCTTGGGGAACACGCCGTGCTCTTCGTCCAGCGCCTGCGACAGCGGTGTGCCGCCACGCACACGATCGCGTACGCGTTCGATCAGTTTCTTGGCGTGTTCGCCCTCGGGCAGGTCCATCAGAATGCCGAGCGCGCGATCCAGCGGTTGTCCCGCACCCAGCAATGTGGCGAGCTGATGCGTGAACTGCGCCAGCTGATCGCCATTGAAAGGACCGCGCTTGAACAAGCCGGCTAAACCGCCGCTGCCGCCACCGGCATCGGCCGGCTTGGCTTCCAGCGGTGTGTGGCCTTGGTCCTGCAGGCGCACGATCACTTCGTCAAGGCTCGTCGCCTCCATCTGCCCCTGCACGATTTCGCCGGAGGCGCTGACGGCGCGGTAGCGGAATTGGCTCATGGGTGCTGGAGGCCGGGAACGGGGAACGGGGAACGGGGAACGTCAGCACCTCGCACGCGATGAAGTGAACAGTAACGACCAGAGAAAGCAATGGAGCGGGAAACGCAAAGCACACGGGGCGTTTGCATGTCCCCGTTCCCCGTTCCCCGTTCCCCGCTCTCAACCCTCCTGCGTAACACGCAACACCTCCTCAATGGTGGTGATGCCCGCCACAGCCTTGGCGATGCCATCCTCGTACATCGTGCGCATGCCTTCGACGCGGGCCTGGCGCTCGATTTCACCGGCATCGGCGCGCTGCATCACCAGACGGCGCAGCGCATCGCTCATCACCAGGAATTCCATGATGGCGCGGCGGCCACGGTAGCCGGTGGGATTGGTCGTGCTGGTGCCGGGCTTCCATAGGCGGATCGGCCGTTCGTTGGTGTATTTCTCCAGCTCGAATTCCTTGACGACTTCCGGCGGCGCTTCGTAAGCAATCGCGGTTTCCGGATCAAGCCGGCGCACCAGGCGCTGCGCAAGAATGCCGTTGACGGTGGAGCCGAGCAGATAATCTTCCACGCCCATGTCGAGTAGACGCGTGACGCCGCCGGACGCGCTGTTGGTATGCAGCGTGGACAGCACCAAGTGACCGGTGAGCGCGGACTGGATTGCGATGCGGCAGGTTTCCAGGTCGCGCATTTCGCCGATCATGATCACGTCTGGATCCTGACGCATGATCGAGCGCAATGCATTGGCGAAGTCCAGGCCGATCTGCGGCTTGACCTGGATCTGATTGATACCTTCGAGCTGGTATTCCACCGGATCTTCCACGGTGATGATCTTCACGCCTGGCGTATTGATCTTCGACAGCGCGGTGTAGAGTGTGGTGGTTTTACCGGAACCCGTCGGGCCGGTTACCAGCAGAATGCCGTGCGGGCGTTCCAACACATCGATGAAGCGCTTCTGGAAGTGATCGGTAAAGCCCAGCGAGGCGAAATCGAACACCACCGTTTCGCGATCGAGAATACGCATCACCACCGATTCGCCGAAGCTGGTGGGCACGGTGGATACGCGCAGATCCAATTCCTTGCCCTGCACGCGCAATTGGATACGACCATCTTGCGGCAGGCGTCGCTCGGCAATGTTGAGCTTGGCCATGATCTTCACGCGGCTGATCACCGCGGCGGTGGAGCTGGATGGCGGCGCCTCCACTTCGTGCAGCACGCCGTCGATGCGGTAGCGCACTTTCAGGCGATTCTCGAACGGCTCGATGTGCACGTCGGAGGCGCGCTGTTCTACCGCGCGCTGCAGGATCAGGTTCACCAAGCGAATCACGGGCGCTTCGGAAGCCAGATCGCGCAGATGCTCCACGTCGTCTTCTTCTGCCGCACTGCCGTCGAGGTTTTCCACGATGGTGCCCATCGCGGAACGGCCCTGGCCGTAGTAGCGCTCGATCAGGTCATCGATTTCCGAGCGCACGCCGATGCACAGCGCCACCGGTTTGCCCGAGGCGAGTTGCACCGCGTGCAAAGGATAAGGATCGGCCGGATCGGCGACGAGGAGGGTGAGACCGTCCTCGCCCACACGCACCGGTACGACGTGCTGCTGCTTGAGAAAGCGCACGGACACGTCGAAATCGGCCGGGGGCATGTCCGGCGCATCGCGCGCGGCTAGCAGGGGCGCATGCAAGCGCTCTGACCAGGCTTCGGCGAGGTCACGCTCGGACACCAGCCCCAGTCGGGCGAGCAAGGTCGTAAGCGTACCCTCCGGCGCCTCCTCATGCAGCCGCTTGGCGCGCGCCAGATCGTTGTCTTTCAGGCGGCCGCGTGCGACCAGCAGTGCGCACACTGCCGCTTCATGGTCTTCCGTGGCCTCTATCGTCCCGAGGGACGCCGGCTTCAAGGCTGCCGACATGGTTTCCACCCCATTGGTCGCTATAACTGCTCAATACTTCTGCTTGCCTGGCACCCCTGTCCGCCAAGCTGGTCACTCCCATTGGTAACACATACCTAAAGCGACTGGCGAGCCTCGCCGCCGCATACTGCCCACCCGTTCATGCTGTGGTGAGTCGAAGTCTTCGGAAAACGTGAAAGCCGTGCACATGGATCAGACCGTTCGCAGATGGGACAATGGAACCTTTGAAAGGGTTCAGCATGCAGCTTGTCGATATCGGGGCCAATCTCACCCATGAGTCGTTCCGGCACGATTTCGATGCTGTGATGGCGCGCGCCGCGGCGCATGGGGTGATTCAAATGGTGGTCACTGGCGCGTCACAAAACGGTAGCGAGCATGCATTGGAACTGGCTAATGCACATCCCGACGTGCTGTACGCCACGGCGGGCGTGCATCCGCACCACGCCGTCGATTACAACGACTTAACTGATGCCCGCCTGCGCGAACTGGCAAGGTCGCCGCAGGTGCGCGCCGTGGGCGAGACGGGCCTGGACTATCACCGCAATTACTCACCGCGAGACGTGCAGTTGGACGTATTCGAACGCCAGTTGCGGATCGCCGCGGACGTAGGCAAGCCGCTGTTCCTGCACCAGCGCGATGCGCATCATGATTTTTTCGCCCTGCTGAAGCGCTACCGCGACAAGGTGCCGGCGGCGGTGGTGCATTGCTTCACCGACACGCGCGAGGCGCTGCACGATTACCTTGCCCTGGATTGCCATATCGGCATCACCGGCTGGATCTGCGACGAACGGCGCGGCACGCACCTGCGCGAATTCGTGCGCGAGATTCCCGCCAATCGACTGATGATCGAAACGGATGCGCCGTATCTGTTACCGCGCACAGTGCGGCCGCAACCGAGTCATCGACGCAATGAGCCAATGTATTTGAAGCATATCTGCGTGGAGATTGCGCGGGATCGCGGCGAGCCGGTTGAAGTGACGGCGGCGAATAGCACGGCGGCGGCGCGGGCGTTTTTTGGTTTGTGATGTCTCATCAGTATCCGTAGTCCCCAACGGCCATCATTCCCGCGAAAACGGGAATGACGGCCATGTGGTTACGTTGAATAACGAGCATCACCGCAACAGCACTCGCGTCTCACCAGGCAACAACCCATCCAACGCGTACCCACCCATCCGCACGCGTATCAACCGCAATGTCGGAAACCCCATCGCCGCCGTCATACGGCGCACCTGCCGATTGCGCCCTTCGCGCAAGGTGATCGACAGCCAGCTCGTGGGAATGCTCTTGCGAAAACGCACCGGCGGATCGCGCGGCCACAGCCATGACGGTTCTTGCGCGTGCTCGGCGATGGTCGGCAAGGTGGGTCCATCGTTCAACGTCACACCGCGGCGCAATGCCTGTACGGCGTCGTCGGTAATCACACCGTCCACTTGCACCAGATACGTCTTCGGCTGCTTGTGCTTCGGATCGGTGAGGCGATGCGCCAACACGCCGCTGTCCGTCAGCAGCAGCAAGCCTTCGCTATCGTGGTCCAGACGACCGGCCGGGTAGACGTCTTTCTGCTGTACGTAGTCAGCCAAAGTGGGGCGATCATCATGGGTGGTGAACTGGCACAACACACCGAACGGCTTGTTCAGCGCAATCAGCATGGCGTTTTCGTTCGCCCGATAAACAAGCCGCCCCCTGAAGAACCGTAAGCTGGGATTGGCATCCCAGCCTACGCTTTAATGTGCGCTTGGACTGGAGACCGAGGTCGTCGACGCAGGCATCGACGGCGCTTTGTTAACGCCCACTTTCACGAAGCGCAGCGTCATGCGGTCCGATTCGCCAATGGCTAGATACTTGTCGCGATCCTTATCGCCCAGGGTCAACGTCGGCGGCAGCGTCCACACGCCCTTGGGATAGTTCTTGGTGTCCTTAGGATTAGCGTTGATCTCGCTCTGTCCGTCCAGCTTGAAGCCGGCGTCGGTGGCGAGCTTGATCACGTAATCGGTGGGCAGATAGCCGCTGCTCTTGATGGCATCCAGATTGGCGCCCGACGCGGCGCGGTGATCCACCACGCCCAGCGTGCCGCCGGTTTTCAGCACCGCATAGAACGCCTTGAACATGGCCTCCGCATTGCCGGCCATCGTCCAGTTATGCACGTTGCGGAAAGTCAGCACCATGTCGGCCGAGCCGGGCGGCCCGAGCACCGGTGCCTTGGGATTGAAAGTGGCGATGCTGGCCTTGCCGTATTCGGTCGGGTTGGCCTTGAACATGGTGCGCAGCGCATCGGCATCCTGCCGGTCTTCCGCGCCGTTTCCGCCGGGTACCGCGGCAATGTAGTGACCGTTGTCGCGCAGCAGTGGCGCCAGGATCTCGGTATACCAGCCGCCGCCTGGGGTGATTTCGATCACCGTCTTGTCCGGCTGCAGGCCGAAGAACTGCAGCGTGGCCTTGGGGTGGCGATAGACGTCGCGCGCCTTGTTGTGCTCGGAGCGCCAGGAACCGGCAAGCACCGCATCGAGCTGGCCTGAAGTGAAGTCGCTGGCGCTGGTCGGGGGCACCAGATCGCCCGTGGGCTGATCCTGCGCGGCCTGTTGTGCATGTGCCATGCCGGCAAACAACAGGGCAACGGACAATCCGAAGGCGAACTTGAGTCTCATGACGATTCCTCAGATGTTATGCGACAGCCTGCCGCAAGCGCCGTACAGCGAACGTGGACATTTTACGATTAATTCACGAACGCCGCACCGTCCGCAACGCACGCGCGGGAGAATAGTGCGGCGTGGCCGCACCTGCGTCGCCATCATGCACGTCGAAGATGGCAAAGAGGAGTGCGGGCGGGGCCTGCCGTACCTCGCCCATCCAACCCGAGCTTAGGGATGCTCAGAACGGCCGCGGACAGACCGATTGCAGGCCGTCGATATGCTCGTGCAGATCCGGCGCGATGCCCTGCCACATGGGATCGAGAATGAAATCGATGCCCTCGTAGCGCGCCAGCTTCGCCGCCGGGATGAAGTCTGCGTCTCCCGCCACCAGGATGATCTGATCCACCTGCTTCTTGTAGGAGAGCGCCGCGATGTCGATGCCGATCTTCATATCGACCTGCGTCTGGCGCATGTCCGGCTCGAAGTGCTCGTCAGTCAACTCATCCCAATACAACGACTCGTCGCGCAATTGCTGATAAGCCTGATGCTTGAGCTTCCACTCGCCGCGATCGCCGAGCCGCCCCAGCCGTAACGCCATCTTGCGCTGGCGACGCAGCTGATCGTGCAAGTCACGGCGAAAGGCGGCGGCGCCGGTGCGCGAGTAATCGATGCTCTCGCCGCTGATCGGCTTGATCAGCACTTTTTCCAGCGGAGGACAATCGTAGAAGAAGATGCGATAGAGCGCTTCGCGCGGACGATCCAGCGCCTTGAGGTGCTCCAGCGCCATACCGAACAGAGTCTTGGCCACGGTGCGCGCGTCATTGGCGTCGCGGTCACCCCACACTTTGCGATAGCGGGCAAGGAAGAAAGCGCCGTCGATGAGGATGG
This sequence comes from Dyella humi, assembly GCF_044904605.1. NCBI lineage: Bacteria > Pseudomonadati > Pseudomonadota > Gammaproteobacteria > Lysobacterales > Rhodanobacteraceae > Dyella > Dyella humi. Next base: position 968,742 of record NZ_JADIKI010000023.1, read on the forward strand.
CGGTGCTTGGCATAGAGAATCCTTATGAGTGCCACGAAGATGAGATGTATCGCCGATCGATAATATTCGGCGATCAATAGTTTACGGTAAGTGCAGGGAATGCCGTAACCCTTTCACTGACGCGCACCCACGCAGGCATGTGGACGTCCATTTGGCAAGCTATACTCGCCGCATCTTGCAAGGGGATGGCGCATGAAACGATGGATTGCAGCGGCGCTCTGTACGCTGATGGCTTGTGTGGCTTGGGCAGGTACCAGCGATATACGCAAGACCGCCGAAGCCACCATGCTGGTGACGGGATCGATCGAAGTAGCCCCCGATGGTGGTGTCTACCAGTACACCCTCGACCGACCCGAGAAGATTCCCCCTTCCGTCGTCGATCTCATCAAGAAGAGCGTACCCGGCTGGAAGTTCCGCTTTGCCGAGCGCGTGGATGCAATCCAGCGGGCTAAGATGAGTCTGCGCATCGTCGCAAAACCTGTCGATGACCAACACGATTCGCTCCGCATCAGCAGCGCCAACTTCGGCGATGCGGATGCCCACGCAACCGATCATGTCACGTACAAGGACCGACAGCCGCCCAGATATCCGCCGGCAGCCATCGATGCTCGCGTGGATGGCACGGTCTTTCTGCTCTTGCGTGTCAATAAGGAAGGTCAGGTTGAAAAAGTCGCGGTAGAGCAGGTGAACCTGGGTGTATACGGGCGCGAAGCGCAGATGCACCATTTCCGCACCGTGCTCGGCAATGCAGCGTTGGATGCTGCCAAGAGTTGGACGTACAACCTGCCCACCACTGGTAGCCATGTGCTGGATCCCTACTGGGACGTGCGCGTACCGGTGAATTTCAATTTGCGGCCGGCGAACTTACCGCAGGAAGACACCTACGGCAAATGGGAGCCCTACATTCCTGGTCCGCGTGAATTGATACCCTGGCATCAGAGCAATCCGCAGCAGTCGTCGTCCGATGCCATTCCCGCTGGCAGCATTTCCCAGGCCGATCCATCGCTGCATCTGACAACCGCACTCGACGGCGCCTAACCACCTTATCTACGCCGCAGCCTCATCTCGCTGCGGCTGCGGCATCTCCCGACAATACACTTCAGCTTCCTCATGCAGCCATGCGCGAAACGTCGCCATGCCGCGGTGATCTTCCGAGCGCGGCGGATACACCAGGTGATACGCCTCCGGCACGGGTAGGTAGCGATCGCCCAGCACTACCAGCCGGCCCGCATCGATCCATGATTTGGACGTGACCATGCGGCCGAGCGCCACGCCCAAACCTTCCAGGGCCGCTTGGCGCAAGGCGTCGATGGTATCCACGTGCGCGATGTAGCGATGCGGCGGTTCGCCGCCGTAGTGCGCGAACCAGTCGTTCCAGCGGTTGTTGCGATTGGGATCGCCGATCAACGGCCACTGCGCGAGATCCAGCGGATCGGCGCCAGCCATGCGTTCCACCAGCGACGGCGCAGCCACCGGTGCAATCCATTCGCCGAAGAGATATTCGCTGCGCAGGCCCTCCCACTCGCCCTTGCCGTAGCGCACGCCAGCATCGACCGCCTCGCGCTCGAAATTCACTAGCACATTGGTGGATTGCAGGTTGAGTTCCAACTCCGGATGCATGGCAAGTAGGCTCGGCAAGCGCGGCATCAACCAGCTGGAAATGATGCCGGGGCTGGCGCTGACGGTGAGCGCGTCATGACGCCGTTGGCGATAGCGCCCCAGCGCATGTTCGATACCGTCAAAATGCTCACCCACCGCTTCGAGCAGGTCGCAGCCTTCCGCGGTGAGCGTCACGCCGCGCGGACCGCGCTCGAACAGGCGTCGCTCCAGGCGCTCTTCCAACTGCCGCATCTGATGACTCAACGCGCTGACGGTGAGGTTGGCCTGCTCGGCGGCACGCGACAGATTGCCCAATCGTGCCACCTGCACGAATTGCTGCAGAAGGCTGAGCGGTACACGGCTCATTTTGAATATCCCTCAAACCTGGCTTGCGAATATATCGCTTTTTCTTGCCAGGCCACGCCACTACCTTGCACATAACCCCAAACCTGCCAGGAACCTACCACCATGCGTTCGCCATGGGTTGATCTGTTGTTCCTTCACGGCTACATCACCACACCCTCTGCCGCGCTAGCCTGGCGTCCGGATGCACCGCCCTGCGGTTGTGAGCAGAAACCGGTGGAAGTGAATGTCACCCAGCTTCCGCTACCCGTCGACCCGCACGACGAGTCTACCTGCTGCGCTTGATTACGGCGCACCCGCACCCAACTCGGCAAGGGTTACACGCCGCCGCATGGCGGCCGTTCGCCCAATCTGCCGAGGATCGTTTTGATGCAACTGCGCCAACTGGGCCGCTCTACCCTTTCCGTCGCCCCGCTTGCCTTTGGTGGCAATGTGTTCGGATGGAGCGTGGATGAACAACGCTCGTTCGAACTGCTCGACGCCTTCGTCGACGCCGGCTTCAACCTGATCGATACCGCGGACGTCTATTCGGCGTGGGTGCCGGGCAATCGCGGTGGCGAATCGGAAACCATCATCGGCAAGTGGCTTAAGCGCAGCGGCAAGCGCGACAAAGTGCTGATCGCCACCAAAGTTGCCAAATGGGTGGAGCATCGCGGCCTCTCACCGATGAACATACGCCAGGCGCTTGAGGGCTCGCTCAAGCGTCTACAGACCGACCACATCGACCTGTACCAAGCGCACGAAGATGATGCCACGGTGCCTCTGGATGAAACGCTGGGCGCCTTTGCCAAGTTGATCGAGGAAGGCAAGGTGCGCGCGATCGGCGCTTCCAACTACACTGCTGACCGCTTCGCTGAAGCACTGAAAGTTTCGCAGGAACACAACCTGCCACGCTACGAAAGCCTGCAGCCCGAATACAACCTGGTCAGCCGCAAAGGTTACGAGCAGGAACTTGAACCGCTGATACGCCAGGAAAACGTCGGTGTGATCAATTACTACGCTCTGGCCAGCGGCTTCCTCAGCGGCAAGTACCGCAGCGAAGCAGACCTGGCCAAGAGCCGTGCGCGCGGCGGCGCGGTGAAGAAATACCTAACGCCGCAAGGTTTGAAGGTGCTAGCCACGCTGGATGACATTGCATCTGCGCATAAAGCCACGCCATCGCAAGTAGCCCTAGCTTGGCTGATCGCTCGTCCAGGCATTGCCGCGCCGATCGCCAGCGCGACGACGGTCGAACAGTTGCGCGAGCTCGTCGGCGCGGTAAACCTATCGCTGATGCAAGATGAGATTTCCGCGTTGAACGATGCGACCGCAAGTTTCTGATCTGCGGCTATATCCGCATGGAAGTCATGGCGACTACGGTCGGCGCAACTGCATCGCCGTCTCGTAGGCGGCATTGATTTCCTTGGACTTGGCCTCGGCAAGCCGACGGATGTCCTCGCCCAGTTGCGCGACTTTATCGGGATGATGTTGGCTCATCTTCAAGCGATAGGCGCGTTCGATCTGCGCTACATCGGCCTGTTCCGAGACTTCCAATACCTCAAACCAAGCCGGCGCTTCCGGCTTCGGCGGTTCCCAATTGCGCTCCCACGACTGTTGGCGCGGCGCTTCGTTCTGACGGTTGCTATCGCTGCGCGAATGCCTCTGTCCGTCATCCACGCGCGGCGAAAGATAATGGCTGACGAGCCGATAGCCGAACAGCAAACCTGCCACGATAACAACCACATCTACGACGGTCATTTGCACAAACCCTCGAAGTCGGCCAGATAGGTAGCCAAGGCGTGGGATGCGACCTCGTCGGGTTCGACGAAGCCCAGGCTTGTTTGGATACGCTGGCGAAGAATAGCCAGCAACTCGCGATTGGCGTTAGCGGACAGCATGCTGTTTGCCGCAGTGCGCAGATCAACGTCCAGGCGCTGCCGCAGCCCGATCTTTCGCACCATGTTCAATGCAAACGGCGCACACAGCAGCGCATCCATAGCGATGGCTACTACCGCACGGCGCGACAGGTTCAACGTCTTTCGGTGGCGATAAACATGCATCAACAGAATGCCGATCACGGTATAGACGGCTGCAATCCATGCGAGCAGCAGCCGGGCATCGCGCGTCACGAGCAGCACGTACGGCAAGCCCACCGCGAAGAGCACCAGCAGCAGGAGCATCCAACCAGAAGCCGCCGCCAGCGCCACGCGCACGCGTCGTACGCGTATCAGTGGCGCATGTCTGGCGGGCACGCCATTCTGCGGCCAGCTCATACGAAACAACGGCTGGTGCGGGAAAAGTGGCGATGGCAGATAGACGTGCCGCCCGGCCAGCTCTAAGCCGGAACCTGCGGAAACCCCGTAGCCATGCCGCTGCCCCACCAGCACGATCTCGTTATGGAAAAGCAGCAGGGCAGAGTCGTAGAGATACAGCACCACGACTCCGCCCAACAGCAGCAATCCGTCGTACAGAGTCATCGAACCTGCGTTTTTTTCTTGAACAGATTCTTGAACCAGGCGCCGACCGCGACGAATCCCGCCAGCAAGAACTTCCATGCAGCCACCAGGAAGGTGCCGAGCACCGTGAACAAACCCTTCTTGGCCGCCACCGCCACCGCACCGCCAGTGATCAACGCGGCAAGTCCGTATTCGGCCACATGATCGCCGGGACGGTATTCGGCATAGCTTTCGCCTGGTGTGTACTGAAATCCAGGCAAGGCGCTCTTGAAGTCGCTGATCGCGGTAGCGAGTTTCGTTGGCGACGTGACGACAACCACATCCATCACACCGTGCCTGCCCAGCAGACGCGTGTTGTAATTGATGATCTTGTGCTGGGACTGCACATCCTCGGCAAGGATGGACCAGGCCAGCGACTTGATCTGCGAATCGTATTCCGGCTTGGCGTTCCAGCCGAGGATATTGAGTTCACTCCATCCGTGCGAACGGCGTTGCTTGTTGCTCTCTTCCGTGCCTTTGCGGTACGAATCGAGAATCGCATCGGGATCGATTTTTTCATCGTCCTTGACGTAACCGATGTCCTCGTAGGAGAAAAATGCTATCCAGTCGAGACTCTTCGGCGCGAGCGTGTATTCGTCCGCATCGACCGGCGGATTGTGCAGTATTTCATTGAGCGACCGGCTGCCGGCCGCATCCAGAAACGCATAACCGTCCGGGACGTTCAGCGTCGCTTTGTTCCCCAGCTTTACCGTGTCCGGCCCCATCTTCCAAGGCAATGCATTCAAGGGACTTTGCCGTTCCTGCGCAACGGCCAGGCTACCGGACACTACAAGAAACAGTGCGACAAGCACTGTAAAAAACCTTTTCATTATCCTTCCCCTTTGCCGAGCGATTCCGTACACCCCGGGATACTGTAGCAGGGGTGATGGCCATCGTTTCAAGAGGGCGTCTATCTAAGACTTGCCCGCCGGATTCTGCTTGAAACGCAATTGCAAATAACGCGTAGCAAAGATTGCAAGCGCAATAGCGATGACGGATATCAGTAACTTACCCATGACGGCTTCCATGCTTCCTTGCTCATTAGTGACACATGCTAGGGATTCAACTCGTCCGGCGATTGAACCGAATATCCCTTGGCTTTCAGTTTGGCCAGAAAGCCGTCCGGGGATAACACCTGATCCATCGGCAGCACGGCAAAGGTTTGCGTGTTGCGGATCAGTGCCGCTTCCGCCGCATCGAGCCATGCCTGCTCCATGCGCTGCGGCAGATCGTGCAGCCCGAGCGGTTCGGCGAAATCGGCATTGACCACGGCGATAATGCAGGATTCGTGGCGGTCGTTGACGGCAAATCCCCGCAAGGTTTGAATGTCTCCGGTGGACCATGCATTGGCACGCGCGGCCAGATTGCCCATATCGTCTTGCACAGTATTCAGCGTCTGGTTGAAGCAGCTGATGTCGTGCAGGTTGGTCTGCTTGATGGCATCCAGCGCCTCGCGGGGATGTTCCACCACCAGCTTGTATTTCACTGGTATGCGTTTCACGTCGTGCTGGCCGGCCAGCTTGAACACGGCCTTGTTGATATCGTTGGCGTTGGTAAGCCCAGCCCTGTCCAGCGCCTTCTGATACAGCTTCACGGCAACCACTATCGGGCGCCAGTATTCAACGCCGCGATCGTTGCCGAAATATTGCTGCTTGACGATTTCCCAGCGCTCATACATTTGCGCCGGAAGAATCTGCTGCAGCGTAGCGCCATCGGGATTCTTACGCGCGCTGTAGACCGATGGCAGCAGCAGCAGCTTGCTGAAGAAGCCCGCGTCCACTTTCACTTCCGCAGATGGCGATTCCAGCACCTCCTGCGAGCGCGCGATCGTCTGCTCCACTTCCTTCGAGCGCCATTCCATGCCCCTGGGCAACGGCGTGATCGTGCCGAGCACCCACATGACGTGATCGCCCTTGCTTACCTTCCACAAACCGGGGCCTGGTTGCTCGCCGGTAACGGTGACAGGCTGCAGCAGGGGTGCATTGGCGGAGGATGGGGCCGGCGCGCTGCTGGAGGAAGCAGGTGTCGATTGAGGCCATGCAGGGAACGCCAGAAGAAGAGCCAGCCATCCCGCGATCATGTAAATACGCATGTGTCGGCGTTCCTGGATCGGTAGTAAGCACAGCCTTACCCGTGAGGATCCAACATTGGAGCGGATGGGCGAGTCATCGGTGGCGCTTGGGGATGTCAGCCATATCGCCTGGCCACTGCTGCGCTTCGTGGAGTATGCGCAAAATCCGCACCCTATCGCCAGTGCACATGTAGGCCACGATGTAAGGCGTACGCTGCACCACGAGTTCTCGCGCGCCTTCCACGCGACCTACCCGGCCACTTTCAGGAAATCGCTTGAGCTGCTGAATCTGCTTGCGTATGCGCTCGTCGAGCATTACCGCCGTATAGGGACTCTCGGCTTCAAGGTAGTCAAATATCCTGTCACGATCCATCAAGGCCCATCGCGTCCATTCGAGCTTCACGCACTACCCTTTTCGACTTTTCCGCGACGCCGCTTTGCGGCGCTTTGCAAAATGAGCTTCTACATCCGCATCGGATATGGCCGGACGCGGATCGTTCAGCGCCTCCTGCACCTTGGCGCGGAACCACGCATCGTGCACTGCCGGGTCAACGGCAAAATCAAACGGCAATGCGCCTTCTTTGGCCACGCGCGTCAACAGGATGCGAACGGCATCCGATACCGTCAGCCCCATGCTGTCCAACACAGCCGCAGCACGCTCTTTTACGTCGGCATCGATGCGTGTTTGCACCAGAGCATTGGAAGCCATCGCAGTTCTCCGATACGGTCGACCCGATTGTAATGCAATTGAATGACAAATGCATCAATGACCAAAAAGAAAGGGCCCCAAGGGCCCTTTCTTAGTCCGTGACATCAATGACATTTAGAGCGCAGCGAGCGCTGCATTGAACGTCTCGCTGGGCCGCATCGCCTTGCTGATCAACGCGAGGTCCGCGTGGTAGTAACCGTGGATATCCACCGGCTTGCCCTGCGCGCCGTTGAGCTCGGCGACGATCTTCGCTTCGTTCTCGGTGAGCGCCTTGGCGAGCGGCGTGAACTTCGCCTTCAATGCGGCATCGTCGTTCTGCTCGGCCAGGGCTTGTGCCCAATACAGCGCCAAGTAGAAGTGGCTGCCGCGGTTATCGAGTTCGCCGACCTTACGCGCGGGGGATTTGTTGTTGTCGAGGAACTTGCCGTTGGCCTCATCCAGCGTCTTGGCCAGCACACGGGCAGCAGCGTTGTCGTAGCGGTTGGCGAGATGTTCGAGCGAGGCGGCGAGCGCCAGGAACTCACCCAGCGAATCCCAGCGCAGGCAGTTCTCTTCCAGGAACTGCTGCACGTGCTTGGGCGCGGAACCGCCGGCGCCGGTTTCGAACAGGCCACCGCCGGCCATCAGCGGCACAATGGAGAGCATCTTGGCGCTGGTGCCCAGCTCCATGATCGGGAACAGGTCGGTGAGGTAGTCGCGCAACACGTTGCCAGTGACGGAAATGGTGTCCTGGCCCTTGCGGATACGCTCTAGCGAGAACTTGGTGGCGTCGACCGGCGTGAGTGTGCGGATGTCCAGACCACTGACGTCGTGATCCTTCAGATAGCGCTCCACCTTCTTGATGATCTGCGCATCGTGTGCGCGGTTCGCATCCAGCCAGAACACGGCAGGCGTGTTGCTGAGGCGCGCGCGGGTCACGGCCAATTTCACCCAATCCTGCACCGGCGCGTCCTTGGTCTGGCACATGCGCCAGATGTCACCGGCTTCCACGCTGTGCTCCAGCAGCACCTTGCCGTTGGCGTCGATCACGCGCACTACACCATCGCCGGTGATCTGGAAGGTCTTGTCGTGCGAGCCGTATTCCTCGGCCGCCTGGGCCATCAAGCCGACATTCGGCACGCTGCCCATGGTGGTGGGATCGTAGGCGCCGTGCGCCTTGCAATCCTCGATCACCGCCTGGTACACGCCGGCGTAGCTGCGGTCCGGGATCACCGCCTTGGTGTCCGCAAGCTTGCCTTCGGCGTTCCACATCTTGCCGGAGTCGCGAATCATCGCCGGCATCGACGCGTCGATGATGACGTCGCTGGGCACGTGCAGGTTAGTGATGCCCTTGTCGGAATTCACCATCGCCAGCGCAGGACGCTTGGCGTATTCGGCTTCTACGTCCGCCTTGATCTCGGCCTGCTTGTCCGCCGGCAACGCGCCAATGCGCGCATATAGATCCCCGATGCCGTTGTTGGCGTTGAAGCCGATGCTCTTGAGCGTATCGGCGTGCTTGGCGAGCACGTCCTTGTAGAACTCGTTGACCACCTGGCCGAACATGATGGGGTCGGAGACCTTCATCATCGTGGCCTTCAGGTGTAGCGAGAACAGTACACCCTGCTTTTTCGCGTCTTCGATCTGCGCGTCGATAAAACCGGCCAGCGCCTTCTTGCTCATCACGGCGGCATCGATGATCTCGCCGGCAGTGAGGTTGGTTTTCTCTTTCAGGATCGTGCTGCTGCCGTCCTTGCCGAACCATTCGATCTTGACCGTGGTGGCTTGATCGACGACGACGGATTTCTCGCTGCCGTAGAAATCGCCGCCGCTCATCTGCGCCACGTGAGTTTTCGAATCCGCGCTCCACGCACCCATTTTGTGCGGATGCTTGCGCGCGTAGTTCTTGACCGAAAGCGGTGCGCGGCGATCGGAGTTGCCTTCGCGTAGCACCGGGTTCACGGCACTGCCTTTCACCTTGTCGTAGCGCGCGCGGATATTCCAGTCGCTCACGTCCTTGGGGTCTTCCGGATAGTCCGGTAAGGCATACCCCTGGGTCTGCAGTTCCTTGATCGCTGCCTTGAGCTGCGGCATCGAGGCGCTGATGTTGGGCAGCTTGATGATGTTGGCGTCCGGCGTGGTAGCCAATTGGCCCAACTCGGTGAGGTCGTCGGCGATTTTCTGGCCGTCTTTCAGCGTGTCGGAGAACTGCGCCAGGATGCGGCCGGCCAGCGAGATGTCGCGCGTTTCCACCGCGATGCCCGCCGTCGCGGTATAGGCTTTGATGATCGGCAGCAGGGACTGCGTGGCAAGGTACGGAGCTTCATCCGTCAGCGTGTAGATGATCTTCGGCGTCTGGGACATGGGTCTGGCAAACCTCTCTGGCTACGGCGTATGCACAAGGGAAACGCCGCAAAGCCAAGGACGGAACATGCGACGCGCCCCACGCTAGTGGCGTCGGATCCGCCGAAATCAAGCCATCTGCATGGCGACGGGATCCATGAAAGCTGCTCATTGTCGCGTTTTCAGGCGATTGGCGGAAGCGCGAGGATTAGGCATACCTCAAACCGGCTTCCGATCACGGGGACTGTTGGCAACATCTCACATGCGCGGTGAGGTTTGCCGTTACCATGCGGCCCCTTTCGTGCTTTGGGGAGGCTGCATGACCGGATTGAGCCAACGCATCGTCGACTACATCGCCGAACTGATGCCGCTGTATACCTTCCAATTTGCGGACGGCCACGATTGTGCACTGTCGCTGACGGATGGCACCTTGTACATGCCGGTGGATGAGTCAGGCCACGAAAAAGAAGAAGGCTGGGTCGCCGTGCTCTGGCAGGGCAATGCGCACAAGCGATCGGAGTTACCCGGTCCGGTGCTCGCCTATCAGGCAGCGTTGCGCTGCGCGGAGTTGCAAGGCGTCGGGAAGCTCATCGGGGAAGTTTCTGCGCACCGCGAAATCTTGCTGACGCGACTACAGGTCGTCTGCGGCAGCCTGCCGCACATGGAAATGATGTTGCGCTGAAAAATAAATACTACCTGACGCGTTAGTATATTTCGCAACGCAACATGTTCGGCAGCATCATTTCCATTCCGGCATTCTCTTTATTCAATTATCCAAGCCGCACCTTCGTGTCGTAGATAGCTTGTATACGCGTGAAAGCCTTTTGCGACGCCAATGTCGCGAACTGACGCATAACTGAAAAACGACCGGGCACATCATTATCGATGATACGCACGCCGCGTGATCGCGCAGTGCTCGTTAGCCATCAGGCCAATTTTTGCAAAAAACACTTAAAATTGGCGCTCGATTTCTTATACCGGCTCCGGTATGCGCTATGCATGCATAACACTTTTGCGAAACGCATAGCTGACGTGAAGCTAACGAACAAAGTTGCGAATGCGCTTTTCGACTCGCAACAACACACGCGCTGTTTATTTACGTCGCGTAGGCACTGTCATGAGAACTTAATTTTCATTTAAGTTCGACAGGCCAACCAACTGCATAAATGTCATCACTCATGCAACTTGGCTGGCAAATCGAATACAGGCGAGGAAAAGCCTGCAGGCACTGGGTCCACTCATAAAGGGGATTTAAACGTGAACTTGCAGCATCAAAACATCACACTTGCCATCCGCATCGCTTTGGCACTGGGAGGTAGCGCACTGGCAACAGTGGCTATCGCACAAGACACTACACCTACACCACCGCCGGCAACGAGCCAGGCGACACAAGGCAACGCGCCGCCGCAGGCGACGGCGACGCCGCAACAGAACAACCCGAAGACCTTGCAGACCGTTACCGTCACCGGCTCGCTGATTCGCAGCGTGGACGTGGAAACGGCGCAACCGGTTACTCAAATCACGCATCAAGCACTGCAGCAGCAAGGCTTCGTGAGCGTTGGCCAGATCCTGCAGAATGTTCCTTCGGTGGGTTCTTCCGGCACCAGTACGCAAAGCTCGCTGGGCGATATCGTTGGTCAGTACGCCAGCTTGCGCGGACTGGGTGCGCCCCGCACGCTGATCCTGGTCGACGGCGAACGCTATACCACCGATATCTTCGGCCAGACCGACCTCAGCACGATTCCAAGCTCACTGATCGATAGCGTGGACATCTTGCAGGATGGCGCATCTTCGGTTTACGGCTCCGACGCGATTGCCGGCGTGATCAACATCCACACCAAGAATGTGGATGGCCTGTATCTGGATACCTACAACAGCACCTATGCACCGGGTAACTATGGCAAGCAAAGCCAGTTCAGTCTGACGGGTGGCCACAAGTTCTCGCGCGGTTCGTTCACCTTCAACGTATCGATACAGAACCTCAACCAGATCATGTCGAACCAGACGTGGTTCAGCAAAAACGGTTACTTCAGCCTGCCGCAATACCCGCAGTCCGTGCAGGCATCCGATTACGGCACGATTCTGGGTATCACGGGCCCAGCCAATGGGCTCTATTCGACCCCGCTTACGGTCAACGCCGGCCAGAACGGCATGAACATCGCCAACTACCACCCCAATTCATTTGGCGTGGTATATCCCACCCCTTATTTCAGCAACGACTATGCCAATCAGTCAGCGTTGGAAACGCTGATGCCGAATAACCGCCTGAAGTCGTACACGCTGAAGGGTGATTACAAGATCACCGACAACATCAAGGCCGTGTTCACGGGCACCTATAACAGCAACGACGCCACCTCTTACATTGGCGGCTATCCGCTGAGCTCGCTGACGCCGGCCAACGGAGCGAACCTGGCCAATGCACTGGGCCTGCCTGCAGGCAGTCTCGGCGCCGCATGGTTCCCGATGCTCTCGCCGAACAGCTACTACAACCCGCTGCCGGGCAACACGCTGGCGTTCAGTCTGCCGCTGTACGAACCCAATCGCTACACGGTGAACAACATCAAGCAGTACGGGTTCCGCGTGGGCCTTGAGGGCGATTTCTCGCTGGGCCAGCGTGAGTTCAACTGGAACGCGGGCTACAGCCTCTACCGCTACATCCAGGACATGGGTGGTCCTGGCAATCTGAATCTGGTGCATTTGTACAATGCGATCGGCCCGTCGTTCCTAGCCGCCAACGGCCAGGTTGAATGCGGCACGCCGACCAACGTGATCGCAGGCTGCGTACCGCTCAACCCCTTCTCGGGCTCGGGTGGGCTGACACCGGCAGAGATCAATTACCTCAACTACAGCTTCTTTACGCACTCTTGGAGCCAGCAGCGCCAGATCGAAGCCAACTTGAGCGGCGACATGTTCACCCTGCCGCAAGCGCTTGGTGGCGGTGACGCGACCTTCGCCGTGGGCGGCGACCACCGCGGCGTCTCCGGTGGCGTGACGCCGGATTACTTCACGCAGCAAGGCATCAACACGAATCTGCAGCAGAATCCGGGCCGGGGTTCATATGGCATCAACGAAGCCTATGCCGAAATCAACCTTCCCTTGCTCAAGGACCTGCCGGGTGCGCAGTCGATGAATTTCGACGTCTCGCACCGCTTCTCGCACTACAGCAATTTCGGCGACACCAACAACAACTCCTACAAACTCGCCTGGCAACCGATCAATGACCTGCTGGTCCGCGCCAGCTACGGCACCGGCTTCCGTGCTCCGTCGATTTCCAATCTGTACGGCGGCACGATGCAGAGCTTCACGAATTACACCGATCCCTGCGACATCAACTTCGGTTTGACCGGCAATCCGGTGGTCGCGCAGCGCTGCCTCAACGGCTTCGCCGGCCTGCCCAGCGTCGGCCCGGGCTTCACCCAGCTCACTACGACGGGCGTGCCGGTAACCGGGCCAAACACCACCAGCACCACGCCCTTCTTCACTGGGGCCAACGCGAGATTGAGGCCCGAAACCTCCAAGAACTACACCATGGGCATCGTGTACAGCCCAAGTTGGCTAAGCGGCTTGAACCTCACGCTGGACTGGTACCGTATCCGTGTCGACAACATCATCACCCTGCCGTCCGCCGACAGCATCTTGAACAACTGTTACCTGCTGGGCGAAACACAGCAATGCTCGCAGTTTCAGCGCTCGGCCACCAACGGCCAGGTCATCAACTTGCTGCAGGCCCTGGTCAACCAAGGCTTCGTGGATGAACGCGGCGCCGATCTGGGAATAAGCTACCTGTTCCCCGATACACCGGTGGGCAAGTTCAAGATCGACACCAACGCCACCTATATCAACACGTTGAAAGAACAGGCAGTGGCCGGTGGCCAGGTGGTCAGCTACAACATCGGCACGTACGATCCGATCCTCGGCCCGATATGGCGCTTCCGCGACACCACCAATTTCAACTGGTCGTGGGGCAACTTCGGTGCCACCTGGACCATCCGCTACTTCTCGGCATTGAAGGAGCCCTGCCGCCCGGATGCCACCAATTTGCAAATGTATTTCCCGTGCAACGAGCCCAACAACTACGTGCAAGGTCAGCTTGGCGCGTATCGCATGGGTGCGCAGGCCTTCAACGATGTGCAATTCAGCTGGAAGGCGCCGTGGCATGGCCAGATCTCTGTAGGTGCCACCAACGTCTTCAACCATCGCGCCTCGCTGAGCTATACCGGCGCGGAAAGCGTGATCGGTCCGTTGGGCCCGACCGGTACGGATGGCTACACGCAGTTCCCGTACAACCCGCAGTACGACTTCGCCCGTGTGGTGTATTTGAAGTACGAGCAGAAGCTGTTCTAAACCACTTTGGACAGTGCCTGTGAAGCCCCTCTCCTCGACCGGAGAGGGGCTTTTTACGACTGACGAACCAGCACTTGCCGCGCGCCTTTACGCGCACGCCACGCCGCCCAGCGCTCGCCGAGGCAGGAGAAGATCACATACAGCGCCGGCGTGCTGAGCAGCGTCAGGCTCTGCGAAATCAGCAGGCCGCCGATCAGCGCGATACCCAGCGGACGACGTAGATCGGAGCCTTCGCCCAGACCGATCGCGATCGGCAACGCGGCGAGAATCGCTACCATCGTGGTCATCATGATCGGACGGAAGCGCACCAGGCTCGCCTCGCGTGCGGCCTCAAGCGGCGTCTTGCCGTGTTCGCGCTGCGCGACCAGGGCGAAGTCGATCATCATGATCGCGTTCTTCTTCACGATACCGATCAGCAGCACCAGCGCGATCTGCGCGATCACCGACAGATCCGTATTGGTGAACCACAATGCCAGCAGCGCGCCTACGCCGGCGGCCGGCAAAGTTGAAAGTATGGTTACCGGATGAATCAGGCTTTCATAAAGAATGCCCAACACGATGTACACGGTGAGAATCGCGCCAAGGATCAGCCACAGGCCGCCGCTCTGCGTTTCCTGAAAACGACGAAAGTCGCCGCCGATGTCGAGCTTGATATCGCCCGGCATACGCATGTTGTTCGCCGTGGCCTGCACGATCTTCAGGGCTTCGCCCATGCTTATGCCCGGCGCGAGATTAAAGCTCAGGCTCATGGTGGTGTACTGATTCATGTGCGACACCTGGGTCGGCGCCAGGCCAGGTTCCTGACGCGCGAATGCGGATAGCCGCACCATGTTGCCGTTGCTCGAACGCACCAGGATGTCGTCGATCGAGCGCGGTGTGGCCGTCTGCGCGGGCACTGCGTTGACCACCACCTTGTACTGGTTGAGGTCGGAATAAATAGTGCTGACTTGGCGCTGGCCGAAGGCGTCGTAGATCGCCGAATCGATGGTGCCGACATTGACCTGCATGCGCGATGCTCTGTCGCGATCGATCACGATGTTCTGCTGCAGGCCGGCGTCGTCCAAGTCGCTGCCCACGTCGCGCAGCTTTGGATTCTTGCGCAATTCGTCGACCAACTTGGGTAGCCACGTCTGCAGCTTTGTCGTGTCGTCAGCCTGCAGGGATATTTGATACTGCGCACCCTGTCCGGTACCGCCACCGCCGAAGCTGGGCAGATCCTGGATCGCGCGCAAGCGCGCGTTGAGATCGGGATAGCGCGCCGCCTTTTTGCTCAGGCGCGTCAACACGGTAAAGGTATCGTCCTTGCGGCCTTCGGCATGCGTCTTGAGTTGGATGTCGAACGTGCCCGCCGCGCCCTGGCGCGTGCTGCCCAGGCGCGAACCGACCACGGCCACGTCATGATCGTGCAGCAGCATGTTGATCAGGCGCTGCTGGCGATTGGCCGAATCCTGGAACGAGACCGTTGCGCCGGATGTGGCGCGGCCGCGGATCAGGCCAGTGTCCTGCATGGGGAACAGGCTGGCCTTGATCTGGCCGGACATCATGATCATCACCGTCAACCCGATCAGGATCAGCGGCGTGAGCGAAAATAGCAGGGCGTGACGCAGCGAAAAATCCAGCGCTTCCTCGTACACCTTCACCATGCGCTCGTGCATGCGATCAATCGAACGTCCCAGCTTGGACGTTGCATGTACATCGCGATGGCCGGTGAGGAAAAGCGCGCACAACGACGGCGTGAGCGTAAGCGATACCAGCGCGGAAACCACAATCGCGCCCACCAGCGTCAAGGTGAAATCCCTGAAGAACATGCCCGTGATGCCGGGCATGAACAGCAGCGGGATGAACACCGCCACCAGCGACGCGGTGATGGACACGATGGTGAAGCCGATCTCGCGCGCCCCGATCAGCGCCGCTTCCAGGCGCGTCATGCCCTGGTCGATGTGGCGAATGACGTTTTCGATCACCACGATCGCGTCGTCCACCACGAAACCGATCGCGATCACCGCCGCCAGCAAGGTGAGATTGTTGAGGGTGAAACCGAACGCATACATGATCACCGTCGCACCCGCGAGCGACAGCGGCACGGCCACGGCGGCAATCAGCGTCGGCGCCAGCCGGCGCAGGAACAGCGCCATCACCATCACCACCATCGCCAGGCTGATCAGCAAGGTGGCCTGCACTTCGTGCAACGATGCGCGAATGGTCGGCGTGCCGTCGAAATACGGCGTCAGCGTGGTGCCGGGTTGCAGATAATTGCGCAGCAGCGGCACCTCCGCTTTCACGCGATCGGTGACGTCGATGATGTTGGCATTCGACTGTCGGTACACGTACATCAGGATCGCTGGCTTGCCCTGGAACCAGGCCGCCTGATACGCATCCTGCTGACCGTCGTACACGCTCGCAATGTCCTTGAGCCGCACCGGCACACCCTTGCCGTTGGTGGAAATCACCAAGTTGGCGAAATCCGCAGCGGTATGCAGTGCATCGTTGGCCTGCACCGCCATGGTGGTCTTGCCGTCGGACAAAAAGCCTTGCGGCTCGAACACGTTGGCTGCAGTCAGTGCGTTGCGCAGCTGATCGGGCGAAAGGCCCATGGCATTGAGCGCGCGCAGGTTCACGTCGATGCGCACGGCCGGCGTCGCGGCGCCGAGAATGTCCACTTCCGATACGCCGGGAAGCTGACGCAGACGCTGTGCCAGCAGCGAGTCGGCCACGTCATAGAGATCGCGCGCGGATTGCGTTTCGGAGGTCAGCGCGAAGGCGATGATCGGGTCGTCGTTCGGATTGGCTTTCTCGTAACTGGGCGGACTGTTGAGGCCCGAAGGCAGATCGGCCTGCGCGGCATTGATCGCCGCCTGCACGTCGCGCGCGGCATCGTCGATGTTGCGTCCGCTCTCGAACATCAGAAAGATCTGCGTGCTGCCCAGCGAACTGGACGAACGCATCGTGTCGATACCGGGCACCTGACCCAGATGCCGTTCCAGCGGCGCAGCCACGGTGGCGGCCATGGTTTCGGCACTGGCGCCGGCCTGGTTGGCGCCGATGAAAATCACCGGGAATTGCATGTCAGGCAAGGCGGCGACGCCGAGCATGGAATAGCAGATCACGCCGATCACAAACACGCCCATCGCCAGCAGGGAGGTACCGATGGGGCGACGGATGAAAGGGGCGGAAATATTCATGCCTGAAACAACGTGCGATGGGCGGAAAGGTTGAGACCGCCTTTGCCCTCTCTCCACCATCTTCGATCAATGATGGGGAAGAGAGCTGAGGTGAGGGGCCAACCTAGCGATAAGGGTGAGCATGCCGAACACGCTTTGGAAGATCCATCGCGCAAGTGCACACCCCTCACCTCAATCCTCTCCCCCGTGAACAAATTTGGTAAACGCGGGAGAGGAAGCAAACGCGAAAAGCACATTACAAAGCTGCATCGCGCGCGGCGTGACGCAAAGCCCGCCGCTCTCTGCGCTCCTGCAACCATTCCGAGAATCGTTCCATGTACAGATAGATCACCGGCGTGGTGTACAGCGTCACCAATTGCGACAGCAGCAGGCCGCCCACGATGGAAACACCCAGCGGGCGCCGCAGTTCCGAACCGATGCCATTGCCCAGCGCCAGCGGCAATGCACCCAGCATGGCCGCGGCGGTGGTCATCATGATCGGACGGAAGCGCAGGAGGCACGCGCGACGGATCGCTTCGCGCGGTTTCATGCCGGTGCGCTGCGCTTCGATCGCGAAGTCGATCATCATGATCGCGTTCTTCTTCACGATGCCGATCAAGAGCACGATGCCCACGATGCCGTCCACCGACAGGCTCATGTTGCACAGGATCAGTGCCAGCAACGCACCCACGCCGGCCGGCGGCAAGGTGGAAATGATCGTCACCGGGTGGATGTAGCTCTCGTACAGCACACCCAGCACGATGTAGATCACGATGATCGAAGCAAGCAGAAGCAGCGCCTCGTTGCCCAGCGAGGAGGAGAACTCCGCCGCCTTGCCGATGAACTGCGCACGCACCTGCGGCGGGAAGTTGAGCTGCTGCTCCACTTGGTGAATCGCGTCCACCGCTTCGGAAAGCGAATACCCCGGCGCCAGGTTGAAGGAGACCGTCACCGCCGGCAGCTGCTGCTGATGGCTGATCACCAGCGACGCGGTGGTCACTTCCGCGTTCACCAGCGACGCCAGCGGAATGGTGCCGCCAGCGCCGATGATGATGCCGGTATTGGCTGTGGCGATGCCGGTAGTAGTGGACGAATTGCTCGACGATGCCTGCCCGAAGGTGGTGGCATTGCTGCCGGTGAGCGCGCCGCTACCGTTGCTCTTCACCGTGAGCTGGTTGAGCAGCGACGTGCTGGTGCGGAACTGCGGCTCTACCTCCAGCACGACACGATACTGATTCAACTGCGTGAAGATGGTGGAGATCTGGCGCTGGCCGAACGAGTCGTACAGCGTGTCGTCGATGGTCTGCACCGGCACGCCCAGCGTGCTGGCCTTGTCGCGATCGATGGAGAGCTTGAGCGCCGTGCCCTGATCGGCCAGGTTGTTGTCCACGTCCGCCAGCTCGGGACGCTGGCGCAGCGCTTGCGTCATCTGCGTGGCGTATTTGGCCAGCTCCTTCGACTCCACATCGGACATCGAATACTGGTATTCAGTGGCGGCTACGCGTGTATCCAGCGTCACGTCCTGCACCGGCTTGAGGTACAGCGCCACGCCGGGAATGTTGGCGGCCTCGTTCTGCAGGCTCGCTACCACATCATCCAGGCTGCCACGCTTGCTGCGGTCCTTCAGCACGATGCTGAGCTGGCCCTGGTTGAGCGTGGGGTTGATGGAGCCGGCGCCGATGAAGGCCGCCACGCCCGCCACGTTGGGATTCTTTTGCAGCGCGTCGGCCACCGCCTTGGTGCGCTGTTCCATCTGCGGGAAGGCCACGTTCTGATCGGCTTGCACCACGCCGGTGATCAGCCCGGTGTCCTGCTCTGGCAGCAGCCCCTTCGGGATCACGATGTACAGGAACACTGTCACCACGACGGCGGTGAAGGCCACGGCGATCATCAGGCGCTGGTGATCCAACACCCAGTCCAGCGTGCCTTCGTACAGTTCTACTGTGCGCGCCCACACCGTGCGCTTGCCGGCCGCGGCGTGGCGCTCGTGCGCATCGTCGCCTTCGGGCAGCGCGTCGGGTTTCAGCAGGTAGGCGCACATCATTGGTGTCAGCGTCAGCGACACCAGCATGGAGATCACCACCGCTGTGGCAAGCACCCATGCGAATTCATGGAACAGGCGGCCGGTAACGCCGGGCATCAGCAGCAGCGGCAGGAATACCGCGATCAGCGACACGGTCAGCGATAGCACGGTGAAGCCGATTTCCTTCGCGCCGATCTCGGCCGCTTCCTTGCCGTCCTTGCCTTGCTCGATGTAGCGCACGATGTTTTCGATCATCACGATCGCATCGTCCACCACGAAGCCGGTGGCCACGGTCAGCGCCATCAGCGAGAGGTTGTCCAACGACATGCCGGCGAAGGACATCACGCCGAAGGTGCCCAGCAGCGACAGCGGCACCGCCACCGAAGGGATGATCGTCGCCCACAGACGGCGCAGGAACACGAAGATCACGCCCACCACCAGGAAGATGGTGAGTATCAGGGTGAACTGCACATCTTCCACCGAAGCACGGATGGTGATGGTGCGGTCGGCGAATACGTCCAGGTGCACGTCCGCCGGCAGCACGCTTTGCAGCTGCGGCATGATGTCGCGGATGTGCTGCACGGTCTGCACGATGTTCGCGCCCGGCTGGCGGCGGATATCCAGCAGCACCGCCGGCTTGCCATTGGCCCACGCGGCGAGCTGGTCGTTCTCCACGCCATCGACCACCTTCGCCACATCCGCCAGACGCACGGGCGCATTGGTGGTGCTGCTATAGGAAATGATGGTGTTCTTATATTCGGCCGCGGTGGCGAGCTGATCGTTGGTGGAAATGGTGTACGACTGCGTGGCACCGTTGAGCGTGCCCTTGGGTGCGTTGACGTTGGCCTCGGTCAACGCATTGCGTACGTCTTCCATGGTGAGGCCGAGGTTGGCCAGCTGCGCCGGGTTCACCTGGATGCGCACCGCCGGACGCACGTTGCCGGCGATCGACACCAGGCCCACGCCCTGTACCTGCGAAAGTTTTTGCGCCAGGATCGAATCGGCGAGATCGTTCACGTCGCGCAGCTGGTGGCTGCCGGAGGTGAGCATCAGCGTCATGATCGGCGCATCCGCCGGATTCACGCGGTTGTAGACCGGTGGATACGGCAGCGTGCTGGGCAGCGTGCCGCGCGCCTGATTGATCATCGCCTGCACGTCCTGCGCGGCGATGTCGATATCGCGGTCCATGTTGAACTGCAGCACGATGGTGGACAGGCCCGCCGAAGAATCGGACGTCATCATGTCCAGGCCGGAGATCTGCCCCAGATTACGCTCTAGTGGCGTTGTCACCAGCGAGGCCATGGTCGAAGCGCTGGCGCCCGGGTACGTGGTGGTGACCACCAGACTGGGCGCTTCGATTTCCGGCAGTGCGGACACGGGCAGCTGGCGATAGCCGAGCACGCCGAGCAGCAGCACCGCCACCATGAGAAGCGAGGTTGCGATGGGGCGGCGGATGAAGAGGGTTGAGAATCCCATGATCGTCGGACTGTCCGTGATTAAAGGCTAGTCGAAAGCCCCTCTCCCTCCGGGAGAGAGGCATAAATAACGCTTGGTGCTATCAACCAGCACTCGCACGGCCACCACCCTTACCTTTCTTGCCGTCCGATGCCACCGGCGCCGCAGGCACTTCACCAGGCTTGAGTGCCTTCACCTTGCTGCCGGGCTTCAGGCGGAACTGGCCTTCCGTCACCACCTGGTCGCCTTCGTTCAGCCCGGTGCTCACCATCACGTGGCTGTCGCCCACTTCGCCGGCCACTGCTACCGGCTGCATCGCGACGGTCTGATCCTGCTGCAGCTTGTAGACAAAATCGCCGTCCGGACCGCGTTGCACCGCCTGCGCCGGAATCACCAGGCCGCCGGACACCGTGCGCACGCGCAGCCGCACGTTCACGAACTGACCCGGCCACAGTGCGCTCTTGGGATTGGCGAAGATCGCGCGCAGCTTGAAGGTGCCGGTGGCGGTGTCGATCTGGTTATCCACCACCTGCAGCCCGCCGGTGGTATCCAGCGGATGGGCATCGGAGCGATCCAGCGCGATCACTTCCAGCTTGTCCGCGCCGTCCTGGAACGAATCGCGCACGGCTTCGAGATTCTGCTCGGGCAGGTTGAAGATCACATAGATCGGCTGGATCTGCGTGAGCGTGACGATCGCCGTGGTGGTGGTCACCACGTTACCCGGATCGACCTGGCGGATGCCGGCCACGCCGTCGATCGGCGAGATGATCTTGGTGAAATCCAGCTGCACCTTGGACGAGCGCGCGCTGGCTTCGTCCGCCACCACGGTGGCCTTGAGCTGGTTGACGTTGTTGCGATAGGTATCGATGTTCAGCGCGGCCACGTAGCCATTGGCAACCAGCTTCTGGTTGCGGTCCAGCGTGCTGATGGCAGTGGCCAGCGAGGCTTCGTCCTGCTTCTGCTTGGCTACGGCCTGATCGTAGGCGGCCTGATAGGTGCGCGGATCGATCTGGGCAATGACATCACCCTTCTTCACCGCCTGACCTTCCTTGAAGTTGAGGGTCCACAGCTGCCCCCCCACCTGCGGATTGACCGTGACGTTATTGAGCGCTGTCACCGTACCCAGCGCCGTGAGATACACCGGCACATTCTGCTTGGCGGTGAGTTCCACGGTGACCGGCACCGGCGCATTGTCCTTGTCCTGGCCATCGGCACCGGGCGCGCCGGGGGAAGCCCCGTTCTGGCCCTGCCGTGCGTGGCGATTGCCGGCCCCCGGCGCCTCTCCTGGTTTATGCAGCAAGCGGAAGGCGACCCCGCCCACCACAACTACTGCGATCACGATCAACGCGATCTTCCAAAAACGCGACATGTGAAACTCCTGGAATGAACGGCGGAACCACCCGACTCCACCAGCGCAAACAACGCACTCTTGCCCTAACTCTTGCGAATAAGCATAGGGGTTGCTGAACGATCTTGGACAATGCCAGTTGACACGGGTGCCTAATGACCGATGGCACGGTCCGACGAGCTGAATCCGAAAGCTTAGAGCGTAACAGTCGGCCATGACCGTACGCCTGCAGATTGAGAACTGGCCTACTTTACTAAAGACCAAGGACAAATCGCCGCGGCATGTCGCTGACAATCCGATGGGGCGGCATCTCAACTTTTTGCAGGCTTCATCTATACTCCGGGGCTTGTTGCCTGTGACGAGCGGATCGTTCCGATCGGCCGCGGCATGGTCGCCAGGGGCGCCAAGGTACGTCACGGGAACGTGGCGGCTTTCCAGATTAATCACATGATGACTGGAGTACTTGCGTGAGCGGTTCCATGAGCAAATCCGACCAGAGTTTCCTGCATCAGTTTTCGTTGCTTATCGCCGGCCTTGGCGTATTGACCCTGGTCCTGATCTTCACCGCTTGGACGATCTACGAGCACGAACCGAAGGAAACCGACCCGAACGCTGCGCAACAGCTTTCGGCCAGCCTCGCCCCCAACGGCGCGGTCTACGCCGGCAATACCGGCCGCGCTGCCATGCTGGCCGCGCAGGAAGCCGCCGCCAAGGCCGCCGCCGCGCAAGTCGCCTACGGTGGCACCACCGACGGCAAGACGATCTACGACAATCTCTGCCACAGCTGCCACACGGCCGGCGTGGCGGGCGCACCCGTGTTGGGCAACAAGACGATGTGGGGACCGCGCATCGCCGAGGGCCTGGATACGCTAATCAAGCACGCCACCGACGGCTATAAGGGGCCGGACGGCAACTTCATGCCGGCGAAGGGCGGCAATCCCTCGCTGAACGATGCGCAGGTGAAAGCCGCGGTGACGTGGATCGTGGATCAGGCGAAATAATTTTCGCTCTCGCGCTGCATGCAACGCCGCCTTCGGGCGGCGTTTTGTTTTTTTGGCCAGGATGACGGTGAGACAACGGCAAACGTCCGCCAACGCCAGGCAGCTATCATTACGCCATGACTCCCGCTGCCCCCTCCCCCGCTCCGTCCACTTTCCCGGACGCACTCACCGAATTCACCCTGCCAGGTCCCGTCGGCCCACTCGAGGCCATCAGCGACGTGGCTGAGCGCCCAGGCGCACGCCGCGGCGTGGTGGTGATCTGCCATCCCAACTCCAAGGATGGCGGCACCATGCGCAACAAAGTGGTGACCATGCTGGAGCGCAGTCTGCGTGAGGGCGGCATGGACACGCTGCGCTTCAACTTCCGCAGCGCTGGTGATTCGGCCGGCGAATACGACAACGGTCGGGGCGAGAGTGACGATCTCGCCGCCGCGGTGGCGTGGGTGCGCAGCGTACGCCCAAATGACGTACTGTGGCTCGCCGGCTTTTCCTTCGGCAGCTACGTAACACTGCGTAACGCTGTGAAGTTGAAAGCCGATGCGCTGATCAGCATCGCGCCGCCGGTAGGTCGCTGGTCGCACGAAGCACTCGCACTACCCACCTGCCCATGGCTGGTGGTGATGGGCGAAGAAGACGAGATCGTGGAACCGCAAGCGGTGTTCGACTGGATCGACAGCCTCGAAGAGCCGCCGGAACTGGTCCGCATGCCCGAGACCGGTCATTTCTTTCATCGTCGGCTGATGGATCTGCGCGGTGCGGTGAAACACTGGATGCAGGATTATCCGCCGCCTGTGCGTGATTAATGCGCCAGCCCAATCGCACTAAACGCTTCGCTTGCCCATATGGTCGTCATTCCCGCGAGAAATGACGGCAGCGGCGTTACAGATCAACATTCACGCAAGATTGCTTCTCCATGACCGAACTATCCCCCAGCGCCCGTTACCAGGAAGGCGTCGCCGCACACCGCTGGAGTTCCGATCCCGCGCAACTTACCGTGCTGCCGGAATTCGACCGCATGCAGGCGGCATTATGTGCTGCGCGCGAAAACGGCAACGGCCTGTTCGACCGCCTGAAATCCCTGCTCGGCGGCGAAGAGCGCCAGGCCGTGCCAGGGCTGTACCTGTGGGGCAGCGTCGGGCGTGGCAAGACCTTCCTGATGGATCTGTTTGCCTCCAGCCTGCCGCACGGTGTGGCGCTGCGACGTCACTTCCATCGCTTCATGGGCGAGGTGCACGAAAACCTGCGCGAGCTGGGCGAACGACAGGACCCGCTGGTCGAAGTGGCCGCGGGCATCGCCGCGCGTTGCCGCGTGCTGTGCCTGGACGAATTCCTGGTCAATGACATCGGCGATGCGATGATCCTGGCCAATCTGCTGGAAGCCTTATTCGCGCGCGGTGTCACGCTGGTCACCACGTCGAACACCGCGCCCGACAACCTCTACAAAGATGGCTTGCAGCGCGCACGCTTCTTGCCTGCTATCGCCTCGATTAAGCAGCAATGTCATGTGGTGGAGATGATCTCAGCCCACGACTGGCGCCTGCGCGCGCTCACCCATGCACCGGTTTACCACACACCACCCGGCGCCGAGGCCGAACGCGAATTGCAGCGCATCTTCGCCAGCCAGGCGCAGAGCGAGATCATCGAAGGTGGCGAGATCGTCATCAACGATCGACCGATTCCGGTGCGCAGGCGTGCTGGCAATATCCTGTGGTTCGACTTCGCCGCGCTGTGCGACGGGCCGCGCGCGGTCGCCGATTACATCGAGTTGGCCAAGAGCGCGCCGGCGATCATCCTTTCCAACGTGCCGCAGTTCAGCATCTACAGCGAGGACCCGGCCAAGCGCTTCGTGCAACTGGTCGACGAGTTCTACGATCGCCACGTGAAGCTGATTCTTTCCGCGGCCGCGCCGATCACCGAACTGTATGACGGTGAGCGCTTGCGTGCGGAGTTTGGTCGTACCGAGTCGCGGTTGATCGAGATGCAGAGCCAGGAGTATCTGGCGCTGGAGCATCGGCCGGAGTAAAGCACCGCATTTCGCACGAACAGTCATTGCGGCAAGACGGATGCTTCACCTCGCAGGGCCTGAACTGGTACGTTGCGGCTTTCCGCCCTGCCATGGAATCGCGCCATGCTGACCTTCATCGCACTTGCATTGCTCGCCGGCGCGCAGCCCACCACTTCGGCAGATGCATTCACCGCACGCGTACAGCGCGCCAAGATGGTCGAAGCCGGCCCCACCGGCCCGGCCTACCAGAAACAATTCTGGGCCAAGACCGGCAATCCGATGACCGACGCATTGAAAGCTTGCCTGGCGAGCAACGCGCCCGCGGACAAATCACCCTTCACGCTGGTTGCGGATATTTCGCCCGATGGACATCCCCTGCACGTGGACGTGCGTGCGCCGACGCCGGTCGCAAAGTGCCTCGATGGCCAGTTCTCAGCGTGGACATTTCCCGCGCCGCCAAAACTGTCCGATGCCGTCGATTATCCGATTGAAATCGATGTGAGCATGTAAGCGCGCTCGAATTCGGGTATCGCCCTAGGAGCACCCGCACCGGACTTGCAACTATCGTTCGTGGCGCGGATGGATGACACCCCTGATCGCGTTTCGCGATCTGCACAGCCGGACGTTGCGCCGGCAATAGCCTTCATCCATTCCAGTCGAAAGCGGATGCTTCGTATCGGTCAGAATCTCATCCCCAACCAGATTACCGATTCGGTTGCCGCAGAGACCACAGGTTTCAGAATTCGATACCAAAGGCTATTTTCGAGAACGTGTGAAGCCGCCTGATCATGGTGCATTCGCTCCTCCGTGACGATGGCTGAGATCGCGAAGACGGCAGCCCCATCTATGTCACGGAGGTCAACCAGCTGTCTCTCTAGGTGCCGGAGCACCACGCTCTCGACTGCCACCGTAGTCGCTGAAATAGCTGAGCGCCCCAACAAGCCAGTCAAGATGCCGAGCGACAAACCACCAATGCCGCACAACCAATAGCTCCTGCACCGGCGCCGCCCTCTACGTTTCAGCTCATTACCGAAGATTTCCCTATGACCTCGTTCATGCGCGCGAAATTCGGCAAGCTCTGGAACCAAATCTCTCGCGAAGAGCCTGGCTATCATGATCTGGCCCGTATAGATGGATATGGCACCAAACTCGCCAGCGTGGTTGACCTTAAGGATTCGACTGCCGAGATCCGTCCCTGTCATTGCTCCCCCTGCGAATCGCCCAGCCCCTATCGTAATGTCTGCTCTGGGTTGCGAAAGCGGACATAGGCGCAAGATCAATGTTGGTTTTGAAAGTCCAGGAATAGGAATAGAGGTTGAGTAGGGCGAGGTTTGGCGCTCGCTTACTCCGACAAGCTTGCCTCACACCTTGCGCTACGATCCGCCCGTCACTCACATGGAGTCGGCTGCATGCGCGCACCCACCGGTTCGGTCGTTGGGCTCTGTTCCGCCTCCGCCACGATGTCGGCGATGGGGATGGCTTTCCTTGGTTACTGGGGTGTGCACGAACCCACGCCCTGGAACACGCGCGACATCGTGGTGGTGTGCCTGGCTTTTCTCAGCTTCATGGCGCTGGGGGCGACGATCTGGATCGCCACCACGCCCGTACCGGAGGGTGCCATCGAACGCATCGCGCCGGCGCGCCGCAGTTTTGCGGTGGGCCTGGTGCTGATGTGGGTGGGGATCATCGTAGCCATCGTTCGCTAGAAAAAATCGCATCTTCCGCAAGCCCGCGTCCCGCTTGGGTTAACACCGCTTATCCACCGGCTTATCCACAAATTCTTGGGTTGACCGGGCCAGGTAACCCCGATATGTTGTGCTCCGTCGGTCGCCACCCCTGATCATGTCGGGGGCGGCAAGGGAATCCGGTGGAAATCCGGAACTGCCCCGCAGCGGTAAGTGGAGACGAAAGCCCGAGTACGCACTGGCCTTCGAGCCGGGAAGCGGGGCGAGTAGGCGCATCGCAAGGTGCACATCCGCAAGTCCGAAGACCTGCCGACACGGCATGACCGGAGCGTCATGCCGCCGGTGACGGCCTCCGCGGGAGGGGCGTACGCACGACGTGGAAGTCACACGTATCGCGCGAACGACCACGGCAAGCCGCCATTTCAGCCCTGCGCGCGGGAGCAGGCGGTTGAGTCCAAAGGAGTCTGTCCGCTCAAACCGGAATTTTCCGGACCGGACCGATTCCGCAGCCCGGAGCGTCCGACATGCAGCCTATCGATACCGAATCGCGCGAGCGCACAGCCGACCGCGCGGATACCGCCGTCTTTTCCGCCGACGCTGCCACGTCGGCCATTGCCACCACTGTCACAATGTCCGCTACCGCCGAAGCACCTTTCACCCTGACCCCTCCGCACAACCCCGGCCAGATGCGCGTCACCAAGCGCAATGGTCGCCAGGAGGTGGTCGACGTCAGCAAGATCGTCCGCGCCGTGACGCGCAGCGCCGAAGGCCTGCACAGCGTCGATCCGCTGCGCGTGGCGCTGAAGACCATCGGCGGCTTGTATGACGGCGCCACCACGCAAGAGCTGGACCAGCTCTCCATCCGCACCGCCGCCGCACTGACCGCGGAAGAGCCCGAATACGGCCAGCTAGCCGCGCGCCTGCTCGGCGCCTTCATCGACAAGGAAGTGAGCGGGCAGGAAATCCAGAGTTTCTCGCAATCCATCGCGCGTGGCGCGGAGCTGGGCATCGCCAACGCGCGCCTGCGCGATTTCGTGGCCGCAAATGCGCGCAAACTCAACGATGCGATCGATCCGCTCGCCACGCGCCGCTTCGAATACTTCGGCCTGCGCACGGTGTACGACCGCTACCTGCTGCGCCATCCGCAGCTGCGCAAAGTGATCGAGACGCCGCAGTATTTCTTCATGCGCATCGCCTGCGCGCTGGGCGGCAACGAGATCGGCGAAACGCTGGAGCTGTATCGCCTGCTTTCCTCACTGGAATACATCGCCAGCTCGCCCACGCTGTTCAACGCCGGCACCGCGCATGAGCAGCTGAGCTCCTGCTTCCTGCTGGATTCGCCGCTGGATTCGCTGGAATCGATCTACGAGAAATACGGTGACGTAGCCAAGCTCAGCAAGTTTGCCGGCGGCATCGGCCTGGCCTATTCGCGTGTGCGTTCGCGCGGCTCGCTGATCAAGGGCACCAACGGCCATTCCAACGGCCTGGTGCCGTGGCTGAAGACGCTGGATGCCTCGGTCGCCGCGGTCAATCAGGGCGGCAAGCGCAAGGGCGCGGCCTGCGTGTACCTGGAGCCGTGGCACGCGGACATCGAGGAATTTCTCGAACTGCGCGACAACACCGGCGACGAAGCGCGCCGCACGCACAACCTCAACCTGGCCAACTGGGTTCCCGACGAATTCATGCGGCGCGTGGAGCACGACGGCAATTGGTCGCTGTTCGATCCCAAGATCGTCCCGCACTTCGTCGATACCTGGGGTGAAGCTTTCGAGCGCGCCTATCATCAGGCCGAAGCCGATGGCCTTGCCGTAAAGACGGTGAAGGCGCGCGAGCTGTACGCACGCATGCTGCGCACGCTGGCGCAAACCGGCAACGGCTGGATCACCTTCAAAGACCGCAGCAACGCCACCAGCAATCAGACGGCCAAACCCGAAAACGTCATCCATCTTTCGAACCTGTGTACGGAGATCCTGGAAGTCACCAACGCCGGCGAAACGGCGGTGTGCAATCTGGGTTCGGTCAACCTCGCCCGCCACGTGGTGGATGGCGCATTCGATTTCACCAAGCTCGCCGCCACGGTGCGCACCGCAGTGCGCCAGCTCGATCGCGTGATCGATCTCAACTTCTACCCGATCGATACCGCCGCCACTGCCAATCGCAAATGGCGACCGGTGGGCCTGGGTGTGATGGGCTTGCAAGATGTGCTCTTCAAGCTGCGCCTGCCGTTCGATTCGGCCGAAGCGCTGGAGCTTTCCACGCGCATCGCCGAGGAGATTTATTTCAACGCGCTGTCGCAATCGAATGCGCTGGCCGAGCAGCACGGCGCACATCCCGGTTTTGAGGAAAGCCGTGCAGCCAACGGCGAATTGCAGTTCGACTATTGGTCGAATGCGAAACCGCACGATGTCGCGCGCTGGGATGCGCTGCGCGAATCGATCAAGGCCAAGGGCCTGCGCAACTCGCTGCTGATCGCCATTGCACCTACCGCCACCATCGCGTCCATCGCCGGTTGCTATGAGTGCATCGAGCCGCAGGTCAGCAACCTGTTCAAGCGCGAAACGCTGTCCGGCGATTTCCTGGTGGTGAACCGTTACCTGGTGGACGAGCTGAAGGCGCTGGGTCTATGGACGTTGGAAATCCGCGATGCCATTAAGCTGGCGGAAGGTTCGATCCAGGGTATCGGCGCCATCCCGGAACGCCTGCGCCAGATCTATCGCACCGTGTGGGAACTGCCGCAGAAAGCGCTGATCGACCTGGCCTCCGCGCGCGGTGCCTATATCGATCAGAGCCAGTCGCTGAACCTGTTCATGGAAAACCCGAACATCGGTCAGCTGAGCTCCATGTACATGTACGCGTGGAAGGCGGGAGTGAAGACCACGTATTACTTGCGGTCGAGGCCGGCGACGAAGATTGCAAAGACCACGGTGGCGGCGGCATCCGTCGCGGCCCCAGCGCCAGACGCTCAGGAAGCGGCGACGGCTGCGGTGTTCTGCTCACTGGAAAATCCGGAGTACTGCGAGGCCTGCCAATAACCTCAGACTCGTCGCCCCGGCGAAAGCCCGGGTCCAGCGACTTTGGGATATGGCGGAAAGACACTGGGCCCCGGCTTTCGCCGGGGTGACGGGTTTAAAGCAAGGTTGAATAGAGATCGTTCCAGTATGGATTGGTATTCTCGATGAGCGCCAGCTTCCACCTGCGATGCCATTTCTTCAGCAACTTTTCTCGTCTTATCGCTGACTCCAGCGTCTCGTGTCGTTCATACCAGACGAGGTTATACGCACCGTGATGCCTGGTGAAACTGGAAACAAATCCGGAACGATGCTGCCAAATCCGCTGAACCAGATCGGACGTTACGCCAACATACAAAACGCCGTTCCGCTTGTTGGTAAGCATGTATACGGAAGGTTGTCGTAATTGCATGAGGCCAGTTGTGCCGAAAACGCCAATCCATCTTCGTCCAATCGACATACGAAGGGGATCACTCGATTCCCCTTGTACTCGTCGTCCCGGCGAACGCCGGGACCCAGCGACTTCCTACACACTTTGATTCGAGGAACGCATGTCAAATACCTCCAAGCCCCAACACATCCTCGACCCAGGTTTCGAACTCACCCTGCGCCCGATGCGTTACCCCGAGTTCTACGAGATGTACCGCAACGCGATCAAGAACACCTGGACGGTCGAGGAAGTGGATTTCTCGCTTGACGTCACCGACCTCAAATCGAAGATGACGGATGCGGATCGCCACCTGATTCATCGCCTGGTCGCCTTCTTCGCCACCGGCGACACCATCGTGGCTAACAATCTGGTGCTGAACCTGTACCAGCACATCAATGCGCCGGAAGCGCGGATGTACCTGTCGCGCCAGTTGTACGAGGAAGCGCTGCACGTGCAGTTCTATCTGACGCTGCTGGATACCTACATTCCTGATCCCAACGAGCGCAACAAGGCATTCGCCGCGATCGAGAGCATTCCTTCGATCAAGCAGAAGGGCGCGTTCTGCTTCAAGTGGATCGAATCCGTCCAGAATTTGCAGCGGCTGGAAACGCGCGAACAGCGCCGGCAATTTTTACTCAACCTGATCTGCTTCGCGGCGTGCATCGAGGGCTTGTTCTTCTTCGCCGCGTTCGCCTACGTGTACTTCCTGCGCTCGCGCGGCCTGCTGCATGGTTTGGCTTCAGGCACCAACTGGGTGTTCCGCGATGAATCGGGCCACATGGCCTTCGCGTTCGACGTGGTGCGCACCGTGCGTGCGCAGGAGCCGGATCTGTTCGACGAGAACATGCGCGCGCAGGTGGAAGCGATGTTGGAAGAAGCCATCGCCTGCGAAACACAGTTCGCCGAAGATGTGCTCTCCGGTGGCGTGGCCGGCCTGTCGGTGAAGGACATGCGTCAGTATCTGGAGTACTGCGCGGACCAGCGCTTGGTGCAGCTCGATCTGCCGAAGAAATACGGCGCGAAGAATCCGTTCGACTTCATGGACCTGCAGGACGTGCAGGAAGTCACCAACTTCTTCGAGCGGCGCGTGTCGGCCTACCAGGTGGGTGTGGAAGGCGAAGTCGCGTTCGACATGGCGTTCTGACATATTCTGCCGCCATGAACACTGAGCAAGTCATTCTCACCGATACACCGGATGCCGCCGATGTGGCGGCAGTCCGTGAGCATCTCAGCCAATTCAATCTGGATGCGACCGGCATCGACGATCAACGCGCACTCGCGTTGCTGGTAAAGGATCCCGCAACCGGCAAAGTGCTGGGCGGCCTCACCGGCCGCACTTCGCGCGGCGTATTGTTCGTCGAGATGCTTTTCTTGCCCGACTCCCTGCGCGGCTCGGGCCTGGGCAGCAAGCTGCTGCTCATGGCCGAGCAGGAAGCGGTACGCCGCGGTTGCCATCACGGCGTGCTGTATACCAACACCTTTCAGGCGCCGGGATTCTACAAGAAGAAAGGCTGGCGCGAGCTCGGCGAGATCCCCAGTAACCCACCCGGCACCAGCCGGCTCTTTTTCAGCAAGCAGCTGAACGCGTAGCGTGGCTCGCAGATAACGTTTTTCGATCTCCGAAAAGTCACTACTGCATTAGTGAAATGCTGCTGCGCTTATCTCGCTGCAGTCGCCAGCCGCTTTTCGAAGCGCCACAATTCTAGATTGAACGGCCCTGTAGTGGTTTCCACCTGCGTGAGATATTCGCCGGTGTTGTGCCATCCGCTCTTTTTATAGAAACGCGCGGCGCGGTCATTGCCAATGGCGCACGACAGCCACGCGGTTTCCACGCCTTTTTCAGCCAAACGTGCTTCGGCATCGGACATCAATGCGGTGGCCACGCCGGTTCCTCGCGCCTGCGCTGACACGAACAATTGATGTACCTCGTCTTCTTTCAGCATGCAGAAGCCGAGTGGCGTGCCGACCGGCCCGACCACGTGCATTTCGGCGAGCCCGCGCAGCAGGCGCTCCTTGAAATTTTCCAGCGTGCGCAGTCGTCTCAAAGTCGCCGGCAAGATGGCAGCGTGCGCATCCTGCCAACCATCGAACCATAGCTGCGCTAGCGCATCCGCTTCAGTAACTACGGCGCTTCTCACTTGCATGCATAGGTTCCCGCAGATGTCAGCGTGCGGATGCACGCCGAACCTGCGCAAGATTGTCCCTCATCCCTAACCCTCTCTCCGGAGAGAGAGGGCCTAAGGGGCGATCACGTCCAGCTGTTGTCGTCGTCGAAACTGCTGCTGTCGAAATTGGCGTCGTCGAAGTTGTCGGAGTTGTCGGCGGTGAAATCCTGCCCGCCGCCGTTCGGCAGATTGTTGTTGTCGAAGAAGTTGTTCTCGGTGACGTTCTCGATGACTTCCGGCTGTCCACCACCGAAACCTCCCAAGAAACCGCCACCGTGATGGCCGCCGAGCAGGCTTTCGATGCCGTCAAACAGAAACATGCCACCGGCGACGCCGGCCGCGGTGGTGGCGGCACTAGCTAAGAAGCTCGAACCGCCGCTCTGCGGTGCCGCAGGTGCGCTGCTGCCGAACAGGCGATCGCGCCAGGTCGGCGCCTGCGCCGGTGCCGCCTGCTGTTGGGGCGGAATCGGCGGCGGGTTTGCGCCCCATGCGGGCTGCTGTTGGCCGCCGAGGAAGCTGCTGCCGCCCTGCTGCGCCTGCAACTGCGCGATCTGCGCCTTTGCTGCGTCAAGCGCGTGCTGCTGCAGCAAGCAGCGCTGCACCAGCAGGTAGACGGCATCGGGCTGGCCAGCCAGGCGCTGGTGGATCAGCGCATCGGCTTGCGCGTCCTTGGCTATGCCGCTTACGGCAGCCAGGCGCTGGAGGAAATCGTCGAGGAGGGTTTGTTCCTGGGGAGTCATGGAGTCACCGATTAGCTTTATGACGGCACGATGCCGGCAAGGGAGGAAGTATGCGCGGGATGTATGACCTCAAGAGTGCCGGTCGTCCTGGTAGCCGCAGGCAATTCACGATTCCTTAGGGTATTGGCCTATTGACTACAGATGTAGTCAGGCGTAGCTTGCCTACATCTGTAGTCACGAGCGAATGCCATGCCTAAGCCATCCATCGGGGATCAGGAGTTGGCGCTCCTGCACTACCTGGCCGAACACGAGAACGCCACGGTGGGCGAAGTCGCCGCCGATTTCGGCGAAGCGCGCGGCCTGGCGCGCTCCACAGTGCTGACGATGATGGAGCGGCTGCGCGCCAAGTCCTACCTGAAACGCCGCCACGTCGACGGCGTCTATCGCTACAGCACGGCGACCGGCACCAGTGAGGTGATGAGCAACGCCGTAGGCCAGTTCGTCGAGAAGACGCTGTCGGGCTCGCTTTCGCCGTTCGTGGCGTGGATGTCGCAGAAGGCGGATGTCAGTGACAACGAACTGGCCGAACTGGAAGCACTGGTGACCAAACTGCAGTCCCGGCGGAAGGAGTCCTGAGATGGATACCTTGAGCGCACTTGCCGATACGTTGCTGCCGCGTCTTGCATGGACCGCCGCGCAGGCCACCCTGCTGATCGCAGCGCTGTGGCTGATCATGCGCTACATGCCACGGCTTTCGCCGGCCGTTCGCTGCATGATGTGGTGGCTGGTTGCCGCACAGTTGGTGCTTGGCATGACGGTAAGTTCGCCGGTGCAGTTGCGTTGGCTGAAACCCGCGACGCCCGCGCCTGCCCTGCCTGCACACGATGTCGTCATGCATATCGACGGCGGCGCCAACATCATTCCGGTGGAACACACGACCGCTCTTGCATCACAAGCAGCGGAGCCGACTTGGTCATGGTCTGAAGCAGTGCTGCTGCTATGGCTTTCGAT
Organism: Dyella humi; assembly: GCF_044904605.1. Taxonomy (NCBI): domain Bacteria; kingdom Pseudomonadati; phylum Pseudomonadota; class Gammaproteobacteria; order Lysobacterales; family Rhodanobacteraceae; genus Dyella; species Dyella humi. Next base: position 1,002,593 of record NZ_JADIKI010000023.1, read on the forward strand.
CGTACTGCTGCACGTCGTGTTCGCGTTGCGCCACTGGGTGCAAAGCCGGGCACTGCTACGCGAGGCGCGACCGGCTACAAGCACCGCGTTGCAACGGCTATGTGTTGAGCAGGCACGCGCACTGGGCATGCGCCGTTCTCCCGCGTTACGCATCTCCGACGCCATCGTTTCACCCCAGGTGACCGGGCTGTTGCGACCAGTCGTGCTACTACCAGCCGAACAGACCCTGTCGTCGGAAGAGCTGTCGATGGCGATCGCACACGAGCTTGCGCACATCCGCCGCGGCGATCTGTGGCTGGGCTGGATTCCAGCGATCGCGCAACGCCTGTTCTTTTTCCATCCGCTGGTGGGCTGGGCGGTGCGCGAATACGCGATCTACCGCGAAGCCGCGTGCGATGCACAGGTATTGCAGCAGCACGGTGCAGCGCCGCAGCACTACGGACATCTGCTGGTTCGCCTAGGGGTGGTCGATCCGATGCACTCCAGTCTCGCCGGCGCTTCCTCCACGTTCCTGCATCTGAAGAGGCGATTGATCATGTTGCAGCAAAGCGTTAACGACACGACGCCGCGTATGCGCGGCTGGGTGCTCGTCATAGCCATCGCGTTGGTCGGCATTCTTCCTTATCGTGTTACAGCGAGTAGCGCACCTCAGCAATCGGCCACGGCTGCCACCAGCGATGATGCGATTCCGCCCGCACCTCCCGCGTTGCCCGCACCACCACCGGCGCCGCCAGCACCTGCGACACCCGCTAGGCCGGCTGTTCCGCCTGTTCCGGCCACTCCGCCGACGCCAGCACCTCCCGCCCCTCCCGCACCACTGGCTGAACACAATCTGGGCTTTGCCGCGCGCTATATGGATATCAATACGCATTCCAGCGCAGCACGCAGCGTATTGCTGTACGACGGTGATGTCGTGCTGTTCGACGGCAGCGACCGTGATCTCGCCGATGTGCAGCGCATGCGCAAGTCGGGTGAGCCGATGCTTCGGTTTCGTCGCGGAAGTCAAATCTATGTCAGCCGCGATGCCGAACTGATCCGCCGCGCCAGGGACGCCTACGCGCCCATCAATGACATTGCTCGCGCACAAAGTGACCTGGCCGTTACTGCGAGTGAGTTGGCGGCCCAACAAAGCACCCTCGCCGAACGGCAAGGGGTGCTGGCCGCTCGTGAGGGGGAATTGGCAAGCCAGCGCGCAAGCATCGAATCGCAACGCGCAGCATTGCAGAGCACGCGCTCGCAGGAAAATTTCACTCAGGAGGAGGTGCTGAAAGGCCAGGCTGCCGGCTTCGACGTCGCGCAGGCCGAGCTGCGGCGCGAACAAAAAACACTGCAACAGGCAAGCGAAGCATTGGCCAAGCGGCAGGCTGAATTGTCCACGCGCAACGCAGGTTCGTCGCAACAGCAAGGGGCCGCCGCGCAGGAAGCCAATCAGCGCTTAAACAAATTGCTGGACGAGGCAGTGGCGCAAGGCTTGGCGAAGCCGGTAAACCGCTGATGCTCCATCAGTCGCACAGAAGCATGACTCCTGATTGTCTCAGTACCCGATTAGCGTCGCGTCTCGGCTTGCAATGCTCTTTGCTCGTCATCCCGGTCCTCGTCGGGGTGACGGCAAGGTGCAACTGACATTCGACGCTGATCAGAACCTCAGAGAAGAGAGAGCTACGTCTTACGACGGTTATTTAAACTCCTCGCGCAAGGCTCATTCCGACTTGCTGGCCACCTGTCGCAATGCTTCGAGCGTATGCGCTTGCGCTTCAGCCGGCGACCATGCCGTTATCTCCGCCAACGAATGGCTGCGTCGCAGATAACGTATCAATTGCAAACCCAGCCAGTAGCCGGTGCGATTGGGGAGGTCCGGTTGATACGGCCTGGCGGCTGCATGGAACCAGCGCGCGAAAACTTCCGGATGCTGCACGTCGATCGCCTTGGCCCGTGCATCGCCAAGAAAGCGGCCCGCGATAACCGGCAATTTCTCCGATGGAAGGTTGCCCAGATCGTCCTGCAGCAACAGTTCGCTATCCGTATGCCCTGGGGCTAGTTCCCCGCTCACATAGGTCGCCAGACCTTCCTCGAACAACGGAAGCGTCAGCTCGGCATCAGACATCACGCCATCGTTGCGGATGCGTGCATGCTGCGCATGATAAAGATGAAAGAGTTCATGCGGCACCACAATGTCAAGCTGAGCGTGCTCCAACAGCAAGGAATCCGCCGCGAACGCCAGTACCGGCTTGCCATTGCGGAGCACACCGCTTTTGGCGTCGAAGTTCGGCGCAAGCAGGATCGTTACAGGAGGATGCGGATCGGCATCAGGAAACAACGTCTTGAAGCGCGCCGATTGCTTCGCGATGGCATCCTGCAACGCACGTACTTCTGCGGGAATACCCGCCGCCAACTCGGGATAGCGCGCAAAACGCCCCCGCAACCATATCTGCCGACGCGCCTGCCAGTACTGATCGTGCTGCTTTTCCCATACCACCGCGTCGTAGATGTCACGACGCGGCGCTTCGATATCGCGATTCCAGGCCGCCTCCTGCTGCAGGAAGGGCTGCCGTTCGGCAGCGGACCAGAATGCGGTAAACGACGTAGTGATCGATGGCGCGTCCGCAGCAAACGCAGACGCCATGCTTGCGAGCAGCAGCACCAAGCACAACGCTTTGCTGCTGCTCGCCACCATCACATCACTTCCACGGCCAAGGCTTCAGCGCATATTCCTTCGGCGGCGTATCGCCGGCGAGGTATTGCACAAAGTAATCCCAGCGGCGGCGCGTGATGTATGGCGTATCGGATCCGTAGCCGTGATGCTGGTTGGGCAGGAACAGCATGTCGAAATCCTTGTTCGCCTTGATCAGCGCATCGACCACCAGCAGGGTGCTGTACGGCGGCACGTTGTCGTCGATCGAGCCGTGCACCAGCATCAGCTTGCCCTTGAGTTTCTTGGCGATGAGCTGATTGGCCTGATTGTCGTAGTTGCTGCTGCCATCCTTATTGGTCGCCACCAGGCCTTGCCACTTCTCCGCCCAATCGTCTTCGTATTCGCGATTGTCGTGGTTGCCGCTTTCGGCCCAGCCCACCTTGAAGAAATCCGGATAGCTGAACATCGCATCCGCGGTGGCATTGCCGCCGCCGGAATGGCCCCACATACCGACGCGATCCAGATCGATCCATGGATAGCGCTGGCCGAGCTGCTTGATGGCCGTGACCTGATCCGGCAACGTGTTGTCGCCCATGCTGGCGAACCACGCATCGTGGAATGCCTTGGAACGCCACGGCGTACCCATGCCGTTGATGGCCACCACGACAAAACCCAGTTCCGCCAGCGGCTGGTTGTCGCGATACGACGGCGAGAAATCGAAGCCATCCACCGAACCTGTCTGCGGACCGGGATAGATGTAGTCGACCACCGGATACTTCTTCGTCGGATCGAAATGCGTGGGCTTGAACATCAGGCCATACAGATCAGTCTTGCCGTCGCGCGCCTTCACCACGATCTGTTCCGGCGGCTGCCAGCCCGTGGCCAGCAGACGCGTGATGTCGGCCTTGGCGACTGTGTTGATGACATGGCCGTCATTCGCATCGCGCAGCACGGTCACCGGCGGATTCGCGATCGTTGAATAGCTGTCGACGAAGTACTTGCCGTCGTCGGACAGCGTGATGGTGTGATCGGAAGGCTCCGGCGTGAGCAGCACCGGCTGGCCGCCATCCAAGCTCACCTTCCAGAACTGCTGGTAGTACGGATTGACGCCCGACGTGCGTCCCACACCGCGGAACCACACGGTGCGAGTCTTGGCATCCACGCGCAGCACTTCGGTGACGTTGCCCTGCCCGGTGGTGATCGCGTGCTTGAGCTGGCCGTTGGCAAGATCGTAAAGGTAGAGGTTGCCCCAGTCGTTGCGCTCACTGAACCAGATCGCTTCGTTCGCCTCGGGCAGGTAGCGCCAGTTCACTTCGCCGTTGCCGCTTTCGTAGTACGTGGGGACATCTTCATGGAAGACGGTGCGCACTTCGCCGGTTTTCGCATCAGCGATGCGAAAGGTTTCATGCTTGTGATCGCGCGAAGTGGAAACGAACGCGACGCTCTTGCCGTCCGCAGCCCATTTCACGTCATCCCAGCCGCCATTTCTGCCGCAGCTCACGTCGTCGCACAGGGTGGAACGATGTTGATCCTGCGGCATCTTCAGGCGCACCACCGTGTGCGTGGGCACATCGATGATCACACGCTCGATCATGGTGACGTGCTCGTCGCCTGCCAGCGGGTATTTCCAGGATTGCAGTTCCGGATGACCCAGTTTGGTGGTGACCAGGTACATATCGCCAGTCTTACGCTGATCCTGCTGGAACGTGGCGATCTGCTTGGAGTCGGGCGACCATTCGAGGATCGCTCTATCGGTGTGCTGCCAGCCGGCGTTGTCGGTGGCGTAGCCGAAGTTCTCGATGCCGTCGGTGGTGAGCTGGGTTTCCTTGCCGGTGGCGACGTCGCGCACCCACAGATTCCAGTTGCGGATGAAGGCTTCCTGCTTGCGGTCGGGCGACAGCACGCCGGGTTCCTTGCCGGCCTTCACCAGGGTGCTCTTGTCCACGCATTCGCCGGCGGCTTTCAGATTGCACAGGTAATGCGTGCCGCCGATTTCGATCTCATCGCGCCCATCGTCGGCGACACGGTAAGCGGCGATACCGAGCTTGTCGGCCTTGATGTCCTTCTTGCCGGCTTTGACCAGCGCTGCGGCGAGCTTCGCCTGGTCGAGCAGCGGCGTGGCCTTGCCGTTCGTAGCATCCATGCGCAGATAGTGATCACCGCTGGCGTCGTGATCGACGTACCAGAAGTGCGTGCCGTCCAGCCAATGCACAGTACGCACAATATGGTCAGCCAGCGGCATCGTGTTGTACGGCATGTAGCGCTCGGCCTGCGCATAATCTTGCGCGGTCAGCGTACGGCCCGCGGCCATTGCGCCGCCCGAGACCGAAGCCAGGGTCAGCCCTCCACACATCAATGCGCCGTACAGACGCGACGTGCCGATTATCGAACGCATGTTTGCTCCCATTGAAAAACAACTGGCCGCGGCGCGGCCGCCTCCAATCTTGTCACGACCCTTGATCGTAATGGTCTGGACTTCAGGCCACCCCTGCCAAAGGTCCTTGCAAGCCTGTCCATATCCCGCGTGGCGCCTTATTGTGTGCACTCCCCTCCCCACGTGATGCCCCCATGGACTCCGCGCTGCCCGAAGCCCGCCTGCTGGAAATGGTTTTCCCCGACCACACCAATCACTTAGGCACGCTGTTCGGTGGCCAGGCGCTGGCCTGGATGGATAAGGCCGCCTTCATCGTGGCCTCGCGCCATGCACGGCGCATCGTGGTGACGGCGCGCTCGGAGGAGGTGAACTTCCGTGTGCCGGTGCGCGAAGGCCAACTGGTGGAATTGGTGGCACGCCTGGTGAGCGTGGGACGCAGCTCCATGAAGGTGGAAGTGGAAATGACTGCGGAAGACCCGTTGACCGGCGATCGCCGCGTCTGCACCACCGGTCGGTTCGTGATGATCGCGCTCGACTCCCACGGCAAGCCCACCACGGTACCGCCCTTAACTAGCGCCTGATCCGGAGCAACATCATGTCGCATCCCCTGACGGTTATCGGCAGCTACATTTCCCCTTACGTACGCAAGGTGCTGGTTTGTCTTGACCTGAAAGGGCTCGATTACGAGATCGACCCGATCACGCCCTTTATCGGCAACGACGATTTCAGCCGTCTCAGCCCCTTGCGGCGCGTGCCGGTGTTGATCGATGGCGAACTGGTGCTCAACGACTCCTCGGTCATCTGCCAGTACCTGGAAGACAAACATCCCGAGCCATCGCTTTATCCAGTTGATATCGCTCAGCGCGCCAAAGCGCGATGGCTCGAGGAATATGCCGACACGTATCTCGCGGATGTGCTGATCTGGCGATTGTTCTATCAGCTGGCGGTTCGACGCCATGTGTTCGCCGAGTCCACCGACGAAGCCATCGTGCAACACGCACGCGAGGTGGAGCTTCCACGCGCGCTGAACTACCTAGAGACACAACTGCCGACGGAAGGTTTCATCTTCGGCTCGGTGTCCATCGCGGACATCACCATCGCCTGTTATTTCCGCACCGCGTCGTTCGTGCGTTACGCCGTGGATGCCGAGCGCTGGCCGCGTACGGCAGCGCTGATTCAGCGGGTACAGGCGTTGCCCGCCTTCCAAAAATTAGCGCGCCTGGAAGACAGCATGCTGCGCATACCCATAATGCAACAGCGTGAAGTATTGGCGGCGGCTGGGGCGCCGGTCACGCGCGAGACGGTGGGAACGCATTCGCCAACGCGCGGATTGCCGAGAGGGTAATTCCGCAAAGGACGCGTAGGTTGGGGAGAGGGAGCAAAACGACTAAAGCTGCTTCGGCATCACTTCCACCAGCCAATCCACGAACACCCGCAGGCGCGCCGGCATCTGCCGGTGCGGCGGATACAGCACCGTCAACGGCAACGACGGTGGTGGCATCGACGGCAAAATCTCTTTCAGCTGGCCGTTCGCGAATGCGTCGGCCACGCGGTAGCGTGGAAACTGCGCAATGCCCAAACCTGCTTCGCAGCAGGCGCGATAGGCATCGACGCCACTCACCGTGACGCGTCCCGGCAGCATCACTTCGCGCCGCTTGCGACCTTGCATGAATTCCAGCGGTTCGACGCGATGGGTGGTCGGCGAAGCCCAGTTCACCGCGTAATGGCCGTTCTGCAAATCCGCCAATACACGCGGCACGCCATGCTGGCGCACATAGGCAGCACTGGCCATAGTGACCTGATCCAGCGTGCCGACACGCCGTCCGACCAGGCCGGAATCGGGCAAAGTGCCCACCCGCAACACGCAGTCCACGCCTTCACGCACCAGATCGACGAAGTGGTCGCCGGTGCCTATGTCCAGTTCGAGCAGCGGGTAGCGTGCAAAGAAGGCGGGTAGCGTGGGGATCAGCCATAGCCGCGCCATTGGCGTCGGTAGATCCACACGCAATCGCCCGCGCGGCTGTACCGCTTCCTGGCGGAAATCCGCTTCCACTGCATCCAGGTCTGCCAACAGGCGCACGCAGTGGCTGTAATACGCTTCACCTTCGCGAGTGGCACGCACACGGCGCGTGGTTCGCTGCAACAGCTGCGCGCCGAGCCGCGCTTCCAGGCGTTTGATGGTGTGGGTGACCGTGGCGCGCGGCAAATTCAGATCGTCCGCTGCCGCTGTGAAGCTACCAAGCTCCACGATCCGCGCGAACAGGCGCATCGCATCGAGGCGGTCCATGGATTGTTGATCTCCATGAAATGGTGAAGCCCATTATTGAGCATTTATCGCCAAGCCGCATCGACCGAAGATGCATCGCTGCCTTCCCCCAACCCATCACGAGGCGACATCATGCAGACACGCACACTCGGCAAGAACGGTCCCCAGGTTTCCGCCATCGGCCTCGGCTGCATGGGCATGAGCGAGTTCTACGGCGCACGCGACGACGCCGAATCCATCGCCACCATTCACCACGCGCTCGATCACGGCGCAACCCTGCTGGATACCGCCGACGTATACGGCCCGCATACCAACGAAGAACTGGTCGGCAAAGCGATCAAGGGCCGCCGCGAGCAGGTTTTCCTGGCCACCAAGTTCGGCATCGTGCGCGATCTGTCCGATCCCACCAAGCGCGGCGTCAACGGCCGTCCGGAATACGTACGTGCCAGCTGCGACAGCAGCCTGAAGCGATTAGGTGTGGATCACATCGATCTGTATTACCAGCACCGCGTGGATCCGAACGTGCCGATCGAGGAAACCGTGGGCGCGATGGCGGAGCTGGTGGCCGCAGGCAAGGTGCGCTACCTCGGTTTGTCGGAAGCGTCCGCGCAGACGATCGAGCGCGCCAGCAAGGTGCACACGATCAGCGCGCTGCAGAGCGAACTATCTTTGTGGACGCGCGATCCGGAAGAGAACGGCGCATTGGCGATGTGCCGCAAGCTGGGCATTACGCTGGTGGCCTATTCGCCGCTGGGGCGTGGTTTTCTCACCGGCGCGATCACCAAACCGGAGGATTTCGACGAGGACGATTTCCGCCGTAGCAATCCGCGATTCCAGGGCGAGAATTTCGCGCGCAACCTGCAACTGGTGAAGCAGGTGGAAACGCTGGCCGCGGAGAAAGGCTGCACGCCGGCTCAGCTCGCGCTGGCCTGGGTGCTAGCACAAGGACAGGACATCGTGCCCATTCCAGGCACCCGCCGCCGTTCGCGCCTGGATGAAAACATCGGCGCGCTCGATGTGCGGCTGAGCCGGGAAGAACTCGACTCAATCGACCGCATTTTCCCGCCAGAAGCCGTCGCCGGCGCGCGATATGCGCCGACGGGCATGACATACATTGGTCGGTGAGCCGCCATGGATACGATCCAACGCATTCAGCCAGAAACCGTCTTTGCCATTGCCGGCATCTACGCGGCCACCCGCGTCGGCAACCTGCTGTTCGTCTCCGGACAGGTGCCGCTGGGGCCGACCGGCGAGATCGTGGGCGTGGGCGATTTCCCGGCCCAGGCCGAGCAGGTGTTCGAGAACCTCGGCGCGGCACTCGAAGCGGGCGGCAGCGGGTTTGACCGGCTCGTGAAGGTCACCGCATTCTTTGTGGATATCACCCGCGACTTGGCGGCCTATCGCCGGGTGCGCGATCAATACATCACCGCCGAACACGCTTGCGCGAGTTCGGCGGTGCAGGTGGCCAAGTTGTTTCATCCGGCGGCATGGCTGGAGGTGGAGGCCATCGCGCTTTGCGGAGATTGATGACTTGACTCCCTCTCCCCTTCGGGGAGAGGGGACTACCGCTCCGCGCATTACAATGCGCGTATGACCACCCCCGAACACTCCCCGCTCGGCAAGCACACCGTCTACGCCGACCGCTACGACCCTTCCCTGCTGTTCCCGATTCCCCGCCAAAGCAAGCGCGACGAAATCGGCGTAAGCGAACCGCTGCCGTTTCAGGGCGTGGATATCTGGAACGCCTATGAGCTGTCATGGCTGGACATGCACGGCAAGCCGATGGTGGGCGTGGCGGAATTCCACGTGCCGGCGCATTCGCCGAACATCGTCGAATCCAAGTCCTTCAAGCTGTACCTCAACGGTTTCGCGCAGGAACCGCTAGCCAACGTGGCGGCATTGCGCGCACTACTGCAGCAAGACCTTACGCGCGCCGCTGGCGCGGTGGTAACAGTGACGATCCGCACGCCACGCGCCGCGGAGCACGTTTTTGCCGATCTGACCGGTGAATCGATCGACGGCTTGCCGGTGGCGATCGATCACTACGGGCCACCCAAGGCCGAGTATCTGAAGGCCGACACGCAAGCCGCGGCCATCGCGGAAACCCTGGTCTCGGACCTGCTGCGCTCCAACTGCCCGGTGACCGGCCAGCCCGACTGGGGCAGCGTGCAGATCGCCTATCGCGGTGCGCCGATCGATCGCGAGGGGCTGTTGCGTTACCTGGTGTCGTTCCGCACCCATAACGAATTCCATGAACAATGTGTGGAGCGCATCTTCATTGACGTGATGAAGCGCTGCGCGCCGCAGCAGCTGAGTGTGTACGCTCGCTATACGCGCCGCGGCGGACTGGACATCAACCCTTTCCGCAGCACTGACAAGGCCCTGCCGGACAATGTTCGCGGGGCACGTCAATAAATATCACCAGCGGTTACACTCTGCGGCCCCGGTCATCAGCACTTCAGATCGCGGGCGCTAGCCTTAACAGTTGCCCCGATACGCCGGTCTCCCGGTAACGTTTCCAATCATTTTCGGAATTCCGCCCATGAAACTTTCCGCACGTTCCGCCGCCCTTTACAGCGTGACGTTTGCTGGCCTGCTGGCGCTCAGCGCCTGCGGCAAGAACGAGCAGCAGCCTGCCAACCAGCCGGCTGCCTCCAGCACCGCACCGGCTCCGGCCAGCACCGCCCAGCCGGCGCCGAGCGCCACTGCCGCCGTGCCGGCGCATGCGAGCACGGCTCCCGCCCCGGCTCCGGCCAGCACCGCAGCTGCGGCTCCCGCCGCGCCGGCTGCCGCCGAAAGCCTCCAGGTAAGCACCATCACGCTAGGTGATGTGGTCTCCAACGATCACAAGGTTAAGAAGGAAGTGACCACCTTCTCGCCGAGCCAGAAGACCATCTACGTAAGCGTGGACACCACTGGTAGCACGCCGGGCGCCACGATCAACGCCAAGTGGAGCTATCTGGAAGGCAATGGCCAGGTAGTGACCAGCACCAGCCAGTCGATCATCGCCGATGGCCCGGCCACCACCACCTTCCGTGTGCAGAACCCGAACCAGTGGCCGGAAGGCAAGTACAAGGTGGACATCTCGCTGGACGGCAAGCAGGTCGCCAGCAAGAACTTCGAAGTCAAGAAGAGCTAAGCCTCACCGAAGTAGTGAATAAAGGGCGCTCCGCCTGGAGCGCCCTTTGTTTTGGAACATGTCTGTGCGATGGCAAGGCGCTGCAAATCGTTGCCTGTCATGCCTGATATGGCACCATCGCAGGTTGGGGGAATGTAGTGAGGCATTGGTAGCGTGGAGCAACAAGGCGGGGCCGAAGTCCTTAGCCAAGAAGACGCCCTGAGTCGGACGGGTCCGGTCTGGCTGCGTCGGTTCGGCGGTCCGGCATTGTCGGTGCTGATGCTGTGCCTGGCGCTGTGGGCGCTGTATCGGCTGGCCGGCGAGGTGAGCTATCACCAGGTCGGCGAATACATGCATCGCCTGCGGCGTGGGCGCATCGGCCAAGCGATCGTGCTCACCGCGCTTGGCTACGCGGTGATGCCGCTGTACGACTTGTTCGCGTTGAGCGCGATCGGACGCAAGCTGCCGAAGTCGCGCGTGGCGTTGATTTCTTTCATCAGCTACGCCTTCAGCAACACGCTGGGCATGGCGATGCTGGTGTCCGGTTCCATCCGCTATCGCTTCTATATCCAGGCCGGCCTGTCGACCCTCGATGTGGCCAAGGTGGTGCTGTATTGCACGCTCAGCTTCTGGCTGGGCCTGTTCACCATCACCGGCGTGACGCTGCTGCTGGTGCCGATTCCGCTGGGTTTGCCGCTTTCGCACATGCGCGTGCTGCTCGGCGTAGTGCTTTGCCTGATTCCGCTGCTGTGGCTGGTCGGCGGTGCGTTAATTCGACGCCCGTTCAAGCTGTGGCGCTGGGAAGTTCGCTTGCCGCCGCTTTCGGTAGGACTGCGTCAGGTGTTCGTCGGTGCGTTGGATTGGGGACTGGCGGGCGCGGTGCTGTACGCGCTGATGCCGGATTCGCTGGGGCTGCACTTCGGTTCGTTCCTGGCGATCTTCGCGCTGGCGCAGATCGCCGGCCTGATCAGCCACGTACCGGGTGGCCTGGGTGTATTCGAAGCGGTGATGCTGGCGGGCTTCGGCGCCACTGGCAATCAGGCGTTGTCCGCACCGATCCTTGGCGCGCTCGCCGCGTATCGCGGCGTGTATTACCTGCTGCCGCTGTGCGCGGCCACCGTTGCCGTGGTGATTCGCGAAGCGCGCGGGCTGCGTCAGGCGACGCTGCTTTCGCCGTGGTTCAATGGCATTCTGCCGCCGTTCTTCGCCGGCCTCACGCTGGTATCCGGCGCGGTGCTGCTGTTTTCCGGCGCCACCGCCGTGCTGCCGGGACGCCTGGAGTTGCTGAGCGACCTGCTGCCGCTGCCGGTGATGGAAATCTCGCATTTCCTCAACAGCGTGATCGGCATGTCGCTGCTGATTCTCGCGCGCGGCCTGCAGCGCCGTCTCGATGCGGCGTATTGGTTGACGCTGGTGCTGCTGCTCGCCGGCGCGGTGGCTTCGTTGCTCAAGGGCATCGATTACGAAGAAGCGGGCTTGCTGATCCTGCTGGCCGTGGCGCTGGCGCCGGCGCATCGTCTGTTCTATCGCCGCGCGTCGCTGTTCGACATCACCTTCTCGTTCGGCTGGCTGCTGGCGTGCGCCACGGTACTGGGCTGCACGGTTTGGCTGGTGCTTTTCAGCTATCAGCACGTGGAATACCGCAACGACCTGTGGTGGCAATTCAGCTTCTACCACGGCAATGCACCGCGCGCGTTGCGTGCCCTGGTCGGTGCGACGGGCGTGGCGTTTCTGTTCGCGCTTACCACGCTGATCCGCTCGGCCCGTCAACGTCCCACCTTGCCCGACGAAACGGAACTCGCGCGTGCCCTGCCCTTGATCAAGCAGTTCCATTCCGCGCAGGCGCATCTGGCGCTGATGGGCGACAAGAGCCTGCTGTTCGATCCGGAAAGCAAGGCCTTCATCATGTACGGCATCGAAGGGCGTAGCTGGGTGGCGATGGGCGACCCGGTCGGCCGCGATGATCTTGCACGGCAGGAATTGGTGTGGACCTTCCGCGAACGCTGCGAACGCGGCGGCGGCTGGCCGGTGTTCTATCAGGTGAATCCGGCCGATCTCGACATGTATCTTGAAGTGGGTATGAGCTTGCTCAAGCTCGGCGAGGAAGCGCGCGTACGGCTGGAGCAGTTCAACCTCGACGGCAAATCGAAAAAGGTGTTGCGCAACACGGTAAACAAGCTGGTGCGCGAAGGCCTGCGCCTGGAAATCGTTCCGACCGAGCAGGTGCCCGCGCTGCTGCCGCAGTTGAAACCGATCTCCGACGCATGGCTGCGCGAAAAGCGCGTGCGCGAGAAAGGCTTCTCGCTCGGCGCCTTCGACGAGGGTTATCTCGCGCGCACGCCGATGGCACTCGTGTGGCAGAACGACAAGCCGGTGGCGTTCGCCAACCTGCTCCTCACCGACAGCATGGAAGAAGCCTCAGTGGACCTGATGCGCTATCTGCCCGATGCGCCGTCGGGGCTGATGGACTACCTGTTCGTGGAACTGATGCAGTGGTCCAAGGCGCAGGGCTATCGTTGGTTCAATCTCGGCATGGCGCCCCTGTCGGGCCTGCAGAGCCGCCGTCAGGCGCCGCTGTGGAACCGTTTCGGCGCGCTCATTTTCGGTCGTGGCGAGCGCTTCTATAATTTCCAGGGCCTGCATCGCTACAAAGACAAGTTCGACCCGGAATGGGAGCCGCGGTATCTGGCAGCCCCGGGCGGCATTGCGTTGCCGGTGGTGCTTACCAATGTCGCCAGCCTGATTTCGGGCGGTCTTAGCGGAGTCGTGCGTCGATGAAATTCCGTCTTGCTGCAGTGATCGTCGTGCTGGCCGTCATTGCCGCTCTGATCATCTTCAAACCGTTTCCCCATCCCAGCCTGGAACACGCTGCTGTCCAGCTGATGCCTACCGCGCCGGCGCCGGCCGGACACGACGACGTGCTGGCGGTGTTCTATTCCGGCGACGGCGGCTGGCGCGATCTGGACAAGCAGCTCGGTGCGCGACTGCAGGCGCATGGCGTGCCCGTGCTGGGCATCAGCTGCCTGGACTACTACTGGCGCCTGCGCACGCCGGAGGAATCGGCGCGCGACCTGGACGCGCTGCTCACCAAGTACACCACGCAGTGGCACAAACAGAAGGTGTGGTTGATCGGCTTCTCGTTCGGCGCGGACGTGCTGCCTACCATCGTGAACAAGCTCAGCCCCGAGAATCGCGCGCGCATCACGCAGATGGTGCTGCTCTCGCCGAGCACCGATGTGAGCTTCGAGATCGAAATGGAAGACTACATCATGGTGCGCGAGAACTGGTTGAAGACGCACCTCCAGAAACTCAAACAGTGGTTCAACCCGGTGCCGCATTACCCCGCCCTGCCGCCGATCGAGGCATTGCAAGGCAAGCCACTCGTCGTCTGTTACTACGGCCACGACGACAGCGACGACACCGTGTGCAACGATCCGCATTTCCCCAAGTGGGTGAAGGTCAACGTGATGCCGGGCGATCATCACTTCGACTACAACTACGACGGACTTGCACTGCGCATGATCGGCGATTTGCCGAAGGACTAACCGCGCAACCCTTCCATGTGAAGGAATGCCTGCTCACACGCAAACTGCGCACCGTGCACGCGTAACCCACACATCCTACGCGGCACCTTCACTTGGCTGAATTGCACAGCCTCCAAAGTACGCACCGCGTACGCGCTGTTCACGGCGGCATTGGTCGAATCGATAACGCCGAACGCATACTGCGCCCGGCCGTTCATCGAACTGCACGGAGATTGCCATGCTTTACTGGGCCGCCGTATTTTTCATCATCGCCATCATCGCCGCCGTGTTCGGTTTCGGTGGCATCGCCGCAGGTGCAGCGAGTATTGCCAAGATACTGTTCATAGTATTCATCGTTCTGTTCGTGCTGTCGCTGATCTTTGGCGGTATACGCAGGGGACCACGTCTGTAAGGGAAAGGTCTCGTCACCGATGCTGTGTGAATGCCGCGGCGTTGCGGACGCCGCGGTTTTTTACTGAATGCAAAACCATGCTTGCAGCATCTGCGCGCTGCAAGCGAATCTTCAAAGACTTCGAAACAAGGTCGTCCGCCGCGCGTCGCAAGCACCATCCGCTTTCAGCCAGGGCTCGTTTGCAACGATCGCCGTGCATGGGCCCAAAGTGCAAACACGAATGGCACGGTCTTTTGATTCGCGCTTCAGCACGTCCAGCACCTCGCGCAGAATCCCGCCGGTGAAGGGCGTATACAGATAGAACACCGTGCCTTCCGACAAGTCCGCCTGTCGCACGTCCTGCTCAATGAATTGCGCATGGCGTATCTGCAGCTCGCCAGCGCATTGGCGGGCGCTCGCAACATAAGCGGGCTGCAGCTCGATACCGATACAGCGTGCGCCGGTGCAGATGGCAGTCAGCAAGGTAACGTGACCGAGTCCGGCGCCCAGGTCCATCATGACATCCCGCGACGTTATCGAAGCACGCTCGATGAAGTCGAAAATATCGCGAGCCGGTGTCGGCTGATAGAACACCATGTCCGCGCCCGGTTCGGGCACGTCACCCGGTTCCTTGAAATCCAGCACACCGGCGATCAGCGTATCGAGCGGGCCGTAGCTTTCCTGGTCGGCAACGCTATGCGGTGATGCCGCCCACGTCCGCAAGATGTCGGCGCCGTTTCCATGCCGGATGGCATCGCGAATGGTTTGATAGAGCCGATCGTTGATGGCTTCCAGCTCGGCGGTCAGCGCTTCGCCACGCTCCCGAAGCGAAGGCGTCAACGTGTCACCGCGATTGAAGAGCCAGCTTTCGAGTTGTTCCAGGGCGTCGATGCGGCGGCGCAGTTGATCCGGATCGCGCAACGATCGATCCTGTAGCAGATCGTCGAGCAGGGTTTGCAAAGGGCTGTCCATCAGGCGTCGACGTTCTCTCTTAGCTTCGCAAGCATGCACGCAAGCGTCCCCTCCATCAACACGCCAAGGCATTTCGCATGAGCAAGCCATTCGCTATCAGACCCATAAAGCAGACGGACTTTGCCGGTTGGCTGCCGTTGTGGGATGGCTACAACACCTTTTATGGGCGAACAGGGCCGACCGCGTTGCCTGCCGAGATCACGCAAACGACATGGCGGCGTTTCTTCGATGCCTACGAACCCGTGCATGCCCTGGTTGCGGAAAGCGACGGCAAGCTGCTTGGCCTGGCGCATTACCTGTTCCATCGCAGCACCATCCAGCTCGAGCCAAGCTGCTATCTGCAGGACCTTTTCACCGATCAGGCCGCCCGAGGCATGGGCGTGGGACGCGCATTGATCGAGGCGACCTACCATGCGGCTGCGCAGGCCGGTTGCCAGCGCGTGTATTGGCAGACCCACGAGACGAATGCGACGGCCATGCAGCTCTACGACAAGGTGGCGCAAAAGTCGGGCTTTGTGGTTTACCGCAAGCTTCTTGCCGGTTAGTCACAATGGCGTACGTCGCAACCACTCAGCCAGCTGCGTCAACACCTGATGACGCCCCGTTTCGGTTTCATTGAAAAGCTCGTGAAACAGTGTGTCGAAGAACCGACTGGTAAGCTGCTTCGTCGCCCACGCACCGCTCGCAAAATCGCGGCTGCCGGACGGATCCACCAGACGATCGCTACCGGCTGCCAGCAGCATAGTGGGCACGCGCAAGCGCCACGCTTCGGTAATGCACGACGCGCCGGCGCGAAAAATGAAATCCGCCAGCCGCGGCGTGACCCAGCGAGTGCATAAGGGATCGTTGCGGTAAACCTCGAGCACTTTCGCATCGTGCGACAAACCGTCCAGCGGCAATCCGCTGCGCAACGGCAGATTCGGCAGCACCCGCGCAAGCACAGCAGCCAGACGACGCAGCCACGGTGCTTCGAACGTACGCAAAGCTGGCGATGAAAGCACTAGACCCGGCGGTTCCACGCGCCCATCGAGTACGGCGCGCAGTACGACCGCGCCACCCATGCTGTGACCGAGCAACAACGGCCGCTTGCCGAACTCGGCGGCGTAATGCGCGTAGACCACGGCAAGGTCTTTCAACAGATCATCGCCATGCCGCAACCCTGCACGCTGGCCCGGCGTATGACCGTGGCCGCGCTGATCGTAACTGCGCACGGCGTAGCCATGCGTCAAAAACCATTTAGCCAGCGCTTCGTAGCGCCCGCTGTGCTCGCCCAGGCCGTGCACGATCAGCACGGCGTCGTGCGCCGAACGATTCGGCCAATCACGCAAAAACAAACGCTGCCCATCGGCCATGGTCAGCCACGCCGCACCATCACCCGACTTACCATTACCCTCTACCGGCTCCGCCCTTGCCTGTCGTTCCATAGCAGCCCCCTGTTGGCCTGCTTACATTACGCCTTGAGTGGCAGGCGTGAGAACTCCCGCGTAACGGAGCAGTGGACTACGTCATGGAAGCCACTGCGCAGCCCGCGGGCCGGTGGCCCATGCTCGCCACTTTGCGACATTCAACCCGACGATGGTGAGCCACAGCGCCAGCGAACCTTCTCCTGGCAGGCAGGGATAGAGCAGGTAAGGCAACAGCCGGGCCTGCAACGAAGGCGAGATGAAGCTGATCAATCCGTCTGCAAAGTAGCAAAGCCCGGAAAGGCTGAGCAGAACACCAATGATCCTCGGCAAGAAGCCGGAGCGAAAAATCAGATAGCCCGCCAAGATCTCGTCCACGCCGTAAAACACGAACGAAACAAGCAACCCTGTGTCCTGCAACTGCACCGAAAGATAGGACAAAGCCTGCAGCTGTAGCGGCGTGAATGCGCCCATCGCGCTACTCTCGGCCATGAGTTGCAGCGGCACGTAGGCATTGAGCATGTCGAGGCCTTCGATGGCCGTCCCGATCAGCCCACAGCCCATCGCAATAGCGGCGACGACAACATTCACTCGTCTGAAAAGGATGAAGCTGATGACTTCATCGGGTACGTTGCACAACAACAGGATAATGTGCGCCGTGAAGCCCAGACGGAACAGGGTCTCGTGCGCAGTGATGTTATGAACCGTCGCCGCAGCATCCCCCGGCACGATCAACGCGCTGCGAACGTAGCCGATATCGAAGGCACCGGTCACGATCCCGATCAGGGAAACGATGCCCACGACCCGAGCCAGGGCAAGGGGAGAAAACCGTTCGGAAGCGGTATTCGACATGAGCCTTCCCCTTCGGCGTGAGGTAGCCGGCAAGAAATCCTACCTGCCTTTTACTATGCATGCGAGGCGTCGCTTTTCCGTATGCCGGAAGTACGTGCCGGCCATCAGTCACGACTGACGCCTTCGTGCAAGAGTTTGCCAGCAGGCATGCTTAAGGCGAGGCCCGAGCCAAGATCGTATCGCTTCGCACCAGCCATCGCGGTCTCGGATAGCGCTTGCACGCGAATGCGGTTGTCCTTAGTCGCCACACACAGATCAACATTGAGGCGGTAGATAAGCGAGGTTTTCGTGCGCGCGGCGCGATAAGCGCCGATGCGCTTTTCGATATCGAAGACACGATCGATCACCGCCAATCTGTCACGGGCCGCATAGCGCTGGTGCAGCAGTTCCTGAACCCGCGTGGCGATGGCATCCGGCGCCGCTGGGGAATCGGCACCGGATGCAAGCGGGACGGCGCCAAGCATGATGAGAGCCATGACAAGACGCTTCCCGACGATCATGTCATGCGCTTCCCTTCGCACTGGCTTCGCGTAATTTTTCTGCGCATTCCTCGCAGCACACTTCCACCACGCGTCCGCCGATGGTGACCTCGATGGCGTTCTCGTCCAGTGCGTAATCGCACGCGGCGCAGGTTTTTTCTTTCATGGCATGGCTCCTGATGCAGCCCGTCAGTGGGCGGGCTTAGGAAACCATCCGGGGCAACAGTGCGCTGTCGAATTCTTTAGCCTTTTTTAGGCTTGGGAAGAACGGCGGAAATCAGTCGGCGATCGGCCATAGGCCTGCCGGAAGGCGCTAGCGAAATGGCTGTGGCTGGAAAAGCCCAGCTCCGCTGCCAACGCCGAAAGATCCTCGTACTGCCCGATGACATCGAGCGAGCGCGCCAGACGCAGTTGCAGCTGATAACGATAGAGCGGCATGCCTTCCACCTGTCGGAACACCTGGGTGAGATAGACGGGCGAGCAGCCGATTTCCTTGCCGATCTCAGCCAGGGTCCAGCGCCGCGAGAGATCGCTGGCCAGCAGTACTTTCACGCGATCGGCAAGGTGCCGGCGCGCGTGTGTGGAGGCGGGCTGCCTGGACGTGCGCGGCCCCAGACTGCGGGCAATCAGGGTAAATACCAGCGCTTCCGCTTCCAACGGCTCGATCGCGCCGTTACTGAGGCTGTGACGCAGCAGCGCTACCAGCGCCTGTGCGCGTGCATCGATACGTTGCGCCTGCGAACGGAAGGCCATGCCGGCATTCGCGTGCAACAACGCTTTCGGCGCGATCTCAGCCAGCAGCGCCTCGTGCAGGTTCAGTGACAGGCAGGCGTCGCCGCCATCCAGAGGATGACTGACCTGGTAACCCTCCTGCGCATTGAAGAACAGCACGTGATTGGCGTCCGCGACGGCCTGGTCCGTGCCCAGGTGACGGAGATAAAGACCGCGATAGGGAAATACCAGCTGCGTGGCGGACGTGCACTCCTCCACACTGCGATGACGGCAAGTGCCGGAGCAGTGAACGTTTCGCAGCGTCAACGATTCCGTCGACAGCAGCACTTGGGAGGTAAGGCTCGACATGGTGCTTTCAGGCACGCTTCCGCATGAGAGGCCGGCGGTCGGAGCTTAGCAAGCTTGCGGCGCACCTGGCCTGTGCCGGCAAAGCGGTTGCTAAAGATTCTGACAGCGCGACTTCGGTGCCGGATGATCTACTTCACCTGCCCGATGGACGGGCGCGAATGCAGGTCTAGCCATGAACCGAGAACAGAGAATCCGCGCGGAGCACTTTCACCAGCTACATGCCGACCCGGAGCCGCTGGTGCTGCCCAATGCCTGGGACGTTGCCAGTGCGCGGGTGATCGAGACAGCTGGCGCCAAAGCCATCGCCACCACCAGCGCAGGCATGGCGTGGTCGCTGGGTTATCCCGATGGCGAGCAGATGCCGGTGCAGGAACTGCTGGCTGCCTGCCGGCGCATCTGCCATGCCATGACGGCGCCGGTCAGCATCGACATCGAGCGCGGCTACGGACGCGATGCGGAAGACACTGGCGGACTGGTGGGTGCGTTGATTGAGCTTGGTGTGGTGGGCATCAACATCGAGGATGGCGTCGTGCCAGGCACTCGCAACCTGGCGAATCCCGGCGTACTCAGCGAACGCATCGCTTGCGCACGGGCGGTAGCACGTCATCACGATCTGCCACTTTTCATCAACGCGCGCATCGATACGTATTGCGTCGCGAATCTGGAGGCAAGGTTGGAAGAAACACGAAAGCGCGCACTCACCTACATCGATGCCGGCGCTGATGGCATCTTCGTGCCAGGTCTGGCCGACCCGAACGAGATCGCCAGCCTTGCTCAACAGCTACCCGTACCGCTCAACATTTATGCCGGCTACCCCGGCGCACCCACGTCGGACACGCTTCGCCAGTTAGGCGTGCGACGCATCAGCATAGGCTGCGGCACCATGCAAGCCACGCTGGCGCATTTGGCCAACATCGCCAAGGAGGCGTTGCTCGAAGGCCGCTACGACACCATGTCCAAGTCGATGCTGACGACGGCGGAGGCTAACGGATTGTTCGAGACCACCACCTCACACGTGCAAGATCATCGGATCATGAAAGAATCATCGGAAGTCCAAATGTAGAAAACAACCCCGGTCCAGTCGGTTTAACGAACAACGTCAGTCTGGAAATCGCATCGCGATCAAGCGTGAGCACGTGGATGGAATGTGCCGTCCACGGCGCGTCCATGTGAGCGCGGTAATAGGTTGCGAAGGCGGGTTGCCGATTGGCTGCCGTAGGAACAAGACGGAAGCCGCTATAGTATTTCCAGGCCCATTCAAAAAAGCTGCGTATGGCCCGATTGCCTGCATACCACTGCGATATGGGCGGCATGGTGTAGATCGCATTCTCTTTCAGAAGCGTAACGAAGCCATCCAAATCGTGCGCTTCCCAGGCCCGCACATATCGGCTGAGAAGTTCTTGCTGCACTGGGCTTGGCGGAGAAGCAATCGTGGGCCGACCGTCGGGATAACGTTGCGCGAGCGTCTCTCGTGCACGCTGTCTCGCGCTGTTGATCGCCGCGGTGGAGGTTCCTAGCAGTTCAGCTGTTTCCAGGGCTGACCAGCCAAGTACATCGCACAACAACAGCACGGCACGTTGACGTGGCGGCAATTCCTGGATGACCGTAACGAAGGCCAACTGCACCACTTCATCATGGGCATATCTGGCCTCCGGACCCGGGGACTCATCGGCAATGCCGTCCAGATCCGAATCCGGATACGGTTCCAGCCATACGACATCGGTTGCTGGCGTGCCGTCTGGCATCGCCGTGGTAGCCGGAACCCGTTGGTTGGGTAGCAGACGCTGCGGATTCTTGCGACTGGCGAGAAAATTGAGGCAGGCATTCGTCGCAATCTGGTAAAGCCATGCGCGAAGCGTTCCACGCCCCTCGAAGCTGCCGAAGCTGCGCCAGGCGCGAAGATAGGTTTCCTGCACGAGGTCCTCGGCTTCGTGCACCGAGCCAAGCATGCAATAGCAATGTCGCTTGAGCTCCCGGCGGAACGGTTCGGTGAGCTGTTCGAATGTCTGATTCATGCGATTCGAGCCTGACTCTTGATAGCGGGCATCCCTTCCTTTGATGTCGTGGTTACTCAAGCTTTTCATGGCTTGTGGTCAGGGTATCGCTTCAAGACCTGTCCCCCAGACGATAAACGCATTTCCCTTGGAGCGATCGGAGTTCACCGAAAACTCAATCACCGCGTTCGCCACGTCGGAAGCGCTCGGAGGCATGCCCATGCCTTGGATAAAATCGGCCTCGGGTATGCCTAGATAGCGGGAATAACCTGCTACGGCATACTTCCCTAATTCGGTGTCCGGCATGATGCGTGGTGCGAGCGCCACGAATCGCAAGCCAAGCCCCAGCCGATCGGATTCCTTCTGCGCATAGTTGGCCATGAAGATTTGCGTCCGCTTGGCGCCCGCATAGCCTCCCGAAATCGGCGATCCACCGATGGCGGCGCCGCTGGAAATCAAGATCACCAGAGTGCCCGCAGGCAAGGGTTGCAGCAACGCCGCCTTGCAGAAATGAAACGCGATCTTGACGTCGGCCTCCCAGTTGACCGCGAAATCATGCCAGCTCAGTTGATACATCGGCTGCACAGATGGAAACACACCTGCACAGACAATCAGCATGTCAGGACGAACCACATCGAACACCCTGGCAGGTGCATGTTCGTCAGAGGCATCGAGCGCCAATACCTCGACACCCGGAAACTCCTGACTCAGTCGAGCTAGCGGCCCTTCCTGTCGCGCCACGGCTAGCACTCGCGCACCATGACGGGCACCTGCCTCCACCACCCGCCGCCCCACGCCGCCGCTACCGCCGACGACGACCATGCTCTTGCCAGTCAAGCTGGACATACCGTTCTCCTCCTGGCTGCGATATCACTCGGCCTTCTGCTATGTAAGACCGGGATGCAGGAGAGAAATCATCGGTATGGCCGGCCGACCTTTAAGCAGATCAGGCCGGCTGGCGTTACGGCTTCATTGCGACGTCGATCATCATCAGTTCTGATATGCGCCGCGATCGATCAATCCGCTGCTGGTCGTGCGCGGTGAACCGGCGTAGTCATAAGCCCCTTCAGCCGCCAGGCCGAGATTCAGCCCTTGATTGATAGCCGGCGAACCAGCGGAAAGCTGTAGATCGGGCGTGGTGGTGCTTCTGAACAATGGATCAGCCAGCAAGCCGTTGCTTTCACTTTGACTGGCCTTCTGGAAGGCGATCAGACTGGTGTACGTCTTGTTGTTCCATAACCAATTGGCAGCCGACACACCGTCGCTTGTGTAGAACAGATCGTCTTCCAGCGAGACCGGCGGTGTACTCGACACCACGAAACTGTTTATCAGCAGCCCCTGGCTGTTCGCATACAAAATGTTGTTGGCGAACAGGTTATTGCTAGCGTGATATTGGATCTGGAATTCGCCGCTACCCGATTGCAATGCATCGTTCTCGAACAGCGTGTTGTTGACGATGGTGCAGTGATCCGTACCACCCACCGTGGATGCATAACCACCGATGGAGATGCCGGTGACGTTGCTATACAGCACCAGATTATTACGCACCGTCACATAGCTGGTGTCGTGACCGGAGTGCTCGCTCGCTAACTCGATCCCCAGATCCGCCGCCTTCACGTTGTTCCATTCGATGGTGATGTGGGTGCCACCATCCACATAGATGCCATCGGCACCCGGCTGGTTGTTGTAGGCGGGGTTGTTGGTGGACGTGATGTTGTAGACGGTATTGCCGGCAATCCAGCCGTTGCGCGCCTGATCCAGACTGGTAGTGGGCGCGGTGCCTTCGAAACCGATCGCCACAATGCCGATATTGTCGTTGTCGTGAACGCGGTTATTCGTTACTTGCCAGTTCTGCACATTGCCGTTCACCGTCAGCGATTCGCTATAGCCGGTGGTGAGATGATCCAGTTCGTTGCCGTCGATGATGAGATCACTGATCGGCGTAGTTGCCGTGCCATACACCGCCAGACCGAACGCATCGCCAGACGAAGTCTGCACGGTCGTAACGATGTTGTGGATGTGATTGTTGCGTATCTCGATGTGATCGCCCGAGCCTGTGATGTAGATGCCGAGAGGCACAAGACTCGACGAGTTCGAGGTGTAGTTCTGCAGTTGCAGGCCGATCACGCGCACGTAGCTCGCGTTCTGCAGCGTGATCAGGCCCTGTTGACCCTGCGGCACGCCAAGACCGGTGCCGTCGAGGGTAGCCGTCTGGCCAGGCGCGGACACCAGCGTGATGTAACCCGCTGTCGCTGAACCTGAATGCGTAATGGTCACCAGCTCGTTGTACATGCCGCCTGCCACTTCCACCGTGGCACCCGCAGGCACCGTACTCATGGCGTGCTGAATGGTGCGCCAGGGTGCCGTGGCGCTCCCACTGGCACTGTCGCTACCCGTGGTGGCTACGTAATACACCGCGCCGCTATACGTTGACGCAGCCACCGCCACCGATGCCGCGCTGGTGACGAGCGGTGCCGCTTCGGCCTGCGCCGTCACCGTGGCAGTGAACGACGCCGGCGCGCCAGCCGGCGCGGTATACAGACCGCTCGCGGAAATGCTACCCAGGCTCGGCGCACCACCCGGCACACCGTTTACCAGCCAGGTCACGTTTTGATCGCTGCTACCCGACACCGTAGCCGTGAACTGCTGCGTGCCATTGGCAGGCAGCGATACCTGCGTAGGTGACACAGCCACCGTGACAGCCGCCATCGCAGGCGTCACAACGCAAAGAGATGACATCATCGCGGCCAATGCGACCGCACGCACAACCGAGAGTGTACGCATACTTTCTTCGTCCTTACGAAAGTGGTGAGTCGTCTGAGATGACGAGTGATGGTAAGCCTGCTTACTATGGAATATGCCACGCGAACAAGATGCGATGGCCTTCGCATTGATGGATGTGCGTGATGGCCAGTGTTTTCGCGCTTGTGAAAAGGATGTGACAACGATGCTGCGCCATTCTTTCCGAGGTGGAACCCATGACGGAAGGATGACAATTATCGCTGAGCGCAGCGCAACACATGGCCGTCATGGCTTACCAGCGTTTGCTTAGGTCCGTCATGGGTTGCGAAAGCGAACATTACTAGTATGTGTCGCGCCTCAATCCGCGCAATTTAGCGACCCAACTCGTCGATCGCGCCCACCGATAGCGGAGTAAGCTCCGTCGAGTTCCGACGGCGATGAATCTCATGAGCCAGATTGGAAAACCGCCCTGCGAGGAAGGTGTCATCTTTCATGGCCCGGCAGCGAAGCCTTGTTCGGCGCCATCGCGACACTGGACGCTGGTGGCCGCAATCCTTGGCTCAAGTCTTGCGTTCATTGACGGCACAGTGGTCAATGTGGCGCTCCCAACTATCCAGCGAGAGTTGGGTGCCACGACGTCGGACGTGCAATGGGTGATGGAGTCTTATGCGTTATTTCTTGCCTCACTGCTGTTGGTAGGCGGAGCGCTGGGAGACCGGTTCGGTCGCAAGCGCATCTTTATGATCGGCACGGGTCTATTTATGTTGGCGTCGATCGGCTGCTCGTTGTCGTCAAGCGTGAAGATATTAATTGCTGCTCGTGCCATTCAAGGTATCGGCGCGGCCTTGCTGGTGCCCGGTAGCTTGGCGTTGATCAGCGCGACGTTTCCGCAATCGGAGCGTGGTGCCGCGATCGGTACGTGGTCTGCATTCAGCGGTATCACCGCAGCCTTTGGGCCCGTTCTCGGCGGCTTTCTCGTAGAGCACTATTCATGGACTTGGGCGTTTTTGATCAACGCACCGGTGGGCGTGCTGCTGCTGGCGATATGCGCGTTGAAGGTGCCCGAGAGCAAGGGAAGTACGGATGCCGGTCCCGTGGATGTGCTGGGCGCCAGTTTGGTGACGATCGGCTTGGCAGGGTTGGTATTCGCTTTTATCGAAGCACCGGCGCGTGGCTGGAAAGCGGTGCCGATCTGGGGAGCAGCTGTTATCGGTATCTTTACTCTGCTGCTATTCGTACGCGTGGAGGCGCGCGCTGTATCGCCGATGATGCCATTAAGGCTTTTCCGCGAACGCAATTTTTCCGGCGCAAATATATTGACGTTGCTGCTCTATGCAGCGTTAGGTGGGAGCCTATTCTTTCTACCGTTGAATTTAATTCAGGTGCAGGGTTATGGCGCCACTGCAGCGGGCGCTGCGTTGCTTCCGTTTATCGCGATCATGTTTCTGTTGTCGCGCTGGACGGGCAGTTTGGTAGATCGGTTTGGCTCCAAGCTTCCATTGGTTTTAGGGCCCGTTATTGCGGCAGTTGGATTCGTTATGTTCGCCTTACCCTCTAGCGAGAGCACTTACTGGACGTCGTTCTTCCCCGCCATTTGCATTCTTGGACTTGGCATGAGTGTCACGGTGGCACCGCTGACTACGACAATTATGAATTCGGTAGGAAGCGAACTGACAGGCACGGCGTCAGGCATTAACAACGCGGTGTCGCGTGCGGCGGCGCTGCTTGCGATTGCCGTGTTCGGAATCGTGCTTGTGCTCGCTTTCAATGCGACTTTAGACAATGAACTTCGACATTTGCATGCCCCGGCGTCATTGGTTTCCGCGGTCGTTGGGCAGCGCGAGAAACTCGCGGGCATTGTGATTCCGGGCGGCTATCCGGATGCGACGGTGGCCGCCATGAAGCATGCGGTGAGCGTGTCGTTTGTTGCGGGTTTTCGGTGGGTGATGCTCGTTTCTTCGGCGCTGGCGCTACTGAGCGCAATCAGTGCATGGATTTTTATCGAGGGACAATCAGCTCACGAAGTGTTTGATTCGGCGAAAAGTAGATGAAAATCCAAGACTGATTCCCTTTCCCGCGCTATTGCCTGCCATACCTAATCTGGTGTTCTTTACGTCAAGTCATTGGCGAAGATGTCTACCTTAGGCTGAAAGCGGGCAAATACCCTTCCACTCAAAACGCCGGGGAAAACCAAAACTTCGCGCGCTATTTTGCCGTCGTCGACCAGCTTGTCCCGCGTACTATGCGCGAGCCATAGCCGCATACCCCCGAAATCGGGGGTGCCTGCCCGTTTTTGTCACGAACACAATGACAAGCGTTGAAACGCGGGAACAGGGGCATGAACGCCATGTGCGGTATCGGGACACGGCGAATTTGGCGTGGGCTAGGTTGGCTCGCGCTGTTGGGGGTGTTTGGCGTGCCCGGCTTGGCACTGGCTTCGCCGGGATGCCAGGCACTTAATGGACAATCCGGCACCATTGCCGGATACGGATACGTCCAACTGCTCACCAACAGTCAGCAGGTCAATCAAGGCGACGTCGTAACGCTGACCACGCCGGGCCAAATTTTCTATGGTGGCTCCTTCCTGGCTATGACGGCCAACGGCAATACTGTCTCCGGCACAGAGAGTAATTCGGGCGCGGGCGCCGATAACCTCACCAACAACCTTGGCAGCTCGACTACGTACAGCATTACCTGCAGATCGGTCGGTGCCACGATATCGGGTGTCAGCCCGTCTTCGGCGACTGCCGGCAGCACGGTGACCATTTCCGGTACCGGTTTCTGGGGTGCCTCTCAGGTGCTTTTCGGTGCGATACCGGCCACTTCGTTCACCGTCACCTATGGTGCCGCTCCGTTGATTACCGCAGCGGTGCCCAACGGTTCGGGTACGGTGACGATCACGGTGGTCACCGATGCGGGTACTTACACCGGCGGGTCGTTCACGTTTGCCTCACCCGCTGCAGGCCCGGTAAACACCAGCGTTGCATTCGATAGCAGCAACAACGCCATCCCTTTGAATACCAGCGGCAATCCCACAGCTGTTGCAGTGGTCAGTGCACCTACGCATGGCACGGCAAGAGCCACTGGAACGTCGATCACGTATTCGCCTACGGCCGGCTATACGGGATCTGACAGCTTTACCTATACGGCCAGCAATGCCGCCGGCACATCGACTGGCGCCACGGTAACGATCACCGTCAATCCGCCACCGGTGCCCACGGTCGCCGCCGCATCGACAACGACGCCCTATAACGCGGCAACGAACATCAACTTGGCGAGCGCCATTTCGGGACTGGATATCACGGGCGTCAACATTGCGGGAAATCCCAGCCACGGCACGGCAAGCGTGTCGGGCGACACGGTGACCTACACGCCATCTGCGACGTTCTACGGTGGCACCGACAGCTTCACTTACACCGCGACCAACCCGGGCGGTACATCGACGCCAGCAACGGTTACGGTAACCGTGGGCGTGGTAGGTGCGCCTACTGTCATCGCCACATCGGCGACAACTCCGTACAACACCCCAGCCAGCATCAACCTGGCGAGCGCGATTTCGGGATTAGACATCACTGCCGTAAATATCGCCAACGCACCGACGCATGGCACGGTGAGCGTATCGGGCGAAACAGTGACTTACACACCGTCCGCAACGTTCTATGGCGGTACCGATAGCTTTACCTATACGGCAACGAATCCAGGCGGAACGTCTACACCTGCCACGGTTACCATAACGGTGGGCGCGGTAGCGGTGCCCGTGGTTGCCGCCAAGTCGGTGACGACGCCGTATAACACCGCAGCGAGTATCAGTCTGGCGAGCGCCATTTCCGGAACGGATGTTACTAGCGTCAACGTCGCCAGCAATCCGGGCCATGGCACGGTGAGCGTGTCGGGCGAATCGATCACCTACACACCTGCTGCGACGTTCTATGGCGGCACTGACAGCTTCACTTACACCGCAACCAATCCGAGCGGCACGTCGTCTCCCGCGACAGTCACGGTGACCGTGGGCACGGTGGCAGCGCCTACGGCAACGGCCAAGTCGGTGACAACACCGTACAACACGGTAACGAGCATCAATCTGGCAAGTGCCATTTCTGGTACGGACGTTACCGGCGTCAACGTCGCCAGCAATCCGAGCCACGGCACCGTGAATGTGTCGGCCGAAACGATCACGTACACGCCGTCCGCGACGTTCTACGGCGGCACCGATACGTTTACATATACGGCGGCCAACCCGGGTGGAAACTCGGCGCCCGCGACGGTAACAGTTACGGTGACGCCCTTGAGCACACCCGTTGCTGCGGCACATTCCGTAGCCACTACGGTAGGGACGCCGGTGCTCATCGAAGCGGCCGCAGAGGCAAGCAGTCCTCAGCCGTTGACCGGCTTGAATATAACGACACAGCCAACCCACGGAACCGCCGCGGCGAACGGTGAACAGGTCGTCTATACGCCAGCTTCCGGTTTTGTGGGCACGGATACCTTCACCTACCAGTTGAGCAACCACTTCGGCGCGTCCACGCCGAGTGTCATCACGGTGACAGTGACTGCGGCGGGCAGCGCCTCGGGCCTGAGCCGCACGGTGACAACACAGCCTGGCAGTCCCGTATCGGTGAACCTGGCCGGCATTGCCCCTGGCACTTATGTCTCGTCGGCATTGCTGGGGCTGTCACCCGCCAGTGCGGGCACCGCAACGTTGAGCCAACCCGCCACGATGTCGTTTACGCCCGCGTCGACTTTCCACGGTCTCGCGCAGATCACGGCTGTACTGGTCGCATCGAACGGGCAATCGCAGACGATCGATATTCTCGTGCTGGTGAGCAGCCAACCCGATCCGTCCCGCAACCAGGACGCGCTTGGCCTGATCGACGCTCAGACCATGCAGGCCGAACGTTTCGCACAAGACCAGCTCAGCAACATTCAAAGTCGCTTGGACAGTCTGCATGATGGAAGCGAAACGGCACGTTTCAGCAACAACCTTTCCATCAGTCTGGATGGCAAGCCTCTGAATGCGCCATCGGGCAACGTGTTAACCGGTGCATCGTCGCAAAATCAGGGACTCGCCGATATGCGCCCTGGCATCGGTGCGAGCGAAAGTGCCAGTGGCGAACACGCCTCGGCAAACGCAACATCCCAAGGCGATACGCAAGCTGCGAGTAAGGCGGCGTCGGGTCTGGGTGCATGGATCAATGGCACCGCAAACTTCGGCACGTTCGACGCGTATCGGCAAGCCGCGGGTTTCGATTCGGACAGCATCGCGGTCAGCGCGGGCGTCGATCAGCGCATCGGCGAACACGCACTGGCAGGTTTCAGTCTCGGTTATAACCACGACAACAGCGAGATCAACAACGACGGCACGCGAAGCGTCGCACAGGGCTACACCGCCGCTTTCTACGGCAGCTACCAACCGGCTTCTCACGTGTATCTCGACGGTGTCCTGGGTGGCGGCGGCTTGCGTTTCGACAGCAGCCGCCACGCGGCCGATAGCGGCACTGATTTGCTCGGACATCGCAATGGCAGCCAGTGGTTTGCCTCGCTCACGGCAGGTTACGAATACCAAACTGGCCTGTGGTCGATGTCGCCTTATGGTCGACTCGCCTGGTCGCTTTCGTCGCTCGACGGCTTCTCGGAAAACGGCGATGCCGCCGAGGCATTGACCTATGGTGCACAGACGGTACGCACGTCGCAGGCGATAGTCGGCATTCGCGCAAGCGGTAAGATTCCGTGGAGCAACGGCCTGCTGATACCGCATGTACGGCTGGAGGTCGGCCACGATTTCCAAGGGACCAGCAACACCACATTGAGCTACGCCTTCGTGCCGTCGGCGGGTTCGTGGAGCGTTCTGTCGAATCCGTATACGGCGAGCGGAACCAGTGTACAGGCAGGCTTCGGCGGCGATTTGCAGCTTCCGAATCATCTACTGATCACCACCGAATACGAGTACCTGCTGATGCCGCACGCACACGACCAGAGCATCCGGATCGGTGTGCAAAAGCAGTTTTAGACGATCAGGGACAGCGGCGCCTCAAAGCTGAGGCGCGCCCCGTTCCCCGGGGATGCCGTCACCTGTAAGGTGGCGCCGAGCCTGCTGGCACGAACGCGCAAGCTCGGCATCCCGGCGCCTCGCGTCGTCAAGTTGCCCGGGTCGAATCCTTGCCCGTCATCGCGCACGTCCACACTTAGGTTTTCGCCATCGCGACGAATACACACATGTACCAGCGATGCGCGGCTATGCTTGAGTACATTGGTCAGCGCCTCCTGCAAAAAACGCAACAACTCCAGTACTCGCATGGCGCCGAGGCTCAGATCGTCGACACCTTCCACCGTCCATCGGCTATCGATGGCGGCCGCTTCGAAACGCTGGCTCCATCGATGCCGTAGCGGCGCGATCTGATCGGCCAGATCACTGTCCCGCTCGTGCGTGGTGGTATCGATGATCAGGCGCAAGTCATCACGCAGTTCCTTAAGCGTGGCAACCACTTGCGCAGGTTCTGGCTGACGTCGAGGATCTTCGAGCGTGCTGATGGCGGCGAGCAGGCTGCCGCCGAAGCCGTCGTGCAAATCGCGAACCAGATTGAGGCGCTCCCCGATGCGGACATTATTGAGAGCAAGGCCGTGTTCGCGCTTTAGTGTCTCCGTCAATGTATGCGTGGCGGCATCGACTTCGCGCTGCAGCTCCACGTTGTAATTTTCCGCACGCCGCATGGCCACCGCAAAGCGATAAGCAAGAGCGAAGCCCATGCCGATGATGGTAAGAGGCGAGGTATCCACCAACAGATAGTTGTCGCTCTTAATGACGCCAAACAGCAGCAGCAGATCATGTACGGATATGACGATAGGAATCAGCAGGCTGCCAGCCAGCGCGTAATAGTCGGTGCGCGGATGTCGCAACGTATAGCCCATAAAGCCAACGATGGCGGCGTAATACGTGAGCGAACCGATAATGACATCAACATTGCGATAGCGCCCTGCCCAATGCGGGCACAGTAGGGCGAAGCTCAGTAACGCCACGCAGAGCATCAGCATGCATCGCTCGAAGCGTCGCCATTGGTGGCCTGCATAACGAAGCAGAAAGATGGCAAACGTCACCGCTGCAGTGGCCCAAAGTGCAGCGTTGATAGCTTCCCACGCATCGGTGTTGTCGAATGGCCACGGGCTTGAAACGATGAAATTGATCGAGTACAGCGAGGAAAACAACGTACTCAGCGCGTACCAGCCGTAATAACTGTCTTTGCGACGCAACAGCCAGAGGATGAGAAACAAGCCCCCAAACACCACGCTGACCGATTGATCAAACCATTGCACATCGTATCGCCGGAACTCGCCGCGACGTTGCAGCGCCTGTACCAGCGCAGGGTCGCCGATCGTCACGGCGCCCAGTCCAGGCTGATAGGCAGCAACCCCCGATACACGCACCATCAACTCGTTTTGCCCGTTATGAAGCAGCGGCCTATCGAGCAAAAAGTACTGTGGCCGGATCCAACTGCGCGAAAGCGGCTCGGTGAGATGCGTATCGCTGTAAATAAGGCTGCCATTGACGTACAGCGCGTACGCCGAATTGACGTAGTCGACGAGCAAGCCTGCCGGCTTATCGGTACTGGCCTGGTTCCATCGCAGTCGATACCACACGACACCGTCATGATGCGGCCAGCGCGCATCCCATAGATCGATCAGTTTGACCGGTGTCCAGCCATCGACCGGCGGCGTTCGCGAATGCCAGTCAGCAGGTGCAGCATCGGCGGATTGAAGCTCGATGGTGGCATCGCTCGACACCAGTGTTTGTTCTGCGGCGGCGGGGCATACAAACCACGCACATGCGAGTAACACAGCGAATACCGCACGCATGCTCACAGCAATCCCATGGCCTTGGCTTCGAACACCGCGGCAGTGCGCGAGCTTACGGCCAGTTTGCGATAGATGCTCTTCGTATAGCCTTCGATAGTGAAGCGAGAGAGACCGGTAAGATCGGCGATCTCGCGATTGCTGAATCCGCGCGCCACGAATTGCAGAATTTCCGATTCACGCTCCGATAGCGATGTGTCGCTCTTGATCGACAATTCGGCAGAAGACGGCGTCGGCGCGAGATGCTCTGACGACGCGAGCGAAACGAAGGCGAGGATACGACGTGCGATGAGCGGATCAATCAATGCGCCGCCACGACGAATGCTCTGCAATGCGGCGCGAAGCTCCGTATCGTCGCGCTCTTTCATCAGATACCCGACAGCTCCGGATCGAAGCGCCGCCAACACCACTTCTTCATGTCCCCACGCCGAGATGGCTACGGTGATCGTGTCGGAATGGTGCTGCTCGATCCAGTTGATGAGTTCGAGTCCATTGCCATCTGGCAATCCAATATCAATGAGCGCGAGGCGGGGGTTGAAGTCTGAGACGGCGGCTTTGGCATTGGCGACGCTGTCCGCAACCATGATGCTGTCAGTCGAGCCGACCAATTCAAGCAAGAGTTGAACGAGGCGTCGCTGCGTAGGCTCATCGTCCTCGACGATCAGCACACGATCGAATGCAATGTGATCCCCTGTAGAGACCATGCCCCTTACCCCTGACTAACTTCGGGGTCAATGTTACTCAAGTCGACCGCCGAACGGAGCCAGTGCGCTTTCTTCCGGCACCGCAAGAAATGGCGAGGATGTGACGAAAAGCCACCCTAAGCATTTGAAGATCATGGAGAAACACGGGGCGACCTGCCATGAAGCCGATCGTGTGTCATTGCACCGTAATGTCTGTTTTGGGTCGTGAGCGGACACCTCCATTTCGTCAGGTTTGTAACATAGCGCCGGCACGAATGCCGGCGCTTTTGATTAGCTCACCCTTTGCGCAAAGCACTGGGCTACTGCTGATGAATCTACTAGGGCCACAAACGCAGGAGCCATTGCAGGACGCATCAATCAGCGAGGAGATCCTGCTCAAAACATAGGGCGATGTGCACTTTGGCAAAGTGACTTTGCGCGCCTCTATAAGTGTCAGATCCAGGCTAGCTTTGACGGTCAATATGACCCATGTTTTGTTGTGCGTCACTGAACGTTCGAATAGATAACGGCTAACGTGTTTACAGAAGTTAGGGGTTTTCCACCGGTAACGTCCTGTATGTAGAAGGTGGTGCCATTAGCCACCCAGGTGCCTGTAACCGCGCTACCTGCAGCGGCACCACCCGAAAATAATGTACCGCTCGGCGAATCCATATGAATTTCTACATTGGTGACGGAAGGAATGGCCGTAGCGTCCCAATAGATCGTGGTCACAGCAAGTTTCGAGGCGTTTCCCATCATGGGGTTGGGATAGGCGTAGGCCACAATGTTCTTGCTGTTAGTGAAATTCGAGATTCCTTCGCCGTACCAATGACCCTTGGCTGTGGGGCCCGTATAGGCAATCGTTCCCCATTCCGCGGCGAAATTATCCGTGGTTGCTAGAAAAGAAGTTGGATCGGCGTAACTGGTGGAACTACCCTCGTGCCATGAGATGCCAGTAGGTAATGTTTGATTGAAGACCTTTGTCCCGGACGCAGTAAAGCTCACCTGAAATAGATCGTAGCCGGAATCCCCCAGCGTGGGAGGCGTACCATCAGTTAGTGAATCACTTGCGAACCATTGCGTGCCAGCAAGTACGCGTCGGGAGAGTAGTTGTTGCATGTAGTCATAGTATTGATTTGTGTACGGGTTGGATAACTCGTCTGTATTCGCTTCTCCGATAAAAATTTTCTGCGAGGGAATGGCGTAGTCTCCAGGATAGTTCTTGGTGTCTGCGTGTATTACCGCATCGAGCAAGACATTCATATCCGCTGCGGCGTTTTGCAATGGATAGCCGGCACCACCGTAACCTTCAATGCCGATGAGATCGGGCATTGTGTAGCCGCTTCCTGGTGCGAACCAAGACTTGAAGTTCTTAATGATCGGAATTTCAGCCGATGTGCCGGGCGAAACAGGGGACCCGATCAGATAGAGGCCCGCAAACGCCGTTGTAGATCCATTCCAGTGCACTAGATTGTAGAACCAGTTCCAATATTTATTGAAAAAAACTTGGTGAGTCTCCACTCCTCCGGGGCTAGTTTTAACGATGGGATTGAACTCTGGTGCCAGGATAAATCCAAGCACGCGAGGATCTTTGTAATACGACCCGATGGGTCCGTCAGTTAAACCTATAGTGGAGAGCTCAGTAGTCATCACATTTCCGTAAATTGCAGCCGGATCGATGAGACTATGAATAAAGTTGAGAGCCCCGTCAGTAGCTGGCGTCACATCGTATTGATCGGCTAGGCCATTCCACGAAGCGCGGCCGTCGGTACTTTCGCGATAAGGGCTTGTTGCAATGACGAAAATAACCTTCAAGTCATTTGCTGCGGCAATGCGAAGAAGAATTTCCTGTGCCGCGGCGTACTGTGGCGAAGGATAGTTAATAGGGTCATATGAGAAGCCTCCACCATGCTGGCTTTGCCATCCATCGTTGTCCGGCAACGCTACAGTGATGGTGTCAATGCCCGATGCGCGCATAGTCTGCATTTCGTTGTTGATGGACCATACCATTTGCTGACGAGGACTGGGGCTGCCAGCGTCATCTGCAAGCTGCGCCCAGAACGATCCGAGAAATTCGTGGAAGTAAATCGAATGAAACACGGCTGGTTGGCTTGAAGACGACGGAGAGCCGCGAGTGATAGTTACTGGTCCAGCAAATTGATTACCAGCGGTCGGGCTCACCACATAAAAGCGTAACCCCTGTGTCGCCAAGAGACTTTGGAGAGTTGGATCATTAATTCTGAAGGACAACGCTCCAGTTACGGAGCCAGGAAGGTAAGTAATGTTGGGTGGGCTTACCGAGAGCAAAATGTTCGATCCAGTCGTTGATCGAATATCAACATACGTATTGGCGTCGAAGTCTGTGCCATACAGCAAGATTCCGTAGTTGTCGTAGTCAACCGTCTGGCCGGAAGACAGGGTGGGTGCGGGGGCCGTGGTAGTCGATTGCGTCGGAGGCGCAATGACCACGGGAGTGGTTGTAGTCGGTTCGGCTGGAGTTGCAGCGAGCGGCAACACGACGAGTATGAGTAGAAGAATTTTACGCATGTCAGCTTCCTTGTGAGTGGTGCTCTATTGAGGGATTTTAAAAAATAACGGGCACGTCTTACTGCTTCGCAAAGTCGGAGGTGCATTCCTGGCTCAGCAATCACAAAAAAAGAGAGTCTCGCTCGCTACGACCTCTCGATTCAAATTAAATAAAGCCTAGTGGCAGCGGTATGCCCGGGGGAAATACAACCCCGGACGAGCAGGTGTAGGGGCGTCCGTCAAGGAGTCCTTCATGGCACATCGGACAAACGGTTAGGATCCCCATCAAGCCCCCTTTCTTTCCTGAAGGACGTCCGCTTTGGGCGGCGGACATTCCTGAAAGTTGCTTCACCCAGCCCGTCACTTTGGCAGTGCCAGTAATGGGGCTAAGGGCGTACGTGCCTCCAAAGAAACGGCTGGTCTCTACGGTGCCATCATCTTTCCGGACTATTGAGACAAAGCCATCTCTCTCATACGCACCTTCGCTTGCTTGAATCTGCCACAAAATTTCCGCCTTGGGTCGGAAGCGGACCTAATGGATTCCTTGCCACCTAAGCATTGCCACTTCCATATGGCTTGCCGCAATCCACCCCAAGCAGCCAAGAACGCGGCTAAGTAGCCGGCGTTTCAAGGCTATGCTCCGTGGGCTGGGGCGTGATGGTCATCACCTTGAGCCGATCGGACCCTTCAAAGCGGTGCCAGACACCCATAGGTATAACAATGAGTTCATGTCCAGCGAGGAAGAACCGCTCTTCCTTGGTATTTGTCAGCAGGACAATGGTGGTTGTCCCACCCAGCACCATGACAACTTCGTCGCCGTTGGGGTGGCGCTCCCATTCGCTAGAACCGGAGTAGTAGCTTACATACACGGCGCCGTCTCGGTACGGTGCGACCTTAGCAAATGCTTCGCTGGCGTCCTGGCCGAACGCCATCTCTGGAGATCGATTCGGTAAGTGCTTCAAGCCGGACAGGACTTGGGTAAGTGATTTTTTCATAGGCGACAGGCGATCCTTTTCTCGTATCGAATCCTTTATCGAATGATCTGTTGAGTCGGCACCGATATTGGGCTTCACAGCATCATCGTTGCATTGAACGAGCGGTTGACATCCGTTGCATCCACCGGCTGAATCCGCAGTCGGAGGCGGCCAATTTGCTCGTGCGCTAATCGTACACACATTGAGTGTCGCCTCGCCCTCGCGCTGCAGCGTAAACGCTTAACACAGGGAGGTCCTGCGCAAAGTCGACGACACCTTCAGCGATCTGTTCGGCGTTCCCTATAAACCGAAGCGAACTGCGCTACGCTCTGCCTTCGTTCTTCATTGGAGATTTCAGATGAGGCGAGTTACTGGCATTGGAGGGATCTTCTTCCACGCGAAGGATCCTGCTGCCCTGCAAGCTTGGTACAAGCGGCACCTTGGCATCGATGTGCAGGGATGGGGAGGCACTGCGTTCACTTGGACGGATGGGTCAGGCAACCCAATGAAGGGAACAACTGTCTGGTCGATCGGTGCTGCCGGCGGCGATTGCTTCGCACCGAGCAAGTCGAGTTTCATGATCAACTACCGCGTCGAGGACTTGGCTTCGCTTCTTCAGGCATTGCGCGAAGAAGGTTGCAACGTACTCGAGAAGACGGACGACTCCGAGTATGGCAAGTTCGGCTGGGTCGTGGATCCAGAGGGGAACAAGGTCGAACTTTGGCAGCCGCCCGAGGGCCAATGAGCCCTCGTCTGATCGGCCAGGATGCGCCGCCTAACTAAGCGGACCCGCCTTCGGCGGTCCGCTTGAGTCAAACGTTAGGCATCAGTCATGACATGTCGTAACACAGATACGTGATTTCAGTAATCACGAATATCCAGCGCAATAAAGCAACGCGCGCTGTATCCCTTCTCCGTTGACGGCCAAGCCAACTGGCTCAACAGACGATCACCACCCGGCCACGGCTGGTTATCCAGCAACGCCTCGGTAACCACCGAGCCGTCATCGGCGCGGCGATGGAACAGGCGGATCCAGTGCAATTCGCCGCTCAATGATTCGTTACGCAACGCATCGTGTAAGCCCGGCAACAAGCCATCGGGCGCAGACACGTCATCACGACTGAACGCCAGCGGGCCGACGAATACATCCCAGCTCCGCATGCCCAGATCCCAGCTTTGCAGTTGAATACGTCGATCATCGGTGACGTACCAGCATGCGGCCAACAGCACGTGCAACACATTGCGTTCGAACGCGTTCAGCGCATCGCGCGCACCGGTATCACCACGTCCATTGCCGGCAAAGCTTTCCTCGATGTGGCGCTCTTCGCTGATCACCACATCCACATCCAGGCGGCCCGGTGCACCTTCTGCGCCCTCATGCCAACTGGCGCGCACTGCAGGAAAATCACCGTCCGTTACCAGCCACTCTTCATCCAATTCCAGCTCCACGTCATGGCGCTCGAACAGGCGAAGCAAGTCAGCTTGCACGGCGTTGTCGTTCATCGGAAAACTCCTGGGCGGTAAGCCGCGATAGCCTCTCATAGATGCGTTGCTGCTCCCAGCCCGCCTGCTGGAATCGAGTCGGTCACTTTTGAAGGCTCTTACTCGCTCCCGCCTTCGCGCGATTTCGATGAATACATCGTGTCGAGATGATGACCGCTTTGGGTTACGACTTCAGCCGCTCGATGCAACGCTTACGACTAGCGCGTGCCATTAACAAGTGCACGGATAGCCTGATCAAGTTCGACCTGACCCTTGCGAACGCTGGTGTCCTCGCCTTCGAAAGTGATCCAGCCTTCGTTGAAGCCATCCAGCATCTGGATCCGCGGCACAGGGTCATTCATGCCTTGGGCGCGGAAAAGCCCAGCCCAATCTTCCCGCGGCACAACCTCGGTACGGACGGTGCGGCCAAGGACCCTGCTGAACGCTGCGGCGATGTCGTTGGGAGATACGCGGCGCGGTCCTTCCAGCTCGACCATCCGAGTGCCGGTCCATCGCTCCTGGATGAGCTCCGCTGCGATGCGCCCGACGTCTTCTGTCGAAACCATAGGGAACGTCGCATCGACGGGTTGCAGGAAGGTATGGATGACGCCATCCCGTTGCGCCGATTCGACATCCCATTGCAGATTATCGAGAAACCAGCCGGGACGCAGTATCGTCAGCGGCATCGCCAAGCCGGCCAGTCCCTCTTCGAGGATCGTGCGCTGAGTCAGCAGGTTGGATTGCTTCGCCTGGGCTCCAATCGTCGACAGGCAGACCACCTTCCCCGGAGCGGCGGCGCTGAGCGCCTGCCGGATGGTCGCTGCACCTTTGCGAGCTTCCGGGAACCCCGGTGCCGGATCGAAATTCGACGGCGGCAGGATGAACACGCCCTCGGCACCTCGAAATGCCGCGGTCAGCGATGCCACATCGTCCATGTCGGCGATAGCCACCTCACATCCCTTTTCGGCAAATGCCTTGCCCTTCTCCGCATCGCGGACGATGGCTCGTACAGGCTGGTGGGCGCTCAAGAGGGCTTGCGCCATGGCGCCGCCGACTTTTCCCGTGATTCCGGTAATTGCGTACATGGATTTTTCCTCGGTCAAAAGCTGTATTGAGGGACGAAGCGAGTCCCAGTGCTGGGCAAGTTAATAGCTAGCCATCGTTGACTGAAGTGAAATAAGATCAAAGGATTGATGATAAATAATCAAAAGGCATTTTCGGATGGCGTTTGATGGGCGAGTGATCTCAAATGTCGGGGTGCTGGCCGCGATCATCGAGAGCGGCAACTTTTCCCGCGCAGCCGAAACGCTCGGCTTGTCGCCCTCAGGCGTGAGCAGGGCGATAGCACGGCTGGAAGCGCACATCGGCGTACGGTTGCTGGACCGCAATACACGGTCGGTATCGCTGACGGACGAGGGGCGGCGTTTCTTTGAAAACGTAGCGCCGCTATTGAACGGTATCGAAAACGCGGTGGTGCTCACTGCTGGCGCAACCGAAACCGTCAAGGGGCGCCTCCGTGTGAATGTCGACGCGTTCTTCGCCCGCATGATGCTGGCCCCTCACATCACCCGCTTTATGGACATGCACCCGGATATCTCGCTGGAACTCGTCACCAAGGATCAGCTGGGCGACCTTGTCGGTGAGGGATT
The DNA here is from genome assembly GCF_044904605.1 of Dyella humi. NCBI lineage: Bacteria > Pseudomonadati > Pseudomonadota > Gammaproteobacteria > Lysobacterales > Rhodanobacteraceae > Dyella > Dyella humi. Next base: position 1,041,579 of record NZ_JADIKI010000023.1, read on the forward strand.
CGACATCGCCGTGCGCTTCGGTGAGCCGCCCGAGTCCTCGCTCATCGCCCGCAAGCTTGCCGAGACACGCACGATTACCGTTGCCGCAAAGGCTTACCTGAAAAAGCACGGCAAGCCGGCCCACCCGGACGATCTGGCACAACACGATTGCATTCTGGTGCGCAACTCGCTCACCGGACACCTGATGCGGGACTGGCAATATCGGCGGAACCGGAAAACGGTCGCTGTAAGCGTGCATGGGCGACTGGTGGTCAACGAAGCGGGAACGCTATTAGGCGCATGTTTGACCGGTGCAGGCATTGCACGCATGAAGGCCATCGGTATTCGCGATCAGCTCGCTGCCGGCGAACTGGTCGAACTATTGCCAGATTGGCAATGCGAGAGCTTCCCTCTCTACGCCTTGTATCCGTCGCGCCATCTTCCTGCGGCCAAGGTGCGGGCGTTCATCGATTTCGTGGTTACGTCGTTGCTTGAACCACGGAGCAATTAGTCCACTGCTTAGCAGCATGCTGCTCGCGCAGTCTTCAGTGTGGTGCATCGACCGGCCGAGTCCGCAGTCCGAAGCGAACACTTTACCGAGCTTTGTGCTGCCTCGGATGTTCAACCATCGATCGAACGAATGAACCGCGCTGGATTTCCTCCAACAAGGCTATTCGGGGGAACGTCCTTGGTGACTACCGAGCCTGCGGCGACAACCGAGTTTTCGCCCACCGTCACTCCACCGATGATCGTTGCACCGGCTGCAATCCAGACGTTTCGCTCAATCACGATGCGCTTTCCGATTGTGATGGATCGGCGCTGCGAAGGGTCCAGGGGATGGCCCGCCGTGATGAGACTCACATTCGGTCCGACCATCACATCGTCCGCGATGTGGAGGCCACCAAGATCGTAGAAAGTGCAGTTCTGATTTATGAAGACATTTCGCCCTACGCGAATTTCGTCACCGCCGGCGGTGTAGAAGGGCGGGATCAGCATAAAGCTCTTGTCTACGGGCTGACCGATGAGTTCACTGAACAAGGCACGAACTTCGTCAGCATCGTTGAACGTCAAACGGTTAAGTGCGGCGGTGATCATCCCCGCTCGTTTGACATTGGCCACCATCTTCGCTGATTCCGGCGTTCCTCCTTGGACTATCTTGGTGCGATCATCATTCGTCATTCGGTATTTCCGTATCCATGCTGGCCACTGGTTTGGATCGATTTCGCAATGTCTGCTTCAGCGCCCCCGTCTAAGCGGTGAAAGCACTATGAGTCTACCGAATCTTGGAAGCCATAAAGACGAGGCGATCACCTGCCCCAGCGGGCAAATGATCGCCTCGATGCACCCGCATTCTTAGACATTACCCACAGACACCTTGCCCGTGCTTGCACGTGCGATGCGGTTGTCCAAGCTAAAAGCACCTGCACCGAAATAGGTGATCTGCAGAAGGCCACCCGCCATCATCACGTTCTTAAGAAAGTGAATCATCTGGTTTTGATCGGCAAAGTTGTGGTGGAAGAAAACGGCCGTAGCAATGGCGAATCCCGCCAAGGCAAGCGATACAAAGCGGGCGCGAAAGCCCGACAACAGCAGAAGACCACCACCAACCTCAAAAAGCACGGAAATGGCAAAGGCAAGTGGTGGTGCAGGCAAACCGACGGACGCGATATACCCCACTGTCGCCGCATAAGCACCGAGTTTGCTCAAGCCACTCATAAGGAATGGCAGACCAAGCAAGATGCGACCGAGTAACGGAAGAAATTTGTAACGTTCCATAAGAAAGCCCTCACGAGAAATGATTAGATGAAATGACTAGGTGGAGTCGAAAAGCGTGACTCAGCCGGTGTCCACCATCACCAACTCAGAATCTTCAAGTGCAACGATCTCGACGTTCGTCACATGCGTGATCGCAACGCCATCCAACGCATTCATGGGCTCGCCATTGACCGTGACTTTTCCCGATGCCACGACGAGGTAGGCAGAACGCGACGGTGCTAATTCGTGATGGATTTTCTCCCTCGCCTGCAGCGTTACAGCGAGCACTCGCGCATCTGCGCGAATGGGGAGCGCCCCATCGTCATTTGAAAAGCCGCTGGCAAGCACGACAAACCGGCCGGAGCGATCGTCCTTCGGAAACTTTCTCGTATTCCACTGCGGCTCACCGCCAGCCGTGCGGGGCTGCAGCCAAATCTGATAGAGCTTGAGCGGCTCATCGCCCTTGTTGAACTCAGCGTGGCGTATGCCCGTGCCGGCACTCATGACCTGGACATCGCCTGCATGGATCTGCCCTTCCGATCCCAGACTGTCACGGTGTCCGAGAATGCCTTGCCGGACATAAGTGATGATTTCCATGTCTTTATGCCCATGGAAAGGAAATCCGCCGCCAACGGCGATCTCGTCGTCGTTCCACACGACCAGATTTCCGACCGGTTTGTGCTCCGGATTTCCGCCATCGAAAACCGTGAAGTGGTGCTTTGCGCGCAGCCAACCGAAATCGGCATTGCCCAGTGATTCCCAGCGTCGGTGTGTGAGCATCTTCATGTCCTCTCGCCCGGCGTCCCGTTATGGGACGGCTACCAATCAGGATTCGGCGTTGCTCTTCACTGATTTGGGCGCTGGAGGAATGCTAAATTGGCAATAATCCTAGGCATATCTCCTAATTTGCAAAGGATCATTGCCACTGGTAGAACGATAGGCGGACACCGGAGCCTACCGATGAACCCGATCACGGACCTCAATAATCTTCGGCTCTTCGCGGAAGTGGTCGAGCACGGGAGTTTTACGGCCGCTGCTCGCAGCCTCGGTGTGCAGACGTCAAAGCTCAGCCGGCGGATTCGCGCACTGGAAGAGGAACTCGGCGTGCGCCTGCTAAATCGAACGAGTCGAACGCTCTCGCTCACAGAGACCGGTAGGCAGTTCTACCAACATTGCGCTGCGGTAGTCGCCGAATCAGTAGCCGCCAAAGACATCGTCGATCAGACTCGAACCACACCACAGGGCATCGTTCGGATGAGCTGTCCGGTTGCGCTTCTGTCCTCGGGCGTCGCCGCCATCATCGCCAGATATGTTCAGAACAACCCACAAGTTCGGGTACTTCTCGATGCGACCAATCGCCGTGTCGACGTGATTGAAGAGGGCCTGGATTTCGCCATTCGAGTCAGACTTCCACCACTGGAAAATACTGACCTCGCCTTCCGGCAGCTCGGCGTGTCTGTCCAGATCCTGGTTGCTAGCCCGGCATTGATCGCTCGCCATTCTGCTCCCCATTCCATCGAATCGTTGAGCGATTGGCCCACTCTCGCCATGTCCAGCAACAGCGAAAGATTTGTATGGAACTTGGTGGATACCAAGGGTGTGGTGACGTCATGGACCCATCAACCGCGACTGGCGACGGATGATTTGGACAGTTTGCGCGTTGCGGCGATACAAGGCACAGGCGTTGCATTACTGCCACGCGAGCTTGTCGATGGCGATATCAAGGCCGGCCGGTTACAACACCTTCTTCCGGATATGGCCACGACGCCGGGACTTGTGCACGCGATCTTCCCTTCTCGACGAGGCATGGTTCCAGCCGTTCGCCACTTGCTGGACGCGCTTGTTGTTGGATTTGAAGAGATGAATCGCTAATTCCAGGAAGATCGTCGCTCGCACAGGTTCTGAAGTGATGTTGCCGACCGTTGCGGCAGTTGTGTTTCGTGAACGCTATCGCGCGATTGGCTTCATCAATCGATTCGATATCGTAAATGAATTTGACCTATCAATCCTTCGCCTCCTAGTGTTATGCCTCGACTAATTGGCATAGCTTCAATAAGGGGGTTGCATGCTTGTCCATCGTCTTGGGTTGGCCGTGGCATTAGTAATGTTTTGGGGATTGCCTGGCCACGTAAACGCCGCCACGAATCACACGGGAATTTCTGGAAAAGTCGCCTTGGTTGCTGGGTCGGGTCAGAGCCTGACGCCAGGAGAAGTCACCGATACCTTGGTCTACTTCGTACCAAAGCAAGGCAAGGTACGCGTCCATCCAGGCACCTATACGATCTACACGGTCAATATGGATTTCAGGCCAGCCGCCATGGCCATTCCCCTTGGCAGCACGGTGAAATTCACCAATCTCGACCAGGTGCTACACAATCTCTATTCCGCAACGCCCGATTCAACGTTCGATTTTCAATTCCAGGCTTCGGGACAATCCATCGCGCACGCCTTCACCCACGCTGGGCCGGTACTGATCAGCTGCAACGTGCATCGTTCGATGGAGTTGGATCTGTTGGTGGTGCCCACGCCTTACATGGCCCAGGTCTCAGCGAATGGAAGTTTTTCGCTGCACGGTCTGCCGCCGGGCCCTGGGACTTTATATTTCTGGAATCCTCGGGCGGCACTTTCAGAACAGCCGGTGACCGTGCCCGCGGATGCCGTCGAGCAGCAGTTGATCGCCATGAAGCCGCGCGTGGCCACCGAGCTCAACGTAGGTAATAAGCGATGAAGCCGGCGACCCGATTCCTAATCAGCGGGCTCGTGCTGGTCGTCGCACTTACCGCTGCTGCGTCCGTGGGCGTGCTCTGGTGCGTGCATCGTGCCGCCAACGAGCGGATGCTTGATCGCATTAAGGTCGCTGGCATCGTCGGCACCGATCTGCAGGCGCAACAACTGGAAAACCTTCAGCTGCGTGCACAGTTGCTGGCCGGCGATCCCGCTTTCGTGGACTATGTTGCACAGTCGTTGATCCCCAATCCGCAAATGGGCGGCACGGTAGATAGTCTTTCCATCAGCGATTTGCTGAAGCAACGCCGAAACGGATATGACGTAGCCATCGTGCTCGACCCGCTAGGCAAGCCCGTGAGTAGCTCCGGCTTGTTGGAGAAAGACCGGGCAAGCATCCAGCACGACGCGCTGGTGACGACATCCATCCGCGAACTCAAACAAGTACAAGGCACATGGCTGAATAATGGGCAGTTGCTCTGGGTAGTGGCCAGCCCGCTTCTTCGCGGTAATACGCTGGTAGGTGTATTGGTCGCGGCGACGCGTGTAAGCGATGCATTCACTTCCACTATAGGCCGCGTAGCACGCAGCGATATCGCATTGGTGACCGCATCTAAGTCCAACTCGGTGTCTCTATCCGCCAGTGGCCTCGATGTACGAGTTACGGATTTGCTGTCCAAACAGAGCGCTCAAATTCTTGCTGTATCCAGCGCAAGCGGACAGGTCTTACCACTAAAGGACGGATCGCAGGCCATTACCACATGGGTAACCCCGCTCCGTGTATCGGATGGCCAAGTGGCCTTGGTGGCGCTCGATCAGAGTGATGGCGAGGGCCGCAATCTACCTGCGGAAGGTATGCCACTGCTGCTTGGCGTAATGGTGCTAGGCGTGATCGGACTTCTTTGCGTGCTGGTTCAATGGAGAAGCACCTGGCTCCCGCTGCAACAGGTTATCGAGGTGGTTGACCGGGCCGGTAGCGGCGACGGCCACATGACAGTACGTGTCGGCGGCAGTCCGATCGTTCGTTATTTGCGCGAGGGGATCAATCGCCTCTTGCACTCAAGATAAAGCTGCACGGTTACAAGGCAAAGATTTGACGTTATTCACCAGGCCATCCATCAGCTTCCTTTTCGCCATCGGCGAGATGGCTGCAAAGAAGCTAATCGATGAACACTTCGCCCCCCAGCGCTATGACGGAGAGTCCCTTGAAAATCCTAACTTCTACCGAGTTGAAGGCAAGAAAGAGTGCGGATGTATATACACTGATACGTACAGCCAGCAATCCGTATGTCCGTCATGCGATGGTCGGAATGCTGATCGCAGGTTGCCTGGCCTGTAGCACGATGGCGTTCGGGGCGACCAATCTTTCTGGCTCCGATCTTGCGTTTGTCGAAAAAGTCTCTCAGGGCGGCATGTTTGAAGTCGTGGCGAGCAAAGTCGCGGCACAGAAGGCCCAAGCGCAGGACGTAAAGGACCAGGCGAACACCGAGGTGCATGATCACCAGTTGGTGGGCCAGAAATTGAGGTCAATCGCATCGGCTAACGGCGTCGATTTGCCACCTCAGTTAAATGCCGATTTCCAAAAGCGTGTCGATCGCCTGAGTGGATTGTCGGGCGCGGCATTCGACGAAGCCTATCTGCAAGAGATGGACAGCATTCACGCGCTGGACGGTGCCGCTTTCGCGCAGGAGGCGAAAACCGGACAGAACGATGACTTGAAAGCTTTCGCGGCGGAAACGGTGCGCATCGTCGAACGTCATATCGGCGCATTGCATGGTACGGATGCTACTTATAGGAATAAAACTTTCTAATAGAAGAATGGAATTGTTGATGGCCACGGTCATAACCGGGCGCCAAGGGATGCTCTGATTTAATCCATCGCAGACCTCAGCGGCTCTGTGTGCTTGCAGAGCACAGGGCCATCGGCGAAAGCGGACTGGCCCGATGGACCGAAGCTATGCGGACACACAGGACCGCTGAGGTCTGCGATGAATTAATCAGAGCATCCCAAGATCCGTCTATTGGTAATAGATAGTTACCCGAATGTTCGCTCCGGGTCAGAAGTAGACATCGTCACTTATCGTGCTGCGATCGCAGCAACTGCGACCATGAGACCATTTCCCACGTCAATATAATCCTCAATCCAATTCTTCGGATCACAAAGCTGATAGGGCAAGCACGCTCAGCACATTGGATATACTGAATGCTGCCGATGAAAAAGATCTATTAAGCGCAAAGGCGGTCGCGAAATACGTCGCCCGCCTGTGTTCTTGGCGTGTGCAACTGTTAGTCCAACCACGATATCAATTGGCCGTCGTTCCAGATGAATTAAGTCAGGCGAAGACCGTCGCGGCCGGCGTGGATACACTCCAACGAGACGAGCTCTGCAATGCAGTGTTCAGCGGCATATGGCATCACGGCAAGTCCTATATGGAGCTCCAAAGCCACGTCGCGCCATTAATCCGAGAACTGGCTGAAAATTTGGCGAACTCGATTGATAGCGCGATAGCGCTCGCGGCCTTTTGGGTTTCTAAGGTGAGACTATATCCACAAGCTCCAACGCCTACCGATGTACTTATTTCGCTCGTCATATTGCAGGCAGTGTCGATTAATAGACCGATGTCGAACGCCACTGCACAGCGCATTTGGACCATCTTTAGAAAACTTATCGAGTTCGCGCACGAACCTCGAATGGATGATGCTATTGCGGATAAGTCCGTAAAAACCCTCGCTGAAGTCGCGGTGGGTATCGACCAACATCACAAGCTGACGGGTGATAGAGCAACGGCGGAACGCCTTCTTATAGGCCTTACCCGCGGAACATCCGACTACGATAAGTTCAAGACCGCGCTCACAATCGCTGAACGAAAAAGCTCACAGACTCGATGAGTTAGCGCGTGACGTTTATGTACCAATTGCTCCGGGCTACGCTGGTGGATTACCTCAGTTTAGGCCTCAATAAGAAGTATCGTCAGGCATATAAGCAGCAAAAGCTTTCACCAAAAGGTATTTCGATACCTAGCAATTTTGGCAATCTGACCAAAATCAGTCAGTTAGTACGTGTAAAAGTTGGATCGAGAGTTCATCACGTATGAAATGCCATGCTCGTGCATCCCCCGCTGCATGGCTTGTTGAACTAAGTAGAAGCTTGATATTTGCAGAAGTGGTTTTCCATGAACCCTGGCTTTGTCGAATGCTTTTACAAGGTAGTTCTGTGGCACGGAGAAGGGGAAGTCCATGTGGCGTGTGTAACCATGCTTCGCCAGCAGCGATGCACGCAGCTTAATAGCGCGCCAGATCGTCGCCACAAGCCAGCCATCAAGCTGCTTAAGCGCCAATTTATGGTTGAACGCACAACAGCGAAAACATCGCAAGGAAAATGGCGCGCCCGGAGGGATTCGAACCCCCGACCAATGGCTTCGGAAGCCACTACTCTATCCGGCTGAGCTACGGGCGCGTGGATGGCACGCTGGCGCGGGTGATCCGTAGGGATGGGCGCCAAGCGGAGAGTGAGTATAGCGGAGGTGGGTGGGGATGCCCATGGTTGAGGCATCCCGCAAGGGTGGCCCCTCACCCCAACCCTCTCCCCGAAGGGGAGAGGGAGAGTGGATGCGCCCTCTCCCAACAGGAAGAGGGCGTGCTCACAACAATCAACGCGCCTTGATCAACTGACTCAAGGTATCCGGCTTGCTGGTATCGCGCTCTAGGTGCGGATACTTCAGGCCGCCGTGGTAATCGATGCGCACGGTCTTGTATTCGTCGAAGTTCTTCACCAGCAGCTCGACCGGCTGGTTGCTGTCCTTCGCCGAAGCGGTGACCGCATCCTTGATTGCATCGGGATCGTAGCTGCGGCCGTTGACGGCGACGATGGTCATGCCGGGCGAGATGCCGGCGTTGAAGGCGGGGCTATCCCACAGCACGTCGTTGATGGCGCCTTCCTTGCCGATGGACAAGCCCAGCGAGTACATCAGATCGGCCGTGTGGCGGAAGGTTTCCATCGCTTTGACCGCGTCGGAGGGCTTGTCGTTGTAGACCAGCTTCCAGCCGTGCGATTCGACGCCGCCGATCAGCGGACCGTGGCCATCCAGACGCGTGCGCAGGTAACTCTTCCAATCGTACGGCGTGATGTCGTTGAGTGTCTTGACGACGTCTTCGAAGGTATAAGGATCGACGTCGTACGCGCCGGGGTTTACGCCGAAGAAGGCCTTGCCGAAGTCGTCGATGCTCTTCTTGTTGCCAGTGAGTTCGCGCAGCTTGCTGTCCACCTCCAGCCAGATCATCTCGCCGGCGGAGTAGTAATCCTCGCTAGCCTGGTAGTTGCGGTACGGCAGCGGCCGGCGCAGGGCGATGGTGGGATCGTTGGTGGTGTCCTGCACGTTGCGCCAGCTGGCCAAGCCTGGGCGGCCCCTTTCGTAGGTGGCGGCAACGGCGGCGAGCACGTCCTTGAACTGGCTGTCTTTCCACAAGCCGGAACGGGCAGCGACGACCTGGCCCCAGAACTGCGTCTGGCCTTCATACACCCACAGCAGCGAATCGCCCATCGGCACATTGAAGTTCGGCGTGGCCAGATCGGCACCGCGACGGTACTTGCCATCCCACGAGTGGTTGAATTCGTGTGAGAGCAGGTCACGCATCACCCAGCTCTTGTCCCACTCGGTGAAGTAGGCGGGCGGCGTGCCGTTCTCGCTGGAACGATGATGTTCCAGGCCGTTGCCGCTCATCTTGTCGCTGAGCGAGAGCAGGAAGTCGTAGTGGTTGTAGTGGTGCGCGCCGTACAGCTTGTACATCTGCTGCACGAGCTGACGATGGATCTTCAATTGATCGGGCGAGATTTCCAGATACTTCGGATCGTCCGCCACGATGTTCAAATGCACCGGCGTGCTTGCGCCCGGATCGAGGTCGACCTGCTTGTAGTACTTGCCGGCGTAGATCGGCGAATCGACCAGGTCGTCGTAGTTGATCGATTTGAAGTGCACGGTATCGCCGTCATGCGAGGCCACTTCCAGCGCGGAGCCGAATTGCCAACCGGACGGCAACTTCACGCTGGGTTCGGTCTGGATTTGGCGCGCGTAATAGCCGGCCGGATACAGGCTGACGGTGTTCCACTGCAGGTTGAGCATTTCCGGCGTCATCACCACGCGGCCCTGGCGGGTGTCCTGCGGTGAGAGGAACTGGAAGTCCACTTCCACTTCGCTGGCGCCTTGTGGCACGTCGACTTGGAACGCATACACGTTGTACTGATCGCGCGTCCACGGCAGCACCTTGCCATTGGCCTTCACCGTCAGGCCGGCGAACTTGTCGATAGGACCGGTGGGCGAATGGTTGCCCGGAATCCACTCCGGATACAGCAGGGTGAGCGGGCCCGCTGCCACGGGAATCACTTCATGCACCCGGAACACGCGGTGGGCGATGTCAGTGGCGTCCACGTCGATCTTCAGCGCGCCTGCACTGTAAGGAACGTTTTGCGGTGCGGGCGTGTCGGCATGAACGGCGAGAGCAGTGCATCCCAGCACGGTGGCAAGGATGGCGGCGGCAAGCGGGGTGCGTTTCAAGGGAGTCTCCTGGGTGCGACGAGGCCGCCGCCAACATGAACGTGAAGGCGGCGTAAGGCCACGATCCTAGCCATGTGCGCGTACCCCGCTCCCCTGCCAGAGGTCACGCGCAGGCCTTATGCGGCCTGGAAATCGGGCGCGCGGGAGACGATGGCCGGTCACAGCTCAAGCTGAATCGCAAGCGCCGCGCGCACCCCCCGGAAAAGTTTGGTTCAGGACGGTTGTTACAATCTTGTTACGCCGCGTAACCCCGCGCGGTCCGCGTAGCGACTTCCCCATCGCTGCGACGGTTCATAACAAAGAGATGGAGTCCTCCATGAATAAGCTAGCCCTCTCGGCCGCTGTGGCCGCTCTCGCCCTGTCTCCCGTGCTGAGCCAGGCCGCCCATGCGGATGACACCGCCACTTACGGCGCCAACGTCAATCCCAACTGGCAAGACAACTTCTTCGTGGCCGGTCAGCTCGGCCAGACCAAGTACCGCACTGATCTGCTCACCCATGACAAGGGCACGTTCCAGAACGTGCGCTTCGGCTGGCGCTGGAACGGTATCGTCGGTCCGGAAATCGGTTATGCCTACCTCGGCCGCCCGAAGGCGGACATCGGCAATGGTTTTGCCTCGCTGTCGACCAAGCCGCGTGCCGTCACCATCGGCGTGAACGCCAAGTACAACGTCTATGAGAACTGGTTCGTCACCGCGCACGCTGGTTACCTGCGCTCGCAGACCAAGTTCGATCTGTCCGGCAACCTCGGCGGCAACTACAAGACCTACAACAACGGTCTGTACGCGGGCCTCGGCGTTGGCTACGACCTGACCAAGAGCTTCAGTGTCGGCCTGAACTACGACAACTACCGTCTGAATGCCGGCAACAGCACCAGCGAGAACTACGTTGGCGTGGGTCGCAACCGCGTGAACGTGGCGGCTTACTCGGCTTCGGTGGAATACCGCTTCTAATAAAGACGCTACGCGTCACTGCAAGCTCATCAAAACCCCCGGGCGACCGGGGGTTTTGTTTTTTGCCGCGCGCTAACCAAGTCACTGCTCTCACTGCTTGCCAAGAGCGAGCACTTCCCAGCCCCTTCTACCGAGGCTCGCGCCCTAAAGTTCGTCGCGTCCAGGCCGATAGCCCTTACAAGCCGCTGTTTCGTTTCGTATTGGCCCCTGAGGACTGAGACATGAGAACCGTACTCGCCGCGACCTTGCTGCTGGTCGCCCCCATCGCCGCCCATGCCGCCTGCGCAGCTACCGATTTCGCCATTCAGGACGTCAAAGTCGCCGCCGTCGGTACGGGTATCGCCACCCGTTTGAGCGTCAAAGGCAAGCTCATCAACAACTGCGCAGCGCCGGCCGCCGCCCAGGTGCGCCTGGACGCGAAGGATGGCTCCGGCAACGTACTAGCCTCCAAGATGGGCTGGCCCGGCGGAACCACCAACATCAGCCCCGGCCAGTCGGTGGATTTCGACATGGGCCGCTTGCTGCATTACCAGTCGGACATGCAGAGCTACTCGCTCAGCGTGGTCGATGTGAAAGCCTGGTAAGCGTTTTATCGAATCATAAAAATGCGTGTGAACCTGCCGACGGCACTAGCCCATGCCGTCGGTTTTTTTGCGCGCCGCACGGTCAGGCAGCTTTGACCTCGTCAAGTAGCTCGGGATGACGATCCAGCAACTTGAACAGTTTGATCAACGCCAGCGGCGGTTTGGTTTTGCCGTTCTCATAACGGGAGAAGGCATTGACGCCGCCACCAAAAATCTCACTAGCCTCACGCTGGTCCAGATCAAGCTTCTTGCGAACCTTGGCGATGTAACCAGGCTCGACAAAGGTTGCGTTTATCTGTCGCTGGAATCGTCCAATCCATTCGCCATAACGATCACCGTGCTCGCGATCCATCACAACTTCACCGCAGGCAGGACAGAAATCGCCTGTCACAGCTGGAATCCTGGTGGTTTCGCCCTTGTATGTGTACGGGACGTTGCGCGTGTCGTAAATCAGTTCCGCCGCGCCGCAGCTAGGACATTTCATCGTCACAGCTCCTTGAAAGAAACGATCAGCACGTCGTCAATGATGGTCAGCTTCTGATATACCTCATGGCCGGTTGTCATCCTGGCGTGATACACGTCCTGCCAGATCCGATGATCGGCGTGCGTCGTCATGCTCTTGTAGAAGTGCGTCGGCGTGAGCGCCATGATTACAGCGCACATGCCATCCAGGTCATCAATACCAAGCTCAGCTGCGCCGGCATAAGCGCTGGCCGTGGCTTTGACCTTCCCTGCTTCGACCAAGGCTTTCACGACTGCCAACTTGCAGTGCGGGGTGCCTTTCTCCATGAGACATTTTAACCTACTTGGTTAATTTGGCAAGTAGGTTATTTCCATCCCAAAGCTGCCCTGACCAGGGATGTGCATAGTGCTGCTGGGGTTCGGCGTTGCCTCACCACCAACCTACGCGAAGAACACGACTTTTAAGCGAGATGGGCTCCTCGCCCTCGGAAGGGAGAGGTAGAAGAAACACGCGCTCAGTGCAGCGTAAACAACTTGTCGAACCCCGCCACTCGCAGAGTCCCGCGCAGCGCACTGCTGGCGTTGACGATGCGGATCTCCGCGCGATCGCCACCGGCGTGCTCGCGCAGCAGCAGCAGCATGCCCAGCGCGGAGCTGTCCATGCTTTCCACGTCGCCAAGATCGATCACGTAACTGCGCGAGGGTTTGCGCTCACCCAGGCAGGCGTCGTGGAAGCTGCGGTGCACGCTGAAATCAAAATGGTCGCCGAATTGCAGCGTGAGGCAATCCTGTTCGGTGTCATGCTGGACGTTGAGGTTCATGACGGGTGCTCCTTAAAAGAGTTCGATCTCGCCGGCATCCATGTTGTTCTGCAAAGCGGGCCCACGCGAACGGATGCGGGCTTTCTCGCGCTGCATGGCCAGGCGCTCACGCACGCGCTCGGAATGCTGGCGCAACACCTGCGCATCGAAGGATTCGCAAGCCAGCGTTTCGATATCGCGCGTAGTTTCGGCGGCGACGCCCTGTAGTTCCACCAGGCGTGTTCGCGTCTGGTTGAGCAACTGGCTCAAGATGTCTTCGAACTGCAGAGAACGGATGGTGGTGGAAACGTCGTTGCCGAGGCCGCGGTTGATTTCCACCACTTGGTCGGCCACGGCCGTGGTGCGCGCGTCGCTTTCGGTGACGTGCGCCATCATCGCGTCGATGCCGCCCTTGGCCGACAGCGCGACGTTCAGATCCTGCGAAGCGAGTTCGCCGATCAGGCCGCGCACCTGGTCCATCGCGATGCGCGCGCGTTCCACGTGGCTGCCGATCTGCTCGTTGAACTGGTTGGAATGGCTGGCGAGGTTGCGGATTTCACCGGCTACCACCGCAAAGCCGCGACCCGCTTCGCCCGCACGTGCGGCTTCGATCGCCGCATTGAGCGCCAGCAGATTGGTTTCCTCGGCGATGGTGTTGACGTTCTTCAGCAGCGCGAACACCGCATCCATTTCTTTCGACATGCCGTCGATGCGATAGACGATGCGCAGGCTCTCGCGCGAAAGCTGCACGATCAGGCCCACGAAGTGTTCCAGCAGATCGCCGGTGCGCGAGGCGAAATCCTGCACGGATACGCCGCCTTTCTGCACATCGATGATTTGCTTCAGCAACGATTGCTGCAGGCCCGTTTTCTGCGACAAGCCGTCGAAACCACCACCCAATTCGGAAACCGCATCGCGCAGCAGATCCAGCGCCTGATGCAGTTCGCGCGCAGCGTGGCCCAGTTCGTCAACTAACGCGCCGCGCACGTCTTCCAGTGCTTCGCGTACCGGAGCGTTATCGGGCTCGGGCACCACTTCCACCACCACGGCGGCGGAAAGGCGGCGACATTCGAAGATCCACACGGCACACAGCGCGGTGATCAGCACCGGCGCCAGCCACATCGGGTCCCAGATGAGGCAGAGCAGCAGTGCAACAAGGCTCGCACCGATGCCGATGAAGGGGCGTGGAGCGGAAGTGGGCAGGATAGCGGACATAAGCGATTCCGATACGTCAGGATGCGGCGCGTCGTGCGCCGGCAATGGGTTGATGCGCCAGCGCCAGCAGGCGCGCGGCAATGTCTTCGAGCGGTAGCTTTTCGTCGGCCGCGCCCAGTTTCCACGCGGCACCCGGCATGCCCCATACCACGGAGCTGGCTTCGTCCTGCACCAGAGTGGGTGCGCCGGACTCGCGCATTTCCAAAAGTCCGCGCGCACCGTCGTCGCCCATGCCAGTAAGCAACACGCCGATGGCGGCGGCGCCAATGCTGGCGGCGGTGGAACGGAACAACACGTCCACGCTGGGCTTGTGGCGATTCACGTGCGGACCGTCGTGCAGACGGCACACGTGCTTGGCGCCATCCCACATCACCAGCAGATGCTCGCCACCTGGTGCGATGTAAGCGTGGCCAGGCTGGATCGGCTGGCCATCGCGCGCTTCGCACACACGCATGGCCGAGCAATTGTTCATGCGCGCGGCAAACGGGCCGCTGAAAGCCGCGGGAATATGCTGCGTGATCACGATCGGTGGCGCATCCGGCGGCATCGCTTCCAGCAGCACGCGAATGGCTTCGGTGCCGCCGGTGGAAGCGCCCACCGCGATGATGCGCATGCTGCCACGCGTGCCGGGTGATTGCGAACGCGGCAGCACCACGTCTGCGGAATGACGCGGCGGCACGTCCAGCTTCTGCACCTGCGTATAAGGACGCGGGCGCGTGCGTGCGGCCAACTTCACTTTGGCGCAGATTTCCTGCGCGCTTTCGGCGAAGCAGTTGGCCAGGTCGCTCGATGGCTTGGTGAAGAAATCCACCGCGCCGATTTCCAACGCGCGCAAGGTCACTTCCGCACCGCGCTCGGTCAGCGAAGACACCATCACCACCGGCATCGGGCGCAGGCGCATCAGGTTTTCGAGAAAGGTCAGCCCATCCATGCGCGGCATTTCCACGTCCAGCGTGAGCACGTCAGGTTCGAGCTGCTTGATTTTGTCGCGCGCGATCAGCGGATCGGCGGCCACGCCCACGACCTCGATGCCCGGATCGGAATCGAGCATAGCCGACAGCAGCTTCCGCACCAGGGCGGAATCGTCGATGACCAGGACACGGACTTTTTCCATTACCGCTTTCTCGCTTTGTGCTCGTTATGTCTTTCTCCATCCCCTGCATGCAGGGGATGGAGCAATGGCGGAAACTTCAAAACAGTTCCACCTCTCCCTTTATCGGATCGTTCGCCAAACGCTTGAGGTAGCGCTGCTCGTTGGCAGCCAGCTCGGCGTCGCGCTGGCTGCGCAGCTGCCTTACGCGAACCCTTCCGCTGGCCGGAAAAAACTGCAGTTGGCGCGGGTAGATATCGCCCACGTCGGCCGCCACGATCGGCAGGCCTTCGGTTTCCAGATAGCGCTTCACGAAGGCGATGTTGCGCTGGCCCACATCGGTCATCTGCGCCAGCACGCGGCCACCGCCGAAGATCTTCACGGTCAGCGATTCGCGCTTGCCGCCGGCCTTCAGCACCGCGTTGATGAGCTGCTCCATCGCATCGCTGCCGTAGCGCGCGGCGCGGCCCACTGCCGACGACCAATCGTTGCGCTCACCGCTCATCGGCTCCGGCAGCATGAAGTGATTCATGCCGCCGATGCACCGTTCGTTGTCGCGAACGCAGGCGGAAACGCATGAACCGAGCACGGTGGAGATCATCTCTTCCTGCGCACTGACGTAGAACTCGCCTGGCAGCACTTTCACCGTCATGCAGCTGTGCGTGGGATCCCAGAACCGGCGCATGTGCTCGAAGCCGGGCAGAACGGGTGCGTGGATAATGGGCGCAACGGCGACGCCTCGGACGGGGGCGGTCATGCGACGCGCCTCCGGTAAACCGTGCGGCCGACCAGTTCGAACGCATCGCTCAAGCCGTGCATCGATTCGGAATGGCCAAGGAACAGATAACCTCCTGGCTCAACCAAACCGGCATAGCGCTCGAACAGCCGCTGCTTGGTCGGCTTGTCGAAATAGATCACCACGTTGCGACAAAAGATGGCATCGAACGGTCCGCGCATGGGCCATTCGTGCAGCAGGTTGAGCGGCTGGATAGTGACCAGCTCGCGCAAGCGCGAATGCACGCAGGCATAGCCTTCGTAGCGGCCTTCGCCGCGCAGGAACCAGCGACGGCGACGCTCATCGCTTACGCCGCCCATGCGGTCCAGCGGATACGTGCCGGCGTGCGCCTGTTCCAAGGCCTGCGGCGAGAGATCGGTCGCCAAGATGCGTGCATCAACCTTACTACCCGCGCGCTCCAGCGCTTCGGCTAGCACCATCGCAAGCGCGTAAGGCTCTTCGCCAGTGGAGCAACCGGCAGACCAGATGCGCAGGCGTCCGCCGTTCTTCTTTTGTTCCAGCCAGCGCGGCAGCAACTCATCGATCAGGAGATCGTAGTGATGCATCTCGCGAAAGAACGAGGTGACGTTGGTGCTTATCACGCTGGCAAGCTCACCCAGTTCACCGTGGGGATCCTTGCGCAGCAGCTCGCAATAGCTGCTGAAATCCTTCAATTCCAACGCGCGCAAACGACGCAGCAGTCGGCCCTGCACGAGTTGGCGTTTCTGCTCGCCGAGCGCGATGCCGCAATGCTTGTACACGAAATCACGCAGGAACTGGAACTCGGCATCACCGAGCAACGGGCCGCCCACGCTTGGCATAGCGTTGAAGTCGGAAAGCGCGGCCGTTGGCATGGGTTCTTACCTCGTATCGTTATAAGCACCGTTGATATGCGATCGTGTTTGCGGTGCTTCTGCTTCAGATCTTTCTCGTCGCCGAACTCGTTCTTGCCTAATCGTCATCCCGGCGAAGGCTGGAATGACGATCAAGTGGATTTGAGTCTCATGACGAGGTGTAGATACGTATCCTCAGAACTCTTTCCACACGTCGCTATCGGCCGTTGCGGGCGCAGGGCGGCGATGGTTTGCAGCCGCTGGCGCCGACTGCCGCACTGCCGCGAACACGGCTTCCGTTTCGGCCAGGATTTCCGCTGCCTTCGGCTTGGCGGATGGCACCACGGCTTCTTCGCCGAGACGGAAGAAGCCCACCTGCCGCGACAGTTCGCCGGCCTGTTCGTGCATGGCGCGCGCGGCGGCGGAGGCTTCTTCCACCAGCGCAGCGTTCTGCTGCGTCATCTCGTCCATCTGCGACACGGCGTTGTTCACCTGGTCGATGCCGGCCGATTGTTCTTGGCTGGCCGCGGCGATCTCGGCCACGATGTCGGTGACCTTCTTCACACTGTCCACGATGTCGGCCAGCGCCTTGCCGGATTGATCGACCAGCTCGGAACCCGCGCGCACCTTGTCGGCGCTGTCGTTGATCAGCAGCTTGATTTCCTTCGCCGCGCCCGCGCTGCGCTGCGCAAGGTTGCGCACCTCGGTGGCGACCACCGCGAAGCCGCGACCCTGTTCGCCGGCGCGCGCCGCTTCCACCGCTGCGTTCAACGCGAGCAGATTGGTCTGGAAGGCGATCTCGTCGATCAGGCTGACGATGTCGGAAATCTTGCGGCTGGAGGAGTTGATCTCGCGCATGGCAGTGACCGCCTGTGCCGCCACTTCGCCGCCGCGCTCGGCCTGCTCGCGCGCACCGCGGGCAAGCTGGTTGGCGTGACTGGCGTTCTCCGCGTTCTGCTTCACGGTGGAGGTCATCTCCTCCATCGACGAAGCGGTTTCTTCCAGGCTGGAAGCCTGTTCCTGCGTGCGCTGACTGAGATCGTCGTTACCGCGTGCAATCTGCTGCGCAGCGGTGCTCACCGCGTCGGAGCCGTTACGCACTTCGGCAACGATATCCACCAGGCGCTGATCCATCGTGCGCAATGCGCCGAGCAATTGCGCCAGTTCATCCGTGCCTTTCACTTCGATCGCATGGCCCAACTTACCGGCGGCGATTTCATTGGCCACTTTCATCGCATGATTCAGCGCGTGCGAGATCGAGCGGATCAGCAGCGTGGAGCGCAGCAGTGCGAACAGCAGGCCGGCGATCAGCGCGATCAGCGTGATCAAACGAATGCGCTGGTAGCTCTTGACCTGGTCCGCAAAGATCTGGCCCGCTTCGTCGCTCTGCACCTTCACCAGCTTGGCGAGTGCATCCTGACGCTGCATCAGCAGCGGGCGCAGCTCCATTTCCACCAGGTCGGACGCGCCGGTATCGGCCTGCTTGATCGCATCGAGCACGTCTTGCTTGGCTTGCTCATAATCCTTGTCGCTGGAGTGCCACTCTTTGTTGGCCGCGGCCACCGCAGGGCTCATCTGCAGCTTGCTGAAGCGATCCTTGTACTCGTTCATTTCAAGCTGATAGCGGTCGAATTCCGCCATCTTCTGCTTCACCTGGTCGGGCTTGCCGACCAGCGCGGCCGCTTCGCTCATGGTGAGGAACGACTTGAGCGAATCGCTGCGCACGATGTCAAGGTATTGGCTGGGCATCAGCTCGGCTTCGTAGATGCGCTGCGTGCCGGCGTTCTGCTGCGACATCGAATACAGCCCGATGGCCGCGCCGGCCAGCAGCATGACGCCGAGCAGGCCGACCAGCATGATCAGCCGGGCGCGCACGGAGAGCGATTTGGACTTGAATGTCGGGAAACGGAATTTCATAGGTGTTGGTCCTTAGGCCACAGCCTTTACATCGCCGACCGCGTTCAGCGCGGTTTCGAGCATCTGCGCATCCTGCGGTTGCAGCAGTTTGTCTGCGTCGAGCAGCAACACCATGCGGTCGCCGATCGAGGTCAGTCCTTTCAGATATTCGGTATCCACCGTGGTGCCCATGTCCGGCACCGGGCGAATCGCGTCGTCCGCCACGTCGAGCACGTCGGACACGGCATCCACCACCACGCCGAACTGGCGTCCGGCCACGGTGATGATCACGGTGACGGTGGTGGCGTTGTATTCCTCGCGGGCAAGGCCAAAGCGCAGGCGCAGATCGATCACCGGCACGATCGCGCCACGCAGGTTCAACACGCCAAGCACGTAATGCGGCGACTGCGGAATGCGCGTCACGGGTGTCCAGCCGCGGATTTCACGCACGGCCAGAATGTCGATGCCGTATTCCTCGTGCGAGAGGTTCACGGTGAGGTACTGCACTTGGTCTGACATGTTTCGCCTCGTCGTGGGAGCGCCCACGTGGTGCTCCGGTTCGAAAGAGGAATCGGCGGTTGGAGAGAAAACTTGAGCTAGGAAAGCTGCAGAAAAGCCCGGATCTGCGTGCTTTTCTCCTCCCCCTGCTTGCAGGGGGAGGTTGGGAGGGGGTGAACCCTTGCGGGGAGGTTTGGGGCAAGTACTCACCCCACCCCGGCCCTCCCCTGCAAGCAGGGGAGGGAGCCGTCTGCGGCAAGATTGAGGCAACCGACTTATTCGCCGACCGCTGCCAGCACACTTGCAGCCAGGGTCGGCTTGCGTGCTGGCCCGGTGTTTCTTGCGGGCGCGCACGCACCCTGCACCACCCCCCGCACCCGGAAAAACCCCATCTGCGCATGCAGCCGATCCGCCTGTTCCTGCATGGCGCGGGCCGCCGCGGCAGCTTCCTCGACCAGCGCGGCGTTTTGCTGGGTCGCCTCGTCCATCTGCATCACGGCGCGGTTCACCTGCTCGATGCCACCGGATTGCTCCTGGCTGGCCGCAGCGATCTCGTCCACGATGTCGACGACCTTCTTCACGCTGGCGATGATGCCGGCCAGCGCCTTGCCGGATTCGTCCACCAGTTGCGAGCCCGCCTGCACTTTTTCCACGCTGTCGCCGATCAGCGTCTTGATCTCTTTCGCGGCGCGGGCACTGCGCTGGGCCAGGTTGCGCACCTCGTCGGCGACCACTGCGAAGCCGCGGCCATGTTCACCGGCATGGGCCGCTTCCACCGCGGCGTTCAAGGCCAGCAGGTTGGTCTGGAAGGCAATTTCGTCGATCAGGCCGACGATGTCGGAAATCTGCGTACTGGCCTGCCGGATGTCCTGCATCGCCGTGCTGGCGCGTGCGGCGACATCCCCACCGCGCTCGGCCTGCGTGCGCATGGCGACAGCAAGCTGGCTGGCGTGCTGGGCGTTGTCCGCGCTCTGCTTCACGGTGGAGGTCATTTCCTCCATCGACGCGGCGGTTTCCTCCAGGCTGGAAGCCTGTTCCTGCGTGCGATAGCTCAAATCATCGTTTCCGCGCGCGATCTGTTGCGCGGCAGAGGTAACCGTCTGCGCGCTCTGCTGCACGTCGCCCACCACGTCGGTGAGCTTGCCGCGCATGCGGCCCAGTGCGTCGAGCAGGCTGCCGGGGGCTGGCGCCTGCGCTTCGTCATAACGCAGATCGCCATCGGCGATGCGCTCGGCCAGCGTCAACGCCGCTCTCGGCTCGCCGCCGATGCTCTGGCGGATGCTGCGCATCGATTCCCACACCACCAGGATCACCAACAAACCCACCAAGCCAGCGCGTAGCAGGCTGCCCAACAGCATCTGGCGGAATTGCGCGTCGATGTCGACGAAATACGCGCCCGCGGCCACGTGCAGATCCCACGGCTTGTAGAACGCCGTGTAGGTCATCTTCAGCTTGTCGCCCTTGCTGCCCGGCATGGGCCACATGTATTCGGTGAGGCCGTTCCCGTCGCGCTGGTCGGCGGCAAGCATGTCGCGATACATGTATTTTCCGGTCGAATCGCTATCGTCGCGGATGCTCTTGCCCACACGCTTGGGCATGATCGGATGCATGCGCATCGTCAGGCTCGAATCGAACACGTAGACGTAGCCGGTGCCATTATTCCAGCGCAGCGTGGACAGCGCCGCCAGCGCGCGCCGCTGCGCTTCCTGCTCATTGAATTCGCCCTTTGCGGCGCGATCGTGATAGCTCTGCAGCAGCGATGTGGCCGTCGCCACTTCATCGCCGAGTGCGCGTTCGCGCGCCTGCATCTGCAAGCCGCGGCTGTCGATAGCCGACATCACGGTGAGCACGATCAGCCCGATCACGACGATGGCGATGACTAGCCATACCCGGGCCGAAAGGCTGAGGCGTTCGAGCATTTTCAGTGGGGACTTCATGACGACAACCTTCGATGACATGGGAAGACAGGGCGCAGTGCCCCACCGCACTCCATGTACGGCCACGCGCTACTTCTTAAGCGCGAGGTTCGAGACGCGGAACCTCCCTCCCAGGTTCCGCCACGTTTTGCGTTATGCAGCCTTGCGTCGCGATTGCAGACGGATCAGGCCAGCCACGTCGACGATCAGCGCCACCGAGCCATCGGCCAGAATGGTCGCGCCGGAAATGCCATCGACACGCCGGTAATTGGCCTCCAGCGACTTCACCACCGCCTGCTGCTGACCGACCAGTTCGTCGATGAACAAACCGATCTGCGTGCCGTCCGCCTCGACCACGATCACCAAGCCTTCTTCGATGTTCTGCCGCGCATTGGCGCAGCCGAACTGCTGATGCAGACGCACGATCGGCAGGTATTCGCCGCGGAAGCGGAATAGCTCGCCGCCGCCGGTCACGCTGCGTATCGCGTCGGCACGCAACTGCACCGATTCCACGATCGATACCAGCGGCACGATGTAGCACTCGCCGCCCACCGCCGCGCGCAAGCCGTCGATGATCGCGAGCGTCAGCGGCAAGGTGATGGTGAATGTGGTGCCCTGCCCCGCGCGGCTCTGGATGGATACGTTGCCGCCCAGATCCACCACATTGCGGCGAACCACGTCCATGCCCACGCCGCGGCCGGACAAATCGGTGGTGACGGCCGCGGTGGAAAAGCCCGGCTGGAAAATCAGCTCGCCCACCGCTTCGTCGCTCAGACTCTCATCACTCTTGATCAAGCCTTTCTGCAGCGCTTTGGCGACGATCGCTTCGCGATTGAGGCCCGCGCCGTCATCGGAAATTTCCACCACGATCGAGCCGCCGCGATGGAAAGCTTCCAAGCGCAGCGTGCCCACGTCGTTCTTGCCGGAAGCACGGCGCTTGTCCGGCGTTTCCAGGCCATGGTCGATCGCGTTGCGCACCAGATGCACGAGCGGATCGCCGATTTTTTCCAGCACCGTCTTGTCGAGCTCGGTGTGTTCGCCGACCAGGTCCAGCTTCACCTGCTTGCCCAGCTTCTGGCTGAGATCGCGCACCAGGCGCGGGAAGCGGTTGAACACCGAGCCGATCGGCAGCATGCGGATGCCCATCACGCTTTCCTGCAAGGTGCGCGTGTGACGGGCCAGTTGCGCCAGGCCATGCTGCAACATCGCCAAGCGTGAAGGGTCGAACTCTTCGCGGAACTGATCGAGCATCGCCTGCGTGATCACCAGCTCGCCGACCAGGTCGATCAGGCCGTCGATCTTGTCGATCGACACGCGCACGGAGCCGGCATCGTTGCTGCTCGCGGCCGCGCTGCGCGTAGTCCCTGCCGCCACGCCCGCACCAGCGGCCGGTACAGCAACGGCCTCGACCGATGGCGCGAGCGGCGGCGCGGCGGCAACGAGCGGCTCGATGCTGAGATCGCATTCGTCTTCGACCCATTCGAACACCGCCGCGATGGCTTCGCGGCTGACCGCGCCGGTCAGCTCGATGCGCCAACCCAGGTGGCATTCGGAAGGATCGAGCGCGTCCAGCGTGGGCACACGATCCAACTGTGCCTCGACGACCAGCTGACCGAGCGCAGCCAGTTCACGCAGCAGACGCAACGGGTCGTTGCCGCCGGCCAGCATGCCGGCGTGGGGACGGAATTGAATGATCCAGCCGTTGGATGCAGCCGGTTTCGCCGCAGCCTTGTTCGCAGCGACAGGTGCGCTGTGGCCTGCCGCCGCGGCGAGTTGCTGCTTCAGGCTTTCACTGTCCGCATCGGCCAGCGGCTGGCCGCTCTGCGCGCGATCGAACATGCCGCGCAGGCAGTCCACCGTGCGCAACATCAGTTCGATGATCGGCTTATCGATCGCGCGGCGGCCTTCACGCACCTGGTCGAGCAGCGATTCGGCCTCATGCGTAAGCGCGGCCATGTCCGGAAAACCGAACGTGGCCGAACCGCCCTTGATCGAATGCGCCGCGCGGAAAATGCTGTGCACCAGCTCCGCATCGCCACCCTCGTCGAGCGTCAGCAACGCCGCTTCCATGGCATCGAGCCCTTCGAGGCTTTCCTCGAAGAAGACTTTGTGGAATTGGGCGATGCTGATGGTCATGGGAAATCCTGGATTAGCTTTGATGCTTTTGCTCCCTCTCCCCACCGGGGAGAGGGTTGGGGTGAGGGGCCACGCTTGCCACGATGCTAAATACGGCGGCGATTTGCCGTTTGCTTATGCAGCACTCATACCGTTTTCCGCGAGGTTTCCCCTCACCCTAACCCTCTCCCCAGAGGGGAGAGGGGACTGATGTCGCAGGACTCAACCAAGCACGCGCTTGACGGTCGCCAGCAACTGCTCCGGATCGAACGGCTTCACCAGCCAGCCCGTCGCGCCCGCCGCCTTGCCTTCCATCTTCTTGTCCGTGTTGGATTCGGTGGTCAGCATCAGGATCGGCACGCCCTTGTATTCGGCGCGCGTGCGCAACTCGCGCACCATGCTGATACCGTCCATCACCGGCATGTTGACGTCGGCCAGCACCAGATCGAACTTCGACGACGACGCCGTATCCAGCGCCATCTGTCCGTTTTCCGCCTCACTTACCTCGTAACCCGCGCTGCGCAGGGTGAAAGCCACCATGCCGCGCATCGATGCCGAATCGTCCACTGCAAGAATCTTTGCCATCTTCCACCTCGAGTTCAGGCCGGCTTCTTGGCCGGCAATGTCAATGCTTCTGCAAGACCCAGTTGGCTCGCCGCATCGTGCAGCGGCGCGCTCACGCCCAACCAGTTCACCTGCCGCTCGTGCTTCTTCGCTTCACGCTGGAACACCACCAGCAGCTGCAGCGCAGCCGTGTCGATGCGCTCCACGGCGGTGCCGTCCAGCACGATCTGCGAGGCGTCCAACGCACCGCGAAGCTGCTGATGCAGCTCACCGACGTCGGCGATGCGGCAGTCGGCGGGCATGCCTACTCGCGCTTCGCGTTTTGCCGCGCCCGCGTCGGGTTTGGATTTGCTGCCCATGGCGATGCCTCGGTGGTGGGTCTGTTGTGAGCTTTATCGGCGGGGGCGGGGGTAGCTTTAGGTTTTGCGCACGCGAAAGCGGCGCAGCTTCGCGATGAGCACCTGCGAACCCGACGCCTCTGCGAAGCCATCCGAAAGTCCCAGCGAAAACGAAAAAAATGCGGCAATTCGCTAAAGTCCCACTACCACGGGCCGATATCTCACCCAAAGGCCCGCGAAGACGTACTTACCAGTGCGTCGCTGGCCTAGGAGCCAAGCGTGATCATCCAGCCAACCAGCGTTGCCGCACTGACCTGGCTCGGTGCTGCTGCAGGTGCCAGCTCCGAAGGCTGGCGCATCGGCAACGTGTTGTCTGCGCGTCCGCTTGGCGTCAATGAGCAAGGGCTGCTGGTGCTGCAGGTCGGCGCGCTTACCGTCGAAGCCGAAGCGCCTGGCACCAACACCAAGCTTCCACCGCAGTTCCAGGTGCGCGTACTCAGCGTGGGCGCGCAACCGCAGCTGGAAATCCTCAGCACCGATTCGCATCTGGACAGCACCGTCCACCAAGCCCTACGCGAACGGCTGCCGCAGCAGAACGGTTATGCGCCACTGCTTGCCACGGTGGGTGCGCTTTCGCAGTGGTCCATCGCCAAGCAGTTGCCGCCGTACCTGCGCTCGGCACTCGCGCTGTTCGAACACAGCATGAGCACGCCGCGCGAACTCGCTACGCCTGAGGGATTGCGCCAGGCGGTGAATCGCAGTGGCCTGTTTCTCGAAGCGCAGCTGGCGCAAGCACCGGCCAGCGATGCCACCACGGCGCATGACGATACGAAGGGTGCGTTGCTGCGCCTGGTAGCGATCCTACAAGGCCAGCCGACCCTCGGCGAAAGTAATGACAACGAGGTGGATCCGCCGCTGCTTTATCGCGGCGTGGTACCACAGGGCCGACTGCCGCTGCCGTTGGAACTGGCCAGCACCACCGACGCCACGGAGCTGCTGCCGCGCCTATACACCGATGTACAGGCGTCGCTGGCGCGGCTGGAAGTGACGCAGTTGCAGGCCAATCCGAATCACTGGATTGTGGAGATTCCAGTGCAAGATGCCGAAGGCGCCGACGTGCTGCAGCTATCGCTGAAGCACGAACCGGAAGCCGAGCAAGGCTGGACGATGGGTTTTTCGCTCGACCTGCCCTCACTCGGGCCGATCGTCGGCGAGCTGCAGTTGCGCGGCCTGCGCCTGTCGGTACGGCTGTGGGCGCAACATCGGGAAACGGTGGATCGCCTGGAAGATCAGTTCGCCGATTTGCGCCAACGGCTGGATGCCACCGGATTGTTTCTCGATCAACTGAGCTGTCAATTCGGCCTGCCGCAAGCCGGCAACAGCATGAGTGCTGTATTTCTGAAGGCGACGGTATGAGCACGCATGCGCTGCCCTCCCCCCAACGCAAAGTGGTCCTGCGACTGCCCGGCGGCAGCGATGCGAACCACGCCTCGCCCGGTGTTGCTGCGCACGATGTGGAGAATCTGTTCCGGCATGCGCATGCGCTTGGCTTGCCGTTGCATCATGATCCGCAGATTGCGGCGTTGTTGGTATCGCTGCGGATGAGTGCGGATGTCCCGCCGCTGTTGTATGCCGCGGCGGCCGCTGTGTTGGCGAGTATCTACGAGGTTTCGCGCAAGCCGTGATCTTGCGTTGACTCGTCATGCGGCGAAGGCCGGAATGACAGCTGAGCTGCGTAGCCTAAGCGGCTTCTTTAGCGGCGTGATCTAGGCGACACAATTTCGCTACGTCCAACAACGCTACGAAGCCACCGTGCCATCCCATCACTGCTTGCACGGGATCATCCGCGCGCCCGGAACGCGCGGGCGGCAGCTCGATCGCGTCGAGTTTGGGTTGCAACAAATCGCCGACCGCGTCAACGCGCAGGCCCACGCGATGTACTTCGTGTGTACACACCACGATGCGTGCTGCGGCGGGATCGCTCGCCGCATGGACATTCAAGCCAAGCCGGCGGCGGCCATCCATTACCGGCACGATGTTGCCGCGCAGATGGCAAATGCCGAGCAGATCGCTCGCGGCGCCGGGCACAGGCGTCGGCGTGCCGTCGCGGATGACTTCGCTCACGCGGCTGAGCAGCACGGCGTAATGCTGTCCGTCCAGTTGAAAGGACAGCCAGGGCTCGCGCGCGATCGCTTCGAGATTGGGAACAAGGCTCATGCGTGACGTTATCCCTTGTTGTCCGGCGTGATCGCGCGGGGCACCGATGCCGCGGGCGTGGTGACCAGCGATGCGACCGGTGTGATGATCTGCGGCGATGGCAGCGTGGCGGGTGGTGTTACCAACAGCGGCGCTGTTTGCACCGGCTCGGACGGCTGCGCGGCAATCGTCGGCGCGGTTGTCGCATCCGGTCCGTCCGTGCTGTCACTTTCCGCATCGGCGGTCTGGTTGATCTGGTCGCTGTTGGTGTAGAAGCGGCGCGGTGTCGCCTTGTCACTCAGCACTACCACCAGCACGCGGCGGTTCTTGTTGCGGCCGCCTTCGCTTTCGTTGTCGGCCGCAGGACGGTACTGGCCCCAGCCGACGATGCCCAGTCGATCCGGATCCACGCCATGCTCGGCGAAGAGACGCGCCACGCTGGCCGCACGTGCGGCGGACAGTTCCCAGTTGGACGGATAGACGGCCGTATTGATCGGCACGTCATCGGTGTACCCTTCCACGCGCAGCGGATTGGCGAACGGCGCGAGGATGTCGCCGAGGCTGGTCAGCACCTGCGTCGCCGATGGCGACAGGGTGGCAACGCCGCTCGGGAACAGAATATCGGTGCGGATTTCGATTTCCAGCCAATTCGGCGTGCGCCGTACCACCACGAGGTTCTTGTCGATCAGCGGCTGCAACGCATGCTCCACCGCGCTGCGAATGCGTTCGAGGTTCCGCTGTTCCTCGCTGAGCTTGGTTTTGTTCTGGTCGGACGGCGTGCCTTGCGAAGTGTTTGGCGTAGCGATGTGCTGCGTAAGCACCGGCAGCAAGATCTGCGCGAGCGGCGTGCGCGGAATCGGCGCCGGTTTGGTGGTAGGAACCGGCACGCTCGACTGCGGCGGGTTGGGCGTGAGCGGCTGGATCACCGCGCGCGAGCCGTTGAACGCCGCCGAGATCGCCTGCGCCAGGGCGCGGTACTTGGTGGTGTTGACGCTGGACATCGCATACAGCACCACAAACAGGGCGAGCAGCAGCGTGAGCAGGTCCGCGTATGGGATCACCCAGGCTTCGTGGTTGGCGTGTTCCTCGTGCCTGTGCCGGCGCCTCATACGAGATAGCCCTGCAGTTTGTTTTCGATCTGCCGCGGGTTGTCGCCTTCCGCGATCGAAATCAGCCCTTCGATCAAAATTTCGCGCACCTGCGTCTGCTTATGGATCAGCCCCTTCAGGCGTGCGCCAATCGGCAGCAGCAAGAGGTTGGCCAGGCTGATACCGTAAATGGTGGCGACGAACGCGGCCGCGATACCGTGGCCGAGCTTGGCCGGATCGGTGAGATCACGCATCACCGCCATCAGACCGAGTACCGCACCGATGATGCCCATGGTCGGCGAGTACACGCCCCCATGCTCGAATACTTTGGCGGCATGCAGGTCGGCCTGCTCGCGCGTTTCCACTTCCAGCTCCAGCACGCTGCGGATCGCTTCGGGCTCGCTGCCGTCGACCAGCAGTTGCAGACCTTTCTTCACTAGCGGATCGTCTTCCGCATCGATGTGCGGTTCCAGACCAAGTAGACCTTGGCGACGCGAGATTTCGCTCCAGCCGATCACGCGGCTGATCAGGTCGGAGGGATGCAGTTGCGGCGGCTTGTACACCATCTTCAGCATGCCGACCGCGCGCTTAAGCACGTTGCCCTGCGTGTGCAGCAGCAAGGCAGAGAGAGTGCCGATGAACACGATCACGAAGGCCGCCGGATTCCACAGCGCAGAAACATCGGTGCCCTTGAGGATCGCACCGACGATCAGCACGACGAAGGCGAGAATGGTGCCGACGATGCTTATGATGTCCATATCACGTTGCCTCGTGGATGACTTGCGGAAAGCATCCTTAGTGGTTCCTCCCCCTGCTTGCAGGGGGAGGTTAGGAGGGGGTGAATACTTGCGGGAGAGTTCCAGGCAAGGACCTCACCCCACCCCAACCCTCCCCTGCAAGCAGGGGAGGGAGCTGTGTTTCGCGACACTGGATATGCGTTGTTGTTGAAAGCACCCATCACGCCGACACCTTCAATGATGGAAGCAACCCACCGCCTTCCTGCGACAGCGCAGCCAAATCCAATACCAACGCGAGCCGCCCATCGCCGGTAACCGTGGCGCCAGCCACGCCCGGCACGCCTTCGAACAGCGGCCCGAGCGGCTTCACCATCACGTCTTCGCGACCGATCACCTCATGCACCATGCAACCGAGGTGCACATGGCCGACGTGCAACACCGCTACGTGGCGGCCACCGGGCCCTTGCACACCGGCCCACTCACCCAGGTCGCCGAGCACCAAGGCACGTCCGCGATGCGCAGCAACACGGCGGCCGTCGAGCATGTGGTCGTGCTGTGGGTTCAGTTCGAACACTTCGCTGACGTTGCCAAGCGGCAGCGCGAACAACCGATCGCCCACGCGCACCATCAGCACACGCAGAATGGCGAGCGTTAGCGGCACGGTGAGTTCCAGCGTGCTGCCTGACCCCAGGCGCGAATGCACCTGCAGCGTGCCGCCGAGTTCCGCGACGCGCGTCTTCACCACATCCATGCCGACACCGCGGCCTGAGATGTCCGAGATGGTGGCGGCGGTGCTGAAGCCGGGACGAAAGATCAGTTCATAGCATTCGACTTCGGACAGGCGCGCGGCTTGCGTGGCATCGATGACGCCTTTCTCCACCGCCTTGCGCCTGAGTACTTCCGGATCCATGCCGCGGCCGTCGTCGCTCACCGAGATCACGATGCGCTCGCCGCGCTGGCTGGCGGAAAGTTTTACTTTGCCTTTGCGCGGCTTGCCGGCGCGCTCGCGGCCAGCCGGATCTTCCAGGCCGTGATCGACGGCGTTGCGCAAAAGGTGAATCAGCGGATCGGCCAGCGCTTCGACCAAGCTGCGATCGAGATCAGTGTCTTCGCCTTCGGTAACCAGTTCGATCTCTTTGCCGAGCTGGCGCGCAAGATCGCGCACGATGCGCGGAAAGCGCTGGAATAGGCGGCCCACCGGCTGCATGCGCATGCCGAGCACGGCGGTCTGCAGATCGTCGGAGACGCGGTCGAGATCGCCGGCCATTGTCGCCAGCGTTTCGTTGTCGCTACGGGAAGCAAGGCTCAGCAAGCGATTGCGCAGCAACACCAGTTCGCCCGCGCGGCTGACCAGCGCATCCAGTCGCGTGGTATCCACGCGTACCGTGTTTTCAGCGGCGGGTTTCGCAGCAGCAGCCGGGCGCGCTTCGACAGCAGGCGCAGGAGTCGGCGCAGCAGAAAGCGTGGCAACCGGAGCCGCTGCGACTTGCCCAGGCGCAGCGCCCTTGCCATGCAGACTGTCCAGCAGCGCTTCGAATTCGTCGTCGTTGATGTCTTTCTTTTCGACCACCTCGAGCTTGTCGGCGCCAGGTGCGCTGCCTTTGCCGTGCAGCGCGTCGAGCAGGTTCTCGAATTCGTCGTCGTTGATTTCCTTGGACGCGTGCTTGGACGCACCTGGCGCACCGCCTTGTCCATACAACGTGTCGAGCAGCGCCTCGAATTCGGCCTCGATGGGATCGGCGGAGCGCGCCGGTTTGGCAGGCGCTTCGGCAACCACGGCACGTTCGACGGCAGGTTGCAGACGTTCCAACAGCGCCGCCGGCGGTGGCGACATCGTCTCGCCGTTAGCCACAGCGGCCATCATGGTGTTGAGCAGATCCAGCGCCTCGAGCAGCGCATCCATGTGTGCGGCATTCAACACCAGCTTGACGTTGCGCGCGTCGTTGAGCAGTTCCTCGGCGACATGGCACAACTGCACCATCGGCTCGATGCCGAGAAAGCCCGCGCCGCCCTTCACCGTGTGAAAGACGCGGAACACCGCGTTGAGCAGCTCGCGATCGTGCGGTGAGGCTTCCAGCTCGACCAGCTGTTCGCCCAGCCGTTGCACCAACTCCCCGGCCTCGACCAGGAAGTCGTCACGCAGCTCGCTGTCGAGGCTCGAATCCATCAATACGTGTCCACGCTAGCGGCTCAGAACCCAAACTCACTCAACAACCGGTCCACCTCGTCCTGGCTTTGCACCTTGGCTACCTCTACCGGCGCCTCGCGGCCGGCGAGCGCGCCGGTCAGGCGCACCAGCTCAAGCAGCGACGATTCCACGCTCTCGATGAAGCTCACCACTTTCTTCACGCGCTGGCCGGCCAGGTCTTGCCAGGACTGCACCAGCACCATGTCGTTGAGGCCCTCGCTGCAGGCGCTGGCGAACACCTGCGCTTGGCGCGCCAGCACAGCAGCCGGATCGGTTTCGCTGCTGTTGAAATCCAGCACAGCACTGGCGTTGTTGGATAGCGCCTCGGCTTCCGGACGAATACGGTCGACGAAATCAAGGCTGCGATGCGCGGCCTTGGAACTCATCTCCAGCACCTCGGCCAGATGGTTGCGCGCATCGACCATGCTGTCGGGCACGCCCTCGTTGGCCAGGTCGCTGCCGAGGCGCGATACAGCGCCGTGCAGATCGCGCGCAAGCACGCCAAGGGCACGGAACAAATGTTGCTCGCGCTGGCGCACCATCGCGTCCAGCGCTTGTTCGAATGCGGCGCCATCCTTGCTGGTGAGAAGATTGAGCACTTCCGGCGGAAGGCCCTCGTTTACGGCGGTGGTCATGGCGGCATTCATGCGGAAGCTCCACTGGCGGCAAGGCGCTCGAAGATCTTGTCCAGCTTTTCCTTGAGCGTGGCGGCGGTAAACGGCTTGACGATGTAGCCGTTCACACCGGCCTGCGCCGCGGCGATGATCTGCTCGCGATTGTTTTCGGCGGTGACCATCAGCACCGGCAAGCCTTTCAGCTTCGGCTCGGCGCGGATCGCCTGCAGCAGCTCGATGCCGGTCATGTTCGGCATGTTCCAGTCCGTCACGACCATGTCGAAGGTATTGGCCTTGAGCATCGTCAGGGCGTTGTTGCCGTCGTCGGCTTCCTGGATGAGCGGGTTGCTGAAACCGAGCTCGACCAGCAGGTTGCGAACGATTCGTCGCATGGTGGAGAAGTCGTCCACCACCAGGATTTTCATGTTCTTGTCCAAACGCTTTTCTCCAGCAAAGCAATGGTGTGGAAGAGGCGCCCGCCGCTGCTTCCTTTCCCCTCCGGGGAGAGGGGATATGTTTTGTTGCTAACCGCGCCAGTTACCCATCCGCGCCCGCAGCCTCACCAGCGCCTGTCCATGGATCTGACACACGCGCGATTCGGTTACGCCGAGCACCAGGCCGATCTCTTTCAGGTTCAGTTCCTGCTCGTAGTACAGGGACATCACCAGTTGTTCGCGCTTGGGCAGCGTGCCGATCGCCTCGGCCAGCGCCTCGCGCAAGCCATCCTGCTCGATGCTGTCCTGCGGCCCCAAACTGTCGTTGTCGATCACGTCCAGCGCGCCAGCCTCGCCGCCCTCGCCGTCGTCCGGCGCGGTAAGGCTCAGCAGCCGCGCGCTAGTCGCGTCGGACAACACCTGGTGATACTCCTCGGCGCTCATGCCGAGACGCTTCATCACTTCGGCGGTGTCCGCATCGGCGCCGGTTTCGTTTTCGATCTGCCGCACCACTTCAGCGACTTCGCGCACCTTGCGATGCACCGAACGGGGGGTCCAGTCGGTGCGCCGCAATTCGTCCAGCATCGCGCCGCGTATGCGGATACCCGCATACGTTTCGAAGCTGGCCGCGCGATCGGTCGTGAAATTTCGCGCCGCCTCAAGCAAGCCGATCATGCCCGCCTGCATCAGGTCTCCCACGTCAACGCTCGGAGGCAGTCGGCCCATCAGGTGGTAAGCGATACGCCGCACGAGCGGCGCATGCTTGCGCACCAGTTGATCCGCATCCTCGCGTTGCAGCTGCAGATATTCCGAAGCTACATTCATGTCACCACCCCGCAGCCGGCATGCTCTGGCCACTGAAAAAGGCAATTCGGCCGAGATCCGGATACGCGGGTTTCCCCCATGTATCGACCGCACCTGCCAATTGCTTGAATCCCATCGCCGCACGGCTGGATGGCCACAGGTCGACCACCGCGCCTTGGCGCCGGATCGCCTGCCGCAACCATTCGTCGTGCGGCACCATGCCCATGTAGTCGAGCGCTACGTCGAGGAAGCGTCCGCTTACACGCGCCAGTTTTTCGTAGAGTTTTTTCGCGTCGCTCGCCTGGCGAACCATGTTGGCGACGATATGGAAGCGCCGCACGCCGAACTCGTGGGCGAGAATTTTGATCAGGGCATACGCATCGGTGAGCGAGGCCAGTTCGTCGCATACCACGATCAACACGTCGTCCGACGCGGCGGCGAACATCGCCACGTTGTCGGCCACACCCGCGGCGGTATCCACCACCAGGAATTCCGGCGGCTGGATCAGATCGTCGAAGGCGCGGATCACCGCGGCGTGCTCACCGTTACCCATCTTGGCCAACCGGCGTATGCCCGAGCCGCCCGGAATCACCTTCAGGCCATGCTGCGCGGGCATGACCAGATCCTGCAGCGTGCACAGCCCTTCCAGCAGATGTCCCACGTGGCGCATCGGATTAAGGCCGAGCTGTACGTCCACGTTGGCCACGCCCATGTCGGCATCCAGCAGCATCACGTCACGCCCGGCCATGGCCATCGCCATCGCCAGATTCACCGCCACCGTGGTTTTGCCGACGCCGCCCTTGCCGCCCGCCACCGCGATGGTGCGCGTGATGCGCGCCCTCGGTAACACCGGCCGCAAACTCGCCGCCTGATGGAACGAATCGATTTCCTCGCGCTGCGGGCGCGTGCCGGAAAACAGACTGTGCAAACCTGCGGCCTGATTCACTTGTAATGCCTCGTTCGTCATAGACCCGCCACCGCCATACCGAAGCGCTCGGCCATGTCCAGGTCATCGCCTGCCGGACCCAGCCGGCGCTGCTGCTGCGCGGCGCGACACACCAGCACGCGCGCGTCGGCAGCGCTGATGTCTTCGGGTACGCGCTGGCCGTCAGTGGTGCAATCGAGTGGAACGCCGTGACGGATCAATACGGAAAGCAGGCCACCGAGGCTCGGCGCTTCGTCCAGCTTCGTGGCGATGCAGGCGCTGGGCTTGACCGGCAGATACGCGCGCACCGATTCGTCCAGCGCGGGTGCCTGCGCGTTCGCGGCGAGCACCAGGCAGGCACGCAGTTGCGTGGCGCCGTGCGCGCTGGCTTCGCGCAGTACTTCCATCTGCTGCTGCAGGCGCGGATCGGCGCCTGACACGCCAGCGGTATCGACCAGCACAGTGTGGTGATCGCGCAGCAGATGCAGCGTCTGCGCGAGGCCGACCGCGTCATAGGCGGGATACACGCGCACGCCCAGCAGACGACCGTAATGCTCGAGTTGCGCCGCGGCGCCGATGCGGTAGTGATCGGTGCTGACCAGCGCGACTTTGACCGGACCGTGATGCATCACTGCGCAGGCAGCAAGCTTGGCGATGGTGGTGGTCTTGCCTACGCCGGTGGGACCGACCAGCGCGGTGACGCCACATACGTCGGCCAGACCGCGGCCGCTGACCTTCAGGCTGCGGCTGAGCAGACCGAGCGGCAGGTAGCGCGCTTGGTCGGCGTTGATGTCTTCCGGCAGCTCGTCGATGAGACGGCGCGCCACGTCGGTGTCGATGCCGAGGCGCGACATGTCGCGCAGCACGCGGGCGCGCATCGGGCTGCGGCGCTCCATGTCGTTCCACGCGAGGCTGGAAAGCTGTTGTTCGAGCAGTTGGCGCAAGCCGCCGAGTTCGGTGCGCATGCGCGCGGTTTCCAACGCATGCTGCTCCATCATCGGTTGCAGCACGGCGATCTCGCCGGCCGGCATCGGCATCGGAATGGGCGGAGGAGGTGGCGGCGGCGGTGTTGCGGCGCGCGTTTCCTTCGCAGGCTCTTTCACGGCTTGCTTGGCGACTTCTTTGATGCGCTCTTTGGGAGTTTCCTTCACAGCTTCATTCACCGGCGGCTTCGTTGCTGCTGGCGCCGGTGCTGGCGCGTTGACACGTGCGGCTTCGCGCATCAGCGCTTCGTCGTAATCGACCGCCGCGATGATTTCGATGCCTTCTTCGAGACGGCGCGTGGAGAGGATCACCGCATCGGCGCCCTGCTCAGCGCGCACGTCGCGCATGGCCTGACGCATATCGGAGGCGAGGAAACGTTTGATCTTCATGCCGCGCTCCTCGCAGGCGTCACCGCGATGCGCAACTGTGCCTTGACGTCATTCCCGCGAAAGCGGGAACCCATGTTGCTCTGGTGCATAAAGTGAAGATGGATTGACCAGCTTTCGCTGTTGAAGAGCACCTCCGCTTTCGCGGGAATGACGGCCGGGCAAGAACACGCGCGCTCGAAAGGGAGCAGTGTTCTCAAATTCGATGTCATCGCCTGCCTCACCATCTCACCCTCTCCCATCACTCACCGCCCAATCGCCTGCACCAATCGCACACGACGGTTATCCGGTACTTCGTTGTATGCCAGCACATGCAGGTTCTGGGCCACGTGGCGCGTGAAGCGCGAAAGCCATGGACGCAGTTGCGGTTGCACCAGCATTACCGCCGGTTCACCGCTGGCCTCCTGCCGCCGCGCCGCTTCGGCGACGCTCTGCTGCAGGCGGTCGGCGAGCCCCGGTTCCACGGCCGCGCCGGCTGCACCGCTGCTCGACAGGGATCCGAGCAAGATCTGTTCCAATTCCGGAGCGAGCGTTAACACGGGGATTTCCGTGCCCAAACCGGCGATTTCCTGCACGATCTGGCGGCCCAGCGCCACCCGCACATAGGCGGTGAGGGCGCCAGGATCCTGACTCTGGCCGGCGTGCTCCGCCAAAGACTCGACAATGGTTCGCATATTGCGGATCGGCACCCGCTCGGCCAGCAGGTTCTGCAGCACTTTCACCACCACGCCCAGCGACAGGCGCTTGGGCACCAGATCTTCCACCAGCTTGGGCGCGGCCTGCGCCAGGCGGTCCAGCAGTTGCTGGGCATCCTGGTGACTGAACAGCTCGTGCGCGTGGTTCTGCAGGATGTGCGACAGGTGCGTGGCGATCACCGTGGCCGGATCGACCACGGTGTAGCCCAGCGCCTGCGCGTGGTCGCGCTGACTGTTCTCGATCCACACCGCTTCCAGACCAAACGCGGGATCGCGCGTGGCCACGCCTTGCAGCGTGCCGTGCACGCGCCCGGGATTGATGGCGAGATGGCGCTCGGTATAGACCTCCGCCTCACCCATCGGCACGCCCATCAGCGAAATGCGATACGTGTTCGGGCCGAGGTCCAGGTTGTCGCGGATATGCACGGCCGCGACCAGAAACCCGAGTTCCTGTGACAGCTTGCGGCGCACCGATTTGATGCGCGACATCAGCTCGCCGCCCTGGTTCTTATCCACTAGCGGGATCAGGCGATAGCCCACTTCCAGGCCGACTGGATCGACGCTGGCCACGTCTTCCCAACCCAGTTCGAGACGCTCCGTCGTCGCCGGTGCAGGCAGCGCTTCGGCGGATGCCTTGGCCAGTCGTTCCTTGGTTTCCTTTTCGCGCTTGACCATCAGCCACGCCGCACCGCCGCACACCGCGCCAAGCAGGAGGAAGGCGATGTTTGGCATGCCGGGGATCAAACCCATCACCACCAGCACTACGCCGGCCACAGCCAGCGCGCGCGGCTGCGCGAACACTTGCCCCAGCACCTGCTTGCCCATGTCCTGCGACTTGGACACGCGTGTGACGATCACCGCGGTGGCGATCGACAGCATCAGCGCCGGCACCTGCGCGACCAAGCCATCGCCGATGGTGAGCAAGGTATACGTGCGCGCCGCTTCGCCCGCGCCGAGACCGTGCTGCAACATGCCGACGAAAAAACCGCCGACAATGTTGATGAACAGGATCAGGATGCCCGCGGTCGCGTCACCGCGCACGAACTTGGAAGCACCATCCATCGAACCGTAGAAATCCGCTTCCTCGCGCACTTCCTGGCGGCGCTCGCGCGCCTGTTCCTGTGTGAGCAGGCCGGCGTTGAGATCCGCATCGATCGCCATCTGCTTGCCGGGCATCGAATCCAAGGTGAAGCGCGCCGTCACTTCCGACACGCGTGTGGCGCCCTTGGTGACGACCACGAAATTGATGATGGTGAGGATCGCGAAGACCACTAGGCCGACCGCGAAATTGCCGCCGATCACGAACTCGCCGAAGGCTTCGATCACCTTGCCTGCCGCGCCGGCACCATCATGACCATGCAGCAGGATCACGCGACTGGAGGCGATGTTGAGCGCCAGGCGCAACAACGTGGCCAGCAGCACGACGGTGGGAAACGCCGCGAATTCCAGCGGCCGAAGCACGTACACCACCGCCAGCAGAATCACCAGCGACAGCGCGATGTTGAAACTGAAGAGCATGTCCAGCACGAACGGCGGCAGCGGCAACATCAGCATCGCCAGCATGGCGAGCATCACGATCGGCGCACCCGCGCCGCGGCGGCTGACCTGCTTGAAGGTATCTAGAACGCTTGCGGTTGCCATGCGTGTCGCCTTGAGTGTGAATTACGGTTGGCGGTAACGGCCTTGCAGTTCCGGATCGATATCCGGCCGCGGCGTATCGGGAATGGGGCCACCGCGTTCCGTGGCCTGCTTGAGCTGATAGACGTAGGCGAGAATCTGCGCGACCGCCACGTAGAGCGCGGACGGAATCTCGTGACCGATTTCGGTGGTGGCATACAGCGCGCGCGCCAGCGGCGGCGCTTCCACCAAGGGAATGCGATGCGCGTCCGCCACCAGACGGATCTGCTGCGCGAGCACGTCCAGCCCCTTCGCCACCACGCGCGGCGCACGCATGCGCGCATCGTCGTAACGCAGCGCCACCGCGAAGTGGGTGGGGTTGACCACCACTACATCGGCCTTGGGCACGTCCTGGATCATGCGCCGACGCGCCATCTGCTGCTGCATCTGGCGGATGCGGCCTTTCAGGTGCGGATCGCCCTCGCTTTCTCTGTGCTCGTCCTTCAGCTCCTGCTTGGACATGCGATGACGGCGCTCGTAGTCGAAACGCTGCCACAGTGCGTCGAGGCCGCCGATCACGCCAAGAATCGCAGCGAACACCATGGCCGCGTGTGCCACCAGCGACAGCGCGCGCCCCACGCCGCTGCCGATTGCTTCGCGGCTGGTCGCCATCACGGCTGCTTCGTCATGACGCAGTAGCAACACCAGCGCAAGACCGATGACGGCGACCTTCAACAGCGATTTGGCCAGTTCGATCAAGCCGTTCAATGCAAACAGCCGTCCAAATCCCGCGATCGGATCGAGCCGCTGGAAGTTCGGCACTAGCGCTTCCGAGCTGAAACTGAATCCGCCGATCAACACCGACGAGCCCACCGCTGCCACCATCGTCGCAGCGAATACCGGTATCAACAGGCCAAGCATGTCGCCCAACGCAGCCTGCAGCACGTGTGACATCAGCGCATCGCTGAACAGCGCATCGCGCGAATAACCAAAGCTAAGCGCATAGATGTGCCGCATATGCGCGTACATGCTGGAACTGTAGGAAAGCAGGATGCTCGAACCGGCCAGCACCACCATGGCACCGGAAAGATCGCGCGAGCGCGGTATCTCGCCTTTGTCGCGGGCTTCCTGAAGGCGTTTTTCCGACGCTCGTTCGGTGCGATCTTCGTTTTCGGTCTCGGCCATGGGACTAGCCCCTCACCGTTAGACCAGCACGAAGCAAAAGCCCCTCTCCCTCCGGGAGAGGGGTTGGGGTGAGGGTGCGATCAGGGTGCGATATCAAAGCGCACCACAAGGATTGGTAACGCGCTCCGCCCGAACCCTCACCCGCCTCTCGGCACCCTCTCTCGGAGGGAGAGGGATTCACTAGGGAAGCTGATGGGAAAACGTGTGAGCTCATCATCAAAGCCCCACCAAATGCCGCATCAAATCCCAACCCACCGCTTGCAACGCCGAATACGCGGTAGCCATCCCGCGCATTGCCAACCACAGCGCAATGAAACCCATGCAGATGCTGATCGGAAAACCCACTGCGAACAGATTCATCGCCGGCGACGCGCGGCTGGTGGCGGCAAAGCCGATGTTCACCAGCAGCAGCGCGGTCATCGCCGGCAGTGCCACACGCAGCGCGCCGGCGAACAGATCGCCACCGGCCATGACGAGCGCCCACAACGATTTTTCATCCATGCCGGTCGCACTCGGCGGCAAACTACGAAAACTGTCCGCCAGCAGTTCGATCACCTGCAGATGGCCATCCATCGCCAGGAACAATAGGCTCACCATCACCATGTAGAACTGTCCCAGCACCGGTACGCTGGTATTGCTGGTGGGACTGATCAGTTCGGCGAACCCGAGACCCATGCTCTGGCCGATCAGGATCCCGCCGTACGACACCGCCTGAAAAACCAGCTGCAACACGAAACCGACGCTGGCACCGATCAGGATCTGCGTCGCCATCGTCGCTACGCCGGCTGCGCTGAACAGATCCATCTGCGTGGGCGCGAGCGGTGCCAGCACCAGCGTCAGCACAATGATCATCGCAACGCGGATGCGCGCCGGCACTACCGTGGCGTTGAAGATTGGTGCCGCCATGAAGAAGCCGCCCACGCGACCCAGCGCCCAGAGCGTGCCGGACAGCCAATGGATCAACGCGGCCAGCTCGATCGTCACTTGATCGCCTCCGGCAGCCCCACAATGATGTCGTGCGTGAACTGCACCAGCGTGTGCAGCATCCACGGCCCTACCAGCAAACCCACCGCCGCCATCGCCAGCAGCTTGGGGATGAAGCTCAGTGTCATTTCATGGATCTGCGTGGCGGCTTGCAGCACGCCGATGAGCAGGCCGACCAACAGCGCGGTGAGCAGCAGCGGCGCGGCAACGAGCATGCCGATGTAGAGGGCGTGCTGGCCGAAATGAATCACCCATTCCGGCGTCATGTGTAGAAACTCCCCGCCAAGGTGCCGACCAGCAACGACCACCCATCCACCATCACGAACAACATGATCTTGAACGGTAGCGAGATGATCGACGGCGACACCATCGCCATGCCCATCGACATCAGCACGCTCGCCACCACTAGGTCGATCACCAGGAACGGAATGAACAGCAAGAAGCCCATCTGGAACGCGGTCTTCAACTCACTGGTGACGAAAGCTGGCATGGCCACGCGGAACGGCACGTCGTCCTTGCTGGCATAGGGTTGTTCCTTGGCCAGGTGCGTGAACAGCTGCAGATCCGCATCGCGCGTCTGGTCCAGCATGAAATGCTTGAACGGCGCCGCCGCGGCCGGAATGGCGGCCTCGGCGCTCATCTGATGATCCATGTACGGCTTCACACCGTTGTCGTAGGCACGGTTGATCACCGGTGACATCACAAACAGCGTGAGGAACAACGCAAGCCCCAGCAACACCTGGTTCGGCGGCGTGGATTGCGTAGAGAGCGCCTGTCGCAGAAAACTCAGCACGATGATGATGCGCGTGAACGAGGTCATCATCAGCAGCACGGCCGGCAGCAGGGTAAGCACCGTCATCAGTGCTACGACTTGCAGCGATACGCTCCAGTTCTGGCCGCTGCCTGCGTTTTGCACGGTTAGCACGGGGATGCCGGCTGACTGGGCGATTGGTGCGATGGGGGCGATCGGTGTTATCGCGGTTGACGTTGTTGTGGTGGTTGCCGCATGCGCGATTGGTGCGAATAGCAGCATCAGGCAAGCCAGGCAGCGCCGGAACCGGCTCCCTCTCCCCTGCGGGGAGAGGGTTGGGGTGAGGGGTGCAAGGCTTGCGAGAAAGCACATCAGCGCATGAAGAGCATGTTTTGTGCTCTTGCCAGAAGCATGCATCCGGCGAGGCTGACCCCTCACCCCAGCCCTCTCCCCGGAGGGGAGAGGGAGCGAAACTTCTCGCATACATACGCTGCTCATGACTTGCGCCCCAAACGATTCAACAACTCCGCAAAGGGCAGCACCGGTGCAGGCGTCGGCGCAGCTTCCACCGGCACCGCACCTTCATAGACATGCAGCGCACGCACACCACCCGTGCCGACTCCGACCAACAGGCGCTTGCCATCCGCTTCAATCAGTAACACGCGTTCGCGCGCACTGATCGACATGGTTTCGATGCAACGCAAGCGACGTCCACCTACGAACTGCCGGGACTGAAGTCGCCGCGTCAACCAACCCGCCGCGAAGATCAGCGCCACGATCGCGCCCAGGCTCAGCACGACGCGGATCAGTTCACCGGTCACGTTGATATCGGGCACGCTCGCCATCGGCGCGCGCGCCAGCATGTCGTTCATCATGCTCATCTCAGTTTACGCACCCGTTCGGCCGGGCTGATCACGTCGGTAAGACGGATGCCGAACTTCTCGTTGATCACCACCACTTCACCATGCGCCACAAGAGTGCCGTTGACGAACACGTCCAGCGGTTCGCCGGCGGCGCGATCCAGTTCCACCACCGAACCCTGGTTGAGTTGCAGCAGGTTGCGGATGCTGATGCGCGTGCGGCCTACCTCCATGGCCAGCGTCACCGGCACATCCAGAATCATGTCCAGGCTGACGTCGGCCTTGTCGCTCGTACTTTCGTTCAAGTTGTCGAACTCAAGGGGTTGCTCGCCGTTTTTGGATGCGCCGTTGAGGCCGTGGGTATCGAAGCTGTGGTTCATACGAGTTTTTCCGGGGCGAATTCGAAAACGGGAAGCGGCGCGCGGCGGCCGGCGGCGGTCTTGTATCGCACGGCATAACGGCCATTGGATTGGCCGTACTGGCCGCGAAAAATCGGTACGTCCTCGGCAAACACCGTAGTGGCATCCGGCAGGTTGATCGGGATCACGTCGCCGATGCGCAGGCCAAGGAATTCGCCGATGCTGATCCTGGTTTCCAGAAGCATCGAACTCAGTTCCACTTCCGCATCCATCACTTCGTCGTGCAGACAATGGATCCAGCGCTCGTCGCGCTCGCCCATGCGGTCGCTCTGCACGCCGGCGTCGAGCATGGTGCGGATCGGCTCCACCATCGCGTAAGGCAAGGTGAGGTGTACTTCGCCGCCACCGCCGTCCAGCTCCACGTGGAAGCGCGACACCACCACGGTTTCGGTGGGGCTGACGATGTTGGCGAACTGCGGATTGATTTCCGAATTGAGGAATTCGAATTGCACCTGCATCGCCGGCGCCCAGGCCTCGACCATCGAAATGAACACTTCGTTGAGCAGGATCTGGATCACGCGATTTTCGGTCGGCGTGAAGTCGCGGCCTTCGATGCGCGCGTGATAGCGCCCGTCGCCGCCGAAGAAATTGTCGATCACGGTGAACACCAGCCGCGGTTCCATCACCGCCAGTGCGGTGCCGCGCAACGGCTTCACCCTGATCAAATTGAGGTTGCTAGGCACGTTGAGGCCGTGCACGTACTCGCTGAACTTCTGCATCTTCACGCCCAGTACCGACACTTCGCAGGTCTTGCGCAGCACGCCGAACAGCTGAGTGCGGAAGAAGCGCGCGAAGCGGTCGTTGATCATTTCCAGCGTCGGCAGGCGACCGCGCACGATGCGGTCTTGCTGGGTGAAGTCGAAATCCAACACCGTGCCCGGCGGCGGCGGCACATCACTCTCGGTTTCGATCTTGCCGTCGTCGACGCCGTTGAGCAGGGCGTCGATTTCTTCTTGAGAAAGCAGGTCGCTCATCGGCTTATATCCCGTTACTGCATCACGAAGCTGGTGAAATACAGGGCATCGACATCCGGCTTGCCGGTTCTGTCAGCCACGATCTTGCGCACGGCCTCCAGCGCCTCGGCCTGCAGCTTTTTCTTGCCGGCGATGTCGCTCAAGCCCGCATAGGTCTGACTGCTGAACAGCATCACCAGCGCGTTGCGAATCACCGGATCGCTTTCCTTCATCGCTTGCACGGCCGACGCATCGTGCGTCATCACCGTCACACCCACCTGCAGGTAGCGCGTGGAATCCTGATCCTGAAAATTCACCACGAAAGCGGGATCCAGCGGCAGAAACAGTTCCGGTGTCTTTGGCGCCAGCGCCGCGGCAGCGGGCTGCGTACCGTGCGCGCGGCTGTACAGATAAGCACCCGCGCCAAGCAGCCCGAGCACGGCGATACCGACAAACATCACCGTGCTGCCGCCTTTCTTCTTGGCAGCGGTGACAGGGACTTCTCCTTCGAGACTTTCGGCGTTAGCCATGAACAACCCCAAGTTCCATGAAAGGCATGACGCCGCGCCTGGTGTATGGCGGCGTTATCTAAAGAGGTTTTAGCAAGCGGCGTGCCATGGTTTGAAAGCGCATAGCAGCGCGGTTTGCGCGATTCGTGAAGACGCTGGGCGGCGTTTTATTGACGCGCGTCGGGATGTGGGCGCGATGGGCGGCGTGGCAATTCCGTCGTGCGCAGACAAATACAGAAACCAACATGGCCGTCATTCCCGCGAAGGCGGGAATGACGGCCATGAAGAATACGAAGCAGAAGCATCAAGCAAACGCGTCGACTAGCCCCACGGCAACACGCGTTGCAACGGCAACCGGCGTATCGGCGACGTCATCGCCGGTGTTACCGGACGCCTGACCTTGCTGCCCCTGCTGCGCCCCGAACTGCTGCTGTGCATGCTGCCCCACCGTGGCGTGGCCGAGCGAAAGCCCCTGTCCGCCCAGCATCTGGTTGAGCTGATCCAAGCCTTGCTGCACGGCTGCGGTAGTGGCGGGATGCTGTGTCATGAAGCTTACGTCTACGCGACCATGCTCAACGCTCACTTTCACGTCGAGCGGGCCCAAATCCTGCGGATTCAAGCGTATTTGCGCCTGCTTTACTTCCTGGCCGCTGAGCCAGGTGATCTGCTGGCCGAGTTCCTTGGCGAAGCCTGAGGAACCGACCGTCTCGTTCATTCCAAGGTTGTGCGTGGCGCCGGTCGTTGCGCTGACCGGAACCGTGGGCGCCGCGGTAAGGCTGCCCAGCGCGGCAAGATCCGGCGAAGCCTGCGAACCACTGTCGGTTACCGTCGATGCCGCCGACGGAACGCTTGCATGACTGATGGCGGCCAAACCAGCAGCGAATGCCTGGACGTTATCGCTGGTCGTTGGCGTTGATGCTCCACCATCCGCGGCAACCGAAGCACTGCTGCTAGCACTGGCGGACGCATTGTCGGCGTTCGCGCTGGCGAAGGCCGATGCTTTTTGCGACAAGGCACCGGCGGTGCCGTCAGCCGTCTGCACGCCGCTGCTGGTCGTGGCAGGCGCGGCCGTCATGGCGGCTGATAGCGGTATGGGAATCATAGTCGCAGCCAGCGCATTGGGCTGCGCGGCTGCGGGTTGTTTGTTGGCGGATTGCGTAACCGGCTTCGCTGGCGCCGCATGGGTTGCCGGCGTCGCGTCACCATGCGTATCGCTGGCGGCATGATCGATCAGGCCCAGCATCGTGCCGGCCAGCGTAGCGATGCCACCGGTGAGATCGATACCGATATCGCTGCTGTTCGTTGCGTCATTCTGCTTGGACGCATCGGCCTGGCCTGGTGTGGCCGTGTTGTTCGACGCATTGCCGGCCTGCGCAGCCGTGTTCTGGCTGCCGTTGCCGTCCTGGGCCGCGCTGCCGTTCTGCGCCTGGTCCGACGACGATTGCTGCTGCGCCGATTGCAGATGCGAGTTGAAGCTGGTGCCGCTGGGCTGCTGACTGCCCGATCGCGGTGCACTGGTCTGCTGCGTCGGCGGCGAC
Organism: Dyella humi; assembly: GCF_044904605.1. NCBI lineage: Bacteria > Pseudomonadati > Pseudomonadota > Gammaproteobacteria > Lysobacterales > Rhodanobacteraceae > Dyella > Dyella humi. Next base: position 1,085,494 of record NZ_JADIKI010000023.1, read on the forward strand.
GGAGTGATCGGCAGAGGGGGTAATGGCGTGGCGCTCATGCGCGGATGCTCGATGAAATGGCTGAAATGTGGAGCAAAAAGCGGGCCAGCTAGTTGCGGATACCGCGGCGATACTGCATCCGCTCGTCCACTTCCGCCTGCTCCAGTCGCTGTTCGCGCTGATCCTCTTGCTTGCGCAAGCGATCCACCACGGTATCGAGCGCGTTTTCGCGCGCATGCGCCTGCAGCCAGCGTTCGCGCGCGCCGTCGAGCTGTCGCTGCAGACGCTCGACCAGCTTGCCCTGCTGCACGATGGCCTGGTCGATGCGATCGACGAATTGTTGACGGTTGAGCAATGCGGTTACCGTCAGGCCACCGTCGCCGAGGCTGTACTCGCGCCGGTAGCGGTTCAATTCTTCGAGCTGCTGTTCGGCATGCGCAAGTTTCTGCTGATGATCGGCCAGGCGCTGCAAGGCATCTTTCTGGCGGCGTTGGGCCTGGTCCACGGCGGGCTGCAGTCGATCCGAACGCGATGGCATTGGCTTAGGTCTCCGCGACAAGTGAAGCCAACCGTTCCTGCGCGGTGCGCAGTTCGGCAGGCTCGTCGACTTCCTGCTGCAGGAATCGGACCAGGCTCGGGTGCATGGCGATGGCGTGGTCGACCTGCGCGTCGGAACCTTTCTGGTAGGCGCCGACCGCAATCAGATCCTGCCGTTGGCGATACGCCGAATAGATCTGGCGAAAGCGCTGCGCGGCGCGCATCTGTTCCTTCGCGACGACCGCCGGCATCACGCGGCTGATCGAAGCTTCGATGTCAATCGCGGGGTAGTGGCCGGCTTCGGCCAGATCGCGCGACAGCACGATATGGCCGTCCAGAATCGCACGCGCCGCATCGGCGATGGGATCGTGCCGGTGATCGTCGCCTTCGGTGAGCACGGTGTAGAACGCAGTGATGGAGCCACGCCCTTCCGCATCGTTGCCGGCGCGCTCAACCAAGGCGGGCAGCATGGCGAACACGGACGGCGGATAGCCCTTGGTCGCCGGTGGCTCGCCGATCGCCAGCGCGATCTCGCGCTGTGCCTGGGCGTAGCGCGTCAGCGAATCCATCAGCAGCAGCACGCGCTGGCCGCGATCGCGAAACCACTCGGCAATCGCCGTGGCGTACTGCGCACCGCGTAGGCGCTTGAGTGGAGGCGCATCGGCCGGCGCGGCCACGATCACCGCGCGTTCGCGGCCTTCGTGGCCCAGCGTCTGTTCCACGAATTCCTTCACCTCGCGGCCGCGCTCGCCGATCAATCCGACGACGACGACGTCGGCGTCGGTGTAGCGGGTCATCATGCCGAGCAAGGTGGATTTGCCTACGCCGGAACCCGCGAATAAACCGATACGCTGGCCGCGACCGACCGTCAGCAACGCGTTGATCGCGCAGACGCCGGTGTCGAGCGGTGTATCGATCGGTTTGCGTGCCATCGGATTGATCGGCTCGCGCTTGAGCGCCGCGTGGCTCTCTGCATGCAGCGGGCCTTCACCGTCCAACGGCACGCCGTCGGCACCAATCACGCGGCCGAGCAGGGTTTCGCCCACCGGCAATCCCCCCGCGCGCAAGCACGGACGCACGCGTGCATTCGGCAACACGCCATGCATTTCGGTTACCGGCATCAGCAGTAGGCGTTCGTCGGCGAAGCCCACCACTTCCGTATCCAATTGGACGCCGTCGGCGGCGTCGACCAGACAGCGCGCGCCCAGCGGCGCTTCGCAGCCTTCAGCTTCCAGCGTCAAGCCGACCACGCGGCGCAGGCGCCCTTCCACGGTCAGCAGTTGTGCAGAGCGCGCGTGCTGCGCGCGCAGTGCGAGCTGCCGGCGCCAGCGTTGGTGTTTGCCTGGCGCGGTGTCGTTCATGCGGAAACCTCGTCCTCGCCGTCATCCAGATCGTCGCCGATAACGGCATCGACCACCGCGGCCAGGCGTGTGCTGACGCGCGCATCCAGACGCGAGCGTTCGCTTTCCAGTACGCAATCGCCGCGTTGCAGCGCCGGATTGGCACCGAAACGCCAATGCGGTTCGGCGGCGGCAAGTTCGCGCAGCAGATCCAAGTCACTGGGATGTACCCATACGCGCAAATCGCGCGTGGCCGATGGCAAGGCCATGGCGGCTTCGCGCACGGCGCGATCAATCAGTGCCGGATCGAGTTGCAGTTCGCGCGTCACCACGCGCTGTGCAATCACGGTGGCGAGTTGGGCCAGTTCGCGTTCGACGGCGTCATCCAAGCCAGCAAGCGGACGCGCGGCGGCAGTGCAGATGGAATCCAGTCGCGCCAGACGTTCGTCCAGTTCTTTCTTCCCCGCGGCACGGCCTTCGGCCAGCCCCGCGGCATAACCTTCTTCGCGTGCCTGGCGTTCGATTTCTTCCAGTTCGTAGACCGTGGGACCGGGGGCTTGCGCGGGCTCGGTTGCGGGTTTTGCGCTGCCGACTGTGGGCGGCTCCCAGCGGTTGAAGACGGCGATGGTTTCGCGGGTGAGGACGTTGGGCATCAGGATGCCTCGCGCGCCGGCAACTCCCTCTCCCCTACGGGGAGAGGGTTGGGGTGAGGGGCCAATCTCGCGGGAAGCTCGCGTAACGCCTTGAAGCCTTCATTCGCGCGAAAGCGGGACTCCATCATCGCTTCTTGCTTCAGAGCAATATGGGTTCCCGCTTTCGCGGGAATGACGGCAAGGCAATAAAACACATTGGGCAAGGTTGCCCCCTCACCCCAACCCTCTCCCCGAAGGGGAGAGGGAGTGAATTCGCGGCGATGAGTAGCCATGATCCGCATCACACAAACTCATCCCCACTGGCCGAAAGACTGATCTGCCCCGCATCCGCCAGCTTGCGCGCGAGCTGCAGCACTTCCTTCTGCGCAGCGTCGACATCGCTGAGCTTGACCGGGCCCTTTACTTCCAGATCGTCGCGCAGCATGTCGGCGGCGCGTTTGGACATGTTGGCGAAGATTTTTTCGCGCACGACGGGTTCGGAGCCTTTCAGCGCAACGATCAGGCGCGCGGACGGTACTTCGCGCAACAGGGTTTGCATGCTGCGATCGTCGATGTCGGCCAGATCGTCGAACACGAACATCAGTTCTTCGATCTTGGTGCCGAGTCCGGCGTCATGCGTGCGAATCGCATTCATCAGTTCGGCTTCGCGCGTGGACTCCATCGCGTTGAGGATGTCGGCGGCCGCCTTCAATCCACCCACGGTGGCGGATTTGAGCTTGGTCGATGTGCCGGAGAACTGGCGTTCCATGATCTCGTCCAGTTCGTTCAGTGCCTGCGGCTGCACGCCGTCGAGATTGGCAATGCGCATCACCGCGTCGCTGCGTACGCGCTGCGGCAGATAACCGATCACTTCGGCGGCCTGATCCGGTTCCAGATGCGCGAGCACCAGCGCGATGATCTGCGGGTGCTCCATGCCGATCATCTCGGCGATCGCGCGGCTTTCCATCCACTTGAGCGATTCCAGGCCCTTGGTGGAGCGGCCCAGCAAGATGCGATCGATCAGGCTGCCGGCCTTGGTTTCGCCCAGCGCGCTCACCAGCACCTTGCGGATGTATTCCTCGGTGCCCACGCCGAGTGCGGTTTGGCGGCCGATATCGTCGTTCAAGCAGCCGAGCACGTGCTCGACCTGGTCGCGCGAAATGTTGCTGAGCGTGGCCATGGCGGTGCCCACCGCCTGCACGTCGCGCGCGCTCAGATGCTTGAGCACCTCGGCGGCATCTTGCTCGCCCAGGGTCAGCAACAGGATCGCAGCGCGCTGCGCGCCGTTGAGCGCGTTGTTGTGCTCAGCTGCCATCCTCACCCACCCAATTCATCACCACTTGCGCGACCTGCTTGGAATTCTCCTGCACCAGCTTGCGTGCGAGACCGATCTTCTGTTCGTATGCCATGTTCTGGATTTGTGGCGAAGTGATGCGCACCGGATCATCACGATCGCCGCGACCATCGTCTGCGATGCGCACGGACACAGTCGGCACTGGACCTGCCAGCACTGGCATCGGTTCGGGCCCGCGCAGCAAGCCCTTGAGCAAGGGGCGCAACAGGCCGAAGGCAATCAGTAGCGCGATGAGAATGCCCGCGCCCTGCTTGATCAGATCCAGCATGCCTGGACGCAGCCAGAATGGTTGCGCAACGGGCGTGACGTCGACCGGCGAATCAGAAGAAAACGCCTCGTTGATCACGGTGACGTTGTCGCCACGCTGCTGGTCGTAACCGACCACGTTCTTGGTGAGATCGGTGAGATGCTGCAATTCCTGCTCGGTGAGCGGAATGCTCTTGCCTTTGCCGTCCGTCGCGGGCTTGTTGTCCACCACCACCGCCACCGTCAGTCGCGTCAGCTTGCCGGCGGGATTGTTAACGTGACTGATGGTGCGACCGACTTCGTAATTGCGCGTGGCGGTGGACGACGTATCGGTGGGCGTCGCCTTGGCCGTGTTGCTGGCCGCTGCATTGGCCGCCGCTGGCGTGCCCGCATTGGGCTTGGCGGCAGTCGGTTGCGCCACGATGTTCGGCGGCTGGTTGCTGAGCGCACCGGCAATCTCGCCGGCGGCGCCATCATTTTTCTGTTCGCTGCTGGTCTGTTCGCTGCGCAGCACGGGCTTGTCGCCGTCGTAGCTCTCGCTGGCTTTTTCGGTCTGGCTGAAATCGAGCGATACATCCACTTGCGCACGCACGCGCCCCGCGCCGACCAGCGGCGTGAGCAGGGTTTCGATGCGCTGCGTGTAGCTGTTCTCCATGCGCGTGACCAGTCGCATGTGCGCATCGCCCACCGCACCCGGGCTGTCAGGATCAGAAACGGTGAGCAAGCTGCCCTGCTGATCCACGATGGAAACTTGCGAAGGATCCAGATCCGGCACGCTGGAGGACACCAGGTGCACAATCGCCTGCACCTGGCTGCCGTCGAGCTGGCGACCGGGATACAAGGTCAACAACACCGACGCGCTGGCCGCATGATTGTCGCGAATGAAGGCGGAAGGTTTCGGCAGCGCCAGATGCACGCGCGCCGCGCGCACGAATTGCAAACCGGCGATGGTGTTGCCCAGATCTGTTTCCAGCATTTCGCGGTAATGCGTGCTTTCGGCCAGATCGCTCATGCCGAACGGAGAATCGCTCTGCGGCATCGTCGCGCCGGCGGTACTGCCTTGCGGCAGGCCCTGGCTGGCGAGTTTGAGGCGCGTGTCGGCCAGTACGTCGGCCGGCACCGAAATGGATGCGCCATCAGCCCCGAGACGAAATGGCGTGTTGCTGGTTTGCAGGGCTTGCGTGACTGCGGCGGCATCCTTCGGATCCAGTCCCGCATACAACAAGGCGTAATTCGGTCCGCGCGACCACAGCACGATGCCCACGCCCAGCGCCACCGCCATGGCCACGCTCACCAGCAGCATCAGCAGGCGAGTGGTCGGATTGCGCAGGAGGATCTTGAGCTGGTCCTGGCGTGCGTTGGCGGTTGCTGGGATGTTGTCGGCCATGGGAGCGAATCAGTGAGTTCTTTTTTGCCGTCATTCCCGCGAAAGCGGGAATCCATTTTCAATCAGCCTGAGCGAAAGCACTCGAAATCGATGTGGCGTCCTTCGAACGCATAGTTGATGCAATGGATCCCCGCTTTCGCGGGGATGACGGCGCTACGGTTAAACCGGCATATTCATAATGGTGGTGTACGCATCGACCAGCTTGTTGCGCACTTCCACCAGACCACGAAACGCGAGATCGGCCTTCTGTCCCGCGATCGACGTCTTGACGATGTCGGCGCCGGGATCGCCGCGCTCAAACGCGCTGACCTGCTTCTCGGCTTCGTTCTGCTGCGCAGCCACCGAGCCGATGCTTTGCTTGAACAGCGTGCTGAAATCCACGCTCGGTCCGTTGGATGAAGCAGGCAGCGAAGCGCTCGGCATCGCACCGGAAGCTTGCGCACCAAGCGCGCGCATCTGCGAAAGCACACTGTTGACGTCAATCTGACTCATGTCGGTTTTCCAACGCTTGAGCGGTTACAAGGTGCTTCATGCAACGGCTGTGCCACTCTCTGGCGACGTATCGTTGCTGCGGCAGGCCGACTGCAGACCGTACTTGCGCAACTTTTCCACCAGCGTGGTGCGTTGCATGTGCAACAGCTTTGCCGCATGCGCCACGACGCCGTCGGTGATATCGAGCGCCTGGCGAATCAGTCCCACTTCGATGTCGGCCAGGTGATCCTTCAGATCTACGCCGCCTTCCGGCAACAGCACTTCGGCATCCAGATGACGGTTGTTCGCCGGCGCGGCCTTGCTCTGGCCGTCGAGCATGGCGCGCACCACGCCGCCGCCGGTTTCGTCGATCGGCTGCACGCCGCGATATTTTTCCGGCAGATCGTTGGCGCGCACTTCGCTGTTCGGATAGAGGATGGCGAGGCGCTCGACCAGGTTGGACAGCTCGCGCACATTGCCCGGCCAGCTGTGCTGACGCAGTGACTGCATGGCGCTGCCGCTGAAGCGCACGCTGTTCAAGCCGCGGCGCTGCAAGCGCTGGTTGAATTCGGCAATCAGTTCCGGCATGTCGTCCAGGTGATCGCGCAGCGACGGCATCTCCAGCGGGAACACGCTGAGCCGGTAATAAAGGTCTTCACGGAAACGGCCTTCGGCCGTGGCCACTTCAAGGTTGCGGTGCGTGGCGGCAATGATGCGCACATCGCAGCGCTGGGTGCGGTTGCTGCCGACGCGCTCGTACATGCGCTCCTGTAGCACACGCAACAGCTTCACCTGCATCGGCAGGCTCATGTCGCCGATTTCGTCGAGGAACAATGTGCCGCCCTCGGCCATTTCGAAACGGCCCTTGCGCGTGCTGATGGCGCCGGTGAACGCGCCCTTCTCATGGCCGAACAGTTCGCTTTCCAGCAGTTCCGCCGGAATCGCGCCACAGTTGATCGCTACGAATGGCTTGTCGCGGCGCGGCGAGCAATCGTGGATGGCGCGCGCCACCATTTCCTTGCCGGTGCCGGATTCGCCCAGCACCAGCACGCTGGAATCGAACGGCGACACCTGGCGGATCAGTGCATTGACGCGGCCCATCGCCGAGGAGTTGCCGACCAGGCGTAGCGGTGCCGTACTGCTTGTGGTGCGCAACGTAGGTGCGCGGCGTACAGCTTCAGCCAGGCGCTCGTAGCGCAGCGGAAAATCCAGCACTTCGATCTGCGCCGCGTACGGCGAACCGACTTTCGTTAGACGCTCCAGCTGCGGCGAGTCGGAGCCGACCAGCACCAGCAGTTGGTCCGCCGGCACGTCGAGCGAGGCCAGCAATTGTTCGCAAAGTTCTTGGTCTTCGATCCCGCCGATGTAAACCGCTTTCCAGTCATGCGTGATCGCATCAGCCGGTAACGACGCATCCCAGCGCCGCGGAAAGAAGCCCATAAATTGCATCGCCGAGACAACGATGTCGGCGCGTGTTCCGTTGGATTCAATGATAAGTACATTGCTATTTGGCATGAGCACGAGTCCTGCTGCATTGCTGCGACTGCTGACGAACAACGACGATTCCCGTCCCGAATGTCGTGTTCCCCCTATGTGTCAGCGATCCGTCGCGACATGTGCAGCAGTCCAGCAAGAAGAACGCCAAAAATTTCGCAGCAAATTGGCCTGTGCGGTACTTCTCGTAAGTTGCGTGACGGAATTCGCGCACCGCGCATCGACGGCTTCACATTCGTGAGCCGCCAAAGAAACCGTTTACATCAAGGGTTTAGATCGATTTCAGCGACTCGGCACGCAGCCGGTTCAGTCTGTGGTCGCCCCGCTTCCGATGCATGGTTGGCGGAATTTCGGCGGCTTTGGATGCTTCATGGCGTGATACGCATCACACTCTGTGCTTTCCCCCTGGCACGCTTTCCGCCATTCCTGTCAGACGTGCTTCGGCCACTTTGCGTCTGTGGTGACAAAAAACGAAACGTTCCAACCCATCCTCGACCGCCTCGCTCAATTCATAAAAGTAAACGAAAGCGTTGGCATCGTTTAGAGGCTGCCCACATAGCGCTGGCAGCTCCAACGGCAGGGCGCGGCAGGCATCGAAATGCAGGCGCACAAGCAGGTGTCCGGCAGCCGGAAGCGCGCTTTCCGGCACTATCAGGCCTACCGCGTTGAAACTTATCGACCGGCGCGGTGGCAATAACGTAGCCGGCAGCAGCAGGCGGTCGACGATGTCCAGCAGCACGTTGATCTTGCTGTCCATACGCTGCAGCTCCTGCATCAACGGACTGTCTTCGTCATTGGCGCTGTCGGCCCGGCGCTCATCCAGCGAGGCGAGCGAGCGCAATACATGCAGGTTGCGCTCGTTGAGGCGCGCGAGCATGTCCGGCTCCGGCTCGAACGCCTCCACACCGACGTGCGGTTGGCCTTGATAGGTCACGCGCTCGGAAAACGCCTGCCATTTTTCGTCAGTTTGCATGGGTTGCATGAATTTCCCCTCCCTCGTGCCGGCTTTATGACGGCGTGCCGGCTATTGGCAATAAGTATTCACAACGCGTGCCATAGCCCAGCTTTTTCGCTTTTGAAGCGGGATCTCCACGCTTCCCGGTCATGAATGGACCGCATTAACCCGCCGACGTAATGTACGTCCGCAACGCCCGATGATTGTATTGGTGCTGGCTGAGCTGCTGCTCCACCGTCTCGCGCACCTGTTCGGCGCGCTCCAGCAGCGCGCGGTTGTGAACCTGCAAGGTCTGTAACGCTTCGCGGTGCTGCGCGGCGAGCGTGTCGTGTTGAATCTGCTGCAGATGAACCTGGCGCTGCGCGTCAAGCTCGGTCACCAGCGTCCAATTGTCGCGCGCGGCCGCGTCGATCATCTCGACGGTGAGCGCCAGTGCGCGCTGCAGTTCGTTTTGCGTCGCCTCGTTCATGGCGTTGCTACGGTCGCCTTCGCCTGCGCTTGTTCCGCTAGATAGGGCTCGCGAATCGTGTGCCAGGCTTCGCGGATCGGTGCAACCAGGCGCTCGCATTCATCCAGCGCGCGCAGATCGTCATTGAGCTGCGCATGCAGCAGGCGCCGGGTGATGTAGTCGTATAAGGCGTCGAGGCGGCCGGTCAACGTGGGTTCCACGTTGTGATCGAGACTCTCGCGCAGGGCCACGAGAATGCCGATGGCCTTGCCGAAAGCCTGGCCCTTGGCCGGAATGTCTTTGTGCAGAATATGGCCGCGCGCCTGGTTGATGCGATCGACCAAGCCATCCAGCAACATCGCGAGCAGCTGATGGCGGTCGGCCCCTTCGACGCTGCCTTGTGCACGCGTCTGTGCGTAGAGTGAGCTTGCATTTCGCGACATGTAACTCATGATCAACCCTTGCTGCTACTGCTGGTGCCGGTTAGCGCATTCATCGCTTGGGTGAGGTAGGAGCTGGTGTTGTTGAGCGAGGTCATCAGGGTGCTCAGGCTCGAATACTGCTTGACCAGCTGCTGCTGATACACCGCCATGCGCGCATTCAACGCCGTCTGCTGGCTCGAAAGCGTGGTCAGATCGTTGTTGAGGCTGTTGACGCGCGATTGCAGCACGCCGCTGCTGCTGTTGAAGTTGGTGACCAGGGAGCTGAGCCGCGTGCCGATACCATTGGTGCCCGTGAAAAGCTGCTGCACCGACGATGGATTGCTGGCCAGCGTATTGGCCAGCGTGGTCGAATTTAGTGCCAGCGTGCCATCGGAATTACGCGTGATGCCGAGGCTGGCCAGACTGCCGAGGCTGCTGCCGGAGACCTTGCTGCTGAGCACGCTGGAGATCTGGCTCTGCACCGACGACAGCGTGGCATCGCCCAGCAGCACGCCGGCGACCTTGGTGGTGCTGTCGTAACTGTCGAGCTGATTGACCGTGCTCGCATAGGTGTTGTACGCGGTAACGAAGTCGTTCACCGCTGTGCTGATCGGTGTGGTGCTCTGCGCGATGGTGAGCTGCGAGCTGCCGGTGGCCGCGAGGTTCACCGTCACACCGGTCAACGCGCCACTCACACTGTTGCTGGCGCTGGTGACGGCAATGCCGTCGATCGTCAGCTTTGCATCGGTTGCCGTGGTGCTTGGCGTGTTGAGCGCGCTAGCCAGCGAGCTGACGCCGCTGCTGCTGCCGCTGCTGGCACTCACACTGAAGGCGTTGGCCGTGCCGGTGCTGGTAGAGGTGAGCACCAGCTGGTTGCCGTTAACGCCGGACACAATGGTGGCGGTGACGCCCGGGTTGCCGCTGGCGCTGTTGATATTGCTGGCGATGGCCGAAAGCGTATCGGTCGCGCCGACCGATACATTTATAGTCTTGCTGCCCACGGTGATGTTGAGCGTGCCGGTACCGATCGTGGACGCGCTGGGTTGCGCCGCGCTCACACTTTTCTGCGCGGTCGCCAGCTGCGTCACGTCGAGGTTATAGGTACCCGGCGAAGCGTCCGGCAGTGTGCTCGTCGTGCCCACGGAGGTATTGGACAGCGTGGCGTTGAAGATGCTGTAGGTGTTGCTGGAGGTCAGCTCGTTCAGTGCGGACTGCAAACCGGTCAACGAAGTCTGCAATGCGGTCAGGCCAGCGATCTTGTTGTTGTCCAGATTGGACTGGTTGGTGATCTGCGCCTGTGGACCGGCCTCTTGTGCATTGACCAGCGCCGTGATGATCGAGTTGACGTCCAGCCCTGTGCCCAGGCCCAGCGAACTGAGCAGGCCGGTACCGCTGATGTTGGAGCTGCCACTGCTGCCGGTGGTGGAGGTGGAGCTGCCGCTGATCGCGCTGGAAAGCGCGCTCGAGGTACTGCTCACGCTGGAAATGCTGCTCATGAAGGGCCTCGTTGAAGGTTCCTGGCGCCATCGAGCCGCCGGCAAAACTCACGCTCTATCAATTCATGAGTGAAAGCTTTGCTCGCCGCTCGCGTAGGTTTTCCGACGGCCCGCGGGCCGCCGGAACCTCTTCAAGCAAAATCCCGGCCATGGCGATTTCGCCATGGCCGGTCGTACCGATTAACCCAACAGCTTGAGGATCTGCTGCGGCTGGGCATTGGCGGTGGCCAGCACCGAGATACCCGCCTGTTGCAACACCTGCGACTTGCTCAACTGCGCGGTAGTGGCTGCGAAGTCGGTGTCCTGAATCGAACTTTGCGAAGCCGTCAGGTTGGTCTGCTGTGCACTCAAGGTGGAGATGGTCGACTGGAAGCGGTTCTGCACCGCGCCCAACGTGCTCTGGAACGTGCTCACCTGAGTCAGCGCCGCATCGACGCGGGAGATCAGGTTGTTGGCATCGTCCACCGTCAAAACATCGCCGCCTGTCAGCGAACCGGAGGCCGTGATCACTGAGCCGTCGGTATAAGCCGCACCCGTGGCCGCAAAACCGCTGGCCGTGGAGCCAGCACCGCTGGCGCCGAACGCAACCGCGCCCGAGGTGAGATTGAACGCCGTGCCCGCCGCACCAGTAAGTGCTGCGCCGGTAACGGCCAGTTCACCCGTGGAGTACAGGTTGATACCGCCACTGGCATTCACTGCCGCGCTGACGCCCGCGATACCGGCCGCATTGATCGCATCGGCCAGGCCCTGCGCATTGCTGGCGCTGGCGCCGCTGAGGCTGACTACTTTGCCATCCGAGCCTTCAATGCTCAGGCCGCTCAGGCTGATCGACTGGCCCGACGCGCCGCTGGCATTGACGAACGCACCGCTGACGTTGGCGGTGGACACTTCCGAGATCTGGCCCACCTGGGACGTGGTAGCGCCCTGGCCGAGCTGCACGTTGATCGCCTGGCCAACGTTCGCGCCGATCTGGAACGACAACTGGCCGACCGATCCATTCAACACATTGGTGCCGTTGAAGGTGGTCTGGTTGGCGATGCGGGTGATTTCCGACAGGTACTGCTGCACCGAGGTGTTGATCGCAGCGCGGTCGGAAGACTGATAGGTGCCGTTAGCGGCCTGCACGGACAGGTCACGGATGGACTGCAGATTGGAGGTGATCTGGCTCAGCGCGGAGCCCGCGGTTTGCGCCAGGTTGATAGCGTCGCTGGCGTTCGTGCTTGCCTGGCCCAGGCCGCCGATCTGCGTCTGGAAGCGGGAGGCGATGGCGTAGCCGGCAGCATTGTCGGCAGCGCTGTTGATCTTCAGACCCGAGGACAGGTCCTGGGTGGCGGTGCCCAGCGCGCTCGAAGAGCGGCTCAGATTGTTCTGGGCCTGCAACGAGGCGATGTTGGTGTTTAGAACGAGTGACATTGGATGTCTCCTGAAACCGGATAGGTGGTACTTAAGCCGGCGGGGTCCGGTCACTGCTGTGCCGACCGCCTCAGGGACTTTTTCGGCGCTGGCGGGGATTACTTGAGAATTTTTTTGCTGTGGGGCCAAGGAGATGGGCGTGGAAAGTGTGATGTGGCGCGCTAAAGGTTTTGTCGGCGCTGCCGAGTTGCGTCTCGCTGTTGTAAAGACAGGCATCCAACTTTCCGATGGCGTCCACTAGTACCTCGTCGTCATTCCGGCCTTCGCCGGAATGACGACGAGGCAAGATTCTCCATCGCTGATTAGTACGCCTCTTCGCCGACAGGGAAATACGCCCTCCCCTTTGGCACCAACATTGCTCCCACCCTCGCATACCCGGCACGGACCCGCCGGAAGTGTCGGTTTTCCGACACCTCCGCACCCGTGCCACTTCGATCAGACGAGGAAGCCACATGCGTTGCGTGCTTGCGATTTGCGCCGTGTTCAAGGACGAGGCCGCGTATCTGCGTGAATGGGTCGAGTTCCATCAGCTCATGGGCGTGGAGCGCTTCTATCTCTACAACAACAACAGCTCGGATCGTTACCTCGACGCGCTGCAGGTGCATATCGCCTCGGGCGCGGTGGTGCTGCACGAATGGCCGCGCCACCCGGCGCAGTTGCAGGCGTACGAGCACTGCTTGAAGACGCACGGCAACGAGGCCGACTGGATCGCGTTCATCGACGTGGACGAATTCCTGTTCTCGCCCAACGCCACACTTTTGCCGGACGTGCTGGCCGAGTACGCAGACCATCCCGGCGTCGGCGTGAACTGGGTGATGTTCGGCTCCGCCGGTCACACGCACAAACCCACGGGCGGCGTACTGGAGAATTACCTGCGCCGCGGCGAACTCGAAAGCGGCGTGCCGTATGCGCACCTGCGCCTGCCGGACGGCAGCTACCGTTCGGAGAACGCACATATAAAAAGCATCGTGCAGCCATCCAAGGTGATGGCCTGCAAGAACGCGCATTTCATGCTCTACACCGACAACGCGCGCGCGGTGGATGAGAACGGGCAGCCGATCGACGGCCCGTTCACCGCCAAGGTGTCGGTGAACAAGCTGCGTATCAATCATTACTGGAGCAAGTCGGAAGAAGAATGCCGCCGCAAGTTCGAGCGCGGCTTCGCCGACGGCGGCGGTGCTCGCGACTGGAACGAATTCCTGGAGCACGAAAAAATTCTCAACACAGTGCACGATGACACCGCACTGCGTGTGGTGGCGCAGCTCGGTGTGTTGCCGCCCACGTGGCCACTGGAAGCTTTCGTGCAGAACGGCGAAGGCGTATGGCATTCGCCGCTGCGCGATCGCGCCCCGCACAAGGCGATCCATGTCATCGCCACGCAGCTGCACGAGCTGGTACGGGATGCGACCGACACGAGCGTGTTCTCGCCCGTGCTGGCGAAAGAAATCCACAGCCGCACCAGCGCCCTGCACCTCTCCCTCCGGCGCGCCAATCTGCTGCAGGCGTTCGACAGCTTTGCCGCTGGTACCCGCGTGCTCGAGATCGGTTGTGGCGGCGGCGTTTTGACGCGTGCCTGGGCCGAGCGCGGCTGCGAAGTGGATGCAATCGAATTCGCGCCACATTGGGCACGCGTCGCCGCGGCGCGCTTGCGCGATTATCCGCAGACACGCGTGTTTCAGGCCAGCTTGCGCGAACTGGCCTTGCAGCCTGCCTACGACGTGGTGGCGCTAACGGTCGCGGACGATTACGCCGAAGCCTGGTCGCGCGGCGATGGTCTGCGTGAAGCAATCACGATCGCCGCCGGCGCGCTCAAGCCAAACGGCGTCCTGATGCTGGCGATGCCCAATCGCCTGGCATCGCCGGATCAGCGTGACATTCCCTCGCGCGCGAAAATTGAAGCAGCGTTACGCGCAGCGGGCCTCGCCGAGATCGACGTACAACTTGCCTTCCCCGATGCGTTGCTGCCGGAAGTGCTCATTTCCATGCGAGCGGCGCAAACCGCGCCCGCATTGCGCCTGGACGACCTGATCGCGCAACGTCCCTTGCTGCGCGAAGCTGGTAAGGAAGCGTCGCAGTGGGAGATGCATTTCGAAGCCGGCACACTGGCCGACCATGCACCGGGATTGCTGCTGGTCGCGCGTCGCAGCGAAACGTCTTCACCCTTGCGCGCCGGCGTTTTGGCCCAAAGCTTTGCCGACAATCGCGTTCCCGCCGGTAACACGGTCACCGAATACGTATTGGAGAACAGCAGCGTGCAGGTGGTGCCGCGCGCGCTGCTGCCGGACACGACATGGACCGGCTCGGCCTTCGATCCCGTGCGCGAACCTTATCCGCTCGCACCGGGACGTTCGCTACTGGTGCTGATTCGCAAGGCCATCCACGAACAGCGCGCCGATCTTTTGGTGACTCTGCTGCGCAAGTGGGGCGCGCTGATCCACGCGCAGGCCGGCGATGACGATAAGATTCCCGGCGAATGGCTCGACGCTCTGCCCGCACACGTCTACCTGGAAGCAGATGGCGAAAGCCTCGCGTTTCATGGCGGGGAATGGCGCGCCCGGCAACCGGTTGAGAAGCAGATTCCGGTATACGTCGGCTTGTGGCAGATCGCCTACGAAGCCGGCCTGGAATCCTTGCTTGGACTAGCAGCGCCGGCCGAACGCGTCACCTGGCTGTGCAAGCGCTTGCTGATCGACGCCTCCGCAGAATGGATCGGTCACGGCCGCAACATCAACGAGGCGTTCGCGCGCGAAATTCACGAGGGCGATTGCTGGAACCGCACCGACCGCCATCTAAAGATCATTCCGGAATGGCTGATTCCGCCGCCGCCTTCGGATCTCTATAAGCACTGGCAGGCGCAGTTGCAGCTCAGCGAAACGGCCGTCGCACAGGCCATGCGCCGCATCGAGCAATACGGCGCACCGCGTATGCAGGTCATCGTGATCGACCAGGCCAACGACGTGGAGGCGATGCAGGCCACGCAGGCGAGCCTGGAAGCGCAGCATTATCCGCACTATCACCTCAGCATCATCAGCGGTGGCGATGACGCGATGGATCAGCTCAACGGCGAAATCGCCGCCAGCGATGCTGATTGGGTGCAACTGCTCTATGCCGGCGACCTGCTGCATCCGGCCGCCTTGCTGCTGTTGGCCGAACGCGTGGTGTCGCATCCTTATCTGCGCGCCGTCTATTTCGATGAAGATGCACACAACAAGGGCGTGTTTGAGCAACCTATTTTCAAGCCGGATTTCAATCTGGACATGTTGCGCAGCTATCCGTATGCCGGCCGCGCACTGGCCTTCAAGCGCCAGCGCTGCGTGGAATTGGGCGGCCTGCAGGCGCACTACGGCGACATGGCGCCGCACGATCTGCTATTCCGTCTGATCGAAACGGACGGGCTGCAAGCCATCGGCCATATCGCCGAAGTAATGCATCGCGCCGCGCTGCCGTACAGCCATTGGCTGACCACGGAAACGGTGAAAGCGCACAGCGCCGAGATCGTATCGAACCACCTCAACCGCATCCGCGTAGCGCATCGCATGGAGCTCGGCGCGCTGCCGGGTTTCAACCGAGTGGTCTACCAGCATGCGCGGCAGCCACTGGTGTCCATCATCGTACCCACCAAGGATCAGCTGCCACTGCTCAACGGCCTCATCGACAGTCTGCTGTCCAAGACCAGCTACCTCAATTACGAACTGCTGATCGTCGATAACAACACCGAGGAACCAGCGGCGTGCGCCTACCTCGACGGCATCGAACGCCTCAACAGTCAGCAGCTGCGCGTGCTGCGCTATCCACATCCGTTCAACTACTCGGCCATCAATAACTTCGCCGCCATGCAGGCGCGTGGCGAATACTTGATCCTGCTCAACAACGACACGGCCGTGCTGCATGCCGACTGGATCGAAGCGCTGCTCAACCATGCGCAGCGCCCGGAAGTGGGCATCGTCGGCGCCAAGCTGCACTTTCCGGACGGCCGCATCCAGCACGGCGGCGTGGTGCTTGGCCTTCGCGGCCCTGCCGATCACCCGTTTATCGGCCAGCCAATGGAAGCGGACGGCTACATGCATCGTCTGCGCGTAGACCAGAACTACACTGCGGTGACTGCCGCGTGCCTGATGATCCGCAAATCGGTGTATGAAGAAGTCAGCGGCCTGGACGAGCAAGATTTCAAGGTCTCATACAACGACGTCGACCTGTGCCTGAAAGTACAACAGGCCGGGTACCTCACCGTGTGGACGCCGTACGCACGGCTGATGCATGTGGGCAGCGTCAGCCAGACCAAGGTCGATAAGACCGCACAGGACGCAAAGCAGAAGCGCTTTCAGGGCGAGCAGAACGCGATGTATCGCAAGTGGCTGAAGCTGCTCGCGCGCGATCCGGCCTACAGCACCAACCTCAGCATCGACGGTACCGGCTTCGAATTGGATGCACTGCGCGGCAAAGCATGGCAGCCGTTCGCCAGTCCGCTGTTGCCGCGCATGTTCTGTGTAGCTGCCGACGAACACGGCTGCGGCCATTACCGTATTCGCCAGCCGTTCGCCTCCATGCAGCGCGAGGGCATGGTCGAAGGCGTCATCGCCGGCGTGCACCTGACACCCGTAGCGATGGAGCGCTTTCAGCCAAGCTCACTGATCATGCAGCGGCAGATCAACGAACATCAGATCAAGCTGCTGGAAAGCTATCGCGACTTCTCCAACGCCTTCAAAGTGTTCGAACTGGACGACCTGATCCAGCAGATTCCAGTAAAGAGCATGTTCCACGGCATCATGCCCAAGGACATCGTCAAATCCCTGCGCCGCGCCCTGTCCACGGTGGACCGCTTCGTAGTTTCCACCGATACGCTGGCCGAGGAATTCAAAGGCTTTCACTCCGACATCCGTGTGGTGCTCAATCACCTGCCGGTGGATTGGTGGAGCAAGCTTGAATCCCAACGCCGCGTAGGCCGCAAGCCGCGCGTCGGCTGGGGCGGCGGCTCCAGTCACCGCGGCGACCTGGAACTGATCGCCGACGTCGTGCGCGACCTCGCGGACGAAGTGGAATGGGTGTTCTTCGGCATGTGTCCCGACAAGCTGCGCCCCTACGTGCACGAATTCCACACCGGCGTACCGATCGAAGAATACCCGCGCAAACTCGCTTCGCTGAACCTGGACCTTGCCCTGGCGCCGCTCGAAGAAAACGCATTCAACGAATGCAAGAGCAACCTGCGCCTGCTCGAATACGGCGCCTGCGGCTTCCCGGTCATCTGCACCGACATCGTCTGCTACCGCAACGATCTACCCGCCACGCGCGTAAAGAATCGCTACAAGGAATGGATGAGCGCGATCCGCATGCACCTGGATGATCTGGATGCAACAGCGAAAACAGGCGATGCGCTGCGCGATGCGGTGCTGAAGGATTGGATGCTGGAGGGCGAGAAGCTGGTGGCTTGGCGGGATGCGTGGTTGCCAAATTGATCGGTGTACCGATGCGCCCTTCGTAGGCTGGGATGCCAATCCCAGCTATCACCCATTCCTATGGGAGCATGTCGGACGATGACGGAGAAGCAACGATCTTCGGTTTGCAGCTGAACTGTGGTGTTGCTGGGATTGCCATCCCAACCTACGAGCTATAGATGCTCCCACTCAACCCAAGTTTACAAATATAACGTTCAGTTGAGGGTTGGCTTTCGCGATGCGCTCAACCAACGTCGCATGGCTGGGCTGAGTCGCGCACGGATCGCGTTGAAAGTGGGGCTAGCGCTAAATCGAAGCACCGACGCCTCAGTGATGCGCACGTTGACCAATCGACATCGCCCGGTCAGCGCCGCCACAAGGACTAGCGTTCGTGGACATCTCAGCATGCGTGCAGCCTCGCCGAGAGGAATCGCACGCGCGATCCATGGCGGAAGGCAGCGAGGACCGCCGGCCGCACGCAGATGCTTCGTGCAAACCTGTGCGCTATGCACACGCAAAATGCCCTGCACAGCGCAACGCAGTACTGTGCGTGTCTGCATGTGCATATCCGTACGCAGCTGCCCAAGACCCCAGCCTTCACACACCTTCGCGCTCAGACCGCGGCGATGCAGCTGGCAACGCAGTGCACGTTCGCTGCGCTGCAATCGTCGACACATCTCGCCGACCGATCGAATGCCCACCCACGTATCCAGGTACTGCAGCTCTTCTATGCTCCAGCATCGTCGCCGTCGTGAAGCATCACGAGTGTTCGCCGCCATCGGCGCGATGGATGCACTCCCCTCGCGCGCGCGCGCCGCAGCTTGAAGTCGCGGAAGATAGCCATGCACACACGGTGTCCCACGCTCCAGCATGAGCATCTCCGTTGTCCGGTCACCATCTTGTTGAACCCCAACACCGCCTTGTCTACATCTCGCCGACACGCGGGTGATGATTCTGCTGGCGCCGCCCCGCGTCGCGCCAACGTCCGGACGTCTATACCTCCGGCGGTGTTGGCTATCTGTCGAATTTTCGTATTCGGTTTATTGGTGTAACCACGCCTATGCATGAAGCAACCTGGACCCGTTATTTGACGAGCCATCGCACCGCACTTTTTTTGACCCTATCAAAGCGCACGGATGAGACATCTCGCGAGTTCGAAGAAAAGTTGGGCGCACTGAATCGGAAAGACTTTTCCCGGCAAACTGAGACGAGCGTCGATTGCGCCATGACCGCGTCGGTCTATAGATGGTCAGCGCGCCCTATTCCCTGCTTCCAGATGGGGCGGGGAAGCGGATGGCTCTTTCGTGATGATCTTTTTTGAAGGAGACAATCAATATGGCAACGAATCTGCGTCAGACACATGCTCTCTTACCGCTGATACTCCTCGCCGGATTATTCAGCATGGAACATGTCATACCAGCCCAGGCACAAGAGACGGCGTATCCCGATCCGAGTGGAGAAAAACAATGCTCGGCTGATGACATCAACGACAGCAATGCCGTGGTGGGGAGCTGCATCCCGGCCAACGCTACCAATCCATCGGTTGCATGGTATGCCGCCACCCGTGGCACGACGCCCACCCTGCTACAGCCGTTGGCTACAGGACAAGACTGTAACGCCGACGCGCTGGCCGATCAGGGGACCATCGTGGGTAGCTGTACGGATGCGAACAATCGCTCGTTTGGGGTGATTTGGAACACACCCACTAGTGCGCCGGTAAAACTCGCTCCCTTGCCCATCTTGTCCGGACTCAATCTCGCCCCCGATGTCGCCACCGGCGCGACCGGCTACAACTTGAGCGGAGACGTGGTGGGCGAGAGTGCTTCCGGTTCGGGCGTCGCGACCGCTGTGCTGTGGCCGGCTATGACCGGCACCCCGATTATCGTGTCGAGCTATGGCGACAATTGCTCCGCGGTGGATGTCAACGGCACTAACGAGGGGCCATCGGGTGCGGGCCATCCGAGCGTTGCACTGAATTGTCCAACCAGTACTGGCCTGGTACAGGGCAAGCTCGCGCAATACACCGCAGGCCTTCTGGGTTACGCGTATACAGCGACTACGTTGCCGCTGCCGACTGGGGCCACTCACTGCACGGTGGCCGCGCTCAATGACGCGCTTCAGGCGGTGGGCACTTGTCATTTCCCGGCTCCGGATCATCCGCAGACCGCGTATTGGCCCAGCCCCACCAGCACGCCCAATCTTCTCACCGTATCCGGTAATGCGCGCAACGGCGCGGACTTTATCAATGCCCCTGGGAATGTGGTCTTTGAATACCAGACTACCAGTGGGGACAGCAGCGCAGGGTTCTGGATACCGACAAGTAATACCGTGACCTTGATCCCACCACTGCCCGGTGGCGTGCGCACGGTCGCTGAGGGATTGGGTGACAACGGAACGGTGACACTCACCAGCGAAGACAGCAATGAAAACTGGGAAGGGGCAAAGTGGACCACCGCCACGGGCACAGTGGCCCTAGGATTTGAAAATAGCGGCGTGGACAGCAGTGTTGTTGGATCGAACCAAGCCGGCACGGCCGCTGCCACCGATGGCGAGGACAGCAGCCAAAATGACACCGCTGGCGAATCCAGCCTCTAGATACGCCGGCGAAAACACGTCAAAACAGCCCGATCGTCGCTTGCGCCGAATGGGCGCAGACATGACCGCTTGGCCCGACATTGAATCACGAGGAGTTGACCTATGAGTACCGTAAGCAAACCGCATCCAAGCATCACCAATGATCACACTGATGAAGCAGGGCAACTCGCCCAGCCATCACTTCGAAAAGGCATAACCGCGACTCGTCTGTCCGCTCGGGTAGGTTTAGCTCTAGTGTTAGCGGTGATAACGGCGACAATGATCTTGAGTCTTCCAGTGGACGCTCGGAGTATTGCAGCCCGCAAGGTGCAATTTGCGCTTCCGCATCACGCTGGACCTCATCACCATAATCTCGACCATGCCATTTATTGTGGCCCTGTGTGGTGTTAATAATTGATGCCAGGTGTCTCTTGGCGGTGATCCCGTGGAAAGGGATCAGATTGGATTACTCCCGGCACCACTCTGACCCCCAGGAAAGAAGGTCGCGGAGTTCGCACTACTGCTTTCTTCGCCGGATAGAACAGGCAACCGACACAGGTCGCACGCATCTCTTATGAGACACCTCGGAACTTTAAAGAAAATTTTAGCGCCCTGAATAAAAGGAGTTTTCTCGCGTGAACTGAGATGTGCGTCGGCTGCACCATCGACGCGTTGCTGACCATACGCGCGGAAACAAATGCTTAACGAAAGCGCCTAACGTGACCCGCACGCGCCATTTGTGCGCGAGCCCTCGGCCAGCTCTATGCCTCGTGTTGGTTGGAAACGGCATCCTCGCCCACGCTCAAATATCGGTTAGCGCTCCACTTTGTAGGAGAAAATTCGTCCCGCTTAGCTTTACATACATCAAGAAAGCGCTCGACCTGAGAGTCGCTGAGGCCAGCATTCAAACTGAAACGAATCAGCGATCGCTTTTTGCCGGTAGCGGGTGGACAAAAGATAGAGCCGAATATACCCGCACGCTCCAATTCATCGCGCATATGCATGACCTCTGGCTCTGTGCCGACTTCAAATGCGACGATCTGTTCCGATCCAATCCTTACGGGATAACCCAACGCGTCAAGTTCAGAACGAATGTGGCGGGTGATGCGCCACAAACGCTCACGGCGCCAATGCTCAGTCGTTATCAGTCGATGTGCCGCCTGGATGGCGGCGACATCGAGCGGCATCAGCGATGAGCTGAATATCGCGGGATTGGAATTCATGCTGATGTAAAGGTTCAGCGAGGCAGGGCAGGCAATAAAACCCGCGCGACATGCGTACGCTTTGGCGAGGCTTGCAGTAACGAAATGAACGCGATTCTGCAGACCTAAACTTGCCACCATCCCTTCGCCATGAGCACCGTGTGTGCCAAGAGAGTGCGATTCGTCGACGATGAGCATGCAGCCACTGTCATGGGCTATCGCTGCACATAGCCCCAAATCGCATGTCGACCCATTTGTGGAATAGACTGAATCGACCAGGATCACACCAATGCCATGCCGAAGAATCAGTTTGTGAAGCCTATCAAAGTCGTTGTGCGGAAAATGGATGCCCTTGGCGCCCGCGCTTCGCATGCCCTCCCATAGTGAGGCATGGGCAAGCATGTCGATATAGACGGGTGTATCGGGTTCTATGACCGACTGGAGTAGACCCACATTGGCAGCAAAACCCGATTGGGTCAGGACCCCTTCTTCGTAACCGAGAAACTTGGCTAGCACTCCTTCCATGGCGTGCAGAGGATCGGAGTCCTGCAAAAAAAGGCTGGACATCATCGGAGCGCCACTGCTCATTCGACAGGCTGACACGATGGCCTCCGCCATTGCCGGGTGGCCGGCAATGGCGAGGTAGTCGTTACTTTGAAGTAGAACGTCCATCTTCCCAGGCTTCCTGCCCTTAAAGATGAAGGTGCCTCCCCAGGTTTTTTGATAACGCTCCATGTAGAAGCGCGCTACGCGTCGTGCCGCAAAATCCGGCAAGGCTACACCATCCGCTTGCGCCTCTATTGGCATGGAGATATCTGTAAATTCCCATTGCAGTCTCGAAGATTTCGCATGTAGCGTCGATACACAGGTGACACGTCGTCTTTGGTATTGTTTATTTCTGACGACGACAGTCATTGCTATCCAGCACACACCACGCGAATGCATCTATTGATGCTGACGGCATTAAGAGCACCAAGGAGTCACTCGTTTGGTAAGCCCCGGGCAATCGGCATTAACTGGATACCCAACGCAGCTTTGTACGCCGACGCATGTAATGAGATGTGAAACTTCAGTGCCGGCGCCTTTATGTCACTGAAGTAACCTGGCGCACTTCTTTGTATCTGTTTAGGGCACAGTACAATAACGGTATCAGGTTGACTTATCCCACCTACGGGTCCTGATATCGCGCCGCCTTGAAGGTGAATTGGGACGCACATCACTTGTGCG
The DNA here is from genome assembly GCF_044904605.1 of Dyella humi. NCBI lineage: Bacteria > Pseudomonadati > Pseudomonadota > Gammaproteobacteria > Lysobacterales > Rhodanobacteraceae > Dyella > Dyella humi. The sequence continues at coordinate 1,108,103 of NZ_JADIKI010000023.1, forward strand.
ATCACATCATAGGTCTAGCGTTATCGTGAGATCACGCAGCGCCACTGGAAAATTTTTTTCCACAAAACAAGCGATTCTCTTCTCCTCGAACATCAACGTCATTGCACTGAGTTAGGTCCGTGACACTTCTTGGCTGTGCGTTAGTCGACATGAGAATAGATCATGGCAATGGCATCGATCATCAATGTCAGATTCGAAGAAGTAGCATCATGCTTGCCGGCGAACTATCGGCGTTTGCAGCGCAATCGTCTGTTCGGGATGTTCGACGCACACATAGTTGGAGCAGATCGCCTTGTTAATGTGATGCGTCGCTATGAGCCCTGCTTCAAACCACGGAGTGTCGTGCTGCTCAGCGCTCAGCATGCGATTCGTGAAGTCGAGTGCGTAGACAGTATCGCGGCACTACTCGCCACTTTGGGACACTCCCTGGAGTCGGCATGAAGAAGATCACTGCCGTGGCCGGCGCGAACATCGCGCTTATCAAGTACTGGGGAATGCAGAACGCCGAGCGTGTGCTCCCCGCCAATCCATCGATTTCGATGACTTTGCGGCATTGCGTATCGCACTGCACCGTTGCGCCACAGGACGACCCAACAAGCGATGACCAAGTGGAGTGGTTGAACGATGCCGGCGACCTTGAACCGGCAGCGCCGATGTTTCGGGATGGGGTTCTAAGACATATCGAACGGCTGCGAAGGCACACCCACAAATCGGGGGCCTTACGTGTTGCTACAACCAACAATTTTCCCACCGGTGCGGGGATTGCGTCGTCGGCATCGGGGTTTGGAGCATTGACGGTGGCGACCTGTGCAGCTCTTGGCTGGTCTGCCAACCCTGCTGAACTGTCGCGCTTCGCGCGCCTGTCTGGCTCGGGGTCGGCGGCACGCTCGGTGTTGGGTGGTTTCGTCGAGTGGCCGAGCGACCCCAGAGATCCAGAAAGCGCGGCGCGCCAGTTCGCGCCGCCCGATCACTGGCCTTTGTGCGATCTCGTCGCCGTGATCGACCCGGCACATAAAGCCGTCAGTTCGCTGGAGGGGCACCGACGCGCCCCCAGCAGCCCGTATTACACACGCCGATTGGAAGTTTTGCCCGATCGCACGAGGCGTGTACGCGACGCGCTGCTCGCACACGACTTTACGCATTTCGCACAAGCCGTCGAAGAAGAGGCTATTGATCTCCATCTGATCGCGATGTCGGCACGACCCCCGATGTTCTACTGGCAACCGGGGACAGTCGCCGTGCTCGATGCGGTGCGCTGCCTGCGTGCCGATGGCCTGAACGCCTGCGCCACGATCGATGCCGGACCGAACGTCCATGTGTTATGCATCGCGGCGCACGCGGGACAGGTGCAGCAGGCGTTGACGGAGGTTCCCGGCGTACGAACGATCATCGCTGACAAGGTTGGCGACGGACCACGTTTTGCCGATAAACACTTGTTTTAGGCTGGCACGGGAAGCGCTACAGCAGGCATGATCATCGTTCTGGCCTTGACGAAGGTCTTTGACTCCAGTTTTGTGACCCCAGTTTTCGAACTAGCGTATTGCTGGGACTGCCATCCCAGCCTACGCGCTTTATAACAGCAAAACTGCTCGATCCATCTTCGCTTTTTACACCAGAGCAAATGGCTTCCTGCATCCGCTGGAATGACGGCCATACATAGGCTGGATGCAATCCCAGCATCGCCATCCGGCATAAGCTGGGATTGGCATCCCAGTATCTACATGTGAGATGGCACTCGCGCAGCTTGCCGTCCGTAAACTAGACTCGTGAACACTCGCAGCTGCATTTGTTTCGCGTGAAGGCAATCACACCCAGCGCACTCCATGCCTGACAAGGTTAGAGTATGAAACGGCTGATCTTCCTGCTGATGTTCTTAACCATGCCAGCTTGGGGCCAACCAGCTGGCACCATCAAACAGGTTTCAATTCATTCCGCGGCCTTGGCCGGAAATCTCGTCGGTGATCCCGTCGATCAGACGTTTGCCGTCTATCTCCCGCCCTCATACGAAACATCTACCAAACGCTACCCCGTAGTTTTTCTGCTGCATGGCATCGGCGACACGAACGACGTCTGGATCCACCATTTCAACGTTCCCGCCATGCTGGATAAGCTGATTGCCAGCCATGCAATCGAGGAAATGATCGTCGTCATGCCCAATGCGAAGAATCGCTTCATGGGCAGCTTCTACGCCAATTCCCCAGTCACTGGCCACTGGGAAGATTTCATCGCCGAGGAGATCGTTGCCCGCGTTGATCGTGATTTCCGAACGCTAGCCACGGCGAAGAGCCGCGCAGTCGCTGGCCTTTCCATGGGCGGCTTCGGGGCCATACGTATGGCCATGCATCGGCCGGATGTATTTTCAGTGGTCTACGCCATGAGTCCCTGTTGTTTGGACGCCGTGGAGGATATCGGCTATGGCAACAGCGCTTCCTGGAATGGAGTGCTTCGGTTCAAGACCTACAAAGATGCGGACGCGGCCATCAACAACGGTGAGTTCTATCCAGTTGCGGCGCTGGGACTATTGTCCGCAATCGATCCCAATCCTGCAGCGCCGTTGCATGTGAATATCCCGCTACAGCAAGTGGGACAGGAACTGCTGCCGAGCGAGCCTGCTTACACCGAGTTCCGCAACCAGTTCCCGCTGCAGCAAGTGAGTAGATTTCGCGACAACCTGTGCAAGTTGCGCGCTCTGGCCATCGACTACGGCTTCAATGACGAGTTCGCGCATATCCCGCCTTCAACGGCCGCATTTTCCAAAGCCCTCAGTGATGCGCACGTCCCCCACCTGCTCGACACTTATATGGGAGACCACCGCCAGCAAGTACAGGAGCGTCTGGTTACGAAGGTGTTTCCATTCCTTTCAAGAAATCTGCAGGACTGATGCGCCCTGTGTCATTCGGTTGATTTTCGGGTTGGTGCGTTACCCCGAACCACCACTCACTATGCGGGCGCCGAATTGATCGCTTCGTAGGCTGGATACAATCCCAGCAACACATCTCCTGGACGATAGCTGGCATTACCGCTCAGCCTACGCGCTAAACTGTGCTTGGCAACCAATCACCTCCGATCGCGCAACCATGTTTACCTACCTTTTCGTTGTACAACCATGAGCCCATCCGACGACGATTTCGATGCCGAGCACTCCTTCGACGAAGATGAGCATGGCGACGACTCGGTAGAGGCACGTGTCTGGCAGCTACTGCTGTTGATCAATCCAGGCGATGAGGAGACGGCATTGCAGCAGTTCGCGGTTTACCGCGATGCAGCTGGCCATGCTGATGAAGATGAGCCGATTCGGGTGATCAGTCAGGTGATCGACTGGCGCTCGGGTTTCCATGTCGACGCCGATGACACACGGACTTTGGTGCAGGCGATCGATGAGCTGACCTCGCGCTGGAATCTGTCGGTGGAATGGGATGGCGACCCTGACGATGACGACTTCCATACCGATGTCGATGTGCCGTCACTGTTCGCTACGGCCTACGACAGCCTAACTCCATACGGTTACACCTTATGGGCCTGGGAAACTGACGACGGCAGCTACGCCGGCTGGATGACGCTGACCCGTGACAACGAGCCGCTGCGTGAACTGGCTACGGCACTGGGCATCAATATGCGTTTGGGCACCGAAGTCACCTGAGTTCGACTGCACCAAAAGTGGTGTTGGCATAACGCTCTCCTCCGAAGGCCGTCGCCCACATAGTTGACTCAGTCAACTATGTGGGCGTATCGTTCCAGCATCCGGTCGCGAGGTATATCCCATGCCCATCTCCGAATCGCTCGCCCAGCAAGCCGAGGCTGTCCGCAACTTCAATCGCTTCTACACGCGCCAGATCGGCGTGCTCGATGAAGGTCTGCTCGCCAGCGCTTTCACCCTCACCCAGGCGCGCGTGCTGTTCGAACTCGGCACCCGCAAAACCGTTACGGCAAGCGAGATCGGCGAATTGCTGGGGCTTGATGCCGGCTATCTCAGTCGCATCATTCAGAACTTCATATCGCAGGGACTCATAACGCGGCAGGCCTCGCCGGAAGACGGTCGGCAATGGATGCTTTCGCTCACCAGCGAAGGCCGCAAGGCATTCCGCAATCTGGACCGCGCCTCGCACAAACTCACTGCAACCCATCTCTCCCGCCTGTCGGAACCGGGCCGGCATCGTTTGCTGATGTCGATGCAGGAAGTGCAGCGACTGCTGTCGCCGGCCAATGGCCATGGCGAGGTCATTATTCGCGGGCATCGTATCGGCGATATCGGCTGGGCTATCGAACGCCATGGGCAGCTCTATGCCGATGAGTTCGGCTGGAATGCGGAATTCGAAGCCCTCGTAGCAGGCCTATTCGCGCAATTCGTCACCCATCACGATCCCGCCATGGAACGCATGTGGATGGCCGAAGTGGATGGCGAGCGCGTCGGCTGCGTTTTCGTGGTGCGCAATGCGGACGATCCCACGGCGGCGCAGCTTCGCTGCCTACTCGTTGACCCGAAGGCGCGCGGACTTGGCATCGGCAAGCGACTGGTCGACGAGTGCATCGGCTTTGCAAAAACCGCCGGCTACACGCGGATGTTGCTGTGGACCAACGATATTCTTGCTTCCGCCCGCCGCATCTACGAAGCTGCAGGCTTTTCGCTGGTATCAGAAGAAGCGCATCACAGCTTCGGGCATGACCTGATGGGGCAGGTCTGGGCAAGGACATTGTGATGCCGTGCTTTAAGAACTGGTTGCTGTAGGGGAACAAGCGGCGGAATGTGTGGAACCGATCGCGGCGTAGAAACCAACCAAACAGCCCCGTAAATCACGACAGCTTGAACAATTTCCCAGGTACGTTCTGAAAATTGATCGCACTCGCCAGCATCGTTCCACGGTGATACGAAAAACTCTTGTCCGTGGTCGGCTGGAAGAACTCGATGAAATCCAGACTGCGCTTGCTGAGCACGAATCCGCCGATCAATGGCGGGTTCACGGCATACATCATCGGCACCAGCGCCATCATCGACGTCGCCGGCACACCGATCAGGTGTTCTTCCAGATCGCCACCTTGCTGGCTGTCCTGCGGATAGAACCAGAGCGGCGTGCTGATGAAAAGGAACGAGTCGTTGCCCATGCTGGTGAGCAGCGTTCGCAACAGCCACTTCGCGGTCTCTGCCGTCAGATGCTCGATGACGTCCAGCAGGCAGATGATGTTGTATTTGGCAAACCGGTCGGACGGAATGCCTTGCGCCAAACCATGCCAAGCATTGCGATAGATTTTTCGCTCGAACAGCGAGGGATTGTTGAAGGCACCCTCGAAGCCGTCCACGCCGTCGACTGACCAGTGCTTGATGGCCGGATGACTTTTGATCAGCTCACCCAGGCCACCCTTGCCGAAGCCGATATCGAGGACTTCGACGTTGGCCGCGTTGTCCTGCATGATGTGGAAGATCAATTCTTTGGGTGCCGCCGATTCGCCGCCAGGCAGAAGTTTGGAATCGACGGGGTCGATCAGTTGGTAATCTTTGACGATCTGCCGAAGCATAATTGGCCTTCAAGTCGAAATGGGTAATGCGTCAGCGGATGTAATCGAACAGGTTGGTGCTCTGGATCTTTGCAAACACCTGCTGTGACGCCTGCAACGCGGTTGATTGCAGCGAGAGATTGCTGATCGCCGTCGCCATGTCCACGTTTTGTACATCGGACAGCGCGCTCTTGTACGTCACGCTGAGATCGGAATAGCTGCTGCTCTGCTGCTGCAAGGTGTCGATGCGGCTGCCCACAGACACCTGCGCAGTGGAGACGCTGTTCATCGCCTGGTTGAGCGATTCGAGCTGGCGGTTCAGCGTGTTGTTGATGGAGGTCGAGCTGCCGCCACTTTGCAGCGCGGCGATCATGTTGTTGAGCGTGGTGAAAACGTCTTGCGTATTGGATGCGGTATCCGATTTCACATTCACCGTATCGCCCGAAGCCGGCGTGCCGCTCATGCTGATGCTCATGCCGTTGAAGCTGATGCTGCCGCCGTCGGTGTAGGTGCCGGTGATGGGGTTGCCGCTGCTGTCGGTAACGGGGTTGCCAGATGCATTCGTCACGCTGTAGGCACCGTTGGCGCCGAAGGTGATCGTGTCATTGATCGGGCCCGAAGCCGTCGCAGCCGTCCATGCAGCGGTATCGGTGACGCTGTTCGCGCCCACTACCAACGTGCCGGTATTGCTGCTGCCGGCGCTTGCGACGAAGGAACCGTTGCCGGCGGCCAGGTTCATGAAGATCGAGCTGCCGGCATCGCTGCTGGCCACCTGCAAGCCGCTGCCGATCGCGGTGAACGACTGCTGGTCGTTGCCGACGTAGGTCACCGCACCGGTGCTGCTGTTCTTGGCGAACGGCGTGGTCGTGGTGCTGGTACCGGCGAACAGCGCCTGCCCGTTCGCATCGGTGGTGTTGGCCAGTTGCACGAGTTGATCGCGATACTGCGTGAGCTGCGTGGCCATGTTGCTCAGGTCGGTGGACGACATGGCACCGTTGATAGCACTGAGAGCGATGTCGTTCACGCTGCTCAGCAGGTTATTGACGGAGGTGAGCGTGTTGCTTTCGGTGGATAAGCGCGTGTTGGCGCTGTCGGTATTGCTGCTGTACTGCGTGTTCTGGGCAAGGATGTGGCTCAAGCCCACGATCTGCGCGGCACCGGTCGGATTGTCGGAGGCCACGTTGATGGCGTTGCCGGTGCTCACTTCGTTCTGCGTCTGCGCCAACGCGCTCTGCTGATCGAGCATGGTGGTGAGCTGCTGTTGGTACATCCAGGAGGTAGAGATGCGCATGGGGGCCGTACCTTAACCGTATTGAATGGCAGTGATCAGACTGCTGAAGATCTGCTCGGCGGTGGTGATGACTTGCGCCGAAGCCTGGTAAGCCTGTTGGAACTGCACGAGATTGGCCGCTTCCTGGTTCAAGTTCACACCGGCGTAGCTTTGCTGCGTGCTCATCGCCTGGTTGTAGAGGCTGGTCTGCGTGGTGAGATTGGAACTGGCCTGGCTGCCGGCGGTGCCGATCTGCGCGGTGAGGTTGGCGTAGCTGGTCACCACCGAGGTTTTGCCGCCATTGAGCACACCGCTATCGGATAGCCCAGCCAGCGACAACGCGTTGCTGTTGTCGTTGAGGCCGTTGGTATTGGCCGCCACGGTGAAGCTGTCGCCACTGGCCGGCGTGCCGGTGAGGGCCAGGCTCCAGCCATCGGCAGCGATCGGCTGACCGGCGGTGTATGTGCCTGTTGTCGTATTACCTGCACCATCGGTAATCGAGTAATTGCCGCCTGCGCCGAAGGTGATCGTGGCGCCGGAAAGCAGATTGCTGTTGGCCGAGTTGGTCACGCTCACTGAACCCGCCTTGCCGGTGCCGGTATTGCTGGTCGTCGCCGAGCCCGTCAACGCTGCGGCTGCGGCGATGCCGTTCGGATCGGTCATGCTCACCGACAGCGAGGTAGAAGCACTGCGCGTCGGCTCGATTTCGTAGCTGTCACCGGTCTGCGCCGTGCCCGACACGCTGAAGGTGAGGCCATCGGCGGAAAGCGTGCCGTTGGCATTCGCCGTGAGTGCCACGTTCTGTCCACTGGTCGTCGACAACGCCCAGCCATTGGTGCCGGTGCCCGCGCCGGTGTACTTCAGCACGTAGTCGGAAGTGGTGAGCTGCGACACGTTGCTCACGGAGGCGCTCACCGTGGCGCCGCCGCTGGAATTCTTGCTCGACGGCAGCACCGTGGGCGAGGAAACGCTGAAGATCGCCTTGCCCTGCTGGCCGTTCAGATCCAAACCTGCCGCCTGTTGCCCGTTGACGCTGGAGGCGAGTGCGATCGCCGACTGACCCAGCGCATTCTGTGCAGGCTGCAGCACGGTGCTGCGATAGTTCACCAACGCGCCCAGCGTGCCGCCGCTCAGCTGCGATGTAACGTCGTTGCCGGAACTGTCGAACACATCGGTGCTGCTTGGGTCGTATTGATTCGCACCAGAGGACAGCGCATACGACTGCGTGCCGCTCACCAGCGTTCCGCCGGCCGAGGTGTACACGCTGATCGAGCCGTCGTTGTTGGTCGCTGCGGAAATGCCGGTTAGCCCGGCGAGCTGCTGCACCAGCGTGTCACGCTGATCGAGCAAGGCATTCGGGTTGCTGTTGGTACCCGCCTGTGCGATCTGGCCGTTGAGTTTGGCGATCTGCGAGGCCAGGTTGTTGACGCTGCTGACGGTGCTGCCGATCTGCTGGTTGACCTGCGTCGATTGCTGGCTGAGCTGCTGGCCGAGCGTGTTAAACACACTGGTGAGCGAAGTTGCACTGCCCAGCGCCGCCTGCCGTACCGAGGAGGAACTGGGCGAGTTCGCCACGCTGCTGAAACCGCTGTAGAAATTATCCAGCGCCGTTTGCAGGTTGCCGCTGTTGCTCAACAGGCTATTGAGCGTGCTGGTGAGGTTGTTGCTGGTGGTCGCGCCCTGCAGGCTGCTGCTGCTGCTCCACAGTGCCTGAGTCAGGTACTGGCTGTAGGCGCGCTGCACCGCCGTCACGTTCACGCCGGAACCGATGGTGTACTGGCTGTTGCTCTGCCCGATGGTTTCCGCCTGCTGCACGCTTTCCTCACTGTAGCCGCTGGTGCTGGCGTTGGCGATGTTGTTGCTGACCGTGCTCAGGGCGACCTGAGCGGCGTTGAGGCCGGAAATGCCGATGTTTAGGATGCTGGACATGGGGAGGGCATTTCCTTAGTCGATAAGCTTGCCGAAAGTGCATGCGTTCACGCCCCTCGCCCTGCTTGCAGGGGGAGGGAGTACATCGCGAAGGCCGCGGACGTTCTCGTTCATAAATTCGGCACTCCAGCCGTTTTCTTGAGCGCGTCCAACGCCTGCCGCATCACGCTACTGTTGGCGATCGCCGCCACCTTGCCCGCGTATTCCGGATCGGTGGCATAACCGCCGTCGACCAGCGCCCGGGCGTAGCCCATCACATCGTCGCCGCGGCCGCGTGCCTGGACGTAGCGCGGGTCCTTGCCGATCAGGTCGGCGTAGTCGGCCAACGATTCGGCCACGGATTTGTAGGAACGAAATTGCGCCTGCTTGCGCACGGCGATGCCGCCTTCGTATTCCAGTGTCGGTACGTTCACGCGTGAGCCGCCCCAACTGCCACCGGCCTTGATGCCGAACAGATTGAAGCTGCTGCTGCCATCGGCGTGCGCGGGCATGTGCTTGCCCCACTGCGTTTCGAGCGCGGCCTGCGCCAGCACGGTGCGCAGCGACAAGCCCAGTTCCTTCGCGACGACGCTGGCCTGCGGCGCGAGTTCGCGCACGAAGGTTTCCGCATCCGGCGGCAGCCACGCCATCGCCTTGCGCGCGGTGGAACGGGTGGCATCCTCCAGGTCGAACAAACGCTGCTTCCAGTTATCGACCATACCGGTGGTGTTTGGATCCACCGCGGCGTTTTTGTTTTCAGCACCCTGCGCCTGGCCATGCCCGCCAAGCTGGCGCACCAGCATGTCGGCTATCCCCAGGCCTTTACCGTGCTGGGAAAGACTCAACGACAGCTGCTGGTCATACATGTCCTGCCACGTATCGGTGGCCTGGCTTTCGAACAGCGGATCGCCGAAGTTCGCCTCGCGCATCGACTTCAGCAGCATCTCTGTGAACATCGATTCGAACTGCTTGGCCACGGCCGGCAGTGCGGCATTGCTGTCTGTCTCGGCTTGATGACGCAGCGCGCCGAACCCGGACAGATCTGTCCAGGTGCTTAGCGTTTGCGCTGCGACGTTGCCGAGATCAGCCATTAGATCACCACAAGATCTGCGTGAAGCGCACCAGCTTGCTTGAGCGCTTCGAGGATCGAGATCAGGTCCGTAGGCGTGGCGCCCACCTGGTTCACCGCGCGCACGATGGCATCCAGGCTCACGCCCGGGCCGAACTTGAACATGTGCGCACCTTGCTGGGTTACCGACACCGAGCTATTCGGCACCACCGCAGTCTGCCCATTGCTGAAAGGCCCCGGCTGACTGACCTGCGGCTGCTCGCTGATCGTGACGGCGATCGAACCGTGCGCGACGGCCGCGGCGCTCACGCGTACATCCGAACCGATTACCACCGTGCCGGTACGCGAATTGACGATCACGCGCGCGGGCGCATCGCCCGGCGTGACGTCGAGCGATTCGATCGCGCCCAGCCACGCAACTTTCTGGCCGGGGTCGACCGGGCCACGCACGGAGAGGGAACCGCCATCGAGCGCATGCGCCGTGCCGGAGCCGTATAGATGATTGATCGCGTCGACGATGTGGTTAGCGGTGGCGTAGTCGGCCGTGTTGAGATTCAGCACGATGTCGCCGCCGCTGTTGAAAGAGTTGGGTACCGAGCGTTCAACCGAGGCGCCGTTGGGAATACGGCCGCTAGCGGAGATGTTGATCTGCACGCTGGAGCCACTTTTGCCCGATGCACTCACGCCGCCGACCACCACGCTGCCCTGCGCCACCGCGTAGACGTTGCCGTCCGCACCGCGCAACGGCGACATCAACAGCTCGCCGCCCCGCAGGCTCTTGGCGTTACCGATCGATGCGACGGTGATGTCGATGGTCTGCCCCGGCTTGGCGAAGGGTGGCAGCTGCGCGGTGATGGTCACCGCCGCCACGTCCTTCAACTGCGGCTGGATGCCGGTGGAAGGGATCGACACGCCGAACTGTTTGAGCATGTTCTCCAGACTCTGCGTGGTGAACGGCGCCTGCGTGGTCTGGTCGCCGCTGCCGTCCAGACCGACCACCAGGCCGTAACCGACGAGCTGGTTGCTGCGCACACCGGCGACTTGGACGAGGTCGCGGATTTTGTCGGCGTGGGCGGTCGGGATGAAACCCAACATCGAGACCAACAAGGCCGCCATGATCCCAGCACCCTCTCCCCTTCGGGGAGAGGGCTGGGGTGAGGGGCCAATCTTGCGGCCATGCTCATTTTTTTTGCGATTGAAGAATGGCATGTGTAGAACCCTGAAAAACGTACTTTTCCACGAGGTTGCCCCTCACCCCAACCCTCTCCCCAAAGGGGAGAGGGAGAAAAAAATCAGAACGGCATCCACTTCGAATTGAAGAACTTCGCCAGCCACCCTTGCGTATTCGCTTCGTTCAAGGTACCGCGACCGGTATAGGTGATGCGCGCATCGGCCACGCGTGTGGAATCCACCGAGTTGTCTTGCCCGATGTCCTGCGCACGCACGATGCCGGAGATACGAATCAACTCCTGCCCTTGATTGATCGTCAGCCATTTCTCGCCGCGCACCAGCAAGTTGCCGTTCGCCAGGCGCTGCGCCACCGTCACCGTAAGCTGGCCGCTAAGCTGGTTGCTCTGCGTGCTGCTGCCGGCGCCGTCGAAGCTGTTGGCGGAGTTGAGCGTGGAATTGGCGCTCTGGCCGGCGACGCGCAACGATTGGCCAAGGATCTGCGGCGCACCGACGTTCACCTTGTCGGTCTTGCTGGTGGTGGTTTCGGATTTCTTGCTGGCCTGCATCGCTTCCACCAGATTGATGGTCAGGATGTCGCCGATGCGATGCGCACGCGCATCGTTGAACAGCTCCATGTTCTGCATGTCGTGATAGATCGAACCGTCAGCGGGCGGCGGCGACGTCTGTTCAGCTGGTGCCGTGGCAGCCCATTTCGCATCTTCCTGTTGCTGGTGCTGTTGGATAGCACCGCAGCCGGCCAGCGTCGCTGCGAGCAGCGAAACGGAAGCGATGCGCACGAACACGGAGAGGTCAGACATACATCACCATCAAGTCTTGTTGATCACGAACTGCAACATGTCGTCCACGGCGCTGATCGACTTGGAGTTCATTTCATATGTGCGCTGGGCCTGGATCATGTTGACCATCTCCTCCACCACGTTGGTGTTGGACGATTCCAGCGAGCCTTGCGCAAGCGTGCCCATGCCGTTGATGCCGGGCTGCCCGGTCTGTGCCGTGCCGCTGGACTGGGTTTCCAGGTAGAGGTTCTGGCCCATCGGCTGCAGGCCGGCGGGGTTCACGAAATTGGCAAGCTGCATCGTGCCGACCTGCGTCGTCGCGGTGGAACCGTTACTGGTAATACTGACGGTGCCATCGGTGCCGATGGTGATGCTGTTGACGTTGGACGGCAGTGTGATCGAAGGCACCAGCGGGTAGCCGTCCGCGGTGACGACCTGGCCGGTGGAATCTTCATGCAACGAGCCGTCGCGTGTGTAGGCGACCGTGCCATCCGGCAGGCTAACTTGCAGGAAACCGTTGCCCTGGATCGCCACATCCAGCGAGTTGCCGGTCTGCGTGATCGCACCCTGCGTAAACAACTTTTCGCTGCCGACCACTTTCACGCCGGTACCCAGCAGCAGGCCGGTCGGCGATTGTGTCTGCTCGGTGGTCTGGCTGCCGGGCTGGCCTTCGTTCTGATACATCAAATCCTGGAACGAGGCACGCGAGGTCTTGAAGCCGGTGGTACTTGCGTTCGCTAGGTTGTTGGAGATCACGTCCATCTGCGTCTGCTGCGCATCCAGGCCGGTCTTGGCGATCCAGAGAGAGGAGAACATGGGTTAGCTCCAGATGGGTTTGACGATGAGCAAGAGACGGCCGATCACTTGCAGGGCTACGTATTCTTCTTTGCCGTCATTCCCGCGAACGCGGGAATCCATCTTCGCTTCTTGCATCAGAGCAACGTGGATTCCCGCGTTCGCGGGAATGACGGCCATAGGGCGAGGTTCAGCTGTGACGACGGATGGGTTGCACGATGAATTCATGGCCTCGTCCCCCTTAGCTGCTCTGCAGCAGCTTGGTGCTGTCGTCTGCGTCGTCTTCCGCGGTCTTGATCGAACGCACCTGCATTTCGTACTGACGCGAGAGCGAGATCATCTTCACCAACTCCGAAGATGGATTGACGTTGCTGGCTTCCAACGCACCGGACGTCACCGTCACCGTGCTGTCGCTATCGGCGCTGCTGCCGTCGTTCATGTGCATCAGGCCATCGGTGCCCTCGGACATCTGCGTGGGATCCGGATTGACCAGCTTGATCTGTCCCACCGCGGCGATAGTGTTGGGCCCCTGCCCCATCGGCACGGTGGAAATCGTGCCGTCCTTGCCGATGGCGATCTGCGCGCTGTCAGGCACGGTGATCGGACCGCCCGTGCCCATCACAGGATTGCCGCGCGCATCGGTAAGACTGCCGTCGGCGCCCAATTGCAGATCGCCTGCACGCGTGTACCCTTCGCTGCCGTCAGGTGCTTGCACCGCGATCCAGCCCGGACCGTTCACCGCGACATCCAGCGTACGGCCAGTGTGCTGCACCGAGCCTTGCGTTTCGTCCTGTCCCACGCCTTGCGCCACCGCGTTGATACGCGTGTTGGCACCGGACCCAAGCACCGGCACGCTTTGGAACGCGCTGAGTTCGCTCTTGAAACCCACGGTGGATGCGTTGGCCAGGTTGTGGCTTACCGCATCCTGCGCACGCATCATCTGCGTGGCACCGGTCATGGCGATGTAGACGGAACGATCCATACGCTATTACCGCGACACGGCCTGGAACAGCGTTTGCGACAGCGAGTTCACCGTACCCAGCATCTGCGAATTCGCCTGATAGTCCTGCTGCGCCTGGATCATGCTGACCAACTGCGCGGTGGTGTCAGATGTGTTGGAGGTTTCCAGCTGGCCTTGCTCGATGTTGCCGTATTGGCCGACGCTGGCCGTGCCCAGCACCGCCGTGCCCGAGGATTGCGTCGCTACCCATTGGTTGTTGCCCACCTGCTGCAGGCCTTGCAAGTTGGCGAAATTGGCCACTGCGATCTGGCCGAGCTGGGTGGTCTGGTTGTTGGAGTAGATCGCCGTGACGATGCCGTTGGTGCCGATCGTCACGTTATCCAGCACACCGGCCTGGAAGCCGTTCTGGTTGAGCGTGCCTGGCGCGTATGCCGAGCCGAACTGGGTGGTGTTGGTCACGTTCACCGTCATGGTGGCGGGGAACGAAGCACCGTTGGTCGGCTGCACCGGCGTGAAACTGAGATTACCGTTGGCCGGCGTTGTCAACGCACCGGCGCTGTTGAACGTCATCGCTGCGGTGCCGGCGCTGTTGCCGTCGATGTAGAGATTCGCGTTCCAGGCGTTGTTGCCAGTCTTGACGTAATAGATCGTCGCCGAATGCGCGCCACCCTGCGAGTCGTACACGGTCAGCGTGGACGCATCGTTGTAGCTGGTCGAATCGGTCGGACTGAACGGTGTCGTGGTCGGCACGGTTGCGCCAGAGGGAATATTGGAGCTAACCGTGATCGTGCTGGTGGCAGTCGCTGCACTCTGCGCGGTATTGAGCTGCAGATTGGTGAGCGTGCTGGTGTTGAAGCCGCCCGCGGTGGTCGGCGGATACACCTGCAGGTTGGCGCCGTTGGCGGTCACCACGTAGCCGTTGGCATCTTCGTGGAACGCGCCGTCACGCGTGTACTGATTGCCGGTGCCATTGTTGACGACAAAAAAACCGTTGCCGCTGAGCGCCATGTCCAGGCTGCCATTGGTCGTTTCTAGATCGCCTTGCGAAAACTGCTGCGCAACGCCGGTGAGTTCGGCACCGCTGCCCACGGTCACCGAACTCAAATTGAGACCGGTGACCGCATACACCTCGGCGAACTGTCCGGTGGAGCCCTTGAAGCCCACCGTACCGGCGTTGGCGATGTTGTTGGAAATGATGTTCAGCTCGGACTGGGCCGCATTGATGCCGCTGAGCGCCTGATTGAGAGCCATGCTTTGTACCTCTCCGGATGATGACGATGCGCGTTATCGATGCGCCGTCAGTTGATCTGTGCAACCTGGCTCAGCGGCACGCCGCCGATACCCGCCACTTGCAAATACGTGCCGGTGCTGCTGCCGCCGTAGCCGACACCGGTCACCGAACCGGCTACGTAAGTGGAAAGCGCGCTGCTGTTGCCGCCGTTGTTGGCCGAAACGCTGTACGTGCCGTTGGCCACAGCGTTGCCGCTGCTGTCCTTGCCATTCCAGGTAAAGTTGGCCAGGCCAGTTTGCTGCGCGCCGAGATCGATCGTGTTGACGACGTTACCGTTGCCATCTTTGATGGTGACCACCACGTCGCCCGCGGTGCTGACGTTCACACCACCGTTCACCGCGCTGCCGCTGTAAGTAAGCGACGTCGACGGCACCAGTACTTGGCGTCCCACCAGGCTGGCGGAGCTGAGCACCTGCGAGGTCTGCATATCGGTGCCGAGGTTGCTGCTCAAACCGGTCAAACTGCTCTCGATGTTCTGCAGCGAGCCGAGCTGCGCGAACTGCGCCATCTCCGAGGCCATCTGCGAGTTGTCCATCGGTTGCGTGGGATCCTGGCTCGTAAGCTGCGTCGTCAAAAGCTGCAGGAAATCGGATTGCGTCATGGTCGAGCCGGTCGGCGTGCTGGTGACCGTGCTGCCGGTGAGGCTCAAGCCCGACGTGGAATAACTGCTGGTACTACCGATGGCGGACATGATCAGCTACCCAAGTTGATGGTTTTGATCATGAGCTGCTTGGCAGTGTTCATCACTTCCACGTTGTTCTGATACGAACGGGACGCGGAAATCATGTTCACCAGCTCATCGATCGGATTGACGTTGCTGCCATAGACGAAGCCGCTCGCATCGGCCATCGGGTTACCCGGCTCGTAATGCGTTTCCACCGGCTGCTGGCTTTCGGTGACGCCTTCCATGCGTACGCCGACGTTGGTGTCAGCGTTCTGCGAGGCCACGCCGCCTTGCGCTTGCAGCACCGGCGCGAAGAGCAATTCCTTCGCCTTGTAGGCGGTATCGGGACTGCTGCTGACGCTGTCGGCGTTGGCGAGGTTGCTGGCCACGGTGTTCAACCGCAGCGATTCGGCGGACATGCCGGAACCGGCAGTGTCGAAGATCTTCATCAGCGACATCAGTTTTGCCCTCCACCATTGATGGCCAGGCGCAGCGTCTGAATCGTGCTGTTGATGAAGCTGAGGCTGGCCTGGTAATGCACCATGTTGCTGGCGAACGCCGACTGCTCCACCTGCCCATCGACGGTGTTGCCGTCCATGCTCGGCTGCAGCGGTACGCGATACTTCAAGGCATCCGCCGATTGCGTGGTGGTATCGATCTGCCCGGGCGAAGGCGTGCTCAATTGCAGCGACTGCGAGTCCCCGCCGCTGGCCTGTTGCAGCACTTGGCGGAAGTCGACGTCGCGCGCCTGATAGTTGGGCGTGTCGGCATTAGCGATGTTCGAAGCGATCACTTCGGAACGGCGCTGCCATACATCCAGCGCCTGGCTGCTTAAGCCGAATACGTTGTCGAGAATGTTGCTCATGACGAATTCCCCGCGGCAATCGATGCCTGCGGACGATGTCGAGCAAGTTGCATGCCACGCCTTGACAATGCGGAAAAACCGCATGAGACGGCCGTTCGCGACCGTGCGCCGTAGCGCGCGCGATGTGGCGTGACGTTATGTCGGCGCGCCGGGACGGATTCCCGACATCACCATATTGGCTTTAATGCCGTCAATTTGTTGACAGCTCCATCAGATCCAGCACCGTCTTCGCCAATAAATCCGGCTGGAACTTCGCGATGAACCGGTCCGCGCCGACTTCGCGCACCAGCGCTTCATTGAATACGCCGCTCAAGGAACTATGCAGCACCACCTTGAGCTGGCGCAGCGCCGGCGTATCGCGGATGGCGCGCGTCAATGCATAGCCGTCCAGGCGCGGCATTTCGATATCGGAGATCACCAGCGCCACACCTTCGTCACCGCCTTCCATCATGTTCGTAAGCTGCTCCAGCGCTTCGCGGCCATCCTGCGCGATGATGCACTCGACATTCATACGCTTGAACAGGCTGACCAGACGCTGGCGCGCCACGGTGGAATCGTCCACCACCATGATGCGGCGCCGGGCCAGCGGGCGCTGCTCGGCCTGCTGCTGGATATGTGGCGAAAGCTCTGTCGCCACCTCTTCGATGCTGGCCAGCACGTGCTCCACGTCGACCACCGCCATCAGCTGGCCGTCGATGCGGCTGACCGCGTTGACGCGACTGCCGAACCCGAGCGTGACGGCCGGCGCTTCAAGCGATTCGCCCGTGCAATGCACGATGCGCTGGAAATCCGACACCAGAAAACCCTGCATGGATCGGCTGAATTCGGTAACGATCACGTGCGTCGCATCGACGCCCGCCAACGGCGGATAGCCCATCGCGGCGGCCAGGTCGATCACCGGAATGGTCTTGCCGCGATAGTCGAAACTACCCGCCAGCCATGCGTGCATGCCGGGCAATTTTTCCATCTGCGGCTTGCGCAGTACTTCGCGCACCTTGAAGACGTTGATGCCGAACAGCTGGCGATCGCCCAGGCGAAACAGCAGCATCGCCACGCGATTGTGGCCGGCCAGGCGGGTGTGACTTTCAACGCTATCGAGCAGCGCCGTGGAGGTCATGGGTTTTCTGGAGTGTTTTCGATGTAGGGGTATCGGCGCATTTAGGCGTGGCTTGAGGGCGCTGCTCGGGGAGCAGGGAGCAGGGAACGGGGAACGGGGAACGTGAAGTGCTCGCAGGTGTGAGGCGCACCGCAAACGTAGCCTTTCCTATGAAGACGCAAAAAAACGCAATGCGTTTGCTAGTGCGACCTGCATGTTCCCTGTTCCCTGTTCCCTGTTCCCCACCGTGGCACACACATTGCTTCCTCAACTTTCAACCATTCCCGCCGATGTCTGAGAACCCATACACGGAACTCTTTTGTCTATGAGTCTGATCCGCAGCCAGCATCTGGCCGCCCTGATGCAAGCCGCACTTGCCGGAAACGAAGCTGAACTGGCGAGCTTGAGCCGCAAGCATCCCGCGACAGCGAAGCTGCTCGCGCCCGTGTTCGCGCGACTGGCGCCACGTGCGCCGGCGGCGGTAGCGCTGCAATCGCTGGAGCAGCAAAGCCTGGTGCTGACGCATGCGCAGGCGCTGCATCGCGAGCAGGTGTCGCTCGAGCAATCGATCGGCGAGAGTCGCGATAGCGTCGGACAGTTGACGGAGGGCAGCGCCGGCATGTCGACAACCCTGCAGCAAGCGCAGGGCGGCATCGAACAGGCGTCCAAAGCCGGCGAGCAGAGCGCGGCGAACGTCAGCGAGCTCAACGGCCATCTGCGCCTGCTGCGCAGCGCGCTGTCGGCCATGAACCAGAGCCAGAGCCTGCTTACCGAACAGGTAGCGCAGATTCGCGCGCTCACCACCAGCGTGCAGGACATCGCGCACCAGACCAACCTGGTTGCGCTGAACGCCGCGATTGAAGCGGCACGCGCGGGCGACGCCGGTCGCGGCTTTGCCGTGGTGGCAGACGAAGTGAAGCAATTGGCGGAAAAAACCGCGCAAGCCACGGCGGAAATCGAAACCGTCACCAGTTCGATCGGCGAATTTTCGCTACAGATGAACGGCAACGTGCAACAAAGCCTGCAGCGGCTGGAACGCGCACAAACTGGCGTACACGCCACCGAACGCACGCTACAGGACGGCAGCGGCTCCTTGCAGGGCGCGGGCGAACGCCTGCGCTCGCTGCGCGACGGACAGGATGCCCTGCACGTGCGCGCCACCACGTTGAAAGCCACGCTGGGCGCCTTGCAGCGCCGCGCCTACGAAAGTCGCCGACACGGCGAAGCGCTTGGCCGCGCGGCGGGCTTGGCGCATCGCTTGTGCCTGAGCTGGCTGGAAGGCGAAAGCGGCAACGACATCGCCAGCCTCAGCCTGACCGTGCGCGAATCGGTGATCGGTTTGCGCCAGAGCATGGACCTGGCGCTGCAAGAACCTACCTCGCTCGACCGGCGCTGGTTCGACACCGATGTGCTCAGGCGCAGCCTCGACCGGCTGATCGCCCGTCACGGCGCGCATCCTTCCGGCGCGACCCTGCATGAATCGGCCGCGCGTTTGCGCGAACACGGCGAAATGTTTCTCGAATTGCTCGGCAACGGGCAGTTTGAACAGGCCGCGCAGATGTCCGACAAGCTGGAGAGCGAGCGCGAGGCGATCAACAGCCAATTGGCGGCGATGTTGGCTGATGATCATCCATGAGTTTTTTCGGCGCCCATCCTCTCGCGAAATCTGCCCCCTCCCCTGCTTGCAGGGGAGGGCTGGGGTGGGGTGAGTACTTGCCCGAGACTTTCCCGCAAGGGTTCACCCCCTCCCAACCTCCCCCTGCAAGCAGGGGGAGGAGCAGTGTAGGCGCGATCATGGGTTTGCTCGCGTTGGTAGCGGCGAACATCTCGCACGCCGACACCACCCCCGCCGACCTGCGCGCCGCCGCCGAACAAGCCGTGCGCACGCAATACGGCGCCACCGGCAGTCGCGTCGTCATCATGCCGACGCAACTCAATGCGCGCCTGCACCTGGCCGCCTGCCCGCTCCCTCTACAAACGCGCATTCCAATGCGCCAAGGCACACCCTCGCGCGTGGCGGTGGCGGTGAGCTGCGCCGGCCATCCGGGCTGGACGATTCAGGTGCCGGTGCAGATGCAGGTGTTCCGCAACGTGCTGGTCACCAGCCGGCCGCTGGCTCGCGGTGATATGCCCGGCCCGGCCGACGTACATACCGAAGAGCGCGACGTGGCGCGGCTGGGTTATGGCTATATCGAAAGCCTCGACCAGATCCTGGGCCACTCGCTGGGCCGACCGCTGATCGCGGGCGTGGCGCTGGAACCGGGCGACTTAAACGGCCGAGAGACCGTGCGCGCCGGCGAGGAAGTGCAGTTGGTGGCCCAATTGGACGGCATCGAAGTGCGCACCCGGGGCATGGCCCTGGACGGCGGGGACACCGGCGCGCGCCTGAGGGTCCGTAATGACAACTCCGGCCGGGTGATCAACGGTGTAGTGATCGGGGAAGGCCAGGTGCAGGCCCTTCCTTAATCTTGGACGACCAGACATATTGCAGGCGATCGGCGCATTTAAGTTTTCCCGGGGGACGCCGATACCCCTACCAGGGCATATCGAGAGAACGCCAAGAACCATGAACACTACGATTTCGTCCAACGGCTTACCGCAGCTTCCACTGGCCACCACCACGTCGGAAAACAGCGCTGCCCAGACTTCGACCACCGCACCCGCCACCAGCTCGTCGGCCACGCAGACGAACGACAGCGTGCAGCTGACCGATTCGGCCCGCGCCCTGCAGCAGGCCAGCAGCGCGAACGCGCCGGTCGATACGCAGCGCGTCGATCAGATCCGGCATCAGCTGGCCGCCGGCACCTACAAGGTCGATCCGCATGCCATCGCCAACAGCCTGGTTTCGCTGGAAGGCCAGATCGGCGGCGGCACGAAGTAAGAAAGAACCCCATGCCATGAGCCCGAATCTGCAGGCCGAACTCGGCGCCGCCTTGCGCACCGTACTGGACGAGATGAGCGCGACCACCGCGCAGCTCATCCACGTGCTGGACGAAGAACGCGAAGCGCTCAATGTCGCCGACGCCAAAGCACTCAACCGCGCGGGCGAAGCCAAGCAGATGCTGATGCGCAGGCTCGAGCAGCTCGACGTGGAACGCCTGCACCTGTGCAGCACCTCCGCCGAAGCCGTGCAGCAGGTGGATACGCAATGGCGCGAACTGCTGAAATCGCTGACCGTCTGCCGCGACAACAATCTGCGCAACGGTGCGCTGGTCGGCCAACGTTTGACGCAGGTGCGGCGCGCGCTCGCGGTGCTCACCGGCAGCGACGCGCAGACCGGCACCTACGGCCAGAACGGAGCGCTGCAGGACACGCATCGCTCCGTACAGCTCGCGCAGGCATGAACGAATTCCCCCGGCCGCTGTGATCCAAGGCGTCCGGTTCGTAGCACTGGCTTCACCCAAGTTCGGTATCGACACCATGACGACCAGTACAGCGGCTTCCGCGACCAAGCCCGTGGGTAACGAAACCACCTCGCTCAGCGACATGCTGCTGCCGGTGGTGCGCAGTCCGATGCTGGATCGCGAGGAAGAGCTGTTCGCCTACGAACTGGTGTTCTATCGCCAGGGCGCCGGCACCGATGCCGATACCACACTGATCGGCGGCGTACTTTCCGGCATCACCGACGGCGCGATCACGCGACTGGTGCGCGGCAATCGCGCCTTCATGCGACTGCCTCGCACGCTGCTGCTGGAGCAGACCGACATCCTCGCGCATACGCCGCGCCTGGGCGTGATCATGGATCCGATCCATGTGCGTGACGCGGCCGTGTTGCTGCGTTTGCAACAACTGGCACAGCGCAATTGTCCGTTACTGCTTGACCTTGGCGACGTCGACCCTGCGTCCAGCGAACCCCATGGCGCGCTGGAACCGCTGCTGCGCCTGGCGCGCTACGTGCGTATCGATGCAAAAGCGCTCGACGCCGATACACTGGCCCGTCGCTGCAAGCATCTTTTTGAACGCGGCGTAGACGTGATCGCCGGCAACGTCGACGATCACGTCACCTACGGCCACTGCAAGAGTCTGCCGTTCCAAGCCGTGCAAGGTCGCTACCTGCTCGTTCCGCAGCAGATCGAAGTGCCGGTACTCACACCCAGCCGTCTCAGCCTGCTGCGCCTGATGAGCGCGCTGCAAGACGGCAACGCAGGCCCGGTGGAACTGGGCGACATCATTCGCGACGACGCCGTACTCAGCTACAAGCTGCTCGGCTGCGTGAACTCCGCGTACTTCGCGTTGCCGCGGCAACTGAAGTCGATCCAGCAGGCGGCGATCTTCTTCGGCGTGGCGCGCCTGCGCAACTGGATCTACACCATGGCGCTCAGCGGCACGGACGATCGTCCGCCGGAGTTGCTGCGCACCGCGCTGATCCGCGCGCATATGTGCGAGAAACTGGCGCAAGGCATGCCGGCTGGACAGCAGGAAATGGCGTTCATGGCCGGCCTGTTGTCCCTGCTCGATACACTGTTGTGTGCACCGATGGAATTCGTGCTCAGCCATCTGCCGCTGGCACCGGAAATTCGCGACGCACTGGTCGAAGACCGCGGCCCGTTCGCGCCGCTGCTCGAACAGGTCTATGCGTGGGAAGCGGGCGACCTCAAGGGCGCGCACATGCAACCACAAAACATCCGCAAAATGGCCGGCGCGTATTACGCAGCGACGCAGTGGGCGGATCAGGTGTATTCGTTTGCGGAGCAGAAGCCGCATTGAGGCTTGCTTTGTCCGCGATGTTTTGTGCATAGACTGGGATGACAATCCCAGCAATAAGTAGCGCTGGAATAGCTGGGATTGTCATCCCAGCCTACGCGACTAAGGGCATTCTTTCCCGCGCCAAACGCATACCTTGAAGCCGTTTCGTTGCGCACCGTCATTCCGGCGAAGGCCGGAATCCAGTCAAAACATGGCGTGCGAAGCACACAACATAAAAGTATGTTCGGTGTGCTTCGCACAGCGTATTCAACTGGATTCCGGCCTTCGCCGGAATGACGATTCGGTATAAACAATCTTTACGGTGTCTGCGCAACCTGCGCCGACTCACCCGCAAACCGCAACGGCAAATCCCCACTAATCCCCTGCGGATGATCCGCCGGTACCGCAAACCGCCAGCGCTGCGCGATCGCCATCGCATTCGCATCCAGCACGCTGTCGCCGCTGGATTGCGCGACCGACGCGCGGGTGACCTGGCCTTGTCCATCGACCGTCAGATGCAGTACCAGGTTGCCCACCGCGTGATCTTCCATCTGCGAAGTCGGCAATGACGCAACTGGCGTCGATACCGGCGTCAGCGTCGTTTCTTCGTTGGCGGGAACTGTCGGAGCTGCAGCCACTTCCGCCTGCGCCGGCGCGTAATGCGGGCGCGCCATCATGGTTACGCGCTGAGGCCGCTCGTACGCACGATGCATCACGTGCGCGACCGCCGTGCGATGCGCGGCAACCGGCCAATCCACATGCGCATAGGTCTGCTCGCTCAGCCACTGTGTACCGCCCACGCCAATCACCAGCGCGAGCAAACTCAAAGTGGCAGTGGTGCGCAGCCTGGGCATAAAAACTTTCAGGGACGTTCCAGAATCGCCGTCACACCCATGCCGCCGGCGGTGCAGATGGAAATCAGCCCGCGGCCGGAGCCTTTCTGCTCCAGCATTTTCGCCAGCGTGGCGACGATGCGTGCGCCCGTGGCCGCGAACGGATGCCCCGCCGCGAGGCTGGAGCCGTTGACGTTGAGCTTGGCCGGATCGATGTGGCCCAGCGGCGCATCCAGACCGAGGCGATTCTTGCAGTAATCAGCGGATTCCCACGCGCGCAACGTGCACAGCACCTGCGCGGCGAAGGCTTCGTGGATTTCGTAGAAATCGAAATCCTGCAGCGTGAGTCCGTTACGCTTGAGCATGCGCGGCACGGCGATGGTCGGCGCCATCAGCAGGCCCTCGCCGTGCACAAAATCCACAGCGGCCACTTCGGCATCACGCAGATACGCCTGAATGGTGAGGCCGCGCTTGGCTGCCCACGCGTCGTTCGCCAGCAGCACCGCGGCGGCGCCGTCGGAAAGGCCGGTGGAGTTACCGGCGGTGAGCGTGCCCAGGCCGGAGCTCTTGTCGAATGCGGGCTTCAAGCCAGCCAGCTTGTCCATGCTGGTGTCGGGGCGTAGGAAACCGTCGCGCTTCAGGCCGCGGAACGGCACCACCAGATCGGAAAAGAAACCCGCCTCATACGCGATGGACAGCTTGCGATGGCTATCCAGCGCGAGGCGATCCTGCTCCTCGCGGCCGATGCGCCATTCGCGCGCCATCTTTTCGCAGTGTTCGCCCATCGACATGCCCGTGCGCGGCTCGGCCACGCCCGGGAACGAGGGTTTCAATTCGCTGAAGGAAAAGCCGCGCACTGCGGTTTTCAGCTTGTCCAAAGGCGTCTTGGCGCGATTGACCGCCAGCAGGCGCTTGCGCAGGCGCTGGCTGTAGACGATCGGCACGTCGCTGGTGGTGTCCGAGCCACCGGCGATGCCGGCTTCGATCTGCCCGGCGGCGATCTTGTTGGCGATCAGGATGGCGTTGTCCAGCGAGGTGCCGCAAGCGCGTGCGGTGGTGATGCCGGGGGTGGTGGACGCCAGTCCGGAGCTGAGCAGGGCTTCGCGGGCGAGGTTCCATTCGGAGGGGTGCTTGATCACCGCGCCCATCGCCACTTCGCCCAGTTCCACACCGTGCAACCCGAAACGCTCGACCAGCGCGCCCAGCACCTTCACCGACATGCCGAAGTTGCCGACGTCCGCATAGGCAGTGTTGTTGCGACAGAACGGGATGCGCACACCGCCGATGACGCCAACGCGCTGCTGCGTGTTTTCCATAGCCTGATCTGGGTCCCGATACACCGATCACGCAAGGCTAACCCGCGCGGGGCCCTGGCGAAAGCCCGAACGGGCGCTTCGTTGGGCTTACAGCCGGGGAACAGGGAGCCGGGAACGGGGAACGTGAAGCGCGACGCGGTTTGTGCCTTATGCTTCGCAGCTTGCCTACAGCGAGTTATTTCTTCGGCAAGCCCACCACTTGCGTTGAACCTTGCGTTCCCCGTTCCCTGTTCCCCCAATTCCCATCTCAATGTCACAACAAGCCCTGCACGTCGTCCTGGCCCTGGAACTGTCGCCCGGCGAACACGCTCAACACCTCACTCTCAGCCGTGACGAGGCCGCCGAGCTGGTCGCTCTGGTGGCAGACGATCTGCACGCATTGGTGCCCGAAGTCGCGCAAGCCCGGTTGACCTTGGGCGGCGCTGTGTTCGATGCGGTAGAGCTACTGCGCCCTGGTTTTCCGGTGTGGGCCACGCTGGACGAGCTGGCGCGCCGCGTGCCGCGCAGCGCACTAGAAAACGTGGTGGCCTTCGGCCATCACGAAGGCCGCATGCCGGCGCAGCTGCTGGAGCCGGACCCTGCCTACGCCGACGGCCCGATGCGCCTGCTGCCGCTGAGCTTGCTCGCTCCCGAAGAGATGGCCGAAGCGCTGTCCGAGCGCCTGGAAGTGGAACTGGTCGGCCGCGGCGAGGCCGGTGCCCGTACCGCCGATTGGCTGATGCGCGCGCTTGGCGTGCGGCTGGAACACGCGCGCTACCTCAGCCGCAACGATCTGCTCGCGCTCACCTGCGTGCAGTACGAGCACGTCAATCTGGCACCGCTGTGGCAACTGCTGGAAGCGGCGATGCTCACTCCGTATCGCCCCGAAACCACGCTAAGCGCGCGCGGCCTGGCGCTGCGCTACGCCGACGGCAAAGCCTGGATGCAATCGCCGGCGCAATGGTTGGCCGCGCAGGACGGCGCGACGGCCGAGCGCGGCCATGCTTTTGCCGGCGCCGTGTTCGAGTTGCGCCAATATGCGGCGTTGTTGCAGGCACATGGCTTGCCCCTGCATTTTGATGGCGGGTCGGCCATCGCTACCGAATATGGATCCGGCTGGCTGGCCGAGATCGTGGCGCAGGCCGATCCCGCCTACGACGCGCCGACGCTGTTCGCACACGAGGCGGCCGGCCTCGGCGTGGTGGCGGTCACGGTAGCGCAGCGCGGCGCGGCGGGTCGCGCCCGCGTGCTGGCGCATGGCTACCCCCTGCAATCGGCCGCGCTCGGGCCGCTGGTGACCACGCTGGCCGATCGCTTCAATGCGACCAGCGATGTGCATGCGTTGGGGAAAATCCAGTTGGACGAGGATGGGTCGCTTGGCGCGCCGGCAGTTGCATTGCACTGACCGAACGGTGCCATGCGTGCCTCCCGGGGAGTGGGAGCCGCGCCCACAGGTGCAACCAAACCCCGTCCGGCGCATGATGTGCAGACACGCGCTCGAACCGGAATCGCATGCCTAAGCTGACGCACCCCGTCGAAGGCGATCCGTCGTCCCAGGAATCCGGGAAGGACCTGCTTGTGCACGTGGTGCAAAGCGTGCCGGCGCTCATTACCTATATCGATATGCACGAGCGCTTCATGTTCGCCAACGAGGCGCACCGTCGCTGGTTCGATATGGACCCGGCCCACATCATGGGCCGGCTGGTGAGCGAAGTGCTCGATCCGGAAAGCTATCTGCGCGTGCGCGCCGCCCTGCTGCAGGCGCTGGGCGGGCATGCTTCCAGCTACGAAGGCCAGCTGTTCAACCGTCCGCAGCTGCACTACGTGCACGGCAGCTTCACGCCGGATCGCGACGAGCAGGGTCGGCTGCGCGGTGTGCTTACCGTGTTCACCGATATCACCGAGCGCCATGCGCTGGAGGAACAACTGCGCGAAAGCGAGCAGCGTTTCTCGCAGGCGTTCCAGCACGCGTCGGTAGGCATGGCGATGGTCCTGCCGGACGGTCGCTACCAGCGTGTGAACGCCGCGTTCTGCAACATGCTGGGCTATCCCGAAGCGCAGTTGCGCACGATGTCCTGGCGCGACGTAACTCATCCGGACGATCTTCCGCTGAGCGAAGCGCTGTCCGCGCAGGTCCTGAATGGCCGCCGCGAAGCGTTCCAGACTGAGAAGCGCTACATCCACCGCGACGGCCATACCGTGCACGTGCAGCTAAGCGTTTCACAGGTGCGCAGCGATGCCGGGCAGCTCAATTACCTGGTGAGCCAGGTGCAGGACATCACCAAGCGCAAGCAATTCGAAGAAGCCCTGTTCCGCGAACGCCAGCTGGCCGAGGTCACGCTCAACTCGATCGGCGACGCAGTGATCACTGCCGATGTCGGGCTCAACATCATCTCGCTCAATCCGATCGCTGAGGCGATGACTGGATGGTCCAACACCGACGCGAAAGGCAGCCCGCTGGACGACATCTTCCGTCTGCGCGACATCAACAACCGGCAGCCGCTAGACAATCCCCTGCGCCAGGCGATAAAGCGCAATGCCATCGTGGATTTCAGCGGACGCGCGATCCTGCTTCATCGCAACGGCTTTGAAACGCCGATCGAAACCTCTGCCGCGCTTATCCACGACCACACCGGCGGCGTGACCGGCGGCGTGCTGGTGTGTCACGACATCAGCGAAAACCGCACGCTGGCGCTGAAGATGATCCAACTGGCCCAGCACGACACACTCACCGGCCTGCCCAATCGCAGCCTGCTGTACGCGCGCATCGAACAGGCCACGGCGATGGCCACACAGCGACATCGCCAATGCGCATTGCTGTATCTGGACCTGGATCATTTCCGTCGCGTCAACGACACGCTCGGCCACGGCGTAGGCGATCAAGTACTGCAGGCGGTGGCGCAGCAGATTCGCAGCGTATTGCGCGACAGCGAGGACATGGCGTTCCGCTACAACGGTGACGAATTCGTGGTGCTGCTGCCGCGCGTGGACGATGCGGACGAAGCCGCCGGCTTCGCACGCAAGCTGCTCGACGCCTGCGCGCAGACGCAGGTGTCGCACCTACCGCCGCTGGACATCCGCGCCAGCATCGGCATCAGCCTGTTCCCGCGCGACGCCACCGAACCTGACGCACTGGTGCGAACGGCCGACGCCGCCATGTACGAAGTGAAAACGCAAGGTCGCCAGGGCTACTGCTTCTACGCGCCGGAAATGAGCCAGCGCTCCGCCGCCAGCCAGCGCATCGAAAATGTGCTGCGCCACGCGCTCGCGCATAACGAACTGGCGCTGCAATACCAACCCATGGTGGATGCGCAGCACCGTCATATCGTCGGTGCGGAGGCGCTGCTGCGCCTGTACGTGGACGGCAAGGAAGTGTTCACGCCGGACCAGTTCATTCCGGTGGCGGAAGATACCGGCCTGATCGTTTCCATCGGCACTTGGGCCTTGCGCGAAGCTTGCCGACAAGCGCGCACCTGGCAGCGCGAAGGGCATCCGATATCGATCTCGGTGAACGTGTCGCCGCTGCAGTTCCAATATGCCGGTTTCTGCGAGCGCCTCGACACCATTCTCAACGAAACCGGCCTCGATCCCGGGCTGCTGGAATTGGAACTGACCGAGCGCACCATGATGAGCGGTGGCGACGGCACCATCCGCCTGCTGCGACGCATTCGCCAGCGCGGCGTACGCCTGTCACTCGACGATTTCGGCACCGGCTACAACAGCCTTTCCTACCTCAAGCATTTCCCGGTCGATGCGCTGAAGATCGACCGCGCCTTCGTGCGCGACATCACGCACGACGCAGAAACCGCGGCCATCACCAGCGCCATCATCGCGATGGCCCGCAGCCTCAACAAGGATGTGATCGCCGAAGGCGTGGAGACGGAAATGCAAAGCGCGTTCCTGCGCGAAGCGGGTTGCTCGCATATGCAGGGCTTTTTGTTCGGCGCGCCAATGGCGGCAGAGAAGTTTGAGGAGCGGTTGGGGGCGAATCGCGGTTGACGCGCTGCGCTGCAGGTTGGGGTGAAACGCCAGCATCGCCAGGAAAACGCACTCTTTTCTCCTCCCCCTGCTTGCAGGGGGAGGTCGGGAGGGGGTGAACCCTTGCGGGAAAGTTCACGGCAAGTACTCACCCCACCCTAACCCTCCCCTGCAAGCAGGGGAGGGAACAGATCACGGCAAGTTGCAGTTCAACCGCATTGGCATGAACATCATTGCGGCCGAAACGCCCGCCGCAACTCCTGCTGCGCACGATCCACCAGCACACCCGGCAAGCGATCTGCCCTTTCCGACGCAGGCGGCGTTGCGCGATCGATCACGTGGTTGTCGGCCAGCATCTGGATCATCGCCAGATGATCGGCCGCCAGCAGCGCATTCCCCAATTCGGTAACCGGCGCTTTTGCGCGCACTTCCAACCGTTCGCGCAGCGCCTGGATCACGTTCGGCGGCAATTCCCAATGCTTGGCCGCACGCAGGGTGAGATGGTTCGCCAGGTGGGTGTAGCCGATGAGGAAGGAGCGGCTGAAGACACCCAGTGTGGGTGGCGCTTCCTGGTCGAGCACGCGGATCATCGCGCCCACGCCAGCGTTGCACACCACGCCAGCCAGATACGCCTCGAACGGATCGCCCTGCCCACGGGCCAGATACATGCTGGCATGCGCACAGCGTTCCGCGTGATCCCACAGGCGTTGGCCGGCGGCGTGGCCGAGCATGCCGGCGCTGGCCTGCAAGATCGGTTTCATCACGTGTTGCGTGACCATCTGGCGTAAACCGTCATGACCCAGCAGTACCACCGCGTGCTGCAGGCTGCTTATCGGCCGCGCGGTGCGATAGTGCGCACTGCGGCTGACCCGCATCACCTCGCCGACCAGCACCGGATCACGCCCGATCAGCTTGGAGACCTTGGTGCCGTCGGAGTTGTCGCTCTTGAGCAAGCGCAGCAGTTGCGGCAGCACTTCCGGCAGGCGCGGCAAGGTGGAGATGTCAAAACGATCGCCGCCGCACAATTCGTCCAGACGCCGCAGCATCACTTGCTCCTGCGGCCGCCATTCCACCGCTTCGGAACCGGGCATGCCGAGCACCAGGCGATAGAACCAGTCCTGGATGTCCGCGCTGCTCAGCACAGGTACCGGCGCCTGCGGCGCGGAGTCCTCGGGCCACGGCAAGACCACGCTGAAACGCGGGCGCTCTTGCAGCGTCTCTTCGCGCGCGAACAGTCGTTTCCAGAATCCGCTCATAGCTCCCCGGCCGAAGGTTGTCCCTCTTGGGACAAATATCGGCAGGGAGGTAAAAGGCTTGATGGGCCAGGAACGGGGAACGGGGAACGGGGAACGGGGAACGGGGA